>PARI01000045.1 GCA_002711415.1 Phycisphaerae bacterium | reverse complement strand
TCACCCAGATGGTTATGTGACAGGCGTTATCCTGGAGCCTGACCAGCCGTTCCCCATTGCTGATACGGTTTGCGTGATTGAAGCCGGCCGCGTCGTCTTTCAGCTTGCGGACGGGACAAGTCACACCGCGTTACAGCACGCACCCGCGCTAGATGCGTTCAAACGTAGCGGCGCCGCGCTGGCGACTCTGCTTTATGATCGATTGAACGGATCGACCTGGGGACGCCGCGTCCTGGGGTCCGATCTCGTCCATAGGCGGTTAGCTAGCCTTGTGGCGCGCTCTGCCGACGTCACTCAGGCGCATGTTCAACAATGGTGGGACTCTGCCCCAGAGCGGCATAAGCCGAAAGTTGAGCCGGTGGAATGAACCTTGTTGTCGAGATCCCAGGCGTCGGGAAGATGGCGCTAAGCACTTTTGATCGCCTGCGCAGGGCCGTTAAGAACGCTAACGGAAAGCCGATCTGGCTAGATAAGAGCAAGACCGGATTAAAGACTAAAAGCGAGCTTAGATGGCGGACCGCGGAAAACTTAGGGCTAGCTGACCTGCGCGAGCACGGCGAACGATACCGGGTCACGCTCACTCTTCTTGGCGAAATGGTCCTAAACGATGGAAAGCCGTTTTTTACATGAACCGCTCGCCCTTCGTAGCCGCTGAAATCCGGCTTCGCTTGCTTAGGTGGCGCGCGCAGAACTGCAGGTTGTCGAAACGCTACCTAGAGACCGTGATACCGATCGGGGTGCACCCCCGATACAAGTCGCCGCACCCGCTGTTTAAATGGGGTTGGCCGTGAAGAGGATCCAAGTCATAAGGCCGGAAACATGGGGCGTAGCGTTCCCATACGCGTGCGACCCTAACGATCGTCTCACTCACGCGTGCGATGCGTTGAGACACCAGGAGTACACGTGCCCCTTTTGCGAAGGCCTTATGACACCTGTTGTACCGAAAGAGACTAAGATAGGGGCAGAGATAGATGCGGACGGGGGTCCTATATGCGTTAGATCAATCTCCCCTCACTTTAGGCATCACCCTAACCAATCGTGCCTGGAGTCTAAGGAATTAGAAGATAAGCGGCAGACGGAGTGGGATAGCGCAGGAGAAACAGAGAAACACGCGCTTATGAAAGGTCAGATCGCGTTAGCTCTAAAGCTTTACGCTAAACGCCTTGCATGCGGCAGAGAATCTGATCCAAGGTGGCCTAACGTACGCCTGACTTTTGTCTGCTCGCTTAGGATCTGCGCTAATGGAGTCAGGCCAGTCATCGATTTCCCGGTGGAGTTCGACGACGCCAAGATCGAGCGCAAGATCCCCGGCACGAACAGGATCGGCGATGCCGTCACCTTGTTCAAAGGCCAGGTCACTTCGGTTATCGAAGTGTGCGCTAGTCATCCAGTTTCGAGGGAAAAGCGAGACGAGCTAAACGCGGCAGGGATCCCATGGTTCGAAGTGAACGCGAAACACTTTGACCCGCGGCACCCCTCAGATTTGAAAGTTACGCAGTCAAGCAAAGGCCCTGTGTTCTGTCACATACATCAGAAAGAGCAGGCGCGTTTTGAGGCCAGAGCGCCCGAACGCGTCAAGGCGAGAGAACGGGCGCGGCGCAGGGCTGGACTGTTGGCCCACCTGCGGTCACTGCGACCGCCGCTGAGGCTTGTATCGAATTTCCCGTCTGCTAGCCCCGATCGCGCTCGATCGAGTGGCGCACAATCGGGCTATGTCGAACAGTGGCACGTGATTACAGATCGTGAACACCAAATCTGGAATTGTCTTCCGGGCGGCGGTCACACGCTTTACAAAGTTTCCAGGCTGGCCGATGCGGTGCAACGCAAGGCAAGCCACGGCAGCGCAAGGCATAAAAAACGAAAGTAGACAGGCACATGAAAACAGTACACGTCAAAATTCAAGGCACTACAGCACTCCTGCAGCATCGTTTCGGCGCGGAAGCCCAAGCGGCGAGCACCAAGAAAACGCGAGCGGTCCAGATCAAAGAAGACAACCCGCGCGAGGAAGCCGAAAAGGTCTGTTACCGGGATCGGGATGGACACCTCTATCATCCTTCCGCGTCTATTGCTCGGTTGCTGCGCGAGGCAGGCGGAGCACATAAACAGCGCGGTTCGTGGAAGTCGCTCAAATACATCGTGCCGGCTGGCGTCCGCCTGGCAGACGACGTGATCGAGCTCTACGAACTTGACGGCGTGACCCGTAAGACTGATTTCGAAGTAGACTCCAGGCCCGTCACGATCCCCGCGACAAAAGGCCGGATCATGCGTCACCGGCCGATTCACTACGATTGGGTCGCCAAGTTTTCGCTGGTGATCAACTCGGACGTTCTAGACGAGGACGTAATCCAGCAGCTTCTAACGGAAGGCGGAGAGCGGATCGGGATCGGCGATTTTAGGCCGGAAAAAGGAGGGCCCTTTGGCGTGTTCCTGATCAAGGAATGGGCCGCTCTATCCGATGACGAGCCGATCGCGGCTGAATAGTTTTCAGGGCAGGGCTGGGTCGGGCAGGGCTGGGCTCGGCATGGCAAGGACAAGGCGAGGTTTCAATTTTCAAGTTTTCAGGGCCCGGCTAGGCAAGGCAGGGCATGGCCCGGAAGGGCAGGGCTTGGCTCGGCACGGCAAGGACAAGGCGAGGTTTCAATTTTCAAGTTTTCCTGGCTTGGCGAGGCACAGCGCAGCGCGGCGTGGCGCGGCAAGGCCTGGCAGTGCGTGGCAGGGCAAGGGCAAGGCAGGGTTTCAATTTCCAAGTTTTCGCGGCATGGCGCGGCGCGGCGTGGCGAAGCCAGGCGAGGCAAGGCCAGGCCCGGCTGGGCAAGGCAACGACAAGGCAAGGTTTCAAGTTTTCCCTGGCTGGGCTGGGCTAGGCAGGGCGAGGCGTGGCAGGGCAAGGCAACGACAAGGCAAGGTTTCAATTTCCAAGTTTTCACGGCATGGCGCGGTGCGGCCGGGCCGGGCAGGGCCGGGCTGGGCAGGGCGAGGGCAAGGCAGGGATTTAACGCACCAGCGCACGCCCAGCAGCGTCTAGCGCGCGTTCATCCAGGACGTCGCAGGCGAGCAAGCGGCGATCGGAGGCCCACAGGACCCGGTAACCACCCGGCAACGGTTCGAGCTCCGCAAACAGATCCGCGGATAATAGGACCAGCCGCGCGGGTTCGGGCTGCTCCAGAACGCATATCCCCCCGGATCCGCTCCAGGTCCGAACCCGCGCGTTGGTAGATTGCACATGGCGTAACATGGCCCTTTAACCATGCGCGGTTTTCGTCATCTTGGCAAGTCGATGATTTAGCGGCGTTTTTTGCGGCTCAGGATATCCGTACCGCGCCGCGCGTTTTCCTCACTGCGATCTACATAGCCAGAACTGGTCGAAACGTCGCTATGCCCCAGGAAGTCTCTCACGAGGAAGACGTCGCCCGTTTCGTCCGCAAGCTTCGTCGCAGCGGCATGGCGCAATTTGTGCGGGTGATCCAGCCCTAGCTGGTTGATCACCTTCCAGGCGCCGCGGGTCGTAAGTTGCGGAAATTCCGAGCGTTTTCCTTTCATGGGGATAAAGACCCAAGTGCCGCCGTCGCCCCTAACTTCGATCCAGCGTTGCAGGGCCGCGCGGGCCCTGTCGCTGATAGGCCGGGATTCCCGGGCTCCGCCACGCATTTTCATCTTAACCGACACTGAGTCCGCCTTGATGTCAGATAAGCGCAGCGAGACGACCGATCCGACGCGCAAGCCGCTATCAAACATCAAAAGCACCATCGCCAAGTCGCGGCGGGCTTTCGCGGTGTCAAGGGATTGGAGCTCACCGATGACTCGTTCCAGGTCCCGCGTCACATACTCGCCTCGAACCTGGACTTTCGCCTTGAAGCCGGCCCGGAATTTGGGCCGCTTGATCTTGGGAATGTACGAGTCCGCGCGGTAATCCGCCATATGATCGACCCACGATCGCAACGACGCGAGCTTGCGCAGGCGAGTCGAGGTGGCGAGCTTTTGATCCTGGGATATCTCCCCCGCCCGCCTGAGGATCGCCGTTTTGTAAGCGTCCTGGGGACTCTCGATGCAGAGCGCCGCAAGCTTTTCCAGGGACGCCTTCATACTACGCGCCCATAGCTCCAGGTCCTTCGAGTAGGCCGCGCGGGTGTCCGCGCTCATTGGCGCATACCAAGCCTGAATGATCTCGTTATAGGGCGCCTCTGGGCGACGTGAGGCTATAGAGCGGGTCTTATACGTGTCGATAACCACGGGCATGAATTCGTCCTTTGAGGGTAACTCCGTGCCTGAAGTTTTCCTTATGGCGCCAAGTGGCCGTTTATCCTTCCACTTTTTGTCGTGCCATACCATAGTATACATAAGACAAGTTATGTCCACCTGCAAGGCTAAACATCAACTAAAGCCCTTCTAAAGCATCGGCAACGCGCAAAGAGACTTTAGGCTTTTCCGAATAACCTCCACCCGCTACCGTCGGAGGAACATGGAAAACACGGCTAACCACTGGAGCCTCGCCCGCAACGATCGCGGCGTGCCCTATATCGTCGCAGATCTATTAGATAGGAGCGCTCGATCGTCTCCTGGCCACGATCAAAGCGTCATTGACGACGCGCAAAACGGCGATCAAGGTGCAATGAGCCAAGTGATTTCGTGGATCGAGCAAGACTCACACTGCGAAGAGACGCTGCTGCGGGCCCACTGGGCACGCCATGCGCTCGCAGATAACACTTTCGTGACGGTCGGCCACCCAGAGACTCACCGCGGGATCGATGCCAAGCGCACAAACAAGGGCGACTATCTTGTGGAGCATAGCTCTGACTTCATTCTTCTTGACGAAGAGCAGTGGGAAATATGGCGAGATCACGATTTCAGCGACGAAGACAACGATCCTAACCCGTTGCGGCGCCGATTTTTCGACGATTGGTCGCAATGGGGCTCCGAAGTCGAATGGTCGGAAGAGTACGAATGCTGGGCTGTTGTCGCTGAATAACCACCGCCCGCTAACGTCGAATGATTATGCAAAACACGGCTAACTCGACTCAGTACAACCGCATGATGACCGACCCCGATGGCTCCGAGTGGACCCGCGCGAATGGGGAGCCGAAAACGGCTCACGGCGTCACAGGAGTTTCGACTTTATGCGGTCGCGTATTGATCACGGGTCTTCTGGACTGTTTTAACCGCTGCCTGAGCTTTCTTGTCGAGTCCGAAGATTGGCAGGCGTGGATAGACGGATCCCATGAGTGGAGAGCCAGGCATGGACTATTGCGGAATCCCGCCTGTTACCATTCCCGGATCGATGTCGAGTGGGATGCTGAAAAAAACCGATGGGCGCCGATTAGCGCCTAACCCCGCCCGCTAACGTCGCCTGCTAGCCCGCCTCGCGCGGGCTTTCGCGTTTAACGGCGAAGCATCCAGAGCAGGCCCCCGACGCCTGCCAGCGCGGCGAGAGCGGCTCCAGGCGAAGCGCTGGGGCTTGCCCCCGGAATCGCCAACTCTGCCATCTTTAGCGGCGGAGGCGGCTGGTAAGTAAGCGTTTTGATTGCGTATTTTCCCCCCGAAAGCCGGCAACGCGCGTTTGATTGCGCGATCACGATGGCATCCCTTAACTGCTCTGCGTCCAAAAATCCGCCCATATTTCGCGCGGCCACGTCGTCTGGGTCCACCTCGCAGATTTCGGGGCGCTGTAGAAGGTCGCGCAGGGCATCCACACGCGCTTGTCCCCGCGGTCCGGCCGGATTTGCTGGGGTCGTATACGGGAGCAAGACAGGCGCCTGGCCATCCCCAAATAGCCTGGCTCGCTGGCGATCTCGCAGGGCGTCCAAGGCGAGCACTGGAGCGCATTGAAGGCCGACAATGTTTGCCAGCTGGCTGGTCGCCCACCCGTCCTCGGCAGGCTGGTAATTTTGCCTTCCGAGCGCCCCACTATCGACCGCCTGATAGGCCCACTGCGCGAGAAAAGCCGACCCTTTGCGGCCTTCAATCTGGCTGCGAGACGTTTCAGGCCGATTTGGAACCACGGTTTTTCGCGTTTGCCATGCGATGTCTCGAAGCATGGGCCAGCCGAGATCCGCGGCTGCTTTATTCCACAAGTTTTCAAGTGTTAACGTGAAATCGCAGCGCTGGGTTGAACCCTCGAAATTCGCCCACAGAATCGACCCATACGCCGATGACAGCGGATTTCCATACCAGGCGATTGGGTTCAAAATTTCACGCGCCAGATGATGGCAGGCCAAGCGCCAGCGATTGATCGCCTGGGTTGTATCAACGCCAGCCATCAAAGCAGAATCGGCGTTTAGCGCCTGCCATAGCGTGGCGCACATGCTGGCGAGCGTGGGAAGGTACGATCCGGTACTGGCCCATTTGATCCCGGCGCTCCAATATGGCGCGCAAATTTTTTCATCCGCGGGGGCATAGTGATCAGGGACGAACACCGGCGCGCTCGCATCGTAGCGCCTTGCCACCGCTCCCGTCCCAGGCACACAACCAAGCCGCGGATCTGCCTCGAAATCGTCCGGATCGGCTTCAACCATGCCAACCGACCATCCAGGGCGCCAAGGTTCGTTGGGGCCCGATCTCCCATCCCGCAACTCCGCCGAGCACTCGGTTAGCATCGGACTAAACACGTCCGTTAGATCCATTTCGTTGATCGCGCTGATAACCTTTTTGCCTGCTGCAACGTCAAGGCTCGCGCCGGTCTCCAAAAATTCATACGCCGCAATTTTGTTTTTCACCCACGGTAAACCTTCGAAATCGGTTCCGTAATCCTGAAGCCCGTTTCGGCGATCCCAATTGCCATAATAAGCGATATAGGCATACTTCAGGACGCGAACCACCGCGACGACGATGTTAACCCACGGAACGTTGCTGGCTGCGTCGCCCACGGAGGAAAGCGCATCCTGGACGGCTTGCGAGTTTTGGATCCATTGAACACTTGCGCGGCCTAATCCGCTGTCCTGCAAGGAAGACAACCAGGCGCGCACGGCCTCGTTAAATTGCGCTTGGTTATCGCCTACGCTTCCGACCCAGCTAGATCCGAGCGTGGCGCTGCTGCTCTCCCAGAGCATGCGCGCGCCATCGGTCCATCGTCCGCGAGGCATGCCGAAATGGGTTCCGACCATGGCATACATGGCCGCAATGTCGGTCTGGACTGCTTTTGCACCGTCGCCCCGGATCTGGCTTCGAGCCTGCGCTAGCCATGCTTCCGCAGAAATCGTGTATTTCGCGGGCGGGATCGGCGATTGAACGTCGGACAGGGACGGGTAGACCCAGCCATAGTCCGTGGCGGACTCGTTAAACCAGCGGGTAAACCCTTCCCCACGCATGGTTCACGCGTTCCTAGCGATAAGGTAAAGGGATCCGAGCGCGAGCACGGCGAACGGCACTGCAAAGCCAGCGCTTCCGGTTAGGCTTTTTTTTTGCTCGCGCTTTAAGACGATTAGCCATGGGGCCATGCTTTCGACAGGCCTTCCCTGGGAGTCCACCGCGATCTTGTCTTCGATCTTGGCAGTATTGGAAACATTGCCGCCCACCAAACTTGCGACGCCGTTTTGCACGCTATAGACAACCGCGCCATGCGAATTGTAGCGGTTGCCGCTGCGGGGCTTTACCAGGACGTCACCTGGGTTAAGTTGGATCTTGTCAGCGTTTTTTGGAATTGAATGGGCCGTCCATGGTCCATCGGTTGCGATCACCTTTTCCACGTATTTCCGGTGCGCTGCAGAACCAGGAAAGTCACCGCCAAGAACGTACGAAACAAAAGCAGCCGACCACGGGATGTTCGGATCTCCGTTCCATCCGAAATTCACGTTATCCCAGTACGCTTTAAGCGTTTCGAACATCGATGGGTCAGATTCTTTCTTCCCTGCCCAGATTGCAAGCTGGCCGCTAATCCGATCTGCAATGCCAGCGACACCAGAATTTGGGATCGTAGACTCCGCAGGCAAGCTGAGTTCGATCTCTTCTATGATGTTCACGACGGATCCCTCCCCAAAAATACGGTATCTCCAGGCTGCGACACGCCAAACGCGATCGCGAGCACGTTAGGGCTTAGCGGCAGTTTGTAACGGTCCGCAACGGTTTCGGCGAATACTTCGAGGTATGGTGGCAGGCAGCGGATAATCCAGCTTGCGCAGCTATCTCTGGTGCCGTATCGCCTGTTTTCGCATACGGTCGCGCAGCGCCACACGAAAATACTGTCCGCGGGCTGAAGTTCGATCCGGGCGCTTTCCCGTTTTGCGTAGCGCGTGTGAGTTGCTCGGACGCGGTGAATACCTTTAGCGGGGGTGCAGTCCCACCATAAGGCGGTCCCATCGTCATCTTCCTCGCCAGCATCCAAGACGACATGCGACCAGCCCATGGCTCCGGACACGCGATCAACCATGCGACCCCATCCTGTCGCTGGCGCCAGCAGGATGATGGCAGCCATATCAGCGGATCCATCCCTGCGCGCGCGCGACGAAATAGGCACCGAATCCTAGCGCTGCGACTGCGCCAAGCCCTGCGCCAAACTTAAACGTGTCCTTGACGTCCTCCGCCACGTCTTGCTTAAACTGTTCCCACGCGTAATCGAGCGCTGCGATGCCCGCCTTGTTTGCGGAATCCAAGATCCGCGCCTGCGCAAATAGTGGGATGGTCTTGCCTTCGCCCATATAACCGCCATAAACGAGCGGAACGGCGACAAGATCGACCCAGCGCTGGGTGGGCGTGAGGGTGTTCGGCATCTGCTCCAAGAAGCCTTGGTTCTCGTCCTTGATCTGTTCGAGTTGATCGCGCGCGCGCTCGATGTCGCCGATCGTGTCCTTGCTGAGTCCTAAGAGAGCCCAGTCTTTGCTAGATAGCCGGATCGCGGACTGGTACGCGTCATCCAGGCCGCGATCTGTATAGGCGATCAAAAGCGCAATCGCAGCGGGCGTGAGCCGGGGCTTGAACCACTTTTGCACGGCCGATACGAACGGATCCGGGCCCGTGTCTGGCCTAGCCAGTGCGAGCTCCAGCGCTTCCACGTCGGTCTGGCTGAGCGCGTACTCCATGTCAGCGGCGCCTTTCTTCGACAAACTGGGCACGGATGAAGGCGTACGCAGCCGCAAAGATGGCACCGCCCACCGCGGCATAGAAGCCGGTCACGATTGGGTGCATGACTTCCACCTTTTCCGGCTTGGTCTCGTCCTGCGTTTCGATCTGCCCGATCATGCGTTGCCTTCTTTCTCTCGCGCGGGAATCGGCGCGAGCGGCTTACCGGTGAAATTTCCGCCTTGCGCGATCTGGTTAAGATAGGCGCTCAGGTGGTTGATGTCTCGACTGTGCCGCTTGATCGCGCCCTGGAGCTCAGTTAGCTCTTTCGCGATTTCGACTTCGCGACGCTGTACCGAGTCTTTCAGGGCGTCAAACTTACCCGCCATTTTATCAACGGTGGATTCAAGCCGCTGAATCCACCCACGAATAATGACGCCAAGAAATGCCAGAGCTACGCCAGCGGGACCGCTCGCAAGCAATGCTTGTGTGATGTCGCTTTCAGTCATCCAAACCCCTTTAGGAAGTCAGGCGAGAAGATGCCTTTTTTCTTTGCCATCTTTTCGTTTATGTCGTTTGGCTGGATGCCTAGCGGATCTCCGCAGCTATTGTCGCTCGCCGCAACGTCAACCCAACGCCGTCCGCGGGGGTCGTATTCGTTCTCAAAATAGGCGTACATTGCGACGTAAGTATTTCGATCGACGATGCCATCCGTCCGGAGTTTGACAGGCATGGGGATCGCGTCGTTTGCCGCTCGCTGAAACGCGGCTGTGATTTGACCTGCTAACGTTCCGAACTTGCCATCAGCCCAGTCGATCGGTTTCGGCTCAAAGTCTACGTCGCCCCATGATCCGCGCAGTGTTGGGGCTCCTTGCGCGTCTAAGGTGTATTTTCCCCAGTCGATCTCGAAGTATCCGCACAGCAGTTTTTGCCATGCCTTGACGGTCTCGCCCGACGATCCTGGCTTTAGGTCGCTCCACGGTTGAATGCTAGCCACACACCGTCCCTGAGCGTTGCGGGTGTAGCCTTTAGGGCAATCCCCCGGCTTAATTACCGGATCGTCGTCGTCGTCCTTCTTCGGCTTGGCAAACGCCGCAACGCCAGCCGCAAGCATGCCAAGTCCCAACGCCATCAGAATTGTGTCATCCGATTTCATGTGATCGTGATCCCCGCTGCGACAACGTCCAAATTGCTCGCGTCTGTCACGTTTGCAATCTCCAGTTGCACCGTGTCCCCACCTTGCAGGGTGGCCCCTACGCCGTACGACAAAGAGACCGGCGCGGCTGTCGAAAAGTCCGGCGTTGTGGCGGCAAAGGCACCGCTCGGGGCGCCGTTGATTAGCAAGCGCGAGACGATCACCCTTGGGGTGAAAGCAAATCCCGCCGCAACTTGAACACTCAACGAAACCTGAATATCTGCCGAATAGGGCGCGATCCGGTCGAACTGCAAGAACTGGTTGTCAGTTTGTGCGCCCACGGTCGGCTGTAAGGACACACGGACCGCCGAGGGTGACAGCACAAAAAGCGGTGTTGCGGCGCCGCCTACCGGGACGAACACGCCCGGAGCTGGGATTACGGTTAAGGCATTTGCAACCAGTGCCGTCCCGCGTTGCTGCGAGTTTGTGAAGCCGACGCAACCAACTGCCTCGCCCTGTACAGCGCTCCCCGTAGTCCCAGGCGGTAGCGCTCCAGGCTGCGCAACGATGGACGGCGTGCCGCTTCCCTCAAAGGCGCAGCTAGCCACGCGAAGTGTTGTGACAGCGCCCAAAAGTTCGTAACCGATGCCAGCGACGGGCCCAATCGAAATGGCAGATTCCGTAAGCGCAAGGTTCTGGATCCGGCTTCCGATGCTTAGGCTCGCGCCGATGCCCGGAAGCAGTCGATCGGGAGCATAGACCTGGTTGTCGATGTTACAGGCGATTACCGTCGCTAAGTTGCCAGCGTTTCCAAATCGGATTCCGTAGCTCGATGCTCTATCCAAGATCCGCGCGATGGAAAGGAACACGCCGGATCCCGTGATAAGGACACCTTCCCCGCCCGGACACGCGGTAGACAGATTCCATAACACGCAGTCCTGCCAGGTTCCGAGCACGCGCACCGCAGAGCCGCCTGTGTCTGTCTGCACGATAGCCAGATCTTTGATCGTGCCGCCAGAGCACTGAATGGTTATGCCGGACGAGCCGCGCACGCTATCGACTAATGGATCGTCGCCCGCTGCGACGCTTGAAGGCGGAAGCACTAGCGTGTTCGCTGCGACATTGACTGCGCCACAGAACTTGTAAAGCGTGTCAGGGAGTAGGTTGATTTCGCCTGCTACCGGCGCGGGTAAAGTCGCAAACGGATCGGCCGCTTCTACGATGACAGTGTTCGCGCACCCGCCACTTGGACCGGGTGGGCCCGGTGGGCCGGGTGGGCCCATCCCGCCACCGCCTGGCTGGCCTGCTATCGTCGGACCACAAGGTGAACACCCGCTCATACCGATCCCGCTCCGTTCAGGGCTAGATAGACTTGCACCGCGCTCGGCACGTTCTCGAAGCTTACGCGCTTGTTTGCGAAGCTTGCGGGGATTCCCATTGCCGCGAGCGCCTCGCGAAAGTTTGCGGCGCTTTTTTGATAACCGACGCTTCCTGGGTCGCCCATGTTTCCGGGTAAGCGCCAGCCCGCGTGGAGATTCTCCCAGGTCGGATTCTTCTTGAAACGCTGCCACCTGGACAGACCTAAATTATAGGCAATAGCCAACGCAATAGCCCGTTTGGGGTCAAATACTGACCATGGGTCATAAGCTTCCGCGACGCCCTGGAGCTCCGTGCCGCGATAGGCAACCGCAACGGCGTTGGCTGGCAGGAGTGCCCAGAGTCCGCCCGATCCGAAACTCCAGGATTTTCGTCCCCAGGGCGAACCGCTAATTGCACCCCTCTTAACTTGTCGATCATACGCCTGCGCCGCGGCTTTCGCTTCACTGGCACTTTGGACGATATCGGCGTTACTTGGCGCGCCTTCGCTTGTACCTCTGCCCTTAAGCGGGTTCCCGCGGCTTTCAATCCAAGCTTTCGCCAAAAGGAAATCGCGCCAATCGTCTGGCAATGAAGCGCGCTCGGAGTATTCGACGATTAGTTCGTAGCCGTCCGCGTTTTCAAGAGACGGATCGACGATAGGGCGCGGATCGTCTCCCGAGCTTGAACCCGCGAACACCAGGGCGGCACCTGCCGCCATGGCAACGACGGCGATCAGTCTCACGCGAAATCCTCGGCTTTCGGCTTAAAGCGGGCGGGATACTCAGACGCGCTAAAAGTCCAGTCAAACCCAAGCTCTTCGGCAAGGTTTTGATATCCGCGGCTTGCCATAACCTCTCGCATCGCGGTTGCAATCTCGCTTAAGGATTTTGTTGCTCCGGGAATGCTTGCCAAGAATTCCGTTGTTGCTTTGGCGTAGGCGATGTACGGGTCCTGCTTCTGCAATGCGTTGTAAGCCGATTCAAGCGCCGGATCTCCGTTGGGTGCATCGCCTCCAAAGCTGTCTAACCATGCCTGCTTTGCTGCGCTGATCTTGGTCGCAAAGTCGTTAACCTGGGATTGCGTGGGCACGTTATCCGCGTTCCATGCTTCCAGGATTTCCGCGCAGTCCGGCCGATAGGTCCCCAGCATGCCAGCGATTACCGCGACGCTCCCCGTACTTGCCAGCGCGCCCATGTCGAGCGGCTCGCCTTCCACGTAATACTCCGGCTTAAACCCATAGCCAGCGTCCACATATTCAAGCACGGCAGGCACCATCGTCTGCCGGAAAAATTTGGGCCCGTAAAACAGCGACTTACACCCTGGAGCGATCCATGCGTCATCCGACGCAATGACGTCCGGCTTTGTGTCGCTGATATCGCTCGGGTCTACCTTGTCGCCCGGCTTGGCTTTGATCTTTTTCCTACACTTGCCGTCCGAGCCTCGAACAAGTCCAGGTGCACAATTGACGGTCGAACCATCGGCGACACACTGCCCTTGCGCGTTGCGGGTGTAGCCTTTGGGGCAATCTCCCGGCTTGATGATTGGATCGTCGTTGTCGTCCCTCTCGCTTCCGCCTTTCAGCAGAAAGTAAAGACCGACGCCGATTGCAACAAGTGTTGTGGGTTCCATTTATACAGCACCTTCCGCGGCTTCTAGAGCCGGCATGACTTCCGCGGGTTTGCGGATTGCGTAGTAAACCGCGGCGCCCACGGCTGCGACAACAACGACACCGATTGCAGTTGGAATAAGCTCCAGGCTCTTGCGTGGCGCCTTGCGAGGAAATCCGGGTATGACGGGAGCAGGAACACCAAGACGCAAGGCCGCGCCGTCTAGGCGCTCTAGGAGCACGGTCGCACGTCGCAGCGAGCCGATTGATCGGTCAATCGTCGCCCTGAAATCCGTAGGCAGTGAGCGCTCGGGTGGGACTGCGTTGGCGTCAAGATCGGCGAAATACTGTTCGGCCTCGATATCCAGGCCCGGATCGACGACTTGCCCACGATCTCGGGCAATGTTTGCGATTTGCTCGATCTGGTATTCCACCGCGGCTGCGACTGCGTTGGAGCTTGCGTGCCAGTCCTTGGCATCCTGCCTGGTACAGAACGCCGGGCACGGCTTTGCCGGTGTCGCTCCAGTTGTGGAACGCACTAGGTGTTCATAGGTGGCGCCTGGGTTTGTCATGGTCACCCCATATATTCGGCGCCATAGTCAGGCGGACATCCTACAATTTGCGGGGGGTTGCTCTGTGTGTCCGGGTCTTCGAACCCTAGCGCCATGATTTCTGGTGGAGGCACGATCTGAGTCCAGTCTGACATGGGATAGGCGCCGATCTGATACCAGCCGGCGTTAAGCTCTAGCCCGTTTGCTCCGTTAACGACAACGGTGGCAAGATCGATCCCAGGGAGCCACAGAAGCTCGTACTCAGAAAAGGCGGGATCGTTATTCTTGATCGGGTTTAGGTTTGTGTTGCCTGCGTGGCTGGGTTTACCCCACCTTTCGTTGCGGATAGGCGCCATGCCTTGCGCCATGCGAGCCGCTTGATCTGCCTGTTTAGGGCGCAGCCGAATAGCGCGGCCGCTTTCAGGGTTTTTGTAAGCGCTCGTAAATCCCCAGGTCCCGTAAACCATATCGTTCCAGGGCGAACACCCGATCGCGTTTTTGTATCCGTTTCGCCAAGCTGTACGGTTAGCGGCCTCGACTGCGAGCGCTTGCGCTTGCGGCTGCGTGGCTCCCATGGCTTGCGCTTGCAATGCCGCGGCAGATCCTAGCGCCTGCTTTGCAATGCTGTTTAGCGTGTCGCCCTGTTCGACTCGATAGAATGAGCCTGGCTCAGGGTATTCACGAACCAGAGAATCCATCAGCATTTCATAGTCTACGTTCGGCGGCAACGGCTGCGCTGGGTCACCTGGAAGCTGCGCAAACCCACCCGGCCCCATGTCTGGATCGTCTGTACCGTCGCCCGCAAAACCTTGAATGGCGTACTTCGACGCGCCGCCACCAGATGTACCGAAGTCGCCACCTGGGGTAGGCACGCAAGATCCGGCTCCAGTAAGCTGGAAGCCGGGCGGGCACTCCTGGTTATCAGGAATGCAGACTCCGAAATCCCCCAATCGGTAACCATCTGGACAATTGTCTGGCTTGGGCGTTCTCTTAATGCTGGAACTGCTTACGCCAGCGGTCGCGTCCTTTGGACGAAGCAGGAAATAGGCAGCCACGGCTGCAATCGCGACCGTCGTTGGCTTGATCTCAGGCATCGCCGAAACCCTCCACGTCGTCTAAATAGAGCTTAGCGGTGATGATTTCTTCGTCTTGGCTTTCGTCCGACTTTTTTTTGTTTGACAGTATGAGCGCAGCGCCAGCAAGCACAGCCAGACCGATGATTAGCTTATTATCCATTTGTTCCCCCTCGCGTGGGCGCCGTAATCTGGAAATCCCAAAGCAGCAAAGCGCTGGCAGGTAGCGCGGCGCCATTGTTGACCGTGACAATGATTTCAGTTTCGCGCGGGCTGATTAGATCACAGGGATAATCCCACGCGATCAAGTCGCCCGTTGCGATTGTAGGCGCAAACAAAAGCGTTTCAGTTGCTAGCGTCGTTGTGTTGCGAAACGTAATGGATGACGGGATGTCAGCCGCTGCGATCTGATCAAGGTGCAGCGAGATCCGAAACGAAACGACCCGGTAAGCTTCCGTGTCGGGCGGTAGATAGGGCTCGGTCTGGAGCTGGCCCTGCCCTGCTGTACCGTCAAATACGGCGCTTGTTTGGCGTACGGTCGGCATTATTCGTTCTCCGAATCTGGCCCGTTGACGGCGTAGTCAGTGTCGATCGCGATTAGAGCCCGCGCGCGTGCAAGGCATCGGAGATAGCAGCCGCGCTCGTGGGTTCCCTGCTTGGCAAAGGGGTTCCATGTCGCCGGACTTCCCCAGGGCGTCACAGGGTAGGAGTGCTTGCAGGCGTAAAGGGCAAGCGCTTCCGGATCCGTGATGCCTTTAGACATGCCGCTTTTGATCGCGATGTTGACGTTGGTTGACATCCACGGGTAGGGCGTTGGACTCGGCTTGCCCTGCGCGTCGTTCATGCGTTGCCCGTATCGCATACGTTGCGATCGCGGCGCAGGCGTACGCGCACATAAGCCGCCGATGACGAGGCCGATAGCGATCGCGGGTATCATCCGAGACAGTTCCCTCCGTACGGGCTTGCTGGGTCGCTTGAAAACTGCGGGACCTGGACTTGTTGGACGCCTCGCGTACGCGCTGCGAGCCCGCATGTGCCCGTTGAACATCCGCCCACCTCGAATTCGGGCCCGGCTTGCGGCGCCTTGCTGGCGCAGTCGGAACACTCGCCGCAGCTGCACGCGGCTTTTGTGCCGTTTTCCATGTAATCGACGAGCTCCGCGGACGGGTCGCGCTGGGTGCCATCGGCGAACGCGATCAAAGCATGGAAGTCGCCTGGAATGTGATGGCCGTATACGTCCATCATGGGGACGATCCGAACCTCGCAAGCTTTACCCTCGCCACGATAAATCGCGCAAAAGTAGCACGCGAGATCGTAGCAAGTGCCTTCACCACGTTCGAGCATGACTGGGCACGTGTCGAGTCGCTGACAGGCGCTGGCACACTTCCTGGCTTCCGGTCCGACGTAACGAAATTCGTATTCGTCCGCGAGGCATGAGGGGCAGCAAGGCGCCTCGATGCCCACCTTTTCCGCGGCGTCTAACCAGATCTGGTTGCACCTGACACAAGCCTCGGCAATGGCTTCCAACGTTTCGCACATGAAATCGACGTCATCGACGAATTCAAACTTGATCGGGACTTCGGCGGTCTGCATGGCTCAAAACTCCAGACTAAAGACGAGCGCCCATTGACGAGCGACGCCGGGATCGGGGTTAGCGAGGGTAATGTAGGACGCCTGACCTGGTATCTCGACTTTTGGAGATACGCGCGTGGCAGGGTTTACGGCGACTTGACCGAGCGTGAGACCTAACGTGTTATCGGCCCATTGTTTGAAGTCAAACACTCCAGGCGTACCCGCGGCGCCTTGTAGGATCGTGACCTTCTTAGCGGCGGTTGGGATCTTGACCGTGGTCGCAATGCTGTTTGCGTCACCTGGAGCGGCAAACAAGCGCTCTGTAAGCGTTGCGAAGCGGTCGCCCACCGGAGCGTCCTGCATTGAGATCGTGCCAGCGATCAACGATTGCGCGTAAGTTGTGCCAGCGGGAATGGTGAATGTGTCTACCGCGGGTGTACCGTCGTTTAGGGAAAGCGAGCCTTCCGGGACTAGCCCTTCGACAACGCATTGATCCGAGCAAATGGCGAGCTTGATACCCGCGCCCACGTCAATGTCCACGTAACGATTGCGCTGGCTTTCGTTCTGATAGCGCAGCCGAAAGCGCAGCGGTGACGTCCTGGTCGCGTCGATGTTCCCGCTCTGCCAGGAGTTTTGGGGCCCGTTGTACCTCGGCTGGATCGTCGTAGGTGCGCCTGCGGTCGCCTCGAAAAACTGCGTGAAGCCCCAAACTTCGATATTCCACCAAACCGTTTTGGGATACGGGATCCCTTCGTCCGTGGGATCGCGGTCTAGCGGCATCGACTCCAGGAAATTTGAGATCGGCTTGAACGTGTAACGTTCGGTGTCTCGCACTTGGTAAAGCACGCTGTACGAGTTACCGGCGCCAACCCATTGAGTGTGATATCCGGTTTTTAACCATCGTGACATCGCGTGTTTCCTCTATAGAAAAGCCCGCGGGTGTCCAGGCACGAAACACCCACGGGCAGGGAACGCTTAATAAGCGAGACCGGCAGGGGTGCCGGACGCGTTGCCGATGACGTCGCCGAAGAGAACGCCGATGCAGTGCGCAGGAACAGCAGTGAAGTTGTTGATCTGCAACTCCAGAGGACGCGCGGTGTTGTTGATCGGGGAGAGGACACCCCAGTCCGTGGGCAAGACCCAGAAGGTCCCATCGAACAGGTCCGACGGAGTGAAGACGCGTGCATTCGCGTTGATGTCGCCGATCTCCACAACCCTCGGAACGTTGTTTATCGTGATGTTAGATAGGGCTAGAGGCACAAGCGTGGCTCCTTGACCGCCCGCGCCAGCGTTCACGGTGATCTGATCCGTGCCACCGACACTAGACGCCTCCAGGCCACGCCACCAGAGTCCGCGCACGCGAAACTGACACGCACGCTCCGAAGTAATTCGGATGATGCGGGTAGTGTCCCGAACGACTGGCCCTTCGTCGACGTTGGGCGTGCTTCCCTGAGTTTTCAGGGAAGAGAACGGCAAAATGCTCCACCCGCAAAACTCGGCGGGATCGTATTCGCAGCCGCTCATGCCTGCGAGGCAGTTGCCACCGTACGGCGACACCGGATCACCGGTGGGCACGGAGGGTGTCTGCGCGCCGCCCATCTGAGCCATTGCCATCTGCTGGCGCACGGAGGGTGCTCCAACGCTCACTCTTCGTCCGACGCTAGGAGTTACGGCGTTGTTGAAGTAGGGCTTATTTCCGCCGACGCCGAATCGACCGCCGATGCTAAGATCGGTGCCGGTTCCGGCTACGGTCTGCTTGAACTGTTCGACCAGTTCATCGTTTGACATAGTCATGTCGTGATCCTTTTCTGCCCGCTAACGCGAGCGGTTAGCCGCGGGGGTCACCCGCGGGAAATTTCAGCCCTTGGACGAGCCCATCTCGCGCAGGTAAGGCACAATCGTTCCCATTGCGATCCCTTCGAACAGATCGCGGCCGCTCTGCTTTTTGCTCATCAGGGCGCCCACAAGCGCGGCGCCGCCGATAGCAAGATCGGTGTCTACTTTGTCGCCAAGCTTGGCGGGAAGCGTGCCGCGGGCTCCGAGATAGCCGACGCCGTACGAGGTACCGGCCGCAACAGCAACGCGGGTAATCTGCCCTGCGCTCTGCTTAGCGGCTGCTTTGGCTCGCTTCGCTGCGCCTTCGTAGCGCTCCACCTTCTTGTTTGCTTCAGTCCGGGAAAGTTGAGTTCCGTTTGCCATTGTCTAAATCCTGTTCAGCTTCGCCCGCGCGAAGTTGAAAGGCGGGCACCGCCAAAAAACATGCAAAAACAACAGTTTGCGTGCAATACGGCGCGCGCAGGTTGCGAAATGTAGATAAAATCCCGCGCAATGACAGAAGAAATAGACGCAGCAGCGGCGGATGCGCTTGATCAAGACGCGATCGAAGCGGACGAAATCATCAATGACGAGATACCCGATGAATTTCTGATGTTCCTCGGGCGGCACTGGGAGCAGACAACGGCCGCGTGCATCCAGTGCGACTACGGCAGAGGCTCATGGCAGACGCTTAAACAGCGCGTGCGCGTGTCGAGGGACCGCCAGCAACAAGTGACGATGCCTGTCGATGAAGGCGCGACGCGGATCTTGGAGCACGTGCGCAAGCATTCAGAAGGCGACCGGCCCGCAAAATTCTACCGCGTCCGATTGATGATCATCGATCCCTCTACCGGCGCCGCGTCGCGCTTTCATCGATTGCAAATAGGATACGGCGCCGATGGTGAGACCGTTATCAGTG
Source organism: Phycisphaerae bacterium (assembly GCA_002711415.1). Classification (GTDB taxonomy): domain Bacteria; phylum Planctomycetota; class Phycisphaerae; order Phycisphaerales; family SM1A02. Next base: position 760 of record PARI01000045.1, on the reverse strand, counting down.
ACAGCGAAGGCGAGAAAGGACCCGGCGCTGACTATTGGCGCGTATTAACCGAAACCTTCGAATCGTTTGGAAAGCAGGCGATCAAGGCCCATGCAGCCGTAGCAGAGCAGGCCAAGAACTTTGCGACGTACAGCGAGCAGATGGTCAAGATGTCCGAGGCTAATATAGCCATGGCAGAACGCGTCGTTACGCATGCTGTCGAAGTGGAAAAGGTCAAACTAGAGGACCGCGATCGCCAGCGCGAGCACGAAAGCGACATGCACAGAACGGACAAGCTTGGAGATATGGCCCAAACTTTGGGGCCGATCATCCTGCAGAACATGCAGCAGAACGCCGCAAACAAGAAAGCAGAGCAACCAGACATGAGCACGCCCGAATCTGAATCCGTATCCTCCGCCCCGTCTCACTCGCCTTTAGCTCGGGAGCTTGCTGTGTGGTTAGGCGAGCTGGACCGATCGCAACGCGTCGCGTTTTGGCAGGCTTTCGAGGATGACGAGCGGACCTTGATCGAAGCGGCGACGCGCGCGACCAATGACGGCGAAGTCAAAGCGCTGGTCGAAAAACTACGCGAGACCCTCGCCACGTCGGATCGCCTCCAGGAACTTCAGGCAAACTTAATCCAAGCAGTCGGACCGGCGCACGCCATCTCCCTGCAATCATTCCTGGAAAAGGCGGTCGCGTGATTTCGGCGAGATCTTGACTTTTCAGATCGCGTCCGGCACGACTGGAGTCATGCAATTTTGGACAGCAGACATCAGCT
>PARI01000044.1 GCA_002711415.1 Phycisphaerae bacterium | reverse complement strand
TGGCGGGCGGCACACAATTCGGGTCTCGCTCGCCTACGATCCGCCGGTCCGCCGGACGCGCGCTGAGTACATCGGAACGAAGATGAACTTCCGCCTCATTCGCGGGTGCGCGGCCGACGATGTGTTCGATCACTTCCGATCCCGAACAACCGAGGAAGGCGACCCGTTTGACATCGAGAACCGCTTCAAATGCGGTCTCGAACCCGGGCCGAACACGCGGGATGGACAGACCTTGCAGGTCGCCGAGAAGACCTTCGTTCAGGACACAGCCGACTACGGGAACGCCTACCATCTCGTCCTGCGCTGCGCCGGTGGCTGGGCTGAGGCCCAAGAAGTGGCACAGCGGTTCGCGTTGATCGTCGAGCTGAAGCACCAGCCGGGTGTGCGGCTCCACGCGCGTCTCAGAGAGCGGGTCCGCCTTTGAGGAGGTCGTTCCGAGTGCCCTTATGAGCGGCGACCAACGGGTCTCCTGCTACATGAAATAGCTGTATCGCGTCTGCAGGGGATCACCTTTGCGCAGGAATCGGAGTATCTTGCCAACCTTCTTCGAGGCCGAGATCGTGATTGGGTAGCCGTTGTCGAACTGGGTGTTGTTCCAATTCATCTTCGTCAGGGCCAGGATCTCCGACGCGTTGTGGCTCACCGGCTGCGAAGGGGCTTGCCCGCGGATCATCAGAGGCCGTGGGATGTACTGGCCGGTATAAGTCCGGAAGAAGTCGACGCCCCCTCGGCTGTAGAGGACGGCCCGATCTCCATCAAGGCGCATCAGGGTGCCGCGCAAGGGCGGATAGTGGCCGTCGCGATACAGGCGCATCAGCGTCTTCGAGATCGCCAGACAGTCGAGGTTGTCGATCGCGCATTCGTCGAGGGCTGCGTCAAATCCCTCCATCTCCTCGGGGTGGAAGGGCGATGTCTTGTGCAGGACCACGCGGGCCGGAAAATGTGCATGCTGGTCGCGGAAGTTTTGCAGCGATTGCGAGAGGAGCGCGTGGGCATCTTCGGCAGTCATATATGGGCGTCGGTCCTCGAACAGCTGTGCTGCACGTCCTCCGCGCAGGATCATGCCCTCCCCGCGCTCGTCGAACATCTGCGCCGTGCTCGTGTCGAGATAGCCACCCGACTGCGATTTGTGGAAGGAGATCCCCACAAAGCACGACCGCAGCTGACGCGCATCCCGGGCGAGCCGCCAAGGCAAACCGCCGGCCTTGTAATATAGGGCTGTGAAGAAGTTCCACGCCCGCGTCGCGTCGTCCTTCTGAACCTCCCTGAAGCTGTCGGCCTTCGTCTTCAGCGGGATTTTGATCGACGGGTCGTAGAAGGTCGGCCAGACGATCTGGATTGGGAGACCAAAGGCCATCGCCGCGATCTTAAGCTGCGCACGAAAATCCCGCGCGGCCTCGTCTTCAGGGGCTGCTTTCGCGGGCGCGTCATCCTTGCCTTCGTCAATGAGGTCGCCGTCGTCGTCGCCACCGGCATTGACCGCTGTGATGACGTCGACCGGCAACGCGATGACGACGACATCAGGGCGAGTATTGCCTTCCGCCAAAGCGCGCAGTTCCGCGACGAAGAGTTCGGCATACCGGTCGGCCAGACCTAGGGGGGTCGTCCCCGTAAGCTTCTTCAGCGCCCGTGCGGAGATCGTCCTGACGTCGTGATCAGCGAGCGTGAACTCGATTCTGAACGGGCCATCCGCGAGGATTCCGGGGAACGGTGGGTAGAGGTTCGTCAGGCGCGTGTCCGCCTTTGCCTCGATCCCGGTGCGGCACCGCGCGAACCACTCGCCCATTCCCTCGGTCGTCTCGTTGTCGCCGATCAGGCCGACGCGCACGCTAGTCGGTGCGCCGGTCATCCCGTGGTCGAACGGGCCAAAATCGATCAGCCCATGGCGGATGTCGATGTGGCGGTGACCTTCGCCAAACTCGAGTTCGGGTTCTGGAAGATGCGACAGCTTAATCATGCGAAGAGGTCATCCTCGCGCACGTTGCGCGTCCGCTCGTCATCCCAGGTCTCCTCGGGAATGCCGAAGCCCACCTCTATCGGCTCGAGCGGTGCAAGAGACAGAAACGGGTAGCCCGCATCGAGCATGTCCGATTCGCCTCTCGCCACGAGGTAGCTCTGGAACATCTCGAATTGCGCGAGCACCGTGTCGTTGTACTCGAAGCGCTTGATGCCCGAGAGATGATCCGCCCCGAACCGATCAGACTCCCGTCCGTCCCGCGTGTAATGGTAGGTCGGCGTGATGTGGACGTACCAGTCTCCTGCGATGCGCACGAACTGCCACGCGAAGGCCGAATGGCGCCAGTAGGCGACCTGGGTACGGTCCTTCTTCATGTACTTCTTCACGACCGCCCGACCTTGCCGGGTCTGACCCCGATGACGTGGAAGGTGACGATCCTTTCCATCTCGACGCGGCTTGAAGAAGAGCAGGCTGCTCTTCGGGTGGAACCGCATGTGCGCAGACACCATCTCCTTCATCGCGTTGTTGAGGAGTTGGACGAATTGGCGCTCTCGGTCAGGGTCCTCGGTGTCGGCCCATTCCGACACATCGAACTCTTCCATCGCCCCCGTGTCGCAAACCCTTCGCCAGGGATCGGCATCCAGGTTCCTGAACGAGATCGCCGCGCCGCCTCGGACGACGATCTCCCGATCGGGATACGGATCGATTTCCCTGACCTCCGCCCAGAAGCGCCTCTGATCGGGGATATTTGTCGGTGCCCAGTAGATGGTGCGCGCCATGGCCGAGACCTTCAGCAGGTTCGGCGTGAGGACCTCCTGCAGACGCGGCACCGAGCCATAGCTCCCGGGCCGTCCGGCCTCTGCCACTAAACGCAGCGCGACGGCAGCGCCTGCATCAAAGACGTCCGCCGCCTTGTCGAAGACGACCCGTCTCGTCGCGCGGTTCTCCGGCACGTCGAACCAGGATCGCAAATCCTTCCAATAGGCGACGTCGTTCGGCACATCGACGACGATCAGGATGACGGGCTGGGTGCCGAAGACCCAGTATTCGATCTCCTTCTCCGTGCACGGATGGTAGAAGCTCGTCCCCGTGTCCCCCTTCAAAGCGAGCCTTGTCGCTTTGCTCTGGAACTGGACGGTCCTGTTTCGAACCTCTCCCGTCTCAGGATCGCGGATCTCGATACTCCCGTCGACGCCCGCCTCGACGCCACCGGTCTCGTAGAAGAGATACTCCATGGCTGCGACGACCTTGCGGATATGGGCGACGCCCTGCTCTCCAATCACGTCCGACTTGGATATCTTTTTTGAGGGCAACTTGGACCCCGTCTTTAATCACTAGATTTCTTGCGCAGCAGGGCAGATAGCGGTTTTCCGACGAGATGTCGTCGTAGGACCATGATCATAGCCCGGAGGTTCCGCGTTGCCCATCTGTTCCGATAAAGAACTGCGTGTCGCGATCGCGACCGGGCGGATCGCGGCAGTAACCCTTGATACCAGCATCTTCGAGCAAAAAAAATTTCGGTTCACCGGGCCCGCCATTGGCGCCTTGTCGGCATTGAAGCCCAAGCCGCAATCATTCGTCCTCTCAGGCACCATTGCACGCGAAGTTGTCGGGCGGCACGGGGAGGCAATGCGCGAGGCCAGTCAGGCGCTCCTGACGGCGGCAAAAAGAACCGTAGGCCTCTATAACGTCCGAGACCCCGCTCCTGCTTATGTTCGAGACCTTGTCACGGGAGGACTGAGCCCGGCCGACGCCGCGCAACAGCAATTCGACGCCTTTATCGCCGAGATGGACTGCGAGGTGATCGACGATGCTGCTTTGGTAGAAACACAGACTATCTATTCCGCTTATTTCAACAAAGAGCCCCCCTTCGGCTCCGGCAAGAAGAAATCGGAGTTTCCCGACGCGTTAGCGTTGTTTGCCTTAGAAGGGCATGCTCGCGATCTCGGTGACGACAAAGGCATCCTCGTTATTTCCGATGACAGTGATTGGAAGGCATTCTGCGAAGCATCCGAGTTTCTTTACTATACCAAGGCCTTAGAACCAGGGCTTGACCTAGTTGCGGAGGCACCGCAAGCGGTTCGGCACGCAGTCGTTGACTGGCTCAAGGATCAGGTCGGTCGCGCGGCAGTACACTCGGCCCTCAGCGGCCGAGTTGAGATGGTCGATTTTTCCGCCGATGCCTTTGCCACGCATGGCGCCGTCGAGGCATTTGCTTGGGAAGGCATGCTTAAGGGCATCCAGTGGGCCGACGAACCGGACATCGACATCTTAGCGATCGAAATGATCGACGATGAGACGCTGCAAGTCGTTATTAGCTTATCTCTCGTTCTTGACATATCGGTCCCCGTCGAACTGAGCTTTTCCGTCTACGATAGCATCGATCGCGACATGGTCGGCATGGGGGGGCGAACGGTCGACGCCGATCATGAAGCGGCAGGGAATGCTACCCTCACCCTTCTTCTCTACGATCTTGGGACGGCAACTCAGGAGGTCGAGATCGAGGAAACCGAACTCAATCTCAATGATACTGAGGTGGAACTGGGCGAACTCAGCATTTTCGAGCCGGGGGACTACGAGCCGTGAGGCGTCCCAAGATCACGTTGCGCGACTGAACCGCGCCAAATCTACTGGAGGCTGATTTTCGTTAGCTACACGGCGATGGCATCTGCTTCCAAAGCCTCCTTGAGGTTTACCCGGACGTCGGATGTAGGGTCGTTCATGACCGCAATGATGACGTTCGTATCGAGACAGATCACCCAGGCCTCAGTCGTCGAACATCTCGCGGTCGGCCGGCATGGGTGGCGGGTCCCTGCCCTCCTTTATGAATGGCTCGGCGTAGGTATCGAGGCTCTTGAACCACTCGTCGACGTTCGAGATAATCGGCTCGAGGATCAGGCGACGACCATCGCGCCGAACGCGAACCTCTTCCCCGTCCATTCGGAAGGCCCTCGGCAGCCGAACGGCCTGGCTGCAGCCATGCATGAAGATCTTCGCGATGCCCGATGTATCGCCCATGTCGCCGTCCGGTGGTATCACCACAGATGTATGCCATTACGAAGCCACTGTGAAAGGTGTCAATAAACGAACGGTTTGCGACACCGCGAAAGCACCCCAATAACGTATGTCACAAACTCATCTTTCAGACTTGTTGACAGGGGTTTCTTTTTGCCACCACTTGTTGGCATGGTCGGGACATGACCCGCACCTTCGCCTACGCTCGCGTCTCTACCATCGGCCAGACCGTCGAGAACCAGCTTGGCGAGATCAAGGCGGCAGGGTTCAGCATCGCGCCGCATCGCATCATCACGGAAACGATCTCGGGAAGCGTCGCTGCGCGCGAGCGTCCGCAGTTCGCACGGCTTTTGGATCGGATCGAGCCCGGCGACGCGATCGTGGTGACAAAGCTCGACCGTCTCGGCCGGGACGCGATCGACGTGGCCGGAACGATCAAGGCGCTGTCGAGAATTCCCGTGCAGGTTAACTGCCTCGCCCTTCCGGGCGTTGACCTGACCAGTTCGACCGGATCTCTCACCATGCAGGTCCTGAACGCGGTCGCGCAGTTCGAGCGGGATCTTCTCATCGAGCGCACCCATGCCGGAATTGCCCGTGCCCGGTCCCAAGGCAAAAAGGTCGGCAGACCGCCAGCGCTGTCACCAGACGACGCGCAAAAGATCACTGCGGCGCTGGCGACTGGTGCCTCCGTTGCGTCTCTCGCCCGGGCCTATGGGGTCAGCCGCGCGACCGTAGCGAAACTGCGTGACCGAGCGAAGGAGAATTCACCTCTGGGCTGATTCAGCGGATTCTGTATGAGTCAAGATACTTGCCAGCATGAAGGTCCCCAATGCGCCTGACCCACATCCTCTTCGTCTTACCGCTCGCCGTTGTGGCTCTTGCCGTCGCCTCCCCTCAGGCAGCGAAAGCCCAGGACTATGACATGGATTGCAAACTGCTGCTCTGCCTGCCGGGCGGCTTTCCAGACGGCTGCGGCGATGCCTACGATCACATGATCGACCGCATCCGCGACGGCAAATCACCGATCGGCACCTGCGCCATGGCCGGCGGCGGCGAATACGATGACTACGAGATCGACTACGATTTCAACGGCGCAACCTCGCGCGACGGTTGGCAGTGCCCCGAGGGAACGAGGCTCTTCCACGAGTCCAATCCGGTCGAGGCAAACCGCAGCTCGGTCCAGGTCTTCTGCTATGAGAACAGCGATACGGTGCGGCTTGGGGACAATACCCGGACCTACTACACCGGCATGAGCCGTCCTGATCGCACACACTTCACGCTCGACATGACGATGAACGCCAGCGCCGAGACACCCTATGAGACCGGCGTGATGCGGTTCAGCACCGGGCGCGCACGCGACTGGATGACAGACATCACCTACGGACAATGACCGCCGGACCTCGCCTTCTCTCGCTCGTGATAATGCTCGCCTTGGCACCAGCCGCGGCCAGCGCACAGGTTGCGTGCATCCCGCCGGAAGAGCCCTACCCCTACGAGCCGTCCGACCTCGATGCCGAGCTGCGGCAGATCGTGAACGAGCAATACGAGGACTACGTCTCAGGGATCGAAGACTATATCAGCTGCCTTGAGACCGAGCGCGTCGATGCGATGCAAACCGCCGATCAAGTCGTGCAACGATGGGTCCGCTACTTTGGAGACAACGCGGCGCTCCACTATGAAATTCAGCCGGACAGAGATCCGTGACCTCGCGCAGGGACACCGGGACGCGGTGGCGGCGCGGTGTGTCGGAGAACGGCAGGAACATCAGAGCATGTGTTCAATGAAGATGGTTAGCACCAACCCAATGAGAGTGCCGGCGATTCCGGCGGCGGTGGCGTGCTGCACCTTGTCGAGGCGGTTGCCGCCCCGGCGAGAGGCGGTGCGGACGCCCCAGATGATGCCGATGAGGAGTGCGGCGAGAACGATCATGATTGATTCTCATTGTGTTGGGTCGGAAACAACGGCAATCCGGCGGCGCTGCTGAGAAACCTAGGCTGGGAAGCCGGAGTGGTGGCGGGACCAGGCGAGCCCCTCGCGACGCAGTGTCGGCAGCTGATCTTCAGTTGCATCCGCCTACATGGATTCAAGAAAGGCCGATCATCGCGCTAGCTTAACGAGCGTGATCAGCACACCGAGCAGCACGGGTTGATGGACGAGATAGATCGGGAGGCTGTGCCGACCGGCCCACGCCAGAAATCGAGCGACACGTCCGTCGATCGGCCGCGCACGATGAAGCCAGCCCTGTGCAAGGGCTAGCCGCGTTCCGGCCATACCAAGCAGTGTCAGGCCGACCCACGGAAAAACGGGAACGAAGTCGTTGCTGGGCGGGGATGAGGCCGCAAAGCCGGTCCACGCCAACCATCGTGGATCGAAGTCCGCCGACGTCCAGGTGAAGCCAAGAACGAGAGCTACGAGGCCAAGTATTGCGATTGTGAATTTATTGAGGCGCAGTACGAGCGCGCCGACGACGCTCGCCGCCGCAATGGCGTGCAGTATGCCGAAATAGACGAAAGTCTGCGGAAAAGTGATGCGGGTCAGGAAGCTGATAGTCAGCGCCGCCGCTATTAGTATGGCGAGGCGTCGCATGAATGCGTCTCGTCGGAACCCACCCGCCGCGGCAAGAACGAGGCTCACACCGACGAGCACCATGAAGGTGCCTGCGAGCAAGCGGCCGAACAGCAGCCATAGCGGGTGGGACGCAACTTCTGGTGGAATAATGCGAAGATAGGATAGGTCCCACACGAGATGGAAGAGCACCACGCCTACGATTGCGATCCCGCGCGCAACATCGACGATGACGAGCCGCGGAATCCCGATCGTCTGGGACGCCAGCCTCCGTTCAGATGCCGCGCGATTGGCGTTGCCACCGCAGGAGGGATCGCCTGCAATTCGAAAGGAGGCCGGTTGGTCGTGCGGTCGCCCCGGGCCAGTTTCGAATGTATCCGGACGACATCGACTCATCTACGGCGCGCCCATTCGACGGCGGCAGCCATCTCGCCCGTATCGAACCGTCGCATCTCGGCTCGGGTCAGGGCACCAACCAGGTTCGTGCCCCATTCCATCAGGGTTCCTTCACCAACGATAGCCACGCGGCTGAAGTCGTTCGCATGGGCGGTGTCGAGCTTCAGGTCTTCCAGCATTGCGGGCGGTCCGTCGTAACCTTCGAAGTTTGCGAGATCGAGGACGAGGCCGGGTTTGGCCGGCCTTTCGAGCCGCTTGTGAAGAAGGGCATGCATCCGCTGCAGATCGCTTTCGCTTAGCTTGCCCTCGCAGGCGATGCCGATGACGTCGTCATGCGTGGTCTCGGTCTCCGTGAACATGGGCGTTCTCCTCTCCACTGGATTTGCTATGGCCGTAGAGGTCGGCGCCTTCGTGCGCGTGATCCTCGTGTTCGAATTCAAGGCTGGAATGGCCGATGCCGAACTTCTCTTTCAGCCGTTCCTTGATCTTGGCCTTGATGGCCTCGATCCGATGCCAGCCGCTCTCGGTCAGCACGACGTGGCAGTCGAGCGCCGCCTCGTGCTCCTGCATTTGCCAGAGATGGACGTGGTGGACGTCCTCGACCCCGTCGATCATGCGCATCGCGTCGATGACGGCCTCGTTGTCCATATCCGGCGGGCTGCCCAGCATCAGCGTCCGGATCGGGCCGCCTATCTCGGTCACGGCGAGATACAGGATGTATAGCGCGATCCCGATCGTGATCGCCGGATCGACCCAACGCATATCGTAGAGGATAATGAGCGACCCGGCGACGATCACTGCGACCGACGCGAGTGCGTCCGACAGATTATGCAGGAACAGCGCGCGGATATTCACGCTGCCCTTCTGCATCGAGTAGGTGAGCATCGCCGTCAGCGTGTCCACGACGAGCGCCACGCCGCCCAGGATCACGACCGTCCACCCGGCGATCTCGGGCGGATCGATCATCCGCATCCCCCCCTCGTAGATCAGATAGAAGCCGATGAGGATCAACGTGGTGTAGTTGATGAGCGCGGCGACGATCTCGATCCGGCCGTAGCCGAAGGTCATGCGTTCGTCCGCCGGTCGCCGGGCGATCTTGCGCGCCGCGAAGGCGATCACCAGCGAGGCCATGTCCGAGAAGTTGTGCAGCGCGTCGGCGATCAGCGCGAGACTGCCCGAGAGGATTCCGCCGACGATCTGCGCGACGGTCAGAAGCCCGTTGGCCCAGATCGCGATGGAAACGCGGCGATCGCCGGACTCGGGGTCGATATGCGCGTGGCTGTGATCGTGCGGCACGGAAAGGCTCCTCGAATCGTTCGAGGAGGGATGTAGTGGCTACAGTAGATGTAGCTTCAAGCCCTGTTTCGTCATGTGCCGCGTGGCGCTATCAGGATGATCGTCGCGCCAGCAAGGCAGATTGCGATGCCGATCAGGTCCCACCTGTCCGGGCGCTGACCCTCAGCCAGCCACATCCATAGTACCGACGCCGCGATATAGACGCCGCCATAGGCCGCGAAGGCCCGTCCGGCCGTGGCGGTCTCGACCTGAGCGAGCAGCCATCCAAAAATCACGAGCGAAAGGACGCCCGGCACCAGCCAAAGCGGCGCGGCCTTGAGACGCCACCATGCCCAGATCGCGAAGCAGCCGGCGATCCCAGCCAGCGCGGCCAGCGGATATGCGATTGCTGCGGGCATGTCAGGCGGTTTCCATGCTATCCGACCGGATCGTCGTGGACGGCCTTGTGATGCTCGCCATGGGCATCCCGCAGGATTTCGATGCCGCCCCAGGCCGCGACCGCCGCTACCGCCACGCCGACGACGAGGTCGGGCCAATTGCTGCCAAGCCAAGCCACCAGCCCGCCCGCGACAAGAATACCGAGATTGGCCACGAAATCGTTCAGGCTGAAGGTGTTGGCCGCACGCGCGTTCACGTCGGGGTTCTGGATGCCACGCAGCAGGATCATGCAGACCAGGTTCACTGCCGCCGCGATCACCGCCATCACGATCATGATGGGACCAAGGGGGTCTGATCCTTCCAGGAACCGTCGCCCGGCATCGAAGAGGATCCCTAGGGCGAAGAGGATGAGGAGGCTCCCTGAAACGGTCGCGGCGATGCGTTTCCATCGGTTGGATCGGGACATGGCAAAGAGGCTGAGGGCGTAGACGAAGGCGTCGGAGGTGTTGTCGAGCCCGTTAGCGATCAGGGCCGAGGAATCGCCGACAGCACCCGTGCCGAAAAAGCCGATGGCAATGGCGAGGTCCAGGATCAGGACGATCCAGAGGATGCGGCGTTGCCTGGCGTCTCGCGGTTCGATTTTCTCGCTCATACCATGCGCCTTTTGCCGGACGCACGAACGGACCAGCAAGACACGTGGTTCCGATCGCGAAATCTCACGCCCCAATCTCTTCATGATCCGTCAGGCACTCGGAATGGTCGCGTAAGACTTCGAGCACCCGGCAATCCGCCGTTTTCCCGCCGCTGCATTCGTGCACCATTCGCTGAAGTTCGGCGCGCAGCGCCTCGAGCCGAGCCATCCGCCGCTCCACCTGCTTCAACTGTCGCCGCGCAATTCCGTCGGCCTCCCGGCAGGGCCGATCGGGATGGTCGCTGAGGTCCAGCAACTCACGGATCGCATCGAGTGAGAAGCCCAGTTGTCGCGAGTGCCGGATGAAGGACAACCGGTCGAGTTCGGTGTCGGTATAGCGGCGCTGCCCGCCTTCCGTTCGGCCCGGTTCGGGCATCAGTCCGATCTGCTCGTAGTAGCGGATCGTCTGCACCTTGGTGCCGGTCCTCTTCGCCAGATTGCCGATCGTCAACATCTGCGCCTCCGCAAAAAGTACAGTCTTAGTAGGTTTGAGGGCGCGGATTGGCAAGGTTGCCGAGGCTTTCACATGCACGTGACAGGGCATCGTAAACCGGACAAAGTGTTTGAACCTCCAGCAGCTAGAGGATGTATCCGCCTCGTTAACCAAGAACGGCAGGCAGGCGAGTTACGTGACGCTGGCACTTATTCGGAAAGCGCTTTTGGCGCTGGCAGGCGTTGCGGCTCTGGCATTTGTCTGGCTTCTTCTATGGGCCGACTATCGCGCCGACCAGACGCGAACCGAGACGGAACCCGCTTTTCGAGCGGATTTCGAGTTGACGGACCACAGGGGGATGGTCCGCTCACAAGAAGATTTCGCGGGCCGTTGGATGCTCGTCTTCTTCGGCTTCGCCAATTGTCCGGATGTCTGCCCGACCACGCTTTCCGAGCTCGCCGCGGTCATGGACATTCTGGGGGAAGACGCGGAGCAGGTGCAACCGCTCTTCATCTCGATCGACCCGGAGCGCGACACCCCAGCGGCGTTGGCGGATTTCGTGCCGCGCTTCGACGCAGGGATCATCGGGTTGACCGGAACAGCCGACCAGATCGCGACGACCTCGAACACATTCAAGATCTTCTACGAGAAGGTCGAAGAAGCCTCCGCACCGGACGGCTACACGATGGGTCATTCGTCGCAGCTGTTCCTGTTCGGCCCCGAGGCGGGGTTCGTGACGTCGTGGGCGTACGGCACGCCGGCAGGGGAGATCGTCGCCGATCTGCGGGAGCGGATCGCTCGATGACGCAGAGGCTTTCCGCCGACGCCGCGCTTGCCGGCGCATGGATCGTTGCGCTGACCGCGTCCCTTGCCGTGCTGTTCATCGGCGAGGTGCTGGGTCAGATGCCTTGCTTTCTGTGCTGGTATCAGCGCGCCTTCATGTTCCCGCTGCCCATCGTTCTGGGTCTGGGACTGTGGTGCCAGGACCGCCGCGTCGGGCGCTACGGCATGGCTCTCGCGCTTGCCGGCGGCGCCATCGCGCTCTGGCACCTGGGTCTCTATGCCGGTCTCGTCCCAGAGCGTATCCAGCCCTGCACCGCGACAGGTCCGTCCTGCACCGACGCCGACCAACTCATCCTTGGCGTACCCATCCCGCTTCTGTCGTTTCTCGCCTTCGCACTCATCGCCGGCCTCTCGGCCGCTTCGCTCACGGATACCAAGAGATGACCCGCAAATCCCTGATCCTCGGCGCGCTCGCGCTTGCTCTCGCCGCCTTCGCTGCCGCCGCCTGGCTCGTAACGCGTCCCGCGCCCGTCGCCGGTGCCGCGCCCGTCGCGCCCGAGATGGCCGGGGCCCTGCTGCGCCCCTATTCGCCAATTCTTGGTCCGGAAGAGGCGCCCGTCACCATCGTCGAGTTCTTCGATCCGGCCTGCGAGGCGTGTCGCGCCTTCTACCCCGTGGTGAAGGACATCATGGCCGAGCACGGCGATGCCGTCCGTGTCGCGATCCGGTACACGCCGTTTCACGGGGAGGCTTCCGAGGAGGCCATTCGGGTTCTTGAGGCGGCAAGAATGCAGGGCGTTTTCGAGCCGGTACTGGAGGCGCTCCTGCGTGAGCAGCTCCGCTGGGCGTCGCATGGGGCGCCGGAACCGGGGCTGCTCCTCGAAATCGCCGCAGCGGCCGGTCTCGACGCCGAAGCCGCCAAGACGCAGATGCTGGCACCCGATGTCCTCGGCATCCTCAACCAGGACCGTGCGGATGTCGAAGCCGTCGGTGTGAGCGGGACGCCGACCTTCTTCGTCAACGGCAAGCCCCTCGATCCGTTCGGAGAGGTGGAACTCCGGGCGCTGGTCGCGGCGGAAGTGGCGGCGGCAGAAAGCTGATCTGGCGGGACGCACGACCGATAATCGAGAAGGAGCAGAAAATGAAGTCCATCCTCATTGCCATGCTCGTGGCCATGACCTTGCCCTTCGGCCTCGCGACGCCCGCATGCGCCGGATCCGGAGATGTCGTCGTCGAGAATGCATGGTCTCGTGCCTCCATCGGCACCTCCCGCCCCGGCGCGGCCTACATGGACATCCGCAATGCGGGCGACGAGGACGTCACGCTGACCGGGCTGCGGACAGACCTTGCCGGGATGCCCGAGTTTCATCTGACCTCCACCAACAACCAGGGCGTGAGCTCGATGAGCCCGGTGGGCGAGATCGCCATCGCACCCGGTGAGACTGTCGCACTCGCGCCCGGTGGAATGCACGCCATGCTGATGCAGTTGAGACGACCGATGGAAGAGGGCGGGACCTTCCCGCTCACGCTCCTGTTCTCTGACGGCGGTGAGGTGACGGTCGAAGTGCCGATCCGCGGCATCGCGGCGCGCGGGCCGGACGACTGATGCGGCGACGCAGTGTTCTTGGATACGGCGCCGCAGCTTTCGGTGTGATCGGGATGACACTTTTCGCGGGCTGGTGGCGGGTCGACGGTCCCGGCGCGCCGCAAGCTGTTGGCGCGCGCCCGTTACCGCTCACCGAGATGGAGTTCAGCCTTACGAATCATGAAGACCGCACGGTCGGACCGGAGACATTGATCGGATCGCCAACCATCGCCTTCTTCGGCTTCACCTATTGTCCTGACGTATGCCCGACCACGCTTGCGGACATTTCCGATTGGCTGGACGCATTGGAAGGGGATGCGGAGAAACTGAATGTCGTCTTCATCACGGTCGATCCGGAGCGGGACACCGTGGAGGCGATGGCGGAGTACGTCGATTACTTCCACCCGGCGATCCGGGGCTGGACCGGTACGGAGCGGCAGATAGCCCGAGCGGTTGAAGGTTTTCGGGCGACCTACGAAAAGGTTCCGACCGAGAGCGGCGGCTACACGATGAACCACACGGCGAGCGTCTTCCTGTTCGACGCGCAGGGACGCTTCGTGTCCACCATCGACTACCACGAACCGAGAGAATTCGCGGTACCAAAGATTCGCCGCGCAATGAACGATGAAGAAGCAGAGGGGGCATAATGAGGTTGAGATACTGGGCGGCAGGATTGGCGATGACCGGCAGTGCGATGGCGATGGCCACGGTGCCGACCGGCACGGCCATGAGCGAGCCGGTCGCACCGGGCCCGGCCGAGGCGGCTCTGGGGATGCCCGGGCCCGTCGCGTTTCCGGAACAGCTGGACGCCGTTGCGCTCGATGCCACCCTCGCGGTGCCGGCCCGGGATCTCGACACCCTATCCTTGGCCTTTCCGACAGAAGCACAGGTCGTGCCGATCGCCGGGAATCCCCTGCTCAAGGCCGACCCTCAGCCGATCATATGGTCGCGCGAAATTGCTTCCGGCGAGACACTCGACGCGCTTCTGACGCAAGCCGGCCTCGCCAAGGCGGATCGCGATGAAGCGGCGCTGGCACTTGGAGTCGAATACGATCTCCGGCGCTTGCAGCCGGGCTTCGGGGTGACAGTCACGACGATGCCGGACGGCATCCTGCGCAGCGTCGTTCTGGACGTCGAGGATGGCATGCGGATCGAAGCGATCTTCGGCACCCAGCCCGAGATCCGTGTCGTGACCCCCGACCCGGAAACCGCGACCTTGGCTGGAAAGGTTCGTATAGCGAGCTCACTCTTCTCGGCGCTCGACGAGGCGGGCATACCGGAGCGGTTCGCCGTCGATCTGGCGCAAATCCTGGGGGGCACCGTGAATTTTCGCCGCGATCTCAGTGGCGACGAAACGCTGCGCGTCCTCTGGCGCGAGGCGCGCCTGGAGGGTGAGATCATTGGGCAACCTGAGATTACCTTCGCCGCGCTCGATCTCGGGAACGCGCTTTACGAGATCGTCTGGCCCGAGGACGGCACAGGCCGTGCCACGGTCTATCTCGACGGGGAGGTGGTTCGCGTCTTTGCCCAGCCTGTGGAGGGGTCGCGGCTCAGCTCCGTCTTCGGCCAGCGCAAGCATCCCATCTACGGCAACGTGCGCATGCATACCGGTGTCGATTTCGCGGCCTCACGCGGGACGCCGGTGCATGCGACGGCGCCGGGGCGCATCGCCTTCATCGGTCGCCGGGGCGGCTACGGGCGCGTCGTCGAGATCTCTCACGGCACGGAGACCATGACGCGCTACGCGCATCTGAGCGCCGTGCCCGAGGGCCTTGCCAAAGGTCAGCGTGTCTCGGCCGGGGACATGATCGGGCGGGTCGGGGCGACCGGAACGGCGACGGGGCCGAACCTGCACTACGAGGTGCGCGTGGACGGGCGTCCGACCGACCCGCTGTCCAATGAGCGTCTTGCAGAGGCTATTGAGCACGAAGCGCAGGACGGTGCGGGCCTGGATCGGCTGACCGAGGCGCGTACGCGCCTCGAGGATGCGCTCTCCCTGGATCTTGCATCGAGCACTCCCGAAAGGCTCTGAACCATGAGAGATCTGCTTGCCGCGATGACGACCGTTGCCGGCGTCCAACCTGCCACCAATGCTTCGACCGAAGCGGACCGGGTCCGCGACGGCATCCTCAGTCGCGATGACGGATCGACAGTCGTCTTCGCGCGCGACGAAGGAAACTGCTCGGTGTCGCAAGAACGGGCTACGGGTAAGACGATCATCCTTTTCGCAGGGTTGCTGGCGCTTGGGGGCTGCGCTGTTCCCTCCGGGGAGGTCGTGGACCCGGAGCCGACCATATCCCCCGAAGTGCTGATGCAGCTGAGCGCCTTGGCCGCCCCCTACCAGGATCTGCAGTCGGTGCGTCTGCGGCCCGGGGACGGGTGCTACTGGTACCGGCATGTCGGGCCGGTGGAGGCGACCATGCTGCCGCTCCGCACGCCTGAAGGACGTCCGATCTGCACTCAGGCCATGGCGCAGGCGGCGGGCTCGTGAATGGGCCTGTGCCTGCGCCAGAAACCGACATGTCGAGCCCAGTCAGAGCCTCTCTTTGCTTGGAAGGTCGCCTGCAAGGAACGGGGGGATCGATGCACGTCCGCCCCTGCCGGAAAGGGCGGTTTGCAGGGGTGCAGGAAACGATCAGCTATGGGCTGTGACCGGGCCGTCGCCCTCGGCTGGATAGAGGAAGGCCGTCACCCCGGTTTCGACCCGCTCGTAGAGGTCGTTGATATGGGGCATGACCATGCGCACGCACCCCGAACTCGCCCGGCTGCCGATCGAGCGGGGGTACGGTGTTCCGTGGATCCGAAGATACGTGTCGCGGTCGCCGACATAGAGATAGAGCGCGCGCGACCCGAGCGCGTTTCGAGGGCCGGGCTCCATCCCGTCTTCGTACTGGGCGTAGGCGTCCGGCTCCCTCTCGATCATCGCCTGCGTCGGGGTCCAGTGCGGCCACTCCACCTTGCGCCGGATTGTGTAGGTGCCCGGCTCGTAAAGACCGCCCCGCCCGATTGCCACGCCATAGCGCATGGCGGTTCCGCCCGCTTCGATATGGTAGAGATACCGCGCGGTCGCATCGACATGGATGTCTCCGGGCACCAATCCCGGCCGCGCGTCGACCCGTTGCGGCAGCAGACGCGGGTGCAGGCCCCAGGGGTTCGTCGTGGCAGGAACGTAATTCGGCGGCGTCACCTGCGCGTCCCAGGCGCTCTTCTGAGCCTCCGTCGGCCAGCTGCTTGCGAGAACGGGCCCGGCGATCGGCGCGGAGACCATCGCGGCGGTCGTCGCGATAAAATGGCGTCTGGTCAGCATTTTAGAGATCCGCTCCCGGAAGTCTTTGGTGTTTTAGAGCTTCCTGCGAAGCATCCCTTCAGCCTAGAAAAGATGCCTGCGAATGTCTCGCGTCCTCACATGGGTGTGACCGAGCATCCCTTTGCGGGCCGCTCCGACGCGCAAGGCATACGCGGCCGCGGGAGGCTAACGTCGCCGTTTGCGTCGATTTCCCTGTCTTCTCAGGAGAGGCCATGAACGAGTTGTCCCCGATCGCTCTCGGCTTCTTCGGCAGCCTTGCCGCTGGATCTTTAACCGCCATCGGCGCGGTGCCGGTGCTTTTCGGCCGGGTCCCGTCCCGGGCCACCCGCGATATGGCGCTCGGCTTCGCGGCCGGCGTGATGCTGGCAGCGTCCTTCTTTTCGCTGATCATTCCCGCGCTGGATGCGGCCGAGCCCATGTTCGAGAACGGCGCGATGCCCGCCGCCATCGTGTGCGTCTCGATCCTGCTCGGGATGGGTGTGGTCGCACTGATGAACGAGCGCCTGCCGCACGAGCATTTCAGGACCGGGCGCGAGGGACCGGAAGCGGCATCGTTGCGGCGCGTCTGGCTCTTCATCATCGCGATTACCATCCATAACTTCCCCGAGGGTCTGGCGGTCGGCGTGGGCTTCGGCGCGGACGGATTGTCCGGCGGCCTGCCGCTCGCGATCGGCATCGGGCTCCAGAACGCGCCAGAGGGGCTGGCGGTCGCTGTGTCGCTCCTCGGCGAGGGTTATCCCAAGGCCCGCGCATGGGGCATCGCAGCCCTGACCGGCCTGGTGGAGCCGGTGGGCGGACTGCTGGGCGCCGGAATCATCACGTTGTCCCAGCCGCTCCTGCCCTGGGGTCTCGCCTTTGCGGCCGGCGCGATGCTCTACGTCATCAGTCACGAGATCATCCCCGAGACCCATCGCAGCGGGCATCAGAACCGCGCGACGCTTGGCTTGGCCATAGGTCTGGTACTGATGCTCTTCCTGGACGTTTGGCTGGGATGACGGCAATGAAATCTTCCAGTTCTTATCTCTCCATTGCAGGGAGCGTTGCCGTAGCGGCATTCGCACTCGATCAGGCAACGAAGGCGCTAGCCGCCGCGAACGCTGAAATCCTCGCCAACGGCCTTGCCGTCGCTCCCGGTTTCAACTTCACTTTTCACCGCAATACCGGCGTGAGCTTCGGCCTGCTGGACGACGTGCCGTCCTTCGCCCTGGTGGCGCTCGCTCTGGCCATCATCGCCTGGCTTGCGGTCCGCGCATTCCGGGCCGAACGGTTGGGTGATGCCATCGGATACGGGCTGATCCTGGGCGGCGCGATTGGCAACGTGACGGACAGGCTTAGGTTCGGCGGCGTGACCGACTTTCTCGACTTCTATGTCAGAGGGGCACACTGGCCCGCCTTCAACCTTGCCGACACGGCGATCTTTTGTGGCTTGGTCATGCTTCTGCTCTGGTCGTATCATCCGGTCCGCCGGCAGTCGGACGCGACTTGATCGGACGCTTGATAAGGCGTGGTCCGAAGCATGTTGTCCGCCTGAGGGCTTCGTCACGCGGCGTTGCGGCATTCGCGGCAGGTTCGGCGGCGGTTCTGACGCTGCCGCCCTATTCGATCATCGTCCTCGTTCCCGTCGCCTACGGTGTATTGTTTCTGCTGGTGCGAGGCCGATTGCCCTTGGCGGCCGGAGCGATGGGATGGCTTTTCGGTCTCGGTTATTTCGGGATCGGGCTTTCCTGGATCGGTGAGAGCTTTCAGGTGGATGCCGAGCGTTTCGGAGCGCTTGCGATCCCGGCCGTCATAGGCCTTAGCGCGCTTCTTGCGGTCTTCCCGGTCCTGGCCACCACGGCATTCGCATTCCTCCGCAAATGGACCCGGATTCGAGGACCGGCCGCGGCGGTCTTGTTTGCGACATGCTGGACAGCAACCGAATGGCTGCGCGGCCATGTGCTGACCGGCTTTCCGTGGAACCTCGCGGCTTATGCGATGACGGACTATGCTGCGCTTCGCCAGCCCGCCGCCTGGATCGGCAGCTACGGTCTCGGATCTGTCGTGATCCTTGCGAGCGCCCTCTTGGCACAGTCGATTGCCTTGCGAGGAAGCTTGCGCCGTGCGTCGCTCATGTTTGCCGGTCTTGTCGTAGCTGGCATGTGGGCGACGGGGATGGCCCGCCTTGCTCAGCCCTTGCCGATGCCTGCCGACGCTTCTTCGTTGCGCATCGTCCAAGGCAACGTGCCCCAACGAGAAAAGTGGGAGCCCGGCAACGCTGCAGCGACCTTGTCGCGCTATCTCGACCTTTCTGCGCAAGGCGGACCGGTCGACGCCGTGCTCTGGCCCGAAACCGCCTTTCCCGGATTTCTGGACGAGGATGCGGAAGCACGACGCCGGATCGCCATGGAATTTCCCGGAGGGAGCGTCCTTCTGACCGGCGTTCCAGACCGGATCGTGGATGGGCCGAAGTCGCTCTATTTCAACACGATCCAGGCCTACGGCGGGTCTGGTGCAGCCGTGACCGGTTACGCCAAGCATCACCTTGTGCCCTTCGGCGAGTATGTTCCGTTCAGGGACTGGTTGCCGGTGGAACGCCTGACCAAGGGGCGTGGCGACTTCACGCCCGGGCCTGGCCCGAGAACGCTTGCGATCCCGGGCCTGCCGCTCTTGGCCGCTTCGATCTGCTACGAGATCATTTTTCCTGGCCATGTCGTGGACGATGCGATCCGTCCCGATTGGGTCTTCAACGCCACCAATGATGCTTGGTTTGGAACGTCCATCGGTCCGGAACAGCATCTGGCGGCGGCCCGCATGCGCGCCGTCGAAGAGGGCCTGCCGGTGATCCGCGCTGCGAATACGGGCATCTCGGCGGTGATTGACGCGAAAGGAACCATCATCCAATCGCTCGGGCTGGAAGCGACGGGGGTTATCGATGACGACTTGCCCGCAGCACTACCCGCCACCCTCTACGCGCGCGCAGGAGATTGGATGCTGTCCCCTCTCGGTGTCGTCATGTGGTTGCTTGCTCTCGGACTGGACCGGTTTGCGTCACCCCGGCCGGGCTTGCCGTATCTCATCTCAAAGAGTTCCGAATGATCATGCTTGCAGCCCTTCTCGGAGGGCAGGATCGGGTGCCCGGCTCGCTGAGAAACGTGGTGGCAACCGGTTGGACCTCGCGCATTACGCCACCGGTTTCGCCATGTCCTCCGGACTGCTCTCTTTCATCGTGACGATCTTTATCGAACGTATCGCCGGATGAATCCTTAACGCCGTACCGGTGCCGTCATCATTTGTCGCAAGCGGCATCCCTTGCAAAGGACGACCGCCCATGGTGCCACACCACGCCTCATGGCAAGCAGAAGGAGGGCAGGTTTCGATGGTGCCCAAGGACAAGCTCGACGGGGTGCCTAAGACTGCGGCGGAGCAGCGGGAGCGCAGCAGCGGTGGCAACCGCGTCGTGGCCGTGCTTCTGGTCTGCGTCACGCTCGTCTTTCTTGGTGGCGCGCTCGGTGTCGGCCTGCTGGTGCTCTATGGTCCGTTCTGAGGAGCGATGGCTCTCCCGACGCGATGCGCTCGGCCTCGCGGCGATGGGCGGCGTGGCGGTGCTGACGGGGTGCGGGATCGAGACTTGGTACGGCAAGGACGTCACCGGCATCCTTCCCGATCTCGACTTCGCCTTGACCCGCGCCCAGGACCGTCAAGCTGTCACCGAGGACGACTATGGCGGCCAGATCGTCGCCCTCTTCTTCGGCTTCACCTTCTGCCCGGACATCTGTCCCATGACCCTCTCGAACCTCGCCGGTGTCGTGGATCGGCTTGGGGAGGACGCGGCCGATCTCTCGATCCTGTTCGTCACCGTGGATCTCGAGCGTGACACGCTGCCGGTCCTGGCCGAGTATACTGCCGCCTTCACTCCCCGCGCGGCGGGCTTGAGGGGCACGCCGGACCAGCTCGCACGTCTGGCACGGCGTCTGAAGGTCACCTACAAGGTCGCGCCTCACCCCGATGGCGCGCGCGACTACGCCGTGTCCCACGGCAAGTCGGTCTATGTTTTCGACCGTTCCGGCGCAGCGCGCGTGCTTTGGCCAGAGTTCGACACGCTGCAAGCCGATGTCGCGGCGGCGACCGAAGATATCCAGCGTCTGATCGCAGGAGAATGACGGGTCGCATGCTAGAGATCGGCGCCCGCACGCCGCATGTTGCCGACCACGGCCAGGACCGCGATCACGCTCATCATCGCGGGCGGGATCCAGATAACGATCCCGCCGATCTGCTGGTCGGTCACGGCGGAGATCGACGCAAAGTAACGTCCGCAAAAGGCGTAGTATGGGAAGAGATCCGTCGTCGAGAAGGTGATGAGGGCGCCAAGGACGATTTGCGGAAACATCACGCCGACCGCCAGAGCGGCACGGATCCCGAATCTCACACGCGCTGGTGGGCTGGGCCGGCTGTCGAGGACGAGTGCCCAGAACAGAATCCCGTCGACGACCATTGTCCAGTTCATCACCTGATAGAGAACGGGATCGAGCATGGCGACGAAATGCACCGGCGGGATCAGCCAGAACCAGAACAGCCCCACGAACAGAACGGCCGCGACGACCGGTTGCTGAAGGGCGCCGTAGAGCCGCCTCGCGGCCCGGTGACCGCAGATGGCTTGCAGCCATTCCGGGCCGCCGGCCAGCACTGCCGGGCCGCCCGCACTCAGAGCGAGAAGGACAGGACCGACATGGTGCATCGCCACATGCTGGAGCCGGTTGGTGAAGAACATCCTCTGGGCGAGGTATTCGAAGCCGGTCTGGGTCACGGCCCAGAGGAGACCCAGGCCCGCCCAGAAGGCGACTTGGCGCCAGACCCCCGGACGTTGCACCCTCGACAGGCGCCCAAGACCCCGGCCGAACCAGAAACCCGAGAGCGTCACGGCCAGATAGATCGGCCAGGAGAACTCGTAGGGCGCCAAAGCTGGTACCGATGCAGGACGATATGTTGTCGCCAGCCACAGGACGGCGCCGACGACACCGATGAGTATGTAGACCACCGATGCCGTCCGCGGCGATTTGCCGGTAATCGAGGTTTCGTCCATGCTCACCGTTCCAAACTCGGTCGTCCGCCTCTGATCGACAAGGCGACATCCGGACCGCTGTCGGGTGCATACCGTGGCAGCACCCCGCGCCCCGCCGAACCGATGGTACTTGCAGGTGGAACTGACATGGCGTCGCGGTTGCGTCGATGACCAATCCGCTCTCCTTCGACCCGTTCGGGGCGCAGCTGTCCCCGGTATCGCTTTTCGTAATCGCCGCGATGGCCATGCTCTACATGCACGGTCTCATGCAACCGAAGCGCTTCCGCCCGGAGCCTCGGCCGTGGCAAAGCGGGATGCTGTTTGTTGGCTTCGGCTGCTTGTTGCTAGCCTTCAATGCGCCGCTTGCCCCTCTGGGTCGTTCGCTTTTTTCCGTGCACCAGATCAATCATCTTCTGGTTCGGCTCCTCGGCCCTCTGTTGATCGTGATGGCGCAGCCATGGGGCGTGTGGAGAGCGGGAGCGCCGCGCAACTTGCGAAGGCAGCTCGCCTCTATGTCCCTCCACCCAGCCGGGCGTGTTTTTCGAAGCCCATGGGCTGCAACCACTCTGCTCATCGCGGCCCTCTACATCTGGCAGGTGCCGGCTATCTTTGGGCTCGCGCAGCGAAATCCGGCCATTGAGCTTGGTGCACATCTCGGCATGGCCGCGGCGGGCCTCTGGTACTTTTCATTGCTCCTCGATCCGCGCGATCCGCCCGAGGGGATGCGGCGCGGTGCGCGACTCCTCAGTGGGATAATCGTCATCGTCTCGAACATCCTGCTGGGCTCGCTGACGACATTGAAAGAGATCGCCCTCTACGGTGCGACAGACCAGGGTGCCGGCCTCACACCGCTTACGGACGAAACAGTCGGCGGGTACACGATCTGGGTGCCGTCCTCGATGATCATGATCGTCGCCATTGTTCTGGTCTTCAACGGCTGGAACCGGTCCGAAGAACGCCGTTGGAATGCCCGGCACGCTTTGATGCGGCAGTCGAACTCGGCCGCTCTCGAATTTCCCGAAACCGCGGAAGAGCTTCGGCTCAAGGTAACGCGGCCCAACCGGGATCTGGGCCGCACGCTGGGATTGGCAGCGTTTTCGATGTTCGCCATCGTCATGGTGACGGCTATCACCGTGGCATCGCTTGGATGAAGGCGATGGTCGATGGCATATCGCGTCTCGGGGACCCCTTTCGATCGATCTGAACGCGATGCGGATGCCGCTCCGGCGCCGGAAGACGGAAAAGCGAAGCTTCAACGTGGCGCTCGAAATCGGCGCTCTCACGGGTCCGGACCACACCGGGTATCTCGCAAGCTAGACCAGATTGCTGCGCGGCGGCAATCGAAGCGTTACCGCCCGGCGAATCTTAATAGCGGCGCGTCTTGAAGCTAAAGTTGCTGTAGGTCTTAGATTGGGATGTGATCGGGAATCACGGCGGAGTAACTTCATGGCACACGCTACCCCAGCACATCGCGAGTGGCGTGTGACGGGCATGGATTGCGGCTCATGTGCCGCCAAGGTGCGCGGCGCGGTCGAGCGCCTGCCCGGCGTCGAGGATGTCGATGTCGCGCTCATGGCCGAGCGGTTGCGGTTGAGGCTCGACGAGACCCGGACATCGCCCGAGCGGATCGAGAAGGCCGTGCGCGGCGTCGGCTTCGGCATCGCGCCCAGAGGCGCGCGGCCGGAAAAGCCCAAGGGTGGCTTCGTCCTACCGGAGGGGGCGTTCCCGGATGCTGCGGAGAGCTCGGAGACCGATAGCAAGCCGGAGGAGGAAGTCGGACTGGCCGAAGATGGGCCGACCTCTTGGATAAAAACCTCCAAGGGCCGCCTCGTGCTCGGCACCGGCGCATTGCTTGCGGCGGCCTGGGCGTCCCGCCTCGTCCTCCCGGCCGAGATCGCCCATTGGGCCTTCGTTCTGGCAACCCTCGTCGGGATCGTGCCCGTCGCGCAGCGCGCCGTCGCCATGACGCGGGCCGGCATGCCCTTCACCATCGAGATGCTGATGACCATCGCCGCCGGCGGTGCGCTGATAATCGGCGAGCCGGAAGAGGCGGCGCTGGTCGTTTTCCTCTTCGCCGTGGGCGAGCTTCTCGAAGGCGTCTCGGCCGGGAAGGCACGCGACAGTATCCGGGCGCTCTCGAAGCTCGTGCCGAAGACGGCGCGGCTCGAAGTGGGCGGCAAGACACGTGAGATCCCGGCCGAAAAGCTCCAGGTGGGCCAGGTGGTGCAGGTCCGCCCCGGCGACCGGGTGCCCTGCGACGGCGAGGTGATCGAGGGCACGTCGGGCGTCGACGAGAGCCCGGTGACCGGCGAGAGTGTGCCCAGCCTGAAGGAGCTGGGCGCGGAGGTCTTCGCAGGGTCGATCAACGCCGAGGCGCTCTTGCGCGTGCGGGTCACGAAAGCGGCCGAGGACAACACCATCGCCCGCATCGTCCGCCTCGTGGAGGAAGCCGAGAGTGCCCGCGCTCCGACCGAGCGCTTCATCGACCGGTTCAGCCGAATCTACATGCCCGCGGTGGTCGGCGTCGCTGTCCTCGTCGCCGTCGTCCCGCCGCTGGCCTTCGGGCTGGCCTGGGGCGAGTGGGTCTACCGGGCGCTGGCGCTGCTGCTGATCGGCTGCCCCTGCGCGCTGGTCATCTCGGTGCCGGCGTCGATCGCTTCCGCGCTGTCGACCGGGGCCCGGAACGGCCTGCTGATGAAGGGCGGCGCGGTGATCGAGGCGGCGGCCCGCACCACCCATGTCGCCTTCGACAAGACCGGAACGCTCACCCACGGAAAACCCCGCGTGACGGACGTAGTGGCGCTGACCGGGAACGAGGATGACCTCATGGCCCTCGCGGCGGGTGTCGAGAGCGGCGCGAGCCATCCGCTCGGACAGGCGATCTGCGCCGAGGCCGAGCGGCGCGGCGTCGACGCGGCGACGGCCACCGGCGGCCGTGCGCTCCCCGGCAAGGGGGCGGAAGCCTCCATCGACGGCGTGACCGTCAGCGTGGGCTCCCCACGTCTGGCAAACGAGCGCGGCGCGCTCTCGGACGACCGGCGGACCCGCGTGGCGGCACTGGAAGCCGAGGGCAAGACGGTGGTGGTTGTGCTGCGCGATAACGTGCCCCAGGGCCTCATCGCGCTGCGGGACGAACCCCGCGCCGATGCGGCGGACGCCGTCGCGCAACTGCGCATCCTTGGAATTTCTTCGGTCATGCTGACGGGGGACAACCCACGCACGGCGCAGGCCATCGCCGAGGGGCTTGGGATCGAGCATCGCTCCGAACTCATGCCGGAAGACAAGGTGACGGCGATCCGCGATCTGACGACGAACGCCCGCGTGATGATGATCGGTGACGGGATCAACGACGCGCCCGCGCTCGCCGCCGCGCATGTCGGTGTCGCCATGGGATCGGGCACCGACGTGGCGCTCGAGACGGCCGACGCGGCGATCCTGCGCGACCGCGTGACCGATGTGGCGGGCCAGATCCGCCTCGCCCGGGCCACCATGTCGAACATCCGCCAGAACATCGCTATCGCGCTAGGGCTCAAAGCGGTGTTTCTCGTCACGACGGTGCTCGGGATCACCGGCCTCTGGATCGCCATCCTCGCCGACACCGGCGCCACGGTGCTGGTCACGATGAACGCGCTGCGGCTGCTGTTCTTCCGGCCATCAGGCCGGGGAGACGTCATGGAGCGGGCCGGACCAGATACATCGAAAGCGGTTGGCGAGCGCGCATCCGCAACGACCTGAGAGGAGACACCGATGACCTTTACTCGACGCGCCATGATGGCTTGCATTGCAAGTTTCGCTGCTGCCAAACCCCTTGTGGGGGTCGCGCAGGCCGGACCCGCGATCCACGTCCTCAAGGATCCCAATTGCGGATGCTGCACCGCCTGGATCGAGATCCTTCGGGACGAAGGCTTCACCGTCACTACGGAGCGCAGCTTCGGCACCCTCCTGATCCGCCACAAGCTCGACAACGGCATTCCTCAGAAGATGACCTCCTGCCACACCGGAGAGACCGAAGG
Organism: Phycisphaerae bacterium; assembly: GCA_002711415.1. Taxonomy (GTDB): domain Bacteria; phylum Planctomycetota; class Phycisphaerae; order Phycisphaerales; family SM1A02. The sequence goes on along the minus strand of PARI01000044.1, from coordinate 1,008 downwards.
CTACATGATCGAAGGACACGTGCCGCCGCAAGACATTCGCAGACTCCTTGCAGAGCGGCCCGATGCTATCGGTCTCGCCGTGCCGGGGATGCCCTACGGATCGCCAGGCATGGGACCCGAGGACGAGCGTGAAGCCTACGATGTCTTCCTGATCCGCAAGGACGGCAGGACGGAGATCTTCTCGAGTTATGACGCTGCGTGAGAGGAAGTCATGTCAAGAGAGCTGCTGGCGTATGGCCAAGCCACGCAGACTATACGTCTGCAGCGAAAACCAGGGAGGTCTCGGGATGCTGCCGCTTGGACACCACGCGGCGGATTACCGGTTCGACTTTTGACCAACTTATTTTAGAGCAATGACGCCTCCCGCCCGGCTATCGCCGGCCGGGACCGGCGCCCTACTCGGCCCGCGATGCGGGCCTCCCCGAGCCCGGCGGCATCATTCTCCCTGCGGCCTTGGGTAGCGCCGTCGCCGGTCTCGTCCCGAGCCCGTCGCCGCCGCGGCCGCAAGGTCGCCTGAAACCGCCGGTCTCGGCCCTCCGGGTGACGGTCGCACTGGCGCGGGCGCGAGCTCCGAGCGATGCGCCTCAATACCCGGTTTCCCACAAGACGGACTCGCCTGCCTTCGCGTGATGAGCGCGCGTCCGGCTTGGCCCACTTGCAAGCCCCCGTCCCGTCTCTCGGCCGGGACGGGGATGGATAACCGGACCCGGAGAGGATCGCCCAGGCGGAACCGTCGCCGGGGGATTCGTCGCTTCGCTCCGAACGCCCCGATCCTTGTTGGGCCAGGCCGCGCGTTCCGCGCGCCCTGTCCGTTCGGGAACCGCCGGTTCCCCCACGCAAGGCCGTCCGCTTCACGGGGCGAAGGGGTTTCCCCACCCTTCCTGCGCCTTCGGCTCCGTGCAGGGCGGGTGATACCCCTCCCCTTCGCCCCTACGGACAACCTGTGCCGTGGGTCCCCCTCCTGCCCTCGCCGGGAGGCAGGCTTTGGAGAGAGGGCCGCTTCGCGGT
>PARI01000043.1 GCA_002711415.1 Phycisphaerae bacterium | reverse complement strand
GCGCTCATCGCGGCAACGAATGCCTGCTCATGCTCGTCCTGAATCGACACGAGGCTGGCCCCTGTGTTGGCGACTTGATTCTGGAGCGTATTGATGTCTCCGTTTTCGATCGAGATCAACTGGTACCAGTGTCCGTTGCCATCATCCTCGACCGGCCACTGTACCGGCGGCAGGCAGGTCGCATCTTCACAGCAATCCGGGATGTTGTTGCCATCATCATCGAACAGTTCTCCGCTGAGAATCTGCCCGTAGTCGACGATGCCGTCGCCATTGCAGTCATTGGAGTACTCGATCACGAGAACAGACTTGTTGCACGGACCCTGCGGTGCGTCTGGGCCTCCCATGTCAAACCACCCGTACTCCAATCCAGTCCAGTCAGCTGCAAGATAGTGTTCGCCACCATACCTGTTTGCCGGCTCATCCAGGTGCCAGTTCGTATATGACCACGGCTCTCCCGAGATCCATTCCCAGCCACCGTCAGGTTCGCTGTAATCCGGCGAATCCAGGTTCTGGAATCCGCCGATGTATGCGCCGATTCCGTACTCGACATCTTTCAGCAGGAACTGCAGCACGAGATCCTCTTCAGCGGTCACCGGTGTGGCAAGATGGCCGCCCTGTTCGAACGCGAATGTGCTTGCATCTTCCCAGCACACGGTCTCATCGAGACCGACGGCCACATACCAATGTCCGTTTCCGCCTCCATCGATCCTCCACTGGACCGGCGGCAGGCAGGTCGCATCTTCACAGCAGTCGGGCGTGTTGTTGCCATTTTCATCAAGCAGCTCTCCATTGAGGATCTGCCCGTAGTCGACGATGCCGTCACCATTGCAGTCGTTGGACCACTCGATGACCGCGTGCTCGATCTGGGGATCATTGACCTGGACATCGTGCCACATGCCAGCGGTGCGTGGCGGGGCGGCCTGGTCGACACCCCACGTGCCGATGAATTCCGTGGCGATTCCGTTGCAGTCGGGCTGTGAAGCCTTCACATCCCAGGCGAGGTACCTCCATGGGGTTCCATCGAACCACTTCCATGACGTGGCACCACACTCCTGGCTGGAGATGATCTTGGCCCCGATCATGGTCCAGCTTTCAAGCCCTGCGCTCATCGCGGCAACGAATGCCTGCTCATGCTCGTCCTGAATCGACACGAGGCTGGCCCCTGTGTTGGCGACTTGATTCTGGAGCGTGTTGATGTCTCCGTTTTTGATCGAGATCAACTGGTACCAGTGTCCGTTGCCATCATCCTCGATCTTCCACTGGACAGCGTCCTGTCCAAAGGCGGACGGTGCCGCCATCAGCGAGGTCACGATGATCACGGCGGCCAGAAGGAACGAATCAAGCTTCTTCATGCATTCGCAGTTCATAACGAAAACCCCTATTCATCTTGCGTCTCTTATCAGTCGAACTTGTTGGACGGGCCGGGCTTCCCATGGCTCGACGCCTGTCCGGCACCCACCGGATCAATGGATCAAGATAGCAGTCGCATCCGGTGGTTCAAGGCTGGCTCTTGGCTGCGGTCGCCTTCACCTGTGGCTTGAGCAGCACCGCGTACGCAAGTGCCTTCTGGTGTTCTCCTTAGACGGCAAGCGAGCCGACAGGTTGTCCTGTCGGCTCGCTGATTTGTGGATATGTCGTGATCCTGTGTTACAGACTCAGGCGGTGGTCATGCCACCGGCGTCGATGCGGGCACGCGCAAAGGCGACCGCGGCCTCGTGGTTGGACTGGTGCGTCTTGCCCAGTTCAAGGATATCGGCGGTGGTGGTTTCGATCTCGGCGACCTTGGCATCGACATCATCCTCGGTCATGCCCAGGTAGAGACCCGCCAGTCGGATCAGCCCGCCTGCATTGGCGACGAAGTCCGGAGCGTAGAGGACGTCCTGGCCCTTGATCAGCGCTCCATCCTCGACAGGATCGGCCAGCACGTTGTTGGCCGTGCCGCAGACGATCCTGCAACGAAGGTTGCGGATCGTGTCGGCGTCCAGGATCGCGCCCATTGCGCACGGTGCGAAGATGTCGCACTCGGCCTTGAAGATGTCCGCATCGGAATCCAGGGCGATGACGCCGGCCTGCTCGACGGCACGCCTGAGGTTCTCCTGGTTGATGTCCGTGGCGTGGACCGTGGCGCCGGCCTCCTTCAGAAGCATCGCAAGGTAGTAGCCGGTCGAGCCGACACCCTGGATCGTGACCTTCAGGCCTGAGAAGTCGACCGCATCACCAACGTGTGCCAGCGACGCCTTCATCGCGTTGAAGCAGCCCTGGCTCGTGAAGGGCGATGGATCACCACCGGTCGAGACCGTGTCGCCACCCATGACGTGGTCGGTCTCCTGGGCCATCCAGTCGATGAACTCGGGGGAGGTGCCGACGTCCTCGGCGGCGATGTACTCGCCGTTGAAGGTGTCGACGAATTGTCCCATCGACCGGGCTTCGTCCTCGGTGTGCTCGTGCCCGTGCTTGGGCAGCATCACGACGCTCTTGGCTCCACCCATGGCCAGGTCGGCCGCAGCGGCCTTGTAGGTCATGCCCTCGGAGAGGCGCATCACGTCGTGGAGCGCTTCAAGCTCGTTGTCGTAGTACCAGCGCCTGGTTCCACCGAGGGCGTTGCCCAGCTTCGTCGAGTGAACGGCGATGATGGCCTTGAGCCCGGTCCGTGGATCCTGGTGATACGCCACCTTCTCGTGGCCGTAGTTGTCCATGCTTTCGAAAATAGGCATGTGTCTGCTTCCGTCTCCATTGAAAAGTGGATGGTGTCGACCTGCTCTCCTGGTCGGTTCACAGGATACACCCTGCGTCAAATCCGATCCGGAACACCGCCTCACGTGCGATGGACCGCTGTTTCACCGCTTGTTCTGCTCCAGGGCGTGCTCGTACTTCGATCCGGAACCGAACTGCTGGATCTGCTCCTGGTCGACGATCTTGCCCGTGCCGCGAGCCTCTTCGTCAAGCGTTCGCTCCGGGATCGCGTAGTTCGAATTGGGAAGGCTCGAGTTCCGACGGGTGGCCGCCGCAGCGGAGTCCCTGGTGATCCCGTCGTCATTGTGATGCAGTTCCAGTGTTCCCCGGGCGATCTCCCTCGAGGCCATCTTGCAGAAGCCCGTGACGATCGCGAGCTCGTCCTCCAGGGCTTCGCCCTCCAGGCCGTCACGGATGTTCGCATCGGCCCGGCTGAGCACGCAGCTGACTGCGTGGATCCACATCGCGTTGTCGGCCAGGCGGGCCTGGATGAACTGGTTCGAGATCAGTGACTCCTCGTGCTCCTTGAACATCAGCTTGACCTGGTGCGAGTGCTCCCGGATCCGCATCATCAGCTCGTTGGCCAGGGGCCGCAGGCGCTGGTGGGTCCTCGAGAAGGTCGGCATGCTTCTTCGCCACCCGAGGTAGAGCTCCATCGCGATCTTCAGGGCGGTCACCGGCTGCTTCAACGGCGAGCTCTTGATCGAGAGCATCCACTCGCCCAGCTGCTTGGAGCCGTAGGCGAAGATGAAGCTCTGCATCACCTCGTTGGCACCCTCGACGATGATGTTGATCCGGCTGTCCCTCCAGATCCGCTCGATGTCGTTCTCGGTCATGCAGCTTTCGCCGCCCATGATCTGCACGCAGTCGTTGACCGTTCGGAATCCCATCTCCGAGCAGAAGACCTTGCACATGGCGGTCTCGAGCATGATGTCCTCGTCATGTCGATCGAGGAACCCGGTCGTCATGTAGAGGATGGCGTCCATGGCGTAGACGTAGCCGGCCATGCGACTGAGCTTCTGCTTGATCAGGTCGAACTCGCCGATGGGGCGGTCGAACTGGTACCGGTACTCGGACCACTTGATGCCCTGCTCCATCGCGTAGCGCGCTCCACCGAGCATGCCCGCCGACAACGTGCATCGACCGTAGTTCAGGCATGTCAGTGCGACGTTGAGTCCCTTGCCTTCCTTGTGCAGCAGGTTCTCAACGGGCACCCGCACGTTCTTGAACCGGATCCTGGCCTGCCAGGTGCCCCGGATGCCGCACTTGCTCCTGTTCCTGCTGAAGATGTCGATGCCTTCCATGTCCGGGGTGCAGATCAGCGCCGTGACCCGGTCGGAGATCTTGCCGGTCCTGGGGTCGGCCATCGGCTGTTTGCACATGACGGTGAAGAGGCCGCTCAGTGCGCCCGAGGTCGCCCACTTCTTCTCGCCGTTGATGATGTAGTGGCTTCCATCCTCGGAGAGCTCGCATCGGGTCTCCTGTCCGCCCGCATCGCATCCGACGTTGGGCTCGGACAGGCAGAACGCGCTGAGCGTGTCCGTCGCCATTCTCGTGAGATATCTTTGCTTCTGTTCGGGGCTGCCGAAGAGCATCAGGGCCTTGCACCCGATCGACTGGTGGGCCGAGACCAGCACGGCCGTGGAGCCGCACGATCGACCGATCCGCTCGAGGACGCGGTTGTAGCTGGTGATCCCCATGCCCAGGCCGCCGTACTCGGTGGGAATGGTCATTCCCAGGACGCCCATCTGGAAGAGTCTCTTGATCACCCACTCCGGGATCTTCTGGTTCCTGTCGATCTCGTGGGCCGGGTGCTCGTTGGTGAGGTAGTCGTCCAGTTCAGCCAGCAACTGGTCGCAGCGAGCCGACTGCTCGGGATCCTGCTCGGGATAGGGAAAGAGCAGGTCCTCCCTGAAGTTGCCCCAGAACGTGCTCTTGACGACACCGAGCGTGTCGGGGTCGGGACCGAGCATCTCCTGGGCCTGTTCGATCTGCTTACGATCCTGCTCGGATACGTTCTTGAGTTCGGTTGCAAGGTCGGGCTTGGTCATCCATCAAATCCTTGGTTCGTGTGTACAACAGGCTCAGTGACGGGCGAAGAACTTCTCGAGTCGACTCCTGGCATCGTCGGTCCCACGCAGGTGGACCAGGGCGCGTCGTTCCTCGGCGACCCCGGCTTCCCAGCCCAGTTCCATGCCGATGCGGATGATCTGGAGCACGGCGTTGACCGTCTCGGTGTCCTCGAGATCATCGCCCGCTCGATCCAGTGCGTCCTCGAGGGTGTCCCGGTCGATGTCCTGCAGGCAGCGGGGGAAGGGGCTCCGCTCGGCACCGCGATTCTCGCGGATCCAGTTCCGGGCGGCCTCGTCCAGATGTTCCACCTGTTCCACCTGAACATCGAGGAATCCGTCCGGGTGCTCGTCGGCACCCCATGTCTGGCCGCGGGCGGTCCTGCAGATCGCATCATAGATGTCCATGCGTGCCGGCAGCATCTGCGTGCCACCCCAGCCCGGGCAGAGTCCGAGGCTCGCCTCGGGCAGGCCGACCTGGTAGGGCTTCCTGTCCGCGGCCGGCTGGACGCCGACCAGGGCATCGCAGTGCATCGCGATCTCGAGTCCACCACCCAGAGCGGCGCCGTTGATCAGGCAGACCGAGGGGCATGGAAGCTTGTTGATCCTGTGCAGGGCCGACGCACCCTGTTCCAGGTAGGCGTGCAGGGCCTCGTCATCCAGCTTGTCGATCTCCACCAGATCAGCCCCGGCGACGAAGACGCGGTTGCTTGCGGACTTCAGGATCAGCCCGGTCGGATCGGACTGCTCGACCTGGTCCAGCGCGGCACACAGCGAGTCGAGCAGCCACTGGTCCATCACGACGACGCCGCCCCGGGTCTCCGGGTCCGGGCCCGAGAGCGTCAGCGTGACGATGCCCTCGTCATCCCTGTTCCACTGAAGTGATGGTGTTCCTGACATGCCTGGCTCCAGGATCCCGGTCTCGATGGGCATGTCCGCATGCCCGGATCATTGAACACGGCCCTGCATTGTAGCGAAACAGGCACTTTCCTGACCACCTTCAGGAGCGGTTGAACATGGCTCCAAGGCGTTCCTGGGCCTGTTCTCCCTTGATGATGCGGGCCGAGAGTTCCGCGGCCTCCTCCAGCACACCGTCATCCATGGACCCGTCAAGCTGGTTCAGGAGGTTCTTGGTCGCCTCGATCGCCTCGCTGCTTCCTGACAGGAGCCGTGTCACGAGCTGGTTGGTCGCCTCCTCGAGCTGGTCCACCGGAACGACCATGGTCGCCAGTCCCGTCTCCATCGCGTCCTCCCCGCTGATGATGGATCCGGCCAGGAGCATCGCCCGTGCCCTGGATGCGCCGATCCTCCTGATCAGCCATGGTGCGACCACCGCCGGGCAGATGCCCAGGTCGACTTCGGGAAAACCCAGCTTCGCCTCCGGGTGCGTGATCGAGAAGTCCGGGACCGTCATGAGCCCGCATCCACCACCGATGGCGGCACCCTGGACCTGCGCGATCGTCGGGCAGGGGAGCCTTCGTATCGAGCGAGTCGCCATCGAGAGGTCATGCAGCATCGTTCCCATCGCCTCGGGATCGTTGGCGACCGCCTTGAGGTCCATCCCGGCGCAGAACGACCTGCCGTTGCCCGAGAGGATCACCACTCGAAGATCGTCACGTTCGTGAAGCTGCTCGATGACATCCCGAAGCAGGGCGGCCATCTCGCGATTGATCGCGTTTCGCTTGTCCGGTCGATCCAGGACGACCCTGCCGATTCCGTCGTCCACCGAGACCTTGACGAGTTCTTCCACGGTCATGCTCCTGTGTCGGCACGCATCCGCTAGCTCAGCAGTTTCCCGCACTCGGGGCAACGGGCACCGAAGGGGTTGGCGCTCACATCGTATCCGCAACCCGGGCACAGGCCCTTGCCGGTCAGCTTCCACTGCCTCCTGCGTGCCCTGTACCGCCACCACGCACTGAACACCTGCGCCAGCAGGATCAGCACGGCCCCGGTGATCCAGAGGCTCAGCCAGCCAACCATGATGTTGGCCAGGAACGCCATGATGCTGAAGCCCCCGCCGACATCGGAACGGACCTGGTCCCGGACCTGGCCGAACCCCGGCTCGGCCAGCAGGGCGTCGACCGCGTCGATCTCGTCCTGCAACGCGGGTTGCCATCCGGCTGCGGGATCATCCCTCAGTCGCAGGACCTCGATCGCAGCCGGTGACGTCGTCGTGACCACGATCATCGGCCAGCCACCGACCTGCTGCGCTCGTGTCACGTTGAACTGCCCGATCGGGAGGATGACGTTCCATGGACTGTTCTCGTCCTGGGGATCGACCTTGAACGCCTTGAGTCGACCGTCCACCTCGTGGAGCCGACCCTTGATCACGGACAGGGTGCTGGAACGACTGACCGTGAAGGTGAAGACCAGCGAAACGATGATCGCGATCAGGAGCGACAGGCCGAGCCAGCCGCCCTGGATCCTCCCCCAGCCGGATTCGTTCCGGTTGGCGGAGTAGTAGTTGATTTGCCTGTACCAGCGAAGCTGCCTGCGAAACATCGATTCACCCGCCGCGACGCGAACGTCTCTGTCCCAGGAACTGCTCGAGCATCATGGCCGCGGTATCGCTCCGACCTGTCCGCGCCGAGATCTCCATCGCCTTCATGGCGGTCTCGTGATCATCGGAACCATCGAGCCGGTTCATCCACTGCTTGGTCGCTGCCAGCGCATCCGGCCCCTTCTCGAGGAGGCTCCGGCATCGAGCCATCGCCTCGTCCATGACCTTCGACGAGTCCTGGACCACCGCGTGCACCAGCCCGAGTTGCCTGGCCCGTTCTGCCGGGATCGGATCATGTCCCAGCGCGAGGGTCCTGGCCGAACCCGTGCCGCTGCCGCTGATCAATGAAGGGACCGAGACCGCCGGCGAGATCCCGATTCGGTGCACCGGGTATCCCATGATCGCCTTCGCGTCCGCGATCACCATGTCACACGCCGCCACGAGTGCGCATCCGCCCGCCAGGGCACCACCCGTGACCGCGGCCACGACAACGCCTTCGATCGAACGGAGGTGCCGGATGCACGAGCCCAGCCTGCGAACGTAGGTCTCCATCAGGGACCGGTCCTCCAGGCAGGGATCCAGGTCGAATCCCGAGCAGAAGAACGAACCCTCGCCCCTCAGCAGCACGATCGGAACATCACCATGTCGACTGAGTCCGGAAAGGACCGGTTCCAGCGCATCGAACATCGGAATGGACAGGGCATTGCGCCTGTCCGGACGGTTCAGCGTCACCGTCACGAGACGGCCCTGGATCTCCACCAGGACGCAGCCCTGTTGTTCATGGCTCGAGGACATCGGTTGATTCCAAATGGCGAGCCGGAGCCGATTCGATCATTCGTCGCTGTCCGGTCCGACCTTGAACCCGAAGCTGTCGCCCTGTTCCTTGAACTCGTCACCCACGGCACCAGGAGCGCCGGCGATGCCCTTGCCCATGTTCGAGATGTCGTTTCCAGCCTGCTTGCTGCTGGTCTTGAAATCCTGACAACCGGCACATGCGATCAGGGCACCCGTTGCAAGAATGGTCGTGATGGTCTTCATGGAATTGATCTCCGGGGAGTTGGTGCCGCCCAGGCCGGTTTCAAAATCGATCTGGTGCGACAGGTGTGTCTGCAAGGATAACACCAACCCGTGAGCATGTTGCAGGCTAGGATGAACGCATGGTCAGGTCATTCACCATCAGCGGTCATCGAAGGGGACTGTTCGAGATCACCAGCCGTGTCGAGGAGGTCCTCGCCGACAGTGGGGTCGACCAGGGGCTCTGCACCGTGTTCATCCGTCACACGTCGGCCAGCCTCGTGATCCAGGAGAACGCCGATCCCTCGGCACGTGCGGACCTGGAGAACTGGATGGATCGTCTGGTTCCCGAGAACGATCCCATCTACACCCACACCCACGAGGGGCCCGATGACATGCCCGCGCACGTCAAGAGCGCCCTGACATGCACGTCGATCGGCATCCCGGTCGACCAGTCACGGCTCTGCCTCGGAACCTGGCAGGGAATCTACCTGTGGGAGCATCGATCCGCCCCGGGTACCAGGACGATCGTCGTCTCGATCACGACCTGAACGTTCAGTCGCCCTGGGGCACCAGGTCGGCGGCCTGGTTCCACAGCTTGATCGTCCTGTACTCGTGCTCGAACCCGAGGATGCACATCGTGCCGGTGGTCAGTTCGAAGAAGCGACCATCCTGTGGCGGCAGTTCCAGGTACGTCGCCGCAAGCACTCTCAGGAAGTGGCCGTGGGAGAACAGCGCGACGTCGCCATCGGCCGCCATCGCACGGTCGATCACGTGGCGGGCGCGTGCCGCGACATCCTCCGGCGTCTCGCCGTTTGGAACCGGAGCGCTCCAGATCGTCCAGCCGGGAACATCCTTGCGGATGTCGACCGTCTTGACGCCTTCGTAGTCGCCGTAGTCCCACTCCATCAGGTTGGGTTCCTCCTCGGCCTGGTCCAGCAGGCCGGCGAGTCGACACGTCTGCTTTGCACGATCCAGCGGACTCACCAGAACGAGGCCGAAGCTCTTGTCCGCCAGTCGCTTCTGAAGGACCTTCGCACGCTCCTCGCCCGCGGGTGTCAGCGGGATGTCGGTTCGGCCAGTGTGCCGACCGTTGACGCTCCACTCGGTCTCGGCATGCCGCAGCAGCCAGATCTGCTTCTTGTTGCTCATGGGGATGATCCTACATCACCACCCGGCTCCCGTGCCGGCGGTGACTTCCTGTTCCGTTTCCAGTCCCTGTGAAGCCCGAGTCGCTTGACCAGCTCAAGCCGATGCGCCCGCTCCAGACTCTCCACGCCATCCGGTTGCACCGGGGCGAACCACAACAACAGCATCCCCAGCTCGTCCACGTTGGTCAGACCCAGTCCCGTCCGCCGCGGTGTGCTCCATGGATTCCTCGGGTTGGAACTGGAGTTGTCATAGGTGTATTCCATTCGAATCATCGTTCCTTCGGGCAGGGTGACCGGCTCACGGTACAGCAGCGGGAACTTGAAGTTCGGATCCCAGCGGTTGATCTCCAGGAGGATCCGCTCGGGCTCACCCGGAACCAGGGCGGTGACCTCGATCCTCCTGCAGAGGAAGTTCGCCTTCGGCAGCAGCCCGACCAGTTCGCTCGTGACCGGGAGCGTGAAGAAGTCCGAGATGCTGTAGTCGCTGTCGCCTGCGGGGATGTCGATCAGCAGCGATCCCATCATGACCGGCACGACCTGCCGAACCGGTTCACCCGGCTCCACCAGGTCCAGCGCCATCGCCGGACGTTCCTGGAGAGTTCGTCCGATCGGGACGTAGTGAAGTTCCATCACCAGGTCGCTGTCGGCCGGCAGCTTCATCGCCATCGTCCCTGGAAGTTCGAACTGTTCCATGCCGATGCCCCACGCCCCCAGTTCTCCGGATGGACTCGCCCCGATGTCGCCCATGGCCTCGTAACCGGGCCCATCACTTCCCTCGTCCATCTTCACGGCGGCACCGGTGGTGTCCGCCAGGAACGCGGCTGCATGGATCGCTCGCGGTGCCGTCGGCTTCAACCCGATCCTGCGGACCCATCGCTGCTCGCTCGCGGGGTTGGACCCGACCAGCACGTGCATCGACCCGATGCCCTCGGCGGGAACGCTCCAGGCCTCCGGTGGTTCCACGATGATGTCGGCCCACTTCGGTGGCCATTGGGCGGTCGCGGGTTTCGAGGCGACCTTCCCGGTGCCGGTCGATTCTCCCTCCGGCGCGCCCGCGTCGGCCCATCGCCCGATCAACTCGACCTGTTCCGGGGACAGGCCTCGTTCGTGCTTGAACACACCGCGAGGCTGGTCCACCAGCCAGGGCGGCATGAATCCGCTTGCGGTCACACGCTTGATCTGCCGAGCGTGCTTCTTCGCATCCTCGTAGCTGACGAGCGTGAACGGTGCGGCACCGCTCTTGCGGTGGCAGTCCGTGCAGTTGGACATGATGATCGTCGCAATCCCCCCGTTCCATGTCGGTGGGTCGGCGGCCTCCTGGACAGCGACGCCATGGGTCACTGGCAGGAGGAGCACACAGGCATGGAGGAATGAAAAAGGGGCCATCATGGACCATTGTCCATGATGACCCCGTTGAATCAACAGGCAGGGTCTACAGGGTCCACGCACCCAGCAGGGCGCCCAGGTCGCCTCCATCGACGATGCCGTCACCGTTGAGGTCGGCGAACGAGTCCAGGTCACCCCACGCTGCCAGCAGCAGTGCAAGGTCCTCGCCATCGACGACACCGTCGCCGTTGAGGTCCGGATTCGGCTCGACGTCATCGCAGATGATCGACGAGATCATGACCATGTCGATCGCCGCCTCGACGATTGACTGTGGATCCGAGTCGCCCACGGTGAAACGGATGGCGATCTGTGATGGGTCGTTGATGCCACCGATGTCATCGATGGCCCATTCGACGAAGTACCAACCACCGGAGACACCTTCACCGGTGGGTCCGACGGTTTCCAGCGAATTCCAGCTGGTTCCGCCGTCACCGGAGATCTCGACGACCATCGCATCCGTGTTGGGCGCATCGCCCTGGTCGTTGGAGAACCACCTGTGGTAGGAGAGGACCGCTCCAGGAGCCGAGCCGTCCATCACGCCGCTGGTCAGCGTGGTCGAGCCGGTGTCGACATCGCTGTTGCCAGCGATGTTCTCGGTCAGGAAGCAGTACTCGCCACTGGCGGCGGCGGTGGGATCACCCCGGCTTCCATCACCAGCGGGAATACCGCACTCGAACGCACCGGATGTCAGGTCGGCCGAGTTGGTCACGGTCCAGTTGCACGCGATCTCGAAGTCGTCCTCGAAGCCCACATCGATCCCGCTGTACACGTCGACCGAGTACATTTCGTTCGGCGCGTCGTAGGGAAGCGTGTAAAGGTTGCCGTCGGTATCCTCGATCGAGAAGAAGAACATCGCGGTCGATGGGCACGCCATTGCGGGCAGGGCGACCTTGTACTCGTCAACACCATTGAAGTCCATGGGGATGTCCCATGTGTTGATGCCGTTGTAGACGTGGAGCCTTGCAGTCGGTGGAACCGGTACCGCGTTCTGGTCGCTGACCTGGATCTTGAAGATCGAACCACCGGTCGGATCGACGAAGTCGGGAACCTCGGTATCAGGGTCAGCGAGAGCCCGGCCGTGGCCAGGGCCTGGATGACCGCGTCGTAGGCATCGACGATGCCGTGACCGAAGACGTTGTCATTGCCCGGGGAGCCCAGGTCGGTGGCGGTGTTATAGATGATGTCCTTGATCTGGTCCGGCATCAGCGTGGGGTTGGCCTGCCTCATCAGGCTGACCACGCCGGCGACGTGCGGGCATGCCATCGACGTTCCGCTGAGCGTCGAGTAGGAACCGCCCGGCCAGCAACTGTTGACGTTGACGCCGGGAGCCGCGACCTCCGGCTTGATGGCGCTGGAGCCATCGGTCGTGCAGAAGGTCGGACCCTGGGCCGAGAATCCGGCGATCGGGTAGGAGGGGTCGTTGCCGTCCAGGGCCGCCACCGCGAAGGTGGTGTACTCGTTGGTCGCGCGGCTGGCGGGTGACCTCATCTCGGAGGTTCCCTCGTTGCCGGCGGCGAAGACGACGGTGACTCCGGCGGCCTCCAGGGCGTCCAGGAACACCCAGAAGGTCGAATCACACAGTGGATATCCAAACGAGGAGAGCAGGCCCCACGAGTTGCTGCTGACGTCCGGGACGTCGAAGCTGGTCGAGGGGTCTCCATCGGGATTTATGGACCATTGGAATGCGGTGATCGAATCGGCCACCGTCTGTGGGATGTTGACTCGGTCGATGACCGCTGCGTGGATCCACTCGGCTCCGGGGGCGACACCGACACCAGACGTGCCGCAGATGGTGCCCATCGTGTGCGTGCCGTGGTAGCCGCTGTCCTGTGGGAACGTCCAGTTGGTGACGGGGTCGTAGAGGGCCCATCCCGGGTTCCCGCTGTAGGCCGGATCGTTGCCACGCCAGTTGGCCAGGGCGGGGTGGTTGCCGTCGACACCGGTGTCCAGGGAGGAGACCAGCGTGCCGGTTCCATCGATCCCGATCCCCCATGCCTGTGGCGCGTTCACCGCGTTGACACCGTTCTCGACTCCGAACCAGCTGGGGTCGTTGCCCGGCTGCGGGTCACCGACCGGCTCGATCATCTCGATTGGCATGTTGTAGTAGACCATGTAGACATCATCGCGTGCCGCCAGTTCCTGGATGACCGCGGCGGTCGCATCGACCCTGAACGCGTTGACGATCCAGTACGCCTGGTGGTCCTCGACCAACCCCTTGGCCGACAACTGCTCGAGGCGCCTCTGCAACGGAGCCTGCGTCTGCTCGGCGGCATCCATCAGCATGTTGATGACCATCGGTGCACGGTCGTGCTTGGTCATCACCTGGTTGTTGAAGATCTTCTGTTCGAGTTCCTCGATGTCGGCCTGGACCTGCATGTAGACCAGGGTCGAGACGATCTCACCCTTGGGCGTGTTCTCGAGAACGTCCTGGAGGCCAAGATCGATATCGCCGGCATTGGCGGCTGCCGTGAGTACCAACGCGGTTGAAAGCGATGTTGTGATTCGCATCATTCAGTCCCTCATTGTGTTCGGGGTTCGTGGGGTTCGTGTGATGGTGTACGGGTTCCAAGGTACGCTCTGGAAAGGAAAATATCGAGGCATTTCCGTTTTCCGGACAGCCAAAGGCTCATTTACACCGCTTCCGGTAACCCCTGCGGGGAAATCCAAATCAGGGCGAACCAGGCACGGGGATCGGGATCGGGACGTCCAGCCTGTCGGCGATCGCTCTCAACAGCAGGTACTCCACGTCGCTGACCCGGCCATCATGCTCGACGCATCCGGTGGCGGCGTCCAGCAGCGCTCTCCGCTGCTTGAACCGGAGTTGCTGGAGCTTGTCCAGCGATTCATCGAGACCATCGAGGGTGCAGTCGGCCTGGTCCGGAATCTCCGGGTCCAGCCCAAGGCTGTTCACCGCCCTGGCGTATGCGGACCGTGCCTCGGCCTCGTCGCTTGCTCCGGCCCATGCGAGTGTTCCAACAAGACTTCGACATGGCTTCCGCAGGGCATGAAGCGTGTCGCTCGCCTTCACCTTGTCCACGGCGCCACCAAGCCTGGCCCCGAGGTTCTTCAGGAGCGACCCTCGAACGACCCATTCCAGAAGCTCGACCTTCTGATCCGAGCGGATCATCCGGACGACGTTGTCATGGAACGTTCGCCACTGCTGCGGGCTCATCATCGACAGGGCCGGGATTGCCATGTCCAGCGCCGCCATCCTCAGGGGGATCGGCATCTGCTGGATCAACGGTCGGATCTTCGCCAGCTCATGCATCACGGCCGGGTCGGTCATCGTCCGGAGCTGCCGGATCTGCTCGTCACCGGTGGATGAACCCGTGGCCAGGATCGCGTGCACCAGGGCGCGTGCGCCGAATGGTTCCCTGGCGACCGACTTGACCTGTTCCGGGATCGACTGCTCGATGCGGATCGCCTGGTCGATTCTCTCCGCGTCGATGTTCCCGGCGGCCGCGATCTCGCTGATGACCCTGGAGCCGGGGATGCCGGATTCATCTGCATGGGCCATCGAAGGAACATCATCGAAAGCGACTGGTTGGTTCTCGATCCGGGCGATCCTGATGGACAGCGGTGGGTGCGTCGCGAACAGGGAGCTGATCGCCTGCGTGAAGAACATGTGCATATACTGGCCCGCGGCCGCGCTGGACAGCGAGTTGTCCTTGAACCCGCCGATTCTCCGCAGCGCTCCGGCGATCCCGTCAGGGTTCCTCGTGTACTGGACGGCACTGGCGTCGGCGAGGAACTCTCTCTGCCGGGACACGGCCGCCTGGATCAGTCGACCGAAGAACGTGCCCACGAATCCGCAGACCATCAGGACGAGTGCGATCACCAGGATCACCAGCTGCGCCCCGCCTTCATCCTTGCTCCTCCTGGAGTAACGCCTCGTGCTCCGGCTCATCGCATGGAGAACACCGCGACCGATCAGGCCGATCACGAGGATCCCGAATATGAACCCCGTCAGCCGTATGTTCAGCTTCATGTCACCGTTGAAGATGTGGCTGTACTCGTGCGCGATGACGCCCTGGAGCTGATCACGGTTCAGCTGCCGGATGCAGCCCCGGGTCACGCCGATGACCGCATCCTTGGGTGAGTAACCCGCGGCGAACGCGTTGATCGAATCATCATCCATGACGTAGACCGGTGGAACCGGCACGCCGGAGGCGATGGCCATTTCCTCGACGATGTTGAGCAGGCGACGATCATCGGCCCTGGAGGAGCCGGGGTTGACCAGCTTCCCACCGAGTTGCTGCGCGACGACCTGTCCACCGCCGGACAGCTGGGTGATCTTGACCAGCGAGGCGATCCCGACCACCAGGATGGTTCCACCGCCGACGACCACGGCCAGCACCGGGTTCCAGAAGGAGGGGCCTCCACCTGATTGCGCTCCGCCCATCAGCAGGGCCATGGTCGTGCCCAGATAGACCAGGACGATGATGCACGCGACCGCGAGCATGAACAGGAACACCAGCAGCCCCGTCCGCCTTCTGGCCCGGTCCTGGCTCTCGAAGAAGTTCATTCTCCGGGCTCCCTGGATCGGTACAGTTCGCCCAGGTCCGGAACCGAGCGTGCCGCCGGATCGTCCAGCTGGAACAACTCAAGTTGCTTGAACCCGAACGCCCCGGCAACCAGGTTCTGGGGAAAGACCTCCCTCGTGATGTTGTACGTCGTGACCGAGTCGTTGTAGGCCTGCCTGGCGAACGCGACCCTGTTCTCCGCCGAGGCCAGTTCCTCCTGGAGCATGAGCATGTTCTGGTTTGCCTTCAGATCGGGATAGGCCTCCACGACCGCCATCAACCGTCCGATCGCATCGACCAGCGCCGACTCGGCTCGCGCCAGTGATTGCACGGATGCGGGGTCACCCGGATCCCCGGAGGCCTTGTCGGTGGCCGCGATGGCCTCGGTCCTCGCCCTGGTCACCTCCTCCAGCGTCTGGCGCTCATGGTCCATGTAGGCCCGTGCGGTCTCGACGAGATTCGGGATCAGGTCATGCCGTCGCTGGAGTTGGACCTCGATCTGGCTGAAGGCGTTCCTGGCCCGGATCCTCCTCGTGGCCAGCTTGTTGTAGATCGCCACGAGGGCGACCAGGAGCAATCCGATGATCGTTGCAGCGACGACGATCGAGATGGTAAGGATCATTTTTTCGCTCCTTCGATCGGTCCGGCACGGCCTATTCGATTTAAACCGCGATTCTCGATGCTGATGGTATCAATCACGGAATCGGGTGGAGCATCCATGAACCGCCCAGGACCCATCCTCGTAGCACAGGTTCACGGTCATCAAGGCTCCTGGAACAGCGGAGCATGGCAGGGAACGCCACGTTGGCCGTGACGCGGGGCGGAGAGAAGGGAAAGGGAGTGATCGTTTTCCACTCGTCGATCACCAGCAGGTTCCACAGTGGAACACACGACCAGGGTGCGAGGCGACCCGGTAGGCCACCGTCAAGGCAGTGCCACCGGGTCGCCGTTTTTCATCCCGCTGTCCAGGGCGGGCGATGACTCGGTCCGGGGTGGATTCTGCATGCGGAAGCGTGGACAATGGTGCGAACCATCACCACGAGGACACATCCGTGAATCCAGCACTCATCAGCACGTTCTTCCTGGCCCTGGCCCTGGTCCACTTTCCGTCACTGGCACAGGAGGTCGGTGATTCGGTGGCCCCGGACACCGCCAGCGAACCCGCGCCCATTCCCGAGATCCGTTTTCGCAAGGTCTTTCGTGGCCAGGAATGGAAGCGTCCCATCCAGTTGATTCCACGACCAGGTTCCGATCGCTACCTCTACGTTGCCGAACAACGAGGTCGTGTCAGGGCCGTCGATCTGGAGAGTGCCGAGGGGCCGGCCGAGGTCGTGCTGGACATCACTGATCGCGTATATCAACGACACAACGAGGAGGGGCTGCTGTCGATCGCCTTTGCTCCTGACTACCCCGAGTCACGCCATCTCTACACCTGGTACTCGGCCAAGAAGCCAAGGCGTGGTGTCCTCTCCCGCTTCACCGTCTCCGAGGGCGACAATCCCAGGATCGATCCTGCTTCCGAGGAGGTGATCCTCGAGGTGGACCAGCCATGGGGAAACCACAATGGCGGCACCGTGGTCTTCGGTCCCGACGACATGCTCTACCTGAGCATCGGTGACGGGGGGGCTGCCGACGACCCGAGGGGCTTCGGGCAGGATCTCTCCTCGCTCCTTGGAACGGTCATCAGGATCGATCCGAGAACACCCTCGGGTGACAAGGCATACACCATCCCAGCGGACAATCCATTCATCGATCGCGAGGGGGCCCGCCCCGAGATCTGGGCCTACGGCCTGCGGAACGTGTGGCGCATGAGCTTCGATTCCAAGACGGGCGATCTCTGGGGTGGCGATGTCGGACAGAACGCATGGGAGGAGATCGACCTGATCCGGAGCGGTGGCAACTACGGCTGGAAGCCGATGGAAGGCAGCCGCCCCTTCTCCCGCTACAGGGGCGACAAGGAGCCGGCCGATCCCTACATTCCGCCTGTCGTGGAGTACCCCCGACGGGAAGGAATCTCGGTGACTGGTGGAAACGTCTATAGAGGAGACTCGATCCCAGGGCTTGATGGCGTGTACCTCTATGCCGACTACGCCTACGGCACCGTCTGGGGCATCCGGTACATCGATGGCAAGGCGACCAAGCCCAAGATCCTCAAGCGAGCCGGTCGCTCGCTCGTCTCATCGTTCGGCGAGGCCAATGATGGAACCCTCTACATGATGACCTTCGATGGCGGCGAGTGGGGGCCCGGTTCGATCTGGCGCATCGACAAGCGTTAGTCCCTAGAACCAGGCGAGGCAGGCGGCCATCCACAGTCCTGCCAGGACCATGATCATCGCCGTGTACCCGACCATGTCGCGCGCCTTGATTCCGGTGATCGCCAGCAGCGGAAGCGCCCAGAACGGTTGCAGCATGTTGGTCAGCTCGTCACCGTAGGCGACCGCCATCACCATCCGGCTGTTCTGCACGAGCTCGTCCGGATCAACCGCTGTTCCGGAGGCTGCGGCAGCGGCCTCGATCTGCGAGTTGAGGTGGGCGGCAGCCTCCATCGCGATGGGGCCCTGTATGCCCCATTGCCCGCCACCGCTGGGGACGAAGAGGTTGACCAGGCCCGCCGAGAGGAAGGTGAACAACGGCAGCGTCGTCGCCGATGTCTGGCTCGATGCGAACCCGCTGATCATCGCGAGCAGTCCCGAACCGGCCATCATCGCCATGATTCCCGCGTAGAACGGGAACTGGAGGATGATCCCGGCACAGCCTCTGGCCGCCTTCTCGATCGATCGGAGGTACGAGTGTGGCGAGACATGGAGGATCATTCCAAGTCCGAGCATCGTCGCGATGATCTCGTTGGGCCCGATCCTCCCGAAGCCGACCTCGGCCAGGTAGACGATCATTCCACAGATCAGCGCGGCCCCGACCAGCAGCGAGATGGCCGCGGCGACCAGCTGCGAGGTGCCACCTGGGTTTTCGTCCTGGTCATCTTCGACGGGTTGGCTGGTCACCGAGGCCGGAATCGGACTGACCTTGTCCGTTCGTCGCGGTGCCAGCAGCAGCAGCGCGACGGGGACGAGCAGGAGCAGGCCCAGGTTCGTGATGATGTTCAGGTTCGACAGCAGCGTCTCCTGCAGCGGAATGACCGGGATCTCCATCTTCTGGAGCAGTTCCTGCGGCATGATGTCCGCGACTTCATCGGCCTTGGTCATCTTGATCGGGGCCGAACCGGACAGCCCGCCATGCCAGACCAGGAGTCCCGTGTACCCGGCCGCGCACAGGAGCGGATAGTGGGCGGGGATGCCACGTTGTTCCAGTGATTCGCCCACGCGACGGGCCAGCAACGCCCCGACGATCAGTCCGAGTCCCCAGTTGAGCAGTCCGGTCAGCATCGCGCACAGGCTGATGAGCACGGCGGCACCACCGGTCGAACCGGGCAGATTCGACAGCCCGTTGATCGCCCGGCGCACCATGTGGCTGTCCGCCAGCGCGTAGCCCGTCACGAGAATCAGGCACATCTGCATGCTGAACTTGAGAAACGCCCAGAGCCCGGGACTCCACCACTGATCAAGGAGCTTGTCCACGGCCTCGGACCTGGAGAGGCCCTCGAATCCGAACACCAGCGACAGGATCGCCGTGAGGATCGTCAGGGCCAGGGCGATCACGAATGGATCGGGAACCAGTCGTCCGATCGAGCGGGAGATCAACATGCCCAGGCCACTGATCATGATCTGCAGACTCTACATGTGCGGGGCGGTGATCGCCAGAAGAACCGGTACCCGGTGCCTTGGACTACCATGGGTCGATGGACTTCGGCGGATTCGGTCTCAACCCACTCGTGACGGCGGCTCTTGAACGCATGTCGATCAAGGTACCCACCGAGATTCAGCAGCGATCCATTCCCCTGGTCATGGAGGGGCGGGACCTGCTGGCGCTGGCCCCGACCGGCACCGGCAAGACGCTCTCGTTCCTGGCACCCATCTGCTCGAGGCTTCTGGACAACCCTCCGCCCAAGGCGGCGAGGAAGCGGGTCAATCCCGCACAGCGACTGCGGGCCGTCGTCATCTGTCCCACCAGGGAACTGGCCCGGCAGACCGACACCGTCGCCAGGGATCTCGTGGGCCAGACCGTCCTCAAGACTTGCCTTGTTCATGGCAAGACCGGCATCCTCCAGCAGCGTGAGCAACTGGAATCCGGTTGCGACATCCTCATCGGAACACCCGGGAGGATCCTCGAACTGGTCACGGGCGGCGACCTGAGCCTCGCCAACGTGCGAGACGTCGTCATCGACGAGGGTGATCGCATGTTCGACATGGGCTTCGCTCCCCAGGTCCGGAACATCCTTAAGCGGATACCACCCGGACGACGGATCATGCTCTTCTCGGCAACCCTTCCTCCCCACGTGGAATCCATGATCGATCGTTTCCAGGAGGAACCGGCGCGTGTCGGCATGCATGCCCACTCCAGGGCCGCCGATCACCTGGAATTGGCGATCTACCGTGTGCCGGATCCATCTCGAATGGCACTGCTTCTCTGGTTGTTGATGGGACCGGCCTCGCGCAGGAACGAGCGACCGGTTCGACGGGGCGTGCTGGTCTTCACCAGGACGCGGCGCCGTGCCGGATGGGTGGCCCAGGCGCTGAGGAGCAACGGGATCAACGTGGGCTTGATCCACGGGGACCGTTCCCAGGCCCAACGGCAGCGTGCACTGGATGAGTTCGCCGCCGGTAGGACGCAGGTCCTCGTGTCCACGGACCTTGCAGCACGAGGTCTTCACATCGCCACGGCCCGTACGGTGATCAACTACGACCTCCCCCTGGCGCCGGAGGAGTACGTGCACCGCGTCGGCCGTGCCGGTCACGGTGGCGACCATGGAGAGGCCTTCACCTTCATCGGCGATCGGGAGCAGCCGCGATGGGAGCGGATCGTCGCGATGACCGGCGAGGAGCCGCCGGAGTCACCCCTGCCCGACCTCACCGGTTGGCTGCGTCCGGCGGATCTTCTCAGGCTTGAGCAGTCGCGTACCCGCCGTTCGCACGAGGAGAATGAAGAGACCGAGCAGCGGGGGCGTTCCAGGAAGACGGACCGTTCCGAAAAGCGGTCCGGCGGTTCAGGCAAGGATCCATCGAAGTACCGACGGCCGCGCCGCAGCCGCCCCATCGGCAAGAACCAGAAGCCGGGAACCGGTGTTCGCAGGCCCGATGGTTCCTGATCGACACGGGTCTCCGCGGATCCATCACTCGACGGGCAGCATCGGAAGCACGAACTGGATCAGGATCATGAGGCCAAGTCCGATCGCGACCATTGCGATGACGATCTGTAACGTCATCACCAGGACAGCCGTCCAGTATCCCTCGAACGAAACAACCCTGATCGCCTTGTAGACCATCGAGAGCCCCCAGGCCATCGGGATCAGCAGCAGCCACCAGACCGGCTGCAGCCAGCTGGCCGGCCCGATCATCGGGATCCAACCGGTCAATGCCTCTGCGATGATCATGGTGAACCCCCCATCCTTCGATCCGAGGGGCGTCTCTGCAGTGCATCAAGCATGACGACGATGTTCATCAGGCCCGCCAGTGCGCAGAACAGCGTGCCGATTTCGTTGATGTGCCCGATGCTCTTGTGGCTGTTGACCATGGTCTTCTGCCTGACTGGTCCGCCTGGTGCAAGCCGGGTTGCAGGAGTCGGCAACATCGTTCCGACCCGGCCCTCGTCCAGGAGGCGACCCCTGGCGAAGTCGGCGACGAAGGCGATCGGCCCGGCCCCGGCCTGGGCGATGAACCACAGGCGGTCATTCCTGCGATCCACGACATCCAGCCCCCCGATGAACAACCCTCCGAGAAAGAGCACAAGGATGCCCCCCATGACCAGTAATCCCCGGGTTTTTTCACCCAGAACCAGGTGTCCCCCCCCGGGCCACAGCCAGGCCACGATGAAGGCCCATATGTTGTTTGAAGCTTGTGATTCTTCGCCAGATGCCATTGAATCGTGCCGAATGAATGTAAGGTTTGGATCGTACGGGTGACCCTCCCGGTACCGCCAGCAGTGTAACCGTTTCAACCGGGCCTGCTCCCGTTCAATCATCGCCGGACATCCAATTACAGGGAGTCATCCATGACAGCCAAGGAAATGGAAGCAAGTCGAAAGACCTCGAGCGACAAGGAATCGGATGAAAGCGTCATCGACAGGAGATCCGGTCTCGATCGTCGCAACATGTCCGACCAGACGTCCTCGAATCTGGAGCGCCGACGAGGCCCAGGCCGTAGGCTCTCGGATTTCGTCAAGTCCGCCGTCGAAGGTGAAATGAGCCAGGAGCAGTTCAACTTCCTCGTCGCGATCGACACCTTCAAGCGGGTCAACGACAAGACCTTTCCCACGTGGACGGACGTCCTTGAGATCGTTCGAAAGCTCGGTTATCGCAAGACCATGCCGTCGGAACTGAACCTTGGTGATCGGGTCAAGGACTGGACCGAGAAGCCCGACACACCCAGTGGAGTCGACGCCGAATCAGATGAGGAGCGGGACGGCTGAGTTCAGCCGTTCTTCTCGTACCAGTCGATGTTGATCTGGATGTACTTGCTCCATTCCTCCGGCAGATCCTCCTCGGGATAGATCGCCTGGACGGGACACTCGTCGACGCACAGTCCACAATCAATGCATGTTTCCGGATCGATGTACAGCATGTCGCTGTCGTCAAAGGGCTCCTCGTCCTTGGTCGGATGAATACAGTCGACTGGACAGACCTCTACGCAAGCAGCATCCTTAGTTCCAATGCATGGTTCGGCGATGATGTGCGACATGAACAGGCTCCCTGTACTTCCTGGCGACTCCGCCTCGGGACTATGAAGGAAACGACATCATACATGATCGTCTTTTCGCCGATCTACCATTCAAAATGAGAAAGGCCGGGATCGGTTGTCCGATCCCGGCCTTGTAGGCCTCAAACTCAGGCGTATCAGCGACGGCGCTTCTTGGCGGTGCGCTTCTTGGCGGTGCGCTTCTTGGCAGCCTTCTTGGTTGCACGCTTCTTGGTGGCGCGCTTCTTGGTTGCACGCTTCTTGGTCGCGCGCTTCTTGGTGGCGCGCTTCTTGGTCGCACGCTTCTTGGTC
>PARI01000042.1 GCA_002711415.1 Phycisphaerae bacterium | reverse complement strand
GTCGATGCCGTGCTCGTCGGCCAATCTCCTGGCGACCGGACTGATCCTGACCCTCTGCTGGCCTTCCTGCCTCGGAGGCGGACTCGAAATCGGCCGCACCGGCTCAGGATCAACGCCCCCCTCGACGATCGGCTCGGCCGGGGTCGATTCGTGATTCACGGGCTCGACTGGCGACGATTCGGCATCATGCTGCGCGGGCACTTCAGCCGGCTGGTCGCCCGGTTCCTCGTCCTCCTCCAGGAGGACTGCAATGGCGGTGCCGACGTTGACCGCCTGGCCCTCCGGTACAAGGATCTTCCCGATCGTCCCATCATCGTAGATCTGCATCTCCATCGTGGCCTTGTCGGTCTCGATGTCGGCGATCACGTCACCTGAATTGACCTGGTCACCCTCCGAAACGTTCCACTTGATGACGGTTCCCGACTCCATCGTGTCCGAAAGTCGAGGCATGGTCAGTTCGATGCTCATGGGTGCTTTCCGTGACTCCAATCCCGGTTGAGATGGGATCCATTCTAGCGATTTGCGGGATCTGAAGGCGGGTTCGGTCTAGCTGGAGTACGTGGCGGTCCGTACGGCCTGGCAGATCTTCCTGGCATTGGGAAGCATCTCCTGCTCCAGATCGAATGCGTAGGGCGCCGGCACGTCATCGGAGTTGACCCGGACCACGGGGTGATCCAGGTCGTCGAAGCACTGCTCGGAGACCGTTGCGGCGACCTCCGAGGCGATGGAGGCGAACGGCCAACTCTGGTCCACGACGACGCAGGCGTTGGTCTTTCGAACGCTTCTGGTGATGGTGGGCACATCAAGCGGGCGGATGGAACGTCCGTCGATCACCTCGCAGGAGATGTTCTGCCCAGCCAGTTCCTCGGCCGCCTCCAGGCAGAAGTGCACGGGACGACCGAACGAGACCAGCGTGCAATCGGTACCTTCCCTGGGAATGTTGGCCGTACCGAAGGGGATCAGCAGCTCGGGATCCTCATCGACCTCGCCCTTGAGTGCCAGCAGTCGCTCGGACTCGAGGAAGAAGACGGGGTCATCATCACGAATGGCCGTCTTGAGCAGTCCCTTGGCATCGGACGGGAACGCGGGAATGGCCATCTTCAAACCAGGCACGTTGGCATAGAGACTCTCCACGCACCATGAATGCGTCGAACCCAGCTGCCCACCGGCACCGTCGTTGCCCCTGAAGACGATCGGACAGCCGAACTGGCCACCGGACATGTACAGCATCTTCGGCGCATTGTTGAGGATCGGGTCGGCGGCTACGAGGCTGAAGGACCAGCTCATGAATTCGATGATCGGCCGAAGCCCGTGCATGGCCGCCCCGATGCCCAGGCCTGAAAAACCGGACTCCGAGATCGGTGTATCAATGACGCGTCTGGAACCGAACTGCTCGAGCATGCCACGACTCACCTTGTAGGCGCCGTCGTACTCGGCGACCTCCTCGCCCATGAGAAAGACACGCTCGTCACGGACCATCTCCTCGGTCATGGCCTCGCAGAGTGCGTCCCTGAACTCGATGACCCTGCTCATGACTCGTCTCCTCCCAGCATTTCAGGAAGCGACGTCCCGGTGTACGGGCCCCATTTCTCGACGTAGACGTCCTTGTAGAGCTCGTCCTTGCCCGGGGGCTTGGATGCAACGGACCACTTGATCGCTTCCCTGACCTCTTGACGGACCTCCTTGCCGATCTGCTTGAATCGCTCGTCCGTCAGCATCTGGTTGTTGATCATCGCCTTGGAGAGCCTGGCGATTGGATCCAGGAGTTCGTATTGGGCCTCCTCATCCTTGGTCCGGTACTTTCGAGGATCGGACATCGAGTGCCCCTTGAAGCGATACGTGCGCATGTCGACGAATGCCGGCCTGGAGGTCTGGCGACAATGCTCGACGAGGGGCTTCATGTCACGGTAGACGCTGAGAACGTCCAGCCCGTCGATGACGGCGGACTCGATTCCGTACGCGTCGGCCTTCCGGGTGATCTCGTGGCCCACCGTCGTGCCGCGGGAGATCGCGGTCCCCATCGAATACCCGTTGTTTTCCACGATGTAGATCACGGGCAGATCCAGCAGGCCGGCGAGGTTCTTCGCCTCGTGCACAGCACCCTGGTTCAAGGCGCCGTCCCCGAGGAAGCAGAGTGTCACGTGCTTGGATCGCTCCTTGTTGATCACTTCGTCCCGGTACTTGGTCGCGAAGGCGAGTCCGGCGCCGAGCGGGCACTGCGCCCCGACGATTCCATGGCCGCCGAAGAAGTTGTTCGCCTTGTCGAACATGTGCATCGAGCCGCCCTTGCCCTTGGCGCACCCGCCGATGCGACCGTACATCTCGGCCATGCAGTACTTCGGATCCATCCCCCTGGCCAGGGCATGGCCATGGTCCCTGTAGGCCGTAACGACGGGGTCTTCCGGCGTGATCGCCGCGATGGTCCCCACGGCGACCGCCTCCTGGCCGATGTAGATGTGGCAGAAGCCGCCGATCTTCTTGTCCTGGTAGGCCTGCATCGTGCGGACCTCGAACTCGCGGATGAGCATCATCTCGCGGAGCCAGTGATTCACGGTGTCCATGGGCAGCGATGCCAGCAGGGCAGATGTCTCGTCCCTGCCTGCCTGCTGGACTTGTGGCGGAGTCGGTTCCGCCTCTGGCTGCATTGAACCGGATTGTTGCATGTACGGAAGTTCCTGGTGACCACGATCGATGCGAAGAACTCGCGTTGAGCCATTATCCTCGATCAGGGTTGCCCGGGCAAGTGATCGATCAGCCTTCAGCAGCGAACTCGAGGGTTTCCGAGTTGGGGAGCGTTTTCGCCCTCAACAACAGAAGTGCCATTTCAAGCTGCGGATCCAGACCCCCACTGGTCAGTTCCTTGACGTCCGGCCTGGTGCTTGACTCGCCTTCGGCAACTTCATACTCATCGACGATATCGGCATTCTGTCTCAGTTCCAATGATTTCTCGATCTGATCCGGGGTCATCGACACGACCAGATTCGGAAGCACGCCCCAGTCATCGTCCCCAGGAGTCTTGTGCACGAGGCGTCCGCCGGGCAGGACGTAGTACTGGGTCGTCAGTTTCACGGCGGCATCACCATTGCGATCGGAGATGTCATGAACGGTCTGGACGCTGCCCTTTCCGAACGAACGCTCACCGAGAACGACGGCCCCCTCGTGGGCCTTGACGGCACCGGCCACGATCTCGCTGGCCGAGGCCGACCCCTGGTTGATCAGGATGACGGTCGGGATGTCCGCGAGCATCGCCCGGCTTCTCTCCGCATCGAGGGTCCAGACGATGTTCCCGTTGCGATCCTGACCGGCGACGATCTCGCCCTTGGGAATGAACAGGTTGCTGAACTCATGCGCTGCCTTGAGAAGACCGCCCGGGTTGTGCCGCAGGTCCAACACGAGTCCGTTGAGCTGCCTCTCCATCCGCATCTGGCTGACCGATGCGAGGAAATCGTCGTAACTGTCCTCGTTGAATGAGGTCAGTCGCACGTACCCGATGCCTGCATCGGGATCCATGTACCAGTCCCATTCCGGCTCACCGCGGGCGTTGAGTCCCTTCTTCCACCAGCCGTTGACCGATCGCATCTTGATCGTGTCACGAATGATGGGGACGTCCATGGGCTCCTCGACACCCTCTCTCTTTACGGTGAGGATCACGGGCTCACCGCTGGGGCCGGTGATCGAATCGACGGCCTTGTTCAGGCTCCAGCCGACGGTCGAGACACCGTCAACAGCGGCGATCCTGTCATTGGGCTTGATGCCCGAACGCGAGGCCGGCGACCCTTCCAGGGGATTGACGATCTGGATCTCGCGCTTCTCGTCATGGCGGATGAGGATGCCGACGCCGACGAACTCGCCATCGACCTGCTGCCTGAATCGCCTGAGTCGATCAGGCCAGATGATCTCGGAGTACTGGTCCTCGTACTGCTGCGCCAGCTCGTACATCGCGCCATCACCGAACTCTCGCAGGAGGACCGCGTCATCCAGGGCGATCGTGTCACGGTTGAGCATCAGAAGCGTGCCGATGATCCTCCTGTAATCGCGACGGGAGAGTGCCTGCGGGGGGACCGCTTCGATGGCCGCCTCGAGTTGGTCGATGGTCTCGGTCCACAGGGCGACCTTCTCGGCATCCTGGAGGGATTCGAAGGTCTCCGAAAGGTCTGACGTGGTCACGAGAAGCTCCACGGCGGACAGACCACCCTGCAGCAGCGGCTTCCAGCAACCGCTCTGGATGTGCTCGTTCGCAGCGGTTCGAAGGGCCGCCCAGACCATGGGCTGGGTGATCCCGTCGACCTGCTCCTTCCACTCGGATGCGAAGGCCTGGTTGAACTCGGGAAACTCCTCGTCCGGCGCCAACCGATCGGCACGGATCGAGCGAAGATCGTGGAGCCGGCGAGGCGCATACTCGGCGAGCAAACCAATCCGCCGATTGACCCTTTCCAGGTCCGACTGGTACTGCTCGAACTCGTCGTTCAGATCCGGGTCGTCATGCAGCGTTCTCAAGCGGTAGAGAAGTTCCTGTGCCAGCAGCCAGTCGCCGGACTCGATCGCCTCGGAGCTCTGCTGTTCCGCCTCATCCAGGAGACGTGCCACCTGCTCGTTTCGAATCGCATTGATGAAATCATCGGACAGGGTCTGGTACTTGACCGCCGAGGTCAGGGCCTCGGTCAGCTTGCCCTCGGCGATCTGCTCGTGCATCTGTTCGAGCGCCTCGGACTGGGCTTCAAGCCTCTTGGCGTTGGTCTGGTCGATGTGCTGGTTTCGCAGTTCGATCGACTCGGCCAGCCTGCTGAAAGCCGTCCCGGTCGTGTTGGTCGGCAGTTCGGAGAGGCGCTGCTGCAACAACTGGGCATCCCCGTCAGCAGCCGCCTGCCAGACGCTGTCTGACCACTGGCGAACCTGTTCCTGCTGTGCATGGGCCTTGCCGGCCATCGGCAGCACTGCCGCTGCAAGAATGACCAGTCCTGCGAGCAGGGGCCTTGGGGATGCGGAGCGGATCGACGGAGTTGGTTCGGTGAATGCCTGAGTCATGTGGGTCCCTGGTTGGAAGGTGATTGGTCCGGGAATTCGAAGTCGGTTCCAGAAGCTTCAATACATGATGAATCGGCAATGATTCGGCTGATATCCATGCAATGTTGGCAGCACGAGCCAAACAAGGCCCCGTGGCACCCTCACACTGTCATACTACAAGCAGGCATGGCGGTTGGGTTCGCTGGAATCCACCCGGGATTCCATTCTTATCGCCACTGGAGCCGGCCGGAGACAGGTTTTGAATGAGCAAATCACGGAACCGACCGATCTGGAGGGGACACTGGCCTGCGAGTGCGGGTACGACCTTCGTGGCCTCCCGGCAGGTGGCGACTGCCCTGAGTGTGGAACGCCCATACAGAAGGCACGGCTGCGGAAGACCTCGGCGATCGAGCAGGAACTCGAGCCGCATGGGACCATGCACACCCTGGCAATCAGTTACGCATCGATCATCCTGGTGGTGACCTGGCTGCCGTTCGTTCCGTACATCGGCATCTCGGCCATGTTGCTGGCCGTGTTCGGCTCCGGATTCAGGATGATCGCCAGCCGGCACCTGGATCAAGCCATGAAGACCTCGGGGCTCAGGGATGTGCTGCTCCTGTCGATCCTGGAACTCATCCTCGGAATCGGGACTCTGGTGATCTGGATCCTCGACACGTTCATGGACATGAGCCTGGTCCTGTCCCCACTGCTCATGTGCTGGGTGTTCCTGATGATGGCCTCGGCAATCGTTGGAAGCCTTTCGATCCGGACGTTGGCTCGATCCGTTCACATGACTGTCCTGATGAGGAGCTTGCTGTTCGGCCGTTCATGCGTGGGCATCGGAGCGATCCTCTACATCATCGCAGTCTCGATAAAGGCACTACCCTTCCAAGGAACCCCACTTCTCCTGGTCGCGTTCATCGCGGCAGCGATCCTCAGCGGACTTCTCAACACCACAGGGTGCTGCCTGCTGGTCAATGCGGTCCTCCAGGTCGCCACCAAGATTCCCATGCCGAGGCCGAGCAGGCCGTCACTCGCGAACCAACCACGCATTCCGTTGCATGAGAACCCGCCGATCGATGAACCGATCGAGTTGGCCGAACCACCGGAAAAACCCTGGGAAGGTCCAGGTGATGGCGAATCATCGAGGCAGTGAACTCTCGGCCAGGTCGATCGCCCTCGAGAGGGCGGCGGCCTTGTTGAGGCACTCCTGGTGCTCGCTGGCCGGATCCGAATCCAGCACGATGCCCGCTCCAGCCTGCAGATCGACCTGCCATGTCCCCTGCTCGGGATCATGCAGCGAGATCGGTACGACCATCGTCCTCAGCGCCAGGGCGATGTCCATGTTGCCGTCGAGGCCGACAAGCCCGATGCCGCCGGCATACGGACCACGCCGGACGGGTTCCAGTTCGTCGATGATCTGGATCGAGCGGATCTTCGGTGCACCGCTGACGGTCCCCACCGGCAGCGTCGCGCGAAGAGCGTCCCAGGCATCCAGTCGATCCCGGAGGATCCCGGTCACCGTCGAGCTGATGTGCATGACATGGCTGTACCGCTCGACCTCCATGCATACGGGGATCTCGATGCTGGCATCCTCGCTGACCTTGCCGAGGTCGTTTCGGCCAAGATCGACGAGCATGACGTGCTCGGCCCGTTCCTTCTGGTCTGACAGCAGTTCCTGTTCCATCCGCTCGTCCTCGGCGCCGGTCGCACCGCGCCTTCGCGTACCCGCAAGGGGGCGATTCGTCACGACACGGTCGCGAACGCGGCAGAGAATCTCGGGGGATGCGGAAATGAGGATCGAATCGGCCGCCTGCAGGTAGATCTGGTACGGGCTCGGGTTGACGATCCTGAGCGCGCGATAGATGTCGAACGGATCGACCTGCGTCGATCGCCGGAACCTCTGGCTGAGCACGACCTGGAACGCATCTCCGTTGCGGATGTATTCCTGCACCGTCCCGACATCCTCGATGAACTTCTCGCGGCTGGTCGTCGGGCAGCCGGGCTCGGAAGGGAACACGCTGGTCTCGAGGGAGATCTCCCCCGCCTTCAGTGGCACGCTGTGGGTTGCGAGGCTCCGGACCAGGCCGTCCAGATGATCACACGCGACCTCGGACGCTGCTTCGCTCGATGCATGGGCCTTCAGCGGCTCCATGCAGACGCAGTGCATCGTCTTGGACACGTGATCAAAGACGACGATCCGGAGGTAGAGACCCATGTGAAGATCAGGCAGGTTCCGATCATCGTCCGGGGCCGAGTCGAATGGGAGACAACCGGGCTCCAGGTACCGGATCGTGTCGAAACCTGCGTAGCCGACCCAGCCGCCGGCGAAAGTCCTTGGAACGATGCCATTCTCTGCCAGCTGGTCCGGATCGATGACGAGGCCCTCCGACAGCGAGCGGACCACCTCGAGTGGATCCTCGTGAACGATGTCGCTGGACGTACCCGCCCGATGGTCCCTGATCGAGACGTTCGTGGCCCTGGCGATGACCTCGACACTGGGGCTGGTCCCGAGGAACGAGTAGCGCCCCACGCTGGTCCCTGCTTCAACCGATTCAAGGAGGAAGCTGGGGGCGGTTCGATCATCCTCGCTGACCAGGCGTCGATAGCCGAGCACCGGCGTCACCTGGTCGCTCATCAACCTCCTTGAAGCGACGAGCAGGCCTCCGGTCTCGATGGTCCTGGCATTGTCGGATCGGCCGTCTGACATCGATGACAGGATAGCTCCTGTCAGCGTTGAAGGTGAACCCGGTAATCCGGGATCGATCCCGCCCTCATCACGTACAATGAGACCGTGAGCACCATGATCCAGAATCCGTCTTCCAGCATGTCGACCAATGCCGCGGTCCTGGAGAACGTCTCGAAGGACTACTTCAAGAAGGACGGCTCCCTCATGGTCAGCGCCCTGCGGGATGTAAGCCTCGATATTCCAAAGGGACAGTACATGGGGATCATGGGAGCATCCGGCAGCGGCAAGTCGACGCTGATGAACATCCTCGGCTGCCTCGATCGACCGACTCGCGGACGATACCTGCTCAATGGAACGGCCATCGAGGCCATGGAGGATGACGGGCTCAGCCGCGTCCGGGGCCAGGAGATCGGCTTCGTATTCCAGGCGTTCAACCTGATCTCGGAACTCTCGATCCTGGAGAACGTCGAGGTCCCGATGTTCTACCAGGGCATCAGGCCGAGGGAACGCACGGTTCGAGCGAGGGAGGCCCTGGAGAAGGTCGGCCTGGGTGATCGCTGCGAACACAAGCCGAGCGAGCTCTCCGGAGGCCAGCAGCAGAGAACGGCGATTGCCAGGGCACTCGTTGGCAATCCGTCGATCCTCATGGCCGACGAGCCGACCGGAAATCTCGACAGTGTGACCGGCCGGTCCATTCTCGAGATATTCGACCAGTTGCACGCCTCTGGACTCACGCTGATCATCGTGACGCATGACCAGCATACGGCCGATCGTTGCGATCGCCTGATCACCCTGCATGACGGGCGGATCTCCGAGGACATGATCCGCTGAAGGATGGGCCTGTGGAGACAACGGGCCGAGCATGTCGATAACCTCCAAGGAAGGATGGACCCATGAGAGTGCTCGGCATCGATCCAGGGCTTCGACTGACGGGCTATGGTTGCGTCGACATCGTGCCCGGGCATGCTGATCCAATCCTGGTGGAAGCCGGTGTACTCAGGCTCCCGACCAAGGGTTCGCTTCCCCATCGACTCGGATGCCTGCATGACGACCTTGAGGAGGTGATCACCGGGCTTCAGCCTGACCGCCTGGTCGTCGAGCAGTTATTCAGCCACTACAAGCACGTGCAGACAGGCCTCCTCATGGCCCATGCACGTGGCGTCGTGCTGCTGTCGGCCTCGCGACACGACCTGGAGCTTGGGGAATTGGCGCCCACCGAGGTCAAGAAGTCACTGACCGGTCACGGGCATGCCTCCAAGCAGCAGATGCAGTTCGCCGTGATGGGCCAGCTTGGACTGGCTGAACCACCAAGTCCCAACGATGTCGCCGATGCGATCGCGATTGCCCTCTGTGATGCGCGACGGCTCGACCCGGTCCAGGCAACCACCAACCGGACGGCCTGATCACTTCCCCGGATGACTCAAGATGATGGTGACCCCGGTTCCCTCCTCGGGAATCGCTTCCGTGTTGCACTGCCAGATCGCCTCGTCGACCTGGACGCTTTCCGAACGAACATCGGGATAGGCCAGCATCTCGTCACCGAAGGTCACCAGGCCGATGATGGAGCCACTCATGTCCGCTGCATAGCGACTGGGCAGATCCCGCGCCCTGGCATCATCGATGATGAAGCTGCCTGCGAAGGTCCATGTCGCATCTTCGAGGGTCTCGCCGGTCACCGAGTTTCTCACCCAGGCTCCCAGCGGCTCCGGGATGGCGGCAGGCTCATCGCTCGGTCGGACCAGCATGTTCACCTGAGGGCCCGTCGGGGGATTGACCGTGAGTTGATCATTGTCGTATGACCATGATCCGGGAGCACCCGGCTTGAAGCCGGCCATCATGAGGGCCGCGTGGATCTGAGATGGTGGAACATCGATGACCAGAATCGATTCATGCTCACGGGTCGACGGACCACACGCGACCTGCTCAAGCCAACCGGACCGGAGGCAGACTTCTGCCTGGACCAGGACGAGACGACGATCCAGGTCGACCTGGAGCTTGTCCGAGATCCGGACCAAACGAGGCCCCGGGGCGGATTGCTCATCAACCCAGCCTCCCTGTTGCCGGGCACACCCAGCGACCAGGAGGGTCAACACCAGAGAGAGACGGATGGGAGAAACCATGACCTCATCCTAGAAAAAGAGGCCCGGCAGAGGCAAAGCCTCATGCCGAGCCCTTCCGGGGGCAAAATTGGTGGGTAGACTGTGGCTTTGATGCTGCCGACTGGCTCTTGTTCCATATTGGAATGACAATAATTTGACATCAAGCATCGACCTCACCCACAGGAAACCCAATTCGCCTCGAGACGTCGGATAACCACCACATCGAAGGCATGACAATTCGATGAACGCAACCCTGACCCGGACAATTCGATTCTGCCTGCTTCCAGATGGCCTCGAACCCGACCAGGGGAGGTTCAACGCCTTCGCCGGATTCCCCTCGATGCAGGGGATCGGTGCCTACCAGGAATTCGATGCCCTCTTTTCGGGCCCGATCCAGCAGCCCGATGGACTGGTGGCCAACACGTCCATGATCGACCAGGAACTCCGTGAACGGGTGCTGCCGATCCTCCAGGCAGCCTACCGCGAGAATCCCACGCAGGACCCGATCGACCTGGTACCTGGAATCAGCGATGTCCTGGTCGGCACGTTCGGAAAGAGCTTGAAGAAGATCTGCTGGAGACTCACCCCCTACTATTGCATCAGCATGGAGCTCGGGATGACAGACACGACCTTGATCAGCCAGGTGTTCGATTTCGCAGCCAGCCACAGGTTGCATGCCGACGGGTTGACCGATGAGCAGAACCAGGCGCTCTTCGGCAAGTGCAACAACCCCAACAGTCATGGGCACAACTACAGGCTCGAGGTCACCGTCGAGGTGGGTTCCGGACGGGGCGACTTCTCCCTGCTTCAGCTGGAGAAAACGGTCAAGGAATGCGTTATTGACCGGTTCGATCACATGAACCTCAACCTTGATACTATGGAGTTCTCGAACCAGATTCCCACCGTCGAGAACATCGCGATGACGTGCTTCAAGCTGCTGGACGAACCCGTTCAGGCCCTTGGAGCGAAGATGCGGGCGGCGAAGGTGTGGGAGTCCGAACGAACCAGTGCAACCTATCCTGCATACCCCTGCTGAGACATGGATCGGGCCACAGGCCTCAACGGAGCAAGACAGATGAGATTCAACCGGGCACGTACAGTCACCAGGTCGACAACTCGAGCCACGTGCATGGCTGCTGGCCTCACCGCCGTCATGATGATGGCCTCTCCGGAACTGCTGCATGCCGGGTCCACCTCGACGTTGCAGCCGGGGCAGGATCAGGCCTCCGACGAGACGCTTCAGAAGAGGTACCAGGATCTCCTCACCTACATGACCTCGCGAGGCGGCATCGGCAAGGATTAGATCAAGCAGATCACCGATCTCAGGAACGATGTTGACGCACACCTGAAGACCAACCCTGATGACGCAATTGCGATCGCGATCGAACTCCAGTTGTCCGCATGGCTGGGAGACACCGATCGGGTCGAGGAGGCGTTCTCCAAGCTGGCTCGCCTCCAGCCCGACAACGCACGAGTCACGATCGGCTGGGCTCAGTACCTCAGGCAGGAAGGCGATGTCCGCAAGTCGAGCATGATCCTCGAAGAGGCCTCGCTTGATCCTGCGATGCACCCGGATGCGGCGATGCTCGAAGCAGAGAACAGGCTGGCGGAAAACCAGTTCCAGTCCGCCCTGGACAAGATCGCGCTGATTCCGTCGGAGAAGAGAGCCGATCCAGCGATCGCGAGCAGGTGGTCACGACTTCAGAACAAGGCGAACGCCTTCGCCACCAACTGGGTCAAGGAACAGGAATGGCGTTCCGAAGAAGCCCAGGCCGATGATCTCCCACGGGTCCTGGTCACCACGTCCAGGGGGCCATTCACCCTCGAACTGTTCGAGAACCAGGCCCCGACTACGGTCGGACACTTCGTGAGCCTCGTGGAAGAGGATGCCTACGACCAGACGCTCTTCAGGATGCCCCCGAACGCGGCCTTCAATCGATCGATCGCAGCCAACATGATCTTTGGTGGCGATCCGAACACGCACCCGGATGCGTCCGGCCGCCCTGGTGATGGTTCCGTTGGATACAGGATTCCCGACGAGAACCTCCGTGATGATTCCAGAAAGAACTTCGCCGGCGTGATCGGCGTGGTCAAGCGACCACTCCCCAACGCGCCGGGCATGACCTCGCCGAACTCCGGCGGCGCCGAGTTCTACCTCACCCGGATGCCGATGGAGACGCTTGACACCGAGCACACGGTGTTCGGGCGCGTGATCGATGGAATGATCGTTGTACGGAACCTGGCCCCTGATGACACGATCGTCTCGATGGAGGTCATCCGGAAACGGGATCACGAGTATGCCGCGAGCAAGCTTCCGGAGATTCCGGAGTTGGCGCCGCCGGCCGTCGAGGAAGAATCAGCGGAGACCTCCGAGGAACAAGCAACGCCCTGATCGATCCGTTCGGATCTTCAGTTGAGATCCTCTTCACCCATCAGGCGGAACCCTTTTCGCCTGAGGATCTGTCCACCGAGCGTCGGGTCGTCGACCGCGAGGGCGATCATCGCCCCCCCATCGTCCTTGCGGACCATGACGGGATAGGCGAAATCGATGTTCAACTCCACGTTGAGCAGGTACAGGCACATCCGGGTCAGGGACTGCTCTCCATCGACCTCCACCACCAGGAGATCGTGCTCCGAGAACGTGTACTGCTTCCGGCGAAGGATCGACCTGGCGGCATCGGCATTGTTGATGATCAACCGCACGACCGCATGATCCGAGGAATCAAGCACGCTGAAGGCCGCCACGTGCAGGTGCGGGTCGTCATCGAACAACTGGACCAGTTCGAGCAGCTTTCCGACTCGGTTGTCCAGGAAGACGCTGAACTGGCGCACCGTCGGAGGCGCGTACCCGATCTCGGTCTGCGGTGGCATTGCCTGGCTCATGTCAACGGTGCCCCCATTGTTGGCCCGGCTGCGAAGTCGTTACCAGGCATGCGGAAGAGTATACCCAGACCCGACCATTTCGATCCATGCCCGTTATCCATGATGCGAGACCACCTCGATGCTCGGCTGCTGCTGGATAAGGCCCATGAGTACGCCTTGCCGGGTCAGCTCCTCGATGGCGGCGATTCCCTCCTCGCCGAAATCAAGGGTTCGCTGGTTGACGTAGAGGTCGACGAATCGGCCGGCAAGTTCCATCTCCATGTCCCGCGCGAAGTTCATCGCGTATCCCAGAGACTCGTCCCGGTGAGCCATTGCGTGGCTGACTGATTGGTGGAGCAGCTTGGTCAGTTCAGCGATCGTCCCGTCACCATGGATCCGGTCCAGGTCGCTGCGAACCACGTTGAGGCCCAGTGGAAGTGGATGGCCTGTATGCCCGTGCCACCATGAACCCAGGTCCGCAATCAGGTGCAAGCCTGCATCCTGGAATGACAACTGGGCTTCGTGTATGACAAGCCCCGCCTGGTACGTGCCGTCGATCAACGATGGGATGATTCGGTCGAACGGAAGCACCTCGTGCCTGAAGGAACCCGGGCCGAGCATCATGTTCAGAACCAGAAACGCCGTCGTCTTCTCACCGGGAACCGCGATCACGGGATCGGAATCGCGAAGCTGCTCCATGCTCATGGAACCCGTCGTGATCAGCTTTGGACCGTACCCCTCGCCGATGCTCGCTCCACAGGCCGTGATGACGTATCGATCACGCACACGGGGATACTGGGCGCAGCTGATCGCCGTGCATTCCAGAAGACCATCAGGACCAGGCGCCTCGCTCATGTGATTGAGGACCTCGATGTCCTCGACGATCGTCTCGAACCGGAACCGGTCGCTGCCGATCGGGGGGGGCTGCCCGTCAAGGCCGCACAGCGGCCACCACATGAAGGCATCATCCGGATCGGGACTGTGCCCGATGCGAATCAGCGCTCGCTGGTCTTCGCAGGTCATCGACTGGTCGTTTTCCATGAAAACCCGATGGTCAGGGAGTCAGCCAGTTGCCGAGGATGCCGCCGATGTCTCCACCGTCGACCATACCATCACAGTTGACATCACCGAGGGGACCGGCCGTGGCCCAGTTGCCCAGAACGATGCCCAGGTCGATACCGTCGACGAATCCATCGAGATTCTGGTCGGGGTTCGGCTCGCACACGGGGTCGCCGGGAATCAGTTCGCCCATGAGCATGACGCTGGAGATGTCCATGGAGAAGACGACGGTCACACCATCGACACCGGTCGGAAGATCGGCCGGATCCATCTCGAAGGACTTGTCCGCCAATGTCATGTTTGAAAACGTCACCATGTCCTTGTTGAAGTCGAAGTTCCCAGTGAAGTCGCAGAAGTCCTCGCCGATCAGGTCGCCGGATGCGTCGACGAGGTCGCCGGACACCACGTAGGTGGCGGTGTTGGCCGTGAAGATCTGGAACGCGCAGCCCCCGCCCTTGTTGATGGCGGCGTCAATCGGAGATTGCTGGGTCAGCGTGAAGTTGCTCAACTGCAGGTCGACGGTGTAGCAGCCGAATACGCTGCAGAAGACATCGAACGTGAACGACAGTTCACCGAGCTCGAAGATCATGCCTTCCATCGTGACCTGGTCGTACTTCCCCCCATTGGGCGTGAAGTTCGCGTCGGCAACCGCGACCACGGACGTGGTGTCGCTGGAGGTGGCGGTGTCCACCCCGAGGAAGGTGTCGATGCTGAGCTGGGCCGTCAGCTGGAACTGCTGGTTCGGATCGGCTGGATCGTTGACCATGGTCGCTTCATCGGAAACGAGGCTCGTCGAGACGAGGCCCGTGGCCACGATGGCGGCAGCCATGGCGATGGTGGTTCTTCGATGGGTTGTCATGTGACTTTCCTTGTCTGGACGGCTTGTATGGCGGGCGCCGCTGTGTGTTAGGCACCTGACACCAAGATACACAAGCGGTCATGGCCATGCATAGCATTTTCACGAGCGAATCATGGTGGCCGAGCCACCGATCCCGGATGTGGGTGCATCAGCGGGTTTTTATCATCAACTGGACGACCTCGGCCGGTTGTCCCAAGGGGGTCTGGAGCATAGCCTCAGTCCATGATCAACCCGATTCTCTGCATCCTGACGATCGGCTCCTGCTTCTTGACGGGAGTGCATTCTCAGGAAACGCCCCCTCCTGCTCCGGATTCAAGGGAGCAACTCAGGGTCCTCATGGAGCGATACGAGGAGCATCGAAGAAACCAGTCGCCGGAGTATGCACGGAGCAAGGGAGACTCCCGCAACGCAGGACGACTGCGAACAACGGGCATCCAGGCCGAGCAGCAGCGACTGCAGGCGAACACCGATTTTCTCCAGCGACTGGAATCCATCCCGAACCAG
>PARI01000041.1 GCA_002711415.1 Phycisphaerae bacterium | reverse complement strand
GGCTTCTCGATCACGACGCGAGCGTTGTCGGCGCAACCGGCCTTGCCGAGGTTCTCCGTCACGGTTCCGAAGAGTACCGGTGGAATGGCCAGATAGTGAAGGGGCCTCTTGGCATCGCCCAGCTCGGTTCGCAGCTTCTTGAAGGTCTCGATGTCGTTGTAGTCGCCATCGACGTACTTCAGGAGCGAGCAGAGCTTCTTGAACGCCTCCTCGTTGACGCCGTCGCCGAAGGTATCGATCCCGTCGCGAGCGCGCTCGATCAGCTGGTCAATGTTCCAGCCGCTCTTGGCGACGCCGATGACCGGGACATCCAGGTAGCCTGACTCGACCATCGCCTGGAGGGTGGGGAAGATCTTCTTGTGGGCGAGATCACCCGTCGCCCCGAAGAAGACCAGGGCATCCGATTGATTGGGCTTTTTCGACATGGTTCACTTCCTGTTGTGGCCTTGGCAGGGTCTCAGGACTTCTTCTCCAGGTGTCCGCCGAACTCATATCGCTGGGCGGACATGATCTTGTTGGCGAAGTCGGCGTTGCCACGGGAGCTGAACCGCTCGAAGAGGGCGCTGGCCAGCACGTGCACTGGGACACCCTCGTCGATCGCCGCCTGCAGCGTCCATCGGCCTTCGCCCGAATCCGACACCCGGCCCTCGAACTTCTTCAGTTCCGGATCCTCCGCCAGCGCGGCCGCCGTCAGGTCGAGCAGCCAGGAACCGATGACGCTGCCGCGTCGCCAAACCTCGGCCACGTCGGGAAGGTTCAACTCGTACTGGTAGTACTCGGGGTTTCTCAGCGGGGTGGTCTCGGCGTCCACATCACGCTGGTGCAGGCCGACATTGGCGTGCTTGAGGATATTCAGTCCCTCGGCGTAGGCGGCCATGACACCGTACTCGATGCCGTTGTGGACCATCTTGACGAAGTGACCGGCACCATTCGGCCCGCAGTGGAGATACCCGTGCTCGCTCGTGCCACCCATCTTCTCCCTGCCGGGTGTCCGGTCGACATCACCCATGCCGGGTGCGAGGGCATCGAAGATGGAGTCCAGGTGCTTCACCGGACCATCCTCGCCACCGATCATCTGGCAGTATCCACGTTCAAGTCCCCAGACACCACCGGAGACGCCTGCATCGATGTAGTGGAGTCCTTTCTCCTTGAGCTCCCCGGCGCGGCGGATGTCGTCCTTGTAGTAGGAGTTGCCACCGTCGATGACGATGTCATCCTTCTCCAGGTGCTTGGTGAGTTCATCAAGAACCTTGTCGACCAGGGCCGCCGGAACCATCATCCATGCCGCCCTGGGTGTCGTGAGCTTGGAGGCGAAATCCTCGTAGCTTGTGGCTCCAGTAGCCCCCTCGGCTTCCAGGGCCTTGACTGCATCCTGGTTTACGTCGAACACGACGCATTCGTGTCCTGCCTTCATGAGGCGACGAACCATGTTGGCTCCCATACGTCCAAGACCGATCATGCCCAGTTGCATCGTGCTGTGTCCTTTCAAGTGGACCGGCACCTGGTGCCGGTCTGGAGTGTTGTCCCGGGGGTGGCCGGTGCCGTTGGCCGGGTCCAAGAGGGTACTTTGCCTCGGTCGCCACGTCGAGATACTCGCGATCTCCGGCGATGAGTGAGGGTGGGGCGTTCAAGCAGATGGGTTTGAGGGGGACTTCGTCTTGCGACGCCAGTCCTCCACAAGGGTCTGGAGTACCCATGACGAGAAGGAGTCCTTGTCCATGGGCCCTGAGGAGGACGGGGCCAGGCGAGTTCCGTCAGCAAGGAGGATGGTTCCCTCGTGAACCTGGTCGGAGTCCATCGTGTCGAGGCTGTTGGCGACGATCGCGTCAAGCTTCTTCTGGACCAGCTTTCTGGACGCCTGTTGTTCCAGGTCGCTTGACTCCTGCAGGGCAAACCCGCTGACATGCTGATCCGGTCGTGAGATGGAGGCCATGGTGGCGACCAGGTCAGGTGTGGGGACCAGGTGAAGGTCGAGTCCATCGGAATTCCTGGGCCGTTTTCCGGCGAGCTGCTGGGATGGGTCCATGGCGAAGTCGCTGACCGCCGCAGCCATCACCAGCATGTCATGCTCGCTCCAGCAGGATTCGAGCAGGCGGCACAGCTGGTCGGCCGTGGTGAATCGTTTCAG
Source organism: Phycisphaerae bacterium (assembly GCA_002711415.1). GTDB lineage: Bacteria > Planctomycetota > Phycisphaerae > Phycisphaerales > SM1A02. Next base: position 13,057 of record PARI01000041.1, on the reverse strand, counting down.
TCCGATCTCCGGCGGGAGGTCTGGTTCGTATCCGATCGGCCCGAGCAGAAGGGTCACAGGGAATCCAAATCTTCGTGCCGAATCGGCCAGGGCGAGTCCCATCTTCCCGCTGGAGCGATTTCCCAGGAAGCGGACCCGGTCGATCGGCTCGTGGGTGGGTCCAGCCGTCAGCAGGATCCGTGGCCTGTGGTCACGTCCGGACATGGTCTGTGGTTGGCTGGTGCTCATTTTCCTGCCTTGCCGGGTCGTGCCGGGTGGTGGAGATCTTGCGTGGTGGTGGGGGTTTATCCATACTACAGTGACCTGTAGGGAGAGGGCGGCCCCGACCGGCCTCGCGTCAAGCAAGCGGCATGTGTATCCAGGCTGGCTACGGGCTGCTTGGACCACCGGTCATCACGGAGCGACCATTGGCACGCAAGAAGCGACAGAAACTCGGCGAGATCCTCGTGAACGCTTCCGTCTGCACGGAAGCTCAGATCGAGGAAGCCTCCACGCTCGCGCGTTCCTCGGGAAAGCGGCTCGGTGAGGCCCTCATCGAGATCGGGGCCTGCAAGGAGGAACAGATCACCGAGGCACTCGGCCGCCAGTTCGACATGGAGTACATCAACCTTGATCGTCCGGAGAACAGCAACCGGGTCGACATGTCCCTGGCGCCCGACGAGATCATCAAGAAGCACCTCGTCCTCCCGATCGAGCAGAACAACGGTCGGCTCAAGCTGATCATCCATGATCCGATGGACCTGGAACTGCTCGACCTGCTCCGATTCAGGTTGAACACGGAGATCGACACGGCCATCGCCACCCGGACCCAGATCAAGTCGATCATCGACGGAGCCGATGGCGGAACCAAGAGCATGCTTTCGGATGACTCCCTCGTCACGGACTCAGTGGATGTCAGCATGGACCGCTCGGTCGACTCGGTCGACGTGTCGGTCGACGTCGATCCCAGCGAGGCGCCGATCGTCCGCCTGTGTCACCGCCTGATCATCGAGGCGGTCAGGGGACGTGCCTCGGACATCCACATCGAGCCCATGGCCGACCGCGTGCTTCTTCGCTACAGGATCGATGGTGTCTGCCATATTCGTGACAACCTGCCCAAGCGCATGCAGGCCGCGTTGCTGGCACGACTCAAGCTGATGGCGGGCGTCAACATCGCCGAGCGCAGGATCCCTCAGGACGGCAGGATCAAGCTTCCAATCGACGGTGACGACATTGACTTCCGTGTGAGCACCTGCCCGGCCTATCACGGTGAAAGCGTGGTCCTGCGTGTTCTCCGTCCTGACTCGGTCAGGATCGGCCTTCCCAATCTCGGCTTCGAAGTGGACAACCTCGACGCCTTCAACAGGATGATTCGTCGCCCCAACGGTATCTTCCTGGTCACCGGACCGACCGGCTCTGGCAAGACGACGACCCTCTACTCGGCACTGGACGTCCTCAACAGGCCTGACCGCAAGATCATCACGGCGGAGGATCCGGTTGAATACAACTTCAACGGGATCAATCAGGTCCAGGTCAGGGATTCCATCGGCCTGACCTTCTCCTCGATCCTCAGGTCGATGCTTCGTCAGGCGCCCAACATCATCCTGATCGGTGAAATTCGAGACCGCGAGGTCGCGGACATCGCGATCCAGGCGGCCCTGACCGGCCACCTGGTCTTCAGCACCCTGCACACCAATGATGCGCCCAGCGCGATCACCAGGTTGACCGACATGGGCGTCAAGCCCTTCCTGGTCGCCAGTTCGATCCAGGCCATCATGGCCCAGCGACTGATCCGCGTGCTCTGTGACAAGTGCAAGGAGCCGGATCCTGATCCTGACAAGAGGAGCTTGGAACTGGTCAACATCGGTCCCGAGGACCTGCGGGACAACACGATCTTCAGGCCAGTCGGCTGTTCCGTCTGTGGTGGAGCCGGTTTCAAGGGGCGAAAGGCCATTTTCGAGATGATGGTGATGAACTCGGAGGTCCGGGAACTGGCCTTTGAACGGGCCTCGATCGCCAAGATCCGCGATGCAGCGATCAGGTCCGGCATGAGAAGCCTCCTCGGGGATGGCAAGATCAAGATTCTCAACGGCACGACCACGCCCGACGAGATCGCCCGATTCGCCCAGATAGAAGGATTCACGCCCGGGGAAATCAAGGACTGATTTATCCTGCTGAACCGATTAGAATTGACTCGTACCCCCCAAAGCGAGAGTCTTCATGTCCACCATTCAGATTGACAGGTTGTTGGAAACGGTGATCAGGCAGGATGCGTCTGACCTTCACCTGTCTGTCGGACGACCGCCAACGCTCCGATTGAGTGGCAAGCTCAGGAGCCTTCAGACGAAGGTTCTGGACTCGGACGACATGGTCGCCCTCATGAAGTCGATCACACCTGAGCGTGCCCAGCAGGAACTCCAGGAGGAGGGCTCCTGCGACTATGGCTTCGCCTATGGCGACAAGGCCCGTTTTCGTGTGGCCGTCTTCAGGCAGCGTGGAGACATCTCGATCGCCTTGCGACTGATCCCCGACGAACTGCTCACGTTCGAGCAGATCGGCCTACCTGACATCTGCAAGGAACTCATCAGGCGGCCTCGTGGGCTCTTCATCGTCACCGGCCCCACCGGCAGCGGTAAGACGACATCGCTTGCGACGATGGTCGATTACGTCAACAACAACCTCGACAGGCACATCATCACCGTCGAGGATCCGATCGAGTACTACCACTACCACAAGAAGTCCGTGGTCAATCAGCGCGAGGTCGGTGCCGACGTGACCAGCTTCGCCGAGGCCCTCAGGCGTGCCCTTCGAGCCGACCCGGACGTGATTCTCGTCGGCGAAATGCGAGATCTCGAGACCATCGAGGCCGCCATTCGAGCTGCTGAAACCGGTCACCTGGTCTTCGCAACCCTGCATACGACCGGGGCCGCTGGCACGATCACCCGTGTGATCGACGCCTTTCCGACCAACCAGCAGGCCCAGGTGCGTGTCCAGCTCTCCACCAGCCTCATCGCTGTCCTCAGCCAGGTGCTCCTGGCTCGCGTGGACAAGCCTGGCCGTGTCGCCAGCTACGAGTTCCTCGTGGTCACCCCGGCCATCGCCAACCTGATCCGCGAGAACAAGACCTTCAGGATCGATTCGGCGATCCAGACTGGGCGAAAATTCGGCATGCAGCTGCTTGATGACCATCTCTGGAGCCTCTACACCCGTGGGATCATTGCTGCGGACGAGATGATCGACAAGGGTAAGGACCCAGGAGACCTGACCGAAAAAGTCCATCGATCAGGGGGTATGGTTGGTCGATCCGAGCTGGATGAATCCGACGTGGACACCTCAAAGGCTGACTGAAACCAGCCTCAAGGCATCAAAAACAACATAGTTCAAAGACATGGATTGATCCGTGCAGGCTCTTGCTGCGTATAAGAATCAGGATGTGATTCGAAATAACCAGGTGTCCAATGCATTTTTAGGCCCTGCAGACCTTGTCCAAGCCGTATTTGATCGTGATGATATCTATTGACAGGTATGAGCCAAGGTATCGTGTGAATCGCCCCCTGCGTGCCGTTCCTGGGGAAGACCCAGGCCTGGTTCAACGGATTCAAGATACGAACCTGGAGGCTTTCTCGATGGCCAAGAGCCAGACCCAACGAAAGAATCCCGACCCCTCCGAGCTGAAGGGACGCCGAATCGGGCGAGTCCTGACCAAGCTTGGCTGCCTCACGCGTGAGCAGGTCCACGAGGCCCTGCAGTTGCAGAAGAGCAGGGATATGAAGGTCGGCGAGCTCCTGATGGAGCTCGGGTACATCACGCAGGAGGACCTGGATCGTGCCATCGCCGGACAGGCGGGCCTCAAGCTGGTCGACCTGGAGGACGCCGAGCTGTCCGACGCCGTCGTCTCCTCGCTTCCGGCCGATGCCGTGATCAGCTACCAGGTCGTCCCCATCGACTTCAATGAGGGGACCCGGGAGCTGACCGTCGCGATGAAGAGCCCGGACAACTTCAAGGCCGTCGACGACCTTCAACTGCTGATGGACTTCAAGGTGACCGCCGTGATCTCCCCGGCTGCCCAGATCGAGTCCTTGATCCAGAAGCACTATGCCGGCAAGTCCAAGTCGATCGCCGACATCTACTCCGAAAGCGAGGATTCGGACGCCCTCAACGCCCTGGCGGGTCGAGGCGATTCGGTCGACATGGATCTGCTCTCGGAGGCCGCATCCGACAACAAGGTCGTGCAGTTGATCAACCTCGTGCTGCTCCAGGCGATTCGAGAGAAGGCGTCGGACATCCACTTCGAGCCGTTCGAGGAGGAGTTCAAGATGCGGTACCGCATCGACGGCGTCCTCTACGAGATGATTCCCCCGCCCAAGCACCTGGCCCTGGCGATCGTTTCCCGCGTCAAGGTCATGTCCAACCTCGACATCGCCGAGAGACGACTGCCCCAGGACGGTCGCATCGAGTTGACCATCGATGGCAATCCCGTCGACCTTCGTGTCTCGGTGCTGCCGACGATGTTCGGCGAATCAGTCGTCATGCGTGTGCTGGACCGCTCCAACGTGCAGTTGAGCCTGGACCGGATCGGCCTTCGCAAGGAGGAACTGGAAGAGGTCGAGGAGATCATCCACAAGCCCAACGGGATCGTGATCGTCACGGGTCCGACCGGCAGTGGCAAGACCACGTCGCTCTATGCGGCCCTCAGCAATCTCAACGAGCCCGAGACGAAGATCCTGACCGCCGAGGATCCGGTGGAATACGACATCGACGGCTTGATCCAGTGCCAGGTGAACACCGACCAGGACCTGACCTTCGGCCGGTTGCTCCGGTCGTTTCTGCGACAGGACCCCGACATCATCCTCGTCGGTGAGATTCGAGACCTCGAGACCGCCCAGATCGCGATCCAGGCCTCGCTGACGGGCCACCTCGTCTTCACCACCGTTCACACCAACGATGCGCCCAGCACGATCCTCAGACTTGTCGACCTGGGCGTCGAGACGTTCCTCCTGACGGCGACCGTCGAGGCGATCATCGCCCAGAGACTCGTCCGGAGGATCTGCGTCCACTGCCGCGAGGAGTACACGCCGACCGAGGAGCAGTTGATGGAGCTGCAGTTGAAGCCGGCCGATGTCCCGGACAAGTCGTTCTTCCGCGGGCGTGGCTGCGACAACTGCAACAAGACCGGCTATCGCGGACGGATGGCGCTCTTCGAGATCATGAGGCTCGATGACGAGATGCGGGAGTTGATCATGACTCAGGCATCGACCAACGTGCTGCGGGTCGAGGCCCGCCGTCGCGGGATGCGCGCGCTCAGGGATTCCGGTCTTCTTGCCGTGTACGAGGGACAGACCACCATCGATGAGGTCGTTCGAGAGACGATCGTGGATGAATGATGTGCCCATCCGGCGGCCGGGTGCCGCTGATGGGTCTGCATGAAAGGCCATACGCTGATGCCAACCTATGTCTATGAAGCACTGAACGCCTCCGGAAAGCCCCAGAAGGGGACCATCGAGGCTGAATCAAGCAACGCCGCGATCGAGCAGATCAAGAGCCAGGGTTTCTTCCCGACCTCCGTCAGGGAGCAGAAGGAGAAGTCCGGTGGTCGCAGGGGAGGCAAGAAGGGCGATGCCACCGCCAACATGAAGAAGAAGTCGAGCGGCTTCTCCCTCAACTTCCTCCCGGTCGGCCTGAAGAAGATCACGATGTTCACCCGGCAGTTGTCGACCCTGCAGGACGCGGGTCTGCCACTGCTTCGCTCGATCCAGATCCTCGAGGCCCAACAGAAGCCCGGACCGCTCAAGAACATCCTCACCCAGGTCGCCGAGGACGTCGAGAGCGGCACCACGCTCTCCGACGCGATGGCCAAGCACCCGAAGGCGTTCGATCGGCTCTACTCCAAGATGGTCAACGCGGGTGAGATCGGCGGTGTGCTCGACGTGATCCTCCAGCGACTGGCCGAGTTCCTCGAGAAGGGACAGCGTCTTCGCCGGAGGATCAAGGGCGCCATGATCTACCCGATCGCGGTCATCATCATCGCCGTTCTGATCGTCACGGGCATCATGTACTTCGTGATTCCGAAGTTCCAGGAGATCTTCAACGACTTCGACGTGGACCTGCCCGGCCTGACCCTGTGGCTGGTCGACGCGAGCAAGTGGGTCGCCGGATCGGCCAGACCGGACCAGACGGTGCCCGGGGCGGTCTGGATCCTCGTGTCTCCGATCGTCATATTCCTCTTCTACAAGCTGATACGGAAGACCAAGCCCGGCAAGGCGGCGACCGACGTGGTGATCATGAAGATTCCGGTCATAGGAGGGTTGGTGCGCAAAACCTCCGTTGCGCGCTTCTCCCGGACCCTCGGGACCCTGATCACCGCGGGTGTGCCCATTCTCGAGGCGATCATGATCACCCGGGACACCTCGGGCAACTACGTCTTCGAGAAGGCGCTGACACGCGTCCATGACTCGATCCGTGAAGGCGAGACGTTTGCGGGACCGCTTCGTGAAGCCAAGGTCTGTGACTCGATCGTCGTCAACATGATCGATGTCGGCGAGGAGACCGGTGACCTTGATGTCATGCTCATGAAGATCGCCGACAACTACGACGAAGAGGTCGATGTCGCGGTCCAGGGACTGCTGAGCCTTCTTGAGCCGGCCATGGTCGTGATCCTCGGCGGCATCGTCGGCACGATCGTCCTGGCGCTGTTCCTTCCCCTCGTGAAGATGATCGAATCGGTCAGCCAGGCCAACTGACATTCCAGGAGCACGCTTCGAGTGATCAATCGAACACCACAACTTCGCGATCGAGGCCCGGGCAGGGGATTCACCCTGGTCGAGCTCCTGGTGGTCATCGGGATCATCGTCATCCTGATCGGCCTGCTCATCCTCGGCCTGAACAGGGCGGCCCGGGCCGGCCAGCGTGCCAACACGGCGTTCTTCATGAACTCCATCAAGCAGGCACTCGTCCGGTTCCAGGAGGACCACGGATACCTGCCACCGGTCCTTGGTCCTGATACGAGCCAGTCCTACGAGCCCGACTGCATGACGCCCCCGTTCAACTGCGCGTTGAACCTGAGGCTTCCGCAGGAGATCTCGGGAGTCCAGCAGGATCCCACGATCCAGTACACGCAACAGGACTACTACTCGATCACGACGTTGCCGCACTACCTCCTGGGCTATGGTGACCGCCGGTTCGATGGATACGGCCTGATCGGTGATCCCAGCAACGCCAACGAGGGTGCTCCGGCCATGATGGAGCTGCCGAAACTGGGCTTCCGTTCTCCGGGTCGTGACGGTGCCTGGGGGGCCGTGACCAGTCCACGGGGCAACGGGGTCTATCCGGTCGGCTCGGCGATGAGCCGCAACAACGTTCCGCTTGGCAACGTGGAGAACCAGAATGACTCGATCGTCAAGGGCCGGGTGTACGGGCCCTACCTGGAACTCAAGGACAACAGGACCATTGGCGGGTTGGCCGGATATGACGGCAACGGGAACCCGATCATCGTCGAGTCCGGCGAGCCTGGCTTCGATGCGCTTCCAAAGGTCTTCCTGGACTACTGGGGCAACCCGATCCACTACTACCGTGTGCCGTATTCCGGCAACGATCCGAGCATCGTGGATTCACGGTTCAATCTGGGCAACGTCTTCGCGCTCCGGCCCTACACGCTGCCTCCGGGGCAGGTGGTGCGAGGAGTCGATGATGAGAACCCGCTGCTGTCACCTGATTCGGACGGGATCTACGACAACTACACCACTCATGCGCTGAAGGCGGCGCAGTTCGCGCTGTTCACATCCGGGCCTGATCGCCAGTGGATCAAGTGGTTCCGGTTCGATCAAGAGGGATACAACGAGGACAACATCGTGGAGCTTGGACCATGACCACCATCGCACGTACACGCAGGGCATTCACCCTCATCGAGCTGATCGTCGCCGTTGGGATCATTCTGGTCCTCCTGGGACTGGTCCTGGCCGTCGGCAACGTCGTCATCGGCCAGAGCGAGGTCCGCCAGACCCAGAACATGATGGAGATCATCGAGAGCTCGGCCAACGAGTTCAAGCTCATCATGGGCCGAGACGCCACCTATGGTGAGGATGATGAGCCATGCAATGACTACGAGCAGTACGACCTTCCGCAAGGCATCAAGCCGACCCCGACGCTCCAGTTCTCGCTCTTCCTGATCAGCAACAACGAGCTGGTCCGGGAGATGCTCACCAAGATCGATCCGGACAGCCTGCGGACCGTCGAGTACGAGATCGCCGGGAACGAGTTTCAAGCTCTGGATGCGATCGATCCATGGGGCACCAGCCTCGCCGTGATCATGCCCGGCCGGAAGTACGACCTCGACTGCGATCCCGGTTCCTACGAGCGTGACGAGGACGGCACGATCCGGACCCAGTGGGAGGAGCTCTGGGCCTGTCGTGATGCGCGGCCGCTGTTCGTCTCCGCCGGGCCCGACCTGAAGTTCGGCTTCGGCGCGATGGACGACAGCAGCCCGGAATATGCGCAGGACAACGTCTTCTCCTACGAGCCATACACGGAGCACTCACAATGAGATCAAGGCGAACCTGGACATTGGGTTTCACGTTGACCGAGCTTCTTGTCGTCATGGGCATCATGGCGATCCTGGCCGTGATGACCGCGATCGGCGTCCGGCGGGTCTCCCGTGACGCCCGCATGTCCAACGCGATCAACACGGTCGTCGCGGCCCTGACCAACGCCCGCGCCCTGGCGATCCAGTCGCACACGCCGACCATGCTGATGTTCACGGCCGACTTCGATCCGGAGGGGCAGACCCAGCAGACCAAGCTGGTGATCGCCAAGTCCAGCGGCGTCTTTGACATCGTCGATGGGCAGGGAAACCTCATCGTCGAGAAGTTCGTGCCCATCGAGGGCATCGAGAGCCAGCTCCTGCCCGAGGGCATCAAGGTGGCCGGGCCGAAGCTGTACCTCGATCAGATCGAGGCCGATGACGACACCTGGGTCACCCAGCCGGACTTCACCAACAGCGAGACCGGGATGCAGCTGGCCATCATGTTCGCCGCAGACGGACGGGTGATCACGCGCAATCAGTCGCTCGACGACGGCAGGAACTACGCCTACGTCGACCTGAACAACAACCTGGTCGAGGACATCGGATCCACCGGTGGCTCGGACAGGTACTGGCGTTTTGATGAGCCCGATGACGAGAGCAACGTGATCTTCGTCCGATTCCTCTCGATCTTCGACGATGACGATTGCCGTGACCGGTTCGATGAGACCTACTGGACCAACAACTGGCAGAACCAGCAGATCGGCCAGACCGAGTACATCAACCAGTACGGCCAGATGATCAACTTCAACTACTACTCCGGCGTGGCCAAGGTGGTGTCGCGATGAACAGGCGACTCAATCGATTCCATCGACGACGTGGATTCAGCCTCATGGAGGTCATGCTGGCCGTCTTCATTCTCGGGATCGGCGTGATCTCCGTGGCGGCGATCTTCCCCGCGGGAATCTCGCAGCAGCGTCGGTCCAACGACGACATCATGGGACCGATCGTCGCGGAGAACGCCATCGCGACCCTGCGAAGCAAGCTGGACCAGGAGGATTTCGGGTACTTCGAGATGTTCGTCGGGCCCGACCAGATCCCATTCGACACGACGACGGGAATGATCTACGGCGACTGGCCCTGGTATCGCCCGGGCTTCGTCTTCTCGGATGACCAGAATGTGAGTGCGATCGACATCTTCAGTGCCCAGCAGGCTCGAATCAGCGCCGGGTACGCCCAGGGCGGCTCCGGCCTGCAGCGGGCCTCGGAGTTCGGAAGTGGTGGCCTCTCCTGCGTGGCCAACAATGGTGGCCTGACCAGGCTCCATGGCATTCCATTCAACGCCGATCGCTTCACCCTGGACAATGATACCGATGATCCGTCCCGGTACATCTGGCAGCCCGAGGTGCTGATCAGCCAGCGCGAGCGGTTCTATCCGATGGTTCCATCGGTTGCTGACGCGGCGGCAGGGAACCGGGTCGAGCCGACCTACGCCTGGGACTGCATGTTCCGCCGGTTCCAGGGGCGCATCTACGTGGCGATCGTGGTCTACCGGGTCAGGTATGCCGGCGGCGAGCCGCTGGAGTACAGCGTCGCACCGGATCCGGAGGCGGCCGAGTTTCCACCGCTTCCATATTCACGCCCACTCACGGGCGGGTCGATCTGGACGCCCGGTGGGCTGGACTCCCAGCCCGGCACGATCGGTGACAACATCTTCATCCGCGGGACCGATGCCGGCTCCCCGTTTGATCCGACCGCGAGGGAGGACCAGTGGCAGCTTCCTCGACAGTGGATCCTGGACCAGTTCGGGAACGTCCACCGCGTGGTCGCCGGCCGGAGGTTCCAGGAGGACGGTCCGGTCGCCCTGGCCAGTGGCCCCACTGGAATGCCCGCCCTGACGGTCTACAACACGATGATCGACTCCGATCTGCTTCGGCCGGCGGTCAGGAACATCTGGTACCTGCCGCGAGAGGACTCGAACAATTTCATCCTGACACCCGTTTATATGACGGTGAAGGAGCTCTAGTAATGAGAACCCTGTTGCAACAATCAGGTCGTCCCAGGTCCGCGTTCACGCTGGTTGAACTGCTGATCGCGATCCTCGTCCTGCTGGTCGTGATCATCGCCAGCGGAAAGATCTTCGGGACCGCGAGCAAGGTGGCCAGTCTCGGCCAGGCCAATGCCGACATGATGCAGCAGGCGACGATGATCGAGAGGACGATGCGTCGCGACCTGGCCCAGTTGAGCCCGGAGGGGTTCCTCGCGATCCAGTGCTGGTTGGTGCCCAACAACGTCAACCGGACCCCGGGCGTCCCCGGGTTCTCGCCCGACGCGCCGCTGCTGGATCCGAACCGGCCCGAGAACGCCGTGATCCGCCACGACCAGTTGCTGTTCTTCACGACATCGATCGAGGGAACCAAGCGGTGGATCCCCCAGAGATCGATCGCGGCGACCGGCCAGGGCGGCAACCAGCAATCCACCATCAACCGGATCTACTACGGGCATGCCGTGCAGTTTCCCGACCTGGAATCGCTGGTCGATCCGATCGGCTACAACTTCGGTGAGGCGATGCCGTGGTCCTACAACAATCCACTGAGCGGACCGCAGCTTGACACCGCCTTCTGGCCCCCGGACCCGAACACCGGCAACCAGCCCTACGCAGGGGCCGTGATCGCGACGCAGCCGCCGGCGACCGACTGGATCCTGGCTCGTCAGGCGACACTGCTTGCGGATGATGGCGGCAGCCACTCCTACTTCAACGATGCCGGTTGGGACTATAACGGCGCGACGATGCCCAACGCGACCAACTCGATCGATGATCCGGCCATCTTCAGCAGCCGGGTCGACATCGCCGCCAGCCAGGTCAACAAGATCAAGCGGGCGATCACCATGGCCGACCCCGATGATCCGACCGCCAACCCGGCGCTGAGGGCGGACTGGCCCACCCAGCGCAGTCGCGTCTTCGGTGCCAACACGTTCGACCTGGGCATGCTCAAGTTCCCACGGGCCGAGCGGGAGGCTCCCGGGATGAACAGGATCGACCAGATGCTGGTTGCGCCGATGCTTGCCGGCAACTGCAGTTCCTTCACGGTCGACTGGACCTACGAGGAAGGGGTGGGGCGGTTCCTTGATGACCAGGGCGGCATCTACATCAATCCGACCAACAACGTCGCCTACCCCGGCATCGTGCTTGACCGGCGCGAGCCCACGCCCTGGTTCGGGATCCCCGATGCGGCACGGGACGTGACCCTCCTGGAGGCGTCCAGCGTCGACTTCCCGCCGATCTCCGATCCCAACTCGGGCGTCAACGACATCGAGTCCTTCGGCGAGGTCTGGCCAGGTTCCGGCGTCTATCGATACCAGGCGTTCTTCGGCTGGAACCGGACCCGGGCGATCTGGAACTTCAATGACTACACGCCCTGGCCTACGGCGCTGCGCATCACGATGCGACTGCACGACTCCAACGTCACCATGCCCAAGGGCCGCGAGTACCAGTTCGTGATCGACCTGCCGAAGGTCCAGCAGGAGTCCAGGCCATGATGAACATCAGACGAGTGCTCGAGGGTGGTTCGCCCCGTCCACGGTATGGCAATGCCATGGTGCTTGCCGTCGCCTTGTTGGTAATCCTGGCGATCGTCGCGGTCGCCTACATCAGCAGGACCTCCTCGGGCCGGACCCTGGCCCAGGCCCAGCAGGATGTCGCCGCCTGGAACGATCGCTCGGACGTGATCGCGGAGGAGATCGCCGAGGAGATCTCCTCGGCGCTGTTCCCGAGGCTCGTGGTCACGGGCGATCTCACCGACGACGACATCAACAATGTCGGTGGGGGCACCGTTCCCAGCAACTTTCCCCGGGCGCCGCTGCTGTCCAGCCAGCGTCGATACGGCATCGACACGGGCACCGAGCCGATCAATGAGACCGCGCTGAGCTACAACTTCGCGCCGTACACCGTGCGGCCATGGACCAACTGGCCCGATTCGCTGGGCAATCCGAACCCCGGCATCCCGCCGGGTCCGGGCAACCCCGTGGACATCGCCACGTATGTCGCGGCGCCGCCACCGTTCGGTGAAGTGCTGTCCGACGGCAACCCGCTGGGCAATCCGGGTTTCGGTGATACGCGCTGGCTCAGGTCGACCGAGCCTCAACGCATCTTCGATGATGGAATTGGAGCAGAACGCTTCAGTCACTGGCCGCACCTGAGCAACATCGCCCGTCCCGGAAACGGCTGGCGGATCGCGCCGGACATCTCCAACATCATCAGCTGGGATGATGGTGGAAACGAGTGGGTGACCAACCTTCTCCTGAACATGCAGGTGCCCGTGGAGCAGTGGCTCCCCGGTGTGATTCCACCCGTGATCGATGAGAATACGTCCCCTTCCACATGGCTTCAGTTCCGGGATGACTGGTTCGTCAACTACGGGGCCCAGTACATCAGCTCGACATCACTTCCCAACTTCATCGACCTGAGCAGTCTCGGGTTCCCCTGGGAGGAGTTCGATACCCCGCCACCTAATCAGACGGCGACGATCCGGAACGTGGTGGCCAGGACCTTCACGGATACCG
>PARI01000040.1 GCA_002711415.1 Phycisphaerae bacterium | reverse complement strand
CGCTGGGGAACATAGGCGATCTTCCTGGCCCGGCACGGGCCATCCATCTGATCCGTGCGCATTCCATCAAGCATGACGGATCCGGAAGTCGGTCTGAGGAACCCGCTGATGGATTTGAGCAGCGTGGACTTGCCTGATGCGTTGGGCCCCAGCACCGCGGTGATGGCCCCCGAACCGATTCGAGTCGTGACCCGCTCAAGAGCCACGCGGGATCCATAGCGAACGTCCAGCTGGTCGATCAGGAGTTCCATCTGAACCCTCCCGGACGTTTCAACAGGTAGAGAAAGACCGGCCCGCCGGCCAGGGCCGTCATCACTCCGATCGGCAGTCGACCGGTTCCAAGATCGATCCACTGCCTGGCGACATCGGCCAGAAGAACGATCAGTGCCCCGGACAACGTACTTGCCAGCACCAGTCGGCCATGGCCCGGCCCGACGATTCTCCGTGCTGCATGGGGAGCCATCAGGCCAACGAATCCGATCGGCCCCGCGATCGTCACGGACGCTGCGGCCAGGATGCCTGCGAGGATGAACTGCGTGTTCTTCAAGCGACCGAGGTTCACCCCGATCGAGTGCGCCTCGTCATCCTGGAGCATCGCGACGTCCATGGCTGGCGAGGACGCCTGGGCGATCACGAACGAGACGAGAAGGACGACCCCCGAGCTCCAGAGCAACTGGACCGGTGGTGATTCGGGGATCCGACCCATCATCCAGAGGACCATGTCCGAACGGACCCCGCCGGGCACCAGCGACTGGACCAGCATGATCAGCGCTCCTGACAACGTGCCGATGATCACTCCGGCCAGGATCACGGCGATCGGATCGATCAGACCACGCCGTGTGCCGATGGCCCAGACGATCAGCAACGCCACCAGTGATCCAGCAGCCGCAGGCACGATGGAACCGGCCGCCGGGATCGACAGGGCGGGCACCAGGATCGCCAGGGCCATCGCGACGATCACGCCAAGGCCTGCACCCGAGGAGACACCGAGCACGAACGGGCTGGCCAGCGGGTTCCGAAGCAACGATTGGAGCAGGAGACCGGACAGTCCCAGCGCACCACCGACGAGCACGCCACTGATCGCGGCCATCGACCGGAATCCCAGGACCGTCGGCTCTGGCCAACCAAGGATCGCCTCGTCGATTCCATCGATGGGCCTCTGGACCAGGAGACGACCGAGGAACACCGCGACGACCAGCAGAAGCAGGAGGAGGTTCGCTCCGCAGAGGGCGTTCCACCGGGACACGTCGTTCACGCTCCACCCCCTTCCGGCCGGTCCGGCATGGAGGCGCCGCACAACTGCTGGGCGCACTGGATGACCCGTGAACTGGGGATCAACAATTCCGGTTCGATGATCCACCGGGTGCGATGGACCGAGTCGGGCCATGCACGATTCAGATGGGCCCGGGCCGCCTCGGCATCCGTGCTGCTGGAGCAGATCACGAGCAGTTCGGCCGGATCGATCCGGTAGAGATCCTCCATCGCAAGTTCGGCGTAGCCTTCGGTCATGATGCAGTTGGCACCACCAAGCTGGCGGTAGAGCTGGTCGATGTACGTGCCCCGGCCGAAGGCCCGGGGCGGATCGACGCTGAACAGCAGGATCGACGGGTCGCCGGAACCGCAGGTCTGCATTCGTTCGAGCTGCTCGAGGGATTCGATGATGGCCGTCGCCCGCTGGGTGGCGACCTCCAGGAGCTCGTCATCGACCCCAGGCTTCAGCAGCAGCCCCGGCACCTGGACGAGCATGTCCGAGATCTCCGGGATCGTATCCATGGGAATCGAGGTGCACGTGATCCCGTGACGATCGCAGATCCGCTCGAGTTCATGGTGATTGCCGGTGACGGTCCGCTGGACCAGGACGTGCGTGGGGCGAAGCTTCAACAGGCGCTCATGATCGATCTCGTGCAGGTTGCCCACCACATGGACATCACCGGGATCCTCGCAGTAGCCGGTCCTCCCGACAAGCAGGTCGGCCAGGCCAAGGTCGATCACGGTCTTCGTGATCGCGGGCGAGAACGACACGATTCGGACACCACGGTCCTCTGCCTGGGGCTTCCCGCTGCATGAGACGACCAGGGTCGCGGTGACCAGCATGAGCATCGCCGCCGACAGGACCATCACCGGGTTCGAGTTGCTGGGGGACACCTCAGGCCGGCTCCGGCACCAGCTGCGTCTGCACGATGCGGCGATAGACCTCGCATCGATCCATCAGCTGCTCGTGCGAACCGTGGTCGACGATCCGTCCGAGATCCATCACGACGATCTGATCTGCGGCCAGGACCGTTGAGAGCCTGTGCGCGATCACGATCGCCGTGCGACCGTTGCAGAACTCGGCGATGGCCTCGTTGATCTGCTGCTCGCTCTCGGCATCGATCTGGCTCGTGGCCTCGTCGAGGATGAGGACTCTCGGATCGGCCAGGATCGCCCTGGCGATGGCGACCCTCTGTCGCTGCCCCCCCGAGAGGGATGTGCCCTGCTCATGGACCTGGGTGTCCAACCCACGTGGAAGACGCTCGATGAAGTCCAGCGCGTGCGCCTGCCGGGCCGCATCGATCACGGCCTGGTCCGACATCCCCGAGCGGCCGAACAGGATGTTGTTCCTGATCGACTCGTTGAAGAGGATCGTCTCCTGTGTCACGACACCGATCTGCCGCCTCAGGGAGTCGAGCGTCACCGAGGAGATATCGACGCCGTCGAAGCTGATGACGCCCTCGTCCGGGTTCAGCAGTCTCGGCAGCAGGCTCAGCAGCGTCGTCTTGCCGCAGCCGTTGGGGCCGACGATGACGACGCGTCGACCCGCCGTGATCTCGAGATCGATCCCGTCCAGGGCTGGAACACTCGCTCCCGGGTAGCTCATTCGGATCCCCTCGAACCGGATCGAGCCGGACAGCGGGGCCAGTTGGTCGGTTCCGGCCGAAGCGCTCTCGCCTGGCAGTGACAGGATTGACTCGAGCCTGTCCGCAGGCGCATCGGCGGCCTGGATGTCGTTGAGCAGCCCGGTCAGCGGCTTGAAGGCTCCGCCGGCGATGCCGAGCGAGCCGACCGCCATGATGAAATCGTCGATCGCCATGTTGCCCTGGAGGATCTCGCGTGAGGCGATGATGCTCAGCAGCAGGATCACGATGACCGCGATCGCCTCCACCAGCGGACTGGCGATTGCGCGAGCGGTGCGGACCTTCAGTTCCTGCCTGACAACCTCATTGTTGACCTGGTCGAATCGATCGATCGCATGGGCCTGTGCCGAGGAGCTCTTGACGGCCCGCAGGCCCTGGACGGTCTCGTTGGAGATTCGCAGCAGGTCCTCCTGGGCCGAGAGCATGCCATGGGTGCCGCGACGGATTCGCTTGCCGAACTTCCTGAGTATCACCGCCATCAGGGGAGCGATCACCAGCGCCACGATGACCAGTCGCCAGTCGAACCAGAGCGCCGCCGCCATCGCGGCCAGGCCCTTGGTCACCTGGGCGAGGGCCTTGGATGTCAACGCGAGGAACCCCTTCTGGAGTTCAAGCGAATCCCTGTTGACACGGCTGATGAACTCGGCCGGTCCTCGTCGCAGGACGTTCTCCAGCGGAAGCGAGATCACGTGGGTGAAGACCTGCGTCCTGATCCGCCCGATCGTCCTGGCGCACACGGACATCGCGAAGAACTGGTGGAGGAAGTTGGCCGTGGCCCCGAGAATCGTCAGGCATCCCACGACGGCCATCAGGAAGACAATTCCCTGAAATGGATCGGTGGGAAGCTGGTTGATCAACCATCCGGGAATGCTGATCCAGTACCCGTCCTGGTTGAACTGGATCGCCAGATCCTTCAGGGTCGTCCCGTCCTGTCCGCTGAGGATCAGCTTGATCATCGGACCGATGCTCACGAGACCGGAGGCCAGTCCGCCGGCTGACAGGACGGCGAAGACGATGGCCGCACAGAGCATCAGCCTGTGCTGAAGCAGCTTTCTCGAGAATGTCCAGAAGGCATGCATCGGATCAAGTATCCCCGTTGGAGCCGGCTTCGTACAGCCACCCGCCGTCGATGGCCCCAAGCGTCGCCATGTCATGCCAGAATCCGGGGTGGCTCTTGATGACGCATGCCGGATCCTCGATCGAAAGGCCACCGAGGCGGGTTCCGAGAACGGCCATGCTCATCGCGATCCTGTGATCATCGTAGGTCCGGATCATCACGTCTGCATCGGTTCGATCCCCTGGCTCGATCCGTATGGAATCATCCGTGCTCTGCACGGAGCAGCCGACCTTCTCCAGCTCGGTGTGCAGCGCCGTGATCCGGTCGGACTCCTTGACCCTGAGTGTGTGCAACCCGGTGATCTCGCTCGCACCGTCGGCCAGGGCGCAACAGGCCGCCAGGAGCACCGCACCGTCGGGAAACAGCGATGCATCGACCTGGATCGGGTGAAGTCTGGAGGACCCCGTGACGCTGACGGCGTCATCCTGCCAGTGCACGTCGGCGCCCATCCTCTGCAGGCACCGGATCACCTCGATGTCCGGCTGAAGCGAGTCCTTGCCGATTCCAGGAACGGTCACCGTCGAATCAAGCGAGATCGCCGCGGCGGCCAGGCCGTAGATCGCGGTCGAGGCGTCCGGCTCGATGAAGCAGTGTCGTGGCGTGATCGGCCCCGGGTGGACCTGCACCCGGCTGAACGCATCGTCATGTTCGACCGTGATCCCCCACTGGCGCAACAGGTCGATCGTCAAGCGGATGTAGCTGCTGCTGGTCGGCTCCTCGGTGAACTCGATGCGGATCCCCCCTGGAAGTCGTGGGGCGACCAGGAGGATCGCCGAGATGAACTGGCTGCTGGCGGTCCGACCGATCGAAAGCGTCGAACCGCTTCCCGAGGGGCCGCAGATCCGCACCGGAAGGTGCCCCTCCTCCTGGAGACACTCGATCGACGCGCCAAGTTCCTGGAGCATCCGGAGCCCCTGCTCCATCGGCCGCTGGCGCAATCGGGAACTGCCATCCACGGTGATCGGCTCATGGCCCAGCAGCGCCAGGGCGGCACAGAACCGTGCCGGTGTCCCGCCGTCACCGAGGTCCAGGCTCGCTGCCGTCGGCCCGTTGGAACCCAGTCCGTTGACTATCCATGACCCGGCTTCACGGTCGATGTTCGCACCGACACGCTCCATGGCGATCGCCATCCTGACGGTGTCGGTCGAGACCAGCGGGTACTCCAGCGTGCTGGTTCCTTCTGCAAGGGCCGCCAGCACCAGGGCCCTGTTGGTGATGCTCTTGGAGCCGGGGGCCTCAAGGCAAGCATCGAAACCGGACACCGCCGTGATCGGCACGGGGTCCGGGAGAGCGTCGATCCCTTGGTCGGGTTCCCTGGTCACTCCTGGTTCCGGAAGACGGCCACGACGTCCTCGACTGGAATGACAAACAGGCGGTTGTCCCCCTCGAAGTCGACCGGCACGCTGTGCTTTGGATTGAAGAGAATCTTGTCGTACTGCTGGATGGGATAGTCCTCGTCGTTGGCCACCTGGGCACTGATGGCGACGATCCGCCCGGTCAACGTCGGGATCTCGATCTTGTCCGGCAGATGGATCCCGACCTTCGTGACCTTCTTGTCCTGGTCCTTGCGGATCAGGACCCGGTTCCCGATGGGCTCCACGGTCTCCAACTTGTCCTTTCGGCCAGATGCCTGCTTCATGACCGCATTCTAGCAGTTGAGACCCCCCATGGACTACGAACACACCGGCCGGGGGCCTGGGGATTTCTCGATGGCCCGTCCAGCGGTTATCGTGTCAGCAGAGGCCTCGACCAGCGACACCGGAGCAGGGCATGACCAGCATGATGGAATCGGACCACCTCGCAGACAAGCTCAAGTCCATGATCAGGGACATCCCGGACTTTCCCAAACCGGGCATCCTCTTCAAGGACATCTCCCCGCTGCTTGCGGACCCGTCGGGGCTGGCCCTGGCGGTCGAGCTGATGAGCAACCCGTTCCGCAACCGCGGGGTGCACTACGTGGTCGGCGCCGAGAGCCGTGGATTCATCTTCGGCACCGCGGTCGCCCAGGCGCTCAACTGCGGGTTCATCCCGATCAGGAAGCCCGGCAAGCTGCCGGGCGAGTGCACCTCCGTCGACTACGAGCTCGAGTATGGAACCGACACCCTCCAGATCCACGTCGATGCGATCTCCCCCGGGGACAGGGTGCTGCTGGTCGACGACCTGCTCGCCACCGGGGGCACCATGGCCGCGAGCGTCCAACTGCTCCAGAAGGTCGATGCGGAGATTCTCGGCATCAGCGTGCTGATCGAGCTGCTGGAACTGGACGGGCGACGTCTGCTCGAGGGACACGACGTCCACTCGATCCTTCGCTACTGATCACGCGGACGAACGCACCGGTCGGATCAGTTGGTCGGCTGTCCATACATGCCGGATGCCTCGAACCAGGTCGGTGCACCTGAGGACCACAGGATGATGTTGAACACGACCGCGAGCAGGGCCAGGCAGATCGAGACGATCCCCAGGACCTTGCCGACGGTGGTCATCCCACGCCCGGTCGAATCCATGGTCCCAGCATTCATGGCGGCCAGGTCGGTGTTGGCCATGACCCACGCCACGACGCCGATGGGCCAGCAGGTGCACACGAGGCTGAGAATGCCGAAGACGAGAATGAGCGTGCCCCTGTGTGGACGAGGTCCGTCTGCTGGTGTTGTGTTCATCACGGATTGATTCCTGGATCGGCCCCAACCGGGCCTGCGTTGGTTGAAGTCGAGTCGGCGGGCGCCACGGCCCCCAGTCTGGGGCGCATCGTACGTTCAATCCAGAATAGAGGCCAATCATCCCCATTGACAGACGCTATTATGATGCTGTGGATGGGAAGATTTCTCCTCCACCAAGACAGTGCCCACATGGAGATGGCCCATGTCCTCGACTTCGACTGACACATCACATTCGACCGCAAACCAGCAGGATCACCTGCAGTTGATCGACGTCGATCATGTTCGCTTCTATGTCGGCAACGCCAAGCAGGCCGCCCACTACTACGCCTCGTGCTTCGGCTTCCAGATCGACCAGCACCACGACCTGACCACCGGCAGTCGGGAATCCAGCAACTACCTGCTGACCCAGGGCAACATCCGCATCGTGCTGGAGACCCCCCTGACCTCCTCGCACCCGGCGAACCAGGAACTGGCCCGGTACGGTGACGGCGTCAAGGACATCGCCTTCACCGTGTTCGATGCGACCCGAAGCTACGAGAAGGCGATCGCCAATGGCGGCGTGTCCGCCTACGAGCCCGTCACCTATTCGGACGAGCACGGCTCCATCACGATGTCCGGAATCCAGACCTACGGACGGGTGGTTCACTCCTTCGTCAGCCGGACCGGCCGCTACGAGCTGAAGAACATCAAGCAGGGTGAACTCTTCGCGCCCGGGTACAACAAGACCTCTCACCCGCTGAACCAGTACAACCTCGAGCACCCATGCGGACTCAAGTTCGTCGACCACTGCGTCGGCAACGTCGAGGAAGGCAAGATGAACCACTGGGTCGACTGGTACGAGAACGTGCTCGAGTTCAGCATGTTCAAGCACTTCGACGACAATGACATCTCGACCGAGTACTCGGCCCTGATGAGCAAGGTGATGGCCTCGGGCAACCACCTGATCAAGATGCCGATCAACGAGCCGGCCGAGGGCAAGAAGAAGAGCCAGATCCAGGAGTACCTTGACTGGCACGATGACACCCCGGGCGTGCAGCACCTGGCTCTGCGCAGCGATGACGAGCTCTCCAGCGTCGCCGAGCTGCGGGCTCGCGGCGTGAGGTTCCTGGACATCCCGGACACCTATTACGAGCAGGTCTGGGGCCGCGTGAACAAGGTGCTGACCGAGCACGGCCACGAGGCCGTGCGAGAGGACCACGAGCGGATCCGGGAACTGGGCATCCTCGTCGATGCCGATGACGAGGGCTACCTGCTGCAGCTGTTCACGCTTCCGTTGCAGGATCGACCGACGCTGTTCTTCGAGATCATCACCCGTCGCGGCAGCCAGAGCTTCGGCAAGGGCAACTTCAAGGCGCTGTTCGAGTCGCTCGAGATGGAGCAGGAGCGTCGCGGCAACCTCTGAGCCGATCGCAAGTCACTCCCCCAACCGGGCCCAGGCTGGGGAATCCGCCTGGATCTCAACGCCCTCGATGCGCAGCCTCCAGGCATGCAGGCAGAGCATCGGACCATTTCCACCGTAGAGCGGATCTCCCAGGATCGGATGACCGCAGTGGGCCAGTCCGGCACGAACCTGGTGCCGCTGCCCGGGACCGACGAGCTCGACCTTCAGAAGCGTGCCATGATCATCGCCTGCAATCCGTCGCCAGGTGCATCGACCACGCGTGTTCGTCTCACCGTCTCCCGAGACAGTGACCTTCCGTGAGCGCCTGTATCGACTCGTGAAATGAAGATCGAAGCGCCCGACATCCGGCGGCGCCGGAGCGACCAGCGCCAGGTAGGTCTTGCCGATCGTGGAACCGCTCCAGAGCTGGCGGAGCCTGTGCCACTGGTCGCTCGTCTTGGCCGCGGCGATGCAGCCGGTCGTGGGCTGATCCAGCCGATGCAGCAACCCGGCATCGGGCAGGTCGGCCGCCCAGTCATGGTGGCTTCGAAGGTGGGATTCGATGCTCGGCTGACCGGGCTCGGCGTCCTCCTGGCTCTCTCCAGGGGCCGTCGTGTGCCAGCCTGCGGGCTTGTCCAGCACCAGCAGGTGTTCCGATTCATGGAGGATGCGGGGCTGGGGCATCTTGGGACGGGCTCCTGGACGGGTCGGTTCTCCTGCATCAAGAGCCATCGGCTCCATCTATGGCGTAGAATGACAGAAGAAGCACTTGCCTGCTGGACAGGAGATCACGATGCCCTACTACACCTCGCTTGGCGATCTGCCTCCCAAGAGACACACCCAGTACCGTCGGCCCGACGGAGCGCTGTATTCCGAGGAGGTCTTCGGAACCGAGGGATTCGTGGGGCCCACCTCGACGCTCTATCACATCCATCCCCCCACTCAGGTCATCGGGTGGAAGCCGCTCTACTCGACCAAGCCGACCTACGTCGAAACCGATGTCATGAGGATGCGACACCTCAAGACCTCGCCCATGAAGCCGTCCGGGGATCCGGTCACCGGGCGGGTCGTCATGTTCGGAAACAGCGATTGCGAGATGAGCCTCTGCGTCCCGTCGGAGACAATGGACTACCACTACAAGAACGGCTCCGGTGACGAGTGCATCTTCATCCACCACGGCACAGGCACGATGTACACCAGCTTCGGAACGCTGAGTTTCAAGCGGAAGGATTACATCATCGTTCCCAAGGGCGTCATCTACAGGATGGAGTTCGACGAGCCCGCCGCAGACGAGCCGAACCCGAAGTTCCTCGTCATCGAGACAACCAACGGTTCCCACATCCTTCCACCGCCACGGTACATGTCGAAGAAGACCTCGCAGTTCCTGGAGCACGCCCCCTACTGCGAGCGGGACCTTCATCCACCGCAGTTGCCGCTGACCTATGACGAGGACGGCCAGTACGAGGTGCGGATCAAGGCCAGGGACCAGGTCCATTCCTACACCTACCACTACCATCCACTCGACGTCGTCGGCTGGGACGGCTGCTACTACCCCTACACCTTCAACATCGACGACTTCAGCCCGATCACCGGCAAGCACCACATGCCGCCACCGACCCACCAGACCTTCGAGGCTCACAACTTCGTCATCTGCTCGTTCTGTCCACGAACGCTGGACTGGCACCCGCAGGCGATCCCGGTTCCGTACAACCATTCCAACCTTGATTCGGACGAGGTGCTCTACTACGTCGAGGGCGACTACAAGGCCCGAAAGGGAATCGAGATCGAGTCGATCACGCTGCACCCGCAGGGCATTCCACACGGCCCCCACCCCGGCACCATCGAGGCCTCGCTGGGCGCCACCTTCACGAACGAACTCGCCGTGATGTGCGACACCTTCCGGCCACTCTTCCCGACCCAGGCGGCCCTGGACCTGGATGACCAGGCATATCCGCGCAGCTGGGAGGGCGAGCACTTCCCGAGGAAGGCCACCGGCAGCAATGGAACCCCGCCGAATCCGGCGTCCGAGTTTCAGGGGGGACATCACGCGGCGGACACCAGCGGATGATTCACCTGCTGGCCAGCATGACGCTGCTGCTGACCTGCTCCGTGGCATGCCATGGGCAGGAACCCCAGGCAACGCCTCCGGGAACCGAACAGGAACTGCCCGCGGTCGACCCCAAGAGCAAGCTGCCTCTGCACCGGCAGGCGATCGCCGATCGATCCTACGTCCTCGAGGTCGCTGGCACCTTCGCCGCACGACGGCGCGGACTCGGGGGACGCAAGCGGATCGAACCGGGACGCGGGATGATCTTCGTGCACCCGGAACCGGGGTACCGCCGGTACTGGATGTACGACTGCACCTTCCCGATGGAGATCATCTTCCTGGACCAGGATGGTCGGATCACGGCGATGCACCGGATGAAGCCGGAACCACCGAGAAAGGCAGGCGAAAGCGAGTCCGCTTACACGTCACGCCTGAAGCGGTACTCCAGTCGCCGCAAGGCCCTCTACGCGATCGAGCTGGAGCCCGGCTCGATCGATTCGCTGAAGATCAAGATCGGCCAGGTCATCCCGATCGACCATGCGAAGATGCGCGGGTTCGTTCCGCGAAGCGAGGGCGGAACCGGCCCGGGATGAGGCTAGGACTGCTCGGCCGCCGGCAGGATCATGCCGGTGCACTCACCGAAACCGATTCGCGTGGCACCATCCCGGCTGCACCAGCCACGCATGATGACCTCGTCCATGTCGCGGAGGAACTTCCGCTCGGTGCCGTCGGTCAGCTCGATCGGGTGTTCTCCACGCCAGGTCCGCTCCAGAAGACAGCCTCGGGATTCCGGCTCGGGCCCGCTGACGGTCCCGGAGGCCATCATGTCCCCGGTGGCCAGGTTGCACCCGGTGCTGGTGTGATGGGCGATCATCTGTGACATCGACCAGTGCATGTGCTTGTAGTTGCCGATGCTGATGCGCATCGGCTCGTTCCCATCCTGCCGCATCTTCTCGCTGCTGATGAGAACCTCCAGCTCCAGGTCGATCGCGCGGTCGTCCTCGTGATCGAGGTAGTCCAGCTGCTCCGGATGCTCATCCGAACGCGGCGGCCCCGGAATCATGAACGGTTGAAGCGCTTCGAGCGTGACGATCCACGGGCTGATGGACGTTGCGAAGTTCTTCGAGTTGAACGGACCCAGTGGCTGGTACTCCCACTTCTGGACGTCACGACTGGACCAGTCGTTGACGATGACCATGCCGAAGACATGGTCGAGGGCCTGCTCGACGGGCACGGGCTCGCCCATGTCGCTGGGAGTCCCGATGATGAACCCGACCTCCAGCTCGTAGTCCAGCAGACGGGACGGACCGAAGACCGGGTGCTCGGCATCCGGCGGCATCGTCTGACCACGGGGTCGCCTGATCTGGGTCCCGCTGGTGATGATCGAGCTGGCCCGTCCGTGGTAACCCACGGGAAGGTGCAGCCAGTTGGGCATCAGCGGGTTGTCCGGGCGGAACATGCTCCCGACGTTGGTCGCGTGGTGCAGCGAGGCGTAGAAGTCGGTGTAGTCACGGATCATCACCGGCATGCACATCGTGGCATCGGACGCCTTGACCAGGCAGATCGCTCGAGCGGCGTCATCGGTGCGGAGGCTGCTGTTCTCCGCATCAAGAAGGTCGGCCACGACGACGCGGGTCAGCTGCCATGCCTGTCGACCAAGGTCCATGAAGTCGTTGAGGTTCCGACGGTCGAACGAGGCTCGTACGTGCGCCGGCAGTTCGCCCAGGAGCCCGCAGTCACCGGCCGCCGCCATGTCCAGCACCTGGTCGCCGATGGCCACGCCGACCCTGGGCACGTCATGATCGGGACGAGTAAACACGCCGAATGGCAGGTTCTGGATCGGGAAGTCCGCATCGGGATCGTTGGCGGTCTCGATCCAGCTCCGTCGCGCCGGATCCAGGGCTGCGGCAAGCCTGTCCTGGAGTTTCGAATCGGTCATGGTCACGTGGTCGTCTCCTCGTCATGTTCGTGCAAGAGGTTCAGGGCGGTGAGATCGTTGATCGGATCATCGAAGCTGCAGCAGCCGAACGAGTGGCAGTAGCATTCGCGCGCCTCGATGATGTCCTCCAGGTCGACGGCCAGGCTGTTCCAGCCGATCGCCTCCTCGCTGACGGACAGGCTCTCCCAGGACTCCTCGGCGAGCAACTGCCTCAGTTGGTCCGGATCGACCTTGTCCGCGAACAACATGCAGGCGGACAGGAAGATGTTGATGAATCCATACTGCTTCGTGTCCACGCTCGGGGCATGGTGTCGAAGCGGGTGATGCAGACCGGCGGTCGCCTTGAAGGGTACGCCCGCGGCATGCGTGGCCTCCAGGAAGACGGCGACATCCTCGACCGAGGGGTGCGCCGAGGCCTGGATCCCACCCGTGCGGATCTTCGCGGCGACGTCCAGGTCGGCCATCGACGCGATCAGCCCGCGACAGTCGCGGCTGGTGTCGACCTCCAGGTACGGATAGATCGTCTCGTCAAGGTTCTCGACCAGCCCCTCCAGTACGGAAGCGTCATCCAACCTGAGCTCGATCGAATCGACGATCGCTGCGCCTTTGGCCGGATCCGAATGCTCCTGGTTGAACCGCGTGATCCGCTCGAGGTCGGCCTCGCACTGCTCGGTGCCGGCCGTCCCGATCAGCGCCGAGATGACCCATGCATCGACCAGGCCGTCGCCCGCCTGCAACATCGCCTCGGCCTCGGCCTCGAACTGGTCCAGCAGTTTCACCGGGAGGACCAGTCGACCGAGCATCCAGTCATGGTCACCCTGCCTGAAACGGTCGTAGTTGGACACGACATCGTGCAAGGGCAGTTCCGCCGGGGGAAACAGTCCCGCGTAATCGACGATCGAATCCATCAGGAGTGAAATGCTCTGCATCGGGTGGCTCGCTTGGAATCCAGGCTGTCGGACCATTCTATCTGCTCTTGATGAGGTCCATGATCCAGGCAGGAAGAGGGGCCGGCGGCCTTGGCCTTGCCGTGCACCTGAACCAGGATCCACTGGCATCGGTGGCCATGGCTGCCGGCTGCAAAGCCTATGAAACAGGGCCCTGGAGGGTGAAGACAGGTCAAAATATCGCTCTACATGTCTGAAAATAGCGATTTCACTTGAATTTGCCCCCCTTGGGATGCTTTGATGTACCAGAAGCAACCACGCGGGACAGATCGATGGGCTTGGACATCCTCAAGATGCTGACCTGTGCAAGCTGTGGCTTGGTATCACTCCAGGCAATGGCCGAGGGTCTCCCCTCTCTCGTGATCAATGAATTCATGGCCAGCAACGACTTCGCGGTCGAGGATTTCGACGTCCCGGGCGAATTCGATGACTGGTTCGAGATCTACAACCAGGGTACGGTCGCGGTCGACATGAGCGGCATGTATGTCACCGACGACCTGGCCGAGTTGGACATGTGGCAGTTGCCCGACGGGATCGTGATCCAGCCGGGCGAGTTCCTGGTCTTCTGGGCCGACCGCCAGATGGAACAGGGGCCGATGCACGTCGACTTCAAGCTCTCGGCCGGTGGCGAGGAGGTCGTGCTGGTGATGCCTGATGCCGTGACGATCATCGACCAGGTCGTCTTCGGGCAGCAGACCACCGATTTCTCCAAGGGACGCAACCCGGATGGAAGCGAGTTCTGGAACTACTACATCCTGTCGACGCCGGGGCAGACCAACGCTGATGGCATCGTTGACTACCGGCTCTACGTCAACGAGATCATGCCGGAAAACATCAGCACCCTGGAGGATCCGGATCAGCCCGGCGACTTCCCCGACTGGATCGAGCTCTACAACGCCTCGGACGAGACGATCGACCTAGGCGGGCTGACCCTGAGCAACGACGAATCCATGCCGGACATGCACGTGATCCCGGATGGCCTGGTACTGCCCCCGTTCGAGTACACCATCTTCATCCTGGACGGTTCTCCCAGGCAGGGACCCACGCATGTCGGGTTCACCCTCGAGGCCACCAGAGACTTCATCGGGGTCTTCGATCCGGAGGGCGAGATCATCAGCAGCCACCAGTGGACTCGCGCCGTTCCCGCGGACGTATCCCTGGCTAGGGTTCCAGATGCAACCACCACCTGGATCACGCTGACCCAGCCGACTCCCGGCAGCGAGAACATCCTGCCAAGCGCAGGCGAATACGACGCGATCAGGATCAACGAGGTGATGGCTCGCAACGAGTCAACCATCGAGGATCCGGACGAGCCGCACGCATTCGAGGACTGGATCGAGATCCACAATACGGGCGAGAAGGCGCTGGACCTCAGCGGCCTCTTCCTCACGGACAACCCGGGTGTGCCTGACAAGTGGGCGTTCCCGCCCCGAACGACGATCAAGCCGGGCGGCTTCCTGGTCATCTGGGCGGACGACGACCCCGAGCAGGGACCGTTGCACACCAACTTCAAGCTTTCATCCAGCGGCGAGACCGTCGCGATGTACCTGTCCGATGCCGTCACGGTCGTGGACTCGATGCCCTTCGCCCAGCAGTTCAACGACATCAGCTACGGCCTGGTCGAGAACGACTCGACCCTGAACTACGCCTTCATGAGCGTTCCGACGCCGGGGCAGCCCAACAGCTCCAGCACCTCGATCATCGTCCTGCCGGAATGGACGGCCGGGCCCGAGTTCGATGGCTTCGAGATCGTCTTCCAGGAGCCCAACGAGCTGGGCTTCGACGACTCGGGACGCCTCTGGGCCGGTGACGTCGACGACATGAACATGAAGATCTTCGATGTCGACGGCAGCCTCATCGGCAAGGTTGGCGGCATGGGATCCGATCCCGGCAACTTCATCCTCGCCCCGACGGGCAAGTCCGGTCCGGAGGCGATCCGCTACGACGGCAACGGCCGCATGTTCGTCGTGGACCGGGGCGGCGACCGAGTCAATGTCTATGACAGCCAGACCTTCGAGGTCATCGGCTCCTACCAGCCCATCGGCGTGACCCTGATCGACCCGACGGGCCTGGCGATCGACTCGCAGGGCCTGATCTACATCGCCGACCAGGGCAACGACCAGATCCATCGACTGCTGTACACGGGCAACGACCTGAAGTGGCTCTCGACGTTCCAGCCTGACAACAACGGTTCCCCCGTGCTGAACAAGACCGAGACGCTCGCCCTGGACGAGTCCCGGGACATCCTTTATGCCTCCAGCGAGACCAACCACACCGTCGAGGCATACCAGCTCTCCTCCGGGGCCTATCTCGGGGTCAACGTGACCGAGCAGCAGTCGGAACCTCCCGGCAGTTCCCAGCCCGGCGAGGACCAGACCTACAAGCTCGAACCCGGCCGGGTTGGCAAGGACGTCGAGGGCGTCTGCGTCATGCCCTCCCGGGACATCCTCCTGATCTCCGACGAGGAGAACGGCCGCATCAACATCCACAGCCTGTGCGGCGACGACATCTTCAACCCGGACAACGCCTATGGCTGGATGGGCAGCTTCGGCAGCCTCGGAACCGACCCCGGCCAGCTGCTCTCGGCCGA
The DNA here is from genome assembly GCA_002711415.1 of Phycisphaerae bacterium. Classification (GTDB taxonomy): domain Bacteria; phylum Planctomycetota; class Phycisphaerae; order Phycisphaerales; family SM1A02. The sequence goes on along the minus strand of PARI01000040.1, from coordinate 5,454 downwards.
CGGGATCGCCGCCGATGACACGCTCCAGTTGATCGCCGTCGCCGACCAGGCCAATGCGAGGATCCAGGCCTTCAGCGTGCAGTCGATCAACATCCCGATCAACCTCTCGACGTGCCCGGGCGACCTGGACGGCAACAGTCGCGTCGACGGCAAGGACCTCGCAACGCTGCTGGGACAGTGGAACTGGATGGCTCCACCACCACCAGCCGAGGGCGAGGTCGTCGATCCCGACGTCTACTTCAACATCGCGGACATCAACAGGTCGGGCAACGTCGACGGCACGGACCTTGCGATCATCCTCGGATTCTGGGGCGACTGCCCCTGCCAGGTGACCGAGTAGAACCCGATCCACAGCATGCATCACGCCTTTGATCGATGAGCGGGCAAACGCCCGGGGATGTTCAGTCCCCGGTGGCCCCGAGGCGATCCAGGAGGAAGGCGTTTTCGAAGGCGATCTCCCTGAGTCGCTCGTACCGACCACTGGAACCGCCATGGCCGGCGCCCATGTTCGTCTTCAGGATGAGCATCCGGTCACCAGTGGCACGATCCCGCATCCTGGCGACCCACTTGGCCGGTTCCCAGTAGTGGACACGCGGATCATTGAGACCGGCCGTGACCAGCAGGTCCGGGTACTCCTGTGCGGCGACGTTGTCGTAGGGCGAGTAGCTCTTCATGTACTCGTAGTAGGCCCGGTCCCCGGGATTGCCCCACTCGTCGTACTCGATGACGGTCAGCGGGATGGTCGGATCCATCATCGTGTTCATCACGTCCACGAAGGGAACCGCCGCATGGGCGGCGCAGAAGAGTTCGGGCCTCATGTTGATGACCGCACCGATCAGGAGGCCGCCGGCGGAGCCGCCCTCGATCGCCAGTCGATCCGGAGCCGCCCAGCCGGAGCTGACCAGTTCCTCGGCGCAGCTGATGAAGTCCTCGAAGGTGTTTCGCTTCTTCAGGAACTTGCCATCCTCGTACCACTGCCTGCCCATCTCCGAACCACCGCGGATGTGACCGATCGCGAAGACGACACCCCGATCAAGAAGCGACAGTCGATTGCTGGAGAAGTACGGATCCATCGACGCGCCGTAGGAGCCGTACCCATAGAGGATTGCCGGGTTGGCCCCATCCGGCTGAACGTCCTTGCGACAGACGAGCGAGATCGGGATCTTCACCCCGTCATGACCGGTGGCCTCCAGCCGGATCGTCCTGTAGTCGGCCGGGTCGTACCCCCCGAGGACCTCGCGTTGCTTGAGCTGCCGCCGGTCGGATGTCCGGAGGTTCTCGCTGTAGATCGTCGGCGGGGTGACCATCGAGGTGTAGGCGAACCGGGCCTCGTCGGTATCGAACTGCTCGTTCACGTCCAACCTGGCCGTCGAGACCGCCTCGGGAAACTCCAGCAGGCGGAACTGGCCGGAGGAGATGTTCATCACCCCGAGGGTCCTGTACCCGCCTCGTCGCTGCTGGATGAGCAACCAGTCCTTCAGGGCCTGGACGCCCAGCAGGTAGACCTCGGGATCATGCCCGATCAGCTCGACCCAGTGCTCCCGCCCGGGCGTTTGGACCGGGGCCTGCATGAGCCTGAAGTTGGTCGCATCGAGATTGGTCAGGATGTAGAAGTGATCACCACTGTGCTGGATCGAGTACTCGACGCCATGCTCGCGCGGAGCGACCATCCGGAAGCTGCCGGTGGGATCGTCCGCATCGAGCACGTGGTATTCACTGGTGATGTTCGAGCCGATTCCCAGGAGCAGCCACTGTCCGCTCCGGGTCCGCTCGATCCCGACGAAGAACCGACCATCCGGCTCGTGATGGATCAGCTGATCCTCCGACGGATCCGTTCCGATCACGTGTCGATACACCCGGTCCGGCCTGTTGGTCTGGTCCTGCCTGGTGTAGAAGAGTGTCTTGTTGTCGTTGGCCCACGCCAGCGACCAGGGGCCCAGGCCCGTCACGCCGGACTCGATGATCGCCCCGGTCTGAAGGTCCTTGACCAGCAGGTCGCACTGCTCGTACCCGGTCGTGTCCTCCAGCCAGGCGAGCAGGCGGCCATCCGGGCTGACGGTGACCCCGGTCACGTCGCAGTACTCCCGGCCCCGGGCACGCTCGTTGACATCCAGGATGACCTGTTCGGGCGCCTCCAGTGATCCGGCTCGTCGACATCGGATCGGGTAGGGCTTGCCCTGCTCGGTCCTGGAGTAGTAGAAGTATCCATCCTTCTCATAGGGGACGTCTGCATCGTCCTCCTTGATCCTGGCGAGCATCTGTTCGTAGAGGGTCTCCTTGAGCGGATCAAGATGCCGGGTCAACTCGTCGGCGTAGGCATTCTCGGCCTCCAGGTACTCGATGACCCTCGGATCCTCCTTCTGCCTGATCCAGGCATACTCGTCCACGAGCGTGTCTCCATGGGTCGTGGTGCTGACGGGCTCTCTCGGGGCATCTGGAGGCATGGGTGGCTCCTGGGTGGCCTGTGCGAATGCGGGCGAACCGATCGATGACACGATCAGTGCCACCAGGATCACCGGCAGGATCCTGCCGGAGCCGCTGCCAGCGAGGCCCGCATGATGTCGTTTGCATGTAACCATCATTGATGAGATTCCGGTCTGTTCGGGGGCTCACGAGGATACCTGCAAACATGCATGAGCAATAGAGGATAGGATGAGGCTCCCGGCCGCGACCTGTTGGGTTCACGGCGCAGCCCGGGCAACCTGCGGCCATGGAGCCTCCCCACTGATGCCAGAATCAACCACCCTCGAGCTGAGGCCGCATGCACGCCGTGGCGCCAGGCTGATCGTCCTGGTCTCCGTGATCACACCCCCGCTGGCCCTGGTCACCGTGATGTGGTTGGCATGGGGCCGCGGTTTCGGCTGGCTCGTCCTGGCCCTCTTTGCCGGCATGTACCTCGTGTGCGGACTCGGCATCACCATCGGGTACCATCGCTACTTCACCCACAAGTCGTTCCAATCACCACGCTGGGTCAAGATCATGATGGGGATCTCCGGATCCATGGCGGTCCAGGGCGATCTCTTCTGGTGGTGCGCCGTGCACAGGCAGCACCACCAGCACAGCGACTGCGAGCATGACCCGCATTCACCACATGTCGGCGAAGGCAACAGGTTCATGCGGTTCGTGTATTCACACTTCGGCTGGCTCTTCATGATCCACCAGCCCGACCAGGATCGATACATCCCCGACCTGCGATCGGATCCGGACCTGGCGTTGATCAGTCGCCTGTTCCCCCTCTGGGTCATCGTGAGCCTCTTGATACCAACGGTCCTCGGCGGAGTGATCTCCGGCACCTGGATGGGTGCCCTGACCGGATTCCTCTGGGGCGGACTGGTCCGAATCTTCTTCGAGCACCACGTCACCTGGAGTGTCAACTCGATCTGTCACATCTGGGGCACCCAGCCGTACGACTCACACGACCAGAGCCGCAACAACGCGCTGATCGGCGTGCTCGCGCTGGGCGAAGGCTGGCACAACAACCACCATGCGTTCCCCAGCTCGGCCCGACACGGCCTCCGCTGGTGGCAGGTTGATTCAAGCTGGCTGCTGATCAAGCTCATGTCATGGGTTGGCATGGCCAGCAGGCTCAGGACACCGTCGCCGAAGCGGATGGCCCGCACGATGCCCACCAGCGAGGATCGCCCCCGCGCCGCGGCCTCACCAAGCAGCAGCGAACGCTGAAGCGGAGCCGACCGGCTTCAGTCTGAGCAGGCTCAGCATAGACATCCAGGAACTGGCTATCGAGGTGATCCCCGGGATTCGACCTGCGGTCAGGTGGCGGGATACGACGCCGGCCACCAGGCCGGTCGCTGAAGCCGGAACTCCGAACGAAGCACCGATTCGATCGAGCTGATCGTGTCCATGACCCAGCCCTGGACCTGGGCGGTCGCCTGACCGGTGCAGAAGACGCGACGCCCGGGAATCGGTCGCCTGGCTGCGGGAGCCAGGAGCCAGGGTCGCGCCCCGGGCTGCCACATGTTCCAACCGAAACCCTCGTATCCACCATCGAAGACCCGGTAGTGAATCTCGGTCGCATCCGGGACATCGACACCATGCATCTGCCGCAGTTGCTGCACGATGGTCCGTGCCGCCATCGATTCTCCACCCATGTGGTTCCGGTCACGCAGGAGCAACGGCGACCAGAAACCTGATTCCTCGAATCCCGAGACATACGGGCTGAGGGTGAGCCCACGTCCGCTGCTGTCGGCAAGGTAGAAACACTGGCGAAGCGGCAGGTCGGTGATCGAACGACCGTAGCCGATGCCAAGCTGCTTCCACCACTGGTGTGGGAAGTTGACGTAGATCTTCGTGGCCGGCACCCTCAGGAGATTGTCCGAGAGCGTCCGGAGGGTGTTCTGATCGCGAAGGGCGCAGGTGTCCGGAAGCTTGTCGTACGCGCTCATCGGGATCGTCAGGATCACGTTCCTTGCCTTGATCCTGCGGCGCTGTCCGTCAGGCGTCCTGAAGGTGACCACCGACAGGTCTCCCTCCTGCTCGAGGTCGCACATCTCGTGCTTGAACGCGAAGTCGACACCGTTGCTGCGGGCCATGTCCGCCATCGTGAGGGGGATCCTCTGGTATCCCCCGTCGACGTGACCGTATTCCTTGATGAAGAGGTCGAGGATCACCTCGGCGATGAAGACACCGGCATTGTTGTTGGGGAACCCGTACCCGATGGCATCGATCAGCATCGTCGCCGCGCTGTGACCGAGCACGTCCTGGAACACCCACATTCGAGGAAGATCGTGGAGATTGATTCCCTTGTACGTCACCGTGCGATAGGTCGAGTCGATCTCCTCGCGCGTCCAGTCGGTCTTGCCGGTGACCGTCTTCAGGACGATGTTGAACAGGTCGACCATCGACTTGCCCACCAGGTCCTTCCTGACCTTGTATCCATACCTGGGCGAGGCCGTCAGCTCCGATGCGCGGCATCGATCACCTCGCATGTAGTAGATGTCCTCGTCCAGCGTTGCCGGGTAGGACGTCGTGGTCAGGCCGAACTCGTCGACCAGGTTGACCAGTGGAAGCTGCGTGCTCGCGATCCGCATTCCACCCAGCTCGGCGACCTGCTCGGCATGACCGGACGGCTGAACCGACCAGAGTCGGCCACCGATGCGATCACTTCGCTCGAAGACCCCGATGCGGCTTGATGGATCGGCCGAGGAGAGCCGCCATGCGGCGTAGCAGCCGGCGACGCCGCTGCCGACCACGAGCGTGTCCAGCACGTCATCCTCCTGCCGGGCCGGGTTGACCAGCATCGCCTTTGCCTTTGCCGCAAGTGGCATGGACCCCAGCGCCAGGGCCGATGCCAGCACGTCACGTCGCTTCAGCTTCAGGCCTGCATCGGGAATGATCGAGTCTTGTCCTGGCGTAATGGTCATTGTCTTTCTCCACGAGATGTTCATGCATGAGCGAGGACTCGCCGCAAGGCTGCAGCGGACCCGATCAGGAGTG
>PARI01000039.1 GCA_002711415.1 Phycisphaerae bacterium | reverse complement strand
GCGGAACCTGCTCCTGGAGGTCAATGCGGGCAACACGCCTGCCGCAAGGATGCACGCGACGAGTCTTCTTGACGAGGCGGTGGATCGGATGCGTTGTCGACACGACATCTCCCTCGCGCTGGCCGACCAGGCGCTTCGCGCCGCTCAGCGACTGGAGGGTGATGATCGGACCAGGATGCAGCAACTCGCCCTGGAGACGCTCGATGCAGCGTCCACCCGTGGGCGATCCGCGAGGCTCTCGGCAGCGACGGCGGCGGCGCTGATGCAGTCGATGGCCGACGATCGTCCCGTGGGTGATCGCCTCCGTGAGGCCCTGGTGGAGTGGATTCAGCTGGACCCGAACTCCGTGCACGCGCGCGTCCTGCTGGCAGGGGTTCTCCATGCGTCGGAGGAGTATGCCGAGGCCGCCTCGATTGCGAATGAGGCGATCCTGATCGATGAAGCTCGCTCCCTGGATCCGCTCAAGCAGATGCCCGGGAACCAGCGAGAACAGATGTTGCGTATCATCGAGGACGCCCGGATTCGCGAGCAGGGGTGAAACCCGAGGATCCCGTCATGTTCTCATACACCGTGAAGGCCTGGTTCGATGATCCGGCGGTCGCCGATGAGTGGATCCAGTGGCTGCGATCAGAGCACATCAGTGATGTCATCGACGCCGGTGCCCTTGACGGCACAGCGATCCTCATGGATGGCGATGATCATCGAAGTCACTGCCAGGTGCGGTACCACTTCGAGTCCAGGGACAGCTTTGAGCAGTATCTTCGGGAGCACGCTGCATCGCTTCGCGAGCAGGGATTGAAGCTCTTTCCCGAGAGTCGGGGGATCTCCTACCAGCGAGAGACCGGAGACGTCCGCTGCAGTTTCGATCGTTCGTCGTCCTGACCAGTGGCTCACTCACCCAGGCCGAGTTGAAGCGCATCGATGACCTGCTGCTTGGTGTAGGCATCGCTCTTGAAGATCACCTGTCCCTCCCGATCGAAGATCACCAGGAGGGGGATCGTCAGTCGCTGGACCTCCTCGAGCATCTTTCGTCCCTCCGGGTTGGAGCCGGTCAGATCGATTTTCATGGGCACGACGCCCTCCGTGTTGATCTGCTGGGCGACTCGATCCGAGTACAGCACGGTCGCTTCCAGGGTCTTGCAGTTGAGGCACCATTCGGCGGTGAAGTCCAGGAGCACGACCTTCCCATCATCGATCGCGTTCTCGAATCGGGCCTTCGTGTAGTACACCCAGTCGATCGGTCCCTTCGCGGTCATGCTGATGGCGATGTTGAACGAGACCAGAATCACCAGGAGTCCGATGAAGCCGAAGACGAATCCGGCCACCTTCTTCCTGCCGATCATCAGCGAGCGGAAGAACAGCCAGCCGCCCGCGATCGCCCCGATCCCGCCGACGAAGTACCAGTACACGCGGGTCGGCGGGTCGGGCGAGCCCGAGACCAGCAGGCCGCTGATTCCCGCGCCGATGAAGTAAGCCGCGGCCGAGAGCAGCAGGAGTCCCATCACCTGCTTGATCAGGTCGCTGGCGGGACCCGTCCGAGGCATGTGTGAGACCAGCTTCGGGAACCCGGACAGCACCAGGTAGGGCATCGCCATGCCCGTGCCGATCGCGACGAACACGATGAGGACCGTTCCCGGATCCTGAGTGGCGGCCCATGCGGCTGCAGCACCCATCAACGGCGCGGTGCACGGGGTCGAGAGGATCGCGGTCATGATCCCGAAGAGGAACGAGCCGAGGTAGGAGTCGTGCTTCGGCTCGAACCGGTAGATCACGCTCGGAAGCCGGACCGAGAAGAATCCGCTCATGCCGATGGCCATGATGGCGATCACGACACCGATCGAGATGGTGAACACTGGGTACTGGAACAGCTGGCTCGTCGCCGTGAACGACTTCACGAACGCGATGACCGCTCCCAGCAACAGCCAGAAGAACATCACGCCAAACGACATCGTCAACCCGAGCATGAAGCACTGCCGGCGGTTGCCCGCCGACTGGGCAAGACCCATGATCTTGATCGGGATCACTGGAAGGACGCACGGGGTGAAGTTCAACAGCAGGCCCCCGATGAATGCCACCAGGAGCAGCAGGACGAAGCCGACGCCACTGGCGTCGATCTCGAAACGGAGCCCGAAGAAGTCGAACTCGATGATCCTGGGCGCCGCGACACCGGAGTGGATGTCCTGGAAGACCGACTGGTCGAAGTCCGTGAACGCCGCGTTGGTGGTGGGGGAGCTCGACGCCATGCCCTCGCCGATGATGGTCACCTCGATGGTCCGTGTCACGGTGCTCGGCTGGAGGCAGGACGTGTCATCGCACGCCTGGAGCTGGATGCCCAGTTCCAGCGTCACCTTTCCCGGCGGGATCGACGTATCGATGGTCACCGGCAGAATCGCGGCGGCGCTGCCCTCGAACACGGCGTACTCGGCGGGTCCGTCGCCCAGGTCAGCCGTGATCAGGTGTGGCTGCGGCCACTGGATGAATTCCACGTTGCCGTTGAGTCCACCGGAGCCTCCGGTGACCTCGATGCTCGTGTACTGGGCGCCGGTGAACCGATCTGCACCCTCCGGTACTCCGTTCCTGTTGGTCCAGATGTGCCATTTGTCCGCGATGTCGAAGATGATCGCGACGGGAAGATCGTTGCCGGCTGGCAGGGCGGTCTGCAGCGGGATGATGGTGATCGTGACCGCATCGGAGGACTCGACGAACCCCTTGTCATCGGACTTGAGCGGATTCGAAATCCCTGGAAACTGTGCATGTGCGACCGTCGGGATCGTCAGGCACAGCAACGCAACCAGGTTGATGCGGAATCGGTTCATCATGCAGCCCTAGTTGACCGCTGCCCTCAAGAACTTGAGCAGGAAGATCACGATCACCATGAAAATGAAGCCGCCGATACCCAGAACCATGAACAAGGTAGAGCCCTCGGCTGCCTCCTCGGCCTTCTCGGCGACCATGGGTGCTCCATCCCCCAGTGTCGACCTGGGCAGTTTCGAGGCATCGAACCCGGCGAACAGATCCGGGTAGAGGTAGGCGCTGCCGCGGCCGGCATTCGGATCGACTGCGATCTTCACTGGAAACGATGCATCCTCCGGCGCGAGGCAGACCTTGTCGTCACAGGCCTGCCATGATGCCTTGACCGTCATCGTCGCCTGGCCCGGTGTGGCGCCGGGGACGACCTGCACGGGAACGTAGGCGATCGCTCGCCCGCTGAACACGCCGTACTCTGCGGGGGTGCCCATGAACGCAGCCGAAACCATCTCCGGTTCAGGCCACTGGATCGCCGCCGTGTCGACCCTCAGCTTGGAGTCATTGGTCACTGTGATCGCCGTCCTGATGAAGTCCTCGGGTGATCCAAGTTCGCTTGGAACGACCGGGTTCTCCGTGTTGATGTGCCAGTGCGGCTGCATGTCGAAGATCACCGCCACCGGGAACCACTCGCCGGGTGGCACCTGGACCAGGCCGGGCATCACGCTGGCCTGGACCTCCTGGGCATTGGCGGGCCTGCCAGGTCCGGCGAGGAACGCCAGGCCACCGGCCAGGAGGAGAAGGATCGAGCTGGTTCGAAGACTTGAATTCATGGATTCACCTCACTTGTCCACACACAATGGTAGTACGCCGGGGCTCGATGCGTATCCCATGCTCAAGAAGCGGCCTCGAGCCTTCCGATAAGAGAACCAGGGAGATGCGAGGTGCTCATGCAGGACAAGCTGGCCCAGGACGACATCAATCTGCTGAAAGAAGCCGTCGGGCAGGGCCGTATCGGTCCCGAGGACGGCCCTGTCGAGATCTTCTCGTGCTTTCGCGGTGATCGGGAGCGAATCGAGATCCGCCCATACGATTTCAAGCGGCCCGAGCGGATCGGCAAGGATCTGGTCCGATCGTTCCAGAGGCTGCACGAGCCCTTCGCCCGTTCGTTCGGGGCCGCTCTGTCCGGATACCTCAGGACGATCGTCGAGGTCCAGGTCTCCGGCGCCAGTCAGATGAGCTACTCGGAGTTCGTCGACGAACTGCCCAACCCGACCAGCTTCAGCATTCTCGGGTGCAGCCCGTTGGAAGGGCAGGCATGCCTCCAACTGGATTCGGAGGTGCTTTTCCCCGTGATCGATCGACTTCTCGGTGGCGGAAGCGACTCCTCCCACATCCCCGACAGGCCCATGACCGAGATCGAGTCGAGGCTTGCTCGGCAGCTGATCACCAGGGCGACGACCTCCCTCTCCGAATCATGGCAGGGGTTCAGGCCGATGGAGTTCACGCTCGAGGCGAGCGAGACCAACCCCCAATTGGCCCAGATCGTCTCGCCCAACGAGGTCGTGATCGTGATTGGATTCTCCTTCAAGATGGCGGGCAGCCATGGATCGATGAAGTTCTGCATCCCCTTCAAGGTCATCCAGCCGATGATCGAGGAGCTCAGTGCACGCAACTGGTTCGCCTCATCGGACGAGGCGAGCAAGCACGAGGTGTCCCCGACCATCTCCAGGGTGCTCCAGGAGACCCCCGTCCAGTTGACCAGCACCCTGGCCGAGACCACCATCACCCTCAGCGAGCTTCGCGGGCTCGAGGTCGGTGACGTCATCACCACCGGGAAGCCCGCCAGCAGTCCCCTGACCGTGCAGGTCCATGAACAGACCAAGTTCAAGGCACATATCGGCCAGGTGAGGGGTAACCGGGCCCTCCGTATCATCTGAACAAGCCTTGTGGGGCCCTGAGGGGCCTTCGTGGCCTGCCTGGATTGACGCACCAGATGGTGTGGTCGTACACTTCCGGATCGGCTGCTGGGTGGTCCAGCAGCGGTTCAGGGATCGATCCCATGGGTCCGGGCATCATCAATGATGCCCAGCCCCTGTCGAGGATTGCTGATGCGTTCTTCACTCGTCAGTCTTCGATGATGTGCCAGGGCACCATCACGCCCGCCATTCCGCCCGTTTTGCGGTCGGTGGCATCGTCAGGCTCCGATTCCAGCCTGTTCCGTTGGAGGATCCTCGCATGAGGTGAGGTGCCTTCACAACGGGGTTGCCGTTTTCATACGGCAGCATGCAGGCCACGGAAGTACTCGATTTCCGAGGCCTTCTTCATTTTTGATCCTGTGGCCCAGGCGCCACGACATCCCGACAACCAGGTAATCCAAGCAGAGCCAGGAACATGAATTCAGAAACACTCAGAATCCTCGATTCAATCGCCAAGGATCGGAACATTGATCCCGAGTTGTTGATCAACGACCTCGAGCAGGCGATGGTCAGCGCCGCTCGCAAGCATTTCAACTCGCTCGATGCCGAGGAGTTCGGCTGCCAGATGGATCGCCAGACCGGTGAGATCAGGATCTGGCGCAACAACGAGGACGAGACCATCGAGGAGATCCCCCTCGAGCAGCTGGGCCGCATCCCGGCCCAGACCGCCAAGCAGGTCATGATCCAGAAGTTTCGCGAGGACGAACGAAACAGCCTGCTGGACGAATTCGCCAAGCGGCAGGGTGACCTGGTCACCGGCACCGCCCAGAGGTACGAAGGCGGTGCACTGGTCGTCCAGATCGATCGCGCCGAGGGGTTCATGCCCCGCTCCGAGCAGATTCCTGGAGAGCAGTTCCAGTCCGGTGATCGGGTCAGGTGTCTGATCCTTGACGTGCGTGATGCCGGCAACCAGGTCAAGATCGTCCTGAGCAGAAGCGATCAGGACTTTATCAGGCGCCTGTTCGAGACCGAGGTTCCCGAGGTCGCAGAACGTGTCATCGAGATCAAGGCCATGAGCCGTGAACCCGGGTTCAGGACGAAGCTGGCCGTCAGCTCGATCGATTCAAAGGTCGATGCCGTCGGCGCCTGCGTGGGTGTCCGAGGAAGCCGCATCCGGAACATCGTCGACGAGCTGGGTGGTGAGAAGATCGACATCGTTCGCTGGAACGAGTCGAGTCAGATCCTCATCTCCAACGCACTGAAGCCAGCCGAGGTCGAGGAGGTCAGCCTCTGTTTCGAGCTCGGTCGGGCGACGATCATCGTTCGAGAGGATCAGCTTTCCCTGGCCATCGGCCGGAGGGGGCAGAACGTCCGACTCGCGGCGAGACTGACCGGTTGGGACATCGACATCCTCACGCCGGCGGAATTCACCAAGGGACTGGAGCGACTCGAGCAGACCCTCAAGCCCATGGAGGGCGTCAACGAAGAGATGCTGGATCGCATGGGTGCCCTTGGCATGATCAGCGTGTTCGACATCGAGGAGGTCGGCGAGAGCGTCCTGGAGGACGAGCTCGGCATGGAGCCGGAACTGGCCGCCCGCATCGTCGAGTCATGTGCCGAGCAGGCCAAGATCGTTGCCGAGGAACAGCAGCGTGAGAAGGAGGAGGCTGCCGCCCTCGCCGCAGAGGAGGAGGCTGCCGTCGCCGCGGTGCTCGGTGGGGAGGACTCGGGCGAAGCCGTCGAGGTCGACCAGGAAGCGGAGGATGCCGCCGATTCGATTCTTGGCAGCATGGATGAAGAACAGGCCGATGGTGAACAGGTGGAACCAGCCCAGGATTCCGGTGATGCCGGTTCCGAACTCGAGAAGTCACAGGAGTAGCGTTAAAAGCAATTCGCCATGTCCAAGAAAGCAGCTCCATTCAGGGTCCACACGCTCGCCAAGGAACTCGGCGTGAGTTCCAAGGACATCGTCAAGAAGTGCGAGGCCGAGGAGATCCCCGGCATCACCAATCACATGTCCGCGGTGTCGCTCGGTCTTGCCGAGACGATTCGCCAGTGGTTCGGTGAATCCGAGTCCTCGGTCGCCACCGCGGTGGAGACATCCGAGAAGGTCGATGTCGCCAAGGCGAGGAAGAAGACCGCCAAGAAGACGGCGAAGAAGACCGCCAAGAAGACCGCTCCCGTCGAAGTCGTTGAAGACACTGTCTCGGAGGACGCTCCCGCGCCGACGCCGGCAGAATCTCCGGATGAACAGAAGCCGGTTGCGCCCGCCGCGATGGTGGCAGGACCGGATTCGCCGGAGACCGATACCGAGCCACCGGGTGACGAAGGTCTTGATCCATCCGGTGAATCGCCCCAGATGAATGTTCCGGAGAGACCAAAGACGATCAAGCCCGTCGGGCCGAAGCTCGAGACTCCGAAGAAGATCAACCTGTCCGGCCCGAAGGTCATCAGGGTCGAGAGTCCTGATCCGATTCCACCGAGACAGCCGAAGCGGTATTCCGATTCCTCTGGCCCCTCCATCAGGAGCGGTGGGCCCAGGGGTGGACGTGGTGCCGGTGAATTCACTGCGATGCCTCCGGACATGGAACACGGCCAGCAGGGCTCTGATGGTCGGAAGAAGTCCGCTCGGAACAAGCGTCGATCCGGCACCTCCTCCGAAGGGCAGACCGGCCGCTCCGGCCGAGCGGTCAATCGGGAAGACAAGCCGTTTGAGCCATGGCGAGAGCAGGACCTGCTCGAACGAGAGCATCGACTGAACAAGTCCGGTGGCTTCTTCAAGGCCCATCGCAGGGACAAGAACAAGAAGGGTGGCGGAGGCTCCAAGGCGAGGATTCCCAGGGAGGCAGGGGGTGTCATCAAGCTGCCCGAGCCACTGACCATCAAGGAACTGTCCTCCAAGAGCGGGATTCGTGCCGCCGAGATGATCAAGCAGTTGTTCCTCGAGGGCGAGCAGTACACCGTCAACTCCTCGATCGAGTCCGAGAAGGCGGTCGAGCTGATGCTCTCATTCGGCATTGAGCTCCAGGTCATCGAGCAGAAGACCGCGGAACAGAGGATCGAGGAGACCTTCGAGGACCGCGACCGCGTCGACGAGCGATCCCGACCACCCGTTGTCACGATCCTCGGGCACGTCGATCATGGCAAGACTTCGCTGCTGGATCGGATCCGGAATGCCAACGTCGCCGAGGGCGAGGCTGGTGGCATCACCCAGGCCACCAGCGCCTTCCAGGTCCCGGTCAAGGCAGGTGACCACGAGCGACTCATTACCTTCATCGACACGCCCGGCCACGAGGCCTTCACCGCCATGCGCTCGCGTGGCGCCAAGGTGACCGACGTGGTCATCCTGGTCATCGCCGCAGACGATGGTGTGATGCCCCAGACGATCGAATCGATCAACCATGCCAAGGCCGCCGAGGTTCCGATCGTGGTCGCCTTGAACAAGGTCGACAAGCCCGAGGCGACCAATGACAACATCCAGAGGATCCTGGGTCAGCTGGCCGAGCACGAACTCAATCCGGTTGAGTGGGGTGGCCAGACCGAGGTGATCCGGACCAGTGCGATCAAGAACGAGGGCATCCAGGACCTTCTGGACATCATCGACTTCCAGGCGCAGTTGCTGGAGCTGAAGGCCGACTTCGATGGGCATGCGGTCGGTACGGTGCTCGAGGCCAAGGTCGAGCCCGGCCGAGGTCCCGTCGCCCAGCTGCTTGTTCAAGAAGGCTCCCTCAACAAGGGCGACTTCGTGGTCATCGGCCGTGGATACGGACGTATCAGAGACATCGTCAACGATCACGGGCAACGGTCCGACATGGCCGGTCCATCCTGCCCGGTGGCGGTCTCGGGCATCGATGAACTGCCTGATGCCGGTGACAACTTCTACTCTGTTGATTCACTCAAGGCGGCCGAGGCCGCAGCCGAGGAACGTCGCCAGCAGGAGAGGGAGCGGGACCTGGCGGCTCCCAAGGTCACGCTGGACAACATCTTCGATCACCTGGCGAGCCAGAATCGCAAGGAACTCCCACTCGTGGTCAAGGCGGATGTCCAGGGCTCCGTCGAAACGCTGCAGAGCGTGCTCGGCAAGATCGGCACCGACGAGGTCCAGGTCAGCCTGAAGCATACCGCCGTCGGCGGGATCAACGAGAGCGATGTGGCCCTCGCGGAGGCGACCGGAGCGATCATCATCGGGTTCAACGTCACGAGTTCCGCCAAGGCACGCAAGGCCGCGGAGGACCGATCCATCGACATCAGGCTCTATGACGTCATCTATGACATCACCGACGACATCGAGAAGGCGCTTTCCGGCCTGCTCGAGCCGGAGTTGAAGCTCGAGGTCCTCGGTCACGCCGAGGTCCGCCAGGTCTTCAAGATCTCCCGTGTCGGTGCGGTCGCTGGTTGCTACGTCACCGACGGGATCATCGAGCGGAACGCCCAGATCCGTGTCACTCGTGATGGAATCGTCGTCGAGAAGGATCGTCGACTTGACCAGTTGAAGCGGTTCAAGGATGACTCCAAGGAGGTCCGTTCCGGCCAGGAATGCGGCATGAAGATCGTCGGCTACGACGACATCAAGGAAGGCGACATCCTCGAGTGCTACAAGACCATCGAGATCGCGAGGACCATCTGACCCATGCCCAGATTGGAACGGTCCTCGCGCGGTCTTGATCAGCATGCGAGCAGCCTGCGTACGGACCAGGTCTCATCGGTCCTTCAGCGGGCTCTCCAGGAAGTCATCATGGATGGCCTGGGTGACCCGAGAATCAAGGGCATGGTGACGATCACCGGGGTGAACGTGGCCAGCGATCTGGACAGTGCACGCGTCCACGTGTCGATACTCCCTGCGGAGTACTCGAAGGTCACGATGGGTGGGCTGACCGCTGCATGCGGTCATGTCAGGTCCCGGCTGCGAGACAAGGTCGCCCTTCGTCGGATTCCACGGCTCGAATTCGTACTCGACGAGTCGATCAAGAAACAGGCCTCGGTCGAAAGTGCCATACGGGACGGGATCGAGCCAGGTGATGAGACGGGCAGGGCCGATGATCCGGCTGGCCAGGAAGGACAGGAGTAATCGTGAAGTCGAAATCCCCGAATGCATCGAAGTTCAACGGTCTGATCAGGAAGTTGTCCGGCACCGAGCGCGAACTTGACGTTGATTCGCACGAATCGCCCGAGCAGGATCCGATCCTGGTGATGGTCTACTCCTTCCTGCTCTGGGAGGCCAGCACCGACCAGGCACATGCCGCGATGGACAGGTTGCTGCAGAACTCCGTGGACATCAACGAGTTGAGGGTCTGTTTTCCCCATGAGATCGTCCAGACCATCGGCGTGAGGTACCCCCGCGTCCAGGAGAGGGCGGAGAGGCTTCGCGCAGCGTTGAACCACGTCTACCGTACCGAGCACAAGGTCAGCCTGTCCCACCTTCATGAACGCGGTAAGCGGGAGATCAAGAACTACATCCAGCAGTTGGACGGGATGGTCCCATTCGTGTCCGGACGTGTTCTGCTGCTGTCCTTCGATGTCCACTCGATGCCCGTGGATGACCAGCTGCATGCGTTGATGTTCGATCACGGCATCATCGACGAGCCTCATGACGTCGAATCCCTCCATGCATGGTTGACCCGACAGGTGACCTCGGCCAAGGCCATCTCGACGTACCTGCGCCTGCAACGTTCGATCGATGCGGAGGCCAAGAGCGGGAAGCTGAAGACACGGATCGCCAAGTTGAAGAAGGAGCTGGCTCAGCTGGAGGCCGCGGCCCTTGCCGAGCAGAAGAAGGCCGAGGAGCGTGCGGCCGCCAAGGCCAAGGCCAAGGCCAGTGCGGCAAGCAGCGCCAAGAAGGCCGCGAAGAAGTCGGCCAAGAAGACCACGAAGAAGGTCGCCAAGAAGACCACGAAGAAGGTCGCCAAGAAGACCACGAAGAAGGTCGCGAAGAAGTCGGCCAAGAAGACCACGAAGAAGGCCGCCAAGAAGTCGGTGAAGAAGGTTGCCAAGAAGTCCACGAAGAAGTCGGCCAAGAAGGCCACGAAGAAGACAGTGAAGAAGGCCGCCAAGAAGGCCAGGAAGAAGAGCGGCAGGAAGTAACGGATCCCCCGGAGATCTGGAACGTGGTGGCCGCCGGGCTCGTTCCCGATGCATGGAGTCGATTCCACGCACTTGCAGATTCTCGTTCCGACTGGAGTGACAGGTCATGGCCGGACACAGCAAATGGGCGAACATCAAGCACCGCAAGAGCCGACAGGATGCCAAGCGGGGCAAGCAGTGGTCCAAGTGTTCTCGTGCAATCATCGTCGCCGCCCGAAACGGTGGTGGGGATCCCAAGTTCAACACGACCCTCCGATACGCCATCGACGATGCCAAGGCGGTCAACATGCCCAAGGACACGATCGAGAAGGCGATCAAGAAGGGTGATGGAGGAGCCGATGGCGAGCAGTACGAGGAGGTCCGCTACGAGGGGTACGGCCCCGGTGGAGTCGCGGTCCTGATTGACTGTCTCATCGCCAACGTCAACAAGGCGGCTGCCGAGATTCGTTCGATCTTCGACAAGAACAACGGCAAGATGGGGGTGCAGGGATCGGTTGCGTTCGGGTTCACCCAGCAGGGTGTCTTTCTGATCGAGCATGGCAGGATCGACGAGGACAGGCTCATGGAGGTGGCCCTGGAGGCCGGTGCTGATGATGTCACGAGCGACCCCGATGGCGGTTGGCAGGTCACGTGTGACCCGTCCTCCTTTCACGGCGTCAAGGACGCTCTGGAGGGTGCGGAGATCGAACTGGCCAGTGCCGAGGTGACCAACACCCCCCAGACCATGGTCGATTGCAACACGAAGATCGGGGTCCAGATTCTCAGGCTCGTGGATGCTCTGGAGGACCTGGACGACGTGCAGAAGGTGTACACCAACGCCGAGATCCCTGCCGAGGCGTACGAGCAGTTGTAGCCACATGCAGATACGGGAGACCATCACGTACTCCGGCATGGTCCAGGGGGTCGGTTTTCGAAACACGGCCTGTCAGGCGGCCTCCGGTCTTCCCGTGAGCGGGTGGGTGCGCAACGAGCCTGATGGCACGGTCCGATGCATCATCGAAGGCACGGTCGAGGCCCTGAACCGCTTCAGGTCCGCGCTCATGGGACGCATGGCCACCAACATCACTGGCATCACCATCGAGCAGTCCATGGCAACGGGTGAGTATTCAGGCTTCAAGATCATGCCGTCGCCGTGCTCGACTTGACCATGCAGGCTTGACGGGGGATTCTATATCCATCAAACCGTCGTCCGGAGCCCATCGATGAACCATCGCGCATTCATGCTCATCCTGGCATGCCTCATGCAGGTCAACATGGTCGCCTGTTCCTCGCACACTCGGTCATATCCGGGTTTTTCCAAGGACCAGGTCTGGGATGCGGCGGTCACTGCGAGCGAGAATCCCGAGTACTTCGACTGGTACGTCATGGTCAACGAGGTCTGGGTCGATTCAACCGGGCAGCGGATCGAGATTCTCAGGGAACTCAGGAGAGACTACGCAGGGCCGCAGACCGACGCATACAGGCAGGACCGGCACTGGAAGTTCACGGTCACGATGGACGAGGACTCCTCCGTGCCCGAGCTGCGCATCACATGCAGGGTTGCTGCCTTGCCCGCGCGATTCGTCGATGAGTCGGCCCACTTCTTCGACGAGGTGGCCTACCTGCTCGGTGATCCGACGCCCGTGGTAGAAGAGGTGAAGTTCCAGGAACTTCAGGTGCCTGCGACGAGCTCCGGAACTCCGGATCAGCCACCATCGGATCAGGTTGACATCGATTCACTGCACATCGAGCCCGGGGCCTCGGAAAACTAGATGTCCGACGAGACCGAGTCACCACGCTCATACGATCCTGGCTTATTTCGTGCAGGGATCCTCGGCTTGTTCTGGGTCACCGCTCCGTTCATGCTCGGTTTCGTGCTTCTTGCGAACCTCGGGCCGATCTCGGACTGGTTGCAAGGCCGATTCCTTCTCGGGCTGTTCGCGTACATGGCGTTCTTCGCCCTGACCAGCGGAACCGGCCTGCTGCCAACCTATGCCCAGGCCATACTCGGTGGATGGGTCTTCGGTGTCGCCTTCGGCCTTCCAGCCGCTCTGGTCGGGTTCCTCGGGGGGGCCCTTGTCGGGTTCATGGTGTCCCGTCTGGTCGCACGCAATGCGGTCGGACGAATGATCGATCGGAATCCACGGTGGAAGGTGTTCAGGGAGGCCTTGGTCGACAAGGCCTTTGGTCGGACGGTGCTGGTCGTCTCGCTGCTGAGGCTTCCTCCGAACTCCCCGTTCGCCCTGACCAACCTGGCGATGGCATCCACGGGTGTCAGCCTGATGCCGTACATGCTGGGCACGCTGATGGGGATGACGCCACGAACAGCGGTCGCTGCCTACCTTGCCGCCCAGGGGCGAAACACCGGTGCCAGGGACATCCAAGAGCTTGCCAGCGAGTCTGGAACCTGGGTTGTGATCGGGGGTATAGTCCTCATGATCATCGCCTTCGCCATCATCGGAAGCATCGGCAGGCGGGCGATCGCCAGCATGGTTGACCAGCAGTAGAATTCGGAATCACAGCGTCATGTCCAAGCCATTGCACCCAATCGAGGCATCGGCACTCCAGGCTCGGCGCGAGCGGGTTTTTCTCCTGATCTCCGGGCTGTTTCTCGGCACGTTGACGATGCTGAACATCCTCGGAGTGACGCGGTTCATCAAGCTCGCGGAGATCGATCGAGCCGACGGAGCGGGTACACTCGTGTTCGCCGTCGCCGTGGGCGTGTTGCCATACCCCCTGACCTTTCTCTGCACCGACCTGATCTGCGAGCTCTATGGAAAGGCACGTGCGAATGCCGTGGTCTGGGTCGGCCTGCTCCTGAACGCATGGGTCATCTTCATACTCTGGCTCGGTGGTGCGCTGCCGGGATTCGAGCAGCTGGACCAGCAGGGCCTTGTCATGCGGGACCAGGCCGGCAGGGAGCCACTGTTCTTCGAGATCCGCACGCTTGCGTTCGCAGCCGTCTTCGCCTCGATGGCCGCGTACTTTCTCGCGCAGTTCTGCGACGTCTGGCTGTATCACTTCTGGAAGCAGCTCACCAGGGGAAGGATGCTCTGGCTTCGGAACAATGCATCGACACTGGTCAGTCAGATGGTGGATACGGCGGCGGTGATCCTCATCACCTGGCAAGTGGGGGGTCTTGTCGGAGTGCTTGATCCGGCTCAGCCCGCAGGGGGGCAGATCCTGCTCCTGATACTTACCGGGTACGCCTTCAAGGCGGCCTGCGGCCTCCTGGACACGATCCCACTCTACCTTCTGGTCGGATGGCTCAGTCGCTACCTGCAGATCGAGCGGTCCCACAGGAAGCGGATGCTGGAGGATCCGGGTGGGGGAGTTCCCTCGGGCAGGTGAGCCGGACGCTACGCCCTGGAGTTGTAGCTTCCATCGACGGTATTGACCTTGATCATCTCCCCGTTGGTGATGAAGGGGGGGACCCTGGTCTTGAGTCCGGTTTCACAGAGCGCTTCCTTGAGCTGGTTGGTCGCGGTGGCCCCCTTGATACCTGGTGGCGTGTCAACAACCTTCAACTCGACGCAGGTCGGCAGTTCCACATCGACTGGATTACCCTCGCAGAAGAGGACCGTGATCTCGGTGTTCGGCTTGACCATCAGCATCTTGTCGCCGACAAACGATTCCTCGAGCGTGACCTGGTCGAAGGTCTCCTGGTCCATGAAGACGAATCCACTTCCATCGGCGTAGAGGTACTCCATCGCCCTTCGGTCGATGTCGACCTGATCGACCTCCTCGGCGGAACGAAGTCGCTTCTCCACGACCGAACCCGAGCTGATGCTCTTCACCTTCACCTGGACGTAGGCCGGACCCTTTCCGGGCTTGACGTGTTCCATGGTACTGATGACATTGACATCACCATTGATCTTGATGGCCATTCCCGGCTTGAGGTCACTCGGCTTCACGTGGGCTTGCTCCTTTGATTCAGATCAAGGGATGCAAGTGTACGGTTTCGCCTGTCCGATGCCAAGTGGAGCAAGGGAGCCGTGGCTCCTCACTTGCCGCCGCTCTTCTTGCATTTGCCCCAGTTGCCCAGGAGCATCGCCAGATCCGAGCCGTCAACGATACCGTTGCCATCGAGATCGGCACAGCCGCTGCCGTCCCAGTCCCCCAGCAGCACGGCCAGGTCGGCTCCATCAACGACATTGTCTCCATTGAGATCCCCGACACAGTCGGCCGGGCAGTCATCACAGATGTCGGCCGCCTTCTTGGCGCATTCGGGGTCCCATACCTCCTGGCAGCAGAACGGATCCTGTTCGCAGACTTCGGCGCAGCATTCGGCGTCATCGCAGCCAGGGTTGTTGTTCGGGATGTCGCATGAGCCCGAACCTGGATCTCCACAGGCGGCAGAGGTGCAGTTCTCCAGTGCGAGCGTCTCACAGAAGGAGTCCCAGATCAGATCGCAGCAGTCCGCGTTCAGGTTGCAGACGATCTTGCAGCATGCGGCGGGCACCCCTGATTCAAGGCATTCGTCCGTGATCTCACATGAGCCGTTGACGGCACCGGGCGAGTCGCTTCCAGGAATGCTGTTGATGCCGACATTCCACTGGCTGACCAGGGCGGCACCTGTTTCGCAGCGGAACACGTGCCCGGGGATCGTGGTGTCCGGATCGTCAAGGTTTGGTCCGACCGTGATGTCGAAATAGACGCAGCCGGCTGGCTGCTGTGACACGATGATCACGACCGCATCGGCCAGCGAATCCCAGGGCGTGGTGTTCAACTGGCAGTTGTTGTCCGGATCAAGGTCCATCCCTGGTCCGCCCGTGAAGCCCTTGACCAGGAGTATGTTCAGGTTGAAGTTCTCGTTCAGCGGCAGGTTCGTGACCAGGTCGGCCTGACCGAGCTTGAAGGTCGGTTCCGCGATGACGAAAAAACCGTCGGCAGGCATGATGAATCCGTTGAGCGGGATCGCTCCAACGACCACACCCTGGCCAATGACGCCGCCAGAGGGCGCCGGAGCGACCACGAGGACCGAGAGGCCGGCAAGATCCATGCCGACCGGGCCGGCCAGCTCGATGTACTCCTGCGTGTCAGGTCCTGGCTGGGCGATCCTGATCTCGTTCAATCGCACCTGGCCCGATGCGGTTTCCGTCACCAGGCTTGCCAGAAGTATCAGGAGTGCTGTGAGTTGCTTCATCATCTCGATCTCGTCCCAGGGCGGCTGCCGGGCCGGAAAACCACGATTTGTGATCCAGCGGCCAGAACAATCGTACCCCGCACTATTCGGCGGGCAAAGGAAAACTCTTCAATCCTACGCGTCAGACAGCCAAGGGGCCTTGCAGGAAAATCACTACCGGACTCACTTTTTCATCTTCGAAAAAAAGCCCCCGGCCGAGGCCGGGGGCTGAGGTTTCGCACTGGCATGATGTCTGGGATCAGGGCTTGCAGGGGCCCCACTGTCCCAGCATGATGCCGAGATCGGCTCCATCAACGATGAGGTCACCGTTGAGGTCGGCGATCAGGTCATTCGGAGTCCATGCACCAAGCAGGATTCCGAGGTCGGCTCCGTCAACGATGAGGTGACCGTTGAGATCCGCGATGCAGACCGTGCCGCTGTCGCACAGGTCGCAGGACTCGCCTGCCATCGCGGCACACATCTCGTCCCACTCAGTGTCGCAGCAGGTCGGATCCGCGTTGCAGACGACTTCGCAGCATTCGGAGTCGTCACAGTACGGGCTGCCGTTCGCTTCGCAGCAGTCGCCGGAGTTGACATCGCCGCAGCTCGGGCCGCCACCACCACAATCCTCTCCTTCGCAGGAGATGGTGATGGTTCCTGAGCCGGTAGCGGTGTCGAATCCGCCCACTCGGATGAGGACCATGGTGTTGCACTGGACCTGCATCTGCAGCAGTGAAGTGAATCCAGCACAGTCAGGGGCATCGTCATTGCAGGCCAGGAACGTGTCCGGGTTGCACTCTGCGTACGCTGCAAGTCGGGTGTCATAGTCAGCGTTGTTGCACGTGCTGACAGTGAGCGTACCGTTGCAGGTCGGGAAGTAGAAGAACCAGATGTCGGGACCGAACGCGGTTCCGAATCCTCCGTCGCACTCCTTGGGCAGATCCCAATCCGGACCCGAGACCGTCGCGTCGAGTGTCGAGAACAGCCTGTCACCATCGAAGATCTCGACGGCTCCACTGCAGTCATCGTTCTCGACACCACCGCCGCCGCCGCAGTTACAAGCGTCGTCATCAGCGGCCAAGTCGGCACACTCCTGGTCCCACTCGGTCTCGCAGCAGAACGGTTCCACGGCACAGACAGAGTCGCAGCATGCAGCGTCATCGCAGTACGGGGTGCTATTTGCTTCGCAGCAGTTGCCGGTTCCGACTCCGCCGCATGCCGGATCGCCGCCGCCACCGCAGTCGCAGTCAGGCGACATGGCAGCCGCATCAGCACAGATCTGGTCCCACTCGGTTTCGCAGCAGAATGCATCTGCAGCACAGATGGCATCGCAGCAGACCTGGTCGTCACAGTACGGGGTGCCGGTCGCTTCGCAGCAATTTCCGGTTCCGGCTTCGCCACAAGTTGGATCGCCACCGCCGCCGCCACCGCACTTGCATTCATCGGACTTGGCGGCCGCATCGGCACAGAGCTGGTCCCACTCGGTCTCGCAGCAGAACGCATCTGCAGCACAGATGGCATCGCAGCAGGCTGCGTCATCACAGGCCACTGAACCATTCGGCACGCAGCAGTCGCCTGCTCCGGCTTCGCCGCAGCCTTCACCGCCACCACCGCCGCCACCGCAATCGCAGTCAG
>PARI01000038.1 GCA_002711415.1 Phycisphaerae bacterium | reverse complement strand
TGGTCGTGCCCGCCGGGATCGAGGACAGCCTCTTCCGAATTGATCATCACGTCGACAGCGTGCCCTCGCTGGTGATCTCCCTGGCGTACTTCAAGGCGATGCAGGTCATCGACGGCCGTGACTCCCTTGAGGATCAACCCGTGATCCTCGCGGCCGACACCGTGTGCTCGATCGATCGGACGGTGATCGGGAAGCCCGCCTGCAGGCAGGCCGCTCAAGAGATGATCGAATCGTTCATGGAGAGGACGCACCAGGTCGTGACCGGTGTCTGCATTCTTGATCGTCGGACTCGCCAGCGCCACCTGTTTCATGACCAGGCCGATGTCCACCTTGGTCGGATCGATGACGATGTCCTGGAGCAGTACCTGGACCAGGAACACTGGCGAGGCAAGGCGGGTGCATACAACTATTCCGATCGCGTCGATGCCGGGTGGCCACTGTCCTGCGACGGCGATCCAACGACCGTCATGGGCCTGCCGATGGTCCGACTGGTCCCCATGCTCTCTCACCGAGCGGTGGCACGCCCGGGAGAGCCGTCATGTTGATCCATGCCGTCGTACACATGCCCCCCGTGGCGACCGTGCCTCTGGGGGTGGTGGCCATGGTCTTCCTTGTTCTCTACTGGATCCGGCTGGGAAGACCCGATGTGCCCAGAAGCAGGCGGATCATCCGGCGATCCTCGATCGCCATCGCCCTGGTGCAGATCCCGCTCCTGTTCGTTTCCCTGAGCCTGGTCGATCCGGTCGTCCATCCCAGGGCCTATATCCTGTGCTGGCTGGCGTGCCTGCTGCTGGTCGTCCTGATCGTCGTTGTCGCGATGGCCGATGTCGTGAACAATTTCAGGCTGCACGCAGCCGAATCGACCCGGCTCCTGGAAGACACGTTCACCGGTTCCGATCAACCAGACGAATGAACAACGCCCACGAGCAACCCGCGCCGAGCCTGCCACGACCGATCGCGACGATCGGATCATGGGTGTACGGAGGCGTGGTCTCCCTGAGAAATCGTCGCTTCGATCATCGTCAGGCGGCGAAGGTCGATGTCCCGGTGATCTCCGTCGGGAACATCGTCGCCGGTGGTACCGGCAAGTCGCCGATGGTCGCCTGGCTGGTGCACAGGCTTTGCTCTATGGGATTTTCTCCAGCCGTCGCACTGCGTGGTTACGGTTCCGATTCACATGGTTCGTCCGACGAGGCCATGGAACATGAACTGGTGCTTCCATCAATCCCGATCATCGTCCACCCGGATCGACACGCCGCCATCAGTCGACACCTGGCGGGTGACACGAACGTCGACGTGGTCGTGCTCGATGATGGGTTCCAGCATCGTCGCATCCATCGAGACCTCGACCTTGTGCTGGTCGATGCGACTCGCCCGTGCCTTGATGATCGTCTGCTGCCTGCCGGGTGGTTGCGTGAACCGGCGGGGTCCCTCGGCCGTGCTGACGGCGTGATCATCACGCACGCGGATGCGGTCGGGACGGAACAACTGGACCACCTGCAACAGCGGATCATCGCCATCACAGGGAAGCGTCCGATCGCGCGGGCTCGACACGTCTGGCAGGGGATCGACCTCCACGAGGTCGATGGATCCATGCGGCGGGAGGAGTTGGCCCGGCTTGATGGAATGACGGTGGGTACGATCCTGGGCGTGGGTCGTCCTGCGAGCGTTCGCATCCAGGCGGAGCATTCCGGGGCAACGGTCGTCTGGGATGTTCCCGTGAAGGATCACCAGGTCTACGACCGGGACTTGCTCTCCCGGATCGCACGAATGGAGCCCGTCGATGCCGTCATGATGACCAGGAAGGACTGGGTCAAGGTGCACGCACTCGGTGGGGCGGCGGCGATCGGCAGGTCCGTGGTCGTGCCCGACCTCGCCATGGAGCTCACCAGTGACTTCGGGCTGGAGGACGCGCTCCAAAAGGTCCGCCAAATCAAGTAGATTGGTGGGTTGGTTCACCGATGGAGCCGAGCCATGAGCGACAACGTCACGCAACTGATCCAGGGAATGTCCGACTACCGTCCCTTCACGGCGATGGTCATCGGGGACTTCATGCTCGACGAGCAGGTCAGTGGGGCGGCTGAACGGCTCAGCCCCGATGCCCCGGTCCCGGTACTCCACCTGGATCCATCACGGTCCACCTGTTCCCCCGGTGGCGCAAGCCATGTCGCCCGATCACTGCGAGCCATGGAGGCTCAGGTGTCCTGCTTCGGGATCACCGGCGATGATCCGCAGCGGGAGCAGTTGCTGGGACTGCTGGAAACAGCAGGGTGCTCCACTGACGGAATCCTTGTCGATGCCTCCCGTCCGACCACGCTCAAGCAGACTCTCGTCGGCCTTGCCCAGCATCGGCATCCGCAGAAGATGTTCCGCGTCGACAGGGAGTCCAGCAGCCCGATCTCGAAGGAGATCGCCGACCGGTTGCTGGGCCGAATCAGGGAGGCCATGGAATCCGTCGACGTGGTCTGCCTGGAGGATTACAACAAGGGTGTCTGCACCGAGTATCTCTGCAGCCAAGTGATCGAGTGTGCCAGGCAGCATCGCCGACCGATCCTTGTCGATCCAGCCGCGATCAGCTCCTTCACGAAGTACACCGGGGCCACCTGCATCACGCCCAACCGTTCGGAGGCCGAGCTTGCTGGCGGTCTTGACTCCTGCCTCGACTCGACGAGCGAACATGCGAAGTCCCTGGCCACGCAGCTGCTCGATTCGCTTGAGCTCGATGCAGCCGTGCTGACACTCGATCGCGACGGAGCGATGGTCGCCTTCGGTAAGGACGTCGAACATGTCCGAACCCAGGCGAGGAACGTCTATGACGTCACCGGCGCCGGCGACACGGTGCTGGCGGCACTCGCCGCTGGCCGCGCCAACGAGTTCAGCTGGCCCGCCAGCGTGATGCTGGCCAACGTGGCGGCCGGCCTGCAGGTCGAATCATTCGGTGCGACGCCGATTCCCCTGGCCTCGGTGCGGGCTCGCCTGCTTGAGCTGGTCTCCGACATGCACGGAAAGACCAGGACCATGCCGGACCTGGTACTCGAGCTTGCATCGCACCGGGAGGCCGGTCGTCGCATCGTGCTGACCAACGGCTGTTTCGACGTGATCCACGCCGGTCACGTGGCCTACCTGAAGGAGGCGAAGAAGCAGGGCGACATCCTGGTCGTCGGCGTCAACAGTGATGAACAGGTCAGGATCCTCAAGGGAGAGGATCGACCGGTGTTCGATCAGCGTGAACGCACCGAGATCCTCGAGGAACTGCACTGCATCGACTATGTCATCGTCTTCGACGAACCGACGGCCGAGCAGTTGATCCGCCAGATTCGTCCATCCATCTACGTCAAGGGTGGTGATTACAAGCCCGAGGAGATCACCGAGCACGACCTGGTCCGGGAACTCCAGATCGAGTTGAAGGTCCTTGCACACCGCCCAGGACTGGGGTCGACGGCGGTGATCGATCGACTCCGCCAGCAGTAAGCGCCCATCAGTCAGTGGCCCTTTCCGGTTGCCCGGACCCGGATCCGTGGCATACTCGTGGCAGGTGATGACATGTCCAAGAGAGAGGTCATTCTGACAGCCTTCATGCCTGTCCTGGCACTGCTGGCCGCATGCGAAACCGCCCCGAAGGCCGGCAGCGATCATTCCGGCCAGGTCATGGTCCAGGTCCATCCTTCGCTGGTGCTGCCGTCAGCCACCCAGCAGTTCCTGGCCGAGGCCACCCGTGAACCGGTCCGATATGCCCCTGGGGACTGGGCCTATGGCCGCCGTGACGGGCTCATGGGCTCGGCACCTCCGATGCTGTACGTCAGTTGGGACCAGCTGACCCTGGATGTCAGGGACGATGTCAGGATCAACGGCGGTCGCCCCAGCAACACCTATCGTCGCTCACAGCGGCTCAACGAGGTCCGCGTGGAGTCCCCCGGCCGCCTCTGGTGAGCCCATCAGCCCGGGCCCGATCATAAATCCTGTGCATAGGCAGACTTGTCCTTGACGGGCGACCCCCGTCTCGTGATACTGAAACTGGTGAGGCAAGGGTCGGGAAACTGGCTTGGGACCTCGCTCGGGGGGTCCAAGTACAGGCGAGGGTGATCGGGCATTCGGAGGCAGGCTGACCGCCTGCCGGCTTGGTTTGGTTCAACAACACGCGAGGCAATCACTTATGGCAACGACAACGAAGAAGGAATTGATTGATCGGATCGCGGACCAGACCAGCCAGAAGCGAAGCGATGTCAAGGCGACCGTCCAGGCGTTTCTCGACCAGGTCATCGATGAACTCGGGCGTGGTAACCGCTTGGAATTCCGTGATTTCGGTGTCTTTGAAATCAAGGAACGAGCGCCTCGGATCGCCCAGAATCCACGCACCCTCGAGCGGGTCGAGGTCCCCGCGAAGAGAACCGTGAAGTTCAAGGTCGGTCGCCTGATGAAGCAGTCCGTCGATACCGATGATCAGGAAGCCCACTCCGGCACCCTGACCGCCCAGCCGATCGACTGACCTACGAGACCGAATCCACGTCACGGCGATCATCCCATTGTGGGTGACTTGTGGGACTTTTTGTTGATCAATCAAGAGGTCGTCGCAATCACGACGTTTCGTGTTCTAATGGGGACATGACCAACCAGCGATCGGGATCCAGTGGCCGTCAGGAAGGACGGTCGACCAGTCACTCCGCCATGGCAGGCAAGGGGCCCGCCCGGCCGGGGCAGTTGTCCAGCTATCTCGAAGCGCTGCCGCCGCATGCCATCGAGGCCGAGATGAGCCTCCTGGGCGCGATGCTCTGGGACCACAAGGTCATCGGTGATGTCGTCGGCATCATCCGCACGGGGAACGAGTTCTACAAGCCGGCTCATGCCGCGATCTTCGACGCGATGATCGCCCTGTACGACCGGCACGCCTCGATGGACACGGTGCAGTTGCACCAGCACCTCGTGGACAGTGACTCGATCGATGCCGTCGGCGGGCTGGACTACATCGTCAAGCTCGCCGAGAGCGTGCCCAGTGCCGCAAACGCGATGGAGTACGCCCGGCTCGTGAGGGAGAAGGCGACCATCCGACAGTTGATCGAGGCCGCGGGGGAGATCCTTGTCGAGGCTCACGATGCCTCGGATGACTCGCAGTCCCTCCTGGAACGCGCCGAGCAGCGCATCTTCACGATTGCGCAGCGACGGGAACAGGCAAGCATCTCCGAGCTGAAGGATCTGCTCGACGAGACGATGCGCATCCTTGAGAGCAACGAGGGCAGCGCGATCACCGGGGTCGAGTCGGGCTTTCCCGACCTGGATGAACTCATGTGCGGACTGCAGTCGGGCGAGATGATCATCGTCGCCGGTCGTCCTTCGATGGGTAAGACCGCGTTCGCCCTGAACGTGCTCGAGCATGTCGCCGTATCGGGGACCGCGGTGGCGATGTTCAGTCTGGAGATGGGCAAGCAGCAGCTCGTCCAGCGACTCCTGTGCGCTCGTGGCGGCATCGATTCGCAGCGGTTGAGGAGAAACATGCTCCGTGCCGAGGACTACAGGCGTCTCATGGCGGCCTGTGGCGAGCTCAGCGATGCGCCCATCTACATTGATGACACGCCTGGACTGACCCTCCTGGGAATGCGGTCGAAGGCTCGTCGATTGAAGGACAAGTACGACATCGGCGCCGTCGTGATCGACTATCTCCAGTTGATGAATTCCGGGCAGCGAGTCGAGAGTCGACAACTTGAGGTGAGCGAGATCAGTCGTGGCGTCAAGGCGATGGCGAGGGAACTGAATGTCCCCGTGATCTGTCTGAGCCAGTTGAATCGCGCCTCCGAGCAGCGAGAGGGGCATCGCCCGAGGATGAGCGATCTTCGTGAATCCGGATCCCTTGAACAGGATGCGGATGTCGTGATGATGCTGCACCGTGAAGAGTACTACCACCAGTCGGATCCATCCTGGGCCGAGGAGAACTCGGACAAGATGGGGACCGCGGAGTTGATCGTCGCCAAGCAGAGGAACGGTCCGACCGGCGTGGTCCGGCTCGGCTGGGACCCCGACGCAACCAGGTTCCGGCCGTTGACCTTCGCTTCACCGCCGGCGGACATGGACAATTCCTACTACGAGGCCGGTGGCAGCAGTGGCATGGTCGGCTCCAATCCGATCCAGGCCGACGATGCCATCGGCGACCTGCCCATCTGACTCCCCGAATGGCCATGATGATGCCGATGAGCTCCTTGGAGTACACTTGGCTCCATCGGAGGTGCATCCCTTCCAGACATGGCTGATCGAGGCAATCAACACCTTGAATCCCTGTTGCGACAGGCGGCCTCCGGAGACGAGGACGCCTGGAGCCAGCTTGTCCGTGAATACCTCCCTCGTGTATTGGCATTGCTGAGATCACAGTGCCACGATGCGGACCTGGCCGAGGAGATCACCCAGTCCACCTTCTGCACGATCGTCACCAAGCTGGACGGCTACAACGAGGTGGGGCGATTCGAGTCATGGCTCTTCCGGATCGCAATGAATCGACTCCGCGATGAGATGCGACGTCGAGGTCGCCAGGCTCGTCCCGTCGAGGAAGCCTCCCTGGTCGGATTGGCCGGGAGCACTCCGGATCCCAATGAAGACCCTGACTTCACTTCCGAGGACTTCGAGCCACTGAGGCGAGCCATGGCACAGTTATCGGAATCTGATCGGACCGTGATCGACCTGCGTCATCAGGGCGGCCTCAGTTTCAAGGCCATCTCCGAGTTGCTCCAGGAGCCTGTAGGAACGCTCTTGGCACGCCACCACAGGGCCCTGGGAAAGCTCAAGTCCCTGATCGAAAGCTCCAGGGAGCCGCCCTGACGCCCATGGGGCCCCTGGAGGAGGGGGCTTCCGGGGCAGGAAAGTCGCGCCGATGGGCCCATTTCTTGCAATTCCGCTGCATGGGCCTCGTTCTGCTTCATGATTCGGAGAGAGTCTCACATGAACCCTGATCACGATTTCAACAGACCAGGTGACGACACCAGCACCCGCCAGATCCAGGAGGCCCTGGACCGGATGGCCATGCATGATCGTTCCGCTGTCGAACCGGGGTTCATCGAGGAGGTCATCTCCAGGTCGAGTCACAGCCTGCCGGGTCGGATGCGTTTGGCCGCCACCACCACGATCCACCAGGCGATTCGCGGCAGTTCGTGGGGGCGACTGGCCCTGGCCGCATGCATCCTCGCCGCAATCATCGTTGCTTCACCATGGCTCGGTTCCGGTGACGCCCGACAGGTTGGCCAACTCGGATTCGCCTCGGCCATCGGTGTCGATTCGAACGTGCTGGACAACTCGACCGTCGTCGAACCGGTCCTGGTCGCCCTGATCGATGATCGAGCCGCGACCGAGTGGGCCGAGCTCGACACGTTGCGAGGTTCAAGCGAAGTCGGTGACGCACTGGCCCCAATGCTGCAGATGCGACAGACAAACTTCGACGATCTTCAAACCGAGATGGATCTCATTCTTGCGACCAACGGGTGACTTGATCCCGGTCACCTGGCAACCGGATCTGCCATGACGACTCAACCCACCAGCGAACCTGCCAGTTCCCGATCAGCGACATCGAACGCATGGTTCACGGGCCTTCTCCTCGTCGCTGCATGCATGCTCTCCGCTGACGTTCGGCCCATCCACGCTCTTGAGGACAAGGCATCCGAGCGTTCGACACCCTCGACGGCCGCATCCAGGCAGGAGGCCGACCAGGACGGTGGGACCGCCCGTGTGGAGACCGGAGCCAGCGCCACCCGGAGCGAGCGATCCGCCAGGCGTGGCGGCGGCCATTCCAGGCGTGACCATCGACGAAAGAGCTTCCTTGACAGGGAGTGGACCACCGAGGAGATCGACTCCTTCATTGAGGTCGCCGCCGATGTCAACCCGCAATGGGGGCAGAGCCTCAGCCAGCGACGGTTGAAGGACCCCGAATCGGTTCGCGAGGCGATCCTCTCCAACGGTAACCGGTTGATCGCCCTCTTCGTCCTGAAGGAGCGGAACCCGGACCTCTACGAGGTACGCGTGCAGGAGCTTCGCTTGCAGGGCGAGCTTCGAGAGCTTGCGCGGCAGTACAGCGAAGCGATGCAGCAGGACGATACCCTGCTGGCGGAAACCCTCCGGGATCGGATCCGGCAGAAGGCCCAGCAGCAGATCGATCTGGATCTGAAGGCCAGGGCCAAGGAGCTCCAGGCTCTGGATGAGACCGTCACCCGGTTGAGGAAGCAATTGCACGAGGAAGCGGTCAATCGCCAGCAATCCGTCGATCGCCTGATGAACGAGCTTCTCTCATCAACCAATCCGGACGAGCCCGCCGGTTCGGGCGAATCGGACAAGGCCTCCGCCGAGTGAAGATCGATTCGATCTGCTGATAGAATCGGTGCATGCCGAGTGAATCCGAGCAACCACGCCTGCTCTCCCGGAGAAGACGACCTTCGGTGACCGGTGTCGCCGGTCTCGTGATACTCGTCGGCATGGTCCTCTTGTGCATCGTGAGCCTTCCATGGACCTTCGGCATCGTTGAAACAGGCCCTGACCTGGTGCATGGCCAGCGGAGATTCGAGGCGGGCAACCTGTCATTGAACCTGCTGCCACCAAGCTGGATGTCGATGTCCACGGATGATCAGAAACGGCTCGATGCGGCGATCGAGGCGGGGGAGTTCATTCCAGGTCGGTTGCTCGGGACGGACAAGCATGGTCGGGACTACCTGGCACGCTGCCTTGTCGGTGGAACAATCAGCCTTGGGATCGGGCTCAGCTCGGCGCTGATCGCCGTGATCATAGGGACCGCGTATGGAGTCGTCTCCGGCTACTACGGTGGCAGGCTGGACGCCTTCCTGATGCGGTGTGTGGATGTCCTCTACGGGCTGCCCTACATCCTGCTCGTGGTGCTTCTGGCCGTCGCCGTCGATGGGATCGTCCAGAGAATGGGGACCCAGGTGTCGACCCAGTGGGCCCAGGTGATCAACGTCATCACCCTGCTGGTCGCCATCGGGGGAATCAGCTGGCTGACGATGTCCAGAGTGATCCGGGGCCAGGTACTCAGCCTCAAAGCTCGACCGTACATGGAGACATGTCGCGCGATCGGCGTGCCCCTGGGCCGACAGTTCAGGCTCCACCTGCTGCCCAACCTGATTGCGCCGATCGTTGTCTACGCGACCCTGGCCGTTCCGGCGGCGATCCTCTCTGAGAGCTTCCTGAGCTTCCTGGGAATCGGTGTTCGAGAGCCCCTTCCCAGTTGGGGAAACCTCGCTGCAGACGGCTTGAACGAGCTCAATATGGTCACCAGCCGGTGGTGGTTGCTCTTCTGGCCATGTTTCCTGATCGGGATGACCCTTCTGTCGCTGAACTTCCTCGGCGACCACCTCCGGGAGCGGTTTGATCCAACCGCGGGAACGGCCTAATCTAGCCTCCCTATTCCACCGGAGCAGAAGAATGCAGAACCATTTCGGTATCAAGGATTTCGTGATGCTCGTGCTGCTGATCATCATCGGCATCAGTGTCTGGCTGTCGATGGTCCAGGGCGACCGTCAGTGGGAACAGATGCAGGTCCTGGAAGGTCGCCTTGGTGACCTGGAGACCCAGCTGTCCATGGCCGACTCCTCCGGTGGGGACATGGAAGCGATCAACAAGGAACTCGCCCAGCTTCGCACCGCGATCATCTCGAGGCCCATCGTCGTGAACATCAACTCCGGTTCAGCCTCCACGTCCGACGTGCAGGTGAGCGGAGAGAGTCTTCCGCAGGTGACCGAGCAGCAGCCCTCGGCCACCGACACGGGCAAGGACACTTCATGGGCGCGTCCGGGGTACGAGATCGAATGGCAGCCGCCCTTCGAGCTGCCGTCCAATCCGAAGACACAACCGGGATTCCGGGTCGGCGATGCCTTTACGGAGATCTTCGGCGCCCAGCCCGCCAGGATCACGCCGTACCTCTCGACCGATGTCTACGGCCGGAGGGTGATCGATCGCGTCGTCGAGTCCATGGCCTATTACGATCCCAAGACCCTGAAGTTCCGTGGCATGCTCGCGGATGCATGGCAGTTCGATCCGGATGGTCTCTGGCTCAGGGTGCACCTGAACCCAAGGGCCAAGTTCAGTGACGGCGAAACGGTCACCGCTGAAGACGTTCGCTGGACGTTCATGGATTTCATCAAGAACCCGTTGATCGAGGCGGAGCGGTCCAGGGCCCTCCTGGACATGGTTGAGGATCTCGAGGTGATCGATGAGCACACGGTGGAGTTCACCTTCAACGACGCGCTGTTCACGAACCTGTCCGTCATGGGGTACTACGTGCTTCCGAAGCACTTCTACTCGAAGTTCGAGGAAAGCCAGGTCAACCAGTCCACGGGCCTCGTGATGGGCTCGGGCCCCTTCAAACTTCAGAAGCTCGATCCGGATGACCAATGGACGCCCGGCGAGGACATCGTTCTCACGAGGAACAACCAGTACTGGGCCGGATGGAAGGCACCGCTCGGCACCCTTCGGTTCAAGGTCGTCACGGATGATCTGGCAAGCCTGGTCGCCTACCGCAACGGCGAAGGCGACATGCTGACACCCACAACGCCACAGTTCAACCAGGTGCCCGGTGAGCCTGGATGGGAGGATGAGAACTACACGCTCAAGTGGATCAACATGAGATCGGGCTACTCGTTCATCGCGTGGCAGACCGGTATTCGAAACGGGAAGTACACGCCGTTCCACGACCTCAGGGTCCGCAAGGGCATGACCATGATCCTTGACCGGGTCAAGATGATCCGCGACATCTGGGAAGGTGTCGGTGTCGTTGCGACCGGTCCAAACAGCCCGTCCTCGCCCGCATCCAATCCCACCATCCAGCCATGGCCGTACGACATCGACCAGGCACGCGTCCTCTTCAAGGAGGCCGGGTGGGAGGACATCGATGACGATGGTGTCCTGGAATGGAACGGCGAGGACAAGGGCTCCGAGTGGTTCAAGAAGGGTGACGAGTTCCAGTTCGAGTTCACCATCTCGACCGGTGGCGAGATCGTCGAGCGAATCACCAGCTACATCAAGGGGCAGTGCGCCAAGGTCGGCATCCGATGCGAGCCGAGGATCGTCGACTGGTCCATCGTCTCCGACGCGCTGAAGACCCGCGACTTCGATTCGCTGATCATGGGCTGGTCCGCGAGCAGCCCCGAGTCCGATCCCAAGCAGATCTGGCATTCCAACTCCATCGAGGACCAGGGAGACAACTTCACCCAGTGGGCCAATGCGGATGCGGACTTCCTCATCGACCAGGGCCGTCGCGAGATGAACTACGACACGAGGATGCAGATCTGGCACGAACTCCACCAGATCATCCACGATGAGCAGCCGTACACGTTTCTGAGGAACTCGCCGTGGCTCCGATTCGTCAAGAAGCGGTTCGGTAACGTCCACGAGTACAAGACCGGCCTGGAGCCACAGGAGTTCTTCAGTATCGGTTCCTGACTCGATCCGATCCCTGGTGACCCACTTTCCATTCGCGACCCCGGATTGAACCTGCATGTTCAGCTATATCGCACGAAGACTGGTCCTGATGATTCCGACATTGATCGGTATCACGTTCGTCGTCTTCATGCTGCTGGCGCTGAGCCCGGGTGGCATCGGAGCCTCGCTCCGCGTCTCGGGTGGACAGATGGAGGCCTCCAAGGCCGCTCAGCTGGAGGCTTACCTCGAGGATCGCTACGGGCTCAACGATCCGGTCGTCTACCAGTATGCCAAGTGGCTGGGTCGGATCTGCCCGGTCAAGTTCGGCACCCGGGACCAGGTGACGCCTTCCGGTGAACTGATCAGGCCGCCGAAGTCGCTGGTCACGCCCTGGATGAAGGAGTCGCTCTACCCGGATCTGGAGAACCCCGAAGCCCGCAAGAACGAGCCGATTGACACTGGCTCGCTGGACACCGACGAGAAGAAGGCGAGGGCGTACCGGACCGCTGCACGTGACTATGCCAAGGCCCGCGCCGACTACATCGTGGCGACCAAGGAACTCAAGCATGCCTACGCACGGTACGCCAAGGCGACCGGCATCGAGGGCGCGGTCGACGACGACGGCAACCCACGCGAGAGCAGGATCCCCGGAGTCACGATCGATGCGGCAGCACCATCATGGAAGCCCGTGCAGGCAGCCGCCTACAAGGTTCTCGAGACCTATGAGATCGCCGAGGTCGCCCGTGATCGCCTCAGCACGATCTTCGGCATCAAGCCGTTTGACGAAGTCGGCGTACCCGTGCTGCCGGGACTGGTCTCGCTGGCATCGCCCGACCTGGGGACCGCGTTCAGTCGTGGGCGCCCCGTCAGCGACCTGATCGCGGACGCTCTTCCTGTGACGCTGCTGCTGAACCTGGTCACGATCCCGATCATCTATCTGATCGCCATTCCGTCCGGCATGCTCGCGGCGGCACGGCAGGGAACCCTGTTCGACGTGCTGTCCGGTGCGACCTACGTCGCCCTGTGGTCGATCCCGCGAGTCTGGGCGGGTGTCCTCCTGATCGGATACCTGGCGAACAACCAGTACCTCGGCTGGTTCCCGGTCAGCGGTCTTCATGACAGCGATGCGGCGTCATTCGCGTTCCTTCCAACGTGGACCGATGGGGAGTTTCATCGCGGCTACATGCTGGACACGCTGTGGCACATCTGCCTCCCGGTCGCCTGCTTCGTGTACAGCGGCTTCGCGGTCCTCTCGAAGCAGACCCGTGCGGCGATGCTGGACAACTTCAACGCCGACTACGTCCGCACTGCACGGGCCAAGGGCGTTCGCAACATCGACGTCGTGTTCAAGCATGTCTTCCGCAACAGCCTGCTTCCACTGATCACGATGTTCGTGACGATCTTCCCGTTCCTCCTGGCAGGTTCGGTCGTCATCGAGAAGATCTTCTCCATTCCCGGGATGGGCAGCCTCGTCCTGGAGGCGATCACCCTCCGCGATCGAGAACTGCTGCTGGCCAACACCATCATCATCGCCGTCATCAACCTGCTCGCGCTTCTGCTTGCGGACATCCTCTACGCACTGGCCGATCCCCGTGTCACCTACGATTGATTCCACATGACCTCAAAGGATGAACAACAGAAGACGATCTCCGGCATCGACGTGATGCGTGGTGTCGGCATCGATCGGGCCAAGGATTTCTGGGCCGACGCGTGGGATCGCGTGTACCGTCGTCCCGGGGCATTCTGCGCCCTGGTCTGGATCGGTATCATCGGTTTCTTCGCGATCTTCAGCCCCCTGATCGCCAATGGCCTGCCCATCTGGCTCGTCCAGCAGAATGCCGATGGCACGACGACCGCCTCGAGCCCGCTCTGGCAGAACCTGACGGCCACGGACCTGATGCTCCTGCTCGGCGGATTCATCGGGATCCCCTGGATACTGATCCCGATGAAGATCGGTCGAGGACACAGGCTCGGAATGCTGATCACCCTCGGGATCCTCTCAGGTCTCATCATCGTCCTGGCCAGCGCCGTCAGTGGTTACTTCGGCGATTCCGGCGCCAGCCGCTGGGCCAGGGAGATCGAGCAGACGGCCTGGTTCGTCCCGGTCTCGACCTCCGTGATCTGCATCATCTGTGGTGCAGGATTCCTGTTCATCCCCTTCGTCGACCGGATCCTCCCACGAACCGTCCTGGTCGTGGTCACGTGCCTCCTCACCGGGCTGGCCGTGGGTTCGCGATGGAACGAGCCGTTGATCAACTACGAGAAGTACCAGGAGATGGCCGCCGACGGCGACGCCAGGGCGTGGTACACGTTGGTTCCATGGTCGCCGAACGAGAGCAGGACTGACCTGTACGTCGTCCCCCCTGGATTGACGGTCAAGGAAAAGCTCGACGAGATGAGCGAAAAGCCCTTCGGCGACCGCCAGTTCATCATGGGCACGGACGGTATCGGCCGCGACGTGCTCAGCCAGATGATGCACGCATGCCGCCTCTCGATCTCCATCGGGCTGATCTCGACCGGGATCGCTGTCCTGATCGGCGTGACCCTCGGCGCACTGATGGGGTATTTCGGGGGTATCGTCGACCTGCTTCTGTATCGACTGGTCGAGATCTTCATGGCGATACCCGTCCTGTTCCTGCTGATCGTCGCCGCCGCCGTCCTCCCACGGAACACGTACGTGATGATGATCATCATCGGATGCGTGGCGTGGACCGGGGCTGCGCGGTTCACCCGTGCGGAGTTCCTCAAGCTCAGGAGCCAGGACTTCGTCCAGTCGGCCAGGGCGGTCGGACTCCCACTGCGTTCCATCCTGTTCAAGCATATGCTGCCCAACGGTGTCACACCGGTGCTCGTCGACTCCTCGTTCGCGATCGCCTCGGCGATCCTCTTCGAGGCGACCCTGAGCTTCCTCGGACTGGGGCCGGAGGGACAGGCCTCCTGGGGCAAGCTTCTCTCCAGCGCGACCGGTGTCACCGGAACCTTCGTCTGGTGGCTGGCCATCTTCCCCGGCCTGGCCATCTTCCTCACTGTCCTGGCATACAAC
Source organism: Phycisphaerae bacterium (assembly GCA_002711415.1). Taxonomy (GTDB): domain Bacteria; phylum Planctomycetota; class Phycisphaerae; order Phycisphaerales; family SM1A02. The sequence continues at coordinate 3,730 of PARI01000038.1, read as the reverse complement.
CTCCTCGGCGAAGCCTTCCGTGACGCCATCGATCCCAAGCTGCGTAAGGCGGCGCATTGACCGGCCAGACCACCATGAGCAACACCAACGATCCAACCAGTTCCAGCTCGCCCATCATGGAGGTCCAGGACCTTGCGGTCAGCTTCGATAACGCCAGCGCCGGCCCCGGTGGTCCTCGCATCCAGGCGGTGGCCGGGGTGAACATGTCCATCTATCCCCGGCAGACGCTCGCGGTCGTGGGGGAGTCCGGTTGCGGCAAGAGCGTCACCGCGATGAGCTCGATGCAGTTGATTCCCCGGCCGCCCGGTCGCTTCGACCGTGGCCGGATCATGTTCGAGGGCAGGGACCTGCTCAGTCTGACCGAGCAGCAGATGCTCAAGGTCCGCGGCGGTGACATCGCCATGATCTTTCAGGAGCCCATGACGTCGCTCAACCCCGTCTACACGATCGGAGACCAGATCCTCGAGGCGATCCTCCTGCACCAGGATGTCTCCAACGAGGAGGCCGTCCGCATCGCGGTCAAGGCGATGGACGATGTCGGAATCCCGGATCCGATGGAACGGCTCCGCAGCTACCCGCACCAGTTCTCCGGTGGCATGCGGCAGCGCGTGATGATCGCGATGGCCTTGGCGTGTCAGCCGAAGCTGTTGCTGGCCGACGAGCCGACCACCGCCCTTGACGTCACCATCCAGGCGCAGATCCTCGAACTGCTCCGCGAGCTCCAGAGGACCCGCGACATGGCGATCATGCTGATCACCCACAACCTCGGGGTGGTCGCGGAGAACGCCGACGTCGTCTGCGTCATGTACGCCGGACGGGTCGTCGAGTACGCCCCCGTGTTCGATCTGTTCGACCGCCCGATGCACCCCTACACCCGCGGTCTGTTCCGCTCGATCCCGCGGCTCAACGACAGCAAGCATCGACTGATCACCGTCGATGAGATCGTCGAGGATCCGGCCGAGTACCAGCAGTTGCCTGGCCATGCCGAGGGCGTCGTGCCATGGTGGCCCGATCCGCCCGATGGGGTGAAGCCCGAACTGGTCGATGGTGATGAGTACATTCTTCACCAGATCGATGACAATCGATGGGTCGGGTGCTTCAGGAGTACTCACCTGGACTCGATGGAAGCCTCGCCCCCGTCCCTTGATTTCCGCCGCCCAGACCTCTCCTCGGTTGGACAGTGACGACATGACGTTGATCGAACCAGGCAGGGCCGCTCCATCGTTCACGCTGAAGAACCAGCATGGTGAAACGACCAGGCTGTCGGACTTCAAGGGATCGCCCCTGGTCGTCTACTTCTACCCCAAGGATGACACGCCCGGCTGCACGCGAGAAGCATGCGGTTTCCAGGAACTGCTGGAACAGTTCGAGTCGTTCGATGTCAACGTCGTCGGCATCAGTCCGGATGATGTCCAGAAGCATGCGAAGTTCGCGGCCAAGTACGACCTGACCTTCCCGCTCCTCGCCGATCCACCCGGTCGTGACGGCGTACCCGCCGCCTGCAACCGGTGGGGTACCTGGCAGGAGAAGACCAACTACGGACGGACCTACATGGGGATTGTCAGGACCACGTACCTGCTTGATGCACGGCTTCGCGTCCACGCACGATTTGATCGCGTGAAGGTCGACGGCCACGTCGACAAGGTGCTCAAGGCCGCTGGAGAGCTGTCTGGCTCATGACGCCCGGGAGCCCGGCCAGGTCAACGATAGGTGATCAAGAAGAAGATGAACCCGCCGGCGAGGACCATCGGCAGGAACGCGCCGATGAAGATGATCAGCAGCGACATCCTGCTCAATCCCCTTGAGGCGGGTCGGATACCTTTCTCGGCGAATGCCACGCCGCACTCCGGGCATGTCTCGGTCGTGCCCAGGATGCCCTCGACGGCGTAACCGCATCCTCCGCACGTGGCCTCTCCTTTCCCTCGCTTTCGGTACAGCATGACCGCAAGGATGACGATCACTGCTTCGATGAGCAGCGCCCCTGAGAAAATCACCAACATCACGATCAGGAAACTGCCCGTGGCTGACATCAGATGACTCCATCTTTCCGTGAGAAGCTTGGGACGAGGTTGAATCGATTATCAGGTACAATACCCCGGATGGAAACCGTTCGGATTGAATTCAAGCGAATCTCGGAACACGCCCAGCTTCCCATGTACCAGACGGACCTGGCTGCCGGCATGGACCTCCACGCCGCCTTGGAGTCATCGGTCGAACTGCCACCAGGGGAGATTCGCCTTGTCCCATGCGGCTTCAGCATGTCTCTTCCGCCCGGGTTCGAGGCACAGGTCAGGCCACGCAGCGGGCTCGCCTCCAGGCATGGGGTGACACTGCCGAACGCTCCCGGCACGATCGATGCGGACTACCGTGGGGAGGTCATGGTTCCGCTGATCAACCTCGGCCATGAACTCTTCCAGGTCGAGCCGGGAATGAGAGTCGCCCAGATGGTCGTCATGCCGGTCCTTCGTGCGGAGATCGTCGAGGTCGAGGATCTGGCGGCTACAGGCCGTGGGAGCGGGGGGTTTGGCAGCACCGGTCGATAGTCGAGCGGGGCTCCTTGGGAACCATCGCCGCTGCCGGTACAATGCCAGCTTGCATTTCAGTTAAGGAGTTCACTCGTGTCCACCGGAACCACATCCGACATCACCGTCCCGCTGCTTGACCTCAAGGCCCAGTACGCCACCCTTCGGCCCGAGATCCAGGAGGTCCTCGAGGAGGTCGTCGAGAGCCAGTGGTTCATCATGGGGCCGAAGGTCCAGCAACTGGAAACCGAGATTGCTCAATACTGTTCCACGTCACATGCCGTGGGGTGCGCATCGGGCTCGGATGCCCTGCTCCTGGCCCTGATGGCCTGCGGTGTCGGTCCTGGTGACCAGGTCATCTGCCCGACCTTCACGTTCTTTGCGACCGCCGGTTCGATCCACAGGCTCGGGGCGACCCCGATCTTCGTTGACATCGACCCGGTCTCCTACAACATTGATCCCGAGGGCATCAGGCAGGCCGCATCCGGATGCAGCAGCCTCAAGGCCATCATGCCGGTCCACCTGTTCGGGCAGGCAGCCGACCTGGACACGATCCTCTCGATCGGGCAGGAATTGAACGTGCCCGTGATCGAGGATGCGGCCCAGGCCATCGGCACGGAGGATGTCCATGGCACCCGTGTCGGTTCACGAGGAATCGCCGGATGCTTCAGCTTCTTCCCCAGCAAGAACCTTGGTGGCTTCGGTGACGGTGGCATGGTCACGACCAATGACGAGGCGTGTGCTGCAAGCATGTCCAGGCTCAGAAACCATGGCATGGAACCCAAGTACTACCACAGCGAGGTCGGCCTGAATTCCAGGCTTGACGCCCTCCAGGCGGCGATCCTGATCGTCAAGCTTCAGCATCTTGATTCCTGGAGCGCCGCCAGGCAGGACAATGCCGGCTTCTACGACTCCATGTTCATCGATGCTGGAGCTTCCACCTCCGCGGTCAGCATGGATGAGGGTGGCCTGCCGTTGAGGACGCCTGCACCAGCACCCGAGGGTGCCCGGCACATCTACAACCAGTACGTCGTCAGGGTGCCAGCAGGGTCGCGTGACGATGTCCGAGGCAGGTTGGCCGAGGCGAACATCGGCACGGAGATCTACTACCCGCTGTGCCTGCACATGCAGGAGTGCTTCAAAGACCTCGGGATCAAGGAAGGCGCACTTCCCCATGCCGAGCGAGCAGCGAAGGAGACGATCCCTCT
>PARI01000037.1 GCA_002711415.1 Phycisphaerae bacterium | reverse complement strand
CATCGCGATGCTCGGGTTCTGCATCCAGAGCCTGTGGGTGGTCCTGTCGGCTCTGATACTGCTTGCAACGCAGAGCGCGTTCTTCGGCCCGGCCAAGTACGGCATGATTCCCGAACTGGTTCCATCTCCAAGGTTGAGCCGAGCCAATGGTCTCATGAACATGACGACCAACATCGCGGTACTGCTGGGGACCTACCTTGGCCTGGGCCCGATCTATCAGTGGTACTACCCACAAAGCGTCGAACTGGCCGACAAAGCGGTCCACTCCGAGCCGGTCCTCTGGCTTCCTGGAATCGTCATCCTCCTCATCGCGGCCTGTGGAATCGCAGCCACCTATGGGATCACCAGGCTCCGACCGATGAAGAAATCGTTGCGGTTGAATTGGAACCCATTCGAATCCTACTGGCACTCCTTTCTCCAGATGAGGCGGGAGAGGATGGTCTTCATCGTCTTCATGTGGAGCAGTTTCTACTGCGTCGTCAGCATCGTGCTCCTGATACTGCCGGACTACTCCAAGCTCCTGTCGATCACGCCTGTTCAGAATGGGCTGCTCACCGCGATCATGGCCCTGTCGATCGCGATCGGTTGCATGGGGTGTGGATTCATGAGTCGCCGAAGGATCGTTCCGATATTCATTCCCTTCGGTGCGATCGGAATGCTGGGCTCCTTCGTGGCCCTTGGCCTGGCGCCACTGTCCTACTGGCCGATTGCAGCAATGCTGGCATGCGCCGGACTGGCGAGCGGGTTCTTCATCATTCCGCTCCAGGCGATGATCCAGTTGTACTCTCCCGAGAACACGCGTGGTCGATTTCTCGGCACCACGAATGCGTTCAGCTTCATCGCCATGTCGATCGGCTCGGTCCTTTTCTGGGTGATCAATGGGCCGATCGGCGTACCGGCCAACAGGATCTTTCTCTTCTGTGCGATGCTGGCGATCATCGGGACCGTGATCCTGTTCGCGAGGATGAATCGGCTGGCAGGGGATTCCCGACTTCTCCATTGATGGCTGCCCTGCAACTGGGCGTGGACGCATGATCCACCCCTTGGCGATATCCTGATCATAATGAGGACGCCTGTTCCCATGGAGTTTCTGGATGACTGATGCCCCCAGGGCCGAAGGTCCCAGGCTGATTTCGACGTTCACGCTCGCGATGATGTGCGCGGCGATCGTTGTCGGTATCGAGGGCCTGCCCGACATGGCCAGCTATGGCCTGGCCGGGATCACCATCTACGCGTTCTTCGGGCTGTTCTACTTCATTCCAGTCGGCCTGGTTTCGGCGGAACTCGGCGCGGGATGGCCTCGTGACGGCGGCGTCTACAACTGGGTGAAGCTTGCGCTGGGCTCGCCGGTCGCCATGGTTGCTTTGTGGTGCCAGTGGACCCAGATCGTCGTCTGGTACCCGACCGTCCTGGCCGTCGCTGCCGAAGCGATCCTGTACCTGTTCAACCCCGACCTCGCCACGAATCCCAAGATCGCACTTCCGTTGATCATCGGTACATTCTGGTTCGCGACCCTGATCAATCTTCCCGGCTTGCGCATCAGTGGAATCATCATCACCTCGTGTTTCTGGATCGGCACCCTGCTCCCAGTCGTCCTGCTCGTGGTCATGGCTGTCTGGTGGTTGATGGACGGCCAGGAGCCGATGACCTCCATGGAGCCGCGGGCGCTGCTGCCGCGGATCGATTCGATCGGCGCACTCGTGCTGGCGATGCTCGCCTTCAGCTTTCTGTCGGGCCTGGAGGCCAACTCGGTTCACTTTCGTCGGGTTCGAAACCCGAGCCGGGCGATTCCGATGGCCCTGTTCATCGCGGTGATCATCGTCCTCCTGATGTCGACGGCCGGATCGATCTCGATCTCGATCTTCGTGAAGCCATCGGAACTGGAGATGGCGGCCGGGCCCCTGCAGGTCTTCAGGATCTTCACCGATCATTACGGGATGCACTGGCTGCTCCCGGCACTGGCGATCGCGGTCTTCCTCGGGATGTTCGGTCACATGGTCGTCTGGATCATCGGTCCGACCGAATCACTCCGCGTGGCCAGTGACGATGGCCTGGTGCCCCCGTTGTTCAGGCGGGTCAACAAGCGTGGCGTGCCCTCGGCACTGTTGATCATGCAGGCGATCCTGGTCACGGTCCTGTGCCTGCCGTTCGCGTTCCTGGACATGAACATGGCCTTCGTGATCATCACGGCCGTCAGTGCTCAGATCTACCTCGTGATGTACGCACTGATGTTCATCACCGCGATCGTCCTGAGATACAAGTATCCCGATGCCAAACGTCCGTACAGGATCCCATGCGGGAAGGCGGGCATCTGGCTTGTGGCGGGTATCGGCTTCATCATTACCACCGGGGGGATCTTCCTCCTGTGCATCCCGCCTGACAGCGAGGCGCTTTCGATTCCTGCAGCCACCTACATGTGGCTGGTCATACCCGCAACGCTGGTGATGCTGCTGGTCCCGATCCTGATCTACAAGTTCAAGCCAGATTCATGGACGCCGATCCCGGACCAGCTCCCGATCGAGGAGCCCGGGGGCGATGAGCAGTGACCCGGCCGACGATCTACCTGGACAGCAACGCCACCACGGAACCACTCCAGGAGGTCCGTGACGGGATCAACTCGTGTCTTGCCGATGGATGGGCCAATCCATCCAGCATTCATCGACCGGGATTCTCCGCGCGATCATCGATCGAACTGGCGCGAGGTTCGGTCGCCCGTCTCGTCGATGCCGATCCTGGGAGGATCGTGTTCACCTCGGGTGGGACCGAATCGGCCAATCTCGCGATCAACGGGGTCCTCTCCGATCCCATCAACGCGTGCTCGATCATCAGCAATCCGCTTGAACATGGTGCTGTCAGCGTACCGGTCCATGATGCCGGACGAAGGGGGGCCAAGGTCTCCATGGTGTCCCACGATCGTGATGGCCAGATCGATCTGTCCGACCTCGAGGACCGCCTGTCCAAGGTGAGCAGCGGATCCCGACTCGTCTCGATCATGTGGGTCAACAACGAGACGGGCGTCATCCAGCCGATCGGACAGGTCGCCCGGCTCTGCAGGTCGTTCGGTTGGATCCTTCATTGTGATGCGACGCAGGCGGTCGGGAAGCTCCCGCTGGGCGACGAGGTCGAGCAGGTGGATCTGCTGACCTTCTCGGCGCACAAGTTCCATGGCCCCAAGGGCATCGGGGCCCTCCGGATCCGCGACCGATCGGTTCTTGGACCGGTTGTCACGGGTGGTCCACAGGAGTCGGGTCTTCGTGGAGGTACCGAGAACACTCCGGGGATCGTGGGGATGGGAATCGCCGCCGAACGTGCCGCTGCATGGCTTGATGACGACGGTCATGTGAAGGTCGAATCACTTCGAGCTCAGTTCGAGCAGCGGATGGGCGACCTCGGTGGAGTGACGATTCACGGTGAGGGAGCTCCCCGCCTGTGGACGACCAGTTGCATCGGGTTCGACCAGGTCGAATCCGAATCGTTGCTCATGATGCTGTCCGAGCAGGGGGTATGCGCCTCGGGTGGGGCGGCGTGTGCATCGGGTGCGTTGGAGCCCTCGCATGTCCTGGTCGGCATGGGCGTCCCGCACGACCTGGCCATGGGATCGATCCGCTTCAGCTTCTCGAGATTGACGACACCCGAGCAGATCGATGCCGCCTGTGAGATCATCGAGGCGAGCGTCCGCAGGCTCCGGTCCATGGATTCATCGACAGACTGACGGCGCTGCTGTTAGAGTGTCGCCAGTCAGCTTCAGGAGGATCCCATGACCAGTCCGAGCCGAACCCGCATGATCTTTGCGACCATCATTGCATGTGCATGGCTGCTGTCCTTTTCATCGACTGTGCAGGCACAGGTGGTTGGCTCACGCTCGAAGATGACGATCGAGACCTTCGTGAACATCCTCTCCTCGCAGGGAAACTGGCATCGAAACGAGCAGTGGGGATGGGTCTGGCAGCCCAGGAACGCTCCGCCATGGTGGCGACCCTACGCCTCGGGATCATGGATTGCGACCAAGGACTTCGGCATGGTCTGGCACTCCTACGAGTCATTCGGATGGGCCGTCTACCACTATGGTCGCTGGGTGCACCAGCCCGACGAGGGATGGTTCTGGGTCCCCGACACCGAGTGGGGGCCAGGGTGGGTTTCGTGGCGAGCGGGCAACGGCTACGTGGGTTGGGCACCGATGCCACCGAAGTCCCCTGGCGACTTCGGCGTCTCCGTGGAAGCCGGTTGCAGCACGCCGCCGCAGTCATGGCTGTTCGTTCCGGAGAACCAGTTGCTGACCGCCAACGTCATCCACGTGACCCTTCCGGTCCCACGAAACGTCAACCTGATCGGTCATACCGACTGCGAGACACGGTACGTACTCGAGGGCGGGGTCCGCACCGATCGATCGATCCCGCAGGATGTCCTGGAGCGGGCCGCCCATGGCTACCCGTTCCGTCCTGTCCAGATGGTGGAGTCGCCGTCGGTGCCGTTGAACAACCCAGGCAGCACGGCCCTGCTCCTGTTCGCACCGGTGATCAGCGGGCACATGCCGTTGAACAGGGACCTGTCCGGAACCAACCAGACCCTGATCGATCCTTCTCAGACCCCGTTTCCTCCCGCGGTTCAGGCCGAGCATCGACGGATGCTCGAGAACTATCACCATGCTGAACTGGCCCGCATGCACCAGATGCAGGTCGATGACCTGCAACGGCCACCGTTGCCTGGCATGTCACGTGAGCAGCTTGCTGCATGGCACCGGGCCGAGCATGCCCAGTACACGAGCATGATCCAGGGCCAGAGGCGACAGTTGGACAACGACCACCAGGATCATTACGAGAACGAGCCGACCGGATCCGACACCGATGACGCCGGGGATGGATCCTCCTGAACCTGGCCTGGGTTCGTCGTTCTCAGCGATTGTCCCTGTAGTACTCGATCAGCTGGTTGGTCGATCCATCATGCTCGAGCACCTCGCTCGAATCCGACAGTTGTGGAATGATCTTCTGTGCGAGCTTCTTGCCGAGCTCGACGCCCCACTGGTCGAACGAGTTGATGTGCCAGATCGTTCCCTGCGTGAAGATCTTGTGCTCGTACAACGCGATCAGCTTGCCCAGCGTGTGCGGGGTCAGTTCCTTCATCATGATCGTCGTCGTCGGGTGATTGCCGGTGAAGGTCCGGTGGGGGACCTGGAAGGCCGGGACACCCTCGGCGGCCACCTCCTCGGAGGTCTTGCCGAATGCCAGCGCCTCGGTCTGTGCGAAGAAGTTCGCCATCAGCAGATCGTGATGGTTTCCAAGGGGGTTCAGCCCCTTGCAGAACCCGATGAAGTCGCAGGGAATCAGCTTGGTTCCCTGGTGGATCAACTGGTAGTAGGCATGTTGTCCGTTGGTGCCGGGCTGCCCCCATACGATCGGGCCGGTCTGGTAGTCGACGATGTTGCCGTCCAGGTCGACGTGCTTGCCGTCCGACTCCATGTCCAACTGCTGAAAGTACGCGGTCAGCCGGTTGAGGTACTGGTCGTACGGAAGGATCGAGACCGTCTCGGCACCGAAGAAGTTGTTGTACCAGATGCCGATCAGGCCGAGCATCGCCGGGAGGTTCCGCTCGAATGGCGTCTTCCTGAAGTGCTCGTCCATCTCGTGGAATCCTGCAAGCATCTCCTGGAACCTGTCGGGACCGATTGCGATCATGAGCGAGAGGCCGATGGCAGAATCGTAGGAGTACCGTCCACCGACCCAGTCCCAGAATCCGAACATGTTGTCGGTGTCGATGCCGAACTTCTTCACCTCGTCGGCATTGGTGCTGACCGCGACGAAGTGCCTGGCGATCGCGGTCTCGTCTCCGCCCAGTCCCTTGAGTGTCCAATCCCTGGCGGTGTGTGCGTTGGCCATCGTCTCAAGGGTCGTGAACGTCTTGGAGCAGACGATGAAGAGGGTCGTCTCGGGATCCAGGTCGCGGGTCTTCTCGACGAAGTCGTTGGCGTCGACGTTTGAGACGAACCGGACCTTCAGGTTCCGGTCGCTGTAGAACTTGAGTGCCTCGTAGGCCATCTCGGGCCCGAGGTCCGAGCCGCCGATGCCGATGTTGACGATGCTGTCGATCGCCTTCCCGGTATGCCCCTTCCAGTCGCCTGCACGCACCTTCTCTGAGAAGGATGACATTCGGTCAAGCACATCGTGGACCTCGGGAACGACGTCCTTGCCATCGACCATGATGGACTCCCCGCGGGGAGCCCTCAGGGCGACGTGGAGGACGGCTCGATCCTCGGTGATGTTGATCTTCTGGCCGGAGAACATCGCGTCGATCCGCTCTCGCAGGCCGCAGGCCTCGGCCAGCTCGACGAGCAGTTCGACCGTCCGTCCTGTCAGTCGGTTCTTCGAGAAGTCCATCAGGATGTCCAGATCCTCGATCCTCAGGTTCGTCGCCCTGTCCGGGTCATCAGCGAACATCTGCCTCAGGTGCTGAGGCTCGATCTGCTCGAAGTGATCCTGGAGTGCCTTCCACTGCGGCATCTTGGTGAGGTGCTGGTGCTTGGTCGAGGTTGTCACGATCAGGACTCCTTGCCTGGCTTCTGGGTTCTGTTACATGGGACATTGGCGCCCCGCCTGCAAGGCATCAGCCTAGCATAATCCATGCTGGGATCCCGTCGATGCGGGGTCCGGCACACGCGCATCCGGTTATACTGGATCCAAACACCACCCCGGAGGTTCCTTCAACAATGACTGCCAACAGCCAACTGCATGACCTGGGCCAGAGCCTCTGGCTCGACAACATCACCAGGGCCTTGCTGACCAGTGGAACACTGAAGAAGTACATCGACGAGTTGTCGGTCACCGGACTGACCTCGAACCCCACGATCTTCGATAAGGCCATCACCGGCAGCAATGACTATGACGCCGGCATCAAGGAGCTGCTCGGACAGGGATTCGAAGGAGAGAAGCTCTTCTTCGAACTGGCGATCCAGGACCTCACGCAGGCCGCCGGCCTGTTTTCAGGCATTCATTCGCAGACCAACGGCGTCGATGGCTGGGTCTCGCTCGAGGTCTCGCCGAAGCTCGCCTATGACTCGAACACCACGATCGAACAGGCCAAGGCGCTTCATGCCAAGGCCGATTGCAGCAACCTGTTCATCAAGGTTCCCGGAACTCCCGAGGGATTGCCCGCGATCGAGGAGCTCATCTACGCCGGCGTGCCGATCAATGTGACGCTGCTGTTCGACTCCGATCAGTACTGTGCCGCCGCCGACGCCTACATGAAGGGCTTGGAACGACGACAGGCCGAGGGCAAGGACATGGTCGTCGGTTCCGTGGCATCGGTCTTCATCTCGAGGTGGGACAAGGGCACCATGGACAAGGTCGGCGATGATCTCAAGAACAAGCTGGGCATCGCCGTCGCTCAGGAGACCTACCGGAGCTACTGCACGACCTACCAGTCCGACCGCTGGAAGGCGCTCGAGGCGTCCGGGGCCCAGCCCCAGCGACTCCTGTGGGCCTCGACCGGCACGAAGGACCCCTCGCTTCCCGAGAACTACTACGTCACAGCGCTTGCCGCACCAGACACCGTCAACACCATGCCGGAGAATACGCTCCTGGCGTTCGGTGAGTCGGGCGTCGTGGAAGGGCCCATGTCCGTCGATGGCGGGGACTGCGACGAGATGATCAGGAAGTTTGCTGATGCCGGTATCGACAAGTGCGAGTTCGCGCACCAGCTGCAGGTCGATGGAGCCAAGAGCTTCGTCGACTCCTGGGACCAGCTGATCGGCTGCATCCAGAGCAAGGCGAGCGTCCTTCAGGACGCCTGAGGTTCACGGCCATCCAACAAGAAAACAGCCCGGCCTACGGCCGGGCTGTTGTTTCATGCGTTGGTCCCGTGTTCAATCTGCGTTGGAGTCAAACCAGGTGACCATCGACGGCTTGCTGACGATGCTCTTGAGGCTGATCCCGTGATCCCTGAAGACGGAACTGTTGATCAGGACCGTATCGCCTTCGCCGGCGACATGATCGATGTAGCGTGAACGGCACTCCGGATCCAACCATGGGTTGGTCCACCCGGAGGCGGTGAGAACCTGGGAGCCGTTGCTCGTGACGGAGGCGTTGAGTGTCCCCGAGCCGACCAGTTCTCCGTTGGACAACTGGTACTGCTCGATCGGCAGGATCAGTCCGGATGCAGGATCCCGGGCGGGGACCCATGGAGAGTCTCCCGGTGCAGTGGCGATGCCCCTGACCATGTAGACCCAGCCCGAGAAGATCCCCTCCGCATTGATCGGCATTCCGTAGATCTCCGAGACATCGACCTGCTCTGAGGCGGCCACGTATCTCATGCCACAGAATTCGACGCCGCAGTACTTGGGCACGCGGTTGGTCAGTCGAACGACCTCGCTTCCGATCTGATCATTGGGAACCATCCAGGGCACGTCGAACCGATCCGGATCGGTTCTCGTCCAGAAGTTGTTCGCGCTGATGATGCCGAACCGGGTCCATCCATCGAACTGGATCGAGGGCCGTGTCTCGACGAGCACGGTCAAGCCGCAGTTGTCCAGAAGATCGAGAAACATGAACTCGATCCCCTCGTCATCGGCCTTGGTCATCGCATCGACACCGAGCACATCGAACCCTGCCAGGATGATCGGTTTCACGGATTCGGTCGCCACTCGGAGCCACTTGTGCTCGAGACTTCCGGGCGTGTACATCTTCTCGACTCGAGAGATGATGTGCAGGAACTGCTGGGGGTCGTCTCCATCGATCCACTGGTTGGCCTTCTGGAGTCTTCGTGCGAGCTGACCCAGCCTGCTGGGACGACGGGGGTTGTTTCGATCCCAGGTCCTCATGCCCAGCCACAGTGGGCACAGCAGGGCATCGCCGTCTCCACTGCGGATGTCGGGGTGACTCTTATCACCGAGCATGTATGCAGTGCCGCGGCCCCTGGATCCGTCCATGGTTCCGATGTAGGCGCACAGTTGGACGTTTTCCTCGAACTGGCCTGAATCCCTGGCGGCCTTCCAGTGTCGAACGAAGGTGTTCGTCAGGTCGTCCATCGGGATCGACCCGGGGACGGTGTTGCCCTGCACATCCCGGAATGGCCTGGTGCCATGACTTGCCTGGAGATACTGGCTCCACTGCATGCTCTCGCCATGACGGGCTCCGAAGGGGTTGTGCACCCAGAATCTCCGGACACCCCAGTCGTATGCGGGCACGAAGTGCTGCTGGATGAAGCCGTCCCAGCCATCATTGACCACGCCGTGGCCGATGTGCCTGGTGAGTGGGTCGTCGGAACTGAATCCGATGTTCCTGAACTCGATGAGCGGACTCGATCCCGTGTCTCCTGGTACCTGGACGAGATCGATGGCGGCGTTGAGGCCGCCCGGCCTGGTGGGCGTATCCGTCGTGTCGGCCGTGTCGACGAGCTTTGAACCGTCAGCGGGCCCCTTGTTCTCCGTGGTGGGAGGCGTGGTTACGATCACGGCCTGTTGATCCTCGTCCTCCGTCTTCTTCGTTCCTGCTGCGATCATGGGCGTGTTGCCGGGAACGTGTTCCTTGATCAACGGATTGCCGAGCCTGCTCATCACGAGCCTGGTGCCGCTGGGTTGCCGGTACCAGGCGCCGCGTTCATCATCGATCTGGACCACGACGGGTCGACCATCGAGGATCATCTCCACCGATTCGATGTCTTCCCTTGCGGTGATCCTCCAGAGATTGCCCTCTGCGGTCTTGCGGCCCGTGACGATGATTCCCTTGTCGAAGTCGTGCTGGTAAGACAAGATCGCGCGGCCAGCCTCGTCGCCGAGTTGCTGGTTGACCTGCTCCAGGAGATCATCGAGGTACTCCACTTCGCTGCCGGCGCTTCTCTGGTCGATCAGGTCGGTCCTGAAGACGAGCTGGTCACACCCTGACATCACCAGGTGCATGACCAGTTCCCGCCAATAGGGACCGTCGGCCAGTCGGGCCTGCTCGGTCTCGGTACCAGTCCAGGACCTTGGGGCGATCCAGGGCAGCATCTGCCTGTCCGGGTTGCTGTTGATGATTCCCTTGCACCGGTGGACCTCGCGAAGAAGCGCCCCGTAGGGGTCCTCGCCAAGCGGGACACCCCCCCTGAATCGATGGGTTCCGCTGCCGGGTTCGACCAGGCCGTAGAAGGCTTCCGATTCATGTGAACCGAACCCGGTTCCATTTCGAACGACCACGTCCGGTGAAGCCGCCACCGATGCATGCAATGGCTCGATCGTGTAACTGCCACGGTTGGCCAGTCCTGCATCCGGATAGATCTTCTGAAGCGGATCCTGGATCGCAGACTTGAGTGCATCGTCAAAGAGCGATGCCGTGTGGTAGTTCCACAGGATCTCCTCAGGCGATCCGTCCTTCATCGGGGTGATCGTTCCGGTGCCCAGTTGTGCCGAAAGCGAGTTGAACCTCGGATCATTCTGGATGGCCTTCCAGATCGGACTGCCCGGATCACCGAGGCTCTCGGTCGCCAGGGTTCGGTCCATGTCCAGGAGAATGCCATCAAGTTCGCCACCGGCCTTGTGGTACCTCTTGAAGAAGTAGCTCATCCCCATCCGTGTCTCGAGAACACCGGCCTTCAGCCACGGGCTGGGGTGTACCGTCAGTCCCCCTCGCGGAGTCTTGCAGTAGTCCCTCGGGTGACCGACGATCCTCGGATCGTCCATGATGATGATGTACCGCGTGCCCGGCCGCATCGAGTTGCTCTGACGAGCAAGCTGGTCCGGGGTCGTCCCGGCCTTCAGCATCAGCGCGGGACTGATCGAATCGGTGATTGGCGTGCGGCTCGTGGTGAGGGCTCGGACGCCTTCATCCCCGGCTTGGCCGAGCGTGCTGGTGGCGGCCACAAGTAGTGTCAAGTTGATCAGCTGGATCATCACGTGCGTTCCTCTGCGATCCATCCGGATCCACCAGCGAGCCTGTGGGCATGTGTCCGGATGATGCTTCGTCCCTGAAAATATCGGTTCCGACGGGCTGGCTCACCATTCCAGACAAGCATTTCTGCCTGTTTTCCTTTCGCGATGTCCTCCAGATTCGGGATCGACCGTTCCGATATCAGGAGCATGAGCCTGTACCATGCGGGCCCGGTTCACCAGGATCACGGAGCGTCCACTTGAATTTCATCGATGAACTCCAATGGCGTGATCTGCTGTTCCAGGCCACTTCAGAGGATCTCGGGGCCTACCTCCAGGACAGCCGGGTGGCCTACATCGGCTTCGATCCCACGGCCGACAGCCTCACCATCGGGAACGTGCTCCCGGTCATCACGCTCGCCCGCTGGCAGCGGTGCGGCCACAAGCCCATCGTCGTCATGGGCGGAGCCACCGGCCTGATCGGCGACCCCAGCGGCAAGAGCGCCGAGAGGACGCTTCTGGACCCGGACACCATCGCCTCAAACATCCAGGGACAGATGGGTACGTTCCGGAGGCTCCTGGACTTCGACGGCCCTGAGCAGACACGGGCCGTGCTGCTGAACAACATGGACTGGTTCACCGGTCTCTCGTTCGTCGATGTCCTCAGGGACGTCGGCAAGCACTTCTCGGTCAATGCCATGATCCAGAAGGACTCGGTCTCCGCGAGGCTCTCCGAGCGTGAGCAGGGAATCAGCTACACCGAGTTCAGCTACATGGTGCTCCAGGCCTACGACTTCCTGCACCTGTACCGTGAGCATGGATGCACCATCCAGATGGGCGGCTCCGACCAGTGGGGCAACATCGTCAGCGGGATCGACCTGATCAACAAGGTCTTTCCATCCCCAGAGCGCAAGCAGGCACATGGCATCACGACACCACTCGTACTCAAGTCGGACGGATCCAAGATGGGCAAGTCCGAGAGCGGGGCGGTCTACGTCAACCCGGACAGGACATCCCCCTATGCGCTGCACCAGTACCTGCTGAACACCTCGGACGATGACGCGGTCAGGTTCCTCAAGTACTTCACCTTCCTGCAGCGTGACCAGGTCCAGCAGTTGGAGGCCCTGATGCAGGATTCACCCCAGCAGCGGCACGCCCAGAAAGCGTTGGCTGACGAGTTGGTGGACATGCTTCATGGATCTGATGAACTGGACCGGGCGGTTGCGGCTGCCGGTGCACTCTTCTCCGGCAATGTTCGCGGGCTTGATGACAGGACGCTTGCGGACCTGGTCATCGAGGTGCCGCATACGTCCATCGATCCCGGCAGGCTCTCCGGTGAGGGCGTCCCGCTTGCGGAATTCCTGCCGGAGACCACCCTGGCGGATTCCCGGAGGCAGGCACGCGAGTTTCTCGCCAATTCCGCGATCAGCGTCAATGGGGACGTGGCGGACCCGGATCGATGCCTCGTGACCACGGACATCCTGCACGACCAGGCCATCCTGATCCGGCGCGGCAAGAAGGCGTGGCACGCCCTGATGATCTCCTAGGGAGCGACCTGCTTGGAGCGGGGGTTGATGCTGAGCCTGATCATCGGGTTCTGCTCGGCCTGCCCGGCGATCTTTTCGACCGTCACGCCCTCCGGCAGCATCCACATCGACACCGGCTTCTCCTCGATCTTCAGCGCGATGTCGTCACCCGACAGATGCACGAACGCGAAGATGGGTATCTTCCCAGCCTCGATCTGCTCGATCGTCGCGTTGGGGCCTCGCAACTGCACCTCCTTGAGGAACTGGTCGCCTGGATCGAGTTGGACCTCGTACTCGTTGAATTCCTCCGGAGGTCCGGAGACCTGGACGGGAACGAGGTTCATCGTCAGTGTTCTGGTGCGCGAGCTGAGGGTGAAGGTGACCGTCGCGTCCTTGGGCTGGATCGTGATCGAGGAGGCCAGTGAGCGGAGCGTGTCCGGCAGTTGCAGCGGGACCTCGAGGCTGTGCCTGCTGCCAGGTTCGAGATGCTCCTGGAGCCTCGAGTCGACGATGGCCTCGACTCGAAGGGCATCCTTGATCGATTCGGCCATCCTGCTGGGTATCCGGACCGTCGCCTTGGCCGGTTCGATCACCGTCTTGCCGACGGTCTCTGCGCCGGGGAGGCTGGCGACCACGTCGACCTGGAGGGAGGTCAGCTGGTTGACCTGCAGCGGTTGGGTCGCCGGGTCGGTCCGCGTGACGGTGACGCCCGTGTCGGTGATCATTCGAAGGTTGTTGAGGATGTCCGCCATGTTCAACGTGTGATCCCCGGCCTGTGCTGGTACGCCACCGATTCCCGTGGTCAACTCCACCGTTGCGACCCTCAGCATCTCGGTCGCCCGGTCCAGCGCTCGCTTGGAGCCGCTGAGATCGACGGCGAGGGGGAATGACCGTGTCGGGGAGACCTCGAACCGTTCAGGATCACCCGGAAGGAACTGGATCTGGGTGTACACGTTCCGTTCCTCTCGCGTCTCGCCCTCGGCCCAGAACCAGATCAGCAGCGTGATGAGCGTGACCCCGATGATCGTTCCGATGTTGGTCTTCAGTTCCATCAGGCGCCCTGCTCCCTTCCTGCAGCCGATTCCGTTGCTGCCTGGCCGACCTCGGTCCCGGAAGGATCGCTCCCGGGCTCATCAACGGCCGCCGACAGATCGGTTGGTGGGGGGGCGTCCAGTCGCTTGAGGAGTTCCTCGGTCAGATCCTCACGCTGGATGGGGCCGACGAGGTTTCCTGATTCAGCGAGTCGGATCATGCCATTCTCCTCGCTCACGACCACGGCGATGCAATCAGATTCCAGCGTGATCCCGACCGCTGCACGATGACGCGAGCCGAGGCTGGAGAGCTTGGGGCCGGCCTCGGCCAGCGGGAGCATGACGTTGGCCGCGGCGATCCTTCCATCCCTGATGATCACGGCCAGGTCGTGCAGTGGGTTGTTGGGCCAGAAGATGCTTTCAAGCAACCTCGGTGTCAGGCTCGCATCCAGGAGTACGGCTCCCTCCATGATTCCACCGAGTCCGACGTTGCGTTCGATGATGATGATCGCCCCGAACTGGTTCTTGCTGAGAAAGCCAGCTGCCTCGCTGATGTCGTCGACAAGCTGGCGTGTCTGCGGGTTGGACCGGGAGAACCAGCGGGTCTGTCCAACGCGGATCATCGCCTGCCGCAGCTCCGGCTGGAACACGACGATCAGGAGGATCGCCAGCAATCCCAGCAGCTTGTCGGAAATGAATCGAAGTCGACCGAAGGCTTCCGAGCCTTCTCCGAGGACCTGGATGAACAGGGTCAGGACGACGATGATCACCGCGAACCCCTTGATCACGCCGGCGCCACGGGTTCCCCTCAGGAAACGAAGGATCAACCAGACACAGGCCCAGATGATCGCCAACTCGACGATGATCTCGAGCGGGTTGTGGCCCCTGAGGATCAGTCCCGTGGTCGATGGCATGAGGTGGTGTCCGGTCACACGTGGTTCCCCTGAAAAGTATACCCCCGTTGATTCATCATCAACGTATCGCTCCTGCTAGGATGGCGCTGATGAGTCGTGCCAACCCCGGATATGAGATCGGCAGACCGACTGGAGTCTGTGCAGCCACGGGCAGAACGCTCGAGCCCGGTGCTCAATGCATGGCGACCCTGTGCAGCGAGCAGGAAACTGCACCGGCGATGGACCAGGACGGTCAGCAGCCCCCTCGCCAGAATCGGAACTCCGGCATGCCGGGTTTCCAGAGGCTGGATTACAGCCTCGAGGCGTGGGATGGCGGCCAGCGGCCCAAGGGCCTCATCGGGTACTGGAAGATGACCGTGCCCTCCCCAGATGCTCCGAAGCTGGGTTTCATCGATGACCAGGCCCTCCTCGACCTGTTCAACAGGCTCCAGGAGGATGAGAACACCGATCACATCGCATTCAGATTCGTCGTCGGGTTGATCCTTGTACGGAAGAAGCTCCTGAAGCGTGTCCGGCAGGAATCGATCGATGGGGTTCAGCACTGGTACCTCCTGGAACGGGGCGCCCCCGCCGAATCAGATCCCATGATCATGATCGATCCCGGGCTTGCCGATGACGATGCTCGCCAGATCGCCGACCAGCTTGGGCAGGTCCTCAAGAGTGATCTCTAGGTGAGGCAATGAAGACGCTGCTCCTGTCCGTTCTCCTGGTGTCCCTGCTCTGGATCGGGGGATGTGGCACCACCCGGTCTGTTGGTGAGCAGGTCGATCGGGTTCAGCTGGATCCCGAGACGTTCCTGGAAACCCATCATCGCAACTGGTCCAACCTGCCCAGGCTGGACACGAGGGCCAGCGGTTCGACCTGGTGGGAGGACCAGCAGGGGCGACATGTCGACCGCTTCCAGATCAGACTGTTCTACGAGGCGCCGCACGACCTGGCCGTGAACTGCTCCGTCCTTGGCAGCCGTGTCGCCTGGATCGGTGCCTCATCCGCAGAGAGCTGGATCTTCATGTTCGACAAGGATGAGACCGTGCTCATGATCTCGGACGACCAGGACACCTCCGATGATCGATCGGTGCCGATCTGGTCAGCTCAAGTCCTGAAACAGGTCCTGATGCTGTCCCCCTTGCCGCCACTGTCCTCAGGAAGCATCGACTGGGATTCAAAGGGCAGGCTCATGCTGACCCTGCCGGTTGCCGGGAACCGTCCATGGTCATCGATCAGGCTGTGCGTGGACGAGTCCGGTCACGTCAGGAGACAGGAACTGCTTGCCGCGGATTCGACCGAGCTTGCCTCGGCCGAGTACGACGATCACGTCTCGGTGCCAGTCGACTCGATGGCGCCTGGTGACTATCCGCGGCTGCCTCGACGGATCCGGATTACGACCAGCAGGGACAGCGGGATGAACATCTTCCTGGACGAGCCCACCGGTCGTGGTGGACCAAGAAAGCGAAGGCTCTTCGACCTGGAACAGCTCAAGCAGCAATTCAAGCCTGACCGGATCGAACGGGTCAACGGTCCGGCAGGGACCTCCGAGCTGGGAGGGGAATGATCATGCAGCCGTGTTCTCGCGTGCACTGCTGGATTCGGTTGGCCTGCCTCGCGATCCTGGCCTTGACCTCGGTTCCCGCCTCGGCCTCCACGGGTGGTGACACCCTGGTTTCCGCCAGTTCCAGGAGACACCTGTGGCTGGTCCTCCCTCGACAGAGTGCAGGTTCCAAGTGGCAGTTGCTGCATCACGCCGTGGACATGAAGGGCGACTGGATCCGTGTCGCCGCCGACTTCACCAGCAGGCCGATGGCACTGGCGGCCAGGGATGACCGGGTCTGGGTGGTCTTTGACGCCGAGTCCGCGGATCACCCGCGACGGGAGGTCGTCACGCTTCGGACGAGTAAGAACCAGTCACTGGATCACTATTTCACGCCACCGACCGATGGCGTGAGGCTCCTGCCCAGCCTCAGCCCAACTGGCTCATTGCTTGACCTGATCGGTACCACGCGGGGGCCGGTTGCATTGCTGCTTGGTGCCGATGAGCCAGGAGCAAGCCTGTTGAGGTTGGAGCACGATGGCTGGGTGCCGCTTCCGTTACCGGAATCGACGGTCATCGATGAGTCCGCCAGATTGTTTGCAATGGATGGGCCCGGCCGGTTCGGGCTGATCACGGCATCCAGCGACGGCGATCACATGAACGAATTCGCATGGAACGGATCAGGGTATGACTCGACACGCTACCCGGTGTCCAGTGACGGCTTGGTCGGTGTGGCCACCAGCCAGGGCAGGCTCGGGCTCCTGAAGCACGAGGGAGACGCTGGTCGGTACGAGCTGGGTGTTCCCCGGTCGACCGGGCTGCTTCGGCTGGCGACCCTGGAAGCCATGGCGGCTCCATGGTCCCTTGGAGGAACCGATCCGGGGTTCGTGATCATGGAGGTTGATTCAAGCACGGACGTGACACTGACCTGGATTGATCCGGTCAACGGAGACGTCGGCACCCCTGTGCAGTTGGAGCCCCAGCCACTGGGGGCCGGTGACTGGATCCACATGCCGCTGCTCGGGGCGCTGGTGATCTGCCTGGGCATGGCGTTATTGCTGCTTCGGCCGGTCGGCCAGGGGGCCGACAGCGGGATCAACACACAGCTCCATCCCTTTCCGCTGTCCAGGCGTGCCGTTGCCCTCTGCATCGACCTGCTTCCGGGTGCGATCCTGGCGATGCTGATCCTGGATGTGCCACCCCAGGCACTGCTGCAGATGCCGTTGTGGACGATCAACCTCGATGATGCCATGCCGGGCACACTGCTGGTCGCGATCACGATGCTGCATTCGACGTGCGGTGAGCTCCTGATGGATCGGACTGTCGGGAAGATCCTCATGGGTGGGGGTGTGGTCAATGCATCCAACGGGGCCCGGGCCGAGCGACGGCAGTTGCTGGTTCGCAACTCGGTCAAGACCCTTGTGCTGCTTGCACCAGTCCTTGGCCTGTTCGTCCTGATCAGCCCCTTCAACCAAGGGGTGCCCGAGACCGTCAGCCGAACCCTCGTGATTGACCGGAAGCAGCCCCCAAGCGAGCAGGAGGAGCCGAGCGACCAATCCTGAAGGATCACTCCGTCGCCCGCCGATAGTGAAGAAACGGCGAATGGATTCGCCCGCAGTACGACTGCATTGTTGCAGTAGCGTCGGCAGTGAGAGGATCTCATGGCTGAGCAGTTCAGGCCCTCACGAGGGCCACGACCGGTCACGGATGACCGATACGCGATGGATGATCGATTGGACACGCCGTCCAGTCTCGATGTCGCTCCAGTCAGCAGTGAAAGTGACCGCAGGCCTCCGGGGCGTCAGCTCTGGCAGGTTCCGACGATCCTGCTTTCCGGTGGCCTGATCGCCCTGGCGTTCACCTGGGAGAAGCTTCCATGGGTGCAGGGGCCTGGTGTCATCATGGCCGAGCAGGACGTGGTCGAGTTGCCGCTTGAGCAGGCAGTGATGGAACAGGCCGGCCAGGAGTCGCTGGTGCTGGAACAGGCCGACCCGCCATGGATGTCGCAACTGGAGCGTATTCGCCAGCAACTGGATGATGGCCACCATGCGGCGGCGCACGTCGGATTGCTTCGGCTGGTGAGGAACGAGCCCGAGGCGCACGGGTTGGCTCCCCTGGTCAGGGACTGTTTCAGCCAGCGGGTGCATCATGCTGGAACTTCATCCAGCCTCCGGGGTCTCCTGCATTCATATTCACAGCGTCCGCTGGATCCCTCGGAGCGGGCCTGGGTTCTCGCAGCGAACTGCCGCCTCGCCTGTCTGGATGACCCCGCGGCCGCCGGGGACGCGATGCTCGTGGGCATGCGTCGGCTCGAGCTGGAGTCACTGGCTCCAGGGATCGTCTGCGAGATGTACGTCGTGCTCGCGGAATGTTCAATTGCCGCCGGCCTGGTCGAACCGGCACGTGAGGCGTTGCGGCAGGCCGAGTCCGTTGTCGGGTCCGGCTCGGAACAGGACATCAGGTGCCGGACCCTGCGTGGGGACATCGCTCTGGCCGAGCAGCGATATCCCGATGCCATCTGCGAGTATGGGCAGGCCCACCAGATCTGCGGCAGTTCGCCTCTGGCCGGTCGGGTCGTGGAGGGTCTGGCTCGGGCCCATGGCCTGATGCATGAGCATGACGAAGCGATCGGGATGATCGAGTCGCTTTGTCGATCCGTCGGTGAACCGGGATGGCCCGGTGTCCAGTCGGTGGCCGGGCTGATCGTTTCGCAGCATGATGCGGCGATTGGTGCGAGGTCGTTGGAACATGCCGTGAGCCTGGCCGAGCTCGGGCATTCGCTTCCGCTGGCTGGGCGTGCTCGCGCCGACATCATTCTTCGCGTGGCTACCGCCAATCGACTGCTGGCCGACGTCCTCTCGGGCAGTCATCCATCTCCTGAAGGCGATGTGGC
This sequence comes from Phycisphaerae bacterium, assembly GCA_002711415.1. Lineage (GTDB taxonomy): Bacteria > Planctomycetota > Phycisphaerae > Phycisphaerales > SM1A02. The sequence continues at coordinate 23,068 of PARI01000037.1, read as the reverse complement.
CCGCCAGGTGCTCGTCGAGCCGGTCTCGGCCGAGGCGAACAAGGCGTATGCCCGGGCTGGACGGGCCTATCTTGAATATGCCGATGCCCTTGATCAGTTCAGTGACCTGCCCGGCCGCAGCGTCGATGCGGTCTGGATGGCCGCGGACAGTTACGACCTTGCCGGGCACTGGAACGAGGCGATCGCCTCGTTCAAGCGATACCTCTCGCGTGATGGTTCTGGCGGCCCCAGGAGGGATGAAGCGCGATTCCGCCTGGCCAGTGCCCGGTATGCGGGGCTTGATCATACCGGGGCTGCGTCGGTCTACGCTTCGCTGATCCACGATGAACCGCACAGCCCGTTTGCCGCGATGTCGCATGTTCCGCTGGCTCGGTGCCTGCTGGCCGAGGGCGACTTTGCCGAGGCGGAGCGTCGACTGCTGGATGTTCTCCAGGGGCGTGCCGGTCTCACGCCACGGGCCGCCCAGTACAAGCATGCCCTGGCTGAGCTTGCCAGGCTTGAGTTCGATCGCGGGCAGTACCGGGACGCCATCGAGCGGTGCACCGAGTTCATTGATCGATACGCCGACACCGGCGGGCACGGTGAGTGCCTGTTCGTCCTCGGAGAGAGCTGGTGGGGGCTGGCTCTGGAGTACCAGGCAGAGTTGGAGGTCGCATTGACCGATTCGCAGGAGGCTCACTGGGAGGAGCTTCGCATCGAGGCGATGGAGCAGGCCGGTTACTGCTTCGATGCGGTCGCCATGATGCCGCGTCCTGCCGTGACCAGTGATGGACTCTCGGCTGAGCAGTGGGACCTCGCTTGGCTCTACCGGGCGGATGCTCGATTCGAGCAGGGCTTGTTCGCCAAGGCTCTTGAGCTCTACGAAGCGGTCCAGATCAGGCAGCACCAGGAGGGTGTCGGACTGATCGCACTGATCCAGGTTGTCAACTGCCATGAGCTCCTGGGGCAGCCGCAACTGGCGACCAGCGCTCACGCCCGAGCCCTGGCGAGGCTGCAGCAGTTGCCCGACGAGGTCTTCCAGGATGGTGCCGTCATCTTCGATCGGGAGGCCTGGAGCCGCTGGCTTCAGAATCGCCCCTTGCTTGCCGTGGTCCAGCAGCCCGTTGGAGGTGGCCTTGATGAATGATCCCCGTGCGGACAAGGGGCGAGAACTGGTCGTCGAGTTTCTTCATCGGCTCGACCTGCAGTCGGGATTGCTGGACGAGCTCGAATCGCTGGCCTCCAGGCAGGCATCGCTGATCGAGCGTGGAGATGGAACCGAGCTTGCCGGCCTGCTTGGTCGTCGAGAGCAGGTACTGGCCAGTTATGTCGAAGCGCAGACCGAGTTGATCCACGCAGCTGGGTCCATCGATTCGGACGGGATGGAGATCTCCATCGATCAGCGACGTCGCATCCGTGATGGTGTGGCCGGCCTCCAGGAGCGTCTCCAGTCGCTCATGCAGCGGGACGACCGGGACAGGCTGCTTCTGGAGCAGGCGTGTGGCAGCCTCGGCGCGGAGTTGAGGGAGGCGACCGCCACGCAGGCGGCTCGCAGGGCGTATGCAACTGGCGAGCCCGGCCAGCCGAATCGATTTGCGGACAGGATGGCATGAGCGCACCAGGAACGGTCATCCCGAAGCCCCCGGCCTCCAGTCGTCGAATGGACGAGTTCCGTGAACTCATGGAATCATTCAACCAGGCGACCCGCCAGTTGGAGAACACCCACGTCGATCTGCGCAACCAGGTGGGGCGGCTGCAGGCCGAGCTGGCCGAGGCCAACGAGCGACTCAGGATGTCCCGCTCGCTGGCGGCCCTGGGCGAGATGGCCGCAGGCATCGCCCATGAGATCCGGAACCCGCTCGGAGCGATCCGCCTTGATGTCGAGATGATCCGAGAGGATGCCACGGCCGAGCCGAGCATCCAACTGTGCTCGAGGGTCCTGTCCGCGGTCACTCGACTTGATGGGATCGTCGGAGACGTTCTATCGTTCGCCAGACAGTCGGCCTTGAGTCCGCAGGAGGTCGTCCTTGACCAGCTTCTGGGGAGCGTGCTTCTTGAGCTGTCTCAGAAGCTTGATTCAGTCGCCGTCGATCTCCGGATCGATCCGGAGGGTCTCAGGATCAGTGCGGATCGCGGGCTCCTCTCGCAGGTGCTCGTGAACATCATCCAGAATGCGTGCGAGGCCATGGAGGAAACCGGGGTCGAGGATCCTCGGATCCTGATCAGCTGTTTCACGGATCGCCGGCGGGTCGATTCGGGGCAGCGCATGGACCATGTCGTGATCCGGGTCGATGACCACGGTCCGGGGATCTCCGAGGAACTCGGGCGGCAGATATTCAACCCGTTCTTCACCACCCGTCAGAGCGGCACCGGGCTCGGCCTGGCGATCGTGCACAGGATCGTGGACGCCCATGGCGGCCACCTCGTGGCCGGGAATGCCGAGCACGGAGCGAGGGTGGAGGTCTGTCTTCCGCTGGAGGCGCGCGAGGAGGCCACCGGCATGTCCGCCGAGGGGCGATCGATCGATGAGGCCGTGAGGCGTCGTCTGAACACACACCATGACGAGGGAGCTTCGCCATGAGCAAGATCTTGGTAGTCGATGACAAGGAAATGATGCGTGACAGCGTTGCGACGATACTGAGTCGTCGAGGTCACACGGTCTGGTCCGCCGCGCACGGCGATGCGGCACTGGAGCGGATGTCCAAGGGGATGCCCGACCTTGTCGTCACGGACCTCCAGATGCCGCGCATGAACGGGCTCGAGCTTCTCGGGGAGATCAAGGACCTGGACGACCAGGTGCCCGTGATCGTGATGACGGCGTTCGGCACGATCGAGACCGCGGTCGAGGCGATGAAGATCGGCGCCTTCGACTACGTGACCAAGCCCTTCAGCGGGGACGAGCTGGTCATCGCCATCGATCGCGCGATCGAACACGGGCGTCTTGTGAAGGAGAACCAGGTCCTCAAGGTCGCCGCTACCTCGCCCACGGGCCGGGCTCCGAGCCACCCGATGGTCGGGCAGACGCCCTCGATGTGCTCGTTGAAGCAGCACCTCGATCGGATCGCCGACAGCCATGGAACGGTCCTGGTCACCGGCGAGTCAGGCAGCGGCAAGGAGGTCGCCGCTCGAGCGATCCACCAGGCGAGCCCGAGGTCGGGCATGCCCTTCCTCGCGATCAACTGCGCGGCGCTGTCGGCCTCGCTGTTGGAATCGGAACTGTTCGGGCATGAGAAGGGGGCGTTCACGGGAGCGGACAAGCTTCGCAAGGGACGTTTCGAACTGGCCGAGGGCGGCACCCTGTTGCTGGATGAGATCAGCGAGATCGGCCCGGATCTGCAGGCGAAGCTGTTGCGGGTACTCCAGGAACGGTGCTTCGAGCGTGTCGGTTCGAGCAAGAGCCTGTCGGTGGATGTGCGCGTGATCGCGACGACCAACCGGGACCTGCAGAAGGAAGTCGCGGAGGGGCGTTTCAGGGAGGATCTCTTCTTCAGGCTCAACGTCCTGCCCTTGGCCATGCCGCCGTTGCGGGACCGGATGGAAGACGTCCCGGTCCTGGCCCAGCACTTCCTCGACCTGGTCGCCTCTCGGGAAGGTCGGGAATCCAAGCGGTTCGATGATGATGCGATCAGTTCGCTGTGCCACTACCGATGGCCCGGAAACGTCCGCGAGTTGCAGAACATCTGTGAACGCGCCTCCGTCCTGTCGTCCTCCGACGTGATCAATGCCGAACTGATCGAGCCCTGGCTGGTCGCCTCGGGTGCCGACGTGATCGAGACCCCGGTGAACGAGCCTGGTGGTGTCTCAGCGATGCTCGAGGCCAGTCGGATCTGCGATGGCACGTTCACGCTGGAGGACATCGAGCGTGAGGCGATCCTGGCGACCCTTGCCAATAACAGCGGGCATCGCCAGCGAAGTGCCAAGGCCCTCGGGATCGGTGTCAGGACGCTTGGCCTGAAGTTGAAGAAGTGGAAGCAGTCCTCGTTGATCGAGGAAACGGTCTGACTTCTCTCGCGGAGACAATGGCATGATCATCGACGAGATCAGCAGTGGCGGCGCCCTCCCGGTCCTGGAGCAACTGGTCAGGTTCTCCGGCGCCAGGCAGCGGGTGATCGCCAACAACGTCTCGAACCTGTCGACCCCCGGGTTCAGGCCCGTGGACGTCTCGGTCAAGGCGTTCCAGGAAAGCCTCGGTCGGGCCATCGATGCTCGCCGTGACGAGATCGCCGGCGGCCAGCGTGGAACACTTGAGTTCGAGGACACCATGGAGGTCTCCTTCACGGGGGACCGGTTGGAACTGAACCCCGTCCCGATCGGGGAGAACATTCTCTTTCACGATGAAAACGACCGTGACCTGGAGCGATTGATGCAGGACGTCGCCGAGAACGCCATGACATTCCGGTTCGCCACCCGGATGCTGCGGAACCGGATCGACCTGATCAACAACGCGATCAGCGAGCGGGTCTGAACGGAGCTTGACTGATGTATGGATCTCTTGACATCTCCACGTCCGGCCTGGTGGCCAACAGGGTCCGCCTCGAGACGATCTCCACGAACATCCTCAACCAGGACACCATCCTCGACGCCCAGGGGCAGTACGCCCCGTTTCAGCGTCGGATCGCCATCCTGGCCGCCGGGGATCCGGCCTCCGGTTCCTCCCAGGGGGTGCACGTCAGCCACATCGAGGTCGCCAGGGATGCCCTGGTCCCCAGGCTCGAGCCGGATTCCCCCTTCGCAGACGAGGAAGGGATGGTCTGGTACCCGGACATCAACCCCGTGGTGGAGCAGATGAACGCCATGGAGGCGATGAGGGCTTATGAGGCCAATATTGCGGTTGTGGAGGGTACAAAGTCGATGATCAGTGCTGCACTGGAACTTCTCGCCTGAAGTCCTGATGCAGCCCCAAGCGGGGCAGGAGTCCTCAATGACCGATCCAATCGGCCTGATCCACGATCCAACCGCGATAGCCCCGAAGCTGCCGGGCCATTCCGTGGCTCCAGGAAAGGGTGTTCCGGGTGGATTCCAGCAGGAACTGCTGGATCAGTTGAAGACCCAGATTTCTCAGGTGAACCAGTTGCAGCAGGATGCCGACAAGGCGACCGAGGATCTTGCTGCGGGGCGGCGGGACGATCTTGAAGGTGTGATGATCGCGACGGAAAAGGCGGATACGGCGTTCAAGCTCTTGTTGTCACTGCGAAACAAGATGATGGACGCCTATGACGAGGTCAAGCAGATACGGGTCTGATCCAGACATGTGGCCGTCAGGATGATGGCTGCACGAGAATTCGGTGAAACATCATCTCGAAGGCATGGAGGCCGACGCGGTGGAATCATTCAAGACAGGACTGGAATCGATACGCAGTCGGATCGGGGAAGTCTCTCCCGTGGTTCGGCTGCTTCTCGGTTCATTCTGCGTCATCGCCCTGATGACCCTCTTTCTCGTCGGCCAGTACGCGGGCAAGTCGGACATGGTCAGGCTCCCGGTTGCCTCGGCGAGCCTGCCCGCGATCCAGACGTACCTCGAGGACAACGGGATCAGCCATGATTCAACGACCAGGCCCGGCTCGATCCTGGTACCAGTCGAGCAGCGTCAGCCCATCCTCCTTGCGGTGACCGAGCAGGGGCTGATCGAGACAAACTCGATCGACTTCGTGAGCCTGGTCCAGCAGGACACGCCTTTCCAGAGCCACCAGCAGACGAAGATGAGACGGCTGGCAGCGACGATGAGCGTGCTCGAGTCGATGATCTCGCAGATGTCCGGCGTTCAGCGAGCCCGAGTCATCATCGCGGATCCGCAGAGGCCGGCTGGAATCGGCAGCAGCTTCACGCCCCCGACCGCCGCGGTGACCGTCGCGATGCAGACGGGTTCGATGGGACAGGACCTGGTCGACTCGGTGGCGGGACTCGTCGCTGGCTCGGTCCCGGGACTGAAGATCGATGACGTCATCGTCACCGATGCACGGACCAACAAGAGGCGCCGGGCCCGCTCCGGGGACGACATGGTCTCCTCGACGAACCTGGAGCAGCAGACCCGGACCGAGGACGTCATCCGGCGCCGGATCGAGGAGCATCTCTCGTACATCCCGGGCGTCATGGTCGCGGTGCATGCGCAGGTCGTGACCAAGGATGTCAGCAAGCGATCCCAGAGCTACTCCGAGCCGGTCATCGCACCGGTCTCCGAGCGATCCAGCGCCGCCGAGCGGGTCGATCAGATGCCAGGCGGTGAGCCCGGTGTCCGCGGCAACCTCCAGGCCAACGCGCCGCTGTCGCTGAGGATGGCCGGTGTCAACGGGACTTCCACCGTGACCGAGCAGAACGAGGCGCGGCTGGATTCCCAGTTCCCGTCCGAGACGAGCCTGGTCCATGATCCGACCGGATATGCGACCAAGATCAATGCGAGCATCAACGTGCCGCGATCCTATCTGGTGATGCTCTATCGACAGTCCATCTCGGACTCCTCCGCCCAGCCGACCGATGAGCAGTTGTCGCCGCTGGTGGAGCAGTCCCTTGGCCAGATCAAGTCCAGCGTGACCCCGCTGATCGACACGGACACGGTCGACGACGCACGCCCGGGCGTCGTCAGCGTGATGATGATTCATGATCTTGCCAGCCTTGCTGACACGCTCACGATGCCCGAGCTGGTTCCCTCAGGTGGCACCATGGTCGCAGACCAGTCGCCGCTTGGAGGAGGCACGGTCAAGTACGTGGGGCTCGGCACGCTGGCAGCGGTCAGCCTCTTCACGATGCTGTTCATGGTCCGCCGGGCATTCGGCGGCTCGCCCGCTCCGCCGTCGGATGAGGCGGCTGTGGGCATGCACATGTACGCGGGCATGGATACGCCGCTGGTGGGCGAGGCCGACGAGGCGCCTCCGGTCCTTTCCGGGATGGAGCTTGCCAGCGAGGACGTCAGGCACCGTGAGATCATCGGACAGATCAACCAGATGGCCCGGAACAGGCCCGAGCAGGCATCGGTCCTGCTGGGCAAGTGGATTCGCAACGCCGGTTGAGGACCAGGAATGCACAGTCAGCCAGGAAGCAAGTTGCCGGAACGGATCGAGGACCTTGATGGTGTCACCAAGGCGGCAATCCTGCTGCTGGTCCTGGAGCCCGAGGTTGCGTCTGAACTGCTGAAGCAGCTTTCCACGGAGATGGTCGAGGACGTGACCAGGCGACTGGCTTCGCTTGGCGAGATCCCGACGACACTGTCCCGAGAGGTCGTCGAGCAGTTCTACTTCCTGTCGATGTCGCCACCCACGGCCGAGGGTGGATTCGACTACGCCAGAGATCTCCTGCAGACGTCGCTGGAGGGTCCCGATGCGGAGCGGCTGATCGAGCAGATACAGGCCCAGGTGAAGAAATCCCCGTTCTCGTTCCTTCAGAAGGCAGAGAGTGCGAATCTCCTGGCCTTCATCCAGGATGAGCATCCCCAGACGATCGCGTTGATCCTCAGTCACCTGCCGCATCACAAGTCGTCTGAGATTCTCGCGGAGCTTCCCCAGGGGCAGCAGGTCGAGGTGATCCGCCGAGTCGCCGTGATGGAGCAGACGGATCCGGAGGTCATCAGGGAGGTCGAGGCCGGCCTGGAGTCTCGCCTGTCGAGCCTGCTGGTCAACTCGATGGACAAGGTCGGTGGCATCGAGACGGTTGCCGAGATGTTGAACCTGTGCGATCGGGGCACGGAACGCACGATTCTCGAGGGCATGTCCGGCCAGGATCCCGAGCTCGTCGAGGACATCAGGCGATTGATGTTCGTCTTCGAGGACATCAACCTCGTCGATGATCGGGGGATCCAGGCGGTTCTCAAGGAGGTCGACAACGAGGAGCTCTGCCTGGCCCTTCGGACCGCGAGTGATTCACTCAAGCAGAGGATCTTCTCCAACATGTCGACTCGCGCGATGGAACTGATCCAGGAGGACATGGAGTACATGGGGCCTGTCAGGATCAGCGATGTCGAAGCCGCCCAGCAGCGCATCGTCGACATCATCCGTCGCCTGGAGGACGCCGGCGAGATCATCATCACCGGCAGAGGTCATGATGCGGACCTGGTCGTCTGAACCGAGCACCGCCTGGAGCATCCATGCCACTAATGAAGAAGACCCAGTCCGAACCCGTGCAGGCAGGCGCGGTCGTCCTGGATCTGGGTGACCTGCGGGAGCAGGCCGAGGCGATCCTCCAGGAGGCTCGCCTCCAGGCAGAGGGGATCATCGGTGATGCCAGGGCCAAGGCGGACGCCATCATCAGCGAGGCTCATCCGACCGGGCATGAGCAGGGCCGACGCGACGGGTACGAGGCCGGGTTCAACCAGGGGCGAGAGGACGCGCTGAAGTCGGTCGCGGATCAGGCTCGCCAGGAACTGCAGTCACTCCAGGATTCATGGAAGGCCCAGTTGGAACTGTTCGCCGCCGATCGTGAACGAATGTCGGAGCGTGCGGAGACCGACCTGATCGAACTGGCCCTGAAGATCGCGGCCGCGGTGACGAGGGCCCGTGTTCGGCAGGATCCCTCGCTGGTCATCGAGCAGGCGAGAGGGGCGATCAGGCTCGTCATGCGGGCCTCGGAGATCCGAGCCGTGGTCAACCCCAGTGATCTTCCGGTCCTCGACCAGCACATGGAGTCGTTGATCGATGTCTTGGATTCAACCGATGGGATCGAACTGGTCACCAGCGACCAGGTCGAGCCGGGTGGATGCATCGTGCGTGGGGATGACACCGTCATAGATGCCACACTTCAGCAACAGATCGATCGGATCGCCGAGGCGCTCCTGGGGCGTTCGTGCGAACCTGGAGGCGATGGCATCGGTGAGGAGGTGGCATGACGACCCTTCGCAGCTGCATTGGCCTGATCGACGACATCGAACCTCGCCAGGTTCGTGGGCACGTACAGATGGTCCAGGGTCTGGTCATCACGCTCAAGGGCCTGTCCGCTCCTGCTGGAACCATCGTGCAGTTCGGTGATCCGGCTGAGCAGGGGTCCTGCTGGGGGCAGATCGTCGGGTTCAAGGATGACCTGGGCATCGCAATGCTTCTTGACGAGGGCGTGTCGATCCATCCCGGGATGGATGTCACGATTTCACCGACCCCTCCGACGGTTCCGGTTGGCGATGGTGTGCTTGGCCGGGTCATGGACGGCCTTGGCAGGCCGATCGATGCCCGTGGCGGACTTGGTCGCCATCGCCGCCCGATCATCGGTGGCGGGCTCCGTCCGCTGCAGCGGCGGATCATCGACACCCCGATGGCGACGGGCATCCGCGCCATCGACGGCCTCCTGACGATCGGGCATGGTCAGCGAGTCGGCATCTTCTCCGGAGCCGGTGTCGGCAAGAGCACGCTCCTTGCCTCAATTGCCAAGGGTTCGACTGCGGATGTGAACGTGATCGGCCTGGTCGGTGAGCGTGGGCGCGAAGTCCGGGAGTTCATCGAGCACACCATCGGGGATGATGGGCTGGCCAGGAGCGTCGTGGTCTGTGCGACGGGTGACGAGTCTCCCCTGATGCGGGTTCGGGCGGCCGAAGCCGCCACTGCGATCGCCGAGGACTTTCGATCCAGGGGTGCCGATGTCGTCCTGATGATCGATTCGATCACCCGATTTGCCCATGCGCAGAGACAGATCGGGCTGGCTGCCGGCGAACCGCCGGCGACTCGTGGGTACACGCCGAGCGTCTTCTCGTCGTTGCCCGGCCTGCTGGAACGAGCGGGCGGATGCGAAGGAGAAGGCTCGATCACGGGTCTCTACCCCGTCCTGGTCGAGGCCGATGACATGAACGAGCCGGTGGCCGATGCAGTCCGGGGCATACTCGACGGCCATGTCGTTCTGGACCGGACGCTGGCTGAACGCGGGCATCATCCGGCGATCAACTGCCTCGAGTCGGTTTCCAGAGTGAGCCAGATGATCTGTGACGACGGGCACAACGCGGCCCGGGCAGCGATCCAGGCGCTGATGGGGGCGTACCGGGAATCAGAGGAACTGATCCGTATCGGCGCCTACGCCCAGGGGTCCGATCCGATGACCGACCTGGCCATCGAGTTGAAGCCACGCCTGGACGAGTTCCTCGTGCAGGCCAGTGACGCTCCCTGTGAATTCGCCGCTTCGTGCCGGGGTCTCCTGGAGCTGGCAACCGCCGCGACCGATCGTGCGGCGAAGATGCAGCAGGCTCGGCCGGCAGGGACCGTCCATGCCGGGCAGGGAGGTGCCGGTTGAAGCGGTTTCCCCTGGCCACGGTGCTGCGGATCAGGAGGCGTCGAGAGGACGCGGCGCAAGCCTCGCTGGGTGAATTGAACCGGCAGCATTCGCAGATCCAGCGGCAACTGCGTGGGCAGCAGGATCGCATCCAGATGGCCCGCGATCTTCGCAGGGGCTGTCTTTCGGACCGGGTCGACATGAACGTGCTTCGAGCAGAGGCTGCTGCAGAGATGCAGTTCATGAAGGTGGGGCACGGCCTTCTCCTTGAGCTCTCCCACGTGCATGGTCGGACCGAGGTCGCTCGACTCGAACTGCTCGAGGCTTCCAGGTCCAGGCAGGTGATCGAACATCTCGAATCGATTCATCGAGAGCGGCAGCGACAGCATGACATCCGCCAGGAACAGCGGTTGCTGGATGACCTGGTCAATTCAGGCGCCTTCAAGAGGAGCTACTTCTCATGAGAACGACCGTGACGATCCTGATCTGCCTGGCGATGATCAATCTCCTTGCGATCCTGCTGACGGTCGGCGGGCTCATCGCCACCGAACGACTGGACATGGACAGGGTCGACCGCATCACATCGATCCTGAGCGTCACGATTCCGGACGAGAAGCGGCAGTTGATGGAGCAGGAGCAACAGGAGGAGATCGCCAGGCAGGATCTCCTGGCCGGCAGCATGTACGAGATGATCCCTGTTTCCAGCCTCGACGGCATCCATGCGGTGGATCGCCACTACGAGCAGATCCAGCTGATGCAGAGGCAGCTTCATCGGGAACGCCGTGCCCATTCCTCGCAGCTCCAGATGCAGCAGCAACTGCTGGAGCAGCAGAAGGCCGATTTCCAGAAGGAGAGGCAGGCGTGGGCCGATGCGGTGCGGAATCAGCGACAGGCGATGGCCGACCAGCAGTTCATCAAGTCGATGCGGTTGATCGAGGCGATGCCGCCCAAGCAGGCGCGTGCATGGCTGGTCGAACTGGTCCAGCAGGACAGGATGCAGGAGGCGGTGGAATACCTCGATGCGATGAACAGGCGATCCGCTGCGAAGATCCTCGAGGAGTTCGATTCCCCGGATCAGGTCGAACTGGCAACCGAGTTGCTCATGGAACTGAGGCGTCTTGGCTTCAAGACCGTTCATGATTCCAGGAGCAGCAGCAGTGTTCACTCCCGTGCCAGTGCCGCAGGGGCCACCGGGGATCCCCAGGACCAACCCTGATCAGGTGGGGGATGTCCCCCTGGAATCACCACTGGCTGGGGAAGAGGGGCCGAGCAACCCGTTCGGGGAGGCTCTGGGAAAGGCGACCTCGGATGCCACTGGCGAGGACACCTCAGCCGGTACGCCTGCACCTGAAGACGCCGATGATGCCCGTCCCGCTTCGGCATCGGTTGTCACCGACCAGCGCACGAATTGCGCCGAGGGGTGCATGATCGACGGCATGCCGATCGAACCGGTACGTCCGCTTGACCAGGCTGGCTTCGATCTGGAACAGCCTGATCGTCCAATGGTGGTGATCGGACCAGCCCCGAGCGATTCCAGCATTGACCAGCAGCAGCACTCGGCCGTGGAGCCGCCACGGATCCAGGCTGGAATTGTCGAGCCCGATTCGCCGGTGAGCCCGACTGGGCCCATTCAGGCGATCCCGGAACCGGTCATGGCACCTGCTCGAGATGACGTCTTCCAGGTGCGGCCGGCCCAGCGTCAAGGGCTGGTTGACCCGGTTTTCGTGATCCCGGTCAACTCGAAGCAATCCAGCCATAGGCAACCTTCGGTCCCCATGACGCTTCCTGACGGTGCGCCTGGTCAAGCACGGCATGAGGCCCGGGGGTTTGGCCTCACTGCTGGTCATGGCAGGGTTGATGACCAGTTGCCGGTACGGCCTGGATCTCAACAAGGCATGGGTCCAGACGCCGCCGGCCAACTGCAGCCGACGAAGACTGATTCGTCCGTCGCCGTCCAGGATCGCCCCGTGACGGATCCGGAGGCCGTTCGGCCCGTCCAGAAGTCATTCATGTCGAACCAGCAGGGGGCTTCGCCGGCGATCACCCGGGCCGCCGCAGTGCAGGAAGTGGTGGAACTGAGAAACCTCGATCAGGGGCTCATGACCCGCCCTGCACCCACGATGACGACCCCATCAACTCCTCAGGCGGCCCCCACGACCGGGCAGGACGCTTCGATCGATGCACTTCTTGAGCGGAATGGACCCCGTCTCATGGGTGCACTGCGCACAATCAGCGGGACAAGTGGCGGAGCGATGTCCATTCGGCTGGATCCTCCTGGCCTGGGAACCGTCAGGATCCGCCTCTCGGTGACTTCAAGCGGGGTTCGGGCGAGTTTCATCACGAGTGGGGAATCGGCACGCCAATTGCTCGAACACTCAATGCCACTGTTGCAGAAGTCGTTGGAAGCCAAGGGGCTCAACGTCGAACGCATGAGCGTGCAGCCTGGACCCCAATCCAACCCGACAGGGCGGGGTGACAGCCAGGCAAGCGGGCACGGCCCCGCGCACGAGCAGGGTGGACAGGGGCGGCAGGATGCCGCTGACGGCCAGAGCAGGGGTCGTTCCGATGCGGAGCAGGAGCACGGCTCCCAGCGGAAGGTGCCGGCAGGAAGCCGGGAAGGTGAGGGTGAGTCCTTCGAGGCTCACCTGCAGGAAACCGTCCAGGATGGATCGGACGCGGAACGCCAGGAGCAGACATGAGTGCGATAGGAACCGACATCTCAGCAGCGACCTCGGCCAGTTCGATCAGCAGTCGATTCAACGACATGAGTTCCGAGGACTTCATCAAGATCATCTTCACGGAGCTGTCGAACCAGGATCCCTTCTCGCCCAACGATTCCTCGGCACTGCTGCAGCAGATGGATTCGATTCGCTCGATCGAGAGTGACATGCGGCTGACCCAGCAACTGGAGGGGCTCGTCTTCCAGAACCAGCTGGCCTCAGCCGGAAACCTCATCGGCAAGTATGTCCAGGGGCTGACGCCCGACAACTTCCGGGTCGCCGGCAAGGTGATGTCGGTCCTCAGGATGGGCACCGATCTTGCGATCGAGCTGGACACCGGCTGGGTCGTGCCGATGGAGAGCGTCGAGCTGATCTTCGACGAGACGGCGTTTGACGACCTGGACATCCCTGATGCCGCTGACGAGGTCGACGATCAACAGGACCAGGACGGTGAGGATTCGCAGGACGATTCGGATGATCAGGGCGATGGCGACTCCGGTGACGGTGATTCCGATGGCGACGATTCCGGTGACGGATCCGATGGCGATTCCACCGACGACCCCGGTGACGAAGGTGACGAGGGGGAGCCGGGGTGAGCAGGACACGCGTGAACACACTCGAACGAACAATGCAGGCGTCCCTCGGGGCCTGAGAAGAACCCACTCCTGAAGGAGCAGACACATGGCATCTACAACCGCACTCTTCACCGGACTGTCCGGACTCCTCTCCAACTCGAGGCAGCTTGACGTCATCGGCAACAACATAGCCAACGTCAATACCATCGGATTCAAGTCCAGCAGGATGAGTTTCCTGCCCACGTTCAGTCGCAGCCTCTCGATGGGCACCGCTCCTGGTTCCAATACGGGTGGAACGAATCCCGGTCAGGTCGGTCTCGGCGTGAACGTCGGTGGTACGCAACGGAACTTCGCCAACGGAGCGATCGGTGCCACGGGGATCAACACCGACATGGCGATCGAGGGTGACGGTTTCTTCATCGTGAACATGGGCGGTGCCCAGCAGTACACCAGGGCCGGCAGCTTCCTCAGAAACGAGAACAACGATCTCGTGACTCAGAGTGGCGCCAGGGTCATGGGGTTCGCGGTCGATGAGCAGTTCAACGTCATCGAGGGCGAACTGGTTCCGCTGAACATCCCGGTGGGCACGCTCACCCTTGCCGAGGCGACCGAGAACATCGTGTTCAGCGGCAATCTCAATGCCTCTGGAGAGGTCGGGACCACCGGTTCGGTTCATGAGTCCCGGGCGTTCTACCTTGATGCCGAGGGGACGATTCCAGTGACCGGCGACGAGGACCTGGCCACGACCGACATCTACGTCAGTGATGGGGCCGGTGGATTCAATCTGGCCTTCGACAGCTCCGCCATCGATGACAAGATCATCACCATCAACGGCATCGAGAAGGGTGGAAAGGACATCGGGGAGGTCAGCTTCGCCTTCAGCAGCGTACCGGTCGAGGGCGTCGATGATCATGGGTCGACCTTGAACGACTTCGCGAACTTCCTCGACAACATCCTCGGCATCGATGGCACCAACATCAACGGGCAGAGCCTCGGTGGCAGCGTCAGCTTCAACGAGATGGGCCAACTGGTCATCGTGGGCAACGAGGGAACGGCCCAGGAGCTCTCCATCGAGACCGCCGACATGATCCAGAGCGGTCGAGCCCTCGGAGAAGCCCAGCCCTTCGCGATGACCAAGACGGCCGATGCGGTCGGCGAGAGCATCCGCACCAGCTTCCTCGTCTACGACTCGCTCGGAACGCCGTTGACCGTCGATGTCACGATGGTGCTCCAGGAGGCCAAGGAAAGTGGTGGCACGGTCTGGACCTTCCTCGCCGAGAGCGCCGACAACGATGCCCTGGAGCGTGTCGTCGGAAACGGCACGTTGGAATTCGACGCCAACGGCAACTTCCTGACCGCATCCAACCAGGCCTTCAGTCTCACCAGAACCAACGGGGCCGTGTCGCCGTTGACGATCAACATGGATTTCAGCACTGGTGGCGATTTCGTCTCAAGCCTGACGGATTCCTCGAGCAACCTGGCCGCGGTCTACCAGGACGGTTCCGCGATCGGCACGCTCGCGACGTTCTCGGTCGGGCAGGACGGTGCGATCGTCGGCGGATTCACCAACGGGCTCTCCAGGAATATTGGCCAGCTCGTCCTGGCCAAGTTCGCCAACCCGGAGGGGCTGGTGGACACTGGCGACAACATGTACGTCACCGGCGCCAACTCCGGTGACCCGTTGATCGCCAGGCCGTTGGACTTCGGTTCCGGTCGTGTCCTCGGCGGGGCGCTCGAACTGTCCAACGTCGATCTCAGCCAGGAGTTCATCAACATGATCATGGCGTCGACGGGTTATTCCGCGGCCAGCCGCGTGATCACCACGGCTGATGAACTGATGAACCAGCTGCTGCTTCTGGGTCGTTGATCCGGCCAGTACGGTAACCTGAACCTCGTGCAGCCCGGCGTTGATCGCCGGGCTGTTCATCCATTGCGCCTGGGATTCCTGCGGCTGGTGCCGCGTTGCTCGGCCGGGGTCTTCTCGATGGGGGGTGTCGCCGTTGTGTCAGGCCCGGTTCCAGGCACCCTCGCGAAGATCATCCGGCCGGCACTTGTCTGCAGCGTGTTGGTGACGGTGACCTGGACCTCTCTGCCGATCATGCCATCGGCGCCTTCGACGACCACCATCGTGCCGTCCTCGAGGTACCCGATTCCCTGGTCCGGGTTCTCGCCGGGCTTGAGGATCTTGATCAGCATCGTCTCCTCGGGCATGACGGCCGCCCGGAGCGTGTTGGCCAGATCATTGACATTCAGCACCGCCACGTCGTGGATGTTGGCGACCTTCTTCAGGTTGAAGTCCGTTGTCAGGATTCTCAGGTTCTGGGTCCGGGCCAGCTCGATCAGCATCTTGTCGACCGAGAGCCCCTCGACCTGCGGATCATCGATCGAGAGATCCAGATAGGGGTTCGACTGCATCCGACTGACCATGTCCAGACCTCGGCGCCCCTTGGTTCGCTTGTTCTTGTCACTGCTGTCGGCCAGTTGCTGGAGCTCATCGATGACGAACTTGGGCACGATCAAGGGAGCATCGAGGAACCCGATCTGCCCGAGATCGTTGATCCTGCCATCGATGATCGCCGAGGTGTCCAGGAGCAGCGGACGGACGCCACGGACCTGCTTGGCGAACTCCACGTAGGGGATGACCAGCCTGAAGTCATCCTTGGTCGTCAGCACGAAGGAGACCGAGAGATAGCACAGCACGATGCCGATGATGACCTTGGACAGGCCGAGGTAGATCATGCCCTTGCTTTCGGTCAGTTCCCAGGCATCCGCGATCACGTCCAGCAGGGCACCGATCGCGACGGCACCGATCAGTCCGACGCAGATTCCAAGATACACCCCGACCACCGATGTCAGTCTCTTGTTCGGCGTGAACGCGTCGGCCAGCAGCACGATGGCTCCCACCGCGACGGTCGCGATGATCCAGCCGAGGACCGTCTGCGGGGTCAACTGTTCGATCTGGCTGGATTCGCTGGCAAGCGTCAGGACGGTGACCGCGACGAGCAGGACCAGGAACAGGCAGCGGACGATCAGCAGAAGCATCCTCTGGGAGCGTGCCTGCTGCGCGACCATCTCCGAAGGGAGCTCGTACCGGCCCGAGGCACTCTTCTGTGCCGAGGGCTGGATATCCATGATCCTGTCCTGTGAATTCATGTCCGTCATGCCGGTTCAATTGTACCACTGCGGATGAAATGGATACCATTGAGACGGGTGATCATGGAAGACGGCCGGGTCCGGTGGGCGGACGGCTCGTGAACCTGGTCAGGGCTTGATCGCAGCAGCCATAAGCGTTGTCGCCCGAGCCAACGATCGCCTGGCCGTCTTCCGGATCATCCGCCTGGATTCCCGGGCACCATCCCAGGGTGCTCGCAAGCAACGGAGTAGCAATGGAATCAACCTCAAGCGGTTACCAGGTCCTGGCACGCCGATACCGTTCCCGCGATTTCGAGGAGGTCGTGGGGCAGGAGGCGATCGCCCGGACCCTCAACAACGCGATCGACAGGAACCAGACCGCCCATGCGTACCTGTTCTGCGGCAGCCGAGGTGTCGGCAAGACCTCGATGGCGAGGATCTTCGCGAGGAAGCTCAATGCGACCGCCGACCAGTCCGAGCATGCCCAGATCGCCGACACGATTCTCCGGGGCGAGGACATCGACGTCATCGAAATCGATGGTGCGAGCAACCGTGGTATCGAGGATGCCAGGGATCTGATCGCCAACGCCGGGCTGATGCCCAGCAGGTCGCCGTTCAAGATCTACATCATCGATGAGGTCCACATGCTGACGACCCCGGCCTTCAACGCGCTGTTGAAGACCATGGAGGAGCCTCCGTCACACGTGAAGTTCATCCTCTGCACCACGGACGCTCACAAGGTGCCCGCCACCATCCAGAGCCGGTGCCAGCGGTTCGACTTCCACGACATCAGCCCAGCCCGGATCACCGACCACCTGGCGCACGTGCTGTCACAGGAGGACATCAAGGCTGACCAGGGGGTCCTGCAGAGGATCGCTCGACTGGCTGATGGATCGATGCGTGATGCATTGAGCATCCTCGACAGGCTCCTGGTCGCTGGAGACGGATCACTGGAGCCGGACCTGCTCGAGCGCATGCTGGGTCTTCCGGACTCGCAGTTGGTGGATCAGCTTGTGGCCTCGATCGCCGAGTCCGATCCGGCGGGAGCCCTGTCCGCCGCCGATCAACTGCTTTCTGGAGGCCTGTCCGGCGAGCGAGTGCTCGATGCGGTGGCGGCCCACCTTCGAACGCTGCTGGTCAGCGGAATCTGTGGTCCTGATGCCGAGATCCTGCATCTGTCCCAGGAACAGGCAAGCCGGGCGGGGGAGGTGGCTGCGGCCTTCGATGCCCCAGGGCTGGTCCACATGATCGCCATCTGTGACTCGGTCGCCAGGAGCGTGAGAATCAGCTCTTCGCCGCGGGCGATCTTCGACGCGACGATCGTGCGACTGGCGCTGGCCGAGCACTTCACCTCAAGCGGCACCTCCGCGTCCCCCGCGACTGGTCGGGCCATGCCAGCAAAAAAAAAGTTGACTGATACCCGGCCTGCCGCGAAGACGGCGATGAAAACTCCGGCCGTGAAGAAGGAGGCTGCACCGGTCGCTGTGCCGGCTATCTCCACGGAAACTCCCTGGGAACAGGTGCTCGAGGTCGTCGATTCAGCGCATGACAAGGCGATCCTGGAACAACTCGAGTTCGTCTCCTGGGACGGATCAGTTCTACAGTTGAAGCTGGCCGAATCCGAGGGCATCGACACATCGTGGGTCATGAAGAATCCTGATCGGGTTCCCTCCATGTTCTCGAAGATCCTCGGGCGACAGATCGCTGTCAGGATCGACCAGGAGCAACCGAAGATCATGGAACCGGCATCCAGCAGCGATGCGGTCGCCGAGGCCTCCACCGACCCGGTCGTCCAGGATGCGATCGAGTTGTTCGACGCAGTCCTGGTCGAGTCGCGGCCGAAGAAGGAGAACCAGGTTCAATGAGCACACGTCACGGGTCACTGACACCCAGGGAGTACCATCACGATGTTTGAAGCACTTAAGGGCGCTGCCGGCCTTGCCGGACTGATGAAGGATCTGCCCAGGATCAAGGCCAAGATGGAGCACGTCAGGCAGGAACTGGAGCGACTGGAGGTCGACGGTTCCTCCGGCGGCGGAGCCGTCCGGGTCGTGGCGACCGGCAAGCTGCGGATCAAGTCGATCAGCATCGACCAGCCCCTGATGCAGGGTCTGCTCGAATCGTCCGGCGCCGAGGACACCGATGTCGCAGCACGGCTGATCGCCGAGGGCGTCAACGACGCACTCGAGAAGGCCCAGGAGGCGGCGGCTCGAGCGATCCAGGAGGCGGCCAGCGACCTTGATCTGCCGATTCCACCCAGCGCGATCACCGGGCTGCTTTCCTGAGGTGTCGATTCGATGACGAGGATGCAAGGCAGATCACGGTCCTACCCCGACAGCGTCACGCAGTTGATCGATCAACTGTCCAGCCTGCCCGGTATCGGCAAGCGCAGTGCCGAACGGCTGACCTTCTACCTGCTGAAGTCATCGACCGAGCAGGCCCTGGGCCTGGCCTCGGCAATCGAGGCCGTCAAGCGAGAGATCAGGCACTGCTCGATCTGCAGCAACCTGACCGAGGCTGAGCCCTGCTCCATCTGCTCCGACCCCGGCCGGGATGCCAGCAAGGTCCTGCTTGTCGAGCAACCGAGGGACCTGATGACTCTCGAAGAGACGGGCATGTACAGCGGTGTCTACCACGTCCTCCTCGGTCGCTTGGATCCACTGGACGGAATCGGTCCGGACAGCCTGTCGGTTCGTGAACTGCTTCGCCGAGTCGAGGATCCATCGCACAATTGCAGGGGGGTCAAGGTCGAGGAGGTCATCCTGGGGTTGAACCCGGACATGGATGGCGACACCACCTCGCTCTATCTCTGGGAACAACTTCAGAAATCCGACATCAAGGTCACGAGGCTCGCAAGGGGACTGCCCACGGGCAGCCAGATCGAATACGCAAATTCCGCCGTGCTGGCCGATGCGATCAGCCAGAGGCAGTCGCTCTAGCGGTGGTGGATATTCAGTTTGAGGAGGACCATGTCAGGGATTCTGCCGAATACTACATGGAGTGGCGTGGCGAACGATCTTTGGATGGACTGATCCTCTATGCGATTTGACACCTCACAACAGATGAAGCTCGGCCAGCAGATGAAGCTGTCCCCTCGGCTGATCCAGTCGATGGAGATCCTTCAACTGTCCGCCCTGGCGTTGGAGGAGCGAATCGAGCAGGAACTCGAGTCCAACATCGCGCTGGAACTGGCCGAGCCCGATTCAGAGGAGGAGCATCCTGAGCAGGTCGAGGGGCCTGATGGTGACGATCCGGAGATGCGCGTGGGCGAGGACACCCGCGACTCGGCCGAGGACTTCCAGCGACTGGATGCGATGTCCAGCGCCTATCGGGACACGTGGGATGACGAGCAGTCCCGCCCATCGACCCGACATGATGGTGAGCGTGATCTCAAGATGGATGCGATGGCGAACACGCCAAGCAAGTCCGAAAGTCTCGTGGAGCAGTTGCACCAGCAATGGGCTCTCCTGGAGAGCGAGGTCGATGCGGCGATCTACCTCGTCGGCAGGCGGCTGATCGAATACATCAATGATGACGGATTGCTGGACGTCGACCTGGAGACCGTGATCGAGCAGAACCGGCAGGTCGGCGGCATCGACTGGACGATGCAACTGCTCGAGGAGGCCCTGGGGAGACTGCAGCAGGAACTGGAGCCGCCCGGGATCGCCGCACGTGACGTGAAGGAATGCCTGCTCCTGCAGGTGGAACATCTCCGGAAGCAGGACGAGGCCATGGACTCGACGGCAATCTCGGATGTCGAGCATCTGATCAAGGATCACTACGAGGATCTCCTGCAGAACCGCCTGCCACGGATCGAGCAGCAGAGCGGGATCTCGATGCAGAGGATCCAGGCGGCCAAGGAACTGATGTCCAGATGGTTGAAACTGTCTCCGGGCAGGGACCTGGTCGATCGCGAGGTCCCGCCGATCATTCCGGATGTCATCGCAGAGTACGATTCCGAGCAGGATGCGTACTACGCGGTCTTCGCCGGGGATCGCCTCTCGAGGTTGCAGCTGTCCAGGCGTTACAGCCGCATGGCCGAGTCCTCCGAACTGGACAAGGAGGCCCGTGACTTCATCAATACGAACATCCGAAACGCGACGTGGCTGATCGATGCGATCGACCAGCGCAAGGCAACCCTTCTTCGTGTCACCAACGTGGTCCTGTCGAGGCAGCGTGAATTCTTCGATCATGGTCCCCAGCACCTGAAGCCCCTCCCGATGACCGAGGTCGCCGACCAGCTCGGGATCCACGTGGCCACCGTGAGCAGGGCGGTCAGCGAGAAGTGGATCCAGACCCCCAGGGGCATGCTTCCTCTTCGTCGATTCTTCTCTGGTGGAACCGAGACCGATAGCGGGGAGGACATCAGCTGGGATGCCGTCAAGGAACTCCTGCGAGAGATCGTCGATGCGGAGGACAAGTCGCGTCCCCTGAGCGACCAGGCCATCTCCGACGCTCTCAAGGAGCGAGGAGTGACCATTGCAAGACGCACCGTGGTCAAGTACCGGGAGCAGCTGGACATCCCCCCGGCCAGGAGACGGAAGATTCACGGTTGATCTGCCACCAAGGTGCTTGCCGGCGGCTGCATGGGATCCGGATGGACATCTCGTGTCGAAACGGGCGTGTCAGGGTATCCTGATCATGTTGAAACACTTCCGCGGTGATGATGCCGTGGCCGTACAGGATTGGAAGTCACATGAGTTCAGTACCAGTCAACGTCAGCAGCATCGATGATGAGGCAGCGGCCGATCCCCGGGGCGCCAACCTGAAGGTCTGGCTCAACGGCTCGATCGTCCCGCAGGACCAGGCATTGATCAGCGTCTTCGACCATGGTCTCCTCTATGGGGATGGCTGCTTCGAGGGTATTCGTCTCTACAACGGCCGGATCCTCAAGCTCATGTCGCACCTGGACCGCATGTACAGCTCGGCGGAGAAGATCAGGCTCAAGCCCTCCTACTCCAAGGAGCAGGTCGCCGCCGCGATCCGCGAGACGATCAAGGCGAACAACCTGAACGACGCATACATCAGGCTCATCTTCACCCGAGGCGTGGGGACCCTGGGACTCCATCCCTTCCGTTGCCCTGATCCGGGCACGATCATCATCGTCGATGCCATCAAGCTCTACCCCCAGGAACTCTACGACCAGGGAATGCGGGTCATCGTCGCCGAGAGACCGAGGATCCCCATCGAGTGTCTGGATCCGGCCATCAAGAGCCTCAACTACCTCAACAACATTCTCGCCAAGATCGAGGCCATCGATGCCGACGTGCTGGAGGCGATCATGTTGAACACCGAGGGAGAGGTGTCCGAGTGCACCGGGGACAACATCTTCGTGGTCACCGGGGGAAGGATCCTGACACCGCCTGTCTCATCAGGGATTCTGCACGGCATCACCCGGCAGTTCGTCATCGACGAGATCGGGCCCTCGTGCGGGTACGAGATCGTCGAGCAGACCCTGATGCTCGAGGACCTGTACCAGGCCGACGAGATCTTCCTGACCGGGACCGCGGCCGAGATCATCGGGGTCACCGAGATCGGGGACAAGGTGATCGGGGACGGTACGGTTGGCACCGTCACGAAGCACCTGATGGACGAGTTCAGCAAGCGTGTGAAGAAGGATGCGCCGGAGGACTGAGTGCGCTGCAGGCAGTGTGAATATCCACTCTGGAACCTGAGTGCTCGCCAATGTCCCGAGTGCGGGACGCCCTTCGCTCCGAGCGAGTACGAGTTCATGCTCAACAGCATCAAGTACTGTTGCCCCGATTGCGGGCAGCAGTACTACGGCACCGGGAAGAACGGGCATCTCGTTCCCGACGAATTCGACTGTGTGGGCTGTAAACGCCACCTGCACATGGACGAGATGGTTCTGCTGCCCGCGGAGGGAGTCTCCGAAAGGCAGACCGAGTTCCACTCCACGCCATGGATCGATCGTTCGCGTCGTGGGTACATCAGTTCATGGATACGCATGATCGGCTGGTCGATGGCCAGGCCGAAGCAGCTTGCCGAGGGGTTTCCCGTCGAGGGGGGGCTCGGTCACGCCTTCAAGTTCGCCCTGTCGCTCTGGGTCATCGGGCTGCTGCTCGGGTCCAGCATCTTCGCAGTTCTGTTCTTGCTCCTGAGCTTCAACCTCGGTGGCGGCTTTGGCATATATGAGTTGTACGGCTTGTTCATCGCGCTGATTTCCGGGATCGTCATCGGCCTGCTTGGAACTCTGGTATGGGGCTGCGTGACTCACCTGTTGCTCATGATCAGCGGCGGATCGCTTCACCCGCTGAACAGGACGCTTGCTCTGGGCTACCTGGCCAACGGTCCGATGATCCTACTTTCGATTCCATGCATCGGGGTCTACTGCTTCGTACCGGTGGCCGTTGCCTGGGCCATGATCTCGTACTCGATCCTGATCTTCTACGGGCAGAAGGTCAGTGCGATCAGGAGCATCTTCAGCGTGCTGGCGCTGCCACTGCTGATCGGATTGGTCGTGGGGGCCCT
>PARI01000036.1 GCA_002711415.1 Phycisphaerae bacterium | reverse complement strand
TGTGAATGAATGAGTGAGGTCGTTGTGTTCGTTATTAATGGCGAGAACAACTGGGATTTCCCGCGGTTGGCTGTCCGGAGCTCGTATACCAAAGAGCGTGGGATGAATGGCGCTATTCGGGTAATTGAACGCGGGCGTACACGCAGCCGGTGTCGTCGTCGCGACGAGGCCACTGGACCAGATCGTGCCGTTGTGCCGGCCGACTGGAGGGTCCTCGGATGATGTCGTGACCCAGTGGGACGGCCCCACCTGCGAGAAGGTCGGCCTGCTGAAGATGGACTTTCTCGGCCTGAGGACGCTCTCGATCATCGAGCGGGCCCGCCGGATGATCATGGACGACCTGGACGAGCAGATGATCTGGTCGGCGGTCGGCCGCCAGGATCAGTCGGACCAGCCCGGCCAGGTGCATCCGCTGGATCTCGAGCGGATCACCTACGACGATCCCCGCGTGCTCGAACTGTTCCGCAGGGGCGACACCGCCGGCATCTTCCAGTTTGAATCAGGCGGCATGCGCAAGCTCCTCGTGGACATGCAGCCGGACCGCCTCGAGGACCTGATCGCGGCCAACGCCCTCTACCGACCGGGCCCGATGGAACTGATCCCAGCGTTCAACGCGAGGAAGAACGGGCGTGAGCAGGTGCCTCGGATCCACGAGATCATCGACCGGCACACCAGCGAGACCTACGGCGTGATGGTCTACCAGGAACAAGTCATGCTCGTGCTGCACGAGCTCGGCGGCATCCCGCTGCGAACCGCGTACACCATCATCAAGGCGATCAGCAAGAAGAAGCACGAGGTCATCAACGCGGCGCGCGAGGACTTCATCGCAGGTTCGGCCAGCAAGGGTGTTGAGCCAGCGGTGGCCAACGAGCTGTTCGACCTGATCCTGAAGTTCGCCGGGTACGGGTTCAACAAGAGCCATTCGACCGGTTACGCAATCATCGCGTATCAGACCGCCTACCTGAAGACGTATTTCCCGAACCAGTACATGGCCTCCCTGCTGAGCTTCGAAAGCCAGGCCAGGAAGATCGAGGACTGGTCGGTCTACCTTGATGAATGCCGACGGGTCGTCTTCCCCGATCACGAGGAGTCGAAGCCGCACATCGGCGTCGAGGTCAAGCCGCCCGACCTGGCGACCTCCATGGCCGATTTCGCCGTGAGCTTCGAGGAGGGCCAGCAGCCGGGCAACTGCTCCGGGACCGTCCGCTTCGGTCTCCGGGCGATCAAGGGCGCCGGTGACACGGCGATCCGTTCGATCATCCACGAACGCGACGAGAATGGACCGTTCAAGTCCCTGTTCGACTTCTGCGAGCGCCTGGATGGTCGGACCGTCAACCGAGCCACCATGGAGGCATTGATCAAGGCGGGGGCCTTCGACTCCATCCATGGCGTCGACAACAGGGCGAGCCTACTCGCGTCCCTCGAGGACGCGATCAACGCTGGGTCCGCGCGTGCCCGAGACAGGCGGGAGGGTCAGTCGACGTTCTTCGAGGCGTTTGACGAGGCCGCCGTGACCGAGGAGGCTCCCGCGAACATGCTCAGACAGGTGGAGCCTTGGGACAAGATGAAGACGCTGTCCCAGGAGAAAGAGGCGCTGGGCTTCCACGTGTCCGGCCATCCTCTTGACCAGTACCAGGGCATCATCCAGACCTTCGCCAGCACGCGGTCCGACAGCATCGGCCAGCTCAAGTCCGATGCCTCGCTGGTCATGGCGGGCATGATCACCAGGCTGCGCCCGGTGACAACCCAGAAGGGACACAAGATGGCGATGTGCACGATCGCGGATCGCGGGGGAACCGTCGATGGGGTGATCTTCCCCGAGGCCTTCAGCAACATCGGCGATTCGCTGGTGCAGGACGTCCCGGTCATGGTCATCGGGTCCCTCGACTCCTCCCGTGCCGAACCCGGCATCATCATCGAGCGAGTCATCGACATCGAGCAGGCGCCCCAGCCCCTGGGACAGTCGATGCAGATCATCATCGATGCTCGTGAATCCGAGGATTCCGAGCCGGTCAAGCAGTCAATGCAGATGGTCTCCGGCCTGCTGCGTCGGTTCTCCTCGACGGTCGCTGCGCTGCAGGGCCGGCCCGTCGAGGTGCGGATCCTCCTGCGACAGGAGCAACGGGATGTCCTGCTCTCGTCCCCGAGGATGCGTGTGGTGCCCAGCCGGGAACTGCTCCATCAGATCGAGGATGTGCTCGGCTCGGGATCGGTCAGCGTGCAGGGCGGCTTTGTTCCGCCGGCACGGTCCAACGGGCGGGGACGTCGAGGCGGCCGGAATCGTTCGCATGCCGCGGCCTCCAGTCACTGACATCGGTATCATCCGGACATGGATTTCTCACACCCACCCGCCGACCCGGTTCCATGCGCCCGCCAGTGGATCGATCATGCATGCAGCAGTTCAGGAAATCCCAATCCCGATGCGATCTACCTCTCGACGGTCGATCCCGATGGACGTCCCTCGATTCGCACCGTCCTGATGAAGGGATTCGACGAGGATGGTCTCGTCTTCTTCACCAACAAGAGAAGTCGCAAGGGGCGGGCGCTCGAGGTCAACCCGCGCGCCGCAATCCTGTTCCACTGGGATCATCTCCAGCGCCAGCTCCTGGTCGAGGGCGATGTCACCCACGTTGACCAGAAGCGGGACGACGAATACTTCCAGTCACGCGGCAGGGACAGCCAGATCGGTGCGGTCGCGAGTCTCCAGTCCGAGTCGATGCCCAATCGAGGTGACCTGGAGGCCCGGTTCCATCAGGTGCAGCAGGAATTCGCCGATGGCCCGGTCCGGCGTCCTGCACACTGGGGTGGCTACAGGGTGAGCCTCGGGAGGCTCGAGTTCTGGGAGGCGGGGGACCACAGGTTGCATGATCGCATCTGCTACGAGCGAGATGAAAACGGCGGCTGGACCTGGCGGTACATGTTCCCCTGAATCAACGAGCGAATGGATTCCGCTTGAGGTAGTCCCGGAGCACCTTGATGGTGTAGCCGCCCTCGACGTCACCGATCTCCGGTTCATGGATCCAGTCGGCCAGATCCTCCGATGCGAACGCGATCAACTCCCCCGGCTTCAACTGGTCGTCGCTGAGCGGCTGACTTGCGAGCATGCCCTCGATGCGGAACTGGTTCCACCGGATGGGAATGACCCAGAGGTACTCGATCTGCGGGGACTCCGGATCGAGGATGCTGCTTCCTCGCCCCTTGCCCCACAGGACCGCCCATCGATCCTTCTGGTCTTCGGGCGTGCTCGCCCACAGCCGTCGAGCTCTCGGTTCGGCCTGTCTGGCCCGAGAGATCGCCACCTCGAGGTCGTCCTCGAGCACCTCGAGCATGTCCTGGTTCGTCGCCTGCATCCACTCCGTCGACAGGACGATCCATTCGTCCTTCACGCTGGTGGCCTGCGGTGTTCTCGAGGTCGCCTGCTCCCATGCCTGCTGCGGTTGCTTGTCGCATCCTGCAATCAGCAGTGGCATCCAGAGCAGGGGCAGGCATTTGGCCAGTGTTCGTGTATGCATCAGCGTTGTTCTCCTGGAGGTGGTCCATCAAGCCAGTCCGAGAGGTCCAGCCGCTCCAGTTCTTCCAGGTCGATCTCCTCGAGCTTCTCGACATCCTCCAGCGGTCTCCGTGCCGGCCTGGTCGGCTGTTCAGCGGGGGGCTGCTCGCGAGGATCGGCCGAACGAGGTTTCGGAGGTTCTGCTGCAGGCAGGTCCAGGGTGTCCGGGTCGACCTGGAAACTCTGGATCCAGTCATCCGTGCTGCCTCGCTGGTTCCTGGGCGGTGGTGCGATCGAACCTCGTGATTGGTCGTTGATCGATTCCACGTCCTCGACCAGCTGCCGGAGGAACTTCGGTGAATCGATCACCCTCGCCTTGGACCTCTTGGCGTTGCGGATGACCTCGTTGTCCGACGAGACGACGAGGATCGATCCCCTGGCCGTTGATCGCTCGATCAATTTCGCGATCGCATCATCGGCGGTCCAGCGAGGTCCAGAGTAGACATGCCTCGTGCATGGAACATCACGACGATCCGCGTCAGGTGGGGGGGTTCCATCACAGACCAGCACCACCTTCTCCTGGGCGTACCGACTCCTGCCGATCAACCGGGCCAGTCCACCCGAGTCGATGCCCGCATGATCGGGTGGAAGGACCCCGACCACATGGAGAACGTTGTAGGTGTCTACCAGGACGAGCATGCAACCATCCTAGTGTCCGGGACGTTGCTGGTGAATCAGCTCACGACGTCCAGTACGCAAGCAGGACGCCAAGGTCCTCTCCATTGACGATCCCGTCGTCATTGAAATCGGCGTCACACCCGGAGCAGAAGCCCCAGGCAGCCAGGAAGAGGCCGAGGTCCCGACCATCGACGATGCCGTCACCGTTGAGGTCCGCCGGCACGCCGACCGTGAAGCTGCTGATCCACGTCTCCCAACGGATCCCGCCCTTCTCTTCGTAGGCGAGTTCACCGACGCACCAGAATGTCCGGTCATCGGCCGGATCCACCGCGATGTCGAAGTAGTCCCCCCAGCGACCGTTCCAACTGCTGGCCGGTCCGCTGCTTCCTGCGGCGACCACCGTCGGAATCGACATGGTTCCCTCGGGATCACCAGGGTTGCGTCCGGTCACCAGGATGCTGGGAGCGACTCCCTCGGCGCTTGAACCGATGACCATGCCGATCTGACCGTCCGCGTTGGAGTAGATCGCAGGGAAGTACGTCGTGAGATCACCCCCGAGATCCAGTTCGCCCGACTGGAGCAGCGTCGCCGAGTCGATCCCTCCACTGATGTCGAACTCGTACCAGCGTGCCATTGCTCTGTGTTGCGGCCCTTCACAACGATCCCCACCGACACAGTGTGTTGTGAGCAGGCGATCCCCCCTCAGGTGCACGTTCATGATCCTCCCGTCCAGCGCCCACACCGAAGCACTGTTGGTCGGAGCGGTCGGAACCGAACCGCAGTACCCGGGGATGTCCACCAGGCGCACATCGATGGACGGGCTGTCCAGCCAGTTCTCCATCGCGATCAGTCGAAGCTGCGAACTCGTACCGGTCGCTGTGAACCATTGCCTGTCCTGGTCGCCGAACTGCTGTGCCACCTGGACGCTGGCGATCGAGGAGTCCTGCAGGTCCAGGAAGGTCACCGGCTCACCTGCCAGCAGTGGTTCCTTGGGAAAGACGCGGAAGAGCGTTCCGGCGAATCCGCCGCCTCCCAGCTTGAAAAGGTTGCCCGTGGTGAAGAACGCGTCCTGGCCGAAGCCCAGCCCGGGGTAGTCCACCCAGTAGTCATCGCCATTGACGTTGATCACCGCCCATGTCCTGTACTTGAACCAGATCCCGTTGGGATCGCTGTCGTCGCTGATCGCGATCGTGATGTATGCCTCGTTGAGATCACCATAGACCTCGAGAGCGAGGATGAAGAATCGTTCGCTCTGGGGGTCGTAGAAGCACTTCGGATCGAAGGTGAAGTCACCGGCGCCGACATCCTCGAGGAATCCGGGGTCGCCGCTGGAATCCAGGTACTGCGAGAAGAGTTCCTCGCCATCCTTCGTGTAGAAGGCCACCGCCATGTTGACCGTCTCGACGATGAATTCATGTCCGACGGCGAGGCATGGATCCGGAGGGATCCAAGGTGTCTGTGAGATACCGGGGAAGAGGACATCCGGTTGCGTCAACCGGGGCGCGTCAAACCCACCCGGTCGCAGGGTGTTGGCTGGACCGTCGGGCAGTGTCTTGTCGCGAAAATGCTTCGGCAGCAGCGAGGCCGGCCTGACTGGAACACCATCGAACACCTCGGTGACGGCAATCTGCTTCTTGAATGTTCGCGTGTCGATGATGGTCGGCGTGACCGTCGTCCTGGCAACGATGCCCGGTCCCTCGATGACGATTCCCGGTCGCCTGTCGCCAGCGGCCGATTGACCGGGCTGTCCGCGATCGGCTGGTGAGAGCGAGGGCGGCTCCGCAGGAACCTGCTGGTCCATGCCATGTCGGCACCCGTTGGCCATGAAGATCGTTGTTGTGGTCAGCAGGATCAGGAGACCGATCCTTCTCGTCGAATGGATGTTCATGAGTCGCTCCATGCCCGGCTGGGGATCCAAGGTGAGCTCCAGGTGAGCCGTTGATCCCGATCATACTCGTCCGGACATGATTTTCCCCCCTGGCAATCCCCCTTTTTGCCCCTCTCAAGGGGGGTATTGCCGATGAGATCCAAGCGTGGTTCTTGCATCAGGACCCCGCTTTGTTTCTAATACGCGGCTTCACGAACCCAAGAACGAGAGGTCAAGGTACAGATGGCGATTCGAATCAAGGCCCGAAGCGGGGAATCTGCAGAGCAGATGCTCCGACGCTTCAAGAAACTGTGTGAGAAAGAGGGCCTGACCAAGGATGTCAAGCGTCGTCAGTACTACGAGAAGCCATCGGAACGACGTCGCAGGGACCAGCGCAAGAGCGTCAGCAGGGTCATGCGAACGCGGGACTGATACACCTCATTATGACCCCGGCAATGGCCACCCATCCATTGGAACAACTCACAACCACCATGCAGGCACGCCGTGATTTCCCGTTCAACGGTCGGACCTGTACCAGTCGATAAGGACAGTTCCCCGGGTCCGATTTCACGGGGATGATCAACTCAATTCCTGATTCACCATCGAGAAGAGCACCAAGACCATGACAGCGATCATTGCAGAAATCCCTCCAATCTTCGAAACGGCTTTCTTCTGGGTTCTCGCACCCATCGGTGCGGTTCTCGCCCTGGCTTTCGCGTTCGGTTTCTACCGGACCGTGATGGCCGCATCCGAAGGCGAGCCGGAGATGATCAGGATCGCCAAGGCTGTTCGTGAAGGTGCCTACGCGTACTTGACCCGCCAGTGGGCCGTGATCTTCTGGGTCTTCATCGCACTGGTCGTCGTGCTGCTGCTGCTTGCATTCGTGCTGAAGCTTCAGCCACAGCTGACGGCACTCGGTGTCCCGATCGCTGGATTCTTCTCGGGACTGTGTGGTTACTTCGGCATGCGTACGGCCACCAACGCGTCGGCGCGTACCACCGCAGCGGCCAAGGAGAGTCTCAACTCCGGTCTTCGCGTCGCATTTCGTGCCGGGGCCGTCATGGGTCTCTGCGTGACCGGTTTCGCACTGCTGGACATCTCCATCTGGTTCTTCCTGCTGTCGCAGGTCTTCAACATCGGCTCACTGACCGACATCACGACGATCACCCTGAGTTTCGCCATGGGCGCCTCGCTCCAGGCATTGTTCGCCCGCGTCGGTGGTGGCATCTACACCAAGGCCGCCGACGTCGGTGCCGACCTGGTCGGCAAGGTCGAGGCCGGCATCCCCGAGGATGACGCCAGGAACCCCGCCACCATCGCCGACAACGTCGGTGACAACGTCGGCGACGTCGCCGGCATGGGTGCCGACCTGTACGAGAGTTACTACGGATCGATCCTCGCCGCGATGGCCCTGGCCGCCGCCGCCGCGATCCAGTTGAGCCTCGATGCCTCCAGCAGCCTCAAGCTCGTGTGCATTCCGCCGGCCCTTGCAGGCCTCGGCATCATGACCTCGATCTTCTCGATCTTCTTCGTGCGAACGAAGGAAGGCGCCAATCTCGGCGCGCTGCTGAAGAGCCTGCATGCAGGTGTGTGGCTGAGCTC
Source organism: Phycisphaerae bacterium (assembly GCA_002711415.1). Classification (GTDB taxonomy): domain Bacteria; phylum Planctomycetota; class Phycisphaerae; order Phycisphaerales; family SM1A02. Next base: position 109,357 of record PARI01000036.1, on the reverse strand, counting down.
GATCCTCATCATCGCCGGCAGCCTCGGCATCCTGTTCTGGGGCCTCGGTGACGTCGAATCCGTCTCCGTCTGGGGACTCTGGATCAGCATCATCGTCGGCCTTCTCGCCGGACTGGTCATCGCACAGGGCACCGAGTACTACACCAGCTACGATCACGCCCCGACCCAGCGAATCTCCGAGCAGGCCCAGACCGGGCCAGCGACCGTGATCATCGCCGGCATCGCCGAGGGCATGAAGTCGACCTGGATCCCCCTGATCACCGTCGTCGTTGCGATCCTGGTGGCGTTCGTCGCCGCCGGTGGAGCCGACACGTTCCTCATGGGTGTCTTCGGCGTCGGCATCGCCGCCGTCGGCATGCTCTCGACCCTGGGCATCACGCTCGCCACCGATGCATACGGCCCGATCGCCGACAACGCCGGTGGCAACGCCGAGATGACCCATCAGGAACCATACGTCCGCGAGCGTACCGACATGCTCGACTCGCTGGGCAACACCACCGCCGCCACCGGCAAGGGCTTCGCGATCGGATCGGCGGCCCTGACGGCACTGGCGCTGCTGGCCGCGTATGTCATCACCGTGCAGACCAACCTCGCCCGCATCGTGGACGCTTCGGCGACCACCGCGGTCGAGGCCAAGTACGACTACAACGCCTCGTACCAGGGTGAAGGACTCTTCGTCGTGTACGAGCGAGGATCCGATCCGGCCGAACCGAATCGGATCCCCGCGATGGTCATCAGCCAGCGTGATCGCGAGATTCTCGATGGCCATCGGGACGAGGTCTCCGGCATGACCGAGGCGATCTGGGACGAGGGACTTGGCATGTGGATGGTCAGCATGAACTTCGAGGGCAACAAGACCCACAAGTTCGAGATTGTCTCCATCAAGGAATCCAAGCTTCCGCAGCTCCTGGCCTACTACAACGTCAACCTGATGAACCCGAAGGTCCTGGGCGGCCTGTTCATCGGCGTCATGCTGGTGTTCGTCTTCTGTGCGATGACCATGAACGCCGTGGGTCGTGCGGCCTTCAGCATGATGCAGGAATGTCGTCGACAGTTCGGCATCATGAAGAAGGGCTTCAAGGACCAGGGTCTCTCCGAAGAGGACATCTCCGATCCGCTGAAGTGGCCGTACCAGGTCACCGTCGACGGTGAGGAGTATCCCGACTACGCCAACTGCGTCGCAATCAGCACGTACGGTGCACAGAAGGAGATGATCAAGCCGAGCATCATGGCACTGGTCGTCCCCATTCTTGCGGGCCTGATCCTCGGTGTTCCGGGGACGATGGGACTGCTTGCAGGCACCCTTGTCTGCGGATTCGCCGTGGCCATCTTCATGGCCAACTCCGGCGGTGCGTGGGACAACGCCAAGAAGTACATCGAGACCGGCCAGTTCGGCGGAAAGGGCTCCGACTCGCACAAGGCCGGTGTCGTGGGCGACACCGTCGGCGATCCCTTCAAGGACACGTCCGGGCCGTCGTTGAACATCCTGATCAAGCTGGTCAGCATCGTCTCGGTCGTCTTCGCCGGCCTGATCGTCAAGTTCAGCCCGTTCATCTCCCAGGTCCTCCAGCTTGGCAACTGATCGGATCCCGAGCATGAAGGCATACAAGGTCACGCACCAGGATTTCAACGCATGACCCGTACGCATTCCACCGTCGATCCCGAGCAGGTTCTCGGGTTCAGCATCGAGGTCGCTCGACTGGTGAGCGATATGAAGTGCGAGCAGGTGGTTGTGCTTGATGTCCGTGGCAAGAGTCAGGTATGTGACTACATCATCATCGGAAGCGGCACCAGCGACCGCCAGATGAAGTCGGTCGCCAAGGCGATCGAGAAGTTCGGAGCCGAACAGGGATCTCCGCATTTTCGATCCAATTCCGACTCGGGCAACACGTGGATCGTCGTCGACTTCATCGAGGTCGTGGTGCACCTCTTCGAGCCCGGCCAGCGGGCCTACTATGACCTGGAGAACCTCTGGTCCGACGGCGTTGAGGTGTCCTGGGATCGAACAGAGGAGGCGCGGTCCGGCTGACCGTCTGGCACACCATGCTTCGACACGCGCTGCATGCCAAGATCCATCGAGCCCATGTCACCCAGTGCAACCTGGACTACGTGGGGTCGATCACGATCGATCAGGAACTGCTCGACGCCGTCGGGATGCGGGTCAATGAGAAGGTCCTCGTCGCGGACTGCGTCACCGGCAAGCGATGGGAAACCTATGTATTCAAGGGTGAACCCGGCAGTCGCATCATCGGCATCAACGGTGCGGCGGCCCACCTGACCGCTGTGGGCAACCCGGTCCTGATCCTGTCATTCTGCATGTTGACCGAGGAGGAGATGTCCACGCATCATCCCAAGGTCATCGTCTGTGACCAGGACAACCAAATCCAGCAGTCGATCGAGTACGATCCGGAGTAGCTTGAGGCCGGATCAGGGTGATCCCATCTCGCCGCCCCCTTGACTGCGAGGTCTTGACATGACCATGCTGAACCAGATCCTGTCCATGATTCTGGGACTGTCTGCAGCAGGCGCCGTCCCGGTCCAGGAGGCATCTCCAATCGATCACTCCAATGATCGCTTCGGTGGTTACTGGATCACGACCGTCCATCAGGATCGCCCCTTCCAGGTGGTGCTTCACGTGGTTGTCGGCGATGAACCCTCGGGCACCTTGACATCCGTCACCAAGGGCATGATCGACCAGTCCTTCCAGATGGTCTTCTTCGAGGGGGATCACCTTGTCGCCAGCCTCAACACGGACAGTTCGACCATCCAGTTCGACCTGATGCTCTCGGACGATGGCGAACAGCTCACGGGAACGGTCACGACGGTCATCGGTGGTGTTCCGGAGGAGTCGTCACTGGTGTTCCAGCGGACGCAACTGCCCACGGATCTTCCAGGCGTCCGCTGCTACGGTGGCGTGCTGTCGGCCGGAGTGGAACTCCAGTTCAGCGTCTGCATGGCCCCCAGGAACGACGGCTGGGTCTCCACGATCGACATTCCACTCCAGGGAATCGACGACGTCTTCATGCCCGTGAAGGAGGGTCAAGAGGGCGCCTTCCAGTTCACCCTTGACGCCCCGGTTCCAGTGGTGCTGGACCTGGTGCGATCCGCTGATGGTGATGTGCTCGAGGGCACGTTCCGGCAGGGACCGGTGGAACTGCCGCTCAAGCTCGCTTTCGATCCTGGAGGGGGGGCTGCACTCTCCAGACCACAGGAGCCCTCAAGGCCCTATCCCTATCCAACCAGGGACGTCCTGATCGACCATCCCGAAGGGCACCAGCTTGCTGGCACGATCTCGATGCCGATGGGTGACCCTGCGTCTGTCTCCGGGTGGCCCGCCGTCGTCCTTGTCACGGGCTCTGGTCCGCAGGATCGAGATGAGACACTGCTTGGTCACAAGCCCTTCCTTGTCATCGCCGATCACCTCGCTCGCAACGGCATCGCATCACTCCGCTACGACGATCGGGGCTGCGGCAGTTCCTCGGGTGATTTCAATACGGCGACTTCGAGCGATCTCGCGACCGATGCGGCCGTGGTTACGGCGTTTCTCCAGACACAGCCCGGCATTGATCCGGATCGCGTGGGCATCATCGGGCATTCCGAGGGCGGTCTCATCGCGCCGATGGTCGCTGCCGGATCGGTGGATGGCATGTCCACCCGGCGGCCCGTTGCGTTCTGTGTTCTGATGGCCGGGCCCGGTGTTCCTGGCCTGGACGTGATCAAGCTCCAGTCACGACTGCTGATGATGGCGTCCGGGATGGACGAGGCGCTCGTCGAGTCGATCGTGGAGTGCAATGATTCCGTGCTTGAACTGGCGCTGGAACCGGACGTCACCCCGGAGTCGCTGCGCGAAGCCGCACTGGTCTCGGCGACTCGACAGTCCGAGCTGTTGGCCGAGGCGGACATGGAATCCATGGACCAGGACCAGATCCAGGCCAAGGTGGAGACCGCCATGGGGACATTGTCCAGCCCGTGGCTGCTGGAGTTTCTCATCCATGATCCAAGACCGGTCCTCCGTGTTCTTCGATGCCCCGTGCTGGCGATCAGCGGCACCCTCGACCTGCAGGTCTGGCACGACCAGAACCTGCCCGAGATCGAGAAGGCGATGAAGGACGCCGAAGGACCATTGACCGTGATCAGGTATGACGGGCTCAACCACCTGTTCCAGCCTGCCAGGACCGGTGGAATCGAGGAGTACATGACCATCGATACGACCATCGACGAGCAGGTCCTCCTGGACATCACCAGCTGGATCAACGGGCTGTACGGTTCGGACAGCGAAAGCGGTCGGGAGTAGTCATTGATGTCTTTCGGTCTCTCACATGGCAGGAAGCTGGATCCCGGTGAACACGGCATCACCCGTGAGCAGCTGCCGCCGCATGATGCCGGCGATTTCGATCCTCGGACACTCTTCAATCGCCCCGATCACCGGCTTGAAATCGAGATCGGTTCCGGCAAGGGCACCTTCCTGGCACAGCAGGCATCACTCGAGCCGGGCACCAACTTCCTGGGCATCGAGTGGACCGGTGAATTCCAGCGATATGCGGCCGACCGCGTGCGACGACACGGCCTGGAAAACGTCCGGGTCCTCCACGACGATGCCAGCGAGTTCATCCGCTACTGGTGTCCTGCCGGCATCGTCGACGTGATCCATCTCTACTTCTCGGATCCCTGGCCCAAGTCCAGACATCACAAGCGACGGGTCATCCAGACGGAATCGCTCGTGCAGTTCCACAGGGTGCTTGTTCCAGGTGGCCTCGTCCATGTCGTCACCGATCACGACCAGCTCTGGGACTGGTGCGTCGACCATGTCGACGCGGCATCCGGTCTGTTCATGAAGCTGGAGTTCCAGCCACCCGGATCGGCCGGGGAAGGGGAGATCATCGGGACGAACTTCGAGCGGAAGTATCGTCGGGAGGGCCGTCCGTTTCACGCAATGACACTCCGGAAGAAACCAGATGCGACGTGAAGGAACCGATCCCAACGACGTCCATATGTCGGACGTTCTCTGTGACTACTGCCACGCCAGCTGGACAGAGGACGTCCCCGTCATCGAGGGCCACCAGGGAAGCATCATCTGCAGCAAGTGCCTCTCGGTCGCCTACATGGAGGTTCTCGGTGACGGCAGCCCCATCGACGGTGGTCGCTGCACGATGTGCCTGGAGGATCGCGAGGGGCCGTGCTGGCAGAGTCCGGCGTATCCCGAGGCGATCATCTGCCGGCGGTGCATCAAGCTCGCCGCCGCCGCATTCAAGCGTGACAAGCAGGTCGACTGGGTTCCCCCGGGCACCTCCTGATCGATCTGGCCGACGTCGATCGTCTGCTAGACTCAATGCATGTCCAGTGGCCTGTCACTCGCCAACAAGTGCCAGTTGATCTTCGGATCGGCGGTCCTGTTGATCCTCGCCGGAGCCCTGAGCGTCCCATGGTTCCACACGGCCGAGGTCGTCAAGTCGAACCAGTTGGAGGTCTCCAGGCAGCTTGCCGACACATGGATGGAGAACGGGTTCATGCTCGGTCGATCCGAGGGTATCCCGATCCCGATGCGTGTCGTGATGATCGACGAGATCATGCCGGAGAGCGAGCCGGATCTCTTCCTCGTCCAGAGCATCGAGCGGTTCCAGGAGGATCCCGACCAGGTCGAGCTGTTCGACCAGGCATCACTGGACGGGGAGATTCTCTACAGGTACGCCCGGGCGATCAGGGAATCGCAGTGGAGGCTGCTGGAGGATCCGCGATTCATCAGCTTCGTCCCCAACGTCATCGACACATCGATCTCCGACCCCCTTCGAGCCGTGCTCGTGATCGATCGGACCAGCCAGTTCGCCGCCGGGCAGATCCTCCGCAGCAGGATGTACATCCTCGCCACCGGAATCTTCGCCGGACTCCTGGCGATCCTGTTGTTCAACTTCATCCTCACCAAGCTGATCCTCTCCCCGGTCCGTCGTCTCCGTGAGACGACGGAGCTGGTTCAGAAGGGGAATCTCGACATCCGGTCCATGATCCGGACGGGGGACGACTTCGAGCAGCTTTCCCGTGCCTTTGACGAGATGCTTGACGAACTGACCAACAGCCAGCAGCGACTGACCGCCGTCAACGAGGCCCTGGACCTGAAGGTGATGGAACTGTCCGAGGCGAACATCGGGCTGTTCGAGTCCAACAGGCTCAAGAGCGAGTTCCTCGCCAATGTCAGCCATGAACTCAAGACGCCCTTGAACTCGATCATCGGCTTCGCGGAGCTGCTCTCGGAGACGGCCCAGTCCGACAAGAACGCCGATCCCAAGCGGCTCCGGTATCTCGAGAACATCATCAAGAGCGGGCGAGCCCTTCTGGACATGATCAACGAGCTCCTGGAGATGGCCAAGATCGAGGCGGGACGGGTCGAGGTCACCATCGAGCCGACATCGATGGCCGACCTGGTCGATGGACTGATCGCGGTGATGAGGCCACTGTCACTGGCTCGCAGGATCGAGATCGTCGATCGAGTGCCCGGCGGCCTGCCGATGATCGACACCGATCCCGGGAAGCTCCAGCAGATCCTCTACAACTTCCTGTCCAACGCAATCAAGTTCAGCCCGGAGGAAGGTCGGGTCGTCATCTCGGTCGAGCGGGTGACGAGGCAGGATCACGAGCAGGGGATCAGGATCGGTGTGACCGACAAAGGCCCCGGCATTCCATACGACATGCAGGATTCGATCTTCGAGAAGTTCCGGCAGGTGGACTCCAGCCACACCAGGGAGCATTCCGGCACCGGCCTGGGGTTGGCGATCTGCCGTGAGCTGGCCGAGTTGATCGGGGCGCACGTCTCGCTGGTTTCAGAACCCAGCAGGGGCGCGACCTTCTACGTCGAGCTGCCGATGAAGTACCACACCGAGAACCTGCGTCCGCTCATGGATACGGCCTGAGGTCGATCAATCATGTCGCAGTGCGACGATCGGGTCCTTCTTCGAGGCCATGATCGCCGGATAGATCCCGAAGACCACTCCGACCGATGCGGCCACCAGAAACGACACGAGTATCGACCAGGCCGTGATGCGCGGCTGCATCGTGAAGTTGCTCGTGAAGGAGTCCTTCAGGTACGGGAGGCTGGACAGGAAGTCCATGAGCGGATGCATTCCGAGTGAGACCAGCACGCCCAGGATGATGCCCACCACCCCTCCAAGAGCCGCCAGCGATCCGGTTTCCACGAGGAACTGCCAGATGATGTGCTTCCTCGTCGCCCCAAGTGCCCGCCTGATGCCGATCTCCCGCGTCCGCTCAGTGACCGACGCGAGCATGATGTTCATGATGCCGATCCCGCCGACGACCAGGCTGATGGCCGCGATGGTCACCAGCATGATGTTCCAGACAAGCAGTTCCCGCTTGGCCTTCTCCAGCAGTTCCCATGGCACCAGGATCTCCACATCCTTCTGCTTCTCGTGGGCGATGTCGATGATCCGACGGATCCGATCGGAGACGTTGATCACGGCTTCGGTGCTGGGAGCGGTGATGTAGATCTCCGAGATCTCCATCTCGCCACCGCTGACCGAACCAGGCTCCCTCCTGATGACCATGTCTCCGAACTGCGCCTGGGCCGTTGTCAGCGGGATGTGCACGTCCTTGTTCAGGTCACGTCCGACGAGTGCCGAGCCCGTTCCACCGGCGAGTCCAACTGCCTTGAGTACACCGATGACACGAAAGACCTGGTTGTCGATCTTGAGTCCGGCACCGATCGGGTCCTGCATCGGGTACAGCTGCCTCGCGATCTCCGAGCCGATCACGGCGACCGGTCGCATCTGTTCCATGTCCTGAATCGTGATGTACCGGCCGCGTGGCTGGACCTGAAGTCTTGCGGCATCCAGCAGCTCGGGTGTCGTGCCGAACGCCTGGCTGACCGTACGGACCGGGCCATGGGCGATCTCGCTACCGACGGCCTTCAGTGGGACGATCACCTCGGCATCACCGACCGACTCCATGATCCGGCGCAGATCCCTGTCCTGTAAACCGTACTTGACGAAGAGTGATCGCTGCTGTGATCCGCCTTGTGCCTGGGGGGGTTTCGTGCTTCGCAGGATCACGTTGGTCGCGCCAAGTGCGGCGATGTCCTTGAGAGCGCTCTGCTTGTTACCTTCGCCGATCGCGACAACCACGATCACCGCGGCGACGCCAAGAATGATTCCGAGGCTGGTCAGGACCGACCGGAGCTTGTGGAGCTTCAGGTTGTTGAGCCCGAGTCGGGTGGTTTCAAGCAGGAATGTCATCATTCTCGATCACCTCTTGGCCGGCACATGCCGTCGAATGCACATGGTATGCTCCATTGCACCAAGATGCCCTCCCCGATCGAGATACTCAACGAGCAGGAAGTCGATGGCGGCTGGATCTTCAGGATCCAGGTGATCGACGACGATGGCACGCTCCAGGGTCGGGATCTCCATCTCAGTTGGGCCGATTACTCGATGTTCTCTCCGGACGGTGCAACTCCTCCCGGCAGAATCGCCGAGGCGGTCATGCTCGTTATCCTGGAGCACCCAGGCTCGATGCCCGAGGTTTCGACCCTCGATGCCTCGTTTCCACGTCGGTACATCAAGGACGCTGACAGTCGTATCCGGGCCCGGATCTGAGTCACCGGTCCAGTCGGTAGATCATGATGTTCCCATTGCCCCAGTCGACCCAGCCATGAAGCGTGGTGGCATGGACGAATCCCATCTGTTCGAGCACCTCGTAGCCACCCTCGACCACCGAGTCCGGGTACGTCACGATGACCCAGGAAGCGGGGGCGTTCTCCAGGGCCGCTTGCAGTTCCGACCCATGCAGGCCGGTCTCGACGACCTGCATCGAGTCCGGAACGTAGAACCCGAACACGTTGTCCAGTAGTCCGATCGTGGCGATCCGCCCGGTGGCCGGATCCTCCTCCAGCACGTACGCGATCGAGTCGTACAGCGGTTGTTTCGGTGGCAGTGTCAGCGACACATACACCCAGCCCCCGCACGCGAGCAGGAGGCACGTGTACGCCAGTGTGCGGCTTGTCCCGGCAATGGCCTGGATCCCGATGCCGAAGCAGAGCGACACGGCAGGCATCACCATCAACAGGAACCTCGCGTACACCCACGTGTCTCCAAGGACGATCAACACGATCGCCACCGGCAGGCACAGCCCTGATACGAGTATCCCCATCCGGGCCGTCCTGTCTCCGGATCCGGCCACGCACCCGGCGATGACGACGAGGATCGGGATGATCGATGCCATCACCGTCCAACTCCCCCCGACTTGGAGCAGGGTCATGAGACCCTCCATTCCGATCAATGTCGGCTGAACCGACTGGCTGGCCGTGAACGTCTCCCGGATGCTCAGCAGGTCTGGCAGCAGCGGGGCATACAACGTCACGCTGGCGATCCCGGCCAGGGCGATCGACATCATCGCCTGGAGCGACCAAGCCCGGTCCCTGGCATCAAGCACCCGGACCATCGCGTAGAGTCCCTGTGCAATCCCGACGCATGCGGCGACCATGTGCGCCCAGGTTCCGAGCGAGAGGCACATCGCGTAGAGCAGCCACGTTCGCCAGTCCCGGCTTCTCCGGGCCGACAGGAACGCCCAGCATGACGCCGCCGTGAAGAAGATCACCAGCGAGTAGCCTCTCGCCTCGACGCTTTCCAGGATCATCACCGGTGCGAAGCAGGCCAGGAGTCCCGCGAAGATCGCAGCGTCCTCGCCACGGGCCAGCCTGGTGAACTCGTAGATCACCTTGATCGAGAGGATGCCGGCGATGAGTGCAGGAAGTCGGATGACCCATTCGTCATAGCTGCCTGTCAGTGAGGTCGTCATCCAGACGAGGACCGAGTTGAGCACGTGGTTGCTCTGGGTGAAGTAGCTGCCCATGCTGGCCCCGGGGCCGAAGATCGAGAAATCAATCAGGGAACTGATCTCGTCGTACCAGAGACTTTCATTGATTCGCTGGATTCGAACCATGGCTCCAAGCAGCATCAGGATCCATGGGATCCATGGCCATCGTGGTTGTGGGACCGGCTCCAGTTCCACAACCTGACGAGTCCGCCCCAGCGATGCCAGCCACCACGTGACCATGATGATGCCGCCTGCCAGCCCCACCAGCATGAGCCGCCACAGCCTCACGCCCTCGATGGTTTCCTGGATGATCTCCCCGCCGTTGCGTTGCACCCGCAGGTCATGGCTGAAGAAGTCGATCCACGTGCTGGCCGGTACCAGTGCCCCAGCGAGACATGCGCCCGCGATGGTTGCCGGAACCAGCAGCCACCAGCGGCTGGCCGAGCCATGGGGGGGATCACCGTGTGCCTGATCAGTCACGTGGTGCATCTTCCATCCATGCACCGGTTGCGGCAAGTACAACCCCCGCCATGGCTGTCATGACGGGGGTTGATCACGTGTGCATCATTATTGTCAGGGGGCCGTGGCTCCACCGGCTCCACCCTGGACCGTTGCAGGCTTGAACTCCACGTTCTCGACGATCGAGATCGGTGCCGTGAATGTCACGTATCGGCCGCCACGAGCCGACATGCTCGCCGATCGCCGAGGAGCGAACGGATAGCCGTCGATCTGGCGGTGGATCCAGTCCGGTGCCCGGATGATCAGCACGCCCTGGTAGTACCGCATGCTCGCCCAGTCACCTCCAAGGTCGCGCCAGGCATCCGGCTCGATGGTTTCCTGGATCAGGTCGACCAACTGCTGGGCCTTCTCCTCCTCGGACATTCGTTCCGGGGCCTCACCCGGATCCCCGAGGAAGCCGCCGCCGCCGCCGCCGGAACCGCCGCCGCCGGAGCCGCCACCGCCGAAGCCACCACCACCGCCGCCCCCGAAGCCGCCGCCGCCGCCGCCACTGCCACCTCCGGAACCACCGCCACCACCACCCTGGCTGATCGAGCCCTGGAGGCTGAAGTCGGGCGCGTTGTCGAAGTATGGCACTTCGAACATCAGGTCTCGAACCGGGTACATCCGCAGCTCCTGTGCACTTGGAAGGCTCAGGCGTTCCTTGGTGCCGATCTCGACGAACCCGTTTCGAAGCTGCCATGTGCATGGATCCAGATCACCGCACTGTTCGAGAATCATCTCGATGATCGTCAGGGCTGGTTGGTTCTGGACCTTCATCGTGATGGGGGTGTCCGGATCGATGCGCAGGCCCCCCTTGTCCGTGTCGTAGCGCACCACCAGATTGATCCCCAGCGCCTTGCGGAGGTAGCTGAAGACGTCCTTGGCCGCAGTCTCATCGAAGTCGACGCTGAGATCGGTGTAGATCAATGCGCCCAGCATCGAGGCCTTGGAGGTGTCGTTCTTCCGGGCGGCCTGGCGTTGCTTGGCCACCGCTTGGATCCTCTCGGACAGGCCCTGGGCGTTGCTCGTCGTCACCATGGTCAATGGCGCCAGGAGCATCGCCACGAATGTCGTCATCACGGTCGGCTTGTGCATGATCTGTATCCCTTCGAGCACACCAGGGCGTCCGGGGTGCTCATGTCAGTATATTCGACACCGATCCCCTCGCGGCTGCGAGGTTTCCGATTCGGTGGGTTCAAACCGGCTTTTCAAGGCGATCAGGGACGCCTGGCGCGGTCATTACGACAGGGGTCATCGTTCTCGGTCGAGGCATCGACCGGTTTCGCCGACGAACATCAGGCCGAGCACCGTGGCCATCAACGGCTGGTTCGAATCCCAGCAGGCCTTCCGGATTCCACCAACCGACCGTGCAATGTTGCGATACCGGTGCTGATTGGCCGGTCGGATCATCAACTGGTCCGTGAAACGGAGTCCGTGACCGAGGCTGTCCAACAAGACCCGCCGTCGTGCCGGATCATCCTGGTGCTGTGCTTCCAGGGCGATCGAGATCATCGGAAGCAGGCTGAAGGACATCGCTCCGGCACCAGGATCCAGCTTGAAGCTGCCCTCCATGTCCGGGTTGTTCGGATCCTCCTGGACCTGCATCCGGATCAAGCGATCATTGGCGGCGACGATCATCACGTCCCGGTCCATGCCGGGAGTCTCCATCGATGTCGAGATATCCGCATGGATCAGCCAGGGCAGGATGCGCCAGAACTGAGGATCATCCGAATGCATCCGCCAGGTCTGGTTCAACACCTGGCGGCTCCCCTCATCATCGAGGCCATCGGCCATGCCGGTGGATGCCGCGGCACCGATCACCGCATCCATGTACGGTTGAGTTCCCCTCGTGTCACGATGTTCCAGCCAGGTCAGTGGCAGTGTCGCGACCGCTTCGTCCAGCAGCTTGCTGGAACGCGGCGACAGCGGCTCGACCTTCTCGGCCGCGGCCATGACAAGCAGGCTGATGCACATCGGGTCCTCCATCGGATCCTCTTCCAGCGTTCCGACCTCGGCCATCGCGACGAGGATCCTGTCCGAAAGTCCGGTCGCCGCGGCGGACAGCGATTCGGAGCAGCCGGGATCCGAGGCGATCCGGTGCAGCGCAAGTACGGCCATCGCCTGCTCGGCCGGGGGAGCGACCAGGTCGCGATAGCTGTCCGCATGCGGAAGGTACTCGTGCAGAAGGCCGATGGAACCGACCTCACGGGCGATTCCCTCGTCATCACCGGCGACGATCCGGTTGGACAGGTGCTGGATCATCATGAGTGCCCGTTGTTCCAGGTGTTCACGTGACAGTTCGACCGGTGGAGCGACCAGGTCGCCCCGGATCGTCTCGACCGGCAGGGCCTTCGGGGATTCCTGGACCAGCCTGAGCATCGGCACGCGGTAGAAGCCCATGCCGATCCTGTTCCTGTACTGCTCCGGGGTCGACTTCTCCATGCCCGACTCCGTTGCGAGCTTCAGGAAGCTGGAGGCGGAGTGGCCGGTCGTGTTGGTCACCTGCATGATCGATGGGAAGCTGAAGTTGAATCGATCATCGACTCTCGTGGCCATGCCATCGATACCGGGTCGCAGCCTCGAGGCCAGCTCGTCCCAGGATCTTCCGACGATGGGTTCGGCAGCGCCGGCACATTCCAACTCGAGGCTGAGCCGGGTCCCGATCGTATTCCGGATCGAATCCGGCAGGCTCGATATCGCCTGATCCCCGAGGGCATCCGAGAAGGCGCGGCCCACCGCCCGCCTGAGCATGAACTGGTCACCAGAGTCGTCCATCGCCACTCCGACGACCCGACCGTTGGTCCGCAGCACGACCGCGCACGCGACGGCCCCCCTGATCCGGACGGCCGATTCCGGCTCACCCGGCTTGGGCATCCGCTCCCGGTCAAGCCAGTTCCTGGCCTCCAGGAACGCTCCGACGGCGTCCCCGATGTCCGGCTGGTCGTCCTCATGGACCTGCGGCGACGGGTCGGCAATCAGGGGCATCCCGGTGATGAGCATGATCATCAAGCACAACATTGTTGCCCTGAGGCAACATCTCATGTTGATCTGGAACCACGGTTCCATCTGTGCGGTCTTCATGGTCATGCGAACAAGCCTCCATAGGCCCGAAAAAGGGGGGGTCTTCGGTGCGATGGTTTTGGCACAGGCATTGATCATACACGGGTGGCTCAAGCACAACCGTGCAGGCAATCGAAGATCGGAGAGATATTCATGGTCGTCATGACCGATTTCATTGATCTACGCAACAACCGACATCGGATCCTGATGTTCACGTTGTTGACCTTCATCGCACTCTGCTGAACGAATCGGCAGAGGACGAAACAGACATGCTCCTCGGGAGGGAGTCGGGGCCTGACGGCCCCCAAGGGGAAGAACGCGACCCGTGGTACACGCCACGGGTCGCGTTGTTTCAATGAAAAAGGGAGCCCGTTGGGGCTCCCCTGGTTCGTTGCCATGCCTGCGGTTCCTAGAGTTGGATCTTGTCCGATCCCATGGAACCATGGTCGTCCATGCCGCCACGATCCGGGGCGACCTCATCCTCGATGGATCCATGCTCCGCAGCGTGCTGGGCCTCCTGGTCCTCGGACCACTGGGCTCGCTTGAGGCTGAGACCGATCTTGCGATCGTCCGTGTCGACGCGAAGGATCTTGACGTCGACTTCCTGTCCGGCCTTGACGACATCCTGCGGGTTCTCGACCTTCTCGTCCGAGAGCTCTGAGATGTGCAGCAGACCTTCCAGTCCTTCCTCCAGTTCCACGAACACGCCGAAGTTGGTGATCTTCGTGATCATGCCCTTGACGATCATGCCCGGGCGGTAGGCGCTCGGAATCGCCTCGACCCACGGATCCTCGGTCAGCTGCTTCAGGCCGAGGCCGACGCGCTGCTTCTCCTGGTCCACCTCGATGACCACGCACTTGACGGGATCGCCCTTCTGGAAGATCTCGTTCGGGTGAGCGATCTTCTTAGTCCAGCTGATGTCGCTGACATGCAGCAGACCGTCGATGCCCGGCTCGATCTCGATGAACGCGCCATAGTTGGCGAGGTTGCGGACCTTGCCCTCGACGATGGTCCCCGGAGGATACTTCTCCGCGACCAGCTCCCAGGGGTTGACCTCCGTCTGCTTCATGCCGAGGGAGATCTCGAGCTTGTCCTTGTTGATGTCCAGGACGACGACCTCGACCTCTTCGCCCACGCTCACGCACTCGCTCGGGTGGTTGATGCGCCTGGTCCCGCTCATCTCCGAGATGTGGACGAGACCCTCGATGCCCTCGGCAAGCTTGACGAACGCGCCGTACGACATGAGGTTGACCACCTCGCCGCTGATCCTGCAGCCGACCGGGTACTTGTTCTCGATCTCCTCCCACGGCGAAGCTTCCTTCTGCTTCAGTCCGAGGGCGATCTTCTCCTTGTCCATGTCGATGTTGAGGATCTTGACCTCGACTTCCTCGCCGATCTTGACCATCTCGCTCGGGTGGCTGATGCGACCCCAGCTCATGTCGGTGATGTGGAGGAGCCCGTCGATGCCACCGAGGTCGATGAACGCACCGAAGTCCGCCAGGTTGGTCACCCGACCCTTGATCAGGTCGCCCTCGGTCACCGAGGTCAGCAGGTTCTTCTTGGCGGCTTCTCGCTTCTCCTCGATCAGCTTGCGACGGCTGATGACGATGTTGCGTCGTTCCTCATCGATCTTGAGGATGACGGCCTCGACCATCTCGCCGATGAATTCGCCGATGTCGCTCGGCCTCCGGATGTCCACCTGGGAAGCGGGCAGGAACACGGGCACGCCGATGTCGACGAGCAGTCCACCCTTGATCTTCCTGGTGCAGCGACCCTTGATGGTGTCGCCTTCCTTGCGTGTCTTGAGAATCTCTTCCCATCCACGGATTCGATCGGCCTTCCTCTTGGAGAGGATGATGCTGCCTGAGGAATCCTCGAGCGATTCCAGGAGCACCTCGACCTCGTCGCCGGCGTTCAGCGCGGTGACGTCCTCGAACTCGTTCTTGTTGACCAGGCCCTCGGACTTGAGTCCGACCTCGATGACGACGTCATCGCCTGCGAGGCCGACGACTCGGCCCTTCAGGATGCTGCCCGGCTTGAATTTGCTGATGTCGCCTTCGAGAAGGCTGTCCATGTTCCCTCCGGCAACGTCGTCGCCGAAGGCTTCTCGGAGCATCTGTTCGGCCGTATCAAGTTCCTGGCCGAGCTCCTCAATCAAGTTGTGATTCACCATTGTGTTGCTTGTTTCCACCACCCGGGCACCGTGCCCGAGCTGATTCATGTTGTCGTTCCGGTCTCGACACCGTGTCGATTTGCCGGTCCGCTGATGCGGAACGGGGCAGTATACCACCATGGGTGAATCGTTCGAGGGACGCTTGGCTGGCAAGGTCAAAATCACCCTTGGTGACCCATGAGTGCGGTTCAGGAGGTTTCTCGGCGGGATCGGGACATCGGTCGGTCGTTCCCATCCCCGGTGCTCCCGGGAACCGGTCCGCAATCCGGTTTCCCATCAACATCAACTGAATTTCGCGGAACAGTGGATCATCCTCGAAGTGGGTGTAGACTGCACGGGTACGACACAGGACCCCGATCGGGATCGCAAGCGACAGATTTCAAGTGCTTGAACCGTTGCGAAACCCCTTGGGATCGTCAGTCCGCGTCGAAGATCATGCCTCACTGTTCATCCGGAGTGGAAGGTCGGGAATGTCGGAACACGAGCCCCCGTGCTACAGGGGTTCAAGTCAATCGGCCGAGCGGGTGCGTGCCCGAGGCTCGTGCCGGAACCATCCAATGATGGTTCCCTCCCGATGGGGTCCCGTGTCGTCAGACTCCTCTCCGGCCGTTCCAAGGCCAGTCGCTCAGGAGTATCGGATCCATTTCAGCAGTTCCAGCGGCGAAGGCGGCTTGCCCTGCATGAGCACGCCGACCCTGAAGATCCTGCCGCACATCCAGAGCATGACCAGAACCCAGAATCCGCCGGCGATCATGCTGCTGATGACCTGCCAGGTGGCGACCGGTTCGGCTGACGCGGTCACACGGAGGATCATCACGAAGGGGATCAGTGGCGGAATGTAGCTGGTCGTCGTCGCGAGGATCCCGTTGGGGTTCTCGCTGATGGGGAACCACAGGAACAGCGGGATCATCAGGAGGATCATCGCCGGGGTGATCAGGCTCTGTGCATCCCGGAGATCACTGACCGCACTGCCGACGGCCGCCATGATCGTGCCGATCATGAAGTACGCCATGACCAGGTAGATCGCCATGTACACCAGGTGCAGCACCGGGACCAGGTCGAACATCGCCAGCGCCAGGAGGCCTGCCAGGCCCATGCCCCCGTACATCAGCGTCATGATCAGGCAGACCAGTCCCTGCCCGAGGATCTTCCCGGTCATCAACTGCATCGGGCTGACCGCGCTGAGTAGGACCTCCATCACGCGGTTGGACTTCTCCTCGATCGTCGATGTCAGCAGGTAGTTGCCGCTGGTGAACGTGCTGATCCACAGGAGCATCATGAACCCCAGTGGTATGAACATCCGGGCCGCGATGCTCTCGGTGGACTGCCCACCGGCATCGGACAGCCTCAGCACCGAGGAGTCCGGACTCCTGAGCAGTTGCTTCATCGCCTTGTAGTCGTCGCCGCTGGAAGAGACCCGTGCACGGATGATCGCCTGCTTGACCGCCTGCTCGATGAACAGCGTGTGCCGGGGAGCCGAGTCCCCGGGAATGAAGAGTTTGAAACCATCATCATCGTTGCTGGATTCGGCCAGTGCGCCGGGATCGACCAGGACCGCAGCGACGAGCGTTCCGTCCCTGACCTCGCCCTTGAACAGTTGAAGTTGATCGGCGTCCCGGCTCGACCGGATCTCAAGGTCGATGGTCTGAGCCTGGTCGCCCGCGCCGGTCATGCCCCTGGCGACCGGATCGAACGTGGAGAGATCGGGCAGGGCGGATTCGGTCTTCTGCTTCTGCTCCGAGTCCAGTTCCTGTCGCAGCTCCGGCACGATCTTGCCGCTTGGATCGATGACGCCGATCGCGCCGGACAACGGCTTGAGCTCGGTGTTCAGCAATGCCGGCATGATCGTGATCAACGCCAGCATCAGCATCGGGGCCAGGATCGCACCGATGAAGAATGCCTTGGTCAAGGCGGTGTACTTGAACTCCCTCCAGGCGACCACCAGGATCTTCGGCCTTCGATCACGAGGCATCGACGTTCTCCCGGGTTGGCAGGTTGATTCCGGATCCCGGTGCCACCAGTTGTACGAAGACCTCCGAAAGGGAGAACTTCTTCAACTCGATCGAGCGCAGATCATGCTGGTTGACCAGTTCACGCATCAGCACGAACGGATCGCATCGGTCATCAATCCGGAACTCGATTCCGGCCGCATCAATCGCCTGTGCATCCATCACGTCAGTGGTGCAGGAGATCGACTCGAGCACCTGGGGCCTTGAGTCCGGGTCCAGCAGTTCAAGGTGGATCATGCGCGGGTCGAACTGCTGCTGGATGTGTTCCATAGACGCATCCAGCAGCTTGTGCCCCTTGTTGATCAGGAAGATGCGATCGCACAGCTGCTCGGCCTGCTCGAGCACATGGGTCGAGAAGATGATCGTCCGACCCTCTGCATGCAGATCCTTGATGATCGTGTTCAGCAGTGCCGCGTTGACCGGATCCAGTCCGGAAAACGGCTCATCGAGGATGATCAGTTCCGGGTCATGCAGCACGGCTGCGAGGAACTGGATCTTCTGCTGCATGCCCTTGGACAGTTCCTCGCACTTCTTCTGTGCGACCTCCTGCAGCTGGATCCGCTGGAGCCACTGGTCGATGCACGGCCTGAGCGTGTTCCTGGGGCATCCCTTGAGCTTCCCGATGTACTGGAGGAACTCGACCACCTTCATCTTTCGATAGAGGCCTCGTTCCTCCGGCAGGTAGCCGATCCGATCCTTCCTCGACAGCGCCGTTCCTCCCAGCACCTGGAGCGAGCCCCGGTCCGGGTAGATGATCGACATGATCATCCTGATCGTGGTGCTCTTGCCCGCCCCGTTGGGGCCGAGGAATCCGCACAGGCTTCCCCTGGGCACGACCAGGTCGAGCTGGTCGACCGCATGGGTCTGCCCGTAGCTCTTGCAGACACCCTCGAGCCTGATCGCCGGTTGCGGTTCGGCACTGATCTGGGTCATGGGCACCTTCGGTTCGCTTCGGATGGGTCCTGCACGTTCAGTCCTTGGCCTTGTCCTTCTTGGCATCGACCATCACCTTGATCGCAGCCGGAAGGTCGAAGACGGACTTCTCGACCTTGTTGAAGGTCACATCCTTGAACTGGACCACCTGCTTCATGCCCATGGCCTCGCTGTCGAGCTTCATCGGCATCGTCTGGCCATCGACCGTCTTCCAGTCTGACAACGTCGTCAAAGCTGTGAACTCTCCCTGCTCCGTGACGTTCGGGGTCTTGATCTGGACGGGGTGGAACTTGGTGGTGTCGAACCAGCCGTAGATCGTCCCCCCGACCTTCCGGGTCATCTCGAGCATGTAGCACGACGTGCCATCGAGGTTCTTGACGCCCAGGTTCTTGACGGACGAGTAGGTCTTCTCCGGATAGAGGTCCTTGAAGTAGTTCGCCTCGAACTGCAGTTCCACGAGTTCCTTGCCTTCGATCAGCCGGGCGCCCTGCACCGGGTCGATACTCCAGCCGACCTTGCCGTCGTAGCCCTTGAGGAACTTGCCCAGGCCTGGCAGCGTCATCTCCGTGTAGAACATGTCGGGGGCTTTCGCGCAGACCTTCAGTTCTGCATTCATGATGCCTGCAGCCGGGATCGCCAGCGTGCCGGTGAGCATCGTGGATTCATGCTTCTCCAGGACGGCGGCGCCACCGGATGCCTCGATGCTCTTTTTCATCACCTCGAGCCCGTCCGGAAGGGCCGTTGTCTTGGGCTGCTCCTCCTGCTTGGCCTGCGGTCCTGGTGCGGTTGCCGCTGCCAGTGGGAGGGCCGTCGCGAGGGCCAGCATGGTGATGGTCATCTTGTGCAAGTTGCTCGTGTTCATCGCGAATCCTTCAATCGTTTTGAGTTGAGTGCATGAATATCAAGGTCAGCGGGTGTCCTCGAGGATGATCCAGTCTACCGCAGCACGCAGCGTCGGGTCCTGTTCCCGGGCGTAGAGTGCCGGGTCAAGGGGGATCTCGTGATCGGGAACCGTCCCGACACCCTCGAGCCGAACCCCGCCAGGAGTTTTGAAGTCGGCGATCGCATGCAGCAGCACGTCCCCGTTGGAGAGCCTGTTCATCGCCGCTGGCAGGACGGCCCCTGCGGTGGTCTGACCGAAGACCCGTGCACGTCCGGCTTCCTGGAGACCTCCGGCGAACATCTCCGAAGTGCTGCCTGACATGCTGTCGACCAGGATCGCCACGGGTCCGCCGTATGGGGTGACCAGTTCGTTCTCCGTCGAGACGATTCTCGGGTTGACTCTCATGTTGAGTGTGCCGCCGGGTGACTGCATGGTGCCCAGGTTGATCGGTTCCTCGAAGAAGTGCCCGCCGATCCCAGTGGCCAGTCCGGCAATGCCGCCCGGGTTGCCCCTGAGGTCGATGATGATGCCGTCGGCATCCCGGTACCGGTCGATCGCCTTGTTGAACGGCATGATGATCGGGGTGAACCAGCCCGAGAACGAGATCATCGCGATCCGTTGGCCAGTGTCCGGATCCATCCCGATCCGCTCCAATTCATCGGGTTCGAGCAGACCGGCTTCGAACTGGATCGGGATCTCCGGAAGGTTGCCGAACTTGAACATCTGGCTTGGAACCCACTGTCGTGACAGTTCCACGGCCTGTTGATTCCCATCGACATCCTCCAGCGCCAGTTCAACCGTGCTGTCGACCGGGCCCGAGAGCCTTCGTGTGACGATGCTGTTGAGCTCGTAGAGGTCGAGTGATCCGATGCCCCTGCTGCTGGTTCGTTCCTGAACGTCCTGGACGAAGGTGTCCATTGATTGGCCGTCAATCGAAGTGATGATCATGCCCGGCCTGACACCAGCCTGGCATGCGGAACTCTCACGGGTCACGTCGACGACCATGATTCCACTTGGTCCGATCCGGGCGTCGATGCCCACGGATCCCTCCCCGTCCTCCTTGGCGGTGATCTCCTCGGTCGATTTACCTTCGACCTGCTCATCACTGCCTGATCCGGACGGTTCTTCAAGTTCGTAGTACGAGGCGGGGATGATGCTGAAATGTGACTGGCCGAGCTTCCTGATCATCCCGATGGTGATCGTGAGGATCTGTTCGCTGCTGGTGGCGTCCATCGATTCCCGGATCGCCTCGACCTTCACCTGGTCCCAGTCATGCCCATTGAACGTGCGATCGAAGTGGGTCTGCTCCACCAGTTCCCACACCTCGATCATCGCCTTCCGCTGGGCGTCCAACTGCTCCCGGGTTTCGGAATTCACTGCTGGAGTCGATCGGCCCTCCTGGGGGCTGTGACATCCGCTGAGAAGGCACAAGCCGACGGTGAACATGCCTGCAAGAACACGGCGGCCATGAGAGCGGTTGAACATGTCGGCTCCAATGTTGCTGGTGTGGGTCCTGAATCCTAGCATGCAGGATGTTCGCTGGAAGAACCGGCGGGCCCATGTTCACCCGTTCATCCGATGATAGGTTGAAAGCCCGGGCTCTGGCTTCTATCCTGCCACCAGATGCAATGTCCATTGATCCAGCGAATCTCCCGGGGAGTCCTCCTCCTTGACGGTGCCATGGGCTCAGCCCTCCAGGCCGAGGATGTGCACCTGGACCGGGATTACCTCGGACACGAGAACTGCGTCGACGTGCTCGTTAGGACACGGCCCGAACTGGTCGGAGGAATCCATCGCAGTTTTCTCGAGGCTGGATCCGATGCGGTGGAGACCAACACGTTCGGAGCCAACGAACTGGTGTTCGGTGAGTTCGGCGAGGAACTGGTCCAGCAGACACGCCAGTTCAACGTCGAGGCGGCTGAACTGGCCCGGGCTTGCTGCGACGAATACTCGACTGCTGACCGTCCGCGATTCGTGTTTGGTTCCATGGGGCCGGGGACGAAGCTGATCTCCCTGAAGCAGGTCGGTTGGGAGCGGATGCTCCAGAGCTATGCCATCCAGGCCGAGGGCCTGATCGCCGGTGGAGCCGACGCCTTCCTGATCGAGACCTGCCAGGACCTCTTGCAGGTCAAGTGCGCGATCAATGCGTGTCTTGCCGCCCTGGACAAGGTTGGTCGGACCCCGATGGATGTGCCGATCTTCGTCAGCGTGACGATCGAGACGACGGGGACGATGCTCCTGGGTTCCCACATCTCCTCCGTCGTCACCTCCCTGCAGCCATACCCGATCTCCGGGCTCGGGCTCAACTGTGCCACGGGTCCCGAGGAGATGTTCGAGCACATGGAATACCTCTCCCGTCACTGGGACAGGTTCATCTCGGTCGTTCCCAATGCGGGCCTCCCGCGGCTTGAGCAGGGGCAGACCCGGTTTCCTCTCGAGCCGGATCCAATGGCGACGGTGGTCAGCCGGTACATCGAGGAACTCGGCGTGGATGTCATCGGCGGCTGCTGTGGGACAACCACCGAGCACATCGCCGCCCTTGATCGCGCTCGAACCCGGGTCCAGCGTGCGGTCCGTGAGCCGGTGAAGCTGCCATCCTGCAGTTCCCTCTATTCCGCGATGGACTACCGGCAGGAGAACTCCTTCCTGATTGTCGGCGAACGGATGAACGCATCGGGTAGCCGCAAGTTCAAGCGCCTGTTGGAGCAGGAGGACTGGGACCAGGTCATTTCGATCGGCCGTGATCAGGTCCGTGAGGGCGCCAACGTGCTCGACCTGAATGTCGACTATGCCGGCCGGGACAACATCGCGGACATGGAGGAGATCGCCTCGCGGGCCACGCAGCAGCTGACGGTCCCGATGATGATCGACTCGACGCAGATCGGTACCATCGAGGCGGGGCTTCGACACTGCGGCGGCAAGTGCATCATCAACTCGGCCAACTTCGAGGACGGTCAGGACAAGTTCGACCAGATCTGCGCCATCGCGACGACCTACGGAGCCGCCCTGGTCATTGGTTCGATCGACGAGGACGAGGAGGCGGCGATGGCCAGGACCGCCGACCGGAAGCTCGAGATCGCCAGGCGTGGTTTCGCCCGAGCCGTCGAGCATCACGGCCTTGACCCCGCGGACATCTTCTTCGACCCGCTGGTTCTTCCGATCTCTACCGGCATGGAGGAGGATCGACGCAGCGGCCTCGAGTTGATCGAGGGGACGCGGCTGATTTCGACCGAGTTCCCATCAAGCCAGATCACCTGTGGCCTCAGCAACGTCAGCTTCGGTCTTTCG
Source organism: Phycisphaerae bacterium (assembly GCA_002711415.1). GTDB lineage: Bacteria > Planctomycetota > Phycisphaerae > Phycisphaerales > SM1A02. Next base: position 86,694 of record PARI01000036.1, on the reverse strand, counting down.
CCGGCGGCTCGAGTGGTGCTCAACTCGGTCTTCCTGGATGAGCTGATCAAGGCAGGCATGACCAGCGCCATCGTTCACGCGAGCAAGATACTGCCACTTGCCAGGATCAGCGAGGATCGCAAGAACGCCGCGCTGGACCTGATCTACGATCGACGGCACGAGTCACTCGGTGGCACCGGGCTGCCCGACGGGATCAATAACGAGGCGTTCGATCCACTCCAGGCATTCGTCGAGCTCTTCTCCGGCGATGAAGCCCAGGCCAGTGACAAGGTGCCCAAGTCGACGCTGACGGTCGAGCAGCGATTGCGTGACCACATCATCGAAGGCGACCGGCAGGACCTGGAAAAGACACTCAAGGAGGCCCTTGGGCTTTACACGCCCCTGGAGATCATCAACGACCATCTCCTGGATGGTATGCGTGTGGTCGGGGAACTCTTTGGCAGCGGCCAGATGCAACTCCCGTTCGTGCTCCAGTCGGCCGAGTCGATGAAGGCCGCCGTGGCGTTCCTGGAGCCCCTTATGGACCGGGTCGATGGCAGTACCCGGGGGTCGATCGTCCTGGCCACGGTCAAGGGAGACGTGCACGACATCGGTAAGAACCTGGTCGACATCATCCTCTCCAACAACGGCTTCACGGTTCACAACATCGGGATCAAGCAGCCCCTGTCGGAGATCCTCGCCGAGTTCGAGCGGACCGGGGCGGATGCGATCGGGATGTCCGGCCTGCTGGTCAAGAGCGTCATGGTGATGGAGGAGAACCTCAAGGAGCTCAATGCACGTGGATTGAAGCCGACGATCCTGCTCGGTGGCGCCGCCCTGACCCGCAACTACGCCGAGGGACACCTGCGATCGCTCTACGACGGCCCGCTGTACTACGGCAAGGATGCATTCGATGGCCTGAACATCTGCGAGCACATCGCTGCTGGAACCCTCGGTGAGCTCGATGACCAGGTGCAGCAGCGACTGGACAGGAAGCCGGCCCCGGCCCCGGCGCGTCCGGCATCAACAGCACCGACCCAGGCGACGTCGGAGCCGGGTCCGCTCCAGGAGACCGATGTCCCGTCCCCGCCGTTCCTGGGCAGCCGTGTCCAGCGAGAGATCGACCTGGACGAGATCTACCCGTACATCAACACGACCGCGTTGTTCCGTGGGCAGTGGGGGTTCAAGCGTGGAAGCATGGACAAGGAGGAGTACGAGGAGTCGATCAGAACCGAGGCCGAGCCGGTGCTCGAGCGGTTGAAGCACCAGTTGAAGGATGAAGGCGTCCTCCGGCCCGAGGTCGTCTGGGGATACTTCCACTGCAACAGCGAAGGGAACGACCTGCTGGTGTACGACCCGAAGGATGCTGAGCGCGTCATCCAGCGATTCTCCTTCCCGAGGCAGCATGCCAGGCAGCGCCGGTGTATCAGCGACTTCTTCAGGCCCGTGGACAGCGGTGTCCTGGACGTGATCGGGTTCCACTGCGTCACCATGGGCAACGAGGTGTCCAGACGTGCCCGGATCCTCTTCGAGGACGACGCCTACCAGGAGTATCTCTTCGTCCATGGCATGGGTGTCGAGACCGCCGAGGCCCTGGCGGAACTCTGGCACGCCAGGATCCGGCGGGAACTCGGAATTGAGTCCGATGACGCAGCGACCGTCCGTGAACTGTTCACCCAGGGCTACAGGGGGAGTCGCTACAGCTTCGGCTATCCCGCCTGCCCCGACATGTCTGACCAGCAGAAGCTCTTCGACCTGATCGATCCATCGAGGATCGGGTGCGTGCTGACCGAGAACTGGCAGATCGATCCGGAGCAGAGCACCAGCGCTATCATCGTTCATCATCCCTCAGCGAAGTACTTCAATGTCGAACTCCAGCAGCAGGACCGGGGCTGAGCAGCCCTTCGGCTCGGACAACACACCCTACGATGCGCTCGGTGGTGAAGCACGTGTCCGTGAACTCGCGGACGCCTTCTACGATCACATGGATTCCGATCCACGGTTCACCCAGGTTCGACAACTCCACCCGGAGGACCTGGGCCAGAGCAGGGAGAAGTTCCACATGTTCCTTTCGGGCTGGCTTGGGGGGCCACCCCTCTACGAACGGGTGCATGGTCATCCGAAGCTGAGGGCCCGACACATGCCATTCGCAATCGGTGTCGTCGAGCGGGACCAGTGGCTCCAGTGCATGTCGATGGCGATGGACCAGCTTCGGATCGAAGGTCCGATCCGTGACTTTCTCGACGAACGATTCGCCCACGTGGCCGATTTCATGCGAAATCAATGAGTACGCCTTGAACCTTCCGATTGCCGATGAAGAGGTCAGGACTCCTCGGACACCAAGTGAGCACCAGGTGGATCCAATGAAGCTTGATTTCTTCGTCATCGGCACGCAGAAAGGTGGGTCCACATTCCTGCTGAACTGTCTCAGGGAGCATCCGGACATCTACATGCCCGCGACCGAGGTCTCGTTCTTCGAGGATGCCTTCTACGATCCGGACCGTCTCGACGAGTTCGAGGCATGGTTCACGCCAGCCGCAGACGGCCAGGTTCTCGGGGTCAAGCGGCCGGACATGCTCGGGCACCCGGAGTTTCCCCGTCGCATCCACGGGCATTACCCCGATCTGAAGCACATCGCCATCCTCAGGGATCCAATCGAGCGAGCCGTCTCCGCGTACTACCACTACATGTCCGCCCGCTTCATCCCGATGGTCCCGATCGAGGAGGGTCTGAGGATCATCATCGAGGGCGGTTGGAAGGAGCATCCCCGGGCTCACCAGGTCGTCGACTTCGGGTTCTACGATCGTCATCTCACCGGTCTCGAGGCGTACTACCCACGTGATCGGATCTCCGTCCTGGTGTTCGAGAGCATCAAGCGGGATCCGGCTGAGGCTCTTGCGCAGCTGTACCGGTTCATCGGTGTTGCCGATGACTTCAAGGCACCGTCACTGGATTCAAGGCCCATGAAGGCGCCCTATTCACCCATGCTGGTCCGCTACAACAGGGCGACCTCGCCGCTGGTGCATCGATGGTCAGAAAGCGGGGGGTTCCAGTTGAAGCGGACCAATCCGGTGAGCCGGCTTCTGCGCTATCCGATCGGTCTTGGTCGGAACATGCTCGGGAAGATCCTTCCGGATCCGGGCCGCCCGCGGCTCTCCCCGTCTCTGCACCAGTCGTTGCGGGAGATCTACCGAGCGGACACCGAGGCGTTGGAGCAGCGACTCGGCCAGGACCTGTCCGGTTGGAAGGGGTCTTGAGAGACCGGAATCAATCGTCCTCGAGTTCCCGTGGTTTCCACAGGCCGAGCTGGTTCATCACCAGATCAACGAGACCAAAGTCGCTCCACTGATCGGTGTCGATCGACATCGCAGCCAGCGCACCTGTGGGGAATGACTCGAACTTTCCGGTCAGCTGGTGCACGAGTTCCTCCATGCCCGGATTGTGGCCGACGAGCATCAGTGTTCCCACCTGGTCAGGGGTCGTCCTGATCCTGGCCATCAATGTTCCTGGTGCCGCGTGGTAGATCGCTTCATCGAACACGATCTGCACGTCGGCATCGAATTCTGCCGAGACCAGTTCGACCGTCTCCCGTGTCCGGGTGGCCGTGGACGAAACGATCAGGTCCGGGACGATCCCCTCGCTCATGATCACGCCGCCCATGGCCGGTGCGTTGCGACGTCCCCTGTTGTTCAGTGGTCGATCATGATCGCTGATGCCGGGCTCGTCCCAGCTGCTCTTCGCATGCCGCAGCAGCAGGAGCTGTTTCATGTGTCCGCCCCTGAAAGGGTTCGGTGAGTACTCGTGTCGCCATGCCTGCATTGGCCCTATCGGCATGCGGGGCCGTTGAATACAATATTTGCAGAACAAGCCCGGGAATCCCAGGGCTTCATTTACCCTGATTGCATCTACGGAGCGCCCCATGGACGACCAGAACACTCAGAACAATCAGAACGAACAGGACGACGGATCCGTCGTCGAGCCCGAGAAGGGAGCGACCGCCGGGAACCATGAGGCGGTGGAATCCCCATCCGCAGGGGATATTCCCCAGGAAGCGGTCAACATCGCGATGCTCGCTCACCTGCTCGGGATCATCACGGGCCTGATCGGACCCCTGATCCTCTACCTGATCGGCAAGGACCGGACCGAGGAGGGAACCGAGTTCGTCGTGGCCAACACCAAGGCGGCGTTGAACTTCCAGATCACGTTGACGATCGCCATCATCTGCTCGATTCCCCTGGCCTTGATCTGCATCGGGTACTTCCTGATGCTGGCCATCGTGGTGCTGGACCTGATCTTCGGAATTCTCGCGTGTATGGCCGCATCCGAACGACGGATCTACAAGTACCCGTTGTCCATTTCCTTTGTGAAGTAGGAGTTCCGGACTGGGTCCAGTAACAGGGAATTGACATGCCAGGCGGTGCATGGTGCGGTTTCCTTTGCATTCACCATCGGCCCCGGTAGAATTGAACCATGACTCCAGCAAGACAAAGGGCATCGTTCGTGATCGTGGCTGCAGGCCTGTCACTGCTCTTGTCATCCGGTCATGCTCGGGCCCAGGACGGCCCTTCGGAGTATGGTGGGGTGGGGGCAATTCCCTGGATGGAGCATGTCCCCGGTGTCGCGTTCCGTGTCTGGGCGCCCTTCGCCGATGCCGTTCACGTCTCCGGCGGATTCAACAACTGGAGCGCAACGGCCAATCCCCTGTATCCCGAGGGAGATGGGTGGTGGTCGGTCGACGTCCCGTACCTGGTCCCGGGGTATGAATACAAGTTCGTGATCACCAACCAGTCCAACCAGCTCTGGCGGAACGATCCCCATGCACGCCAACTGGTCAACTCGCTCGGCCCGGCGATCATCTACGATTCCGAGGACTATCAGTGGAACGATCAGGGATTCTCCACCCCGTACTGGAACCAGATGGTCATCTACGAGATGCACCTTGGAACCTTCGGTGCCGAGGGCTTCAAGTTCCTTCCCGGACAGTTCTCCGATGCGATCCAGAGGTTGGACTACCTCGAGGATCTCGGCATCAATGCGATCGAGTTGATGCCCGTATGCGAGTTTCCCGGTGAACTCTCGTGGGGCTACAACCCTGCGCATCCGTACTCCGTCGAGAGCTCCTACGGTGGACCCGACGGCCTGAAGCGCTTCGTCGACGAAGCCCACCAGCGGGGCATCGCCGTGATCATGGACGTCGTGTACAACCACCTCGGGCCGACCGACCTGGACATGTGGCAGTTCGACGGATGGTCGCAGGACGGATGGGGCGGCATCTACTTCTACAACGATTTTCGTGCGGTGACGGCATGGGGCGACACCAGGCCCGACTACGGTCGTGGAGAGGTTCGTTCCTACATCCGTGACAACGCGATCATGTGGCTCGAGGAGTTCCACATGGACGGGCTGCGAGTCGACGGCGTCCAGTGGATCAGGCGATACGGAAATCCGCCCTGGGAGAATGGCGGCGATCTTCCCGAAGGCTGGTCGCTTCTCCAGTGGATCAACGACGAGGTCAACGCGTTGTCCTCGTGGAAACTCATCATCGCCGAGGATGGAGCCAACAACCACTGGGTCACCAAGACGACCGGGGAAGGCGGCGCCGGGTTCGACGCGCAGACCGATTCGGACTTCGTCCATCCAGTTCGCTGGAATCTCATCACGCCATCGGATTCCGACCGGAAGATGTGGGAGATCCACGGGGCGATCACCCACTCATTCAATGGCTGGCACACCCAGAGGGTCATCTACACTGAGAACCACGACGAGGTCGCCAACGGCCACCAGCGGCTTCCCGAGGAGATCTGGCCGGGCAACGCCGGAAGCTGGTACTCCAAGAAGCGATCAACGCTCGGAGGCGCCCTGGTCATGACCACGCCTGGAATCCCGATGATCTTCCAGGGGCAGGAGTTCCTCGAGGACGGCTGGTTCACCGACGAGGATCCGTTGGACTGGAACAAGCTGGATCTCTACTCGGGAATCCATCATCTGTACAAGGACCTGATCACGCTCAGGCTGAACAGGAACGGAAACACCCGCGGCCTGACCGGAAACAACGTCAACGTCTTCCACGTCAATGACAATGACAAGGTGATCGCCTTTCATCGATGGATGAACGGTGGTGAGGGCGACGATGTGGTCGTCGTGATGAACTTCTCCGGAAGCTACTTCCAGGACTACCGGATCGGGATGCCCCAGCAGGGTACATGGGAGATCGTCTTCAACTCCGATGCCGGAATCTATTCAGACGACTTCTCGAACCTGCCCGGTCACGACTCCTTCGGCGAATCCCAGTCCTGGGATGGAATGCCCTTCAGTGGCCTCATGTCGATTCCACCGTACTCCTGCCTCATCTATTCGCAGGTGGACAATCCACCCGATCCTCCATCGATTCCCGGCGACCTCGATGGTGACGGATTGGTCAATGGGGTCGACCTTGCGATTCTGCTCGGTGCGTGGATCACCAATGATCCTGCCGGTGACATCAACGGTGACCTGATCGTCGACGGGACCGACCTGGGGATTCTCCTGGGCAGCTGGTTCAGTCGCTGAGCTGATCCCCGCGATCCCCGCCTTCAACACCCTGTCTTGCCCTGATCGAGTGCATCAGGAGATCCCAGAGGTTGTTCATTGGTATCCTCGCCGCGGGCCACGCCGCGATCATCACCAGGGCGGTTCCGCATCCCACGCTGCAGCTGACGATGATGGAGATCAACGAGAGCTGGCCACCGGTCAGTTCGTATGATTGCAGCATCGGTTCCAGCGGCAGGAAGATCTTCTGCAGCAGCATCGCCAGCATCATGGTCACGCCGATGGTCAATGACGTCCAGGTCGAGGCGAAGAATCCGCTCACGCTCACAGGGGTTTCCCTGAAGGCCCATGCAAGCTGGGGGATCCGCAGCAGCCACATGGCGCACGTGTAGGTCGTCGCGACACCCATCACGCCCCATGGAAGACCGCAGGCCACCGCGATCACGACGATGACGCTGTGGATCAGGCTCCACTTGCTCTGCCGTGATCCCATTCCCAGGGCGACCAGCACCCAGTAGGTCGTCAGCGTCGACTGCATCCCAAAGGACGCGACTGCCAGGACCCGGAAGACGCGAGCGGCCTGGTCCCACTGGTCCCCGAGGATGACGCGGATGATGTCCGGAGCCGAGATGATCAGGATCGCGACCATCGGCGCGCTGAGCATCTCGATCGTGCCGACGAGACGGTAGTAGGCCTTGCGAAACGAGGTTGGATCATCCTGGAGCTGTGACAACGCCGGCAGCGCGACCTTCTGGATCGGGAAGTTCACCTGGTGGATCGGGAGCATGAGCAGTTGACGGGCCTTCGAGTAGAACCCCAGTGCCTCCGCTCCGGCGAAGCGGCCCAGGAGCAGGCCCACCGAGTTCCTGCTCAGCACGTAGGCGAACTCGCTCAGCGAGAGGTGTCCACCCAGGGCGAGCAGCTTCTTCGTGCCCTCGGCGATCCTCGGCAGTGAGGGGAACCACCAGGCGCAGAGCGATGCGATCACGGCCTGGGACAGCATGGTCACCGCCTGCATCGCGACGAGTGCCCAGTACTCGGCACCGTTGACCGCCATCAGGATCGCGACCGCGATGCCCATGGCGGTACTTCCGACTTCAGCACATCCGAGCCTGAAGAACTGCATCTTCCGCTGGAGCATCGCGATCGACTGCCCACCCAGGGCTCCGAGCACGCAGATGCCTCCCAGTGCGACCGTCACCATCGTCAGCCTCGGATCACCGTAGTAGGCTGCGACCAGGGGGCTGAGGGCCGCGATGATCCCGCCGATGACGAACGCCGCCGCGACATTGATCCAGAAGAGCGAGTTGATCTGTGCCGGCGTGATCTTCGGATCGCGGATCGCGGCCATCGGCAGGCCCAGATCCCGGAACATGAAGATGATGCTGGTCACGGCGGTCACCATGGCGATCAGCCCGAAGTCGCCAGGAGTGAGGAGCCTGCCGAGCACCGCAGCCTGCCCAACACGCAGGACCAGGAGGATCAACTGGGTTGGCACGGTGACCATGCCACCCTTGAGGGCCTTCTTTCGCAGTTCTGGGATTCGTTGTTCTGCCAATGGCGGATCCTGCAACAGCTTGCTCAATACAAATCTCGACACCCTGGTGGATCCAGCATGAAGCTTTGACCGTCAAGTTCGAGTTCTAGTCAGTCCGACTTTTTCGGCAATTTCGGTGTCCCGGTCGCCGGTGGTGCGGCGTCGCAAACGCAGCGAAAGCCGTGGTGCGACAGGCCGGTGTCCACGGAGGGGCCGATCCGTCCACTGGTCCTGTATGCATTGCAATAGGTCCTGTGACAGAGGAACGAGCCTCCGCGGGAGACCCGCTTGCTGGCATGGGGTTCCCCTGGATCCCAGGATTCGCCCGGTCCCTTCGGATCCAAGGGCGGGGGGGCGTCGCCGTTGGCCAGGGCCCGGCGTTCGAAGGCATCTGCTCGATCCCAGTCGCTGCACCATTCCCACACGTTGCCCGCCATGTCATGCAGACCGTACCCGTTCGGATCATATGAACCGACCGGTGCGGTCCCCTCGTATCCATCGGTCTTCGTATTGTCGACAGGGAATCGTCCCTGCCATATGTTGAGCCTCGGCTCCTTGTCCGTCGGTTCCTGATCTCCCCAGGTGTACGGCCGGGATTCAAGTCCACCCCTTGCAGCGAACTCCCATTCGGCCTCGGTGGGCAGTCGCTTTCCAGCCCAGCGGGCGTAGGCGTCGGCATCCTCCCACGCGACGTGAACGACCGGATGGTCCATGCGCTTCTCTATGGAACTGCCGGGACCATCTGGATGCCTCCAGTTCGCCCCCCTGACCCACTGCCACCAGTTGAGCCGTGCAACATTCGGCTGGTCCTGTGGAACCCTGAAGACGAGTGATCCTGGCTGGAGCATCTCCTCCGGTGGGCGGGCTGTTCCAGGTGGTAGTTGTGTCTTCAACTGCTCCCACTCGACCCTTCGTTCAGCGACCGTGACATACCCGGTGGCCTTGACGAAATCGCTGAACTGCTGGTTGGTCACCTCGTGGACATCCATCCAGAAACCGCTGACAGTGACTGCATGCGAGGGCCACTCATCGGACCCCCGTGGAGCATCAGGATCACCCATCTGGAAGGCGCCGCCCGGGATTCAGTTCATGCCTGGAGGTGGTGGGGCCGCATGCAGAAGCGGCAGGAGAAGGAAAATCGTCCAGGTGCTGCTCATGTGGCCATGGTAGTGCGATCAGGCCCTCGGGCAATCGCGACTCATGGCTGTTTCGAGCTTGGATTTTCGATGTTATTTTCGGACCTTCAGGCTTTCTGCTTGCCTCAACGCAATATTATTCCATACCTCGGACATTGGCATTGGATCAGCGATGCCGCCACTGGTTATCTTGGGTCATCCCTCTTGTTGCGACTCGCCACTCAACACCATGGAGCAGATGCATGCGGCTTCTCCTGATCCTGATCACTCTTGTCCTCTGCAGTTCCTCCCAAGTCTTCGGTCAGGCGATTGAGGACATCCAGATAGCTGGTGTCGAGTACCGAAAGGGTGTCAATGGCTGGCATGCTCATCATCGGGGCATCGAGTACCAGGTCATTCCCGATGTCATCAGCTTGAAGATGAAATCCGACAAGGACTCGATCCAGGACCTCCTTCCACGGGGAGTCCACGTGCTCAGGATCAACAGGCTTGGTGTCCATGATCTGGGACTGCCACCACACGTCGACCCGATCCATGCCTGCCTCGATCTGCTGGACACGGGCCGGTTCGAGTTCGTTGAACCGACGACCATGGGAATCTGGCACGGCGGCGGGATTCCGAACGATCCCGAATTCGCTGAGCAGTACTACCTGCACAACACCGGCCAGTCTGGTGGTACGCCCGGGGCCGACATCCATGCACTCGAGGCGTGGCAGATCGAGACCGGCAGTCCCGATGTCATCGTCGCCATCGTCGACAGTGGCGTGCAGATCGATCATCCGGCCCTGGTCGAGACACTCTGGAAGAACATCGATGAGATTCCGAACAACCTCGTGGATGATGATTCAAACGGTTTCGTCGATGACTATGACGGCTGGAACTTCGATCTGAACGTGCCAGATCCACAGACCAGCGTCGGTCATGGGACATCGGTTGCCGGGTGCGTTGCAGCCCGGATCGATGACGGTATCGGTATCGCGAGCCTCGCCGGAGGCTACGACTCCCAGACGGGTGTCAGGATGATGCCGCTGGCCGTTGGCGAGGCCGGGCCCAACGGTTCCGTTCTGGACGAGGCGATCATCTATGCCGCTGACAACGGTGCCAGGGTCATCACGATGTCGCTGGGCGTCTCATCCAGCAGCGCGATCGATCTGGCCGTCGAGTATGCAAGCAGCAAGGGGCTCTTCATCAACAATGCCGCAGGCAACGGTGGATGGCCTGTCAGTTATCCGAGCACCCTGCCGCTGGTCGTCGCTGTCGGCGCGACCAACCGGTTCGATGAGCCGGCCTCGTTCACCAACATCGGTCCCGAGGTCGAGTTCTCGGCACCCGGCTCGGCGATCCACACGAGCTTCCTCGGAGGGGGGTATGGTCCGACCAGCGGAACTTCCTTCAGTTCACCCCAGGTGGCCGCCCTGGCTGCGTTGATGTTCTCGCATGCTCCATGCTCGACCGTCGAATCGATCAAGGCCGTCATCCGCTCGACCGCTGACGACGTCTATACGCCCGGATTCGACGAGTTCACGGGCCATGGCAGGATCAACGCGCACCAGGCGCTGCTGGCCCTGGAGCCCTGCGGTTGTGCCGCCGACCTGGACGACAACGGCCTGATCGACGGCATGGATCTGGCCATCCTGCTTGCCGCATGGGATCAGCCGGGTTCGCCCGCCGATCTGGATGGCGACGGGCTCGTTGGTGGAGGAGACATCGGTGTCCTCCTGTCCCAGTGGGGTATCTGCAATCCCTGATGCCTGACCCCGGTCCCGATCAGCCAGGCTGCTTGCCGCCAGCTGCTGGAGGGGCTTCTCCATGTGTCTGGCGGCTCATGCGCCTGATGAACTCGATCGTGGCCGCCTGCTCGCGGACAAGATCCTTCCACTGTTCAGACTCGATGACCTTGTCGGCGATGAGTCGTCCAAGCCGCCTGCCCTCGATGACATCGCTGGGGTAATGAAGCCCGACGACCACCCGAAGATCACCGATCAGCTCGGCTCGAGCCATGATGTCATCCGAACGCTCCGGGATCAGCTCGGCCAGCAGCATCCCTGCAAGCATTCCACGCATCGCGTGACCGCTTGGATATCCCGATGACGAGGGTTGCGGGAGGGCTGGATCAAGCTCACGGATCTGCTGGTACGGCCGAATCCTCTGGAAGTGGGACTTGACCTTGTGCAGGATCGATGTGGCTTCACGAAGTACGTCCTCGAACGCGATGGCCAGATCGACGCAATGCACCTGCTCGATCGGGTACCCGACCGGATCCTGGAAGCTTGATATCCCCACGTTGCTGTAGTGCCAGGCCTGGTCGATGCTCATGCTGTTTCGCGTTCTCTGCAACCACAGCATCACCGCCGCTTCCTGCCTGAACTGCTCGGACTCCGATGCTGGCGGCGGCGCGCAATGGGAGACCCAGTCTCCTGCCGGATCCAGGAACCTGCTGGCCGGTGCCGATTCCTGCTGCGAGTTCGAAGATCTGGCGGGGAATATGACAAGCCCCAGCAGTAGGAAGGCCATCAGGCCGAGTCGCGTTGCCATGTCGTTGCTCCTGGGTCGTCGTGTTGACGTGGATCCTAGCATTCAAACCAGTCTTGGATGTGGTTGGTACGAACAGCGGGGACCCGCATGGGTCCCCGCCGAGGTCGTTTTGAATTGGTGCTTGCGATCAGGTGATCGATCAGCGTCGTCGCCTGTTTCGTGCACAGATGCCGGTGATCGCCAGCAGCGAGAGGGCTCCCGGACCCGGAACATAGTACGCCTGATCCTGGTAGTCGTCATTGACCAGTCCGACCAGTGATGGATCGCTGATCCATCCGCCGACGCCGAGTGAACTGGTCATGTTGTTCACGATCGAGCTGATCGCCGAGGAAGCGGACTGCCACTGGAAGGCACCCGTGCCGTAGCTCATCTCGTTCTTGAACTCGTTCGCCGTGGATCCCACGAAGTTCTCGTGGGTGATCTCGTAGATCACCAGCTGGAACGCCGTGGAGTATTCGTCATCCTGGAGCAACGCCTCGTCGTAGAACCTGGCGTACAGATCCTGCATCATGCTGGACTTGATCTGGCCCATGGGACCCGGCGAAGGGGGGCCCTCGGGTGCCTGGGCGATATCGACGATCGTGAAGTCCACGATGTCACCGAATTCAACGCCTTGGTACAGCTGGATGCAGTAGGTGCTGTAGGACTCACCGGTTGAGACGGATGTCCACTCATGTTGGAAGGCTTCCAGTGATACGTAGCTGCCACTGCCGGCCTCGTCCCAGTTGAGGCTGTTGTTGTATGCCATCATCTGGTAGGAGCCTGCTCCGACGCCTTCGTATTCGACGACCAGATCGCCGAGGGCAACACTTGGGAGCACCAAAATCGAGGCTATAACGCCCCTGGTGAGGTATGTAGACAACGTATTTCCCCTTTCCCTCTCGTCTGGGCACCCTCATGCCCAATCTTTTCCCTGCCCAGACAATACAAGCAGGCATCCACCAAGCCAAGCATTGATTCCCCAAAAAGGCCAACAACATGCCTTATCGCCAAAATATGCCCCATGGCTTCCCTGAATTTCAATGATGTGTTTTTTATAGGACCTTATGTGCATCGGTCTGTCGCACCTGTGTGGAAGGGTGGAGCCGCCAGGAATGAAAACGCCCGCCATGGAGGCGGGCGTTCACGCAGGTGGTTCCTGCAAGCACGCGCGGAGGGACTCGAACCCCCAACCCTCGGTTCCGAAGACCGATGCTCTATCCAATTGAGCTACGCGCGCGTGGTCCTTTTATGCGGCTGATCAGCGTTCTTGTCCCCTGGGGGCCGTCATCTTCATCCATTCGATGAGCTGGTCCAGCTGCATCTGGATCTTCTGGATCCGCTCCATCATCTCTTCCTGCTGCATCTGCCGGTGTCCGTCGAACTCCTTGTCATGGTGGTGATCCCCGTCATGGTGGATCTTCTCATCGAACATCTTCTCGACAAACTCCGAGTGCTCCATGGAGTCATGTTCATCGTGATCCCCGTGTAGCCGTCTCATGCGTTCCTCGTGTTCCATCATCATGCGATCAAGGTGGCCGCCGTGTCCACCATCATGGTGAGCCGCGTCCCCGTGATCGTCATGGTGATGTCGATGGTCATCATGGTGGTCCCCGTGATGATCATGGTGGTGCATGTCATGTCGATCCATCTCGCCACGATGGATCCTCAGCCTGCCGTCCGGCCCCATGATGGCCGTGATCGAGAGGTCCATGTCCTCGCCGTGGACTCCTCGAGGGATCCGGCCCTCCATCGCGTCGGCAAGCTCCGGGATCTCTCGCATCAACTGCTCCATGATTTCAGGTGGCACCTGGTCCATGTTGCCGTTGGTCTCGATGTGGATCTCGGCCCTGTGGCCATCATGGTGTGTGTTCTCGTGGCGATCATGGTCCATTCGCCCGTGGTGCCCCCGATGATCCTCGTCTGGCCGGTCATGGTTCCGCCGATCCATCATCTGCTGCATGGCCTTCCTGACGTTTGAACGAAGCTCTTCCATCTGGCCGTACAACTGTTCCACGTGGCGGCGAACCTGCTCCATGTCCCTGGCATGCTGTTCGTGCATGCGTTCCATCTCCCTGGCGAACTCCCGATGCGTGTTCCTGAACTGTTCCTGCACCTGCTCCATGAGATCCTGGACCATTTCCCGGACGGCCATCTCGTGGTGATGTTCCTGCTCCTGCAGCATTCGTTGGTCGGTCTGCTCCTGCTGCATCCTCGAGTTCAACTCGTTCATCATGTCCCGGATCGCATCCTCCTCGTCTCCGGCGACCATCATCTCACGGTCGTACTCGGCCAGGACCACCTGGTACCGCATCATCCGATCGCCGCGGTTGATCGTCATTTCGAGTCGATGGCCTGGTTCACTGGATGCGATGAAGCTGCCGAGTGATTCCGGATTCCAGCCCTCCCGGCCGTCGATGGCGACGATGATGTCATTCTCTCTGAGGCCTGCCCTGTCAGCCGGGGAGCCTTCGAGGACCCCGCTGATCATCACGAGTTCGTTGCCATCCATCATGTCCTCGCCTGGCTGGTCCATCATGATCCCGAGCATGCTTCGGGGGGCGTCTTCCTGCCTGGCCCGGATCCGTTCTGACCTGGTCGAGTCGCGATCTCGCTCGAACGCGATCCCGAACTGTCGGTCGAGTCGTTCACGCTGTCCCGCCCGGCCGTCCTGCGCAGCGATCGTGGGGGTGGCGAGGGCCGAACTCGTGAGCAGTCCGGCAAGGATCATCGTCGAGGCTCTGTTGAACATGGGCTTTCTCCCTGGTCTTGAGTGTTCTCCCGTCGGGGCAGTCTACCATGCATGACTCGTCGAGACGGCTGCTGGTGGCCCAAGCAGCCCTGAGCGGTTAGTCTTTGTCCGATTCCATGAGTTTCGAGCAGCAGGGGGTTCCAATGGGCCTGATGGACAACAAGCGTGGACTGGTGGTCGGGATCGCCAATGATCACAGTTATGCCTATTCGATCGCGGAGAGCCTCTGTCGCGAGGGTGCGGAGTGCCTCTTCACGCACCTGCCCGGTGAGAAGATGGAACGGCGGTGTCGCAAGGCCGTGGACAAACTCGGACTGGAGGACTACTGGATCTCCCCCATGGATGCCTCAAGTGATGAGGACCTGGACCGCGTCTTCGATGCGATCGGGTCCGAGTTCGATCAGTTGGACTTCCTGGTCCACTCCATCGCCTATGCCGACAAGGACTGGCTGGCCAGGGGCAAGTTCACCGCCACCCCGAGGGAGGTGTTCACCCAGGCGATGGACATTTCCGCATACACCTACATGGCGATGGCCGATCGCGCCGCTCCATTGATGAAGGATGGAGGCTCGATGATCGCCATGAGCTACCTTGGTGCCGAGAAGGCGGTTCCCGGGTACAACGTCATGGGTGTCGCCAAGGCCGCGCTGGAGGCAGCGACCCGGTACCTGGCCATGGAACTCGGTACCAGGAACATCAGGGTCAACACGATTTCCGGCGGTCCGCTTCGAACCATGTCCGCCATGGCTGTTGCCGGATTCGGTGACATCCTCGGCTGGGTTGCCGAGAAGGCTCCGCTGCAGCGCAACATCACCGGGGCCGAGGTCGGAGATTCGGCGGTGTACCTGCTCAGTGACCTGTCATCCGGCGTGACCGGTCAGATCCTGCATGTCGATGCAGGCTTCTCAACGATCGGTCTCTGATCGCCCCGCCGATTCCAGTGCCGGATCAAAGAGCCATGGATCGCCGCACTCCAGGTCGTCGTCCGTGACCAGTTCGTTCCGTACGAGAAGGACCAGTTCCTCGATTCCGTCGCCAGTCGCGGCGCTGATACAGCATCCGCAGCCCTGCTGGCGGGCCAGTTGTTCCGTCCCGTCCAGGTCGGACTTGTTCATCACCGCCAATGATGCTGTGACCTGCCTGGAGGCCGGGCGTGTTGCCGGTGCCATCAGTTCGATGATGCATTCGGCCTGTTCCAGCAGTTCGTCCGAGATCAGGATCGCCTCCTGCTCGACATGGTCTGAGGACACCCTGCGTCCAGGGGTGTCGACCAGGTCGACCACGACCCCGCCGAGATCCACGAGTCCGCGCGTGTAGTCACGGGTCGTTCCTTCCAGATCGGCCTCGATCGAGACGGTGCGTCCGACCAGCCGGTTCATCAGGGTGCTCTTGCCGACATTCGGTGCACCCGTGATCACCACGAGCGGGGGGGTGATCAGCCTGTTGAGTCTGCGTGTACGTCCGGGGTCGGGGGTGAAGCCGGAATGGCGGCTTCTCCAGCGTTCGGGTTGTTGAACCAGCAGATCGATCGCCAGCGGGCTGGCCGCCCTCGTCAGTGTCTCCAGCATCAATGCCTCGTATCGATCGCCTGCTTCCGGGTGGAGTGACCGTGGGTCGACCGTATCAGGCTCGGACAGGTTGATCCCCGCCTGTTCCATGGTCTCCTGGAGCAGTTGCCGAACCCGGATTCCACCGTGAGGCATCACGATGAGAGTGTCCTGGTCAAGAAGCGAGACGATTCCCTCGTCGATCCCCCCCAGGTCCCTCCTGCAGGGGATCCCGGGCCGAAGCGGACCCGCGATGCCCAGCGCCTTCAATGCGAGATTGCATTCACCACGGATCTGGAGGATCGCGATTGCTCCGCTGCTTGAAGCGGTCAGCCACGTGGCGGTCGTCTTCATCGGTCTTCTCGTTCCCGGCATGCAGGCGGCAGGCCAGGCTCACTCGGCCTGGTCATCATCCTCATCGATCACGTTCAATGCGGCCTTGGCCGCGACATTCATTCCCAGCAAGGTGAGATCCGGGACGATCGAGTTGATCAGTTCATCATCGGCGAAGAGCATCTGGGCGTCTCCGCCTGTCGCGATGATTTGTGGGTAACCGCCATATCGTTCCGAGTACTTCTCCGTCAGCCTCCATACCATGCCCTGGATGGCCGACTGGACGCCTCTCTGGATCGCATCGGTCGTGTTCTTGCCGAACGGTTCCCCGCTGATCGACTCCAGTTCGACCAGGGGAAGAGCGTCTGTCCTGCTGGCGAGGGATTCCAGCATCATCGAGGCACCGGGAGCGATTGCGCCTCCGTGAAACACGCCTTCGCCGTCGATGAAGTCCACGGTGACCGCGCTGCCGGCGTCGATCACGATGAACGCCTCCTTGATCCGGTCCCAGCCAGCGGCCGCATTGAGCAGCCTGTCCATCCCGGTGATGGTTTCCGGATCCAGCGCTGTCGGGATCGGAACCGGGACATCGACACCAACGGTGTACACCTTCGTGGACGCCTGGTCCTCGATGATCGAGCTGAGATTGCTCGACACGTCGATGTTCGTCGATGCCACGAGTATGGCCGTGTCGGCATCCTCGTCCGACTCGAGTGGTTTCCACGCTTCGATCACGGAACGCACGATCTGGTCGACATCCTCGTTGGGAAACCTTTGGCTGTCCTGGAGGATTTCGTGTTTGAAACTGCCGACCGTCGTCCTGGTGTTTCCTGTGTCGACCGCGATGAGATTCAGCTTGTTCATGAACCGTTCCGTTGCACCGTTGCCGGGATTGTTCAGGACAGGGTACCGTCTATGGGATCAGCCCGCCTCTCGCCGATCGAGGCCTGGATCGACCGCTTCAGTTCCTGAAACAGGGTGCCGGTCATCGAGCCCGGTTCGGTCGAGCCCGGGATGGCATGTCCATCGACATCGGTGACCGGGCTCAGGAGCCTCCGGCTGCTGGTGATGAACGCCTCGTCCGCGTTCAACAGTGAATCGACGGGGATGTCCTCCTCCCGCACGTCGATCCCGAGCGTTCCGGCGATCTCCAGGAACAGTCGCCGCATCACTCCATCCAGGATCGGCCATCTCGGGTCGATCGCAGGTGTCCTCAGGACGTCGCCGTCGACGATGAAGATGTTGCTCGTGGCGCCCTCGGTCAGGAGACCGTTCCTGGCGAGTATGACCTCCGTGTTGCCGCCCGGGACCTCGTCCAGAAGCGGGATGATGTTTCCCAGCAGGCTCGTGCTCTTGATGGATCCGTGCATCCAGCGGCGATCCGGGGCGGTGCTGCAGGTCGCCTCGATCGGTGTGACCAGCTGGTCAAGGGATTCCATCTGGGTCGTCGTCGCGAACACCGTTGGTTCGAGTGCTCCCTCCGGTACATGGGAGCGGGTTTCGGTCATGCCCCTGCTGACCTGCAGGTACATGCTGCAATCGACCAGATCGTTGACCTCCATCAGCGTGGACGCGATCCGCGGAAGTGATCGTGGGTCAAACCCGGTGATCCTCAGCTGCTGAAGGCTCGCCTCCAGACGGTCGACATGCAGTCGCTCGCCGACTGGAACACCGTCGAAGTACCGCACGACCTCGTACACGCCGTCGCCGAAGAGGAAGCCTCGATCAAACGGGCTGATCCTCGCCTCCTCTGCGGGCAACAGTCGATCATTGAGCCAGACCTGCATTCACGAAGTGTACACGCAGGACACGGGTCGATCAGGTGCGCGACGAACGGGCGAGTGTGGCGGCCTCCATGAACTGCTCGACCCTGGACTGGTCCATCGGGTTGGCCCAGTGGCCGTCGATCTTCAGGCTCGATCCCACGATGACCGCATCAGCATGCTGCAACAACAAGTCCAGGTCTTCGCTGGTCGCACCACTGCCCACGATGACCGGGCAGCTGGTGCTTCCGGCTGCGGCCTGGAGTTCCGACGGTTCGACCGATCTTCCCGTGGCCGTCCCCGTGACGATGACACCGTCGGCACCGGCGAATTCGGCGGCATGGGCCCAGTCCGAGATCCCGAGGTCCGACGTGATCGCATGGGACGTGTGCTTCTTCCGGATGTCAGCCAGGACATGAACGTGCTCGGCCCCGATCGACCGCCGGTACCTGAGCAGGGGGCCGGCATCCGCATCGAGCATCGCGCCTTCATCGGCGATAGAGGCGAAGACGAATCCCTCCGCCCGGATGAACTGGCAACCGGTCGCGTGGGCGATCGCCAGTGACGCCGTGTTGGCGCCGGCAAGCACCTGGATCCCCATGGGCACGTCGACCGCCCGGCGGACCTCCCCGGCGATCGCCGTCATGCTCGAGATGATCTCGGGTCCCACCTCGCGCTTGAGGTATGGAACATCGTGCATGTTCTCCAGCATGATCGCGTCGAAGCCGGCATCAACCAGCATCCGCGCCTCCCGGACCGCTTCCTGGGCGATCCTCTGGAGCGGGTCCTGTCCCGCAGGCGTTCCCGGCAGGGCTCGAAGGTGCACCATGCCGATGACGGCGCGGTCGCTTCCGAAGATACTCTCGGTCTTTGCAGTCTTCATCGGATTATTCCAGGTGGCATCTACCTACGCCAGCGTAGCACGACCAGGATCCAACTCAAGGCCGCGATTGAGACAGCGATCACGCAGACGATCCAGAATGCGTTGGGGCTCTGCTCTCCCGGCACCGGCACGTTGATTCCGAGCAGTCCGGTGAGGAAGGTCAGGGGCAGGAAGACCGTACCGACGATCCCCAGCCGGTACATCGCCTTGCTCATCTTCTCGGTGGCGCGGTCACGAAGCTGGTGGGCCAGCAGAGTCGTGCGATCCCGGCAGCCATCGAGGACTCCCAGGTAGTGGTTGTACCGATCGACCGTCTGCCGAATGATGCTCGACTCATCCGCATTCAGGTGCAGCATCGGGTCGGTTCTCTGGTTGACCAGGATCGTGATGATCGGTCTCAGCGGTCTGGACAGCTTCAGAATCCGCCGCTGCATGCGACCAAGGGAATCGACGATCTTCTTCTCGTCGTAGGTGTTGAAGGCATCCTCGAGATGGTCGAGTGAATCCGATATTCTCCTGGCCTGGGCGTCCATCACCATGCAGAACTCACCGATGATCATCATCTCGAGGATCAACGGGGTGAGGGGGTCGTCCTCGAGCTCCAGGTCCTTGTGCACCTGGGCGGCGCAGAACAGTTCCCCATGGTGCATCGAGATGAGACGGTTGTTCTCCCGGATGAAACTGATCGTGAGGATCCTGGATTTCCTCGTGTCTTCATCGATGACGCTGATGTGGATGAGCGTGAACGTCTCGTCATCGATCAGGAGTCTCTGGGTGGCCTGGTACTCGTCATCCAGCGCCTCGAGCATCTCTGGCACCAGGCCGGCCTTGCTCCTCAGCCAGTCCCGTGCGGGTTCGTGGTCCAGGTCCAGATCGATCCAGACCAGGTCGCCCGTCGTCACGTCGGTGCGGGTCAGTCCCTCGATCGTTTCCTGCTGTTTCATGTCCACGTGCTGCTCCTGCGGGTTCCGGTGGTGCGGGACCCGTTTCATCATATCCATGAACTCGAGTTGATTGGACGCTAGACTGCCGGACATGGAAACCGATCCCCATGCCGAGCCCCTGGATTCACGATCCATCGACGAGTTGTCGATGATCGACCAGGGCGGAACCACGGTCAGGATCGTCCCCTCGGCCGGGATGTGCTCCGTCAGCATGGAGCATGGCGGTGTCGACCGCCTCTGGCTTCCCTGTTCCCTCGAGGAATTCGTCAGGACTCCGAGGACCGGTGGTATCCCTCTTCTGTATCCCTGGGCCAACAGGCTTCGAGGAGACGGGTTCCAACTGCCCACTGGTCGTGTCGACCTGGGATCGATCAAGGATCTGAAGCGTGATGACTCGGGGCTTCCGATCCATGGGCTGCTGCTTCGATGGAACGACTGGCGCATCGAGGCGCTCAAGTCCGAGCCCGAGGAGACCGCGATCGCTGCGACACTGGACTGGCAGGACCATGAGCACCTGATGTCCGCGTTCCCCGTACCTCATCGACTCCGGGTGGAATGGTCGCTTCGCGGTGATGTCCTTGAAATCCTCACCCGCATCGATGCGACCGGTGAGATCCCGGTTCCGATCTGCTTCGGCTGGCATCCGTACCTGTGCCCGGGTGGTGAACGCCCGAGCCTGCACCTGGAGACACCCCGCCTTCAGGGGATCAGGCTCGATGACCGGTCACTGCCTGTCCGCAACAACGGGACGCTGGTCGACGAGGACTCGATGGACCCCAACGGACCGATCGGTGATCGGGTCTTTGACGATCTCTACCGTGGTGTTCGTGACGGGGATGAGGCCAGCATCACCGATGGATCGACCACGGTCACGATCAGGTTCATCGAGGGATACCGGTACATGCAGTTGTATTCGCCCGAGGGCAGCCGGTACGCCTGCTTCGAACCGATGACGGCACCGGCAGCGGCCCTGTCCGATGGTTCGGATCATCCATGGGTCCAACCGGGATCCCATTTCACGGCACGATTCAGCATTCGGATTACTTCCTCCTGAGTCCAGGGAGCACCAATGGCCATCGACCTGAAGGACAAGACGATCATCATCACCGGTGCCAGTTCCGGCATCGGCGCCGCCTCGGCCATCGAGTGTGCCCGTGCCGGCATGAATGTGGTACTCAATGCTCGCCGGGAGGCACAACTGGAGTCGGTCGCCGAGCAGGTCCGTTCCCTCGGCCGCCAGGCGGAGCTGGTTGTCGGCGACATCAGCAGGACCGAGGTCAACACCGAACTGATCAAGAGGGCGTCCGATCGGTTCGGGGGCTTCTGGGCGGTCTTTGCCAACGCAGGTTACGGCATGGAGAAGTCCGTACTGGACATGACCATGGAGCAGTTGCACGAGATCTTCGAGGTGAACTTCTTCGCCTCGGTCGACCTGGTCCAGCAGGCGGGCCGCTTCCTGCTCGAGCACGATCGTCAAGGACACCTGATCATGTGTTCCAGTTGCCTGTCCAGATTCTCGATTCCCTACTATGCGCCGTACGCCGCAACCAAGTCCTCGCAGGCGATGATCGCCCGGGCCATGAGGTTCGAGTTGGAACCCCATGGCATCGAGGTCTCCACGATCCACCCGATCACCACGCGAACCGAGTTCTTCCAGGTGGCTTCGACCCGCAGCGGGCAGTCCACCGACACCAAGGATGTGCCCGATCACGCACCGAGCATGTTCATTCAGACACCCGAGCGTGTCGCGAGAGCTCTCGTCGGTGGTTTGAAGCACCCGAGATCAGAGATCTGGACGAGTCGGATCGTCCGATTCGCCTCGGGTCTCTTCGGGATGAGTGACTGGATCTATGACAAGGTCCACCGGAGCCAGGCCCGCCAGTACCGGAATAAGCACAGCGGGTGATCCCCGGGCGGGCGACCCGGACATGGGGAGCGGATTTCCACTATCCTGCCTCGTCTCAAGACATTCAACAGGAGTACCAGGCAATGGCCATCAAGGTCGGTATCAATGGTTTCGGTCGGATCGGCAGGCTCGTCTATCGAATCGGCATGGCCCAGGGAGGCATCGAGTTCGTCGGAATCAACGACCTGGTTCCAGCCGACAACCTGGCCTACCTGCTCAAGTACGACACGGTCCACGGCCGCTTTGGAATGGAACTGGATGTTGGCGGTGATGCAATCGGCTGTAACGGTTCCAGCACCCTCTGCACCAGCATCCGCAATCCCGCGGAGCTTCCCTGGAAGGACCTCGGGGCCGAGTACGTTCTGGAGTCCACGGGCCTCTTCACCAGGGCGGATGATGCCATTGGACACATTGATGCCGGTGCGCGGCGGGTCCTCATCTCCGCTCCCACGAAGACCCCCGACGAGGTTCCGAACTTCGTCTACAAGGTCAACCACGAGAAGTATGATCCCGCCTCGGACGTGATCATCTCCAATGCCAGCTGCACGACCAACTGCCTTGCGCCCGTGGCCAAGGCCGTCATGGACGCCTTCGGATTCGAGCAGGGGCTCATGACGACCGTGCATGCGGCGACGGCGACCCAGCCGACCCAGGACGGTCCCAGCAAGAAGGACTTCCGTGGTGGCAGGAATGCCTATGCCAACATCATCCCCGCGAGCACCGGTGCCGCCAAGGCGGTCGGGCTCTGCATACCCGAGTTGAAGGGCAGGCTCACCGGCATGTCGTTCAGGGTTCCCACGGCCAACGTCTCCTGCGTGGACCTGACCTTCCGAACCGAGCAGGCTACCTCGCTCGATGCGATCAACGAGGCGATCCGGGCGGCTTCGGCCGGATCGATGGAAGGCGTTCTCGGCTACACAGATGAACAGGTCGTCTCAAGCGACTTCATCGGGGATCCACACAGCTCGATCTACGATGCTTCCGCAGGCATCGAGTTGAACGACCGGTTCTTCAAGGTCGTCAGTTGGTACGACAATGAATATGGTTACGCCAGTCGATGCGTCGACATGATTCGACTCATGGCTGATCGCGATTCCTGATCCCGGGTGAGCATCAACGGGCAAATGAAAACCCCGCATCGCCATGACGGCGATGCGGGGTGTCTTCATGCAATGCAGTTCATTCGATCATGGGATCGACGTCCAGTTGCCCAGCAGCGTGCCGAGATCCTCGCCATCGATCAGGCAGGCGGCATCACCGGAGAGGTCGAACTCGCAGTCGAACGTGCCCCAGGCTCCGAGCAGGACGCCCAGGTCCTCGCCATCGACGATTCCGTCGTTGTTGTAGTCACCGGGGATGCCCGGTTCCTCGCCGCAATCGAACACGCTGATCGAGAAGCCGTCGACGCCGGCTTCGACCACCGAGCCATCACCGGTGTCACTGGCCGTGAACCGGATCCTGAAACCGCTGCTGACGTTGACAAAGTCGTCGATCACGAACTCCTCGAAGGTCCAGCCTGATGTCTGGCTGTCCCCGAGTGACACGGTGAACAATGATGTCCATGAGCTCCCGGAGTTGCCCGAGACCTCGACGATGAAGTCATCGTCATACGCCGTGTTGTTGGCGTTCGTGTTGTCATACCACCAGTAGAACGATGCCGTCGCTGCGGGATCATCGACGTCGTACACCGGTGAAGTCAGGACCGTGGTCCCGTCATCGATGTCGAATTCGCATGCGAACGTCGAGACGCCGTTGCCGGTCACGTAGCAGGAGCCAGATCCATCAGCGTCCGATCCCGGTGCGATGCAGTCATCGGTCGAGATCGAGTCGTTGGAGGGGACGGCTCGTTCCCAGTTGCCGATCGAGGCCCCCGAGCTGACGGACCAGCCGGTGTTGCTGTTGAAGTCATCGGCGACGATGGTGAGCAGTTCGCCCACTTCGTAGGCGTAGGGAGCGGACGAGCCACCTTCAGGAAGTGTCGCGGTTCCACTTTCGGAGCCGGTGTACGACACGTAGAAGTCAGGCTGATCATCGCAGTCGGCCGCGGGAACCGTGGCGCTCCAGGTGTTGGATCCCTGGAAGGTCATTGGTTTCGTGAGCCACGAGAACGATCCGTTGTCGAACCTGTACACGAGGTTGACGCTGGTGATCGTGTCGTCGTTGGGCTGGATGTTCGCGATGACCTCGAGCTCGGTTCCTGCCTCGACGTTCGTCGGGACCTGTGAGACCAGCGTTGCGGTCGGAGCTGCGAACAGGCCTTCCATCGCCGCCTCGGCATCGAGGATACCACCGGTGTTGATGAGCCCGTTGAGATTCGAGACCGGGCGGGCGTTGTCGAGGATCGCGTTGACGACATCGATGTAACCGCCGTTACCAAGCTTCGCGTGGATCAGGGCAGCCACGCCCGCGACGTGCGGGGTGGCCATCGAGGTGCCACTGTAGGAGTCGTATCCTCCGGGGACCGTGCTGAGCACGTTGACGCCGGGTGCCGCGATGTCCACGGATGGAATCCCGTACTGGCTCGAGGAGGCCAGGTTCTCGCTTGAATTGACCGATGCCACCGAGATGATGTTCGGCAGGTTGTAGAGCGCCGGGTAGCTGGCCTCATTGAAGCCGCCGTTGCCGGCTGCGGCACAGAACACGTGGTCGCACTGGTTGCCAGCCGCCTGGATGATGTCGTAGAACGCCTGTGCGTATCCACCACCACCGTAGCTGTTGTTGGAGACCTTCGCTCCCATCTCGCAGGCGTACTCGACGGATGCGTAGATCGCGCTGGTCGAGAGGAGTTGGTTCCCGACACGGAGCGGGATCAGCTCGCACTGCCAGGCGCAGCCGACCACGCCGACACCGTTGTTTCCTACGGCGCCGACGGTTCCGCCGGTGTGCGTGCCATGGCCGTTCTGGTCGTTGGGATTGTTGTCACCATCGTAGAAGTCCCAGCCGTTGGTGTCATCGATGAGGCCGTTGCCGTCATTGTCGATTCCGTCCGGTGGGTCTGCCGGATTGGTGATGATGTTTCCAACCAGGTCGGGGTGATCCATGTCGCAGCCACTGTCGATGATCGCGATCCTGAGGTTCGCATCACCCGTGATCTCGTCCCATGCCTCGGGCATGTTGATCATGGACATCCCGTACAGACTTCCATACTGAGGATCGTTGGGGATCTCGAAGGTCTCCATCAGGTAGACCGGTTCGATGTACGCCATGTGCTGGTTCATGTACTGGAGCGATCCGATCGCATCGGTCACTGGCATGTCGATCTGGAGGCAGTACAGATCCGGTACGAGGGTGTACGCGTGCTTGACCACGCCCTTGACCGAATCGAACATGTCCTGTCTCTGCTGGTCCGTCGCCTCGGGCTTAAACCGGACGATCAACTCGTTCTCAACGTACGGATGGTCGAAGGCGGTCGGATCCGGCACGATGCTGCCCGGGCCGATGACCGGGGCGGTATCCAGCGGGGTGTCGATCCGTGACTGGCGGGACTGGCTTGTGAAGCCGGGCAGGGCAGCGAACAATCCGATACCTGCCAGGGTTACTGTTGCATAGAACAATCTCTCGCTCATGAGCCTGCTCCTTCTCTCTTGGTTTTCTGTGCTCGTGGGGGAACGTGGGGGATTTCAATGGCCTGCATGGAATACAGGCCCTACTTACCTATCTTGACACCTTGAGTCTAAGCTCGTTCCATCATTTTCACGATTGAAAACTCGCGAACTTGCAGGGGATTTGCCTCGCCTGATGTCGTTGTTCAAGCGGCTTCAGATCATGTGCATGCCGTATACTAGATGCGAGAGCCTATTTGTTGAGAAATAATTCACAATTAGGACTCCGCTTTTCTCTGCGTGGTTCTCCAGAAGAAAGGTCTCACATGCAGCAATCGCGTCGCTTGAATCCAGGCGGTTTTCATTTCGGTTCGACACCGGTTCTCCTGGTACTTGGTGCCATCGGATCTCTCATGGTCCATGGCAATCACGGACTGCAGGCGCAGGAGAAGGCCTCGGCCCAGGGTACCGTCACGCAGCAGGAACTGGATGAACTTGGCAGTACGCTCAAGGCGGCCGTTGCCGGTGGCGTTCTGAACAAGCGAGAAGCCTGGGGCATCTGGTACAACATGGCGTGGCGCGTCGATGAAACCGGTTCCGATTCAACGAAGGGCTCCGATGACTCCAAAGGGCGTGCTCCCGACGTGAAGTCGCTGTTCGAGCGCCCCAGGATGCAGGATGCCGATGCGATCTTCGAGCACGAGTTCATGCCTCGTGATCTGGTCGTTCTCGAGGACATGCTCCAATTGGACAAGGAGCAGTCGATGATCGCCAGGATAATCCTCGAGGACTACAGGAAGTCCTTCCAGCTCTCGGCCTCTCCACTGAGAGATGGAATCGCCCGCTACTACAGGGCCAGGTCCAACAGGTACCTGGCCCAAGCCCTCGAACGTGCTGATTCAGTCGAGGTCAATGATGCCATCGAGAACATTCGAAACTCGATGAAGAAGGCTGAGCGTCGCCTGGCCAAGGGTGACTCCGAGGGGCCGGAACTCGAGTACAAGAGAGCCGAGATCCAGGCATGGGGCAGCGAGATGATCAGCGTCGTCTCGTTGCTTGATGTCAGGCTCCAGGCCCTCGAGGGCCGGGTCAGTAATGATCTCAAGCAGTTGGAGCAGTTCGGTGACGCCATCAGCGGAGACGATCTGGTCGAGTTGGCAATCAATTTTAAAGCCAGCCGCTCGGTGCTCCGTGACCAGGTTCGAGAGTCGCTCCTGGCGATTCTCAACGCCGAGCAGGCGGGGACTGCCGAGGGCAATCTCGATGACGCCCTTGCACGGATCGATCACGATCGCCTGATCCGCATCGGACGACTCGGTGGCGAGTCGACGAACCTCTTCTCTGCATGGAATGATTCATCCAAGCAGCAGGAACAGTCGTTCGAGGATGTCCAGAAGATGTTCCGGACATGGACGCACTGGACCGTGCAGAGACTTCATGCTCGCGAGAAGGCGATGATCAGTAGGGAGATCACCGGCATCTCCTACCAGGGGGCTCGTGATCGCATCATGGGAGAGGACGGGTTCCGTCCGGATGACCAGCAGTCGCGCCTGTTGGAAGCCGAGCGGCGGTACTACACCGATGCACTCAAGGTCGAGCTTGAATCCTCCATCCTTGTACGCGATGCACTGCTTGAGCAGTTGGAACAGATCTGCATGTTTCTCGAGCAGGCCTACCCGGAGACGGACCTTGCCTCCAGCTTCCGAGACGCTGCGATCCGCAGGGGATTCGTGACCGAGATGCGATCTCGCTGGGCTGAGCGTGCGGTGGTCGCTGCGCTGGAACTTCCTGAGCTTGATCCGCAGGTCGTGGAGCAACTGATCCTCCTGGAGGACCAGATTGTTGCGGATCTGCAGGTGATCCGGGAGGACTCGGTGGCCAGGAGGCTCCAGCGAGATCCGTCCATCGCCCGCGAGTTCCTGGATGGCAAGAGGGCGAAGGAATTCGACAACACGATCTGGTACGGGGTCAATGCCGACCAGTTTCTCCGGATCGATGATCAGGCTGATGCGACGCTGCAGGAACTGTTGTCAGAGGAGCAGTACCTCCTGCTCCCGCGCAGGGATCGCAAGCAACTGGATGATCAGAAGAAGAAATCATCGAAGACGGGCCAGTCCGGGAAGAAGGAATCGGCCGGCTCCGGGAGCAAGTCGATCGGTTCAGGCAAGAGCGGCAAGTAGGGTCGCCTGATCAACCGACGCCAGTGACACTCGATGGTTCAGCCAGCACTTCGAAGTCCAGTGCCTGCACGTTGTCGAATGCTGGGTTCTCCAGTATTGAGATGAAGATCTCCGAGTTCTTGTAGTCAAGCAGCGACTGGTGGTCCTTCCAGACGTAGACCCCTCCATAGGTGTTGGTGTCTTCATTGGCAAGCCAGTGCTTGGAGATCAGGCCGGGTATGCCGGCGAAGTTCTCTGCGACCTCGTTGCAGACCGCCTCGTACTGTTCGCGGCCCAGTTCCTTCAGGTGGAAGTTGATGATGAGGATGTGCATGCGGTCATCGTACAACATATGCCAGAGCAGCAGGGCCCATGAAACAGCCCGCCGCCGGGTGCCGGTGGCGGGCTGCGTCGAATTCGGTCTCCCGGATCAGTTCCTGCGTCGTGAACCTGCTGCCAGTCCGGCCAGGCCGAACAGGGCGAGCATCCCGGGTGAAGGGATGTAGGTGTAGTCGATCTTCAGGTTGTCGATCAATATGTCTTTGTCGATTCCACCGTTTCTTCCGGCAAAGCCAAAGTCCCAACTGGTCATGTCGTATCCCCCAGGTCTTTCGAGTCAAAATAATGGGGCGAGACCCCATGCAGCAATCGCCGAGGATGCTGGCATGTCACGGGACGTGAGTCGTGCCCGGATTACTGGAGGATCGGCTTGGCCGACCCGACAGACGTGGCGCCGTCTGGTTTCTCGATCTCGATCCACCACATCGTGTCTGTTGGAAGCGGGTCAGGTGCCATTGCATGGATGTCGTAGTCATCATGCGATGGAGCGTACTCCCCGATCCCGACCATTGAAAGGGTTCGATCCTCCTGCCCGATCCATGCCCTGACGGTGGTTGCTCCATTGTCGTTGTAAGGCAACTTCACGACCAGGTGTCCCTCGGTACCAGCCTTGATGGGGCCGTGGCCCTGTGCGAGCTCGATCGACATCGAATCGATCATCACTGACTCGAGCTCGACCTCGTCTCCATGGTCATGCTCCTCATCATCATGATCATCATGGTCGTGATCATGGTCGTCATGGTCGTGGTCATGATCATCATGGTCGTGATCGTGGCCATCATGATCGTGGTCGTGATCGTGATCATGCGCATGATCATGATCATGGTCATGGTCATGGTCTGACGATGATTGGGTGCAGCCGTTGTTGATGAAGGCGGCGAGTGAAAGCAATACGAGAATGCTGGCGAGATTCTTCATGGGTTCCTCCTGTCGACAAAGGGTACCTCGTCGTCCTTGTTCTTGCATTCGGGCGTCAGTCCGAATCCCTGTCTTTCGCCATGATGAGGGCATACCCTGCCGGAACGACGACCAGATTCAGGAGCGTGGAACTGAGCAGTCCCCCGAGGATCACGACTGACAGGGGGGCCAGGAGGTCGTTGCCAGGCTGATCGCCCCTGAGCACGATGGGAACCAGGGCGAGTGCAGCCGTCAGTGCCGTCATCAGGATCGGTGAAAGTCTTTCGAGCGAACCACGGATGACGGCGTCCTCCAGGTCGAGCCCTTCCATGACCCGGAGGTTGTGGTAGTGATTCACCAGCAGGATCCCGTTTCTCACCGCGATGCCAAAGAGCGTGATGAAGCCGACGAGGCTCGCTATCGAGATGACCGGTGCCGTGTACGTTCCGATACCCAGCACGCCGAGCATGTTCAGCACGGGGTTCTCCGACTGGTAGAGGAGAATGGCCAGGATGCCACCGATCAGTGCCAGTGGCAGGTTCACCAGGACCAGCAGCGAGACCCGGAGCGATCCGATCGCCATGTTCAGCAGGACGAGCATGACCAGCACGACGACTCCGGTCGCCAGGAGTATCGTCCTGCTCGCCGAACGCTGGGCCTCGAACTGTCCCCCGTAGTCGACCGTGTATCCATGCTCCCTGACGATCGGATCGACGATGGTTCTCACCTGCCCGACCAGATGTCCAAGGTTGGAACCGTCGTCCACGTTGAGCGAGATGACGGCCTTCCTCCTGGAGTTCTCGCGCGTGATCAGGTTCGAGGTCATCTCCGGCCCGACCACGGCCACCTCCTCAAGCCGCACCAGAGCTCCGTCCATCCCGCGAAGGACGATCCTGGAGAGATCCTCCATCGTGTCCCTCTGTACAGGGTCAAGCCGCACCATGATGGACAGCCTCCTGGTTCCATCGTTGACCACGGCGACTTCGGCACCATGGATCGCGTTTCTTACCTGCTCGGCCGCTCCCGCAGGCGTCAGGCCGAAGGCGGTCAGTTCCTCCGGCTGGAACTGCACCGGCAGTGACTGGATCAACATCTCCCTGTTGGCGGCGACATCGCGAGCACCGGGGAGTTGTTTCAGTTCATTCTCGATCCGCTTGGCGATCGTTCGCAGGACATCCAGGTCGTCCCCGTGGACATTGATCGCGATGGCTGCCGGCGTGCCAGAGAGGATGTGGCTCAGCCGGTGCTCGATGGGTTGGCCGACGTTCGAGGTGATCCCGGGAACCTGCTCGAGGACCCGGGAGATCCTCTTTCGCACCTGTATCTTTGAGTATCCTGGCTTGATCGTGATGTCGATCTCGGAGTTGCTGACCGGTTCAACATGCTCGTCACGCTCGGCTCGCCCGGTTCGACGAGTGACGCTCTGGACACCATCGACCTGCAGCAACTGCTTTTCAACGGATGACGCCATGCGATCACTCGCCTCGAGCGAGGTGCCGGGTGGTGCATAGAGACCGACCGTGAACGTGCCCTCGTTGAACTCGGGAAGAAACGCCGTTCCATAGGTTGATGCCAGCCAGAGGGCGAGAATCGTCACGGTTCCCGCCAGGCCCAGCACGAGTTTCCTGGTCCTGATCGCATGACGAAGGATCGGTTCATAGAGTCGCTTCAGAATGCTCACGAGGCCACTCTCACGCGATGTGCCTGGCGAGATCTTCAGCAGAAGACGGCACGTTGCAGGCGTCACGGTCAGGGCCACCAGAAGCGAGGAGAGAATCGACACGACGAATGCGATTCCAAGCGGCTTGAAGAAGCTGCCCTCGATCCCCTCGAGGAACATCAATGGCAGGAACACCAGCGAAATGATGATCGTGGCGAAGACCATGGCCGGTCTGATCTCGTTACTGGCATCGAAGATGACACCGACCCTGCTTCTGCGTTGCTCGACGGGAAGACTCGTTTCCTGCTTCATTCGCCTGACCACGTTCTCGACGTCGATGATCGCGTCATCAACAAGGCTTCCGACCGCAATGGCCAGGCCCCCAAGGGTCATGACGTTGAGAGTCTGGCCCATCCAGTCAAGGATCAGCAGGCCGGATGCCAGGGAGATCGGCAGGGCGATCAGCGTGATGACGGTGGATCGAAGATTCATCATGAACAGCAGCACGATCACCGACACGATGATCGCGGCGTCCCTCAGCGCTTCGACGACATTGTCCACCGACATCCCGATGAAGTCCGACTGCCTGAAGATGTTCCGGTTGATGCGGATGTCTTCCGACAATGTCCCCTGTATCTCATCAAGCATGCGGTCGACTCGTTCAGTCACGACGAGCGTGTTGGTGCCTGGTGACTTGAGCACCGTCAGAATGACGGCCGGCTTGCCTTCGTCGGCTCCTGTTCCACGTCTCGGGGCCGCCCCGACAGCCACCGATGCCACCTGGCCGATCGTCACGGGTGAACCCTCCTGGAACTTGATCACGGTTCCCGCTATGTCCCGGGCATCACGGACACGGCCGCTCTGCCTGATTGGCATCTCCAGGCCGTCGATGTCCGGCAGGTACCCGGCACTCAGTGAGGCATGGGCCTCCTCGGCAGCCTCGATGACGTCATCAAGCGCCAGGTCGTACAGTCGCAGCTTCTCCTGCTGCACGTGAACCTGATACTCTGGAAGTTCGCCACCGATCACCGAGACCTGCGCGACTCCCGGGATTCCAAGGAGCCTGTTCCTCAGTTCGAACTCCGCGTAGGAACGAAGTTGCAGCGGTGAGACGGCCTGGTTCGGGGATGAGACGGCCAGCAGCATGATCTCTCCCGCGATCGAGGTGATCGGTGTCATCTCCGCATCGGCCCCGGGAGGCAGGAGTTCCCGCAAGGTGTCCAGTCGCTCAGAGACCAGTTGCCTGGCCCTGTAGATGTCCGTTGCCCATTCGAATTCTATGTAGGCGACCGAGAGGCCGATGCTGCTGACCGTGCGGACGCGCCGGACGCCTGGAATGCCGTTGACGGCGGTCTCGATGGGGAACGTCACGTACTGCTCCACCTCGTCGGCCGAGAGTCCAGGCGACTCCGTCATGACCACGACGGTTGAGGCGTTGAGCTCAGGGAAGACATCGACGGGCGTGCGAGGCAACTGGTACGCGGCCAGGCCGACAAGCAGCCCTGCGAGCAGGAGGATGATGACGGCGTTGTCGATCGAGAATCGGATCAGGTTCTTCAGCATCGTCGGTTCCTTCAATGATCCTCGTGAAACGTCCCATCGGCATGGAAGTGACCGCCCTTGCCGGTGCCACCATGCTGCTGCGTAGCCAGTTTGAGTTCATAGGCTCCATCGAGCACGACCTGGTCATCAGGACCGATTCCGCTGCGGATCTGGATCCAGCGACCATCATCGATGCCCATGTCGGCCTCGACTCGGATGGCCTGGTTGGCATCCTTCGGATCACGGCGGAAGAACACGTGAACAATCCCATCCTTGAGGACCGCCGCCCGCGGGATCGCCAGGGCGGGCCCATCGGTGGAATCGACCACCAACTCGAGAAACGCCGATACACCCGGCCTGATCCACGGTCTTGATTCCTCGGGACGTGCCAGTATGGCGACCGTTCGCTGCTGCGGATCGGCTTCAAGTCCGATGGTGACTGCAGCGGACACCCCATCATCAATCCGCAAGCCATCCGTCATGGGCGGGACGATCCATGCCTCGAGTCCGTCCCCAAGCCTTGGCAGGTCTGACTGGAGTGCCGATGCTCGAAATCGGACCATCTCCGGATCGATCGTCGACAGGACCATGTCCGAAGCCAGCACGTGCGCACCGTTGGTCACGTCGAGCACCTGGACGATGCCGGTTTCCTCGGCCCTGACCTCCAACCACTCGATGTCCATGTACGCGGGACGTTCCACGCCGTCGACCATCACCGTTTCCAGCAGTGACTGTTCGGTGATTCCCGTGGCGACGGATGCGTTTCTGATCGACTGTTCACGCAACTGCCTGGTGTTGGCCAGGGCGGTCTCCGCCTGTCGCACCTTGGCCAGGAGTCCTGGAATGCTGGCTCCCAGTTCTGCCGACCGTGCTTCAAGTCCTGCCTGCTTGAAGTCGGCCTCGGCGAGCCTCTGGATTCTGTCCCTGAGGATCGCCATCCGTTGCCTTGTCTCGGTGAGTGTGGCCGACTCGACTGCAAGGCGTGCAGCAGCCGTGTCCACGGCCTGGTCTGCAAGGAGGATCTCTTCCTGGAGCTGCTGCCACCGTTCGGACTGGTACGTGAAGAGCACGTCCCCTGGCCTGACGGTTTGATACTGGTCGACCAGCAGGCGAACCCGTCCTGGAAGGGGCATCCTGTACTCCCTTCGAGCAAGCGGCATCAACTCGAATGAGCCCGGTATGCGGATCGTGTCGTTGACCCATCGTCTCTGGACCTTGGCGAACGTGATACCAAGGTTGTTCCGTACGGCAGGGGGGATCTCGATCCTGCCGCCGGACATCATGCTCTTGGGGTTCTCGCTCGTCGACGTGTCCGCCGGGGGCC
Organism: Phycisphaerae bacterium; assembly: GCA_002711415.1. Classification (GTDB taxonomy): domain Bacteria; phylum Planctomycetota; class Phycisphaerae; order Phycisphaerales; family SM1A02. Next base: position 53,409 of record PARI01000036.1, on the reverse strand, counting down.
CGCTCTTGTCGGTACATCCGACCAGAGTCACCAGGCATGCGCATGCTGCGATCTGCATGAAGATGTTCATCGTGTCACCTCTGTTTCCTCGTTGTCCAGGTCCTGTATCCATGTCGAATCATTCTCGTATCCGGGCCCGAGGAGGTACTCGAGTCTTGAGCACTCCAGTGCCTGGTCCATCAGCACCCTGATCATTCGTGTCTTGGTCTCGTGGAGGCGGACGATGCTCTCAAGCAGGACCAGGGTTCCGCCTTCGCCTGCTTCACCCAGCCGGATCAGCGTCCGGGCATCGGCGACCTGTTGATCGACCATGGGTCCGATGACACGGACGAGTTCGCCGTACTCTTCCTCCAGTGCTGTCATCCGGATCCTTGTCATCGCGATCGTTCCCTCGAGGATCTCGACGGCGGCCTCGAACTCGGCACGAGCCAGCTCGCGCCTGGCAGTCGCCTCCGCGATGCCCTGCCTGTTGGCGTTGAGTACCGGGATGGGGATGCCGCCTAAGAAACCGATCCTCGACTGTCCCTGGTCGGTCTCGTAGAGCGGGCCGATCGTCAGGTCGGGGTACTGCTTCCTGACCTCCAGTTGGAGCGAGTGCTCTGCGACCTCGTATGCCTCCCGGAGTCGTCTGAGTTCAGGGTTGCTCATTGTCAGGTCAATGTCGACTTCTCCTGGAACGAACACGTCCAGTGAAGGCAGCAGCTCAAGCGGAGCATCAGGTGAGAGGCCCAGCAGCATGTGCAACTGCTGCCGGTTGGAAAGGGCACGGGCCTCCAGGCCTGCAAGCTCTCGGACTCTCTGTGCATTCTCGATCCTGAAGAGGCCCGCCTCGGTCCGACGCAACTCGCCGAGATCGGCGAGCCTCCCGGTCATCTCGACCATCTGTTCGATCGACTCGATCAACGTGCCGGCCTCTTCGGCGGCAAGCAGCGATGCCGACCATCGGGCCCATGCATCACGGACCTCCTGTCGTACCAGCCATTCCTCGCCGGCAACGCGGACGAGCGCCTCCTGCATCAGGGCATCGGCTCGTGATTTCTCTACTTCAAGCCTGCCCGAGATCGGTATCGTCAGGCTCAGCCCCGGCATGATGACCCATGGATTGGCGACACTCTCGGTGATTCTGAGGACATCGATCGAGAAGCTGGGGTCATCCCAGAGGCCCGCATTCTCCGCAGTCGCCGCAGCCACCCCGGCACGCTTCCTGGCCAGGCGCAGTTTCGGATTGAAGACCATCGCGATCAGCTGGGCTTCAGCGAGGTCGATTCCATCATCCGGGTCGTACTCGATCGCACCCGGATCCTCCTCGGAGAGTTTCCTGGCGAACTCCACGACCCCCTCGCTCCTGGGTGTTCGTTCCAGCCACTGCTTCATGTGGTCTTCCGGCTGCAGCGGCATCGGCTTGTATCCCTGGCAACCCACCAGGAACAGTCCGGCCAGCAGCAGCAGGCTGGTGTACTTTCTTGTCAATTCACGCACGAGGACCATCTCCATGTGCAACGGTTGTCATCCCGTGGCACCATGCCACGGGACAGTTCAGGCGAACACTCTCGGGGTTCGCCTGCTACAACCGCAGGACGATGGTTCTCAGTGATGTCCGGGTGCCGGATTCCGGCGGAGGCAGTGGCGGGGGACGGGTCCTCGCTGGTCGGGCCCAGTCGGCGTTGACGCCACTGCTCTGAACGAAGGCAGGATGAAGGTGGGGGAACCCGTCCCTCACACCTGTCCGTGGGGCGGTCCAACTCGCCTTCGGCGATTCCTCGTGCGAGTCGGATACGTGGTGATGGTGATGGTCGTCATCATGTGGTCGACCTGGATGATGATGGTGTCCATGGGAGTGGGTCACGCCACCGTGGGAATGTGCGTGCGAGTGTCCATGGGAATGCCCGGCGTGTGCATCATGTGCCGCTGGATGATCATTGGAATCCAGGTGGGCATGTGACCATCCCGGGCGCATGGCGATGCCGGCGACCAGGATCGCCACCAGCATGATCGGGTTGGCCTTCTTCGTGCCCATCTGCCCAAGTATAGATCAGGAAACAGGCAAGTCCGAATTCTCTTGCCCTCCACGAACATGGATAACCGGCATCACGATGCGGCCTGTTCCACCTTTAGGAAGGCCCTGCAGGACAGGGACCGATATTCCATGTCGAGGCTCGATGCGGGATCGACTCGCGAAAGCCATCGGAATTCCTGGTTCATCCGCTGTTGCAGGCACCCCATGCAGCAAGCATCAGGCCGATGTCGACCCCATTGGTGGTTCCGTCGCCATCGATGTCGCCGCCGGCTCGCTTCCAGCCAGCAAGCAGGATTCCAAGATCCACGCCGTCCACGACACCATCGCCGTTGAGATCCGCCGGGCAATCCTCGAGGCACTCGATCAGTCCATCGAGGGAGTACTGCGACACGAATTCCCAGATCGCATCACGAGCAAAGGTGGGCCAGTCATGTTCACCACCCTGTCTTCGATAATGAACAACAGAATGGCAATCCTCCTTGGCAGGCCACAGGAATCTGGTGACACCACCACCGAGGTTGTCCTCGATGGGCGTGTTCGATGCACCGTTGACCGAAACCCAGAAGGCGTTCTGCTGGGCAGTCGAGATGGAGTACTGGTTGCCGTTGTAAGGCGCGTAGAAATCATTGGTTCCCAGGATGTGGCAAATTCCAATTGGCAGTGCGGATGTGCAGTCGTTGTAGGTCCACTCCCACATGTTGGCTGCCACCACACCCACTGCGGCGAAACGATCGCCGAGAAAACACGCCAGATCCCATGTCAGGCTTCCGCCGAGCGAAAAGCCACTGGCGTACATCCTGCTCGGATCAGCGTTGTATCCGGCCACCATTGAGTCGATCATGGCTTCAGCGAATCCCAGTTCATCGATGCCGTTTGAGTACTTGCCCTCGTTGTTCCAGCAGGTGCAGCCCTTGCCATCAAGCAGTGCGGCGGGGTAGACGGCGATGAAGCGGTGGACATTCGCCAGTGATCTGTAGTCCACCTCGGACTGGATGGCCACTTCCGGGCTCTCGTCACCACCATGGAAGTGAAACATGACCGGCAAATTCTCCGCCGGATCAAAGTCCGTCGGGAGGTAGACCAGGTACTGCCGATTCACCCCGTTGACGTTGACTGTCTCATAGAACTGCTGCTGTCCTGACGCGGGCTTGGCGAGGATGCAGGACAGGATGATGAATACTGTGAACATGATCGGTAACTTCAATGCTTCTGCTCCTCTTGTATTCGTTCTTGCTGGAAAGATGCCTGACCGAATGACTGTACAGTATCTCACCAGATCAGCTTCGTAATTGAATGTATTTTTCGTTCACGGCATGCCTTGGAGTCACGTGGCCCTTCGGCACATGAGCCTGATGATGGCCGGATGGTATGCTGCCCCCACCGGGAGGCACCCATGAACCGAGACAATTCCGATTCGAGATCCGTCACTGGTTTGATTTCAGTCCTTGTCCTCTTCCAGGCCATGGTCGGCTGCTCATCCAACAGCGCTGTCACCACGGCCACCACGCGGCAGGTGGACTTGCTGCGACAACAGGCGTTGGCCGAGCAAATCGCGCCTGGACGCGAGGTCGTCGTCACCTCCGTGGTGAATCCGCCGAACAAGATCGGCAAGTGGCACTGGCACCCATCCGAGACCTTTCACTACTACCTTGAAGGCCGCGTCGAGATCGAGTTTCGAGACGGAACTACGATCATCGGCGAACCTGGCCGCGTTAACCACGTGCCGTACGGTGCCTGGCATCGAGCGATCACCGGTGACGAGGGCGTGCGAACCATCATCTTCCGAGTTCACCAGACGGGTGAGCCTGTCCGTCATCTCCAAGAGCATTCGCATGTGACCGAGGAATGAGCCTGGTCGGCTCTGGCCGTTGTAGTACCTGCCCATTACGAGCCCAAACGACGAACGCCGTCGAGAGTACTCGGCGGCGTTCGGCGTGAATCGGTGAGCCAGTCGCGTATGCAATCGACTCGGAAATAGCGGGGGCAGGATTCGAACCTGCGACCTCCGGGTTATGAGCCCGACGAGCTACCAGACTGCTCTACCCCGCAATCTCAAGGGGACCGAAAATAGGAACCGATGGCGTGCCTGTCAAGCATCGGGGAACTCGTCCCCCGGTGTGCCCCGTTTGAGCATACCATCAGGGAAACTGATCCTTGAATTGGGAGTTTGGTATGGACGGCGACACCAGGTTGACTCGACGGGCGTTCCACGGATTCTCGGCTGCATCGATCGGATGCCTTGCGGTTCCGGCCGGTGCTTCTCCGGTGCCCGAATCCGTATCCGAAAGGGACGTGGCCTTCATCGACGGAACCGGACCCGGCTGGAAGAAGCTCGGAAAGGATGACTTCATCAACGTCAACTGCCACGATGACACCTGGACGTGGGACGGTTCGATGGTCCACTGCTCCGGGCAGCCTGTCGGCGTGCTTCGTTCCACGAAGCCGTACACCAACTTCGAGCTGCTGTGCCAGTGGCGGCATCTTCGTGATGCGGGCAACTCGGGCATCTTCCTCTGGTCCCCGATCGAATCGATGAATCGCCTGAAGGGACCAGGGCTTCCCGAAGGCATCGAGGTCCAGGTCCTCGACCTCGGCTACAAGGATGCCTATGAGAAGGGGGGACGAAAGGCCGACTGGTTCACCTGCCACGGCGATGTCTTCCCGGTCGGCGCCTCGACCATGAAGCCGTTTTCACCGGTCGCGCCCAATGGTCGAAGGAGCTTCCCAAGTGCCGAGCGATCACGTGGGATCAACCAGTGGAACCACTACTACATACGCGCGATCAACGGCGAGGTCCGTCTCTGGGTCAACGGCATGGAGGTCTCCGGTGGAAGTGACTGCACGCCCCGGGAGGGGTACCTTGCACTGGAATCGGAAGGATCCCCGATCGATTTCAAGGACATTCTCATCCGACCGCTACCGTGAGCTCCCCGATACCGCGGTTCCATCTCGGCTTCACAGCACTTCCGACACGACCACGGCCAGGCCCAGCAGCAGCAGGATCACGGCGAACATCCGCTTCAGGAGCAGTTGATCGATCCGGGTGGCGATGCTGCCCGCGGTGAGGCTGCCAACCGTACCGAGCACGGCGAACAGGAGGATCGTCCACCAGTCGATGCGCTGTTGGACCGAGTCCAGGACCATCAGGTATCCGGCGAACCCTGTGATCGACTTGAGCATGATGATGGCCAGGCTCGTCCCGATGACCGCATGCATTCGAAGTCCCGTCCCCAGGACGAGTGCCGGTACGATGAGAAAGCCTCCACCGATTCCGACCAGTCCCGTCACGGCGCCGACGAAGACGCCTTCAAGCAACAGGAACGTCCGCAGGCGGCGGCTTGAGCCATCACCTTGCTCGGGATCCTCCTTCCGGCGAATCATCAGGAACGCCGCCAACAGCATCAGGATGCCCAGTACGGTCATCTGCACCGATGCCGGAACGACCCTGGCCAGTTGTGCGCCGCCGAACGTGCCGATCATCGCGGGAACTCCGAACCACATCACGGCCTGCCAGTTGATCTCGCCCTTGCGGCACTTCTGGATGACCCCGGCTGCGGCGATCAGACCGACGATGGCCAATGACTCGCCCATCGCCGCCTTCTCGGGATGTCCAAGCATGTAGACGAGGATCGGCACCGTCAGGATCGAGCCGCCCGAGCCGAGCAGGCCGAGACACACTCCGATCAGGATTGCACCGAGCACGATGATGGTCATGTCGTCATCGACGAGGCGGGGACCTCTACAGCCCCTCCCTGCTGGATCCAGTGCTGTATGCCGCCGGCCAGCGAGGTGCCGTTGAAGCCAGCCCGCTCCAGCATCGACAAGGCGTGTGCGGACCGGATGCCTGCGGCGCAGTGAACCAGCAGCGTCCTGTCCTTGGGCAGCTGGTCGAGGTGGGCACCCAGTCTCGTGTGCGGGATGTTGATGCTGCCGGCGATGTGTCCAGCGGCATGCTCGTCGGCTCTCCTGACATCCAGCACGATTGAAGAGCCTTCGCCGATCAGCCGCTGCATCGTCTGGACATCGATTTCCCGTGAACGTGCGAGTGCATCATGCCCGGCTGATTCCAGTTCGGACGGAGTGCAGGCACCGACCACTCCGTCCAGCCCGATCCGGCAGAGGACCCTCGTGGCCTCCTCGCACAGGCCGGGTTCACAGATGAGTACGATCGATTGACCCGGTTCCACGTAGGAGCCGGAGATCGCGGCGAGGTTCGGTCCGAACCCGCACCAGATCGATCCTGGAAGATGTCCGTCCCTGAACCGGGGCCAGCTCCTGCAGTCGATGATCACGACATCGCCGGCATCCAGTCTCCTGGCGTCGTCGATGCCCATCAACGGAACCGACGGCAGTTGCGAGAGCATCGGGGGACCCGAGATGTTCTGGCTCTTCATCCGTGCGAAATAGAGCGGGGGGGCCGGCTGTCCGTCGAGGATGAAATCGACGAACCGATCCTCCTGCGTGGACAGTTGGAGGCCCGTGTTATGGCGTTTCTCGTAGCCGACCGTGGAGCTCGGCACGGCCCCGAGCGACTTGCCGCATGCGCTGCCGGCGCCATGGGCCGGCCAGACCTGCAGGTGGTCCATGAATTCCAGGAAGCTCCTGGCCGAACCGGCCAGTTGTCGAGCCGATGGTTCCATCGCTCCCTCGACGCCCACGGCGGCTTCCAGCAGGTCGGGTCTTCCAAGGGCCCCCACGAAGACGAAGTCCCCGGAGAGCAACCCCATCGAGTCCTCGCCGCTGGCCGTGTCCGTCACCTCGAACATGATGTGTTCCGGGGTGTGCCCCGGCACATGGTGCACCTTCAACCTGATGTTGCCGATCATGACCACGTCGCCGTCGGAGAGCCATCGTGGTTCCACCCCGTCTTCCCGGGGCCAGGTCGGCTGCCATTGCGGTCCGCCGCAGCAGGAGAGCATCGGCGTGGCCCCCGTGGTGCCGGCGAGTTGTCGGCATCCGGAGAGAAAGTCGGCATGCACATGCGTCTCGGTGACGGCCGTGATTCGAAGTCCGTTCCGATGGGCGATGCGGAGGTACCGGTCGATGTCCCGCTCCGGATCGACGAGGATCGCTTCGCCGGTGGCCTGACAGCCGATGAGGTAGCTCACCTGCGCCAGGATCGGGTCCTCGATTGCTCTGAGAAACATGGTTATGGCTCCATCTGGACCATGACCAGTGTACTTGGAACACCCGATCGGCACGTTTGGTTTCGTCAGCGACGTGACATCAAGTAGAATCAAGGCCCCTTCAAAGGCCACCTGGAGACCGATCTTGACCTGGACCTACGACAGCCTGTGCGAGGATGCCCGGACCCGTGTGGGACAGATCACGCCGGAAGAGCTTGAAGCTCTTCGCGACGAGTCGCCTTCGATGGTCCTGCTGGATGTCCGTGAACAGGCCGAATACGAGACCGCGTGCATTCCGGGAGCGATGCAGTTGTCCAGGGGGATACTCGAAAAGCACATCGCCGAGATCGTTCCTGACCAGGAGATCCCCGTGGTGCTGTACTGCCAGACAGGCAAGCGGGGGATCCTCGCCGCCGACGTCCTCCAGCGCATGGGGTACGCCCGTCCGTTGAACCTCGACGGTGGGATCGAACGATGGGTTGCCGAGGGCCGGGAGATCTCGTCCGATCCACCTGCTGTCGACTGGCTCGAGACGGCTCCGGGTCCAACGGGCTCGGCCGTGTCCGAGCAACTGGACTATTCCGACTGGAACGCCATCAGGAACGATTTTCCGATCACCAGGCAGACCGTGTCCGTGGGAGGTGGGGCGACCCAGCCACTGGTCTACATGGACCACGCGGCCACGACGCATCCGCCCGGGACCGTGCTCGTCGAGTACATGAACTTCCTCAGCAACGAGTACGCCAACGTGCATCGAGCGACCTACAGGCTCGCCAGGAACTGTACGGACCGGTTCGAGCAGGCGTACAGGACCTGTGCCCGTTTCATCGGAGCCGAGCTTGAATCAGGCTGCATCGTGTTCACTTCGAACACCACGAATGCATGCGATATCGTCGCGCACGCGATGAAGGATCGCCAGGGGGCCGTGATCGTCACTGACCTGGAGCATCACTCCAACGATCTGCCCTTCAGGAGGCATGGTCAGGTGCTGCGTGCGGGTCTCACCGACGAGGGGCGGCTTGACATGGAGCATGTCAGGCGGCTGCTCCAGGACAACGACATCAAGTTGATCGCCGTTACCGGTGCCGCCAACGTCACCGGATGGATGCCGGACATCCACGCCCTTGCCAGGATGGCCCATGATGCCGGGGCCCTGATCTGCGTCGACGCGGCGCAACTGATGGCCCACGCACCCATCGACGTCGGTTCCCCGGGGTCACCCGATCACATCGACTTTCTCACGGCAGCGGGTCACAAGATGTACGCGCCCTTCGGCACCGGGTTCCTCTACGGTCCCCGGGACATACTCGATCGGGCTGATCCCTACGTGCCGGGCGGTGGAACCGCGGTCAACGTCACCACCGATGAGGTGGTCAGTCTCGCCAGTCCCGACAGGCACCAGCCTGGTACGCCCAACATCGCCGGCGTGGTCGGCATGGCCTCGATGCTCGAGTACCTGATGCGGATCGGAATGGATCGTGTCCGCGCTCACGAGTTGGACCTGCTGGAGCATGCCTGGTCGGGCCTCCTGGCCATCGATGGCGTCATACTCTACGGTCCGCAGTCCCCGCAGGAGCGGGTCGGCATCATTCCACTGAACATCCGTGGGGTCAACGACATGCTTGCAGCCGCCATCCTTGGCGAGGAGGCCGGCATCGCTGTTCGAAATGGCCGGTTCTGCTCGCACATCCACACTGGCAAGCTCGTCGGCCCCGACCAGGAGGCACCGCAGGAGCAGGAGGTCACTGGTGCGGTTCGCGCCTCGATCGGACTTTTCAACACGATCAACGAGATCGATCGTCTTGTCGACTTCTGCAGGCGGATCCGTGATGGCAAGTGGGCCGGATCCTACAAGGTGACCGCCAATGATGCCACGGTTCAGTGGGACGGTCGATGCGCCGATCGCTGGATGGAGTCCGAGTCGGTCCCCGGCTGACCCGGCGCTGGCATCGATCGGGTACCATTCCCCTTCATTCTGCAACCACTCGTGGGGAGTTCTCCTGATGCGATTCAATGGTCATGCCGTCCTCTTCCTTGCCTGTATTCCTTTCATCGTGTCCTGTGATGGACCGACCAGCACTCCGCCGGTTGCTTCCAGCCAGGGTGACCCAGCCACCGGGAAGGCTGATGATCCGACCAGCAGGCTCGAACTGAAATTCGGTGTCTACTCGACCGATACCCCGACCGATGTCCAGAAGCAGTTCCAGGACGTGATCAAGATCGTCGAACAGAAGGCATCCGATCGACTCAATCGGCCCGTCAAGGTCCGCATCGAGATTGCGCCCGACTACGACGGTGGCATCGCTGACCTCTCCGAGGGTCGAGTCGACTTCGCGAGATTCGGCCCGGCCTCGTACGTGATCTGCAGCAGGCAGGCGCCGGATGTCCGGATCCTCGCCATGGAGACCAAGAAGGGCAAGAAACGGTTCAATGGTGTCATATGCATTCACAAGGACAGTGACATCGAGGACGTCTCCCAGTTGAAGGGCATGAAGTTCGCCTTCGGAGATGACAAATCCACCATCGGTCGCTACCTCTCACAGAACTACCTGGCCGAGAACGGGGTCACCGCAGATGACCTCGAGTCATGGGAGTACCTCGGACGTCATGACACGGTCGGGCTGGCCGTGGCCGCTGGCGATTTCCATGCCGGTGCCCTGAAGGAAAGCACGTTCAAGAAGCTGGTCGAGGCCGGTGAGCCGATCAAGGCCCTCGTCATGTTTCCGAATGTCACCAAGCCATGGATCGCCCGGGAGGGTCTGGACGATGAGACCTTCATGGCGATCAAGTCGGCGCTGCTTGCAGTCGATGATCCGGCCGCCCTGAAGGCTCTCAAGTTCGACCAGTTCGCTGATGGTGGCAGCGAGGACTACGCGTTCATTCGCGAGGCCATCGACAACAACGATGTCTTCTTCGCAGAGGTCGATCAGCCGACCGGTTCGGGCTGAGATCACGAACTGCCTTCACGCATCCTGTCGAGGCTTTCCGGGAACGGGTAGCTGTTGAACACGCCGGTCGGCGCCAGGTCCCACATGGAGGGTGCCGGGTAGACGTCACCTGAGTACCCACCCTTGTGCATCGCATCCAGAACCGCCTCGAAGCTCGGCTGGGCTCCGTTGTGATCGATCAGCCTGTTGCTCTTGGCTCCCAGGAAGCTGACACTGGCACAGGGCTGCCTGTCACGCCGTCCATCAAGCATCTTGCTGATTGTGGAGAACCCCCTGTGGATGTCCTCGAGCGTGAAGCTGTCTCGTTCGGCGGGCCTGAGCATGCCCAGGATGAGGATCCGGTCGAGATCGAACTTGAGGATGTACGGTTCACGATCCTCTGCTGCGTGGACGTTCACCGCAGATCGGAACATCCTTGCGTAGCTGGTCACCGAGTCAAGAGTCCACTGGCTGGTGGGAACCAGTTGGAGCAGTTCGCCAAGGATGCCATGGGAGTTGTCGATGTCATTGACGCCGCAGATGATCGTTCGATAGCGGCCCTCGATGAGATCCTGGAGCAGGTGCTGTCCCCACTGTATGCGGATCCTGCGTTCTTCCTGGACCTTCTTGAGGTCTCCGGATGGAAGGATGACCACGCGACTCGAGGTCGGGGTGACTTCCATCAGCCTGTCGCCGTCATCCTTGTAGATCGTGATGCTGTTGGTATCCAGCATGTGAGCATTCCTCCAGTTCGGTCCGGGGTTTCGGTCTCATCGAACCCGCTGCAACGTGATTTCATGGCCGGTCTCAGGATCCTCGAACGTGATCTGGTCATTCTTGATCGAGTATCCGTAGGTCCTGCCGCCTTCCAGTTCAAGCATGTTTTTCTTGCTGCTCCAGGTGCCCGTGACCGCCCTCACGTTGTCAGCATAGGCTGCTTCCGCCGTGAAGGTGCCGTCCGGTGCGAAGGTCATCGACGTGAACTGGAGCGGAGCATCCGATGGTTGGCCACTGCCCTCCCAACTGCCGACCAGCTTGTTCTGGCATCCACTCGCCATCGCGATGGCGAGTGTGCCCAGCGTCACCGTGGTCAGTCCGATCCTGTTCATTTGGACTCTCCTTGAGTGGCCTCTTGTCCACCTGTTCATCGTAGCGTGTACACGCCCCAGGCAATACTGCTGCTCATCACGACGAATGCTCCGAGCGAGATGATGCCGTACAAGACCGTGAACCCGATGCTTCCTGGCGGCTCAGCCCAGGCGTGCCAGGCCAGGACCATCGCCAGGAGGCCCACGAGAAAGGCGCAAATCGCGACCACCGAGGCGACCATGAGTATGAAGATCTTGCTTGCCAAGGTGGGGCTCCTTCCCGTCATGTCGGCCGCCTGGGGCCCGGAGGATGACAATCGACATCGGGTTTGCGATGCTCCGGTATCATGCCGGCGATGTCTCGGGACCAACAACAGCATGCAACAGCGATGATCATGGCGGGCGTGCCCTCCGCCAACATGGCCATCTATCACCGAATACGCTTCAACGTCGGCGATCCCGTTGCATGGATCGGTATCACGGCACCGGGGCCAGCCCGCTCCATCCTGATCGTTCGCGGCATCGAGCTGGCACGGGCCCGGGCCCATGCACGGGCCGACGAGGTCCACGCACCCGCGGAATTCGAGCCGGCCTCGGGTCTCTCCGGTGATCGGGAGACCGCGACCGCCCAAGCACTCGTGGAATGTCTGGTGCGTGAGGGCATCGCATCCGTGACCGCTGATCGTTCACTCCCCCTGGTCTATGCTGAACATGTCAGGCAGGCCGGTATCGAGCTCCAACTGGATCCTGAGCTGGGACTCCTCGATCGCAGGGCCAAGGATCAGCAGGAGATCCAGTGGCTCCAGCATGCCCAGTCGGTTACCGAGGGGGCCATGGAGATGGCCTGCGGCGTCATCGCCCGGGCCACCCCCGATTCCGATGGCAACCTCGTTCACGACGGGGATCTGCTCACCAGTGAGCGAGTCCGCATGTTGATCGATGCGCACCTGATGGAACGTGAGTTCAGCAACCCGCTCAGCATCGTCGCGGGAGGGCGGCAGGGATTCGACTGTCACGAGGTCGGCTCCGGACCGCTCAAGGTTGGCCAGCCCGTCATCGTCGACATCTTTCCCAGGGATCGCAGGACCCTCTACAACGGTGACTGTACCCGGACCGTCGTCAACGGCACGCCATCGGACCAGTTGCTGCGGATGCATGCCGCGGTGCTTGCAGCGTTCGACTCGGCCCTGGCCGCCACTCGTGCCGGTACGACGGGGGAACAGGTCCATGCCGCGACCGTCTCGGCACTGGAATCGACCGGCCATGGTGAACATCGAGTCAGTGGTGCCGATGCGCCTGACGGCCCATGGTTGTTCCATGGAACCGGTCACGGGGTCGGTCTTGATGTCCATGAGCCTCCGCTGCTGGACTGGAAGGGGCCTGAACTGGTCCCGGGAGACTGCCTGACGATCGAGCCCGGGCTCTATTCACGTGAGCTCGGTGGCATCAGGCTCGAGGACATGGTCATTGTTCAGGATGGTGGCTGCCTCAACCTCAACAGCCTGCCGAAGGGACTCGACTGGACGTGAATGGGGGGTCAGTCGCCCTGGTAGGCCCCTCGGGGTTTCGCATCGATGGCATCGGCTTCCTCGCACAACTGCTGGAGCACGTCGTGCATCTGCTCGTGATCGGGCACCGAGTCAAGCCTCGAGAGCATCGCATCCACCTGCCTGTCGATCGAGACTCCACGATCAAGCGAGTCCAGCGCCGCATCACCAAGCTGCATCAGGGCGTGCTCATACCACTCTCTTGATGGTGACTCATGGTTCTCGTCCGGTTCGATGCGGGTCCTCACGGTCACGGGTCCGATCGCAACGATCGGGCAGAGACCCAGTTGGGTCATCGGTTCCCGGCACAACACAAGGCAGTTCTGTCCGGCTTCCTGGTTGGCCATGCGGAGCCTCCGGGCATCAGCACCGACCACTGGCGGCTGGAAGAGGTAGATGCCAGGCTTTGGATCCTCAAGGTCAGGGGCCTCCTCGAGAATCCGGATCTTCCTGAATCGCTTCTTCGCATCGGCCATCCGGGCAATCATGATGTCCTTCAGCAGCGGGCAGAACTTTGCCATCATCCCGTAATCACCGATCCGCCTGGCCTGGAGCAGGCCCTCCCACGCTGTCTTCTGGGCGATCATGAACTCGCCATCCTCGAGCTGGGATTCGGCATCATGGATCAGTGATTCGATCGTGTCAGGGGTCATCTTCGGCATGGTCAGCCTTCATTCCTGCAGCAGGTTCCAAGGTGGGTGAGCAGCCTGCCCATGCTTCGAGCAGTCTCGGGAAACTCGTGACCGAGCACATCTGACAAACCGGAATGGTCTTCGGATCGGATGGCTTCTGCAAGGCACTCCAGTCGTGCGGACACGTCCTCGAGCACGCGGGCGATCGGTCGCTGCTCGAACTGGCATTCCTCCGGATCGATACCAAGCAGTTGCAGTCCCTGTGACAGGGCGGCGTTGATCGACTCCCACGTGGCGAGAAACTCCTTCATTCGTTCCATCGCCTCGACGGTTCGGCCTGACTGGATCAACTCGGCTGCTTCGGTGGCCTGCTCGATCGATTCCTCGGTCGCAATCCGCGCCTCGGTGAACGTGTTGAAAAGCAGTTCGCACGGAGCCATGCTGGTCATGCTGACCTCCTGCGCGGCGGGGTGGTCCTGGTCAGCCTGCCCCAGGTGCACATCCTCCACGAGATGGCCGTCGACCCGGATCTCGACCACCATGCGTCCGCGATTGGCCGCATCCTCTGCAGCACGCTCGATGGCATCCGAGATGCTGTCTGAACAACCATGTATCTCGACCTGGTCCAGCACGACCTTCATCTGCGAAGCCTCCCTGGCTTTTCCGTCAGTATGTGGGATATCGGCACGAACAGGTCCTGTCTTCAATTCACTCGCGACCAGCTCCTGTATTGCACCAGGCAGCCCCTGCAAGCGGTCAGGACGTTGAAACGGCACGCTTATCGTCGGTTCTCAGGACCTCCAGTGCCCGTCCATGCACGCCTTGGGCGGCCGCCTCCAGTGCCATGCACAACATCGAGATCGCATCGTGATCGGGATAGTCGGTCCGGAGCTGCTCCATCTTCTCCAGCATCCTGGCGCCGTTTTCACGGTAGAGCCTCTTGTACGCATCCTTGATCGCCTCGATGTGGTTGTCCTGATACCCCAGTCGCTTCATGGCGATGTGGTTGTGTCCCCGGACCTCGGCTGGATTGCCTTCGACGATCATGAATGGAGGAACGTCCCGGGTGATCCTCGCCAGGCCGCCGACGAAGGTGCAGGTGCCGATGGTGGCGAAGTGATGGATTCCGGCGCCGCCGCCGATGTTGGCCGCGTCGCCGACATGGACGTGTCCGGCGAGCATGACCTGGTTGGCGATCACGGATCGATTGCCGACGCGGCAGTCATGGGCGATGTGCGCCGCCACCATGATCAGGTTGTCATCCCCGATGCTGGTCACGCCACCTCCGTTTCCGGTTCCTCTGTGGATGGTCACGTGTTCCCGGATCTGGTTGGAGTTGCCGATATGGCACCATGACTGCTCTCCCGAGAACTTCTTGTCCTGCGGGCTCGACCCGATCACCGAGTACGGGAAGACGAGGTTGTCGGTTCCCATCGTGGTATGGCTCTCGATGGTCACATGGTCCATGAGGCGAGTGCGGGCATCGATCGTGGTCTCGGGGCCGATCACGCAGTACGGACCGATTTCCACGGTCGGATCGACCTTGGCGCTCTCGTGGATGATTGCTGTCTCGTGAATCGTGCTCATGTTCTGCTGTCCGCGTACCTCGTGCGACCGCCTGGGCCGTAATTCAATCCGTCTGTGAATCGACCATCATGAACCGGATCTGCGCTTCTGCGGCCAGGCGGTCCCCTACGAACGCCTTACATCGTACCGAACCCGTGCGTGGTCTGGCCCTCAAAGATACGGCTTCGAGCACGACCTGGTCGCCCGGGACCACTGGCTTGCGCAGTTTCACCCGGTCCAGGCTCATCAGGACTGCGATCTTACCGGTGTGCTCGAGCTTCTGATTCAGGAGCAGCCCGCCCAGCTGGGCCATCGCCTCCACGAGAAGGACCCCCGGCATGATGGGGGTGCCGGGATAGTGCCCCTGGAAGAAGGGCTCGTTCATCGTGACGTTCTTGATCCCGATGGCCCGTCGGTCCGCCTCGATCTCGACGACCTTGTCGACCAGCAACATCGGGTAGCGATGCGGCATGATCCTCTGGATTGCGCGAGCATCGATCTTCGGGTCCTCGTCGGCGATCCGGATCCGTCTGTCGGCCTCTATCTGTCGACGGATCGCGATCGCCAGGCTCCGGTTGAGCGCGTGGCCGCTCTTGTACGCGATGATCCTGCACTGGACTGCGCAGCCGATCAGGGTGAGGTCACCGATCACGTCGAGGACCTTGTGCCTGACGGGTTCATTGTCGAACCGGTAGGCATTGTCGATCGGGCCTTCCTCGCCGATGACCAGTACGTCACGTGGCGTCAGGTGGCGACACATGCCTCGATCCCACAAGGCCTGGGCCTCCTCCCTCAGGCTGTAGGTACGGGCCGGTGCGATCTCCTTGACGTAGTTCCCGTTGCCGGGGATGAAGCTGAGGGTCTGTCGCTGGATGCGGGTGTTGTTCTCGCCGTAGTCGAGGTCGAAGATCACCCGCATGCCCTCGTCGTCGGACGGCAGGGCGGCGATCATGCTCTCACCCTCCTCGAGCACGATGGGCTTCTGGAGCTTCCAGACCGCCTGGGCCGCGTCCTGTTCCACGACCCCCGTCTCTATGATGGGGTCGACGAACAGCTTGGCCGAGCCGTCGCCACAGGGCAGCTCGGGTCCATCCAGCTTGATCCTCGCATTGTCGATGTGCATTCCCGAGAGGGCGCTGAGACAGTGTTCGACCGTCTCGATGGTCGTTTCACCATTGCGAAGTGTCGTTCGCCTGGCACGTGGGATGACGTTGTTCACCCTGGCTGGGATCACCACCGGGGGGTCCAGGTCGGTTCGCTCGAACACGATGCCCGTATCGATCGCGGCAGGACAGATGGTCACGCGTGCCGGTTGACCCAGCAGCAGTCCCACTCCTTCGACTGTGACTTCCCTGGCAATGGTGTGCTGTGACTTCATCACACGTATTCCCGACTGAAAACTGACATTCATGCCGCCACACATGGTAATCACCGGGGGTCTTCAATCCCGCCGTGACACTGTGTTTTCGGCATCAATCCTCCGCGGCAAGCAATTTACGGAGCTTTCTGGACCAATCAGGCAATTTATTCAGTGCGGCGACGGTCCGCAACTGCTGGCCGGCCTCTCGAGCCGGGAGGCCCACCTGGGTCTCGCCCGCGGGGACGTCCTTCATCACGCCGGACTTGGCGCCGATCCGGGCCCCGTCCCCGATATGAAGGTGTTCGGCGATCCCGACATGGCCCCCGATCTGCACACCGTCCCCGATGGTGACGCTTCCGGCGATTCCGGTCGATCCCGCGATGACGCAGCAGCGACCGATCCTGCAGTTGTGGGCCACCTGGCAGAGGTTGTCGATCTTCGTTCCCGCACCGACCACGGTCGCGTCGAACTTGCCTCGATCGATGCAGGTGTTGGCCCCGATCTCGACCATGTCCTCGAGGAACACGTTCCCGACGTGCGGCATCTTTCGGAGCCTCGAACCATCAGCGGTGGGGCGGTATCCGAATCCATCGCTGCCGATGACCACGCCGGAATGCAGGATCACGCCATTGCCGAGCACCGATCGTTCTCGAATCGACGTATTGGAGTGGAGTTCGCACCCGTCACCGATCCGGACGTCGCCGTAGATGACGACGCCTGGATGAATCACGACATCGTTGCCGATCGTGCATCGATCCCCGATCGACACCCCCGTGCCGATCCTGCAGCCATCGCCGATCGTGCAGTCCCGTCCGATCCTTGCCGTCGAATCGATGCCGGGTTCCGGCATTGGTCGGTCTGATTCAAAAAGCTCGAGCACCGAGATCATCGCCTGCTCGGCATCCTCCACCCGGATGATCGGTCGGGGTGGATCCTCGTCCTGCAGGTCCAGTTGCTCATTGGCGATGGCCGCGGATGCCTTCGAGTCCTTCCACGCAGCGGCATGCTCCTCCGCGACGATGAAGGTGACATCACCCTCGCCCGCGGACTGAAGTGAGCCGACACCGCTGATCTCGGTGTCGGCCGGCCCCTCGAGTCGGCCGCCAACCTCTCGTGCAAGGTCGTTGAGTGATTTCAAGCCGGGCCCCCCAGCCATGATCGACGGTGGGACCGCATCAGCCGGAGTTCCGACTCTTGAACCTGCCGTTCATGTACTCGATGAGTTCCTGGGTGATGTCCATCGTGGGGTTGGCATACAGGATCTTGCGGTTGGAGATCTGCTGGATCGTCCGTGTCGCCGTGCTTCGCTCGAAAGCCGGGATCGAGTCGTCGAGGAACACGATGTCGTAGCCGCGCTCCTTGGACATCTCGGCCAGGGCATCCTTGATCTGCATGTAGGTCTGCCTCATCTGCTCGGACTGCTCGGCCTCGATCTTGCCGGTGCTGAACGATTCGTACGCGCGGTACTCGCCGATGGCTGATTCGATCTTCCTCGTGATCTCGAGGTAGGCAGGGGAGTCGGCCTGGAAGGCATCCAGTTCCGCCTCCAGATCCTGGACATCCTGTGCAAGCTGCTCGACCTGCTTGTTCAGTTCCATGGCCATCGCCTCGATCCGGTCCTCGGCTGCCTTGTGCTGGTCAAGCTGGTTGAACGTGTTCTCCAGGTCGACGCATGCGACGACAGCAGGCTGAGGTGCGTTCAGGGTCGTCCAGCCAGCGAGAAGAGCGAAGCCCGCTGCCAGGGCCGCCAGTACGGTGGTTCTCGAATCAAGTTTCATGTGGTGGTCCTTCCTGGATGGCGTTTGTGCCTGTGTCGTCGAATCACGGCGACGTGGTGCGGGCGTTGTTCATCCTGATCACGAGCTTTTCGGTGATGTCGATTGTGTTGGCCGCATAGATGACTCGACGTGCCTGGATCTGTGTCAGGATCTGCTGCTCGATGGGCATGTTCGCATCACGGCTGGCGATCAGTTCACCGGGGGAATCGTCGATCAGGACAAGCTCGTAGCCTTCGGACTTGGCGAGCTTGGCGGCCTCGGCCTTGATGTTCCTGTAGATGCTCTGCCACATCAGGGACCGTTCCCTGTCGACTTCCATCTGCTTCAGCCTCGCCCATTCCTCCAGCCTTCGTCGCTCCAGTTCCAGTTCATCGATGGCGGCGTCCTGCTCGGAACCCTGTTCCATCTTCTCGACTTCCTGGATCCGCTCGATGAGCCTGGACTGCCTGGTCTCGGCCTCCTCCTGGATGCCTGCCTGGAGGGAGGAGATCTGGATCTCCCACTCCGCCTGCTCGTTGAGCTTGTCGATCACCTTGGAGATGTCGATCGTCGCGACCGCGGTCGGGGGGGCAAACAGTCCCCTGACGGCGACGGTCTCGTACGTGATGATCGCAAGGACACAGAGTGCCAGAGCGGCTGCCGGGAAGAAGATCCTGGTTCGGGTGTTGGACATCATGACGTCTCCTGGTTTGGCGGCCATTGTACCCCGTGAGATGAATATCTGGAAACCCGGCCCGACAGCTGCATCCGATCGGTTCAGAAGGGCACTTCAACCGAGAAGCTGAACAACTGGCTCTGGTCATCTTCCTGCTTCAGCATCGGGAAGCCGAAGTCGAATGCCATCGGTGCCGGCCCGAGCTGCGGGATGTAGAGGCGAAGGCCCGCACCGACCGAGACCCGGTACTCGCTGAACCCGACGGTGTCCTGAACCGTGCCGCTGTCGATGAAGCCGACGACCGCGATGTTGTTCCTGAAGATCGGGATCTCGTACTGGGCGCCGGCGAAGAACATGAAGCTGCCACCGATGGGGCTGTCGCTGGATTCGCCGTCGATCGCTCCACGGCTCTTGGGACTGATCGTCCTAAACTCGAATCCACGGAAGCTGCGTCCGCCGAGGTAGAACCGTTCGTAGACCGGGGCCTCGCCGCCGAAGATGTACCCGACATTGGTCTTCAGCCTAAGGATCTGCTTGTACCCCATGAAGTCCTCGTACGTCGTGATGAACGTCGTGAAGTCGGCCCTGGCGTTGGTGAACTGGTAGTCCCCGAAGAACTGCCTCATCGAGACGTCGAGGATGGATCCCTTGGACGGCCTCATCTGGTTGTTGAGGGTGTTCCGCTTGACGTTCATCGCCACGTTCATCAGGACCGCAGGCCCCCGGTCCTCGTAGACCTCGATCGGTGTCGAGGGGTCGAAGTCCGACAACTCGATCCGCTGCACGCCCGTTCCGATGCTGCCGTACCAGATGTCACCGAGCTGCCTGCCCACGCCGAACGCCGCGCCGAGTCTGTCCTCGTTGTACTTTGTGTAGACGCGGGTCCGGTAGTAGCCGGAGAAGCTGCCGCTGTAATCGGTGTTGAACAGGTGAGGCTCGCTGAAATTGACGGAGAAGTTGCTCACCTCGTTGCCGGGTGCGAGCACGATCGAGAATTTCTGGCCGGCGCCGCGAAAGGCCCGGCCGGTGATCAGCTCGTTGAACGAGCGCGGGTAGTCATAGAGGTCGAAGTTCTCCTGGTTGATCGAGATCTCACCGAAGAACCCGGAGTCTGTTCCGATGCCGGCACCGAAGTTCACCGATCCCGTGTTCTTCTCCTTGACCTCGACGAGGACGTCCCGGGCTGTCGGGTCGCCCGAGGATGGTTCCTGCACGGTCACCCGGACATCGGAGAAGAGCCTGGTTCTCTCGATGCGAGTCTTGGCATCTTCGATCTCCCGACCGTCCAGCGGTCGACCCGGCTGGATGCGGACCAGCCGCCTGATGACCTTGTCGCGGGTGACGATGTTTCCCTGGATGGTGACCATGTCGGCCGTGACCGCTTCTCCCTCGAAGATCGAGAGGACCATGTCCACTTGTGCAACCTCGCCCGTCCTGACCTCGGTGTGGTTGACCCGGACATCGACGTATCCCATGACCAGGTAGGAGTTCTCGATCTGCTGCTTGGTCTGCTCGACGAGCTTGCTCGTGTAGACGTCACCCTTCTGCATGACCATCAGGCCGCGGATCTGCTCGCCGGAAAAGACCCTGAGCGGGACGGGGCCCATCGACGAGGTGCCTTCGACGATCACCGAGTCGAGAAGGTAGGGCCGGCCCTCGGAGATCACGAACGTGATCTTGGCCTCCCGGTTGTCCGCGCTGAGCTGGATGCGGCGGTCGACCCGGACATCGAGGAAGCCCCTGTCCTTGTAGAAGGAGTTCAGGGAGGCCACGTCATCGATCAGTTGTTCCTCGTCCAACTGGCCCTTCCGGAAAAGGAAGAACGCCGGCTTGGTGCGGATCTGCGAGATCAACTGCTTCGCCGTGAACGACTCGTTGCCGACGAACTCGATCTCCTTGATCTTGATTCTTGGCCCCTCGATGATCGTGAAGATCAGGATCCCGGTCTCCTCGAGACGGGATTCGTCCACGCCGACCTCGACGAGGTAGTTGCCCTTGTCCTTGTACTCGTTCTTGATCCGGACGATCGACTGCTCCAGAAGGAAGTCGTCCCGGGGTCCGCCCGCCCTCAAGGGGATCAGCGCGATCAGTTTCTGATCCGAGATCAGCTTGTTTCCGACGACCTGGATCGCCTGGATCAACGGTTGCTCGGTGACCCTGTAGATCACCTCGACAGCTCCGTCGTCCAGCAGCATCGCGTCGGCCGTGATGGTCTTGAACTTGCTGAGCTTGGACAGGGTCAGCACGTCGTCCCGAACCGCCTGGGCATCGTAGGGCTGGCCGGCGGCGACTCTGAGGTTGTTCTTGATGACCTGCTGGTTGACCAGATCGCCGTCCTGGTTGGTCCGCTTGAGCCCGACGATGGTGACCTTGGCGATTGGACGGTCGGCCAGCGTCTCGTCATCGGCCTGCATCGGGGCGGCCGTCAGCGGGACGACACCCAGAACGAGGATGCACAATAGGGACATGATCGTGGCGGCAAGCCTGCTCAACCGGGTTCCAGCGGCTGGAAAGGCTGCAATATCCGGGGTGTGCTTGCGGGGCTGCATGATCTTGGAGTGAGGATACCCGCCGCCGGGAGGACCCACAACCGTACTGAGTGCCGGTTGCTCGAACCCGGGAATTGGTACACTCTTGCGTTTACGGACACCTCCGATGCCCATGACCCTTGCCGAACTCGCTGACAGGATCCAGGCCACCCTGATCGGGGATGGCTCGGAGGTCATCCATTCCTGTGCACCGATCGACATTGCCGGCAGGGGGCAGGTGACGTTCCTGGCGAATCAGAAGTATGAACGCCATCTCGAGCAGGTGACGGCCAGTGCCCTGATCGTCTCCCCGGATGTCAATGTCAGCGGCGTGACACTGCTGCAGTCGGATGATCCCTATTTCGCGTTCCGCGAGGCGATGGTCGCCCTGCACGGCTTCCGGGAGCATCCCGGCAGACCCGGGGACCGGGCTGGCGGTTCGAGCATCGCCGAGGACGCCGATGTGGCCGATGACTGCATCATCCATCATGGTGTCGTCATCGAGGCCGGGGTGAGCGTTGGAAGCGGTACGGTTCTCTACGCGGGCGTCTACGTCGGCCGTGATGCCGTGATCGGCTCTGACTGCATTGTTCACCCGAACGTGGTCGTCTATGACAACTCGAGGATCGGTGATCGCGTCATCATTCACGCCAACAGTGTCATCGGTTCGGATGGATTCGGGTACGCCACCCATGATGGTGTTCACGCGAAGATTCCACAGGCCGGTGTGGTCGTCCTCGAGGATGATGTCGAGATCGGTGGCTGCTGCGTGATCGAACGCGCCGCCATGGGACAGACCAGGATCGGCAAGGGGACGAAGTTCGCCGACCTGATCTCGATCGGTCACGGCACGACAATCGGAGAACACTGCCTGCTCGTCTCGCTCGTCGGCATCTCCGGATCGGTCGATGTCGGGAACTATGTCGTGCTCGGTGGACAGGTTGGTGTTACGGGACACCTGAAGATCGGCGACGGTGTCCAGGTCGCCGGGAAGGCCGCGGTCGTGGGTGATCTGCCCCCGGGTGCACGGGTCGCCGGAGTTCCGGCGATCGACCTCGAGATGGCCAAGCGAAACGCTTTGGCCGGGCGCGACCTGTACGGGCTCGCCAAGCGAGTGAAGCAGCTTGAACGAGAGCTGTCGAAGTTGAAGGACGGCGACTGAACCGTCCAGGCCGGGATCAATCCGGTCGGTTCGCCGGGACGTCCTTTCCGACGAGTGCATCCTGCACGTCGGCCACGACCTGCTGGGGCGATCCGGGGACCGTCAGGAAAGCGCCGGCAACCATCGCGGCCGCCATGACCGCCAACGCGATCCTCCAGGTGAAATCATCCTGTTCACCCGTGTTCCGAGTGGTGTCCTTGCGGACCTTCCGTGTACGCATCATCTCACTTCCTCCAATTGACCATGTTCAAGGTCGGGGCTGAATCAACGCCCTGCACCAGCTAACAGTCCAATTCAAGTCCTGATCCGCCAAGCCAATGAGCCTGTTCGTTCTCATCGAGGTGGGTCTGTCACGATCGTGCGGCCTGGACTTCCCGTGTCCGCCCGCTGGCCAAACCCATCGATGACGGGTACCGTTGGCTCCATGAGCACAACGACCGAGAACAGCGCCGACCAGGCACTCCTGAAGACCCCGTTCAACGCATTCCATGTCGAGCATGGAGCCAAGATGGTCCCATATGCCGGTTGGTCCATGCCCATCCACTATGGATCGATCATCGACGAGCACAACCAGGTGCGTTCCAGCGGGGGCTTCTTCGATGTCTCCCACATGGGTCGCCTCCGCATCACCGGCCGGCACGCGAGGAAGTTCCTCGACACGGTCTGCACCCGGCAGGTCCTGGGCATGCAGAAAGGGCAGTGCCGATACTCGCTCATCTGCAATGAACAGGGGGGGTGCCTTGACGACGTACTGGTCTACTGCTTCGACGACGACGACTTCATGGTCGTCTGCAACGGGGCCAACAGGGCGAAGATCGTCGCTCACTTCGAGGCATCCAGGGGTGACCTGGTCTTCAAGTTCAAGGACGTGACCGAGAGCACCGCGATGTGCGCCATCCAGGGCCCACGGGTCATGGACGTGATCGGCGGGCTCTCCCGGGAGATCCCCACCCTGAAGAAGTACCGATTCACTGAAAAGAACCTGATCATCACGAAGCTCCTGGTCTCACGGACCGGCTACACGGGTGAAGACGGTGTCGAGGTGATCATCGATGCCAAGATGGCCTCGATGGCGATGAAGATGCTCCTGAAGGAGGGGACCGAGGCGACCGAGTTGATCAAGCCCGCGGGACTCGGTGCCCGGGACTCGCTTCGGCTCGAGGCCGGCATGCCGCTGTACGGTCATGAGCTGACCGAGCAGATCGATCCACTGTCCGCCGGATTGAACTTCGCCGTCAAGCTGGACAAGGGCCAGGATGATGAGCGGACAGGTTCTTTCATCGGCCAGGCGGCGTTGCAGCAGATCGCCGAGAATGGTCCGCCTCGTCGGCTGGTGGGACTGTCATGCGATGGTCGTCGAAGCCCCCGGCAGGACATGAAGGTCCTTGATGGACAGGATGAGATCGGTTTCGTCACGAGTGGGTGCCTCAGCCCGACCCTCGGGCACCCGATCGCGATGGCCTATGTCCTGCCCGACCGCGCCGAGCCTGGAACCACGCTCGTGGTCGACGCCGGCCGCGACACCATCGAGGCGACCGTCACGAAGCTGCCATTCCTGTCCCGTTGATGACTTGACCCGTCTCAGCCGGCCTTGGCGGCCCTGTTGTCGTGGTCGTCATCCCCCGCATCCTGTTCCCGGTTGATCGCGGTCTTGAAGAACCTGCTTGGCTTGTCGTCCTTCAACTGGGCCTGCAGACGCTTGAGCGCCTCGACCTCGATCTGGCGGACTCGTTCCCGGGTAAGCCCGACCTCGTGGCCGATCTGCTTCAGTGTCAGCGGCTCCTGACCCTCGAGGCCGAATCGGAGCCTGAGCACGCGCGCATCACGCTCGTCGATCGAATCGAGGAGCTTCATGATGATCTTGAACTCCTCGCTCTGGGCGATCGTGTCGTCGGGTTGCTTCTGCCGGGTGTCCTCGAACAAGTCGGCGAAATCAACCGCCTCGCCATCCTCGCCACGTGGTGCGCTGGATGGAGCATGGAATGCTCGGACGGCACGGTGGATGATCTTGACCTTCTTCAATGGAAGGTTCATCAACTGGGCCAACTCCTGCATGCTGGGTTGTCGACCGAGTTCCTCCTCGAGCTTTCTGAATCCGTCCTTCCACTTGGCGATCAGCTCGACCATGTAGGCGGGGACGTGGATCGGCTGCACGGCGTTGATCAATGTCCTCTTGATCGCCTGCTTGATCCACCAGGATGCGTACGTCGAAAAGCGTGCTCCCTGGGCCGGGTCGAATCCTTCGACGGCTCTGATCAGGCCGATGTTGCCTTCCTCGATCAGGTCGACCAGGGGCAGGCCGCGATGGGAGTAGTTCTTGCTGATGGAGATGACCAGGCGGAGGTTGGCCTTGATCATGTGCTCCTTGGCCTCGAGGTCGTTGTCGTTGATGATCCGCCAGCCGAGGATCTTCTCCTCCTCAGCGGTCAGGAGGGCCACCTCGTTGATCTGCTTCATGTAGATCTGGAGATCGGATTGCAGTTCTGCGTGCCCCATTGTTCTTTCTACCTTCCTCGATTCGCTCCAGCCCAGATTGAGTCTAGCCACACTGGACACTGGACGTACGCCTGAATTTCCTTTTCCCGATTCCCGGCCCTGGAAACAGCATGTTCCATCGTTGACCGGGGAGACAACGTGCCTATCCTGCTCATTCAAGTTCGGCATGTCCGCACGTCCCCTTGAGTCCCGAACCAGTTGTACCCGGGTCCGATAGAAGGAGGACCCCTCAGAACCGCTACACTTGCGGCAGAGCACAACAGGTCATCCACCAGTATTCGCGTTGAAAACGGTGGTTCCATCAGCAGGAAGGGCAAATTGTCTGAAATCGATCTATCCGGCCTTCTCCAGGAATGGCCCTACGAACCCGGCCGAATCCAGGTCCGGAGAATCAATGGCCAAGATGGACGTCCCAAGATCCAGCTCCGCGTTGAGTTGGGTGTCCTGCAGATGGAGGAACATGGGCGACCTGACGGGGCCAGGCCCGAGGGTATGGATTCCCTTCTTGAATACCAGCTCGACAGGATCGATCGGTACTCCCAGGGTGGCGGGACCGAGTCGAGCTTCGCCCTGAGTTCCGCCGAATGCTCGGCGCTGCGGGATGAATCGGTTCTCTACTATCACAGGTACGTCGCGATGTTCGTCCTCGAGGAGTACCAGGCCGTCATCAGGGACACGACCCGGAACCTCCAGGTGTTCGACCTCTGCAAGAATCATGCCGTCGAAGAGGATGATCGGCGGTCGATGGAGCAGTTCCGTCCCTACGTGTTGATGATGCGTACGCGTGCAGAGGCTTCCGAGGCCATCAAGAACCAGAAGCCCAAGATCGCGCTGGCCGTTCTGGATGCGGGACTCGAGCTGATCAAATCGGTGTTCGAGGAGTGGGGCCGTGTCGAGGACTACGAGTCGGCCAACGAGGTCATGCTGCTGAGGGGTATGCGGGAGATCCTCGTGCCCAAGCTTCCCGTGAGTGAGCACTACGAACTTAGGCAGCGACTCCAGGCCGCGATCGATGCCGAGAACTACGAGCTTGCCGCGATCCTTCGCGATGAACTGCGTCAGGTCGACCCCGGTCCCTGACCGGGCGATTCCTCGGTCTCCATCGCCGCACTGATCCTGTCACGAAGCTTTCGGAACTCCCTGTTGACGGGTGCTCCACCCATCTGTGGATCGATCAGCTGGAGCTGGCGGATCCGTGCCAGGATCTTCCCGTCATCGCCATCCACGGCTTCGAGGATCTGGAGCTTTCTCAACTCGCACAACCACCACTGCCCGTCGCGTACCTCGTTGGCGGTGGTCAGTCGCCTGTAGATCAGCATCGCCTCGGCAAGTTGCTCGCGTGAACCCAGTCCGTACAGCGCTTCGGCCTTGCCCATCAGGAATGGTCGGGCCGGTCCTCCCTCGGCCAGCAGCTGGTCATAGAGCGAGAGGGCTTCTTCGTACATCCCGGCGGCCATGTACACTTGGCCGACCGTCATCATTGCGTCGGCCTCCTCCAGGCTGATCCGGATCATGTCGTGCAGGATGTGTCCGAGCTGAAGCAGCTGGCCGCGTGCCAGGGCGTCGGCGTCATCATCACGTCCCTTCCTCATGAGTTCATGATGCTCCCGGAGCATCGAGTCGATCGTCGATTCCAGCAATGGTCGACCCCGATCACCCATGAGCTTGATTGAATCACCGAGCAGGCTCCTGGCCTCCTCGAGTCGTCCGCATGCCTGGAGGCACCTGATGCGCACATTGATGAACTCGTCCGCTGAATCCGACTGCATCGCATCCTGGAGTGGGATCTTGTCGAGGTTGGCCATCGCCTGGTGTGCATGGCCCCGCGCGAGCATCAGCTCGGAGGCCAGCATGACCTGTTCCAGCGTGGGTTCGGCCCGGTCGCCTTGGAGCTGTCCGAGTCCGTCCTCTGCATGCTGGTTCCGCTGGGCCAGTGACACGCCGGTGCCGCGTGCCATCGCCAGTGACAGCCGGGCACGCTCCAGTCGCACGGCTTGCTCGTCGGAATCCGATTCCTGCAGGAACTCACGCGCCAGTCGGTGATCCCCGGTCTCACGTGCGATCCTGGCGCCGAGCAGGTGCAGTTCCATAGCATCCAGTCCATCAGCCTCGATCGCCAGGGCGACCTGCAGCGTCTGGAGCAGTTCCTCCCGAACCTGTTCCAACCGGGTCAGTGCATCTGCTTCCAGCAGCACCTGTTCCAGTTGCCCGAGCATCTCGATTGAGAATTCCAACCCCTGGGTCGCCAGTGGATCCGCCGGGTGGTTCCAAGCCAGTTCACGCAGGATTCTCGCGGATTCAAGCCACTGCTTCCTGTCGGCCTGTGCACGCGCCATGCTCCACTGCAGCATCGGCTGCATCAGTGGATCGTCCGTGTCGATGTCACCCAGCAACCCGAGGGCACCCTCCGGGTCGCGGTCGAGCAGTCGGCGTGCCTGCACGAGCCTGACGAGCGGAAGCGTTCCGCCCTCGAGCATGCCCTTGTCAGCCAGTCGTCCCAGGCGGTCGATCGCGGTATTCCTGGTCGCCATCCTCGTTCCGGGCGATGATCGTTCCATCAGTCGGATCCATGGACGTGCCAGGTCATCGGAGCCGGCCCGGACCTGCAGCAGCATGCGTGTCATCAGGTCCACCAGGAGTACCTGCTCGGCAAGGGCCTGGTCCGGGAGTTCACGCTGCAGTTCCATGCCAGCCTGCCTGCCGGCGAGGCTGGATCGTGCATCGGCGATCATGACCCTCGCCAGTCGGACCTGGAGTGGTGTCGGCGTCTGTTCGCTGAGTTCATGTCCGAGCAGTTGGAAGCTCTCGTCCGCGGCGCCCGGCTGTCCGGCAAGCACCTGGCCGATGCCAAGCCACTGGAGGACGAGTCCTCGCCACTGGCCAGACAGCTTGCGTCCAAGCGGTTCAAGCAGCGTGATCGCCGTGTTCAACCGTTGCAGCCGCCCAGGATCATCGCCCGGCCGTTGGCCTGTTGGCGTGACTGCCACAGCCTCGAGGATCAACGCCATGGATTCAAAGACCGGAATCCTTGTCCCGAGGTATTCGTCCTGCAGGAGGTTCCTGCGTTGGAGCATCGCGTCGTCCTGCTGGAAGCCGGGGCGTCGCTCCAACCTGAAGATGGCTGATTCGGCTTCTTTCCTTGCCGACCTCAGCAGTTGGAGTGCCTTGGAAGCACCATCCACGGCATGTTGGACCTGTTGATCGCTTGGCATGCCGAACAGCACCGCCAGGTCGCTTCCATCGGAGGGGACCTGGGTCAGCAACGCGGACTCGGCCTGCGCCGTCAGTTCGATGGCCCGGCGACCATCCTGGTCATCGGCCCGCTCGATCTCCTGGCTGGTCAGAAGCGACCCATGTCCGGCATGGGCCTGGAGCACGATGCCCGCCACCAGGAACAGGAGCGTGACCACAAGACGGGTGGCATGCCGACACCGTCGCATGTCAGTTGGTCTCCGCGAACGTGATGTTGTTGTAGCCGGCCCTGACGGAGGCGTTGAATGCGCCGACGGCGTGTCCCCACGAGGTCGAGCCCGCCGGCTCGATCACGATCGGGTGATCAGGGGCGAACAGTCCCGTCGGGTTGTCACTGCTGATGACGCGCTGTTCCAGGAACTCGTACAACTGCTGGAAGTCGGCGACCCTCGGCCATGGGCCTTCCAGCCTCAGCCGGTAGTCCCCAGGCTCGCTGCCCAGCGAGAGCACCTGGATTCGAAGCGGCTCGTCATCGAGTTGGAAGGGATCGGCCTGGGTGGGTGCGGTTCCACGTTGTGGAAGGTCGAGCTTGTAGATCTGCTCGCCACGGGCGAAGTTCGTGCAGACAAGGAAGTAGATGAGCAGTTGGAAGACCACGTCGATCATCGGTGTGAGGTTCAGGGACATCCTGGGTCTGCTGCGCCGGCCAGGAGACGACCACCGCTCGGTGGAACCGGGACCTGCATGCGCTGTGATGATGGATCGATCAGGTCCCATCGTCATTCTGCTCCTTGATGACGACAAGGTTGATCCTCGTCCGCGGATTGGTCCGATCCTGGATCCCCGCTGCGATTCCCGAGGCGGTGGTTGCCGCGGTCATCGCCGGTTGGACCCACCTGAAGTCGGTGCTCCTGTCTGCTCGCAGGTTGATGTTCAGGTCGGGCCTGGCCTCGTAGAGGCGGACCAGGTAGGCCGTCATCGCCTCGACCCCCTCCACGGTCGCCGGGCAGTCCATCGCGTTGACGCGATAGCCTTGGACGGCTCCATCCTCGCCCGGTAGAACGTTGATCACCGATCGCTGCTCGTCAGGCAACGGTTGCGTGGCGGCCCTGGTCGGGCGTGGAAGGTCCAGCTTCACGACCTCGATCTCCGTGATCTGTGAGACCAGCACGAAGAAGACGATCAGGAGGAACGTCATGTCGATCATCGGGGTCAGGTTCGCCTCGATCCTGGCCCGTCCTCGTTGGTGGACACGACTCACGTTGCTGTTTCCTCCGCGGCCTGGTCCTCGCGACCTTCAGCCGGCATGAACCGAGCCAGCGACTTCTCGCAGGCTCCGGCCGCCTCGCTGACAAGGCCGTCGATCTTGTTTCTCGTGAACGCGTATGCAGCCAGGGCGGGAATTGCCACCAGCAGTCCCCAGAACGTGGTGACCAGCGCCGTACCGATTCCGCCGGCCAGGAGGACCGGATCGGCATTGCCTCCGCTTGACGCGATGGCACCGAAGGCGACGATCATCCCGTACACGGTTCCGAACAGGCCGATCATGGGGCTGACCTGTCCGATCAGGTTCAGGTGCTCGACCGATCGAAGTCGCTGGGTGGCCGTCTCCTCCGTCGCCTGCTGCATCGCCATGACCATCGCGCCGAATCCCGAGGATGCCTGCTGAAGTGCTGCATGCATGATCCGTGCATAGTCACTGCCCTGCCGGCCAGTAAGTTCGATCGCCTCCCTGTATCTCCTGCCTGACAGAAGTTTCTCGACCTGCCGCGCAAAGGCATCGGGGTACACGGCCTTTCGCTGGTTGGTCGCCAGCATCATCCCGATGTACCCGATGTTGAACGCGGACAGCAGCAGCAGGAACCAGATGAGTATGCTGCCCAGCCACTCGATGCTGACCTGCCCGTCCGGTGACGTGCTTCTGGCGATGAAGAAGGCGCCGGCGAAGCTGCCGTCGCTGGAGCCGGCCTCGGTGATGTCGACTTCACCCTGTGCGGCCAGTGAGCCGGTCAATGCCGCCGGAACAACCAGGCAGGCGCCAATCATCAGGATCACCCGGAGTAGGTTCATTGTCTCTTGGTCCTTCCTGTCTTCATCATCAATAATGATCCAGAGTCCTGGAGCGTGTCATGTACTGGTTCAGATCGGCCAGTTGCCGGATCGACACGTCAATATGTGTCCCTGTTTCCTCTCATCACTGCCGATCCGTCGGCCTGAGCCCAAGTTGCTCCCGGTCGATGTACTTGAAGCCGTCCGGTCCACCGTGGATTTCCGCGATCCGCTTGAGGGTCTCCAGTGGATCGGGGTCCAGGAACTGGATGCACTGGATCTGGCATTCCCTGGCCTTCCTGCCAGGCTTGACTGGGTTCAGCGTCTCGAGCATTCGCAGGAGTTCCTCCTGGTCGATCTCGTACTCGTCCGAGCCGGTGATGTCGTTGCTCAGGAGGAAGATCACGTCCGGCTCGAGCCCGATGGCCGCCTCGATGGCCTTGAGCGGATTGCTTCGACCCCGGGGAACGACCTCTTGTTCGATCCAAGCCAGCGCCCGTTCCCTGTTGGCCTCGGTGGCGGGCTGGAGTCTTCCTCGTGGCGGCACCGTCACCGCGTTGTTCTGCTGGAAGAAGATGATCCCGAACGATTGTCTCGGGACCATCCTGTCCAGGGACCGTGCCATCTCGTCGACGATCGTCCTGAACGCTCCGATCATCGATCCGGAGGCATCGACGACGTATATGATCCGTCGTGCGTTGGTGGCCTTGAGTCCGGCGAAGCTGACGGTGCTCGAGCGTGCAGGTGCGGCTGCCCCAAGGTCTGGAGGCCTCGATGATGCGGGTGCGATCATGTCCACCTGGTCCAGGGAAAGTTCCTCGAGCGTGCGATCAATCATTTCGGAGATGTCGGTGGGGGATTCAGTCGACTCGGCCTGCTCGGGCACGGTCGCCACGTACTCGGTGACTGGTTCGAGGTACATCTGGTCAAAGTCCGCCACCACCGTGATGGGTTCCTCCCGGTCCGTGTTGATGACCGACCAGGTCACGACGAAGGCGACCATGACGAGGAGACCGTGAAGCCCGAGCGAGATGAACCATGGAACAATCCGACCGGCCTGCTGCTGGGCCGGTGTCTGTGCCTGAAGGCCGCGTTGGACCGGTTCGCCTGCTGTATCCGGTTCGGTCGGCATTGGGTTCAATCATACTCGCAGTTGCATGCGGCCCCACCCGTCCTGCTGAAACTCACGCATCATCAGGTTCCGGTGGCGAGGGGTCGATCGCATCGTGTCGCCGGAAGATCATCCGGTCCAGACTCATGGCCCCGCCGCCGATGATGACCAGGCTCATGCCCAGGCATGCCAGGCACAACTGGAGGATCATGTTGGTGAAGTCGACGTGGTCCATTCCGAAGACGGCATGCTCGATCGCCGGCTGGAGCGAGATCAGGCAGAACCAGCCGATGTTCAGTACCAGGACCATGGCACCCAGCAATCGCGTGAATAGGCCCGGCAGGGCCAGTACGCCGATGACGAGTTCCCCGATCGCGACCGTCCAACTGATGGCCCGTGCGTTGGCGATCCCGTTTTCATGGAACAACAGCGCCATCTGGTTGAGCTTGCGAGCCTTGAACATCTCGTCGCCGGATTCGTCCTCGTTCTCGGGTTGGACGCCAAGTTCCTTGAGGACATGGCCCTGCTCGGCCGTGAAGTCCTTGTGGGTCATGATCATGTTCCAGCCCGTCGGGAGGAAGGTGATCAGGAATACGATTCTTGCCAGGAGTGATACGACATTCATGGAGCCGGATCCTCGTGAATGACCCCGGTTCTTTCCATGCCCGGGATCGCAACCTGCGACTGTGAAACCAACGGCAGCATGGTACCCTCAAGGTCGCCGCGGGCGTGGCGAAATTGGCAGACGCGCGGGATTTAGGTTCCCGTGGGGCAACCCGTGCAGGTTCGAATCCTGTCGCCCGCATGACCAGCAGGAGCGTTCAGCGTGCCATTAAGGCTGGAAACCCCGATTCGGGGAACCTTTCGAACGTCCCATGCGAACACACACATGAGTAAGAGCCATGCTGCATACATGGTTTGATCCAGTGCCCTGCCACTGGGTGCCCATGCCATGCCGCCTGGATGACGGAGAATTCCACCAAGGGTCCCCATAGTTCCTCCTGAACGGGAATCAATCCCACCCAGAAGCATCCAAAGAGAACAGTGCCCGTTGCATCGACAGGGTCGGCTGGGCGTGCCGGACCCTGGCAACGGGCTTTTTACATCCCCACCCATGTCCGCGCCGATCAATACGGCAACACGTGGGTTCGCCCACGCGCCGCAATGCGTCTACCATGAGAACCCCACATCTCTTCACGGATCAAGACGATGACCTGGTGCCCGGACTCATGGAAGAACTCGCCCTGCAGGCAGCAGCCCACCTACGACGACCAGGAGTCCTTCCAGCAGGCGCTGGGCCAGTTGAAAGCGATGCCACCACTGGTGACCAGCTGGGAGATCGAGTCCCTGAAATCACAGTTGGCCGAGGCCGCCCGAGGAGAACGGTTCCTCCTTCAGGGTGGGGACTGCGCCGAGCGGTTTCAGGACTGTGATTCCGACACCATCGCGGCCAAGCTGAAGATCCTGCTGCAGATGAGCCTCGTCCTGGTGCACGGTTCTCGACGGAGGATCATCCGCGTCGGTCGCTTCGCCGGGCAGTACGCCAAGCCCAGATCGGCCGAAACCGAGTTGATCGACGGAGAGGAGATGCCTACCTACCGTGGGGACCTGATCAACAAGCCCGAACCCGATGCCGTCTCGAGGCGTCCGGATCCGAACCTGCTCGTCCGTGGCTACGAGAGGGCCGCGTTGACGCTCAACTTCATCCGCGCACTGATCGATGGTGGCTTTGCCGATCTTCATCACCCCGAGTACTGGGATCTCGACTTCGTTCACCACTCCCCGCGCGCGGAGGAATACCAGCGCATGGTCGAATCGATCGCCGAGAGCCTCCGGTTCATGGAGACGCTCGCCGGTACGCAGATCGGTCAGATCAACCGTGTCGACTTCTTCACCAGCCACGAGGGACTGGTGCTCGACTACGAGGCCGCGCAGACCCGGGAGGTCCCTCATCGTCATGGGTGGTACGACCTCTCGACGCACATGCCGTGGATCGGAATGAGGACGGCGATTCCCGGGAGCGGTCATGTCGAGTACTTCCGGGGAATCCGGAATCCCATCGGCCTGAAGATCGGCCCCGGGTTCTCCTCGGACGACCTTCGCCAGATGATCGACCAACTGCACCCCAATGACGAGCCCGGACGCTTGACGATCATTCACCGCTTCGGTGCCGATCGGGTGGCCGAGGAACTGCCTCGTCTGATCGAGCAGGTCAGGGCTTCGGGCCGCACGGTGCTCTTCAGCTCCGATCCGATGCATGGAAACACCCGCACCGCGACCATCGACGATGGACGTACGGTGAAGACCCGTCGCTTCGATGACATCCTCGACGAGCTTGAGCAGGCCTTCGACATCCACCGAACCCAGGGATCGCATCTCGGCGGGGTGCATTTCGAACTGACCGGGGAGAACGTCACCGAGTGCATCGGTGGGGCAAGGGGCCTCCAGGAGCAGGATCTCCGCCACTCCTATCGATCCCAGGTCGACCCACGCCTGAACTACGAGCAGGCGCTGGAGATGGCGATGAGGATCGCCGGTCACATGGGTCGATCGGATCAATCCCGGTCCTGACTCGACCATGACGGCGGCCCGACTGCTCGCGTTGTACACTGCCACACCATGGATCGCAGACTCTACCTGACAGGCCTTGGGCCGATCTCGGCATTCGGCGTGGGAATCGAGCCGCTTTGGAACGCGATGCTCGAGGGTCGCACAGCGATCGATCGGATCAGTACGTTCGATGCCTCTGGGTTTCCATGCGATGCCGCGGCCGTGCTGTCCAGGGATCTCTTCGACATCAGGAAGAGCGTGCCCAAGTCCTATCGAAAGGCGACCAAGGTCATGTCCCGTGACATCGAGCTTGCCGTCGGTGCTGCAGCAGCAGCCGTCGATGATGCCTCGCTGGTCACCAAGGCGACCGATCCGGATGCGTTGCCCACCGTCGAGCCCTGCCGGATGGGGTGTCACATCGGGGCGGGTCTGATCGCCGCCGATACGGACGAGCTGACTGCCGCCATGTCCACCAGCCGTGACGAGCAGGGCGGGTTTGACGTGGAACAGTGGGGACAAAGCGGGATGGAGAACCTCACCCCGCTGTGGCTGCTGAAGTACCTTCCCAACATGCTTGCGTGCCATGTGACGATCGTTCATGACTGTCAGGGCCCCAGCAACACCATCACGTGCGCCGAGGCCAGCAGCATCCTCTCGATCGGTGAATCGATCCGTGTCATCCAGCGTGGTGACGCCGACTGCTGCCTCACCGGGGGCGCCGAATCCAAGATCCACCTGATGGGACTGCTCCGGCAGCACTTCGCAGGTCGGCTCGCGGCCACCTCTGGGCACGATCCCACCGAACTGGTCAGGCCATTCGACCCCCAGGCGGCCGGGTCGATCCTCGGCGAGGGTGGAGGAATCCTCGTCCTCGAGGATGCCTCCCATGCACGCCAGCGCGGAGCCGACATCTATGCCACCGTGCTTGGGTTCGCGGCGGCCCAGGCCGAGTACACCGATCCTGCAAGCCTCCAGGTCAACCCGGACGGTCTCGTCGATGCGATCACCCTGGCGATGTCCGAGGCCGGGGTCGGGCCTGGGGACATCGACATGATCCTTCCAGGCGGCTACGGCATCCGTTCGATCGACGACGCCGAGAAGGCCGCACTGGCCTCGGTCTTCAAGGAAGCACTTGCGGACATGCCGATCGTGACGACGGTCCCGTCGGTCGGGCTCTGCGGTGCCGGCATGGGCGCACTCGCGACCTGCGTCGCCGCCAAGGCGTTGAAGGAACAGGTCATGCCGGCCTGCATCAACGGGTGCGAGCTGGATGAACTCCGAGGTGCCGCGACACGGGCGTCCTCGCCAGCGGACATCACCCATGCCCTCGTGTTCAACGTCGGGCTTGGCGGCCAGGTGGCGGCCCTTGTCCTCGGGAGGCCCGACGATGAATGATCATCAACGCATCGTGGTGACCGGAATGGGATGGGTGACTCCGTTGGGGCACGACATCGAGCAGGTGTGGGAGCGACTGGTCGGTTCCGAGTCCGGGATGGCGCCCATCACGAGGTTCAATGCATCGACCTTCCCGACCAAGTTCGCCGCGGAGGTCAAGGACTACGAATACGAGTCGTTCGTCGATGATCCGAGCGTCCACGAGTTGGCGGGCTTGAACACCAAGTTCGCACTGGGCGCCGCTCGCCAGGCCTGGAACCAGTCGGCCCTCGGCGAAGCCGGCGTGGATCCCCGGCGGGTCGGAATCTACCTCGGCGCCGGTGAAGGCGTTCTTGATTTCGACAACTTCACGTTGAGCAATCTCTCCGGCTGGGATGACCAGCTCGGCCGGGTCGACGGGCGCCGGTGGGCCGAGACCGCGTTGAAGGAGATGAACGCGATCCGCGAGATCGAGCAGGAGCCCAACATGACCCTGTCGCATCTGGCGCGTGAATTCGCCGTTCGTGGACCATGCTACAACTGCCTGACCGCCTGCGCCGCCAGCACCCAGGCGATCGGCGAGGCCTGCTCGATGCTCAGGCGAGGCGAGACCGACGTCATGCTCGCCGGCGGCACGCACACGATGATCCACGTACTCGGTGTGACCGGGTTCAACAGGCTGACCGCACTGAGCACATCCGACGGCGATCCCACTCGCGCCTCGCGTCCATTCGACGTGACTCGTAATGGTTTCGTGATGGGAGAAGGTTCCGGCATGATCGTCCTTGAGAACTACGAGCATGCGATGAAGAGAGGGGCGGAGCCGTTGGCCGAGATCATCGGGTACGGCTCCAGTGCCGACGCGTTCCGCATCACCGACATCCATCCGGAGGGGCGCGGTCCGGCAGCGGCGATGAGCATGGCCCTGGCCCAGGCCGGCATCGACCCGGCGATGAAGGATGCCCCGCCCGTGGACTACATCTCCGCACACGGCACCGGGACCAAGGAAAACGACTCGATCGAGACCCTTGCCGTCAAGCGGGTGTTCGGTGAGAACGCCCACAGGATCCCGATGAGTTCCATCAAGTCGATGATGGGGCACCTCATCGCTGCTGCAGGCGTCGTCGAGTTGATCACCTGCATTCAGGCGATCCGTCACGGCGTTCTGCCTCCGACGATCAACCTGGAACACCAGGATCCTGACCTGGACCTCGATTACGTTCCGAACCACTCCCGCCAGGCTGATATCACGACCTGCATGTCCAACTCCTTCGGGTTCGGCGGACAGAACGACACGCTCGTCGTCACGCGGTTCCAGACGGATCGCGACTGATGGGTTCAGCCAGGCGGCTCTCATCACGGCGCATATTGCTGGTCATCGCGGCCATGATCCCGATCGGTCTCCTGTTGATCGTGGCGCTCGTATTGTCTCGGCCCGGGTGGTGGATCCAGCCGGCCGAAGTCGATCCGACCGAGGTCGAGCAGGCCAGCCAGTTCGAACAGGGGATCGTCTCCGGCTTCCAGCGCATCAGGCCCGACCAGGAATCCTGGGCGGTCCGCATCAGGCAGGAAGACGTCAACGCCTGGTTGGCCAGGAGGCTTCCTCGCTGGATCGACCATGACCAGCAACTCCAATGGCCCGAGGGCGTCGGCATGCCGCAGGTATCGTTCCAGGATGGTCATGTCGTGGTGGCGGCGACCAGGCGAACACTCGGAATGGACGTCATCATCGGGGCCTCGATCGAGCCGTCGATCGTCAATGGTCGGCTGAGCCTGTCCTGGGAGGATGGATTCGTCGGTCGCCTTTCGATCCTGGTCATCAAGCCGACGGTCCTCGTCCCGTTGATCGAATCCGCCATCGGTTCACTGGTCTCCGAATCCGATCCAGCTGAATTCTCCGATCCGATCGATCCGGTGATCGGCCTGGCTGACGGGCGACAGGTGCGGATCATCGACATCGAGGTCGTGGACGGTTCCATGTACGTGCAATGTCGTACGAGTCGCCGCCCTGTTGAGCAGGATGCCGGCAGTTCTCCATAAGATCACCACGCCTGGTTTCAGTTCAAAAATGCAAAGACCGGACCAGCCCCCACAGCCAGTCCGGTCTTGTCGGAGTTGCGTATCGGTTGCCCGAAGGCATCGCATCGCACTCTCCGTGCAGGTTCAATTTAGCACGAGGGCGTCGTCCACGAAAGAAAATTCGGGATTCGTCGAAATTCCTGCCTCGACCCTGCTTTGGTACAATTCCAACCCACGAGATGTCAGGATCCGATCCATCCATGCCAACGATCACTCTCAACGGACAGGAACTCGAGTTTGCGCCTGGCCAGACCATTCTCCAGGTGGCCCTTGATCACGAGATCGAGATCCCACACTACTGCTATCACCCCGAGTTGACGATCGTCGCCAACTGCAGGATCTGCCTTGCCCAGGTGTGGCAGCCGGATCCAAGGCAGGATGGCAAGTTGGTCGAGATCCCCAAGCTTGTTCCGACATGTTCGACCGAGGCCATTGAGGGACAGGTCGTCTCGATCGAGAGCCCGAAGGCGATCGCCAGCCAGAAGTCAGTGATGGAGTACCTCCTGATCAACCACCCCGTGGACTGCCCGGTGTGCGACCAGGCCGGCGAATGCCACCTGCAGGATTACTCGTACCAGTACGGTCGCGGCAAGAGCCGCTTCCTCGAGGACAAGAACAAGCAGCCCAAGAAGGATCTCGGTGAACACGTGCTGCTGTACTCGGACCGATGCATCATGTGCACCCGGTGCGTGCGATTTTGCAGGGAAGTCACCGGCACGGGCGAACTCACCATCGATGGACGAGGTTCGACCGAGCAGATCGACGTCTTCCCGGGGGTCGCCCTGGACAACCCGCTCAGCGGGAACGTCATCGACATCTGTCCCGTGGGTGCTCTGCTGGACAAGGACTTCCTCTTCCAGCAGCGAGTCTGGTTCCTCAAGAAGACCCCGTCGATCGACGGATTGACCGCGTCGGGTGACAACATCAGCGTCGAGCACAACGACGGCCGGATCTACCGCGTCAAGCCTCGCAGGAACGACCGCATCAACAAGTGGTGGATCAGTGACGAAACCCGGTACGGGTGGCATTTCATCCATGGCGAGGATCGAGTGCTCATGCCGCGGGTCGCCGGTGTCGAGCCTTTCGCCGAGGAGGAGGCCATGCTCGCCTTCGAGTCGGCCTATGAAGCGACCAACCGTCTCATCCGTGATGCGGCCACTCGAGGCCATGCCGGTCTGATGCTCAGCCCGATGCTCTCGTGCGAGGACGCGTACTCACTGATCCACTGGATCAGGATTCTGGATCCCAACGCGGTTCTCTGCATGGGACCCGTTCCGGTCGACGGCACCGACACCACGTTCCCCGGCGGATACACCCTCCGCGCAGAGAAGGCACCCAACGCCCGGGGCATCCGCAGGGTCATCGACTCGGTTGGTGGGGCCACCGCGGATTCGCTGGACGGCTGCAAGGCCGTCGTCCTTACGGGCAACTACCCGAGCACCTGGGTGACTCCCGAACTGGCCGCGAGCCTGGCCGACGTGCCGCACGTCCTGATGGACACGCTCGAGGGACCACTCATGGAGAGCGCGGATGTCGTGATTCCCACGGCGACATGGCTCGAGAAGTCAGGATCGTTCGTCAATGCCGATGGCATCCTCCAGCCGTTCGCCCGTGCGATCGATCCGATCAACTGGTGCAAGAGCGAGTACCAGGTCGCCGCGGACCTGCTCGCCTCGCTTGATGGACGACTTGCTCCGGCGGTCGACATGGACCAGCTCAGGCGGACCATGGCATCAGCCAGCGGCCTGGAGGAATTCGCCGACGAGCGGTTCCCGGAGCTTCCGGCCGTGCAGGTCGAGTCCGACATGGAACTGATGGAACTCTAGTGCCACCAGGCACCGGTCCGTATCATCAACAAACAGTACCCGCCGATGACCAGTGCCCACGCAGGCTAGGATGGCTCCATGACACAACCGCCCAAGCTCTGCAGCGCTGAGCAGTCGCTGCTGGGACCGATGCGAGAAGTGTGGAAGCTGGCATGGCCCTCCGTGATCACGATGGGCAGCTATACGGTGATGCAGTTCATGGATTCGCTGCTGGTCGCCCAGGTCGGTCCTACGGAGCTGGCCGCACAGGGCAACGGCGCGATGACCAGCTGGCTGTCCATCTCGTTCGCCTTCGGCTTGATGACCGTCATCAACACGTACGTCGCCCAGTATCTCGGGGCTCGCAACGTGACTGCCGGCGTCTCCTACGGCTGGGCGGGCATCTGGATCGCGATCATCTACTGGCTGATCTTCCTCGTACCGGTCGCGGTGATCATCCCACGTGTCTTCATGTTGATCGGTCACGAGGGGTCCATGCTCGAGTGGGAGACTTCCTACGCGAGGATCCTGCTGCTCGGTGGTTTCATCACGCTCTCCAGCAAGGCGCTGCATCACTTCTTCTTCGGGATGCATCGGCCCAAGATCGTGACCGTCTCGGCCCTGGTCGGGAACATCACAAATGTCGTCATGAGCTACTGCCTGATCTTCGGGGAGCAGGGGATGCCGGCACTCGGGCTGCCTGGAATCCCCGGCCTGGCCCCGATGGGTGTGATGGGGGCGGCCATCGGCACATTGATCGGCACCAGCCTGGAAATGCTGATTCCACTGGCCATCTTCCTCGGCCCTCGTTGCAACCGACTGTACGGCACCCGTGCCAACTGGCGACCTCGAATCGAGCCGATCCGCCGGATCCTCAGGATCGGATGGCCCGCATCGGTCACCATGTTCAACGAGAGCCTGTGCTGGTGGCTTTTCATGACCGTGTTGATCGGTTCCTTCGGCGAGTCCGACCTCGTGGCCGCTTGGATTGCCGTGCGGTACCTGCACCTGAGCTTCATGCCGGCGCTTGGATTCAACGTCGCCGCCACGAGCCTGGTCGGTCGATACATCGGCTCGAACCAGTTCG
This sequence comes from Phycisphaerae bacterium, assembly GCA_002711415.1. GTDB lineage: Bacteria > Planctomycetota > Phycisphaerae > Phycisphaerales > SM1A02. The sequence goes on along the minus strand of PARI01000036.1, from coordinate 13,280 downwards.
ATCTCGCCGTCGGTCGGGCCCGACTCTGCGTCGTACTGGCGGTCAGCTGGACCGTGGGCTGCGCGGTCGCGTTCCTCCTGTTCAGGTACGAGTTCCTCGAGTTCTTCCTCGTCAAGTCCGACATCGAGCCGGGGCAGATGGAGAAGATCCTCCAGGTCGGTTCGCGAATGATGATCGCGACTGCCATCTTTCTGGCATTCGACGGGATCGGCATCGTCTACAACGGAGCGCTTCGTGGTGCTGGCGACACGCGCTGGCCGGGCATCGTCACCATCATCCTGTCATGGCTGCTCCTGATCGGCCTCGGGGCCTTCATGGTCCGATTCGTCCACTCGCTGGGATCGATCGGCCCGTGGATCGCGGCGGCCTCGTTCCTGATCGTGCTGGCCCTGGCCCTGATGTGGCGCTTCGAATCCGGCGGCTGGAAGTCGATACGGCTGCTGGACGAGGATTCCGAGGCGATGCTCCAGTCGTTCCCTCCAGGGCCGACACCCCCTGACATGGAGGCCGTCGTGCTGGCCCAGGACATGGCGGAACGGCCCCACGACGAGCCCGGGGCGGGTGGTTCCTCCTCGCCTTGAGGGTACCACCGGGTCTGGATAGACTGGCGTGCTCGGTTCAACGCAAGATTGGAGACGGCGACATGGTTGACAACGAACTCGACATGATGATCGGTTCACCGACGAGCAAGAACGATCCGAAGGCAGCCGAAGGGTTCTACAACTCCGGCATGGAATCGGAAGAGGCCGGCGATCGCTTCGGTGCGATCGAGTCCTACCGTCAGGCGGTCGAGAATCACCGTGACACCAAGTACCTCTTCAAGCTCGCCTGCCAGCTGGACATGATCGGTGAGGATGACGAGGCCTACGACCTGTACGAGGAGATCTGCAGCTGTCCGGAGGCCCCGGTTCACGCGCTGATCAACTTCGCGACCATGCTCGAGGATCAGGAGCAGCACAACAAGGCCGAGCGTCTCCTCGAGACGATCCTCCAGAAGTACCCGAACCATCCCAGGGCCCGCCTGTTCCTCAAGGATGTCCTCGCCTCCAAGGACATGTACTACGACGAGGAGCACCTGCGAGACCAGGCCAAGCGCAATGCGCTTCTGGACACGCCCGTGACCGACTTCGAGCTCTCGGTTCGTGCGAGGAACTGCCTCAAGAAGATGCAGATCCGCACGCTCGGAGACCTGCTCAAGATCAGCGAGGCCGAACTGCTGAGCTACAAGAACTTCGGCGAGACCTCCCTGGTCGAGATCAAGGCGATGCTTGCACAGAAGGGCCTCCGCCTCGGCCAGGGCCTCGAGTCCGGCCAGTACGCCCGAGTCCGACGCGAGATCTACGACGAGCTCAAGAGCCAGGCGTCAGAGGCCGTCCTCAACAAGCCGATCTCCGTCCTGGAACTCTCGGTGCGTGCACGCAAGGCACTGCAGTTGCTGAACATCCAGACCATCGGTGAACTCGCCTCGCGGACCGAGGCCGAGCTGATGGGCGTCAAGAACTTCGGTGCGACCAGCCTCGAGGAAATCGGCGAGAAGCTGGGTGACTACGGCCTTTCGCTTCGTACAATCGACTGACAGCACACCGGGCCAGGAGCAGGAGGCGATCATGGATGATCGGCCCCGTAAACACGTGGACATGGATCGCAGGTCGATGCTGCGCGGACTCGGCTGGTCCGTCGGTTCGATCCTCCTCTGTTCATGCGGCGGACCTTCCGGGACGCCGGCCCGTGTCGGTGGCTCCAAGCAACCGATCAATGTTCCGGCACCGGTCCGACCAGTCCCACCCGCCAGCGAACCGGTGGTGCGCGTCCGATTCAGCCGCGGTACGGGGTCCTCCCAGGAGTCGGTCATCGGCATGCCCGGACAGTGGACCTGGATCGGACCTGCAGACGACGAGCATGATCGGCGACTCGTTCGTGGACGGTTCACGGTCAAAGCAGGACCACGTGGCTGGAGGATCACGCAGTTGCACGGTGGTGTGCTGGAAGTTCCCGGCGCACGTCCGCTCTCGATCACGCCGATGCAGGAACAGCCGCTGCACTGGAACGGCTCGACCTGGCCTGGTTCTATCATCCTTCACCGGATGAGTTCAGAAGGCGACGGCACGATCGACTACGTCAGCCATGTTCCGATGGAGACGTACCTGCCGGGCGTTCTCTCCCGAGAGCTCTACGACGACTGGCATCGCTCAACCCATGAATCACTCGCGGTCGCCGCTCGAAGCTTCGCACTGTTCGAGTCCTGGTTCTGGTCGGACAGGCGTCACTTCGACCTGGTTGCGGGCGAAGCCAGCCAGGCATGGGTCGGGACCACGGGGCATCGTCCGAGCCTCGAGGCGGTCCAGGCCACCCGAGGACAGCTGCTCATGTACGCCGGACGGGTGATTCCAGCCTATTACTCCAGTTGTTGTGGGGATCAACCGTCCTCAGCCATCGACGCGATCGGGGACAACCCAGCCAACGACATCCCACCGCTGGGCTCGGCCAGGAGCGGATCCTGTCCATGCCAGTGGTCTCCGACGTGGTCCTGGCAGCGAACTCGAACCCATGCCGAGGTCTCGCGTGACCTGGCCGAGCAGGCCCGCCGTGCCGGCCTGCCCGGTCGCTTCGACCTGGACAACCTGCACGCGATCAGCATCAGCGAGCGGAACGCCAACGGGCGATCCCTGTCGGTCCAGGTGACCGATCGGAGTGGGCGGACGTTCACGATGGACGCTTCGCGGCTCAGGAGCGCGTTCAACACCTCGAGAAAGCGATCCGATCAACTTCCCTCGGGCAACTGCTCCTACCGGATGCTAGACCGTACCGTCCTGATCCAGGGGCGGGGGCACGGCCATGGTGCCGGTCTCTGCCAGTACGGTGCCGAGGCCCAGGCGCGATCCGGCATGTCCATGCAGCGGATCCTGGCCTTCTACTACCCGCAGAGCAGTATTGAACAGGCCTGGACCTGACCGAAAACATTCGTTTCAAAAAATGACACAGCCGCGCCCTTCTCGTACGCGGCTGGTCTCCTTTTCCCTCAAGCCAAACATGGGCATGGGAAGACAAACTGGCAATCGAGCCATTGGTTCCATTGCAGAACCCGTCTCGATACAAGGGTTGTTTGAGGTCCTTTTCCCCTCAATACCCCTTGGCTTGACCGGCCCTTTTCATCCGATCGCGCCTTCCCGTTCCTCCGCCCAATGCCAATTGCGTCCCTCAACACGATTGGCATTTTTGCCCAGATTGGCCTACTCCAGCACGCAAACTACGTTGAGTGAGAAGAACTGGAGTCCTGTTTCGTTGGATTGGCCATTAAGGGCTCGAACATCTTGCGTGTATTTATCCGCTCAGATGGGGGTGGCGGTTGCAGGCATGTGTACAAAAAATGCAATTGGCAGGGGTCCAAGCAGCCATGATCGACTCCAGGGGGGGCTGCTGGATAGACTCAGCTCATGGCATCCATTCAGAATATGAGCCTGGTGCATCCTTTATCGGAAGCTGCTCGTGGAGTGCCCTTGTGGGTGGGCTGCCTGCTCCTGCTGGTTCTTTGTGGTCCATGCCATGCCCAGAGGGAGGCCAAGGCCTCCTGGTGGGACCGGACCCAGCCGGTCTCAAGCCGCCATTACATGATCCGAAGCGACCTGCCCCGAGAGGATTCGATCGCCCTGGCCAACCACCTGGACACGATGTACATGGAGTACTCGCGTCGACTTTCGACCCTCCAGCAGCGAGCGCCGGAGGCCCTCAACGTGATGATGTTCGCCAGCAGGGACGACTACCAGCGAACCCTGAGGACCCGATTCGGGATTGATGGAACCGGAAGCGGGGGGATGTTCTTCGTCACGCCCAAGGCGACGGCGTTGGCGTTCTACACCGAGAACGTTCCATTCAGCAGGATCCTCCACGTCATCCAGCATGAAGCCTGGCACCAGTACGCCTACTCACGGTTCGGCAACGACCTTCCGATCTGGGTCAACGAGGGACTCGCCGAGTACTTCGGAGAAGCCGCGGTCGTCGGTCGTTCGGTCATCCTCGGGCAGACCACGGATCACGTGCTGGAACGGGTCAGGAAGTCGATCAGCAATGGAACCGCGATCCGGTTTCACGATCTGCTCACGATGAGCGGTGACCGTTGGAACCGGAACGTGAGGCTCGGCAACGCATCGATCCAGTACGCCCAGTCATGGTCGATGGTCCATTTCCTGGTCCATGCCGATGATGGCCGGTATCGCAGCCGGTTCGAGCAGTACCTGGTGCGGCTGAACAAGGGCCAGGAATCCGAGTCGGCGTTCATCGAGGCCTTCGGCACCAACGACCTGGTCGCGTTCGAGCGGAGCTGGGCCGAGTACGCGATGGCCTGCAGGCCGAGCTCCTTCGTCACCGCGATGCAGAACATCGAGTTCATGGCCGAAGGTCTCCTGGAACTGGATCGGGCCGGCATCCGTCCCGGATCGATGGAGGAACTGGCCGGGATGCTCAAGGAGATCGGGTTCAAGTTCACCATCGATCGACACGGGTACAGCCTGGAGATGTCGGCCGAGGATCCATCATGCTTCGTGATCCCGGACGATGACCTGGACAGGAGAGTGCCCCGGTTCGAGTTCGTCGCCGACCCTGCTCGTCGACGCCAGACCCGGAAGGAACAGTTGCTGGAGCAGGCCAATCCGATGCCGCCGATCATCCGCTCGGTGAAGCTGTCTCCGAGGAACCTCCAGCTCCGCTGGATCCGCAACGAGGACAACACCGGGTTCATCTGGCATGTCGACTTCACGAGCAAGTGAACGGGCCACCGCATGAACGGTGGCCCGTGTCGATTCATCGAGTCCCTGGACCGTTGATCACCGTGGATCCCGACCATTCAGGGTCAGGTCCTCGTGGGGATACTCCTCCACGACCGAGGGTTCGTCAGTGTGGTCCCATCGAGGCACATCCATGAGCTCGATCGAGTCCAGATCCAGTTTGATCGCGTTGAGCTGGCTCCGGGCCATCTTCTCATAGTCGTTCTGGCCACCGGCCTTGGCCAGGGTCTCCAACTGGGCCTCCTGCACGGTGCGCAGTTCCTCGAGCCTCGCCTCGATCTGGTTGAGGTTGCCGATCTTTCCGAACTTGTCGTAGCTGGCGAGGATGGCCTTCTGCTGGCGGGTCATCTCGATCAGCTTCTCATTCCGCTCGATGGCATCGATCTGCCGGTCAAGCTGCCAGAGCTTGGTCTCGAACTGACCGAACTCGCCCTCGAGGGAGACCAGGATCTCGCCGAGCCTCTGCTCCTGGGTCTGGAGGAACCCGAGCTGATGCTTGTTCGAGAGCTGGCGGTCCTGGTAGGCCGACTTGATCCCGGCGATACGCGTGGCTTCCTGGCGGGCCTCCGCCACGGAGAACCGGCGCCCGCGTGCCTTGATCGAGACGGGCTGGCCGCCCGAGGACGAATGCGCCCTGGCAAGCTCGAACTTGACGTGTGCCAGGTCCTCCGAGGTCATCGAGATCACCCGGTCGCACACCTCCGTGTCGTGTTGGATCTGCTTCAACTGCATCCGAACCTGCGAGAGTTCGCCCTGGACCTCCGCGATGCGCTGCGGATACTCCTCGGCCAGCGTGTCAAGTTGTCTGCGAAGGAGGATCGGATCATCCACGAATCCATCGGCGTACCCGACGGCGAGCGACTTGATCTGCGAGAACCCCGCGGCAACCCGCTCGGGCCCGATCAGCAGCGTGATACCCCCGACTCCAACTCCTCCCACGATTGCCCATCGAATGACTTAACGGCTGATACTGAACATGAGATCGTTCCTTTCGTTGATTCCAACTGTTCCAGGGGCTCTTCAAGCCTCCAGGACCTTGTTGGGACTCCGTGCATGCTGATTTCATCGCACCCTTAAATCTCTCGTTCCTGAGCCGGTTTGGGGCTTCGTGCCCCCTTTTTGATGTCCTATGATGCAGGGTGCGATCCCGGGCCCCGCCCCGATTGATCAATCCGGGCATGATCCATGCAAAATACGGGGCCCACCTCCCAACAACAGGATGTGCATCCAATGAACACCCTGACCACGACATTCATCAAGCGACTCCGTGATCGCGACGAAGCGGCCTGGTTCGAGCTCTGGGAGACGTTCGGCCCGGTGATCCGTTCCCAGCTGACACGCTGGGGTCGCGGGTACGTCGGGCTGGAGACCGTCCGGGATCTCACGCAGGAGACTCTTGCGGAGCTGTCCAAGTCGATCCACCGTTTCGATCCGGAGCGAGGCGTCCGCTTCAGCACCTGGCTGCTGGCAATCGCGAGGCACTGTTTCGGTGACGAGATGGATCGGCGCAACGCCTCCAAGCGAGGCAGCGGCAGGCGACCGGGTTCACTCTTCGATGGTGCCGTTCCCGAGTCACGCATCCCGCAACCGGAAAAGGCCTACGAGCATCGGGTCTTCCTTGCCAAGGTCCATGCAGCCGTGCGCCAGGTCGAGTCCGAGGCTGATTTCATCCAGTTCCAGGTCTACAGGATGCGCGTCTTCGAGAACCAGCCCGGCAGGACGGTCTCGGCCGCGCTGGGCATCAGCGAGCCGACCGTCAGTCGTCATCTCGGTCGGATCCGGAACATGCTCCGGATGCAACTGGAATCGATCATCACCATGTACAGCTTCACCAAGGAGGAGCTGCAGGAACCGCTCCAGGCAGGCTTGGTCGGTTCGGACACGATGTTCGATGACGCCCTCTCCGAACTCCATGTCCAGCATTCGATCCACGAACACAAGGACCAGGCCGGTATCCAGCTCGCCTGATCCGCAGCCCACGAGAGCTTCAGTATGGTGCCTTTTACATGTTCTGTTGTGACAGGTTCTCCTCCTGACACCTTGTGGGCCATCTTTATATGGATGCTCTGCATCGGTGTCCTGGTGTACTTGAGCCTCCGGATGATCAGGCCTGTGTTCCTAGGGTTCTGCTGGGTATTCAGCCGAACCTGGAGCTGGTTCTTCGCGTCGGTGGGGGACGTCCTGATCATCGTGACGAATCTCATTGCGAACGTCATCATGGTTCCGTTGGTCATCATCGCGACTATGTTCGGTCGCTGGCAGGCGGCCGACCGGCTTGCCGAGACCCTCGGGGCGGAGAACATCCGTGCACTGAACGCATGCTGGTACCTCCTCGTGAGGCGTCCACTGCACCTGGTGTGCCTCTGGCCGATCAGGCCTGCGACCCGTCCACGACCGGTTGCCCCGGCCACGCCGGCCCTGGCATCACCCGTGGGCGAGTTCCCTGGCTACGTCGTCCAGCGCACGCTGCCGCCCGGCGGATCGGGTGCACGCCTGGTTGTCGCGTGTCCGACGAGAGAGCACCAGGAGTCCGGTACATCGATCCCCGATCTGGTGGTCATCAAGAGCTTTCACGTCGGCCAGGGATCGACACTTCCGCAGATCGTCCGGGAGTCCAGGTCGCTCGAGGCGGCACGTTCGCTCGGGCTCGTCCTGGAGCATGAACTGGATCAGGAGCGTTTCTACTACGTGATGCCGTACCACGAGGGTGAGACCATCAATGCCGTGACCCGGTCACTCCACGCCGCGACCGATGGTCAGGGCCTCCAAATCGAGCAGCTTCGTCGCGTGTTGGAGATCGAGCATGACCTGGTGCACACCCTGTGCACGTACCACCGGGAGGGACTCTGGCACAAGGACGTCAAGCCGGAAAACGTGATCGTCACCCCCGACAGGGCCTGGCTCGTCGACCTCGGGCTGATCACGCCGCTTCGAAGCGAGATGACTCTGACGACCCATGGCACCGAGTACTTCCGCGATCCGGAGATGGTTCGACAGGCACTTCGCGGTGTCAAGGTCCACCAGGTGGATGGAGCGCTCTTCGATGTCTACGGTGCAGGCGCCGTGCTCTACTTCATGATGGAGAACACGTTCCCGGCCCATGGCGTGCTCAGCCGGTTCGACCGGCGATCGCCCGAAGTGGTCCGGTGGATCATCCGACGCGCGATGACCGACTACGCCAAGCGCTATCAGAGCGCCGAATCCATGCTCGCCGATCTGGCCGCAGTCATGGCCAGCGAGGATCCATACGTCTTGGTTCCTGCGGACCTGCCCTCGCTCCGCGGATCGGCGAAGTCCGGTGCGGAGAAGCCGGCGCATCGACCCCTGGCCACGCCGGCATCAACGAGCCATGCTGCTCGCAGCCCTCGTAGCAACATCACGGCCGGCTTCGGCAGTGCCGTCTCCACCATGAGCTCGCGTGTGAGACAGGCTGCGACCACCACCGGTTCGAGGCTCAACCAGCGACTGACCCGTGGGAACGTGCGCCGGTTCGTCGGGTTTGCCATCGTCCTCCTGTCGCTGGGGTTCCTGCTCTCGCTGATCATGGACATCGGATCCCACGGCACTTCGGGAGACCACTATCACTCACTGGCTCGGATCGAGCGTTCGACGAACACCTGGTCGAGGATCATTCCCGTCAACGAGTACGAGTTGGCCGCGACCGGGCTGCAGGGCTTGGAGGATCTGCATCCGTCGATTGGCGACGGCGCGCGCCTGATCGTGGTCAACGAGACCGGCCTGGCCACCGGGTTCGCCGATCGCACGGTCAGGCATGTTCTGGATGCGTTGAGCCAGTCCGGGTGCGAGGTCGTCCTCGAGGACATCAGCGCCCAGGCCCGACTCCTGTCGATTCTTGCGATCGAGGGGGATCTCGACGATGAGTCGGCCGTTACCCGATGGCAGGTCGCGCTGAAGGCCGGTGGCTATACCGGGATGATCTGGATCGCGCGGGACACCGGTCCCTCGGGCGACGCCCGTGAACCGCTCATGAAGGTCGTCGTTCCTCTGGAACCGATCGCCTCGGCCGAACCACGGACACGCCGGTCTGCATGGCCGGACCAGGTGCATGCATCCTCGGCCGTATTCTGCGATAATCATGCCGGTTCAACGAGGAACTCGCATGAACGATCATCCAGGGCACAGGCTGCGTGAACTTCTGAAGACGAGCACCGTCGTGGCGCCGGGCGCCTTCAACGCCCTGGTCGCCCGTGCCGTGGCCACTGCTGGATTCGATGCCTGCTACGTTTCCGGTGGAGCGACGGCCAATGTCGCCGGCTTCCCTGACATCGGGCTGCTGACATTGGAGGAGGTCGCCCGCACAATCCGACAGATCGCCGATGCATCGGGCCTCCCGGTGCTGGCCGATGCCGATACCGGATACGGACAGGTCGAGTCGGTGATCCGAACCGTCAATGAGTATGAGCGGGCCGGTGCCGCAGGGATGCACATCGAGGACCAGGTCTTCCCGAAGCGATGCGGCCACCTTGATGGAAAGCAGTTGGTGCCCGCCGACGAGATGTGCCGGAAGATCGAGGCGGCCGTCTCGCATAGGATCGCCCCGGACTTCCTCGTGGTCGCCAGGACGGACGCACGCGGCGTGACCGGGATGGACGACGCCGTCGACCGGGCCATGCAGTACCGCTCGGCGGGTGCCGACATGATCTTTCCCGAGGGCCTCAGGAGCCTTGACGAATTCGTCGAGTTCGCCGATCGCTGCCCGGGCCTCTTGCTGGCCAACATGACCGAGTTCGGGAAGACCCCTGACATCACGGTCTCCAGCTTCAGCCAGGCCGGCTACGACATGGTGATCTTCCCGTTGAGCCTGATGCGACTGGCCATGGGTGCGGTCGAGGAGGGGCTCTCGGTTCTTTCCCAGGACGGCTCCATGGGCAGCGTCCTTGATCGGATGCAGACCAGGGCCCAACTCTATGAACTGCTGGACTACTCGCCTGACAGGCAGTGGGTATTTCCCAGCGGTAACAGCCGTGCCGAGGCCGCAAGCCCGCCTCCCGGCACGGAACAGTCCTGAGCCTCAGCCCGCCTTCACGAAGTCGATGGTCAGGTACTGGTTGCCGCGAGTCCCTGGCCGAACGATGTTCTCCGTCCAGTTGATCGTTGATCCGCCTGCGACGAAGCCACGCTGGTAGTAGTTCCTGTCACTGTTGTCCAGCATGCACCCGGTGCCCTGCATCTGCCCGATGAACTCACCATCGACCAGCCTGACCTGCAACGAGCATGGGAATCGTGGGATCAGCAGTTCAGGTACGAGCGAGTTCAACGGCTGACGTGACCGCCAGGCGCCTATGAATTCACGTCCGGAACCGGGCAGGTCGAACTGGATCGCCTCGATCGTTCCCCTGGCGTCATGACGCAACTGGTAGACATGCTGCACCATCGGTCGGGACTCGCCCTGCCGGTTGATCTCGACGTAGATCCAGCGGCTCTGTTCCAGGTCGTTCCAGATCGGAACGATATGCAGGTCGTACTGATCCCTCGGACCTGCGGATTCGGGCGTGGTGTAGTTCCCCTGCAGCTTCGTGACCAGGCTGTTCAACTCTGGATCGGGCGAGGGGGCCTCGGTCGGCCCCTGGATCACCGACGCACAGCCCGTGGCCAGCATTCCAAGGAGAATGAACCGGATTTTCATGTTCATGTGCTGGAGTCTCCGCGTTCCCGTCGTCCTGGTGATGGGGTGGCAGCTCGCCAGCAACCCCATTCGTGAGTACATGCTACGATAGATGATCCCCCCTTGGAGCTCGAGCTTCATGCCGGCAGGGGATTGTCAGCACCTGGAAGGAATATTGTTCATGGCCCCAACGACTACCAAGACACCAGATACACGCGGACTCGCAGGACAGACCATCGGGCAGACCGAGGTCTGCTCGGTCAACCAGACCCAGTTGATCTACAGGGGATACGAGATCGCAGATCTTGCAGCCAACACCACCTTCGAGGAGGTCAGCCACCTCCTGCTCGTGGGTCACAAGCCCAGTGATCAGGAACTCGCCGACTTCACGGAGGAACTCGCCGGGTACCGTCCACTGCCGGACGCCCTGGTCTCGATGCTCGTTGATGCGGTCAGGGCCAACCCGCAGGCCCACCCGATGAGCCTGCTTCGAACCGGTGTATCGCTCGCTTCGCACCTGGATCCCGACTGCGAGGACAACTCGCCGGAAGCCGAGCTGCGCAAGTCCAAGCGACTGCTGGCCCAGATCGGCACGATGATCGGCCTGATCCAGCGAACCATCGACGGCAACGATCCTGTCCAGCCGGATCCGTCGCTGAGCCATGCGGCCAACCTGCTGCTCGGGATGACCGGGCAGGTCCAGGGGGAGTTCGCCGCCAAGGTCATGGACGTTTCGCTTGTTCTCTATGCCGAACATGACTTCAACGCCTCGACCTTCACCTCCAGGGTGATCGCTTCGACCAACAGCGACATGCACTCGGCCGTCTGCGGAGCCATCGGTGCCCTCAAGGGCAACCTGCATGGTGGTGCCAACGAGGCGGCCATGGACATGCTCAAGGAGATCATGGATGACACGGCCGATGGAAGCATGACCGTCGACCAGTGGATGCAGCAGGCCTTCGACAGCAAGAAGAAGCTCATGGGCTTCGGTCACCGGGTCTACAAGAACGGCGATCACCGTGCCGGCATCCTTCGAGACTGGGGTCTCCGGTACGTCGAGGCGGAGAACCAGGCCCAGCAGGCCCTGTTCGATCTCGGTGATGCCGTCCAGGAGATCATGCTCCGTGACAAGAACATCCATCCCAACGTCGATTTTCCATGCGGCATGACGTACTTCGCGATGGGCATCCCCGTGCCCCAGTACACGCCGATCTTCGTTGCCAGCCGGATCACCGGTTGGTGTGCACACATCATGGAGCAGCACCAGAACAACCGGATCATCAGGCCGCTGGCCGAGTACTCCGGTCCGGAACTGCGTTCATGGAATGATTCCTGATCCCGGAGAACCCGGGTGGGATGGAGGTCACGTTCCAGATGAGTGATGTCAAGTCCATAGCGGTGATCGGTGCGGGAACCATGGGTTCCGGCATCGCCCTGACGGCCGCCTCCAGCGGATTCAACACCCGCCTGATCGACATCAACCAGGAGCAGGTTCAGCGAGCCAGGGGATACCATGCCAAGACGCTCGACCGCAACGTCGAGAAGGAACGCATGACCCGCGAAGAAGCCGACGCCACCCTGGCACGCATCGAGTACCAGGATTCGATCGCCTCGGCATCCGGCAGTGACTGGGGCATCGAGGCGGCAACCGAGAACATCGAGGTGAAGAAGCAGTTGTTCGCCGCGATGGCCGACGCCCTGGATCCAGGCGCGGTCCTGGCCACGAACACCAGTTCGATCTCGATCACCGACATCGCGGCCAGTGTCCCGTCCGCTTCCGACAGGGTGATCGGGATGCATTTCTTCAACCCCGTACCCGTCATGAAGCTCGTCGAGGTCATCAATGGGCTCCAGACCTCGCCCGAGACGACCGAGCGGACGATCGCCCTGGCCGAATCGATGGGCAAGTCCCCGATCCCGGCCAATGATCGGGCCGGTTTCGTGAGCAACCGTGTGCTGATGCCGATGATCAACGAGGCGTTCTACGCCTGGATGGAAGGTGTGGCCGAGCCCGAGGCGATCGATGGAATCATGAAGCTTGGATGCAACTTCCCGATGGGCCCGCTGAGGCTGGCCGACTTCATCGGTCTCGATGTCTGCTACCACATCATGATGGTTCTCCACGGAGAGCTCGGGGACCAGAAGTACTTCCCTTGCCCGAAGCTGCACCAGCTCGTTACGGCGGGTCGGCTGGGCAACAAGACCGGTGCAGGTGTCTACGACTACGACAAGTAGATTGCCTGACGAGCTTGACCGGTTCAGCAGGTATGATCCTTCTCAGGTGACCCAGGACCGAACACAATGAGCACGATAGAAAACCCCGCAGGCAGATCATCGAACCCGGTCGACCCCGAGACCGTGAGTCTTTCCGGCTATGCAATCGACCAGGTCTACGGCCCATCGTCCGTCCAGACCGTAGACCCCGCAGACCCGAGCAGGCCTGCCGAGCGGATCGGCGATCCGGGCCAGTTCCCCTTCACCCGTGGCATCCACGAGACCATGTACCGCAAGCGTCTCTGGACGATGCGACAGTTCGCGGGATTCGGTTCGGCCGACGACACCAACGCCCGTTTCAAGTACCTGCTTGAGAACGCCAAGGGGACCAAGGCCAATACCGGTCTCTCGACTGCATTCGATCTTCCAACCCTGATGGGACGGGACTCGGATGATCCGCTGTCCTCCGGCGAGGTCGGTCGGTGCGGTGTCGCCATCGACACGATCGAGGACATGCATCGACTGTACGCGGACATCCCGATCGACCAGGTGACCGTCAGCCAGACGATCAACGGGCCCGCATGCGTCATCTGGGCGATGTACCTTGCGATGGCCCGTCAACGGGAGATCGGGTGGGACACGCTCGGTGGAACGCTCCA
>PARI01000035.1 GCA_002711415.1 Phycisphaerae bacterium | reverse complement strand
GGTTAGTCGGCGAGCTCGACCGTCCAGTAGGCCTCGCTGATGAAGGCCCGCCATGAATCGTACTTGGACCCGCCCAGCCGAATGGCCACGGTCGGATTCCTTCGTGGCTGGATCGGCTTCTTGATCAGCTTCATGCCTGCCTGCGCAGGCGTACGTCCACCCTTGCGGGTGTTGCACCTGACGCACGCACACACGAGGTTGGCCCATGAATTGACCCCGCCCTGGACCCGTGGCGTGACATGATCGAGGGTCAGTTCCCTCGTGGGAAAATGCCCGCCACAGTACTGGCAGCGGTTCCGGTCCCGTGCATAGATGTTCCGCCTGTTGAGCTTGACGCACTGCCTGGGGAACCGGTCATATCCCAGCAACCGGATGATCTTCGGAATGGCGATCGTGATGCGAGGCGTCCTGATCCAGTCATGCTGGTCCTGCTCGAACTCCTTCTGGAGCATCGCCAGTTCCGTCCAGCTGCGCAGGTCGTAGTTCAGGTAGGCGCCGTTCTCGACCGACACGACCTCGGCCACGTCCTTGGCGAGCATGGAGAAGGCCTTCCTGGCACTGATCACGCGAACCGCCGTGTAGAGCTTGTTCAGGACAAGGACCTTCGATTCCAGACAGTTTGCGGTCGATGTCACTCCAGGCCTCCATGCGGTCGATGATTCGACTTCACCTTACTGACTGATGGTAGTACCAGGCCCGCCGGATGTAGAGTTTCTCCGAGCTACTTTGCATAAGTGATACGGAGAATTCCGTCCGTGCGTGATGCAGGACGATGTTCACGGACCTTTCAGAACCGGTCCTGGCGCTGGATGCGTCAGCGATCGCCGAGCCATTGGACCTGCTGCTCGATCCGTTCAGGCGTGATCACCACGGGGAGTCCGGGATCGATCCTCGCGTTGAAGGTGGACATGACCACGTCCCTTGAGAGCAGGCCATCACCCAGTGGACAGGCATGGACCAGGTCATCCGTGTCCGAGAGCCTGCAGTCGCGCAGCATGAACATCGAGGCGATGTCCGACGTGCCCTCGATGATCCTGGCGACATGTTCATCGGCATCGGGCAGCATTTCGGCCGTGAGCATCCCGATGGGGTCCACGCACAGTTCCACGCGAGGCGGGGCCGTCTCCATGAACTTCCTGCAGCCTGGAACATCGCTCAGGATGCCCTGGGCATGCGGACGCAGGCAGATTGATCGATCCTGTGTCTCCAGTGCTGGCTGGATCCGCTCGATCAATTCTTGCAGCGCCTCCAGGCCCCCGGGCGTCCAGTTCCTCATGTCACCGATGAACGGATCCTCTCCATCGGCAAGGGTTCCGCTGTAGCAGAACAGCCGGTCGCCCGGCAGATCCGGATCGACCATCCAGTTCTCGTGCATCGGGTTGTCGACGAGAACACAGCCCAGGACGATGTCCGGCCTGCCCATGCGCAGCACGATCGAATCACATGGAAGCCTTGCAGCCCCGGTGATACTCGCCAAGACATCACTGTCCTGTTGAAGGTATAGATTCATGAATCGCTTCAGGAAATCGATGTGACCTGCACGGCCGGTTCGGCTTCAGGTGTGCTTGAGACCACGCCGCTGGTCCCTCAGGCGACGGCTCTTGCCGACCCGGTTCCTGAGGAAGTAGAGCTTCGATCGCCTGGAATCCCCATGGCGCACGAGCTCGATCTTGGCGATGCGGGGAGAGTTCAAGGGGAAGATCCTCTCGACACCCTCGTTGGCGACGATTCGTCGAACCGTGATGGTCTTGTTGATGCCGCTGCTCTTGATGCCGATGAGCACGCCCTGGAACACCTGGATTCGCTCCTTGTCACCCTCGACGATCCTGTAATGGACGTCAAGCGTGTCACCGACGGAGAAGTTCGGGTAGGCGTCTTCCGGCTTGATCTGTTCTGCAACGACTGATTCAAGGATTTCTGAACGGTTCATGATCGTCATTCCCGGGCATTGAGCCCATTGTTCCCTCGCAGTCCCAAGGACCGTCCGGGTTTGCGACATGGGTCATTCGCCCAGGGGTCGCTGGTTCGTGAGATCCGGACGTCTCTGTTGCGTCCGTTTCCTGCCTTGCTCGAGCCTCCAACGAGCGATCGACTGGTGATCGCCGGAGAGGAGCACCTCGGGCACTTCTCGTCCCTTCCACTCTCGTGGTCGGGTGTAGTGGGGGCAATCCAGAAGCAGTTGCCCCGTCTGCTCGTCCAGGCGGAAGGAGTCCTCCTCCGCCGATTGTTCATGGCCGAGAACCCCCTTGAGCAGCCTGGTGATCGCATCGATCAAGACCATCGATGCCGTTTCGCCGCTCGAGAGGACGTAGTCCCCGACGCTGACCTGGAGCGGATCGAGTTCCTCGATGACCCGCTCGTCGATTCCTTCGTAGTGGCCCGAGATCAGCAGGAGTCGTTCCTGCTGCGAGAACCACTGCACCCGTTCCCGGTCGAGGCGTTCACCCTGTGGAGTCAGGAGAACGCGAGTGGCCGGCCTGCTGTCCTCCTGCTCGATCGCGATGACCGCGTCGTGCACCGGCTGGCACATCAGGACCATTCCGGGTCCGCCGCCGAAGGGCCTGTCATCGACCTTTCGACTTGGATTGTCGGCCCACCGTCTCAGGTCGTGGACCATGTACTCCGCAGCTGAACAGGCCGCCGCTCGTCCCGGGATACTGGTCGACAGGAATGCGTCGAACATGTCCGGGAATAGGGTCAAGAGGTCGAAACGCATCGCGTATCTCCCTGTTCAGTTCATCAGGACTCTGATGAGGCCTGGATCTTCCTGCCCGGCGTGGGATCGCAGCCAGCCTTCTTCAGCAGGGATGCGACGGTCTGGCTTGGTTGAGCGCCGACGCTCAGCCAGTACTCGACACGGTCGGTCTTGATCTTGAACTGCTTGTCCTCGTTGGCGATCGGGTCGTACCAGCCCAGTTCCTCGATCACCCTGCCGTTGCGCGGTGATCGCTTGTCCATGGCGCCGATACGATAGAACGGACGATGGGCTCGGCCCATTCTCTTCAGTCGCAATACAACCATTGAAGTACCTCGTCACAGGCGTGCCTTGGCCCGGCCGATCACCGATGATCAGCTCTTCAAGCCAGGGTGCCGGGAGGGCTGAACTGCCCCGTGCGACACACCTTCGGCCCGCGGATGCGAACCGGACAGGATACCTGAACCCTCGTCATGGTCAAGGCATGGCCGCAGGGGGGCCGGCAACAAGGTTCACGTAGGAGACGCCGATCAACTGGGCTGTGCCGAATAACACGGCCCCGAAGCCGGAAAAGACCACGACGATCAGGATGAGCATGCCCCCCATCTGGACGTTCGGGTTTCGCATGAGGTTCCTGTACCAGCCAAAGAGGCCCGCCATCACGTTCGAGCCGTCCAGTGGTGGGACCGGCAGAAGGTTCAGCATGCATAGGAGGAGGTTCAGCCACCCGCCCGTGACCAGGAACGTCACCAGATTGCCCTGGATGATCTCCGATTCAGGTCCAAATCGGCGAATCAGGCCTGCAACGGTCAGGACCACCAAGGCAATCGCCAGGTTCATGGCCGGTCCTGCCAGGGCCACGAGGATCCGTCCGAATCGACCATGGCGGAACCTGGAGGGATCGACAGGCATGGCTCCCCACGCGATCCCCGCAAGGGCGAACACACCCAGGGACCACCACCCCATGTGCACGACCGGGTTCATGGTCATCCTCTGGAGCTGTCGTGGTGTCTGGTCACCCTCGAGAATCGCCGCCCAGCCATGGGCCAGTTCGTGGAGGATGATCGACAGCAGGACCCAGAAGATCCATGACAGCAGGATGACCGGCCCTGCATTGTTGTACACGTCATGTACCCACCATCCACTCATCGTGATGATTCCCCTGATCCAGCTTGGTTCATCGGCACGGCCAGGTCCCTGATTCGAGCATCCAGAGGTTCATCGTCCACCGGAGGCCAGGTTCACCATGCAGCAACTGGCTGAGTTCTCGGGCCAGCATACGCATATTGATCAGGGTCCAATAATCAACTGGCCTGATCCTGTCCCGACCGCACTCGTGATCTGTTCAGCAGTCTTCTTCCAAATAACGCACAGTGCGAGGGCTCCATGTGAATTTCATGACCATCAGAATTTGCTTCAAAAATTCAAGGCAAATTGCATGTGCATTCACATGCAGGGGTTATATTAGTTGTGCTGTGGGCCAGTGTCCTTCGTGGGTTGTGGTCGACACAAAGTGTTCAATTTGTTCGTGGGTTGTATTCGTGCATTCCCCGCATTCATGCATGCATGACATCAAGACCATATTTGATTCAGAGAGGAAGCTAAGGTGAAAAAGAAGTCAATTGGAATTGGATTGCTCCTCGCAGTTGCCATGACCGGAACTGCAAGTGCTGCCGAGATCTGCCTGAAGTATGTTGCTGACGGCCCCGGTCTCACGGACCAGCACTTTTTCTACCAGAAGGGTGTCGATGCGAATTCAACCCAATCAATCACCGAGTTCGAGGCTCTCTTCCTGGGAAGCCGCGAGTTCTCCGGATACAACAACACCTACCAGTTGTTCTGTGTCCAGATCTTCGAAGGTGTGACCCAGGGCCATACCTATTGCTACGATATCGTTCCCACGCAGGATGTTCCCGAGGGCAACGAGGATGAAATGGGCATCGTTCGTGCCAAGGTCATGGGCGAGCTCTACACCAGATTCCACAACGACTGGCTCGGTGGCAACTACACCGGGACGGACCTGGACAACCGTGCTGCGGCATTTGCAGCACTGGTCTGGGAGATTTCGCATGAGACGCTCGACTCCTCATTCACGTCCGAGCAGTACGCGACACTCTCGCTGGACATGAATGCAGGCGCGTTCAGGAGCCAGCTCAACACCGAGGCACAGATGCTGGCCAAACAGGCACTTGCCATGTTGACCGGAACCTACGACCTCAATGACTCGCTGAATGGTCTGAAGAACGGCAAGAACCAGGACCAGTTGATCTACGTGCCGCTTCCGGCACCCGTGATCCTTGCTGGTGTCGGCCTTGTTGCTGCCGGAATCATCAGGCGACGGATGAAGTGACTCCCTAGACCTGGGAATCAACCACCAGACTGACATTGACAACGGGCCCCTCTTTGAGGGGCCCGTTGTTCATGCAAACACCCCTATTTGGCAAGAGAGAGGGTCATTCTGGCCGATTAGGACAACGGCCTGATCGACGTTCCAGTTGGATCGTCGAGTGGCTGCCGTTTTGGGGCTCTCCATGGTGATCCAAGTCTCGAATGCCTCAGCAACCCGTCGTGACACGCCTCCGACAGCCCCGGATCGCTGGATCGTGCTTCATACGCGATCCAGGCAGGAAAAGGCCGTAGGGAGGCAATTGGCGGCGACCCGCCAGGAGTACCGACTTCCACTGGTCAGGAGAGTCACCGCGACTTCCAACTCCCACCGGAAGGTGACCGTCCCCCTCTTTCCAGGGTACGTATTCCTTCATGGCCAGCCCGAAGCCGCCTATGAGGCCGTGTCGTCCAAGCGGGTCTGCCAGATCCTCGAGGTCCGAGACCAGGCCCGACTGGAAGCCGAGTTGGCTGATGTCATGAGAGCGGTCGAGAGCCAGCCCCTGGTCGAGCGATACATCGGAATTCCCCCTGGGACGCACTGTCGTGTTGTTCGTGGACCTCTCAAGGGGGTCGAGGGCCACGTGCTCGATGAGCGAAATGCTCGATCCACGCGGCTCATCCTCTCCGTTGACATGCTTGGCCAGGGCGCGTCTGTTGAAATTGAAAGGGATTTTCTCGAGCCATTGGCCTGAGACGACTTACGCACGCTTGGCGTGCCCGACAATGAGCACGGCTGACCGGGCAGAAGCCGTGATCTCCAGTTCACGGCTCATCGCTGCGAAATCACGTAGCTGACGGGGGCGAAGCCTGCCCATCCCATGTCTCAAATCGCTCCTGGTTTGAAGGAAACAGGTATTTCATTCAATTGGATCCATGTTCACAACGGCCCGGCCGGACAGTGCCTGGTCGAGGGAACCCGTCTCTGGAATTCCCCTCTGGATATTCAGGGCCAGGCTCCCGGCTCGAGGGGGAGCGGTTGGAAGTCCACCGGCGAATCCCTGGAGGCCTGGTGCGATCATGATGCCCTGGCGTCGTTGTACTGGGCAGCCAGTGGCGACGAGCTCTGGGTGGCTGATTCACCGCTCCAGTTGATTGCACTCGGGTGTGATGGAACGCTGGACATGGAGGCATTGTCCGTCTTCCTGCGGATCGGGTTCTTCCTCGGGGACAGGACCCCATTCTTGGGCATCAGGACACTGCTTCCGGGATCGACCCTTCGCTGGGCCGATGGAAAGGTCACATGCGAGGGATCCGAACTTCCCGCGATCAGCGCCAGCGATTGCTCAGATGACGAACTGGTTGATTCCTACATCGACCTGTTCAGGGAGTCGGTCAGCCTTCGATTGCCGGTCGGAAGCGAGCCGTTCGTACCGATTTCCGGAGGGCGTGATTCACGGATGATCCTTCTGGAACTGCTCCGCCAGCACGGAAAGGGCCTCCGAGCCTGCACCATTGTCAAGGGCGGTGTCACGTCGTCGCCCGATTCGGTGATTGCCGGGCGGGTCTGCGCCGCCCTGGATGTCCCTCTTGTCACGATCGAAGGACGACAATCGTTTCATGACTCCATGATTCGAAAGAACATGATCACTGGGTTGAATTCGTTGGAACATACGTGGATCGTTCCTCTCTGGGACGCCATGGCCACCCGTGCAACCGAGGTGTATGACGGGTTCGGTGCAGGGGTGATGTCCCGATCGGATCTGATCGAACCGAATTCGATCATGCTCCTGAAGCAGCGGGACTGGCAAGAGTGGAGCCGTGTACTCGCCAATGCCTGTGCGACACCTTCGGAGGAGGAGCTTGGCCTGCTTGAGTTCGACGGGGATTTGTCCCCCCTCCTGTCGGACTCCTGGGTGGATCACCTCGCCGAGCATGTCGAGCCCCTGATCCAGATGCCCAACCCGATCGCGGAGTTCAGTCTTCGTCACTGGGGCGGACGATCGATCGTGCAGTCACCACTGGCCATGTCGCGATCGGTCGACCGGGTTCACATCCCGCTTGCGGATCGCCAGTTGATGGCGCTGATGCGAGGTGTGCCCGTGGAACGCCTGATTGGCAACGACCTACAGACCAAGGCCCTGGAGCGAATTTCGGGCGATTTGTCGGCCATTCCATTTGATAATCAGTTGTCAACAAGCACTGTTCGAAGGCGATCATCCCTGGTTCGATCGATCGGAAACCGATTCAAGCGATCCCGGTTCACTCGTGGCTCCCGGTGGGGGCTTTCCAGTGTCGGCAGGGGCCGGCGACCCGGCTGGATGCTGATCCAGCTTGTTCAGTACCTCAGGCTCCTTGAACTGGTCCGGGACCAGGCAAATGCCAACGAGTTGATCAAGTCATACGGGCCGGGTTCCCGATCGGAATCCAAGGCTCGCGCGTCTCTTTTATGGAGGCAGTGGCAGGGATGAACGTTAATCTGGGCCAGTTCTGCAGGTTGTACGGGGTATCCGGCTATTCAGTGCTGGAGAATCCATTGTCCATCAATTCCGTCATGGAATTCTGGATCCGCCCCTCCTCGATTTCGATGTTAGGCCAGACAGGTGTCCCCAGGTTGTTACATCTACGAGGGTTTCAGGCATGTTGAGTTCAGGTAAGCAAGGAGTGGTCATGTCGTTCATTTATTGTTGTGCCCGTTGGTTCAAGGCCCATCGCGTGACTGCGCCGCTGAATCGATGGTTGACACGTGCATGCGCCGTGCCGTCGCTGCTCCTGTTGCTGTCACTTTCCACCGAAGCCATCGGACAGGACATGATGATCCAGCCAGCGCGCACTCCCGTGATCCACGAACTGGACCTGCTCGGACCGCACAGTCCGACCGTGCCGACGGTACCGCCAGGAGCCGTCGACTTGATTTCAAAGCTCGCCGAGGAAAACCAGGGAAGGTTGATCACCATCTCGATCAAGGGGGCGCCCCTGAGGTTCGCCGACCTGCCGAACCAGGTCCAGTCGAAGCTCCTGAACAACAGCGAAGTCGATGTCGTTCGTGCATATGAGACACGGCTGGCCGACCAGCTCGAGCAGATGATCGGCGTCGTCCTCCAGAAGCAGCCAGGTATCGCCATCTCGATCGAGGGTCTCCCGTTCGAGGATGCCAACGCCGACAAGGCGATGCTCGCCGAATCCAACCATAGGTACCAGGGTGTCATCGACGGGATGACCGCATTCGTCTCCAGCAAGACGCTGGTCATCGAGAAAGACGGCCTCAATGCCGAGAGTGGCAATGTCAGGCGTGCGTTCAAGGAGAACCTCCGCCTCTCCGAAGGAAGGCCGCTGATCTACCGTGTCAACGGCAACTGGAGGATCTCGATCCCGACGAAGGTCAAGCCTGCGACGCCCAAGGCGACCGGCCAGGCCTCCAAGTCCAGCGGAAACAGCAAGGCCACTCGACAGCGAAAGGTCTTCAACACTCCACGTGGCAGTTACAGGAACAAGCAGACACCATCGACAAGCAGTCCGAAGAAGAAGGCGGCCGCACCGAAGCCGGCCGCGCCATCCGGATCGACCGCCTCGAACACGCAGGAGCCTTCCGGCTCGACGCCTGCGGATGAGCCGGCCCCCGTGGCAGCTCAGCAGCAGGCCGGTGATGAAGGTGATGAAGTCGTCGTCGCCAGCGGTTGGACGCCCCTTGCCGAGATCGACCTGTCCGAAACGGGTCCATCCTTCTCGCCGACGCCCACGGTCATCGCCAACGAACCCGTATCCATCGTGACTTCCGGAGCAGCCGGTGTCGTCGCCGAAGGGCCGGTGACTTCCAGTGGCAACACGTCAAGCCCGGTCGTACCCGAGCAGGGAACGACCATGGCCGCGACCGGATCGCAGCTGTACCTGATCGTCCTGGCCAACTGGGGCAACGAGGGTGGCGAAGGTGACCTGAACCAGAGTGGTCTCGTCGATGGAGCCGACCTGGCGATCGCCCTGGCACACGATTCACAGAACGGTGGTGGATCTGGTCCGGGAACTGGCGAGACTCTGGTCGCAGGATCCGGTTTCTCCGGCGAGACGTCGCAGCCAGGACCGGTCGGGAATCCCTCGATCCCGGGCTACAGCAACAAGCCGATGGCCCGATGGGACGTCGTTCCATTCCAGACCACCAGTCTTGAGTTTCCCGTCGGCGTGGTCGCGTACCACATCAACGGGATCGCGAAGGTCGATATCTCGCTCGACGGTGGCCCATGGCTGGCGATCGACCAGCCAAGCCTCAATCCGAGGACTCTCCAGGAGGAGTACTGGGCCTATCTTCCGGGTTCACAGCTTTCCGACGGCGTGCATGAGCTTCGTGCGATCATCTGGCCCGTGACCGGAACTCCGCGAGTGCTTGCAGGTGCGATCGATGACGATTCCGCCTATGTCGGCGAACACTCCATGTTCGTCAGTTCCAACGCGGGTGGTTCCCTGCCGACACTTTCGAGGTGGGTTGCCGAGTCGGGCTCGGACCAGACCGGTGATGGCAGCAAGGAGAATCCCTATTCGAGCATCATGAAGGCTGCTCGATCGATCCAGGATGAGCAGGGTCAGAATGCCGATGGTGGCATGATCTACCTCATGCCGGGCGACTACATGATCGGGGACTACTCCTGGAGTCTTCACACCAACATCGAGAACCGGTGGCTGACCATCACGCATGACCCGCAGACTCCCCAGTCGGCCGTCAGCATCAATGGCGTGACCGCCTTGTCGGGAATCCGCACGAAGTTGCTCCGGTTCCACAGGTTGAACATCCAGATGCCAAGCGATGGATCCATCGGTCAGTACATCTTCAGCAGCGCCCCCGGCCAGTTCAAGTGGGTCAGCGAGAGCCACCTCAATGGCCCCGGACGTCTTGCCGACGGGGACTGGGGCAGTGGTGGTGTCGCCAACTACGTCACCGACACCGCGATCGAGAACTGCCAGCGACCGTTCATGGCAAACATCTACAGGAACGTGGACCTGCGTCACATCGGTGTCGATGCGATGCGTGGTCAGGTCTGCAAGCTCGTCCTTGACGTGATGGTCGAGGACCTGAATGGGTGTGGCAGCGATAGCGGCGCCCACAACGACCTGCTCCAGTTCCACTCATCGCCCGGCGCACCGCCCATCTCCAACTGTATCTACAGGGACATGAACTCCCCGACTGGGGATCAGTGCAGCGGGCAGGGCATCTTCTCCGGTGATGCCGTCACGGTCGAGGACCTGGCGTTCGTCAACTGCTTTGTCACGAACCAGTCCGGCGAGGAGTATGTCGCCCGCGTCATGCAGTTCGGCGGGAGCACGACCCACATGCTGCTGGATGGATGCACGCTCATCGGACCGGCGAACTGGCGCACCGACCAGAACTTCGTGGGCCAGGCGATCAGGATCGTCGACACGTGGTTCGATTCGGCCAACACGGAGTTCTTCGTCCTGTACCCGGACAAGCCCGCGGCGTGGGATCCCCCGAACCCAGGGGCCCACTGGCCGGGAACCCTTCCCTGGACCAGCCCCGTGACCAACGTCACGTACACGGACAACTGATCCAGGCTCAAATCGAATGAAATCCTGCTCATTGCAGGAACGGAATGCCCTCCAGGGGATCCAGGAGGGGGGATGGCCTCACAAGTAGGGATTCCCCCCATAATGGCCAGATGCCTCCAGGTGTATTTCTCATGTGGTTGATCAAGGAGTCAGCCACGATCGACGAGACAACACCCGCTCGAACATCACGAGCAGCATCAAGGAGGCAGCTATGCGATCTGCATACGCACCTGGTTTCATCCTCGCCATCTCGGTGGCATCTCAGTTCACTCTCTCCGGAGTCTCCGCGTCAGCCGATTGTCCAGCTGATCTGAGTGGAGACGGCCTGGTCGATGGCCAGGACATCGGCCTCCTCTTCGCCAACTGGGGCTCCCGTGGGCCAGAAGGCGACCTGGATCAGGATGGATCGGTCGGCGGTAGTGATTTGGGGGCACTGATGTCCGCTTGGGGTGAGTGTCCTGCGGAAAGCAATGACACCCTGCTCATCCCCGGGACCGGTTTCCAGGGCGAGACGGTCGAACTGTCGCCCGTGGGCCTGCCTGGTGAACCCGGGTATGAAAACAAGCCGATGGCTCGCTGGGATGTCGTTCCGTACCAGACCGTCGACCAGGAGTTCCAGGTCGGAATCGTCGCGTATCACTTCGGCCGCATCGACCGGGTTGAATTCTCACTGGATGGGGGCCCGTGGCTTCCAGTCAATGAAATGAAGCAGAATCCACGAACCGGACAGGACGAATACTGGGTCACCATCGATCCATCCACCATGGCCGATGGGAACCACGAGATCCGTGCCATCGTCTGGCCCAACGTGGGTACGCCGAGGATCATGGCCGGCCAGATCGATGACGAGGCGATTCGTACTGGTGAGCACTCGCTGTTCCTCAGCTCCAACCACGGGCGTACGCTCGGGTCACTCGATCGCTGGGTGTCCAAGGACGGGTCCGACCAGACCGGCGACGGCAGCAGGGAGAAGCCCTATGCGAGCATGATGAAGGCGGCACGTTCGATCCAGGACGAACAGGGGAAGAATGCAGATGGCGGAACCATCTACCTGCTCCCGGGAAGCCATAGCATCGGGACCTACTCGTGGGGACTCCACACCTATGTCGATGATCGCTGGCTGACCATCACGCACGACCCGCAGACTCCAATGGAGAAGGTCCTGGTCACCGGCGTGGAATCGCTGTCCGGTCTTCGCGCCAAGCTGCTCCGGTTCCACAGGCTGAACATCCAGATGCCGGATGACGGTTCGATCTCCCAGTACATCTTCAGCAGTGCTTCGGGCCAGTCCAAGTGGGTCAGCGAATGCAACCTCAACGGGCCGGGGCGGCTTGCGGACGGTGACTGGGGAAGCGGCGGGGTCGCCAACTACGTGACTGACACCACGATCGAGAACTGCAAGCGTCCGTTCATGGGAGCCATCTACAGGAACATCGATCTCAGGCACATCGGCGTCGATGCGATGCGTGGACAGATCTGCAAGCTCGTCCTGGACGTGACCGTCGAGGATCTCAACGGGTGTGGCAGCCAGAGTGGTGCTCACAACGACGTGCTCCAGTTCCATGCAGAGGTGGGGGCTCCCCCGATCAGCAACGGCATCTATCGCGGCATCATCTCGATCGGCGGTTCATGCAGTGGACAGGGCATCTTCTTCGGAACCCCGGCCACCGGTGAGGATCTCGCCTTCGTCGACTGCATCATCAGCAATCAGGAGGATGATGAAGGATATGTCGCGAGAGTGATGCAGTTCGGCGGCCCAGTCAGCCACCTCGTGATCGAGGGATGCACCCTCGTGGGTCCAGCCAACTGGCGATCCGACCAGGACTTCGTGACCGAGGCGGCCCGGATCACCGATTCATGGTTCGACTATGCCAACACCGAATTCCTCATCCCGTACCCGGACAAGCACGCAAGCTTCGAACCATACGACCCCGAGATCCACTGGGACGGATCGTTCCCATGGAAGAGTCCGGTCCAAAACGTCCATTACGAACTGAACTGAAGGGCGAGACTCGACAATCCACGCTTCCAGTTGCAACATTGGACAAACACCTTCATGGATGAAGGTGTTTGTCCCATGAGGCGTCCACGGATGAATACAGGCAGGCATCACTTCATACTCACCTTGCACGGCGTCGGGTGTCCCCCGGTCGACGGCCCCGATGCGCCTTACTGGCTCGACGCCGATCTGGTTGGCCGCCTGTTCGAGCAGGTCACCTCGCGACCGTCCGTGAAGCTCACCTTCGATGACGGCCTCGAGTCCGACCAGTCCGTCGTGCTCCCGATGCTGATGGATCACGGTTTGAAGGCGACATTCTTCATCTGTGCGGGCCTGGTCGACTCGCCCGGCTACATCAGCGCCGATGGCATCCGGCGACTGGTTGACTCGGGCATGACGATCGGCAGCCACGGCTTGAACCACGTTTCGTGGCAGGGACTAAAGGAAGCCGAACTCCAGGCGGAGATCGGGCAGGCCCGGTCCATGCTCCAGGAGATGTCCGGGGCCGACGTGACCGAGGCGGCCTGTCCGTTCGGTCGATATGACCGCAGGTCCCTGCAGGCATTGAAGCGTGCAGGCTTCAGGACCGTCTACACGAGTGACGGACAGCCGGCGACCGAGGATCAGTGGAGACGGCCGAGATACACGGTGACCCGAGCCAATTTCGATCATGTCATGAAGATGCTGGAGCACGATCCTGTTCCAGGGACTCTTGCCTCGATCAAGTCGTGGCTGAAGGGGCTTCGATGACCCAGGGCAACCGAATGGATGATCGAAATGCTGACAAGGTCGTGGTCATCGGTCCCGAGCGTTGGCTGGAGCATGCACGACGGTTCTCCGACTTCACCCATCTGCAGGAGTCGGTCTTTGCCACCGCGATGGCTGATCGCACTCGATCGGAACTGGAGCATGTCGTCATCGAGCGATCCGGCATGATGCGTGCCGCTGCCATCGTTCGTATTCATCACGTTCCGATCGGTCGCGACATCGCGTACATCAATGGTGGTCCCTTGATGCTTTTGAAGGAGGCGGGCTCCTCGCCACCGGTTGAGGACATCCTTGCTGCATTGCGGTCGGAATACCAGGTTCGACGCGGGTGCCTGCTGTACATTCAGCCGACGATCACCTCGTTCATGGAGATAGACGACCTGCAGGGCCAGATCCTGGCCGGCGGATTCGAGCCGGATGCTTCCCGAAGGAGGTACCGCACGATCCTGATCCGAACGGATGCCTCCATCGAGGTGATGCGCCAATCACTTCATGGAAAGTGGAGGAACTCGTTGAAGAAGGCTGAATCATCAGGCCTTGAGATCGAGGACGACGATTCTCCGGAGATGCTCGCCAGGGTCGACCCGCTGTTCAGCGACCTGGTGCAGCAGAAGAGCTTCAAGACCTTGATGCCGTCCGGGACGTTCACCTCGCTCCAATGGTCGGACGGTCGATCACCCGTGCTGAGGGCGGCGGTCGCCAGTCTCGAGGGAACCGATGTAGCGTGTCTTCTCTACGGCATGCATGGTCTCGGCGCGATCTATCTGGTGGGTGCGTCCGGTGCGGACGGCCGCCGGATCAATGCTTCGTACCTGCTTCAATGGCACGTGATTCGCAGATGTCACGATGCCGGCGTTCGATGGTACGACCTCGGCGGCATCGACACGGACGACAATCCGGACGTCTACCGTTTCAAGGATCGGATGGGCGGGAAAAAGGTGGAACTGCCCGGACAGTGGCGTGCCATGGGCGGGGGAGTCCGAGGACTCCTGACCAGGTCGCTGGTCAGGCTTCACCTGAGACGTAACGCGAGGATCACTGGAAGATCGATCAGATGAATGACACGACCGTCGAGCTGTCCATAGTCATCGTGAACTGGAATGCCAGCGACGTCCTCGATGGATGCCTGGAGTCCATCGGAGCCAATGCGTCCTGTCCGCACGAGATCATCGTGGTCGACAACGCCAGTTCGGACGATTCCTGCGAGATGGTCAAAGCCCGGCACCCGGGGGTTCGATTGATCGCCAACGACATGAACATGGGTTTCGCAGCGGCGAACAACCAGGGCATCCGGATCGCCACGGGACGGTACGTCCTCCTGTTGAACCCCGACACGCTCATCGTCGACACGGTCCTGGATGACATGATCGCCATCGCCGATGAGCATACGGAGTGCGGCGTCGTCGGGTGCCAGGTTCGCGAGACCCCGGAGGTCATCCAGCAGACCTGCTTCCGGTTCCCGACCCCGGGTCGCCTGTTCCTCCGGGAGTTCGGCCTCGCACGGTTGTGCCCGTCTCTGTTCGGCGGCGACATCATCGCTGGTTGGGATCGCTGCAGCGAGCGTGACGTCGATGTGATCTCGGGCATGTTCATGCTGGTCAGGAGCGATCGGATCGCCGAGATCGGCCTGCTTGACGAACGGTTCTTCATCTACACGGAGGAGGCCGACTGGTGCTATCGGTTCCACAAGGCAGGGTCCGCCTGCCGGTTCTTCCCGGGTTCATGGATCCTTCACCTTGATGGTGGCAGCAAGAGCACCCGACAGGTCAAGCCGAAGATGTACGTGCAGAAGCAGAAGAGCCAGCTCCAGTTCATGGCCAAGCATCATGGCCGGGCCGGGTGGTTCATGGCGTGGGCCATCCTCCTGATCTCCATGATCTTCCGGGTCCTGATCCATGCGATCCCAGCCCTGTTCCACCAACCCTCGGTGTATAGGCTTGACCGGTCCATCAAGTCGCTCCGTTTCCTGCTGAGTAATCAAATCCCCGCCTGAATCATGACTGACTACACGGTCGAAATCATCACCGAGCCCTTGCAACTGCAGCCGCTGGCAGATCAGTGGCGAGAGCTTGCCGTGGCCGTCGGTGCGTTTCCATGCTCCACCCCAGAGTGGATCATGGCCTGGACGCGGCACTACCTTGATGGCAGGCCATTGAAGGTCGTGATCGTCCGTGATGGACATGAGCTGGTCGCCGTTGCGCCGTTGATGTTCACGCGACTTCCATGGACAGGGGGATTCCGGCTGCTTCGCTCCTGTGGAAGCGACTCCACCATTTCCCGCACGGAGATTCTCGTTCGCCCCGGACACGAGCAGTCCGCCCTTGATGCGATCGTGAAGGCCGCCATGGATGCCCCGGGTGTCGACACGGTTGCACTCGGACCCATGAGTGGACGGTTGAACCAGGAGGATGTCGGTGTCCTCATCGAATCGGTTTCAGCCACGACCGGGCTCACTGCCCGCTGTCTTCGATTCGGGTTCGCGACAGTCACCTCGCTCCCTGACTCGTTCGATGATTTCCTCAATAATCTCGGTCGATCCGGTCGCAAGTCGTATCGAAGACGTCTGAAACGGTTTTTGGAGTACGAGGGTGCCCATATCACCCACATCACTGCGCCGGAGGAAATCGCATCCGAGTTCGACACATTCATCGCAATGCACACTCGACAGTGGAATGCGGAGGGTCGACTCGGTCACTTCGGTGACTGGACCGGTGCGGTCGAGTTCCATCGTGAACTCGCCGTTTCGATGGCCGCGAAGGGGAAGTGCTGCCTGCTCCGACTCGAATGCGGGGGCGTACCGGTTGCCTACCAGTACGCATTCATCTTTGGCACCAAGGGAACCACCGTGCTGATCGCACGGGACGATGATCCGGACCTCAGGAAACTTTCCCTTGG
>PARI01000034.1 GCA_002711415.1 Phycisphaerae bacterium | reverse complement strand
GCGGCGTCTGCGATGGCGTCAATTAGGGAGTTGGACTTTGGCTAATGGTAAATCCGAGAAGATCGAGTTCCCCGGGCTGATCGTGGAGAACCTGCGGGGTGGTCGAGTGCGCTATCGCGTGCGCGAGAAGGGCAACCCTTCAAACCGTGTGGTTATCTTCTCGGAGCCAGGCAGTCCGGAGTTTATCTTGCACTACGAGCTTGCCCGGAGCGGAGTTAATATTGCGCAATCCACGCCCCGCACCGCGCGCAAATACCTATACAATACCAAGGTCGTAGGCGAAGCGGCGAAACTGGCTGTAGCCCGGGCACGAAAGCGTGCGACAAGGAAGAACGTGCTTTTCCAGATGACGGAGGAAATGGTCATCGAATTGCTGCGCCAACAGCGTTGCCGGTGCGCGCTGACGGGCATGACCTTTGCTTTCGGCGCGCATGAAGGCGGGCTACGAAATCCAAGGGCAATGAGCCTCGACAGGATCATCCCCGTTGGCGGATATGTGCCGGGCAATGTGCGACTTATCACTACCATGGCAAACGTTGCCCGATCAGATTGGGGTGACGATGAATTTTTCGAAATGTGCCGTGCTGCGATGGAGCGAAAATCATGATTGTGTCCAACGGACCCATTTTCGGGTATCCCAATGGGACACAAATCCCTATTTCACCAATGAAATCAATGGCCGAAAAACGGGGTTCAAGTCCCTCCGGGCCTACCGTCAATCAAGCAAAATCAACCACTTGCCAGAAATCAGGTGGACACTTTGCCGCCTCACGGAGGCCAACGGATTCAATCACTTACAGGGATTGTGTCCACGGCCCGGTGCCGCCTTCTCTGAGGTGCGGGCGGCGCGCAACGGCAACGCAATAGCACAAGTCGCGACAGGCAGCCGTTCGTAATTTTTTCGTAGCAAGGAGATACCGGGTGAGAGACGGAGACATTCTCAAATGGCAGTGGAAACCGGAGCTTGGTTGGAATGACTTTGGTTCGTTCGGTGACTACCACTGCAAGGCGCGCATCGCCATCGTGCACGAGGGTAGGCCCTTGGACATCTACTGGATGAACTTTTGATCTCGCTTCCTGCAAAACGGATGGTCCGATAGCCGCAACGGTGGTCGGTCAGTTTGCACCGAAAGCGCTGATTTTGAGCTGATCGCAAATATCGAGGACCTGGAAGAAATCCCGCACGGGGAAGAGGTCCACTATCGGCGCGAAGACATCGTTGACCTGCGCCACCCGAACGGGACTAGCTCGCCGGTCTATCGGAAAGCCGGGGCTGTGCGTGACCGCGACACGATGCGCCAGCGCTTGCTGGAAAAGATCGAGGAAGAGGATAGGAAGGCGGAATATGCCGCCCGCAATGCTACCAGCCTTCGGGAAGAACTTTTGGCGTTTGACGATGCTCCGGCCGACTAGCCGCGCCCCCGGATGGACTTGGATGGAGAGGATAGCGACGTGCTGACAGGATCATTCCAATGCGGGCCATGCGGTCGAGAGGCGCCCTACAACGTGGCGGTCGCTCGGAACTATGGCGTCTGGGTCTGCCGGGCTTGCGACCGCCAGCAGAAGAGCAAGACCGGGCCATATCATCCCGAGTGCTTCCGCGTGGCTGACCGCCTTCGCGCCTACTACTCGTCGGAAGAGATCGGCCAGTGGATCGGCTCACCGCATCCGCAGCTTGGCGGCGAGACCCCGCAGGATGTCATCAATGCCGGGAGGAAGGCCGAGGTTCACGCGATCATCGACCGGCTCGACAGCGACAACTACCTCTGACCCCGCCCCCACCACTATACAGGAGAGAGACGATGCCAGACGAACAGAGAGAAACCCGAGAAGCCTTTGCCGTTACGGTGAACACTGACCTGACCGAAGGGCGCGGGCGGCAATACATCAAGCACATCTGCGAGACCGAGGCGACCGCCGTTCGGCTGGCGAAGGGTGCGGACGTTCAAGGCACGAACGGAACCGTCATGTCCGTGACGCTTGAGAAGAAGGGCGCGGCATGGTTCGGACCTGTTAACATGGTTCCGGCCAGCAAGGAAGATGATCGGGCGCAGATGGTGATCGACGCGAAGCGAGAGGCCGAAGAGAAGGCGAGAAGCCTTGGCCTGACCGACGACGATCTTGCCGCTCTGCGCCGCGCCTAGCCCCCGCGGCCTTCGCCGCCCATAGGAGATAGCCCGCATGGCAACGTCATACACCCCCGCCTTCGCATGGCTACCGGCTCGGATGGAGTGCGGGCGCTGGATCTGGCTGCGGCGGTATCAGGCAATCAACTATGGTCGTCGGAAACGGCTTTATGCACCCTAGACCCGTCCTAGGGGATTCACCGCAGCCCCGCCATGAGGTAGGATAGCGCATGAAAGTCGGCGTCACCGGATCACGACATGCGCGGCCTGCGGAGACGCTGGCACGGCTGCGGCGCACGCTGGTCGAGATGGGCGCGACCGAGCTTCACCACGGCGACTGCTTCGGCTTTGACGAGCAGGCCCATGGGGTCGCGGTGAGCCTTGGCCTTCGCACGGTGGCGCATCCACCGATCAACCCGGCCCTGCGCGCCTTCTGTGAAGCTGATGAGGTGCGCGAGCCGCTGGACTACCTGCCACGCAATCGCGAGATCGTCCATTCCGTTGACCGGATGATAGCAGCCCCGGACGGCCCGGAAAAGCAGCGATCAGGAACTTGGTCCACTGTTCGATATGCCAAGTCCAAGGGCGTTCGAGGTGTCGTTCTGCCTTGGTAATCTCAGCCGATGATACCGCCGCCACAGGGCGCTAGACCGGGCGCAGTGATCGCGCTGCCCCAGCACCTCAAATATGCCATCCCAGATCGCCACATGGACGCGCCAGTGCCATCGGTTCTGGTTGTCATGGGCGTGGGCGCACCACGACCTTAGATCCCCTGTGGCTGCATAGCGTGAGCGACACGAGACGTAGCCAATGGCTCGCCGCGCCGCCCGCCTCATGTCAGCCTCTCCGACCCGCCAGCAGCCCGGTCTTTCGGCGGCTGTCTGTGGTGGACCCGAAGAAGAAGTTGCCGATCTGCTCATTGCGCGCCAGCAGTGCGCCGATCAACATGGTGACGACGCTGAGAACGGTTTGAGGCGGGTCGATTGACCAGAATGACATTGCCAGCAGCGCGGCAATGACAGCAGCCAGAAGCCCGAGGTTCAGATAAGCCAGCCGCGCCGGGGTCTGGTCATTCGATACCTGTTGCCGATCACGCGCGTCAGCACGGTCCCCGGCAGCGATCCGCTCGCGCTCGGTAAGCTGCAACTCGATGGCTTCGAGGCTCGCCACCTGTTCTGGCGTCATCTCGGCCACCGCAGCGCGCAGGGCGTCCTCTGAGGCGTCAGGACGGCCCGTCAGCACTTGGGACACCTGACGGCCCACGAAGCCGCCTGCGGGGCCTCCTAGAGCCTGTCCGACGCTGGGGGCCACCTGTCCCACCGCGTCACGCACAACCTTGCCGATGTTCATGCCGTCTCTCCTAGCTGAGCTTCCAGCCGGTTCAGCGCCGCGCGGATGGCGGCGATCTCGGCCAAAGGGTCGGTGGGGGCCTCCGGTTCGGTGCTGCCAAGAAGGCGTTGCAGCGTGTCATCGATCTCGACGCGCTGCGCCGACGACCACACGGGAGTATGGTTCGACGTGAGGCGGGTGTATTCGGTCATCTTGCCGTCGCTGGACCAAACTCCGTCGAACAACAGCTTGGCCTCTGCCGTCCGGCGGGGTATGATCTCAGAAGGCTTGCGCCACTGCATGAAACGCTCGCGCGCCTCGGCCATGTTCCCGGCCTTCCAGTAATCGCACCACGACGCCGACCGGATGGCACCCGTGTTCCAGTGGAAGGAAAGCGCCGCCGCGAACTGAGCCTCGCTCATGACGTGGCCTTCAAACTCGGCCCGCACCGCCTCGGCATAGTTGTTCAGCGCCCAGACGAAGATCGACAGGCATTTTTCCAATGGCTGGGGGTTGTCGATATAGCGCCGGACGTTGTGACCGGTGGCAGAGGTCAGGCCGACCGACCACGTCCAGACCCCGACGCTATCCTTGTAGGCTTGGCGTACGACGCCTTCATGCGAAGCGACTTCCATCGCCACGCGGGGGGTGATCTCCATATCTGCCTCCTGTGCAGCACGTTGGCCCCGCCGGGGCGGGTGTGGGTCGGTGAGTTGTCGGGGGTGGTTAGCGTTGGCCGCGAATAAGCTCGTCGGTCATCCGCTGCATTTGGGCTGTGGCCCTCTCAACTTGCCGCGCGCTCTCTTCCGTCGCCTCGGCGCAGCGTAGCATTGCATCCTTGAGTTCACGGGCGTCTTTGCCGTCGATCAGCGCGCCCGCTACGGTCATTGAGGATTGAGGCTCCGCTTTGCCGACCCTACGCCCGCTGTAGAGGCCA
The DNA here is from genome assembly GCA_002711415.1 of Phycisphaerae bacterium. GTDB lineage: Bacteria > Planctomycetota > Phycisphaerae > Phycisphaerales > SM1A02. Next base: position 11,185 of record PARI01000034.1, on the reverse strand, counting down.
AGGCCCGACAGGATGGCGAACACCAGCAGCGCCAGCCCGTTGGCGACGTTCTCGGGGGTGATGTTTTCCAAGGGCCTCACCCCGCATTCAGTCGTGTCAGGTCTTTCGATGAGCGGTAGACATTGACCGCTTCGAGGATGAGCAAGGTGCTGTAGGCGCAGACCGCCGACCACGCGCCGCTTCCCGCCAAGGCAGCGGACGCGAACCCGGCTGTGAATTGAAACCAGAACCATCCCGACAGAAACGACGCCGCGATGCGGATGTGCGGGGAATACGGAAAGGATGCGAACGTCCCGTTGACCGTGAGGGCGGCAAGCCGAACAATCGCACAGATCAGCGCCAGGAACGCCCACTCGGGTTCGTCAAGCCAACCAGCCAACTTTGCAAAGCTAGGCGACGTGTCGAACATGTCCCGCTGCACGTTGAGCGCGAAGCCCATGGCCGCGCAAGGCCAAATCATGGCCCACTCTGATACTCGCATACCAAAGTGCGAGACCACGCCTGTCGTGATCCGTCTGAGAAAGGCCATGTCGTCTCCGTCTGTCGTGGTCGTGGGGGAGTGGCGGGCGCAAGTTTATGAGGTGGTTAACCTAAAAAACGTTGACGTACGGCTATCCGAAAGGGCTATACAGTCGGACGGGGGCGCGCCCTAACGCTTCCCCCCGTCCTGACCAAAACCGAACTTTAGAGGTTCGATCATGGCTGACCTAACTGTAAACTACGCCGCGCAGGATGTCCCTCCGCAGTGGTCGAAAACCGCCGATGGCTGGAAATTAGACGGCTTTAAGATCTATCGCGGTTCTTACGACATCGCCTTCATGACCACCCCGGACGGTAAAAAGCACATCGCGTCAGGCGTCCACGCCGTAGATACTCTTAAGGCTGTTGCGGAGAGCACTAGCCCCGAGAAAGGCTTTTGGCTCGTTCGCCTCATCCTTTTCATCGTCGGGCGGCGCGGCAAGAGCGGGATCATCAGGGATGGCAATGTGTACTACCACGAGGGCCGCAAAGGATAGCGCCGGATCACGTCACCAAGGGCTTCGCGCGCGTCCGAAGGTAGCTGCGGGGGTTCGCAGCAAAGAACGACTGCACCCCCCGCATAGTCCCGGTATCAGCGCCGATATAGGGCAGAAGCGCCCAGAAACCGTCCTTCGACCCGATGGATATATCTGAGAAAAGTGTGATGTCCCTGCCGCCTGCCTTGCGGAAGTTCCCACGGTTCTTGTTCTCGGCGGCGCCCATCTCGTCGGAATACTGCCAGTCCTCCATCAGATCCATGACGCCCGCTTTCGGGTTGTTTAGGTTGGCTGATGTAGGGACTTGAGAGGCCCCAGAGGTGCCGCCCGTCACGGCAACATTTGTGACGAATTTCGCATCCGTATCGATGAATATCTTGCCGTCCTGGATGCGCAGGATTGTCCCCGAGCCGCCACCGGATTGCGTGACGGTTTCGCCCACTTGGAAAGCGGCAGCGTCCGGCACAATTAAATCCGTCTCAAATAGGTTTACGCCGTTCAGGTTACTAAGAGACACTACAGAGGTTAGGTTGCAGTGTTGTCCGCCTTCGTAAGAAATGAACGACAACCCGTATTTTTCGCACTTCCCTTGCCAGAAGTTGAAATGAGTGATCTCCGCATCTGGTGCGGAAGGCAGAAGGGATTTTAGAAGAGCGAGCGCCGCGGCGTGGCCGCTGTCACGTAAAGTCGTCCAGATGTCGTTTCGCCTCAAGAGAGCATCTCCGAAATAGATATTGGTGGCGAAGTCATCAAAGAGCTTGTAGGGCGCGATATAGTTGTCCGGATCCACCGCCTGCCATTTTGACGCGGTAAAGATATTGTCGGTGTGCTGCACGCGGCCCCAAGCAAGCACCCGGCGGTAGTTCGTGCGTGTGATTGTATCGGTAACGATCCTCATCACCTGAGCGGCACGCATTCCGTAATAATGCTGGTATTCTGTCAAGTCCGTCGTCCCGAAAACAGTCTCGCCGGTTTGGGCTAGGTATCCAAACTGACTGAAATTATAATTCCAGCCCTCGTTTGTGTATTCAAAACGCGGAGTAAGGTTCGGGTCTAGGGTTGCATTGACGAGTTGCACAAGCTGGACGACGTAATCATCATCAGCCATGTGCGGGATGCAAAACCAAGGATCGACCTGCATCCGGTTGCACAGGTTGATCATTAGCTCATAAGAAACGGTTCGCTGCTCAAGCGCGGTCGGAGGGGTCCTGTCTGCCCACGTAACTTGGGGGGACCAGTTCGTGCCGCACCAATCCATAAAACGGTAATGTGCGGGCTTGAGGTAGTTGGCCGGGTCTTCCCCGATAATGCCAAGAAAATCAGGGTCCCAAACCTCGCCTTGGGCCAACAAGGCCTCTTTCTCGACTTCCACGAGCGTTACATTCGTCGGCCAGCCATCAACATCGCAGCCATCGAACCGCGCGTCGTAATAATTTAGGTCGGGGAACGTGAAGACAATGTTTCGGTCATTTTGGGAGACGACGTTGACCGGAGAGAAAAAAGTGGCTGTCGCTGGGCCATTCTCCCAAGTCAAGCGGTATTGCTTGTTCATTGTGGCGAACAACGCTGCCGCCTGCGCGTCAGTGATGCTAGGCACCCTGCGCAGCAGATTGTAGGTCACACGGGTGACCCCCGGCGGAAGCGATGTAAGCTGACCATCCGCATCCAGATACTGAGGTTCAAAGCGCGCTCCGTCCCGACGAGGCCCCCCAGCTTGCAGGCAGCGGTTCAGCACGCGGCTTTGCCCGCTATCAGTAATGTAGGAGAGATTGTATCCGAACGACGGCAGGTCAGCTGCCGTGATATCGGGGCCTGATGAGGTAATTACAGCCATGTCAGAGTGTCCCGTTTTTGAAGCGGAATCGGTTTGTGATCCCTGTGATCTCGGCTGGCGTGAGAAGCCTGTCGATCAGCAACGTCGAATAAAACTTACCATCAGAGTAGAGGCCCGCCCCCGCCGAGAAGTAGTGCTGATCTCTGTCAGCCACCGCTCCGGCAGTCCCTGTCAAAGCGCCCGAGAATGTGAGCGTTTGCTGGACGCCATTCACGTAGATTTTGATGCGATCCGTGTCGGTCGCGGCGGTGTAATCTATCAGCACTACTACGGCCTGACTTTCGTTCGGTGCGGCTTTACTCGGCGTCTGTCCGGTGAGTTGTGTGCCGTCCTTCAGAGACACTTTAAGATATTCTCGAAACTGTATGCTCAGACCGCCGTTGAACGCGCCTGAAGAGTTCCGGTCCCCTAAAATTTCACATTGGTTATTGATGGACACGTCCGAAGGCGTCTCCCACGAGAACGCGAAGGAAAGTTGCGATGCCCCGGTGAGTACCCGGCCCGCGTCGAACGTATCATCAATGCCGTCAGGCTCGATCCACGCCAACCCGTTTTGCTTGCGCAACAGCGGCTGAACAGAAGCCGAAACTGTGGTTAGGGTGGTTTCGTTCGCAGACAATCCGGGCCACGCCGCAACACTGCTGCCATCGCCCCCCGGAAGAGCCGCCGCGTCGTGATACCCGCCGCGCTCGGTGCCGGTAAACAGTGCGGAGATCTCCGCGTCCGACAGCAACGGCGGGTTTTGGACACGCGAAGTCGCCTGCTCCGACAGCCCCGCCGCATTGGCGGCCTGCACTCGATAGTCGATGTGGGTGTCTGCGGTGGCAGATGCGGCCAGTACGTAGGACGCCCCGCGCGCAAGCTCGCTGCCATCGCTGCCATCGATCCACTCGCGGGTGTATTCCACGACATCGCTATTCGGGATGAACAAGTCCACAGCAACCCACGGGCTGCCCGCAGAGCCATCGCCCGAGATGTCGGTTGCCAGCCAGATCGGTAAGTCCGCGGCAAGATCAGCCGAACTGATGGAGTAGCTGGTGTTGAACGCGTCGGTCGAATGTCCCGAGAGGTCGAACGTCGTGGTCGTTCCGTCGTCCACGATGTTGGTGACATTACCTTCGGTGGCGGTCAGTGTGGAAGCCGCTGCCACTACCGTTATGGTCTGACTGGTCAGCGTCGTAACGCCGTCTGTAATCCGGGCGCTCAAGTTACCTGCACTAAGACCTGTCGGAGATACGCTTGACCCCGCTCGCAAAGCGTTCAGGGAAATGGCGGAGTCGCTCAGACCGCCATTGTTCAGCAGCACGGGGGCAACGCCACTTAACGATTGCGGCACGCCATTCGGGGCGCTGACCGCAAACGATCCGGTCGTGGACATCTCGGTAAGATCGTCGCCTGTGTCGGGGTCTACAAGGGACAGCGTGAAGTCAACGGGACCGCCGTTTAGCGGCACCTTGACGCCTCCGGGCAGCGTGATGGAGAGAACCTTAGACATAGCTATCAACCTCCAGGATGACGGCAGTTGGGTTCTGCGCGACCGTGTCGTCGTATTCGGCTGTCGTAGCCATCAAGAGGAAAGGAACAGGGCGGCCAGCTGCGCCAGCCGGTTGCGACTGTACCGCCGTGTCAGCCTTCGCGCCCTGTGCCGAAGTCGCGAAATCGCCAGTATCTTGGGCCGCAGCGGAGCCGAGCGTCGGCTTCCCTGATACGTCGTCCCACGGCACTTGACCCGACTGGTTCGCGCGGTCCAGAACGTGATCGAGGTTTGCATCGTGCTCTTCCGCCGTGATGGCCGAGCCTTTGACGAGTCGTTTTGTCAGTGCCATTAGACGAATACTCCCGGTTCATAGATATTGGCTGCAAAGACGGCGTTCGGATTGCCCGGCAGACGGCTCGGCCGGATCGCGGCCTTTTTCACGACGGTGCCAGCCGCGCGCAGAACCCACTCGGACCCGTCGTATTCCCAAAGGTTGTAGAACAGCGTCCCTTCCTCAGAGACTGCCGCCAGCTCTGCGGGCGTGATGTTGACCAGCCCGCTTCCGTCCGGCTCGAACTCGTAGCTCGCCTCTGGATCGCTATCGTTGCCTGTGCGCTTGGCTGCCAGCGTCATGATGATCGAAGAGGCATCACCACCGTTGATCTGAAGCTTGAGGTTTTCGCCGTCGTAGAAGTCGTCAATGTCCAGACGGACGACCTTCTCCGGCTGGAGAGTGATACTCGCCATTAGCGTCTCCTGCGATGTGGGGTGGTTAGGTCGTGGTCCCGAGGTTTTCGCGGGCCGCCTGCTGCCAGCCGTCCGCGGTGCCGCGATCAGTGAAATGCGCTTCAAGCTGGAGATTGTCGCTAGCCTCAACCACCATTCCGCGCACGGCATGGGAATAAGCTCGGATTTGTGTGGTCGTCGGACCAGGGCCAAAGCGGACCCTGTTTCCCGTTGTAGGAACGATTTCCACCTCGGTATTTGTCGAGATCATCTCACCGGGTAGCCGCAGTTCATTTTCCGTACCGGCGTACAGCCGACATGGTAATGGGACGCCCCTATATTCCACCAAACTTTTGACCGCGCTGTCTATGATGATGGCTTCCGTCGCCAGGTCGGCACGCGGGACGTAGAGCCTGATATGCGCGCGGCTTATGATCGTGGTCGATGTTCCTAGGCGCAGCATGTGCCCCGTCTTCTTCTGGCGAAGAGCCACAATTGACAGGTCGCCGCCGTCAAGCGCCTTGATCCTGGTAGACCCACCTGGTTCGCTGACCGTCAAGTTTCCACTGACGTAGGAGGCATTGTCGATCTCCAGCGCGGACGTGTTGTCGTCGGTTGCCGGGTATTCGAGGTGGAAATTATCGAAAATGACCACGTTGGAAAGGTTGGCGCTATCGTTCGGTCTGATCAGTCCTTTCCCCCTATTGCCCCGCTGACAGCCGGACAGGCGCGTGACGCGATCCGATGCGATGTCAAAGGCCGGAATGGACTGCATACCCTCCATCGTGATCTGCGTATCGAACCACGCTTGCGAAACGATACTGCCTTCCGAACGGAACCACGACATGCAGGACGAACCGCGAATGCGGTAGCTCACATTGTCCGGCGACGATGTGGCCCCGCCGACGTGGCTTGCCTCCACGACAAGCTCCCCGGTCAGACGCCCGGTCACATCAAAGGCAGCCCGCTCGGTGTTGTTGTAAGCGTAAAGGCCCCGGTCGCAGAAGTTTGCAACAAGGCGGAAAGTGGCATTCGGAGACGCAACACCTTCCACCTCAAGCGCAGAGATCACGCTTGGCCGCTCCCAGCTCCCCGAGAAGGTGGTGGTTGATGCACTGTCCACCGTGGCGCGCAGTCGATCATATTTCGCGAATGTCTGCCCGTCGATTGTCCCGCTTGCACTGGCAACGAACACATCGCCGGTTACAGAAGGGCTTGGGAACACCCCGCCGCCAGGATTGAAGCCCTTTCGAAGGCTGCCGTGTACGTTGTTGCCCTCAACTCGGAGCGTCCAGTCGATGACAGCTGCCGGGTCTGTCGTTTGGCATCGGGCAACATAAGCTCCGGTAAATCCCGGAAGAACTGACAAAGTCAGGTCCAATCGTTTGGCACCCAAGATCATTGGAGTAGAGACGCCGTAGACACCGATCCCGATCAGCGGAACGTCCAGCGCCTGCGCGCGAGCGTCAGCCGCAAGGAGAACCGCGCTATCGTCTACGGTGCCATCCCCCTTTGCGCCGAATGCTCGAACGTCCAACCCCGCCGCACCGGGCAGAACCTGCCACATGGAGCCGCCATCCGTTGTCCTGTCTGCGTCGGCAACGACCCTCTTCAGAGTCCACCCGCTCGGCCCGCCGATACTCAAGGTTGTCACACCAGAAAACCAAGATGATGGCCGCGTGTCGCTCTGAAAAGCGTCATCGTCGGGCAGGCTGGCGCCGGGGGCGAGAACAGCCTGTAAACCTGAACCTGCGAGATCAATCACCGTGGCGTCGTTTGCGCTATAGGTTGCCCCCGCCACGGTGATGAAGCGACCTGTGGGTATGTCGATTGACTGCCCCACGGCCAGATCTGTCGCCGCTTGCATTTCGGATTGGTCAGTAAAAGCTCGCCCATCCGCGCCTTCCAAGACTTGCGAGTATCGGCCCGTTGCCCACTCTCCGCTATAGACGCTGGTGGATGCGCCGTCCTTCAGCGGGATCAACCAGTCGCCAACCTCGAATGAGACCCCGTCTACTGTCCCCGACCCGCTGACGAGATAGTAGCCTCCTACCTCCGACCCGACCGGGAAGACGCCAGAGGATGGGTCCCAATCTCCCGCCGCCTGCAAGCCAGTCGCCAGCGCCTGAATTTGTTCTATCAGTCCGTTTTCGGTCTGATCCACGTAGACTGTGAGCAGGTCAATCGTGTCCTGAAGGCTGGTGTTTACGCTGCTTTCCAGCACCTCTTTGCTCGTGATTTTTGGGTCGTTGCCCGAAACGGACAGCGTGAACGGCTGCGGGAGCTGCATGTGACGCCTCTTATATTGTAATGGTGTATGGTCCGGCGGGCTGTCCCTCGCCGCCGGATGACGTTACGGGAACGAGCCAGTAATCATTTGTCCCGGCCTGACCCGCGAAGGTCAGACTGACTGTTTCGCTAGGGTCGAAGTCGTAGCTGCCCCAGATCCGCGTTGCGTCGTTAAAGCTGCTGCCCTGCGCTCCGAAATAGGCCCGCACTGATGCAAAGAACGAAACGTTCGGCGCCGTTACGTTGGCGAGGACAGAACCCGATCCGTTATCGGAGATGCTGTTGACGATCAGGTCGAAGGCGAGGATCGCGTCGTAGGCATAAACCCACGGGGATTCCGTGGATCGCACCGCTTTCAGCCTGATATCGTAGGGCTGATCAGGCTGGAAAACGTCGAGATAATCGAACACCTTGCCCGAACTATCGCGGATATCGGCCCCGATCTCCCCGCCGGTCTGCCAAGGTCCATCCCCGACCCGATACTCCCACTCGTAGGATGCGCCAAAGGACGGCGATGGATCGGCGGCAAAGCGCAGCCGAGAAGACCCGGTTTCGGACGTGACCGTGATTGGCCCCGGCTCCAGAGTGCCACCCTCAGGCAGCTCCCACGTTTCTTGATACAGGTCGAACTCGTCGGTTAGCGGGTTCCAGTCATAGAGGCTCGCCTTGTCCTCGGTCAGCTCGACAGGCACCCGCATATGAACGGGGCCGACCTCGCCCTCATCGGCACCGCCAACGGACCAGACGGGCGCGGTGCTTTCCACCTTCCAAACACCGTTCCATCGCTGGAAAGGCTCAGGACAGGACATGGCGATATTGGACCCGCCGACCGCGACAATGGCCCCCGGCGGAAGGGTGCAAGAAAGCGTTTTCTGCGCCCCGGCACGGCGCGCGATGATCTGCTGAATGCGCATCGCCTGCCGTGCATGGGCCACCATGGTCAGATCGACGTTGCGCACATCCTCTTCGACATCGGGCGCTGGTCCGCCCCCGATTGCCAGCATGGGCAATTCCGCCTCCTCCCATGCGTCGGACGGGTTCGTGTAGCTCGTCCGCACCGCGCGGGGCTGGTCCCGGCCAGAGCGCAGCGTCTCGTATACGATGGGGTCATCATCGAGGATGTCGGTCGCGGTATAGATCGGCTCCTGATAGGCCCCCGGCACATAAGCGACGGTCCCCGAGACGGGGGCGAACCGGCCAGCCCCGGCCAGCGCGATAGGCTCCAGCTGCTGCATGATCTCGGTGCCGTCGCGAAACACGATGGTCCCGCTGATCCGATACCGCCTGTCGGTGCCCCCGGCCTTTCTGGGCACGCTCTCGTCAGCGATATCCGCGCCAGCGATGAAGCTGTCTAGGTGGATCTGGCTGAGAGAATACTGCCGAACCGGGTTCGTGCGCAGGGCGTCCAGCGCACAGAGCGTCTGGTTGTCCGAATAGGTCCAGGTTGAGGGGTCGTCCGGATCTTGTGCCGCATCTCGTGGGTCCCAAACCTTGCAGCCGTTCATCACGACCGCGAAGTTGGGCGGCGCAGAAGGCCACCGCTCGACGTTCTTCTCGGGGTTGCCGCCCGTCGCCGCGATGACCCAAAGGACAGTGCGGCCCTTCCAAGCATCCGACGACTGGAAGCTGCCCGAGAAAGCGTCGAGGAACTCCTGCGGCGGGCTATCCTCGTCGCCGCGCTGCAACCATACTTCTAGCGCCTTACCTCCGTTGCCGACGCCGCTCTCTTCGTTGAAGTCCTCCGGCTTGTAGTGCGCCCCGGCCCCGCCGAAGTTGTAGATGTTGCCGCCCTGATAGGAGCATTGCCGGTCGTCCACGATCACTTCAAGGGTGCCGATATCGCTCGGACGGCTGTTGACCAGAAGGCATCCGAAAAGCTTTTCCCCCTGCACACGCCAGCGCAGCGGAGTGCAGGCCGCCTTGGACCTGCCGTAGACGAAACGATAAGCCGGGCGGCTAGACGGGGCCGATATTTCGCGCCGAAGGTTCGACGGCGACGGGGCCTGCGGGCCAAAGAGCAGGCCGGAGACAAACGACACCGCAAGTCCAAGGCCGATATTCGCCAGCGCACCCGCAACACCGCCTGCCGCAATGGCCGACTGCACCGCAGCGATGGCACCGGCAATCGGCCCAGCTTCGGCCTTCGCAGGGAAAGTAAGCGCCGTGGAAACCATCAGCGCGGCAATCATCTTACGCACGCCAACTCACCTCCACGTCGCGGTTGATCGAAAATCCCGAGATCGTCTTGCCCCACCATTCGCCGGGGGCGGGCGCGACCACGAGGCACCCATCACGCACGCCGATCTCCCCCGCACCGCCTATGCCGGGCCGCAAGCCCGCCTGAGCGGCCAGAGACGCGGCAAGAGTAGCCATCCCGCCCGCCTCGGTGATGATCTGCGCCGCCTGCACCGGGCCGCTGTAACGCCCTCTGAGGGGCCGCATGGGGTCTATGCCGTGCCACGCCTCGAACACGTCGCAGGCGCTCGCGCAGCAGTCCGCCACGCCCCACCGCCACCGGCAGGACATGATGTCCGCAGCAATGTCTCGCACTGGCCTAGCCGGGCCACTTGGTATGGGTGGTGGTCGAAACGTCCCGCTCGGATGTCGTCGCGTAGCGCCCTGCCGTGTCGCCGGGGTGCTTCGTGATCTGGTCCTGATAGGTGTGATAGACGCCCGCCGTGCTACGCTGGCTCGGGGCGTGCGCGATGGTCAGCCGGACGCCGCGCATGATGGTGCGCTGCCCCTCGTCTCGGGTCACTTCCACGTTGTCGCGCAGCGCATCCATGTACCCGGCGAATGCCAAGAACGGATCACCGATCAGGGTATTGCCGCCGCGCTCCGTCGTGACACCGGCATAGATCCGCGCCGCCCTGCCCCGGATGTCGTCGTCTAGGTAATCGTCCAGCGTGTCATCGAGGCCGAATAGTGAAAGCTCGCCCTCCGCAGATGCAAGGCCCGCCGCTTCACCGGGGATCTGCACGTCCCCGAACTCGCCAACCCCGTGCCATTCGTTCCCGTCCCACTGGATCGGCCCGACGCCGGTATGAGCGCGCAGGGGCGCATTCGGCCAGTCGAGATAGACCAGCAGCACGGGATGGAAGTTGCCAGCCTCCAGCGCCGCCAGCGTATCGGGATGGATGTCGCGGATTAGCGCCATATCAGCGAAGAGGCCGCTCGCGGTTCAGGCGGCAGACAGCATCAGTTGCAATCCTCTCGATCTCAGCCCTCAACCTTCCGTCGCCTGACGCCGTGACGCGCACATCAACAGGACGCGAAGAGCATTCGACCACACACTCATCGTTGGCGAGCGGCACGATATACCCGCCCTTTCCGTCGATCCCATTTGGGGCGAACCTGTAGCTGCCGGTGCCGCCGGGAAGGGCCTCGGTGAATTGTACACCGGTCATGCGATATCCCGCGTTATTCAGCAGATTTTCGACCGCCAGCGCAGCCTCTTTCGGTGTCATATCCTGATTATCCTTCACCACGGGTCCACCTCCTCAAAGCCGCCCACCTCGTCCGCGAAAACCTCGCGGAACTGCCAATCGTATGTCCAATCACCGCGCACGGGCTGCACCGCGCGCGGGTAGCTGATGGGCTTGAACACCGCCGAGGCACGATCCCCGAAATTCACGGGCACCTCGGTTAGCGACGGCAGGGCGTCCAGCACTTTGATCAGCGCCGCACCGTTCTCATCCGAATAGGCCGGGGCAAGCACTTGGCTGACATGCTCGCCGCCGTTGCTGTCCGCGAAGAGGCGGATGAACTCGCCCGGCCTTGCGACAAGCGTGCTAGGCGGCAGGCCAGTGACGGACACCGCAGGATAGCCGCCGCTCGTCGTCG
>PARI01000001.1 GCA_002711415.1 Phycisphaerae bacterium | reverse complement strand
CGAGCCACGCCAGCACCTTGGCGCTTTCCCAGCAGCCTGTTACTGAGAACCGGAAGCCCTCGGCGCTCTGGACGGTGCAAAGCCTTCCCAAAGGTCCGCCGGTTGTCGTGAGCCTGATCCGCTCCCCTTTGGGAATGTCGTCTCGGATCGTTGTCAGATAGACGTAGGGACCTTTGGCGCAGGCAGCTTTCATCTCGTCTATGGTCATGGGGGCAACCTTTTCAGCCGTGCGGGTGTCTCGGATGCGCTGGTGCTGCGCTATGATGGCGGGGGCGGTCATTGGTCGTCATCCAGCAGGACGGGACCGGCGTTCGCCTTGACCTTGCCGTTCATTTCGTCGCGGGAGGCCATCGCCATCTCACGGGCGTGGAACCTCGACACGCCGCCGCCCTAGCCGATGAGAACCTGACGCTCTTCGCGGTTCTCGACGGTCCAGAACTCACGGCCATTGGGCCAGCGGTGTTTCTTAATGCGCCAAGTCATGCCGCCACCTCGGCCAAGGCTCGGGTGGCCCGGCTCTGAATTGCAGGAGGCGCAGCGGGGTCGGTCGCTATCGACTTCAACGCAGCCCGCAGCTTCGCTATGGTCCGGCGGTCGGACTTCCGTGCACCGATCAGGCCGTCATATGCGGCTTCGGCATCAGCGGCCCGGATCGACGCCAAGTCACGGTCGCGAAGGGCGCGGCCAAGCTGGCTCTCTGCGGGCGTCTCGTCCGTCACCCGGACATCGAAGCCGGGGAAGCCTAGGCGGTTCTCTCTGACGTATCCCATCACCCCGCCCCCTCTCGCTCGGGGGCCGGGGGAAGCGGCGTCCAGTGGGTGGGCGTCTCGTCGCCCTCAAGCCAGCCCCAGCGGTCGTGCCACCAGCACTCGAAGTCCGGGTATTCCTCCACGGGATCGCCATTCATGTCCTTCGCCACGAACTCTTCCGCGTGAGCATGGCGGCAGGTGAACACGCCTTGGTCGGGCCGATAGGCGTTGAACTCGGTGCCGTCCTTCGGCGCGGTGCTGATCGGTTGCCATTCGGTCTGCATGGTCGTGTCTCTCTCCCCCGTCATGGCGACGGGCTGGGGGTGGTTAGCGGGATTTCTTGAGTTCGTAGCCAAGCGCGTCAGCGATCTTCTTGCGCTCTTCCGAAATGGCGGCGTCGATCTTGCGGCTCACCTCGGCCTTCACGTCGTCGCGCGCGGCTTTCAGCGCCTCGGTGATCTCTTTCGCGAAGTTCTCCCGGAGGTATTGACCGGCGAGATACTGGACGCGGGGAACGCCATCGGGATGGCCCCATCCGCCTGATGTCGGCTTGCCTTGCCCGTCCACCAGTTGCGTGAGGTAATCCTTGGCCTCCATCCCGATCATCTTGGAAAGGGTCACGTCCTCATTGCCGCGCTTGGCCACGGTGAGGCTCATCACGTCCTTCATGGCGGTGGACAGTTCGCGAGATACCTTCTCGCTGGCGATGTTGGCGGCTTCGGCCTTAATCTCGCTCTGGAAGCTGCGACCGCCGAGAAGCTGCGTGGCGGCTGCATGGACAACCATCGTCTCGAAGTCGCTCATCGTGTAGCCGCGCATCTGGACGTGGAAGTTCATCGTCCCTTCGTCCGGCTCAGTCGTGGCCGTCATGTCCGCGAATTCGTCCTCAGGATCGGTCATCCCTTCGGCTTCCATGATTTTTCCGCTGTCGATGATCGTGGTCATTTCGTTCTCACTGTTTGGCCGGTTGGCCGTGGCGTGGTGGTGTGCGGGGTGTCAGTCGCGTTGCGCCTCAACGTCGGCGGCCAGTTCGTCGAGCGCGTTCTGGTAGCAATCCTCGCAGAGCACTCGGTCGCCCTCTTCGAGCTTGGGGAATCGAGGGTCTGGCCGGGTGGCGGGGCGGCAATCGACACCGCCCTCCATGCACCGCTTGCCGTGGTGCGGGGCCATCAGGCCGCCTGTGCGTTGCGCTGCTCGGCCATGTGGCGAAGCTGAGCGATACCGGCTTCCATCCCATTGCTGCGCAGCTTGCCGTCGCGGATGGTGGCGCCCTTGATGCTGGCGAACTGCATCCAGAAGGCTTCGCGGTCGGTGATACCCGCTGCGGTCTCAAGGTCTTTGATGGTTCCAGTCATGGTCGTTCTCTCCCGTCATTCCGCGACTGACGCCGCGTTATCCAATGACACCGCCTCTGGCTGGACTTCCGGGGGTGCCCGTCTAAGGTGGGGGACCCGGTGCCGGGGAGGCGGTGCTGATGGGGAGAAGGTAGCGTAGGATAAAACCTACGTCAAGAGGTAATGAGGGATAAAACCTACATCACCTGATGGCACAAAAAAGCCCGCCGGGGAAGGGCGGGCTTGCTGAGTCTTACTTTGGGGAAGCTATACTTTCCGAACCACGTCGGGCGGAAGGTTAAACCGAACCCTCGCAGCCCATTTGATCTTTCGATCATGCATAGTTTCTGCGCCGGGGTTCACTGAGACAAGGTGAAAGAGGCCCGGTTCGCTGCCATTCCGTAGCTGCTTTACCCAGCCGTGGCCGTCCTCGTCTTCGATCACGCAGATGCGGCCTATGGCATCGTCAGGGACGCCCTCTTCTGCCAAGCGCGTGTAGAGAAGGATTTCGCCGGGTGCGTAAACCGGGGCCATGCTGTCACCCTGGACCTCAACCGCCACGATACCAGAGGTAGGAATGCCCCTTACCACCTCGACGCGCGGCCCGGTGCCCTTTTCATAGGCCTCGAAGATCGGAACCTTGGCGCCCGCGCCAACTTTGCCTGCGATCTCTACTGACGGCTTGCTGGCGTTGATGATGTCGGTGACATCCACCTCTAGGACATCGGCAATCTTTTGCAGGTTCGCAAAGGTCGGGTTCTTCGTCTTTCGGTTCACGATGTCACGAACGCCAGTCGCGCTCATGCCAGCAGCAAGCGACACGGCACGATTGTTAGTGCCCCGCTCCTCGATCAGTGCGGCGATCCTGTCCGCGATCATCTGTCCGGTATCCATGTAGGCGTTATCCTACATGGCCTTTCTCGCGGCAAATGGGTTAAAACCTCTTGCATGTGTGGGATATAACCTACATTATCGCGCTATGATGATGCAGCAGTTCACCCGCGAAGTTGAGGCGTTCCTGAAGCGCCACAGCATGAGGCCGTCCACCTTTGGTCGGCTTATCGTAAATGATCCGGGTTTCGTTTTCCGGCTCCGCAAGGGCGGCGAATGTCGGCCAAGCACAATCGAGCACGTCAGAAAAGAGATGGCGAAAAAAGAAGCGGAGGCAGCATGAGCCGCACCGCCCTCTATCGCCACTACAACCGCGACGGCTGCCTGCTGTATGTGGGTGTAACCGACGACCTCTCGGCACGCACCGAGGCCCACGAGCGGGGGTCCGATTGGTTCGCATCTGTCGCTCGCACAGACATTCAGTGGTGCCTCTCTCGCGAACACGCATTGGCCCTCGAAGCCGTCGCTATCGTTCACGAGAAGCCAGCGCACAATCGCGCTCATTCGGGCCGAGCTGATGGCGCCTCGGTCGAGTGCTGGCGTGACTTGGACCGCGTCATTCGAGCCGCCGCTGTCGCCGCCGGATGCACCCCCGACACTCTCGTCCGCAAGATCAACGGCGACCCGCGCGACTATCAACGCCTCCTGCACAAGGCGATGGACGTAGACAATGCGCTTCAGTTCATCGCCGCCCGCGAGGTCTCCGCATGACCCCCGCAGTAGCTCCCCTATCGCCCGCCAATTCGTCGCTTCGTTCTCCATGCCTCAGACATGGGGCGGAATGCCGCACACCGCAAAGCAAAGAGGTTGCCCGTGTCCAACCGTAAGGAAAAGCTCCACGCCCTCATGCGCGGCATGATTGAGCGTTCGTTCCCCGGCAAGCACGGCTTGGCCGCTGCCGAGGTGGAAAGCTGGATCTCCGGGAAAGAGGTCCAGCTTGAGCAAGCCGACAAGGGCGCGTTCAGCCGCAAGTTCCACGGATCGCGCGACTGGTCGTTCCTCGACGTGCTGGCGATGCAGTCTCTGGCCGGGTCCACCCGCATCACAGACGCCTTCGAAGATGAAGTAGAGGCCAGCCCCGCCGACACTCTCAGCACTCTACAGCACGCCTCACACCTGCTCAAGGAAAGCGGCGAGGCGGTCAACGCGCTCATGTCTCTGGAAAGCGGAGACGGCGACATATCGGAGACACGGGCCGAGCTGATCGAAGCTCGCGAAGCCGTAGAGATGGCGCTTGCCAGCCTCAACGCGAAAGCCCCGTCCCCCGCCCCCGTGGCCCCCATGCAGCGGAGGGCCGGATGACCACACCCTGCCCGCAAGACGGCTGCCCCTACACGACCGCAGACCAGTGCGCCATGCCCGGCTGCCCTCAGCGGTTCAAGAGATCCCCGAACCCCTCCCGTGCGGGGCAAAGCACGGACCTCCCTGAACTGGCGTCCGGGTCCGTCCCGGCTCGGGCGCCCTTTTCGGAGGGGGTGTGATGACGCAGCCGATTGCCAAGCTGGTGCGCCCGTATCTCGAAGCGATCCGAAAGCACTCTCAGTCAGACGCGGCAGACGCATCCACGCGGATCGAGCAAGAGGCGAACCTCGCCCTGCGCATCGTGGATGACGCGATCAAGGCCGNGACCCCCAGTAAAGGGAAGCGGACATGAAGCACTCTCACAAGCTGAAAGAGACCGCCGACGACATCGCCGTGAAGGATCGCCTTCGGTCCTCGACCGAACGCGAGCTTCTGCACTTCGCTGACCGCTACCGCGAAGAGCACACCCCCGGCCACCGCTCCTGCAAAGAGCAGGAAGAGGTCATCGGCGCTGCTGAGATAAAAGGCTACCCGGTCACGCTGATCCGCTTCCTGGGCGCTCAGAAGCGCGGGGAAGGGCTGGACGAGCCCGCCGTAGAGCGCATCGCAGCATACCGCGACAAACTGGGCCTTGGCGTGTCGCAAGCGAACCGGGTGCGCGGATGATCATTCTCGGTATCGACCCCGGCAAGAAGGGCGCACTGGCGCTCCTGCACCCCGAGAGGCGCGTCGAGTGCTTCGACATGCCCGGCACCACGCGCGAGCTGCACGACCTCGTGGCAGGCTTCCCGCTGATCCGCATGGCCTACCTAGAGAAGCTCCACGCTGGCCCCGTCATGGGGGTCAAGACCATCGGCGTGATGTTCGAGGCTTACGGCGTCCTCAAGGGCGCGCTCCAGTGGCGGGACATCCCCTTCACCGAGGTTCGCCCGAACAAGTGGAAGCCTGCGCTGAACCTCTCGAAGGACAAGAACGCCTCCCGCGAGATGGCGATGCAGATGTTCCCCGATCAAGCGGACCTGTTCAAGCGGGTGAAGGATGACGGGCGCGCGGAAGCGGTGCTGATCGCAGCCTACGGCATCGGCCTCAAGATGGAGGCTGCTACCGAATAGATGCCGGGGCGGGGCCCAGCCCGCTGTTTTGATGCTCCTTTCCAGTGGCCCCGGCATCTCAAGAAAAGGAGCAAACACCGCATGAAAGGAGCAAGATCATGCAAGTCATAAAGGCATCCGAAAGGATGAAACGAAAAGGGGGGATCAAAGCTGTGATCCTCGGTCCTAGCGGGATCGGCAAAACCACTTTGCTGAAAACCTTGGACCCGTCGAAAACCCTTTTCTTTGATTTGGAGGCGGGGGACCTGGCCGTTGAAGGCTGGGAAGGTGACGCGATCCAGCCCCGCACGTGGGACGATTGCCGTACTCTAGCCGCGCTAATCGCCGGTCCAAATCCAGCATTGCGCGATGAGCAGCCCGACAGCACCGCGCACTTCGAGCACGTCAACGCGGACGGCTCTGCGGAGCAGTTCCAGCAATACGAGACAGTGTTTATCGACTCGATCACGGTTGCCGGTCGCCTCTGCTTTCAATGGTCCCAGGGTCAGCCCGAAGCTTTCAGTGAGCGCACCGGCAAGCCTGACACCCGTGGCGCCTACGGCCTGCATGGCCGGGAAATGCTGGCGTGGCTTTCGCAGCTTCAGCATGCCCGTGACCGCAACATCGTGTTCGTCGGCATCCTCGATCAGAAAGAGGATGACTACGGCCGCAAGCAGTGGGTCCCACAGATCGAGGGGTCAAAGGTCGGCCGCGAGCTTCCCGGCATCGTGGATCAGGTCATCACGTACCAGGAAGTGGAAATCGAGGACGCAAAGTTCCGCGCCCTGATCTGCACCAGCCCGAACGAGTGGGGCTATCCGGCCAAGGATCGCAGCGGACGGCTCAGCCAGATGGAAGAGCCGCACCTCACCAAGTTGTTCAGCAAAATCAAGACGGCTCAGCGCCAAGACGCGCTGACCACCGAACTCCCCGAACATGGTGAGGCGGCATGACGTATTCCCGCCAACCTCGCGCGCTGTCGGATCGCTTCTGGGAGAAGGTGCACCAAAAAGGGTCAGACGAGTGCTGGGAGTGGACCGGCGCCGTGATGTCGAACGGGTACGGGGTCATCAAGGAAGGCTCGCCCAGCCGGAAGATGATCACCGCGCACCGCGTTTCAGCAGCGATCCATTTTGGGCCGCTGAAGCCGTCCGACGTGGTCTGCCATTCCTGCGACAACCGCCGGTGCGTGAACCCTGACCATCTCCGCATCGGCACGCAGAGTGAGAACATCCGGGAAGCTGTTGCCCGTGGCCGGTACGTCCGTCGCCGGCACGCGCGTGTTCTTAGCGACCAACAAGCAGACGAAATCCGCACCCACCTCGGACGCGGGCGTCTCACCCAATCCGAAATCGGCGCGCTCTACGGAGTGCAACGACAAGTCGTGACGCAGATCGCGCGCGGCAAAACCTACCAGTCCAAAGGAGCAAACCAATGACATGGATGGATTTCAACTCAGCCGAAGAGCAAACCAGCGGCGACGTGATCCCGCACAAGACCCTCGCCCGGGTCCACATGAAGATCCGCCCCGGCGGTTACGACGATCCGTCGAAGGGCTGGACTGGCGGCATCGCCACCCGAAGCGAGAACACCGGCGCCGTCTACATCGATTGCGAGTACACCGTCATCGGCGGCAAGTACGCGAAGCGGAAGGTCTGGTCGCTGATCGGGCTGCATTCACCCAAGGGGCCCAAGTGGGAAGCGATGGGGCGCAGCTTCATTCGCGCTGCCCTCGAAAGCGCCCACGGGGTCAAGCCCGACGACGCCAGCGACAAAGCGGTCAAGGCGCGCCAGATCAGCTCGCTGGGCGAGCTCGACGGTCTCGAATTTGCCGTCCAGATCGATGTCGAGAAGGCCGAACCCGGCAGCGGCTACGATGACAAGAACAAAATCAACAACGTCATCCCCGCTACGCATCGTGATTATCGCGCGATCATGGAAGGCGAAGCGCCAGAAACGGCACCGTCAAAGGCGCCTGCTGCGCAGTCCAAGACTGCATCGCAGGGCACTCCGGCATGGGCTCAGTAAAGAAAGCCACGAAAGAGAAAGGGCCGCAAAAGCGGACCCTTTCCCCTGCCGATGAAGCAGACGCCAAGGCCCTCGAACACGCCGTCCAAACGATGATCGAGGGTCCGCTGACAAGCTGGGACCATACGCGCCCCCTTGGCAGCTTGAACAGGGATGATCTGCGCAAACTCGCAACAGCCTGCTTGACGGGCTGGATACTGCAAAGGGCTGCAAACGGATGTCACAGCGACAGCACCATGAGCGACCTGATTTCAGCTGCGGGCTCTGCGGAGTGAACCTCGGGAAGCACCCCTGGCAAGGGGTGTCTCCTAACCTCTTCACCGAATGCGGCTGTTACCCGCCGCCCCACGAAAGGAGCAAAGTTGTGGTCAGACCTACCAAGGAAGAGAAGGTGCAGGCGATCCTCGATGCCCGCCAGCAAGTAGCCGAATACCTGAATAACATCGGTAAGATCGAAGCGTTCGCCGATTTCTCGAAGGACGAGATTTGCGGGTTGATCCGCGCCGCACAAGAGGGCGTCCAAGCGAGCCTGCAAAAGCAAACCTCTGATGCCTTCGAAGACTCGGAAATCCCCTTCTGATGGTGCTCGATTTCAATAGCCGCAACACCAAAGCAGATCGGTTCGTCGCGCTCATCGATGCCGCGATTGATCGATTTGCCGCGAACGAGAAGCCGCGCAAGTATCTTGGCGGCAGCGCCGTGGGCGAGACGTGCCTGCGCCGCCTGCAGTTCGATTACCAAGGCGCGCCACAAGACGAGGGAGCGGGCTTCACGGCCCGCACCCGCCGCATTTTCCATAGAGGCCACCAAGGCGAGGAATGGGTCGCTGACTGGATTAGGGGCGCTGGCTTCAATCTCAAGACGGAGAAGGCGAAGGGCGGTCAGTTTGGCTTCGAGGACTGCGACGGGCGCTTCAAGGGTCACATCGATGGCGTGATTATCGAGGGGCCCGAAGGGTTCGACTACCCAGCGCTCTGGGAAAACAAGGTACTGGGCTCGAAGGGCTACGGGCAGCTTGTGAAGCACGGGGTTGCTAAGGCCTATCCCAAGTACGCGGCGCAAGTCGCGACCTATCAAGCCTACCTGCAGCTTGCTGAACACCCGGCCTTCTTCACCGCACTGAACGCGGACACGATGGAGATACACCTCGAACTGGTGAAGTTCGACCAAGCGCTCGCGCAGGCATCGATCGACAAAGCGGCGCGCGTGCTCGACGCCACCGATCACGGTGAAACCCTGCCGCGCGCAACCGCTGATCCCGCATCCTTCGTCTGCCGCTTCTGCCCCTATCAGGGAGCTTGCTGGCAACCATGATACTGGATTTCAATGACGCCCCCCAGCAGTCCACCGGTGCGCCTGTAGAGGTGCCCCAGTGGGCTTCGCCGGCGCAAGACCGGGACGAAGTGTTCCGTTCGCTGACGAGCAATCTCGAAGGCGTCCTTGGATACCTGTACCCGCAAGGCTTTGCCGACCCGAAAGGGCGGAAGTTCTACATCGGCAATATCGACGGCGCCCCGGGCGAAAGCCTGTCCGTCGAGCTCTCCGGCCAGACGGCCGGGCTTTGGTATGATTTCGCGACGGGCGAGGGTGGCGACATCTTCGACCTGTGGCGGAACGCCCGCGGCCTCAGCAGTTTTCGCGAGACGCTGCGGGACGCAGCCGACTACACCGGCGCCGCGATCAACCTGCCGCGCCGAATGCCGACCCGGAAGAGCCCAAAGGGTGGCGAAGCGTGGGGCGCACCTGCGCACGTCTACCGATACCACGACGCCCAAGGCAGCGTGCTGGCAGAGGTCCAGCGGTTCGAGTGGGAGAAGGACGGCGAACCGAAGAAGACCTTCCGCCCGTGGGACGTTGCCACGCGCTCCTACCGGGCCCCGGAGACGCGCCCGCTCTACAACCTGCCGAACCTCGCCCAAGCGCCCGAGATCATCGTTGTGGAAGGCGAGAAGGCAGCCGACGCGCTGATCGCCCAGAACATCGATGCGACCACTGCAATGGGCGGCGCTGCCGCTCCGCTGGAAAAGACAGACTGGAGCCCGCTCAAGGGGCGGAAGGTCGAGATATGGCCCGACAACGATCCGGCGGGCCGGGAATACGCGAAGCGCCTGAAACAGCACCTCGAAGCCGAGGGCGCGTTGGCTGTTTCGATCTTGAACGTGCCTGACACGCGGCCCGAGAAGTGGGACGCCGCCGATGCGCAGGAAGAGGACCTGGGCGTCCTCATCAAGAGCATGCGCTCCGAGGCATCGCCTGCCAAGACTGTGAACTTCGAGATCGAGTTCTGGGACGACGTAGACCTCTCTGCGATCCCGCGTGTCCGCTACGTCTACAACCGCTTTTACGCCAAGGGCTACACATCGGTGACAGCGGCACCGCCGAAGGTCGGCAAGTCGCTTCTGGGGATGATCGAGGCCGTAGATATCGCCACGGGTCGCGGCATCCTCACCGGCGAAGAGCAGGCGCCGCAACGGGTCTATTACTACAACGCCGAGGATGACCTGAACACGATCCGCAACCGGATTGGTGCCATCCTTCAGCACTACGGGATCGATCAGTCAGAGGTTCGCGGCCGGCTCGCGGTAGCCTCGGGCGTCGGTGACGATGGCTTCTACATCATCTCGGGGCCCGACGGAGAAATCCACGAAGCTCAGTTCCGGGCGATGGAAGAGAAGTGCATCGCCATGAAGATCGATTGCATCATTCTCGACCCGCTGCAGGACTTGTCGCGCAGCCCCGAGACGAACGAGGTCATGCGGCTTCTGGGTGGGCGGCTTCGCCAGATGGCGAACCGCTGCGATATGGCCATCGGGCTGATCCACCACACGCGCAAGATGCAGACCGGCGCCAAGGCCAGCATTGACGACATGCGCGGCGGTTCCGCGCTCCGTGGCACGGCTCGATTCAACCGCTTGCTGGTGCCCATGAGCGAGGATGACGCGGTGAAAGCGGGGCTGCCTGACCACCGCTCGCATTTCCAGGTGGGCGACATCGAGGGCAACCTAGCGCCCCCGTCGAGCGATTACGCGCGCTGGTACGAGAAGGTTTCGGTGCAGACGGAGAACGGTGAGAGCGTCGGTGTCATCGCGCCGTGGAAGTGGCCGGACGCCTTTGATGGGATCGATCCCAAGACAGCGTCCGCCGTGAGAAAGGCTGTAATGGATGCTGACCCAAGGCCGAAAGAGAATGTCCGAGCGTCTGGTTGGGTGGGTCATCTGATCGGCCCGATGCTTGGTATCGACAGCACCGACAAGGGCGGAAAAGCCCGGCTTCTGAGCATCATTAAGACGTGGATTGACACGGACGTTCTGGCTGTCGAGCGAGTCTACTCGGCCCGTGATGGACGCGATGTCCCGTTCGTTGTCGCTGGCTCCAACGATCCTATTGGGGGTCTGGAATGACCAGTATTTCCGCACTCACCGCAGTCGTTCCGCACTCATTTTCAGTGACTGCGGAAACCGCACCAAAACCGCTCCGCCGCACCCCTTCCTATAGGGGTGCGGGGGTGCGGTGCGGAAGGCGGAGTGCGGCGGCGGAAGGCGCTTCCGCACTGCCAAACCTCCGCACTCGTTTTGACCGAGTGCGGGTCAATCAAGGAGAAACCATGACCACCATGCAGCAGATCACCGCCGAAGCCCCGGTCCTCTCCGGGAAATACCGCATCATCCTGCAAGAGGTATCGGAGAGGCACGGCATCGACCCCGAGGACGTGATGTCCGGCCAGCGGTCACAGAGGGTCGTTGAGTGCCGCCACGAGTTCTGGCTCCGGCTGAACGACCACATCAGCCAAGCGAAGATCGCTCGCCTTCTCGACCTCAGTGAAAGTACGATCTCTCATGGTGTCCGTTGTGCGCGAAAGCGTAAGATCGCCAACTACACGCCGACCAAGCCCCGCGATGACTTCCCCCGGCCCAGCTACCGGGGGGAGGCCACGGCAATGATCGCGATGGCTCGGAACGAAAACCGCGCCATGCTTCGGAACATGGGGCGCGCATGATGACCGACGATCAGATCGACCTCGCCATCTTCCGCGCCGTGGCCCGTGGCTTGTCCACCCCCATGCGCCACAGCGTAGCCCGTTCAATGGGCATCCTGCCGCCGCGCAACGTGTCCATCGACGCCGGCAAGCCGATGCCCCGCGACGGCTCCGACTGGTCCGATCAGCCCCCCCAGCGAGCGACCCGACATGCTGAACCCGGAGCGGTCGCAACTCGCATCTCTTCGCAAGGAGGCCGACCAATGACCGACACCACAGCACCGGAGCGGATGCACGTTCGGTTCGCACGAGACGATCAGGGCCGCCGCACGATCCGCAAATGGATGGAAGGGCCGTTTGACACCCACACGGCGTCATTTACCCGAGACGACCTCATGGAGCGCCGCATAGCGGAGGCGGTGGAGGCGGACGGGTGGCGACCGATCGACACCGCCCCGCGCGACGGCCACGGCCATCATTCGGATCGGGGCATCGACCTCTACCACGCCGAGCAAGGCAGGGTCGCGGATTGTTACTGGCGGCCCGAGTTCAAGGCTTGGTTCAAGCGAACTGGCGGCAGGGCCTACAACATGGGAGCCGATGACAGGTTCACCCACTGGCGGCCAAAGCCCTCCGCACCCGCCGCCATCCGCTCCACCCAAGAGGGGGAAGGCCAGCCCCGCCTATCCCCACAGGAGGGCGAGTAGATGCCGACGTGGGGCGACCACCACAACGACAACTGGCCAAGCGACTGGCCCGAGGATGGCAGGGTCGGCGGCTCCGAGGTGATCCTGACCGACGCGCCTCTCAGCGAGGTGCTGGGGCCGGACGGTGAGCCTGTGCGACGGGAGCGGCGGCACGCGGTCGGCTTCGACCTTAGCCGGAGGGACGACTGATGCCGCAATCCCCCTTCGCCAAGTTCATGCGCCACGACCCCATCACCGGCCCCGAGGCAGAGCGGCGCAACCTGGAGCTAGCCCGCGACCTCTACACCCAAAGCGAGGGGGAGATGATCCTGCTGTTCCCCCGGCTGATCAACGACGAATGGCAGGAAGCAACGGCGCGGTCCATCGGGCTGGCGCTCTACGGCAAGGAGCAGGGACGATGAACGAGACGGAAAAGCTGATTGCTGAGCTAGCGGCCCGCTTCTTAGTCGCACGGATAGAGACCGGCGGTGCAACGAATGACAAGGCCTACGCCCATCAGTGCGTAACCCTTGCGCGTGCCATCGTTAACGGCGCGACACGACCCCGCTGAACCACCGAGCAGGAGACAGGCACATGGCGACAGTAGGCGAGAAGAAGCGGCGTAAGCGCGAACGCCGGGAGATGGAAGAGCAGTTCGGGTTGGGACAGACCAAGCGCGCACCACGCCGGGGTAGACCCCCGCGTTCGACAGACATCGACACCCAGAACGTCGTACTGGCCGCCCGGTGCAGGCAGCAGGGCAGGCGGGCCACGGTCAAGGACATGCTGGCGGTCAAGGAGGCGATCAACAGTTCCCTCATCGGACTGGCGATCAAGGCGACCCTCACGCCGGAAGAGGCGATGGAGGCATGGGATGCGTTCGTTCACTACGACCACGACTGCCGCCGGTTTGAGATGCTGGTCCTCAACCGGCAGTCATCCCCGAAGAGCGCTACCCTGGAGATGATGCCCGACCGCATGGAGACGGACCCAAGCGCTAGCGTGGACGACCGCACCGAGGAGGAGCGTCACAGGGCCGCCGTGAACAAGCGGGACGCATGGCGCAGTCACCTAGGCACCTTGGGGGAGCCGGGCGCAGGGCTTATCCGAGAGGCCCGTCATAGGCCGCCGGAGACTTGGTGGGACACTCACACCGCCACGCCGACCCGCAAGGGCAGGATCTTGGCCCGTGCGCTCTACGATCTGGCAGATATAGCGGATTGACGCATTAGGTGGTTGACTCTGGCGAGGGGGCTTGACATAAATTGTTATAATAGCCGCGAACGGCGAGCGCCCCGAGGGATCACACCCTGCGGGGCGTTTCCATTTCAGGGGTTTCCGATGACACAGTGCCCATGCTGCGGCAGGCCCTATGGTTTCGGCGCCAGTCCCAAGAACATCAGCGCCGATTTAAAGGGGCCGCCGCCACCTAAGAAGTGACAGGCGTTCCGATTGGAGGGCAGGCATGGCTGAACGCCCATGGCGCAAGCTCTACTGCACCAAGGCATGGGCTAAGCTAAGGCAGGCAACGCTCGTCAGAGATGGCTTCACATGCCAATGGCCCGGATGTGGCAAGCTCCTCACAGGAAGCCACCACCAGCACAACGCACCAGTGGTCCACCACAAGACAGACCACAAGGGCGACCGCACCCTGTTCTTCGACCCCGGCAATCTGGAAAGCCTCTGCAAAGAGCATCACGACCAGGACGCACAGCGCCAGACGCACCGTGGTTACGTCTCAGGCCATGACGCAGACGGCCGACCGCTTGACCCAGACCACCCATGGAGCCGCTGATGGAACGCCTAGCCCTCGCATACTGGAAGAGCCTCAAGGGCAACCGCAAAGCAGAGCGGAACACCAAGGCCATCATGGCGCGCCTCAATGGCGATGACACCGGGATGCCCGAGCATGAGATCAGGAACGTCATCGAGAGCGGGGCAGAGTTTGCCACGGCGCAGGGCATGAAGCCCAGCAAGGTGAAGGTAGGCAGCACCGACCGAGACGCCGGGAAATAGGTCAGCCATACCCCCCTTAATCTTAAAGGGCCCCCCTCGACCGGGAAACCTGCCGCCCTCCTACATTTTCACCGAAACGGGTCGGGCAAACGGGGTAGGGAGTAATAATATAACATGACCAAGCCTAGACAGCCCATGTACGGCCGCATTTTCGGTGGTGACGACGAGAAAGCCGAGCTTGCCAAGCTTGTCTGGCACGAGGTCATCGATGACCTGCGAGCGGCTGACGCGCTGTCTGCGGCGAACGTGGCTCGGGCTGATCGGTATGCCCGTGCGCGGGTCGAGTACGAAGAGATCCAGCCTAGCGCCATGGCTGAGGGCGCGGTGAAAGTTAGTGAGGCGACCGGTGGAGAATATTTCAACTACAACTGGTCGGCAGCGGAAAAGCTCGGGGATCGGCTCCTCAAGCTCGAAAAAGCAATGTTCGGGGAAGGGCAGGCCGCCAAGCAAGAAGGAAAGCCCAAGCCGAAGCAAACAGCCGCAGACGAGTTCCTTGGTGGACCCCACAACGGAGTACGCCAATAAGGTCGTCTCGGGCGAGATTGTCGCGGGTCGGTTTGTCCGTGCCACTTGTCAGCGGCACCTGCGAGATCTGAAGGAAGGACACAAGCGGGGCCTCTGGTTCGACGCAGAAGAGGCGGGGCGCGCGTTTCGGTTCTTCCCGGCCATGTTCACGGTCACGGCGGGCGCCAAGGCCGGGGAGCCATTCCATTTGCTGGACTGGATGACGTTTGTCGTCGGGTCCTTGTTCGGCTGGAAGGACGAGAGCGGGCGGCGTCGGTTCCGTCATGCTTGGATCGAGACTGGCAAGGGTCAGGCCAAGTCGCCTCTGATGGGGGCTATCGGCCTCTACCTTACCGGGTTCTGCGGGGTAAAGCGTGCCGAAGCATACGCGATTGCGAACGATAAGGACCAAGCCAAGATCCTGTTTTCCGACGCCGTGGCTTTGTGCCGTGCGCCGATACCAGGGTATGAGGAAGAGACGACGCTAGAGGACCTAGGCAAGGTCATCATTCGAGGCGTAGGAGACAACGCCTGGAAGATCGAGGTTCCTGAAAGCGGTTCGAAGTTCCTGCCGGTCGCGGCTGGCGATGCGGTATCAGGCCCGAAGCCAATCGCCGTATTCGGGGACGAGATCCACGAGATGCGGTCGGACAAGGGTATCCAGCTCTGGAAAGCGGCCATCGACAAGATGCCCGGTGACCCGCTGATGATACTTGGCACCAATACGCCCGCCGTGGATCAGGCGGTAGGCACGGATTACAGCGAGTTTTACCAGCGCGTAGCCGAGGGCGTGATAGACGACGACAGCGCGTTCTCCTACATTGCCCGCGTCGATGACACAGATGACCCGTTTAACGACGAATCCTGCTGGATAAAGGCGCTCCCAGCTCTTGGGGTGACGTACCCCATTGAGAATGTCCGCCGCAGGGTCGAAACAGCGAAGCACATCGCGGCCGAAAGACTGGCGACCGAAAGGCTTTATTTCGGAAAGCCGGTTGGATCTTCCGGCTTTTGGTTGGACGATGAGGCGGCGTGGCGCAACGTTCAGGCCCCCGTTGACCCACAAGATTACGCGGAATTGCCGTGTTTTCTCGGCTTGGACCTGTCCAAGAAGAACGATTTGACCGCATTGTCCGCCTGTTTCCGGCGTGATGACGACCATATCGCTCTGAAAACGTACTATTGGACGACACGCGGCAATCTGGCGAAGCGAGAGGCCGACGACCGGACNCCCTACGGGTCCTACGCGGCCGACGGGCATATCACGATCTGCGAAACCGAGGTGATCGACTACACCTTTGTTGCGCAACAGGTCGCGGACCTTGTGGCGTCGTGCAACGTGGACAGCCTGACGGTCGATCCGGCTTATCTGTCGGACTTCATCGGAGCGTGTGACCAGATCGGCTTGCAGGTCTGGCGCTACGAGGGGCCGGACAAGCCCGCTGGGTCGGGACTGAAGATCGTCTGCCATTCTCAGGGCACACGAATTGCATTCGAGGATCGCCAGCTCTGTATGCCGCATTCCATCCGGCGGATGACGGACAAGATCCTGAAGGGTGAGGCCACAATCGACACGAACAAGATGACCGACGTTTGCGCCTCCAACGCGATCCTTGTGACGGACGGTGTGGGCAACCAAGCCTTCGATAAACGCAAGAGCCGGGGCCGCATCGACGGCATGGTCTCGATGGCAATGGCGGTCGGTGCTTCCAAGGACATGAAGGTCGGGAAGCGAAGCTATATGGAAAGCGGGGTTGCCTTCATATGAGCTTTCTGAACCGCTTCCGATCAAAGGCCACAAACTATGACCTGAACGGCAACCGCTTTTATCAGGAGTACGTGGTCAACCGAGAGGTCTCTGCGACTTCCAAGCACCTCAGAGTTACTGCGGCCTTGGCAGCAGGGCTTCGGATCGCTGAGGGCGTGGCGGCTATGCCGATCATCTACGGCACGAAGTCGGTGGACGAGCGCGGTCGAACGGTAAAGACCCCCTCATTCGAGGGCAAGATCGCGGAACGCCTTCAGAGCGAGCNTAACGACTACATGACGCCGGTCGAGTTCGTGGAGAACCTGACCCTTCACGCCGTCTTCGAGGGCGTGGGGCGCGCATATATCGACCGTGGTTATAGGGACAACATCAAGCGCCTGATCCCGCTGAACAACGGAGAGGTGACGCCACACAAGGACCCGGAAACCGGCCGTGTGACCTATCAAGGCCATATCCCCGGCGTCGGGTTCATGGAGGATCTGACCCGCAAAGACTTCATTGAGGTCACGTCCCCCCGCTGGTTCGAGACCGAGGGACTGGATGTTTCAACCGAGATCCGGGAAGTCCTGAAGCTGTCCCTGTCGCTACAAGACCGGCAGATGGATGATAGCCTGAAGAAAGCAGTTCGCGGCTATTTGACGACAGACGAGCAGCTTTCGCCCGCGGCGGTTGAGCAGATGAAAGAGGGGCTAAAGGATCGGCTTCCCGGCACCCCCATTTTCGACAGCGGCACGGACTACAAGAGCATCGTTCCGACGCAAGCCGAAATGCAGCTCATGGAAAGCCGTCGGTTTGCCATCGAAGAGGTGGCGCGGGCCTACGGCATCCACCCGATCTTCCTCGCGCACGACGCGGCCGGTCAGTCTCTGACCCGCATCCTAGACGCGATGGACTACCACGTGACGATCACGCTCGGGCCTTGGGTCCGGCGGTGGGAGCAGGCAATCAAGTTCTCCATGCTCAAGCCGAACGAATATGTCGATCTGGACGAGACGCAGTTCTACCGCATGAACCTGAAAGACCGCGCGGAGTACGCATCGCGGGCGCTTGGCGCTGGCGGTAATGCGCCGTGGGAGACGCCGAACGACATCCGCACATGGCTAGGCAAGAACCCGACTGAGGGTGGCGACGAAATGCCTGCCGCAGCGCCTCCGGTGACAGCGAACGAGGGGAATCCCGATGACGCTTGAGATGAAATATGCGGCCATCGATACCGAGGCCGTCACCGAGGAAGGTTTTATCTCGGGGTATGCCTCGCGGTTCAACCTGAAGGATCAGGGCGGCGATATTGTCGCTCCCGGCGCCTACACGAAGAGCCTCGAAGCGCGCGGGATGCCCGCGATGCTCTGGCAGCACGACCCGGCGCAGCCGATTGGCTACTGGACCAGCGCCGTTGAGGACGAGATCGGCCTGAAGCTGGAAGGTCAGATCATTACCGACTTTCCCGAAGGAAAGCGCGCCTACACCCTGGCGAAGCGTGGCGCGATGAAGGGCTTGTCCATCGGCTACATCACGAAAAAATCCGAGCGCAAGGGTTCAGCGCGGCTGCTGACCGAGCTGGACCTATGGGAGGTGTCCATGGTGACTTTCCCTATGCAGCGCGAGGCCTCGATTGATGCGGTGAAGGCCGAGGATTTCGAGAACCAGTTACTGGCGGCGAAGTCCGGCGACTTCACGCCCTTGAAACGTGCCGTGGAAGGCGCCCTGCGAGACGCGGGCTTCCCGGCATGGATGGCAAAGGCTCAAGCGGCCCGCGCCCCTGAAGCACTGACGGACGGCCAGCGTGACGCGGCAGGAAGTGCTGAAATCGCGAAGCTCCTACGGGACAGCTTCGACTTCTGACACTCCCCCCATAAGGATTTAACACGATGGCACTTGACCTTGAGATCAAGGAAGCGGTGGAAGTCGTTTCCCAACGCATGTCTGCGAAGCTGGCAGAGATTGGCACCGCGCAGAAAGAAATGTCCGAAAAGCTGGCCGTCTTCGAAGAGAAGAAGGCTTCCGGCGAGGACGTTGCCGACATTCAGGCTCGCCTCAAGGAAAGCTCGGAAGAGCTGACCAAGCTGGGCGAGACCATGACCGAGATGCAGAAGAAGGCATCGGCCCGGTCCATGGAGAACAAGTCCGCCGGTCGCATCATGGCCGAGCAGAAGGACTTCGGTTCGCGCCTCATGAGCGGTGAGCGCATGGAGATGAAGGATATCACTACCGGGTCCTTCGGCAACGTGACCATGCCCGCCGGTCTGCGCCGCACCAATCGCGGCCTGATCGAGCCTCTGACGCAGCAGCTCTATCTTCGCGATGTTCTTCCGGGCGGCACGACCAGCGCGGCCGTGGTCGAATACCTTCAGGAAGCGGGCTACACGAACAACGCCGCGACCGTGGCGGAAGGTGCGATAAAGCCGCAGTCCGAGCTGACCTTCACCGGCAAGACGATGCCGATGGTGAAGATGGCCCATATGTTCCGGGTCTCGGAAGAGACGCTGGACGACGTGGACCAGATGGAATCCTACATCAACCAGCGCGGGCTTTATGGCCTGATGCTCAAGGAAGAGCAGGAGATCCTGAACGGCGACGGCACCTCGGGCCGCATTGACGGCGTGATCGCCAACTCCACCACCTACGTCGGCACGACCGTTCCCGGCGTGACGCCCGACAATGCGATGGACGATATCCGCGTTGCCATCGCGCAGGTTGCCGAGGCCGACCTGATGGCGTCCACCGTCATCATGAACCACCTCGACGCTGCGGCTCTGGACCTGGAGAAGGACGCCGACGGCAACTACCTGCACCCCAGCTTCAGCGGCAATACCGCGTGGGGTCTACCGGTGGTTCGCACGAAGGGTCTGGCGCAAGGCAACTTCATCGTCGCTGGCTTCCAGGGCAATTCGATGCTCTGGCAGAAGAAGGGCATCGAGATCCGTCGCTCGACGGAAGACCGCGACAACTTCCAGAAGAACCTCGTCTCGATCCTGCTGGAAGAGCGTTTGCAGCTCGAAACGCTTCGGCCCGAAGGCATCATCTACGGCGCCCTGACGGTTCCCGCGCCGTAATCGGCTTTCTGAGGGGCGGTTCGCGCCGCCCCTTTATCAAGCCGATGGAGGTCTCCCCATGAAACCGATCCGCGTCATACCTCCAGTGGAGCTTCCGGTCACGGTTGACGATGTGCGGGCGCAGGCGCGGATCGATTACGCCGATGACGACGTTCTGCTGGATGGCATGATCTCGTCCGCTGTCGAGCTTCTGGACGGATACGGCGGCCTTCTGGGCCGGGCCATCATGGCGCAGACGTGGCGCGTTCCAGTGGAGAAGTGGTTCACGGAGCTGGTCCTGCCCATGCCTGCGGTGCGCGACGTGTCCGTGACATACCAGGACGCCGAGGGCGCAACGCAGACCGCTCCGAGTGAATGGTTCGAAGTGACGGAAGAGCATCGCGGGCCGGTCGTCCGCCGCCGAAAGGCTTTCACTGACCCCGCTCTATACGACGACGCGGCTTATCCCATCTCGGTCACTTGGACGGCCGGTGCGGAAGGGCCGTCTAGCGTGGATCGTCGCGTCAAGCTGGCGATCACGATGCTGGTTTCTCATTGGGACATGAATCGGGCCGTTACGGCAGAGGAACGGCTTACGCAGGTGCCTTGGGGGATTGACGCGCTGATCGCGCCGCTGCGGTGGAGGTCTGTATGAGGCCGGGAAAGATGGACCGGCGGGTTGCCCTTGATGCTGAAGTGAAGACTCCAGACGGTTACGGCGGTCACGACGCCGAGTGGCAGGAACAATTCACGGCCTG
>PARI01000033.1 GCA_002711415.1 Phycisphaerae bacterium | reverse complement strand
CATCAGAAATTTTCTCCTGTCTCTTTACGAAAGATTCTCGCTCTTCCAGCAAGTTTCTCACTAATTCTTTGCATTTCTGAGGAGTTTTCTGCCAATCAAGCGACGAAATCGGTAATTCATACTGCATAGGAATAAATAATCCAATTGACGAGTGAATAAGTTTAGTGATACAGAGAGGCTATCAACCCACAGGTTCTGTAAAAATGAAAATCCACTTATTGAGTTGGAGAGAAAATGTACACAGCTGGATATAAAAACAAGGCCGCGAAATCAATGTAAACCGCTGTTTTTTCCACTGAACTAAGCAATTAAAAAAGTACCCAAAAAACTAGAAAATTAATTCCACGAAATTATAAGTTTTCCGCTCGGGTCAAACAAGCCGCACAGACTTTATGACATGATTAATTTCATCATCAGTCAGTTCAGGAAAAATAGGTAAGCTAACCAAATGACCTGCTTGTTGTCCTGTAATTGTCAAATACTTTTTTTGGGCCTCATACTCTGTATAAGCAGGTTGTAGGTGAACTGGAGAAGGATAGTGGACTCCCGTTTGAACTCCCTTACTGACCAAATCAGAACGAAACTCATCCCGGTTAGGTACGCGAATAACAAAAAGATGCCAAACGTGTTTTCCGTACTCTGTCTCATAAGGTAGCTCTAAACTGTGGTTTTTTAATCCTTCAATATATCGTTTAGCAACCTGCTGTCGGCGACCATTCCAAGAATCAAGGAATCTTAGTTTAGCATTCAGCACGGCTGCTTGTATTTCGTCTAATCGGCTATTCGTCCCTCTGATAATATGATTGTACTTACCGTCTTGGCCATAATTTCTCATCTTTTTTGCCTGACAAGCTATGTCAGAATCACTCGTGATTACCATTCCGGCGTCCCCAAAAGCACCTAAATTCTTTGAAGGATAGAAACTAAATGCTGCTACGTCCCCTAAACTTCCTGCTTTTTGGCCTTTGTAAGTTGCACCATGTGCCTGCGCGCAGTCCTCGACAACTATTAATTCGTTTTTTCTGGCGATTTCAAGTATTGGGTCCATATCTGCACACTGACCATACAAATGAACGACAACAATAGCTCTTGTTTGTGGTGTTATTCTGGACTCTATCAAATCAGGGTCAATAGTATAGGTCCGTGGATCGATATCCACAAAAATACATTTCGCACCTGTCGCTTCAATTCCAACAATTGTGGGTACACAGGTATTACTAGTAGTGAGAACATCATCACCTTTACCTACCCGACATGCAGATAACGCAATTTGAACTGCATCAGTACCTGAAGCGACACCGATTCCATATTTTGTCTGGCAATATTGAGCAAAATTGTTTTCTAAATTTTCCTGTTCTTCCCCAAATAAGTACCAGCCACTCTTGGACACGCGAGCAACAGCGATATCAATATCCGTTTGACAAGCTAAGTAATTGCGCTTCAGTTCACCAAAAGGGACTATCATAAAAATTCACCGATTAGAAAAAATTAAATTCCTAATAATTTAATATTTATTAGATACTAGAAGGAGAAAAGAAATTCCACTTTTCTGAAAGTTTCCCCTTGTTATCTGTAAGTGGTAGATTAAGACTTTCTAGATCAATTGAGCGTTTTATAATTACCTTCTGAATGCTCATTAATTCTAATTGAACCCCCAATCCAAAAGCAAAATCGGGTAAAACAGTTTCTACAAGTGTTTGAGCTTCTTCAAGCTGCTCAATATATGGAAGATAACAAAGTTCCAATACTTGATCTTGTATAAAATAGTTGTATTTAAAGGTCAAATATACGCCGGGCTGATGAATTCCCAAACCGTGAAAATGGAAGTGAACTAACTCTTGGTCATCCACTAAAACACTGTTAAACTCGTCGCGAGAAAAAATGTAATTCCTGTGGTTCCAAGGAGCAGTGCCTGCACCCACATGTTGTAATACATGTACGTCTTCAAACCTAGTGGGCCAGTCATCAAGATATTTTTGGTCTCCAAATTTTCCATCTTCGAATCGAGCATAGCACCACTCCAAACAGCGGGCACGCCACCAATGTAGTGCTTGACGGCCAATATTATTATTCCTAAACGACATTAAGCCTACGTTGAATATACCTGACTGATCCTTTAGGTGTAGGGTCTCTTGTTGATAACGATGTTCATGGATCATAATCGATGAACTGCCCATTTCTCTGAAGATTGAGTCAGGACTAGAAAAAAACATGGTATCCGCATCGGTATAAGTCATCATACTGCAGTTCGGATACTTATTCATTGCGTACAAAATGATCGTGGGGGTTAGCGTCCAGTAGTATTCTGTTAGTGTTCGACCCTTCTTGGCTAACATTAGGTCAATATCAAGATTTTCAATTTTGTCTAATGGCAAGCATTCAACATTAGGTAAGTTTAGCTTAGTAAGTATAAGGTTTGTAATAGAATCAAAACAGCCACAAATCAGGGTATAAGGTTTAGTTTCTGTCCTTGACAGTGATTGAGCCAACGTGACCATTCTAACTAGATAATTTCGGTCGGAGTAGGTGACGTAATATCGATGCATAATTGATGGCTAAGCTGGATTCTCTGGGTTATATGCAATACCTGCACCAGCACCTGGGTAAAAATGATGACTGGGTGATTCCTGAAAGTACGAAAAACAACGTCCGGTTTTAACAGCAAAATCAGGTAAGACCTCTGTGTGATGAGCATTGTCAGAGATAATTACTGATCTTTCGGACAACTTTTCCTCAATAATGTCGTACTCCTGTTGCTCGTGTAGTGTTGAATGATCACTGTCGTGAATAAATAAATCAATTGGTTTTTTAAATGCACGCAAATAATCAAGTGAATCTTGAATAACTACATCCGCAATGTCATCATACGGAGGTTGAATTAACGTCCCTGCTTCAGGGGCAATATCGACGGCATACACTTTCCCCTTATAGCCTTCAGCCTTATTTCTCATAACAGCTGCTGATAAAAGGCAAGTACCGACACCGTTATGCACTCCTGATTCAATAACAACCTCTGGTTTTAGAATTCTAACTAAAACGTACCAAAGAATCCTTCGTCCATAATGAACTATAGGATCTCTGGTATGGACAGCAATAGTTTTTTCTGTCCATTCAATTATATGGTTTTCAAGTCTTTTATCTGTGGCAATTTCACCCATAACCTTTCGTATATTACTATAAGATTCTCCTGTAACTGGTACCAAAGTCCAGGCTAAATGTTTCATGTTCAAAGAGGTTAAAGCATAGGTGAAATTGCTTGATTCCTTAGAAAAAGTTAACCAATTAACTAAGTGGCTCAGTTTTTCCTGCAGGTAACCATAACTCGTATTGATTCGATTCTGAATACCCATGATTTGTTGCCAACCTTGGTCTGCAAGGTTTTGCAAAAACCACTTTTTCGCTTCAGTAACGTTTAATGTTCGAACCCACTCATTGAAAATTTGATTGAAAACTTGTAAATCAATTTGGTTCTGTCCAAGGCTTTTTAACTTTTGATTTAACTTCTCAAAATCCCCAGGCAAATCATGTAATAAGCCAAGGGATGACAGTATAGGCAGTTCTTGCCACTTATCATTGAGTTTTGGGTTCTCTTGCAAATCACGCTCATTGTAATTCAAAATTACACTCGGTCGATAATCTGACGTTCTTTCAAAGACATATGTACATAGATAATGGTCTTTCTGAGGATCACTTTCTATTTCGATGGTATAAACCCTTTTAAAACCCACAGAACGAAAAATATCTATCAAGCATTCCTCGTTATACCAAATCTCCACCATATCAACGCCATATGCTGTCTTTTCGAAATAACGATCGTTTGTATTTCTCACAATGTCAGTTCTATTTAGAATAACAAATTTTTTGGCTACTCGACACATTTCTGAAATGTGGGCTAGAACGTCATGTACGTGAAGTAAAACTGCAGATGATAAAACAACAGTATAGAACTGATCTTTACAAGGTATATTCGTTCCATGACCTGTATCAAACTTAGTTCTAGGATACAGATCTTTTGCCATCTCAATCAATGAGTCAGACAAATCAATACCAGCATATTCAACCTCATAAGGTATAAGGTAATCTATAATTTCCTTATAATAGCCACTAGAACATCCTATATCTAGAATAGACATTGAATCATGTCCAATATGTTGTAAAGACTTGATTAGTGAATCAAATATTGGAATTACTTGGCCTGAGTACATAGATTTCAGTGAATGTTGTACAATTTGGCGTTGATACATGGGGATAGACGGATCCGCCCAAGCGAAATCAGTTTTTGGGTTTATATCATCGAAAGAAATTGGACGATAATCACTGAAAAGACTTGTGTTTTCGGTCTTAAGAGTACGTAGCTCGTTTTCTATATTCTGATAGCGCAAATGACGTTCCAAAATTTCGGCGGTGTAAGCCATTCGCTTGTCATACGTATGATCTTCAAGGGTTCTTTTTTGTCCGGCTTGGGCAATTTCTTTTGCTTCTTCAGGATGCTTTAAAAAGTACTTAATCAGCGCCACGCACTCTTCTGCGCTACGGTAAGCAACCACTTCTTCGCCAATTTTGAATAGCTGACTTAGATTGTCTTTATAGTCGGTTATTAGGAGTGCACCACAACCAGTTGCCTCGAACAACCTCATATTATTTGCATTATGTGCGGAAACGTCCACGTGTCTATTTAGAGTAATCAACGACCTAGAGAATAACTGGAACATTTCTAACCCCCAAGTCTCACCATAATGCTTTTCACGAATGGGCGATGAGTAGGGTAAAGAATTAGCACCATAACCAAAGATAGACACTGGCAATTCAGTCGCTATGTGATTAAGAAACTCGGATCCCTTACTATGAATCCCAGAAATACCACCAATAAATGTCAGATCCAAGTCGCGATTTGGAGTGCCTATACTTTGTAAAATATGTGGAGAAAAAGCTAAGGGTTGGTAATAAGTCGTCACACCCTGCAGACGAAATTGATCAACATAATGGGGAAAGGAAGTAAATATGATGTCTATTCCATTTAGATAAGCAGTTTTGGGAACAGGACTGGCGATTTGGCCTACTATTAAACGCGTGAAAGGCCTGATGGCCTCAATTAATTCTTGAGTTGCAATCGACAAGTCTTGAAAATAAACTACATCTGGCATTACATCTCGGACTTGAGCTACCAAGATGTTAGCAGGGTGGAATTGGTTCGGATCCCACTTTTTTTTTCGAACCCATGCACTTTGTATCTGTTGACAATTGTAAATTATGTTATCGCTCTGCCAATTTTGACAACGAAGCCCTTCGCTATAGAAGTTTGAATCCCCAAAGCACTCCACATGGACTGAATTTATTTGATTTTCGTAAGAATCTGTGTGCAAGTTAGGCTGTTTATCGTAGAAATTCCTGATAAATCCATCATAATACGTATCGATAAAAAGACAGTTTAACTTGGTCTGATTCGATGATGAATCTTTAGGTAGTAAAGAAGAGTCTATGATCATCTCCGAGTACTTTTGACCACAGCTGATAGTTGATGAATACTCATGATTGGACAGGATCGGGTAAGCAATATCATTCCATATACAGACTACATCGT
Organism: Phycisphaerae bacterium; assembly: GCA_002711415.1. Classification (GTDB taxonomy): domain Bacteria; phylum Planctomycetota; class Phycisphaerae; order Phycisphaerales; family SM1A02. Next base: position 11,437 of record PARI01000033.1, on the reverse strand, counting down.
GATGAGTATACTCAACATCGTGAAACGCAACCCAACCACCAATTTTGAGATAGGGGAAACTCAGTTGAAAGTCAGCGAAAACATCTTCCAAAACATGTGAACCATCAATAAATATAAAATCAATTTTTGCACCACCAGACAATTTTTCCCAGTTTTTTAAGCTATCTTTTGAGTTGCCTTTTATTGGGAAGATGTAGCTTTGGAGGTTATTCGAAGTTATATTGTTTTTCCACTCATCTTCGTAATCTGTAATATGAAAATCCTTCTGATTTCCAGCCCAAGTATCCAAGCTAAAAACCTTCCGATTAGTCCCAACACACGCATAACCCATGTTGACGGTGGAACGGCCTTTAAAAGCTCCAATTTCCAAGATATTGGCATCATAAGGAAGAGAATGAACTTTTTGAAAAAGATAAGCATCTTGGCCTGGCACCATGAATCCCTCAATACTTTGGATTTTAGATGCCACATCAGAGAAAGAAAGAGTTTTTCCGGACATTTAGTTATGATTTCTGGTTTTTCTCAATTATTAAAACTATCCACACACAGACTAGAAGGTCTTAATGAATGACTATTCACAATACATCCCTTTATTTCTATTAAAGAAGGAAAAAGTCTCTAGAATTGATTGATGTAGGGTCGTTTTTGGCTTCCAACCTAATTCTTTTTCGATCAAGCCGTAAGATGAATAATAACTTCCAATATCGATGTTTTTTCGTTCTTTGGGAAATTCCATTATAGTATAAGTACTATCTGGATTGACCGCAACAATAAGTTTTGCTAAATCCAATAAGGAAACTATATCAAGCCCACCAAGGTTATATATTTTCCCATTAGCTTGTGGTAGTACTACGGAAAGTAACAATGCCTCAACACAGTCAGAAACATAAGTGAAATCCCTCAATTGCTCCCCCCCCCAAACTTCAAATGGTTCACTATCTAACACCTTCCGAATCCAAATACCCAAAAAAGTTTGCCGAGCATCTTTGATTCGCATTCGAGGACCAATAGTATTAGTTAGCCGCAACACACAGACGTGCAAATTATACAACTTGCCATATAACAGGTGATACTGTTCGCCCGCGAGTTTATTAATACCATTAACATCAACAGGACTCAAAGGGTGTAATTCGTCCACCGGAAGATATTTGGGCGTTCCATATAACTGACGAGTGCTAGCAAAAACAATTCTTATGTTTGGATTATTTTTTTTACAAGCCTCTAGGACACACAACTGAGCCGAAACGTTAATTTGTAAGTCTAAATCTGGATTTTGCATTGAATCCAGGTGACTAGTCTGGCCAGCTAAATTGAATAGAAAGTCTTTTTCTTTAACTAAATGGGCTATACTGAAGGGATCCCGAATATCGGATATGTTGACACTCAATTGATCCTTTATAGTACTGATATTAAAGAGATTGCCTCCGTATTCAGGGATTAAAGAGTCAACCAAAGTCACGTTTGCTCCCAACTCAACAAGCTTAATCGCCAAATTCGACCCAATAAAACCTAATCCTCCAGTTATGAGAACTTTTTTATTTTCAAAGGCAGTCCGAATATCTATCATCTGACTATCCCTAACAATTGAATTAGAACTTTCCAACAGTGTGAATCCACGCTTTACTCAACTAGGAATCCAGCACTTTCAAACACTTGTTATGTAAATTAGATGTGATTAACATAATTTCTACCTAACGCTTTCTTTCCAATCTTGCGGCTAAAGAATACTGGATGAACGTAAAACTTGATCCGGCAGGAACAACTTGTAACGGCAACCCTGAAAAATGAAGTCTGACAGGGATCTTAGTGAAACCGAATAGCCGAAAATATTTGTGGTTACATATGCTGATAAAACACTACAGTTTATTGTAAAAAATTCATCTGACTGAACTCAAATCAATCGACTGGTAAACTTGGGCTAAACCAATAACAATGCAAAATGTCGATCGCCAACCACAATTACTTTAGGGAAAATATCTGTTATGCTCGCAATAATATGCAAATGTATGGCGATTATTGAACTCCATTGAATTGTTTGGCAAAAAAACCAGTCGCTTGTGTATAAGGTAGATAAAGATATAAACCAAAGTTCAAAAATCACTAAAAATGTAAGGTTTGTAAAACTTAGAACAGCTATTTTCCCTGCATTATCAGTGGGCAAATATATTACGCTGCAAGTTATAATCAAAAATAGATTACAAACAAGGAGATCATTATACCTCTAATTGTCTTGGCATTTGATAATTTTCTTGAATCACCAACACTGTTTCGTGCTGACAAATTTACACCTTTTTTCTAAACCCCAATTACTTTCACTATTCTGGGATTAATAGAAAATCTTTTTTGGGCAGGATTGCAATTGAAATTCAACAAAAATTGTAGGCTGATTTTTTGTGATTTTTTTCAATTTCTAACAGCATAAAATAGTTTTCTTAAATATCAATAGGCAAACCCCAGAGTCTACTACAGTTGCATACCTGTTTTCTGGAATGGACTTTCGTAATTTTGTAATATGTTTACTAACACTTTCCACCCAAGTATCAGATCATTCATGCGATGTAAGGTCTCAATATTTTCAATAATATCAAAAGTTCTTCCAAGTTGTTTAGGTTTGGAAATGCATCCTAGGGCATGATTATAGTCTGTAATTTCTGGTTGTAGGGCTTCTCTCATCAAATAAGCTGTGAACTTAAACCTACTACCGAAACGCTACAATTGATAAGAGTAAGCGCTGTACCTAAAGCAATTCGTATACTAATACAACCAGTAACCAGAATTTCAAGTTTGTCCGAGAATTATTTTATATTGGGAGTACTTTTAAATTTTTTAGAGGTTATAGTACTTGATAAATTGATCTGGGCTTTTTTGTACATCCTTCGAACTGATTAAAAATTCTCAACCTTAAGGCTATCTACCTTCAGGTCTAGTTTTCGTTCCGATCTGGCATTATTCACCTGCTGATAATTGCCTTATTAATTTACTTTGAAGAATTAGATCTCAACTCATACAGAAAACAAAAGGGGCCTGTGAACGACGAGTATGACAATACCTAATGGAGTATTAAAAGTACCTTTCTGTAATTTAGCCTGAGTTGTGGCTGAAGAGGTTTATTCTTTTCTTTTTGTCACCGTCCCAACACAAAAGCGGACTCACTTGCAAAACAACGCATGGAAGGTAAAACGTAGGACGGCAATCTTCGATGGAGTTTTGTTACTTTATACATTTCTATCCAATCATAATAAACAAAATACCTTCTAGGTGTGGATCAAAAACTGAACATAACTTCACCTTTCGTGGAATTGTTCCTGAAATTCTCTTGCCAATAAAGTAACAATGTTTATTGATTTAGGGATAATAACGACAATATCAATCATTGTCTTTTTATAGCGTGTCTTGCTTCTGAAAGAAGTAGATCCAAATGTTGCTGTGATTGACTTTTCGATGTAATTCTATTTTATCTACCGGAATTTTATGTACAAAAAGAATTGTCAATAATTGGAAAGCATTAAAGATACAGGCATTTTTCTTGTGATTCCCAGTATTTTCTACCAACTTTACTGGAATAAAAAAATCAAATTCAAATCAATTTACCATATTATTATCAAGTTGAATGATTTAGTTCTAATGTATGATTTGAAATATAACGACAATCCCTCATTGAGGTTTTAAGGATAAATTCCATCTTTTGTAATAATTAGAGCATAGGTGCAGTTGGACATAAGCCTTTTCGAAGTTCATAAAACACTGATTTCGTTCAAATAGTAAGACTGCCTCCGCATAGCTTTACTCACCAATGCTTCTGTGCTAAAATAAGTCATGCTATTACTACTTTCTTCATGGTCAACACAATGCTAAGTAAACACTTTTGTGGGAGAAAATATTTCGGAATTTCTTTTTTGATTTGCTTAGTCTACTGTGGTGTCGCATGCGGCCAAAAAGAAACCGATACTTTTACTCTGAATGGGCAAGTCACTTACAATAATGGTCTACAGGCGTCTGCTAATTTCCGAATAATAGCTGAAAATCAACGTCTTAAAACTGGGTGGTTTCAACAAGAAACCCTGACCAAAGTTGAAACGCGCAAAGACGGTAGTTACACAATCTCTTTTCTAGACATATTTGGCCCCAATCGAACTCGTGTTGACGACCAAATAGTTGTGCAAGTCGGAGCCAACCCTAATATTAATCAGCCAATACTGGAAATCGTTTACGTTGTTACCTCCAATGATATCGAGAATTTGGAGGCCGAATTAAATCTCCAGTTACCAGCGAAGTTAAACCCAAAACTAAAGAAAGAAGAATTAGAAACCGATACCTTCACTATCACTGGTATTCTAGAATTATCCAGTGGGAAACCCGCAGGCAAAGGTTATCGTATTACTGGTCAAAATCAGCGAATTAAAGTTGGGTGGTTTTTGCCTCCACAGTCGGAAACTCGATCAGATGGTAGTTTTGCCTTGTCATTTCTCGATGTTTTTGGTTCAAGGCGAACTAGAGTAGAAGACGAAATCACACTTCAGGCAATCGATAACATTACAGGGCAGATAGTTGCAAAAACTAATTTTTTTGTGACCCCAGTAGATATCAAAAACTTGGCAGTTAAAATTAATCTTTCGTTGGAGGGGTTGGAGATAATAAACCTGCCAGATGAGAGACTAAGATTAGAAGTTGCTGATCAGGAAGTAACAGCTGATGGTATTGATCAAACGATGCTAACTGTCATCGTGGATAGCATAAGCTTTAACCAGTGGGACAATACGTTGTCTATAACAGCGATTAAAGGCAAAATCGGTCAACTAACTCAATCCGAAACAGGTGTTTACACAGCTGTTTATACAGCTCCTATTCTATCAATACTACAACCAACAAGCGACACTATCACTGTCAGGTCATCTCAACTAGACTACCAAACAGCCCAGAATTTAGTATTACAACCCATCGGCCAAAAGCACCTTGAAACACCGCTGATAGAAAACGAACGACAATATACACTTGAAGGTATTTCTTGGGATATCAATAATAATCAATTAATCGACATCTACGATTTAGTCCCTGTTATTCAACAATGGGGAAAAAAGAAGACTGGGTTTGATTTGGTAGGCGACATCAATCAAGATGGAATCGTTGAAGCTAACGATGCAAGGTTAGTAATGGATCATTTTGGACAATCGACTGGCCATCCTAGAACCGTTGAGAGTACAGACTTAAAGGTAAATTTTCCTGTCAGATCCTATTTGCAATCTTCCAACCTTAACCCACTGGTGGGCGAGTCATTTAGTGTGGAAGTCCACATTTTCACACCTTTAGCTTTTGCTGAAGAAATATCAGGGTTTGAAGGAACATTAGATTATGATCCAGAAAAATTAGAGCTGATAGAGATGTCTATGGCTACGCAATTTTTCCCCGCAGCTTGGTACAGTAGCAACAACAGTGAGCACCCGACACCTGTGCCACCATCAAAATTAGGACAACTGTTCCGAACTGGCTCAGTTGTATTTGCCGCTGCTGGTTTCCCTAGGGCTAAAACGTTATCGTTGGGGAAAACCGTTGCCGTATTCACATTCAAAGCTCTTTCTCGTTCTCGTACACGGCTGTCCATATCTGAATTCAAATTAGCAGACCAAGTAGGGCATGCCATTCCCACCCAAACATCATTCATTGACATAAGGCCTTGGGATTTAAATAGCGACGGTCGTGTTAACTTAGAAGACCTCAGTACCATGCGAGAGGAATGGCAAAAAAACGAAAGTGGGCTGACCAGTGATCTTAATCAAGATAATTTGGTTGATAATTTTGATTATCAAATACTTATCAGCAATCTGGATAATTTCACTCAATATCCTCCCGTTGAAACTACAAAGTCCGCTTTTCTTACACTTCAACCTTCTGTTACGAAATTGCCGAAAATTGGCCAAAAAATAACCGTTCAAGTAATGGCTAATTCAATTTTAGATCTTGTTGCCTACTATACGACTCTCAATTATGATCCAGCCCAACTACAATTTAGTAGTATCGACTTGTATCTTGAGCAACCGAATCAACTTGGTTTTCCTTCCTCTTTAGCAAATGGTTATTCTAATGGTAAGACCACTGGCATTTCAGGTGATATTGGTTGGGTAAAGCCGGGATCCATCACATTTACTAAGGCGATAATGCCACCAATTTCAGATGACAGATCTGAAAAAAATATGGCTGTGGCTAACCTAAGCTTTATTGTCAAAAATCGTCAGGATACCTTTCTAAGCTTATCAAATGCCATGGCTATTGATAATACGAACCAATCACTTACATCAGGCACCATATCGTTGAAATTACAACGGCCAGTGACAAAAAATACACCGGTGGGTCAGATCGAGTTCCTGTTAGGAAATCGTCACTTTTTAGCTAACGGAAAGATTATAACTAATCTAGAAATTCAATTAACCGATCAATATGGCTCATTCATTTCTGGAGAAACAATTACATTGAAGGCCTTAGCTGGACAGATCAGTTCACCAGCTACAGACCATGGTGATGGTACTTACAGCGCGGACTATACCGCAGAAATCAACCAGCCACAAACAGTAGAAATTTTAGCGTCAGCATCAAATGGGATAATAAAAAAGCTAGATCTTCACTTTTTTCACCTGATCGAATTATCAACACCAACACCTCAGATCTCGGCTCTACCTTCTGCTGAAGCTAAAATTGTAGTTACTGTCCGTAACACTCTTGGTCAAGCACAAGAAGGTCAAGAAGTAAATTTAACAGCTGACAAAGGACAAATTAGTTCTCCAGCTACCGATAATGGGAATGGTACCTACACCGCATATTACACAGCTAAAAACGATCAAATTGGAAGCGTTAAAATCACAGCCTCAATACCAACAGACGATTTTGATGTTCTAAACCTTGACCTGATACCAGTTAGGGTTTCACCTCAGAAGTCGAGACTTAAGCTAGTTGGAGAATCGACACTCCCATTATCTCATCTCACATCGGTGGAGGTGCAATTGCGGACAATAGATGGGTTGCCAATCGTTGGGCGAGATGTGAGTTTAGATATTGAACCAAGTAACAAGGTTAGAATAGAAGAATCACAAAAAACGAATTCAGAGGGGAAAACGCTGATTAGCTTTACCGTTGGCAACCCAGGAGTCAAAGTAGTCAAAGCTGTAGTCGATAATTTAACGATTGAGACTGGTTTGGCGTTCCTATTTACGGGCCGAGAGCAACTAGGTGATGTTGACCTTGACGGTGAAATAACAATTTTTGATTTGGTATTTACTGCTAGTCAATTCGGAAAAACTGGTCCTGATTTGACCGGGGATGTAAATCAAGATGGGCAAGTAGACGTTTTTGATCTTGCTTTGATTGCTGTCGATCTGAGACGAAGCCAGCAACCTGGAATGGCAGCACCAGTTCAGGCATTGGATCTTATCAATCACAAAATGTCAAAACTGTCAATGGGTGAAAAACAACGAATCCGTTTAGCTATTCAAACAATCAAAAATCTAGAGACCCTTACTGCTGATGAAGAATTAGTTTTTAACGTGTTAGCTCCTACTCTTCAACCACAAGAGACTCGGTTGTTAGCTAACTATCCTAACCCTTTCAACCCGGAAACTTGGGTGCCATTCGAACTCGCCAAAGGTGGATTTGTACAGTTGATAATTTACAACGCATCAGGGTCCATAGTCAAACAAATTGATTGTGGATACATGACTGAGGGCCGATACCTTGGTAAAAACAAAGCAATTTATTGGGATGGGATAACTGAAATGGGGAATATAGCACCATCTGGAGTCTATTTCTACCGATTGGTTACTGAGGACTATATCCAAATTAGAAAAATGGTTTTACTTAAATAGCCATAGGTGAAGTGGATTTGACCAAATTCATTCCGGATTTCCTATAACTCAATTACTCTATTGTGTCTTAGCATCTAAGACCACAAACTATATCCCTGAAAGCAGAATCCCATACAGTTTACGTCCTATCAAACTTACTTTACTTCTACTTTTTGGGGAACAGTTCTGGCTGAATATCCAGACAAGTTGATTATTAAAAAGTTAGATGTATCCAAAACGAAAAAGTGTTTCAAAGAGTACTAGAAATTTTTATGATTTTCTTCTCACCAAATACGACTAATTCCCAGACTTCAGGTATATCAAATTTGCGCACAATTACCCAGTAGAGAATGATTAATTTGAGAAAAGTTACCGAAGTCGATATTAATTTCAAAAGGATTTGTATGACACTATCGTTTTGTATCATAATTTTGCTAAAAATCTATCAGCTAACTAAGTTTGGAATTTAGAAACTAACGTTTAGATGCTCAGAAGATAAACGTTAACTTGGTATGCTGATACCTTATTACCTTTTGCTGAAAAGTGTACAATATACCAACTGATTTATGACTAATTTTCGAGTAGCGGTCTTGACTTGACAAGCCATCGTAACTTGAGTATAATGCCACGGTTCGGTTCAAAAAAAGCATTCGGACTATAAAAACTTAAGGAGATATAAAATCCAATCGTTATGAAACAGGTTCTCATTTTAGTAGCGGTCATGGTGATGATTTTCAGCGTTGGTTGTGACCAGAGCAATAAGATTGTCACAGATATGGAACTCGGAAGAGATTATTTAAATGGTTCGGGAAGCTTAAATGATGCCGTCCGACATCTTAAGAAAGCCAAAGACACCGAGCAGAACCCCACTGAAGCCAGAGTTCTGTTAGCAGTAGCCTATTTCTATGGACTCTCGACCGGCGATGCTATCGCTTTGGGCCAAGATGCTGAATATAAAAGAGATGGGCAAGCCTTAGCATCCAGTTTAGGAGATGCTGAATTACAGGCGATTCTCGACTTATTAACCGAACGCCACCGTTATCACAAAGGTGCAATGGATGCTATCGTTGCAGCTGGTGGTAATGCTGTCCCTGTCCTCGTTAGTGCTTTTGCCACTTCCTTGTATACCAAAATTCAAGATGAAGTTGAAGAAATGCTCCTCAGATTAGGACAAAAGGATATTATTCCTATCGTGGATGAGTTAGAAAACTCAAGCTTGACTGAAGCGCGCAAGATTAAGCTCGTCCGAGTGATCGGTAAAATCAACGACTTATCTTCTAAGCAAAAATTAGTTAATTTTCGTCAGAGTGCTAGCGGAGCACTGCAAATGGAAATTGATGCCACACTTTACCAGCTTGGTGAGAAAGAATACCGGTCAGGATTGATCGCGGGTTTAAGCGACAGCGACCTAGAAAAGCGACGCGTTGCAGCACGTGCGATGTCTTTGATAGAGAAATCACCCACCGATGATATTCTGAAAACAATGAAAGATGACGACATACAAGTTCGTCTGCACTCTGTAAATGCACTGGCTTTGCATCCTGCGAAAACTGCTTTAGACCCTGTGTTAAATCTTCTAGTCTCCGATCCAGACGTGGGTGTCAAGCAGGCTGCTACAGTCGCAGCTATCAAACATATTGAGAAAGGATATGGAAAAGGGCTCGCAAAACGTTTAGTCAATATGGTCAAAGAGCTGGAGAACCCAGACGATCGGTTACGAATCATAAAGTTGATTAGAACTGACCGAATCCGTAACCAAATCAAAGTTAACAAGTTTGAAAACTTGGAATATCAGATTTACGAATATATGGAAAGCAAAGAGCAGAACGAAATGGTAAAACGAGAGTTAAATTTTCTGCTTAATGATCTGGATGGGGTCGAATAATTTCTGTCCTGTGGATTTTTCGGGTAGGTTAGCTCATATTCGCCATCCTTTGTGGAGGATAATGGGCTAGCTAGACTTTAAAGACACCATCTTATGTCCTCCGATTGGCTAGTTTCCTTCAACTAACCAAAATTCCCCTCCACTCTGTTCTGCCAAATTCCGCATGATAACGGCACCAGGAAAATCAGTGGACATATCAGTCCCCATGGCAAAGATTTTTGTACCAATCGGTACTTGGCTCCTTATTTTAGCGAAATCAGGAATACCTGCGGAGGTTAGTATGCCATCGCTAAATAAAACCACGATTGTTGGTTGTTTGGAACTAATTTCGGATAACGCGTTTAACATATCTCGGTCAGATGATAATGATGTTTTCTTCGGCTGGGCGTTTTCTAGGACTTCTATTGCTTGACTAATGTTGGATTTATTAACTGGCAAAAAATTGGTACGCCAGATATCGATATCTTCACCAAAAGTCAGGAGATTAAATTGATCTTGAGCTTCCAGAAAGTCAAGCGAGTCTCCTAAAATTAGGCGGATTTTACTCAAGCGTAGTGGACTTAGATTCAACATGCTAGACGACAAGTCAATCATGTAAACGATCCTCTGTGCGCCAGTTTGACGTTCGATGAACTTAACTAACCTGCTTTTTGGGCGCTCGTTGGTTTCATTCTGCTTAGAATTAATGGGGACTGGCTGCTTAACAGACGGAAGTTGTTCAGGAATATTAATACTACTATTTTCTAAGCCAATGTGTTCATCTAAACGTAGAGTTTTGGACATGTCGAAACGTGTCGCTTTAGCTGCAGTAACAACACCTCTATCAGTCAAAGGTACGTTACTCGTTAATATTTTGACATTAGTTTGGTTCGTAGGTGTAGTAACTTCTCTTCGCTGAAGTTGGACACGTTTGGGTGGGATAATCCGTTTGGTCCTTTGTTTGGGAGCTTCCATCACAACCCCTTCTATCTGGTCAATGAGATCTTCCTGACTAGAAGGTACCCAAAAGTAATAACCAAGAATACATGCCAGTAGGTGAAACACCACAGATATACCGAAAGCCGAATTTGAACGGTGAACGCTTTTCAACTAATAAATACTCCCAGACGAAGACAAAGAATACACCCCTCGTAGAAGATGTGTCCAGTTATTTATTTACTAATTCTAATCAACTGTTTTTTTCGAATCTAAGTTCAGGAAACAATGAAGCAATTTAATCTTCTGTTTTTCGATAAACCAAGCTTCGAAAATTGGCTATGATTTGCCGGTTGAGTATTATAGTTATTTCGTTTTTTTCCCTTTTTCCATCTATATTTTTTGCTCTAACGCTAGTTTCGTCTGGTCAGCCACAAGCCATTATTTGGATCAGCCAGAACGCAGGTTCTGGCGAAGAATGGGCTGCTAGAGAAATTCAAAATTATATCTACCAAATCAGTGAGGCTCAACTACCTATAGAGCGATTTTCTCGTTCTAATAACAGCCAACTCAAATACATTTCGATTTGTCCCATAGGATCACATCTTTCTAATCCTGAATTGACTCAGGATGACTTAGCCTTTTTTTCTGATCCTGGAACCGACCAAGAAGGCTATATCGTTCGATCACAGTCAGAAACTATTTCGATTATTGCAAGTAATGATACTGGGTTAATCTACGGTAGTTATGCTCTGATTGAATCTATCCTGACAAAACTTACTGGCTTAATCAGTACAGATCTCGACTT
>PARI01000032.1 GCA_002711415.1 Phycisphaerae bacterium | reverse complement strand
GCCGGCTTCCCTGAGCATCTGGATCCGGCGAGGTGAGCGGCTGGCAAGGAGCAGTGGGACACTCATCGGGAGGAGGATCCTTCTGCGTCAAGAACCTCGTTGACCCGCTGGATGACCGCAGTGTGGGTGATCCGGGACATGGTGGAATCGTCATGGTGTCGATGTGAGACGTGTCCAGTCGCCCCCGGTGCACGGATCACCGCATCAGGGCGTCCGTATGGTCCGACATAGGATGGATCGGTGGGACCGAACAACGCCACGAGCGGCCGGTCGAATCCGACGGTCATGTGCATGGCGGCAGAATCACAGCTCAGGACGATCGATGCACCATTGAGCAGGGACATCATCTGCCCCACAGTGGTACGGCCCGTCATGTCGATCATGCTCATGGGACTGCTTGAGGAACCCTGCCTCAGGGTGGCGGTCTGCTCCTGCTCACCGGGAGCCCCGACCAAGACCACTGCCTCGATGCCGTGATCCGCCAGTGAAGGCAGCACCTTGCTCCACCGATCGATCGGCCATCGCTTGCTGCCCCAGCGACTGGTTGGAGCGATGACCGCATACCGATCGCCAAGGGACTGCGCACGGTGCCAGTGACGATCCTCGTCGGACAGGTACAACCTCGTGTCGGGAATGGGCTCGATTCCCTCGGATGCGATCAGGGCGAGCCAGCGATCGACGCTGTGAGCATGTCCATCGACCACGTGACGTCGATTGTATCCCAGCCAGGCGAACTCTCGAGCATTCCGATCGCCGATGCGGATCGGGGCCCCGGTCGCCCGCGTGACCAGGCCGCTCCTGAACAGGCCCTGGCAGTCGACCACGAGGTCGTAGCGGTGCCTGAAGGTGCGCACCCAGCGGAGAAACTCGAATGTGCGTGGAGGAAACCACCAGCGGGCGAATCGCGAACGTGGAAAGTCAACGGCTTCATTCAGAGTGGGGTGGGCCCTGATCGCATCCACGAACTCCGGCTGCACGAGCCAGTCGATTCGAGCCGAGGGAAAGGCCCTGCCCAGTGAGGCCAGCACGGGCACCGAGCGACAGACATCCCCGAGGGCGCTCGGCCTGACCAGCAGGACACTCCTGGTGGACTCACGGGGTGCCTCGGAATGCTCCAAACTGCTCTGGGGACTCATTGAACGAGTGGCCATCCGCGGTGGAGTATAGCTTGAGCGAGGCTCACGCCCGGGACAGGCACCTTCAACAAGGTTGACATGGACCTCCTTCTGGTCAACATAGACCGGATGGAGGCATCGAGCAGCACGTGAGCGATTCAGGCGAGAACTTAGATCCCAAGGGCAAGCAGCCTGCCGAGCTGGACTCCGACAGCAGCAAGGGGGACAGCCGGGGAGGATTCGAGACCCTGCTGGGCCAGATGGTCGTCGATCACGGGATGGTGACCGAGCAGGAACTGCTCGACTGCAAGCAGTTGCTGGAGAAGGCGAGCGAGTCAGACCGACCGCGAACGCTCTCGGAGATCCTCTTCAAGGAGGACTACGTCACGCAGCGACAGCTTGAACGGCTCAAGAGGGACTTTGCCGACGAGAGGGTCTCCAGGAGGATCCCGGGGTACAGGATCATCCGGAAGCTCGGCGAAGGCGCGATGGCCAAGGTGTTTCTCGCCAAGCAGATCAGCCTTGACGGACTGGTCGCGATCAAGATCCTCCCGATCAAGTTCTCGTCCAACGAGACCTTCATCGAGCGTTTCTACAAGGAAGGACGGGCCGCGGCCAAGCTCAACGATCAGAACATCGTCGGGGCGTATGACGTCGGCAAGGCCGGGGAGCACCACTACTTCGTCATGGAGTACGTTGATGGCGATACCGTCTACGACAGGATCAAGAAGGCCAGGAAGCTCGAGGAGAGCGAGGCCATCGACATCGTTCTCCAGGTGGCCTCGGCCCTCAAGCATGCCCACAGCCAGGGGTTCATCCACAGGGACATCAAGCCCAAGAACATCATGATCAGCAGCACCGGGACCGTGAAGCTGGCGGACCTTGGCCTGGCGAGGGCGATCACGGACAAGGAGGCGGCCGAGGCCGAGTCAGGCCGCGCCTACGGCACACCCTTCTACATCTCGCCCGAGCAGATCCGCGGACAGGTCGACATCGGCAAGCAGTGTGACATCTACGGCCTCGGGGCGACCTTCTATCACATGGTCACGGGACGGGTGCCGTTCGAGGGCAAGAATCCCTCTGAGGTGATGCACCGACATCTCAAGAGCGAGCTCAAGCCACCGGATCACGTCAATCCCGACCTCGGTGCTGGCGTCTCGCTCATAATCGAGAAGATGATGGCCAAGAAAGTCCCTGATCGGTATCAGGAGGTCGAGACGCTGATCGAGGATCTGGATGCGGTCGTCGCCGGGAACATGCCGATCCATGCACGACCGGTCGTGGACATGCAGAGCGTTCTCTCCACGATTGAATCACAGAACCAGGAGCCCGAAATCGTCAGGCCGGCCCATGAGCCTGGACTGATGAGCAACCCGCTCGTGATCGCCCTGCTGATCGGCTGCATCCTGAGCGTGCTGCTGAACGTCGTGCTGATCCTCATCTCGATGTGAGATGGGCCGCTTCAGGCGAACCGGGCCATCAACTCAACTTCGACCGTCGCGTTCAGCGGTAGTGCATTGACCCCAACGGCCGCCCTTGCATGACGGCCACTTGCTCCGAAGAGGTCACCGATCAACTCGCTCGCTCCGTTGGCCACGATCGGCTGATCCGCGAAACCCGCCTCGCATTGAACGAAGACGCCGAGCCTGACGATCTGCTGGATCCGGTCCAGGTCTCCGTCAACACATCCTGCCAGGACCGCGATCGCGTTGATGGCACATTGCCTGGCGGCCGCCTGGGCCTGCTCGATCGTCACCTTGGTGGGAACCGGCCCTGTCGCCATCAACTGGCCGTCCTTCAACGGGATCTGGCCACTGACATGAATGTGCCCGGCGGAGATGACCGCAGGCACGTAGCAGGCTACGGGCTCAGGTGGTGTCGGCAGAACCAGGCCCATGTCAGTGAGCCTCTGGTTGATCGATGCATTGGATGTCATTTGGTCGATTCCACTCCTGGTGCCACTGCGGCCCTCCTGCCCATCAAATGCGGGGCATGGGAGTCAAAGGCCGGATTTGGCATCGAAAAAATGGGTTCAGTTGAAGAAAACGGGAACTTGACACTCGAATCGAGCGCACTATCGTATGAAAAGCGTCTTTGCGCTTGGTCTATGCGGGCAGCATAATACCTGAGTCGATTGACTCTACAACGCCCTTATACGTCGGTTCACGACACCTCATACCCGCCCCCAGGACCGACAATTCGAAACGATCCAACTAGAGGCCCGAGTTGTTCAAGGCCGTGAGCTGGCAGGCATGGTTTTTACATGCCGGCTCGTGCTCCTGTACTGCGGCCCAGCATGCCTGGACCGTGCATGGATGCCCATGATGAAGTTCTGGGCAATCGGAGGTGCTCTGGCATGGATCAGGACCCCAACTGCTTATTTCTGGTTCAACTTATTTGAACCATACTTTCCCAACTCGTTTCACTTTTTTGGAGATACGGACCATGAACAACAAGAGAGGATTCACTCTGGTCGAGTTGCTGGTCGTCATCGCGATCATCGCCCTGCTGATTGGCCTGCTGCTTCCAGCACTGGCCAAGGCACAGAAGAACGCGAAGTCCATCAAGGATGGCGCCCAGATCACGCAGGTGCACAAGGCAGCCCTGATCTTTGCCAATGAGGACAAGGGCAAGCTCCCGAAGCCGAGTCGCAAGAACCGCCTGGGCGCCTTCATCAGCGCTGGACAGCCCAACGTCCAGATGCCTGGCCAGGGCAACGAGGACTACTCCCGCAACAACAGCCGAAACGTGTTCTCGATGATGGTTGCCGGTGGCTACTTCAACACCGACATCCTCATCAGCCCCGTCGAGCCCAACCCGGTCGTCGAGGAGTACAGGAGCTACGACTACACCCAGGTCAACCCTGCTGCAGACAGCTACTGGGATGGTGACGGAGGTACGGGCAGCGCCATCGGGTACGCCGAGGACGGCTACATGATGGGCAAGATGCTCAACAACGACACCCCGGGCGAATGCCACTTCTCGATCGCGCACCTCTTCCTCTGTGGAGAGCGTGGCAAGATCACCTGGACCAACAACCAGGACAGCACCAAGCCCGTCTTTGGAAACAGGGGCACCCGCAACGGCGAATACACCGGCGACAACTATCGCCTCAGCCCGATGCTTCGTGCACACAACAATGACAGGGAATGGCACGGCTTCATCATCTTCAACGACAACCACGCGAAGATGGAAGCAACGTTCTTCCCGAACTCCGTCGCCTACGAGTGTGACAACATCAACCTGTCCAAGGACAACATCTTCTATCACGACTTCCAGTGTCAGACCGACAACAACTCCCAGGGTCGTGCGGCCGGTGATTCATGGATCGGCATCACCATCGGCAACCCACAGGAGCACAATGCAACTGCCGGCTTCGACAAGCTGGACGAAGAATGATCTTTCACCACGTGAAGGCCTGACGGCCTTCACGTGGATTCAGGCAGGACTGCGTGTCCTCAATTTCTCACTTCGCGAAAATTCGCAATCCATTTCATACGGAGCGAAGCAATATGAATCGGAAGAACGGCTTTACCCTTATCGAACTGCTGGTGGTGATGGCGATCATCGCCCTCCTGCTTGGACTGCTTCTTCCCGCGCTGGCAAAGGCCAGAGCGACGGCACGGCAGGTCAAGGATGCAACCCAACTGGGACAGACCCACAAGGCACTGCTGATCACGGCACGTGAAAACGACGGCGAATTCATCAGGCCCGGTCAGCTGAACAGGATCGGTGGGGTTCCCGGTGTCGGCGACATCGACCCATCCCTGGACTCCCACGCAAACGTCTTTGCAGCCATGATCGGCGGCAACTTCATCTCTCCGCAGGTGCTCTACAGCCCGTCGGAAGCGAACGTGTTCGTCACCGTCTGCTCCAACTACAACTACGAGACCATCAACCCGGCAGTAGACATCTTCTGGGATGAGGAAAACGTGAAGACGGATCTCTCGGGTGGTGCAGGCACGTGGTGCAACAGCTCGTACGCGACGATGCCTCTTCTTGGCGATCGATTCGATGATGAGTGGCGTGAGACCATGAACTCCAAGTACGCGATCATGGGCAACCGAGGCCCTGCGAGCTCCGACGACGGATGTCTCGACCCCGAGGCATATGCCTCTTCACAGACCCTCGGCATCCATGGCAGCAACAAGGAGCATGTCTACAACTGCAACTGGAATGACGGTCACGTCAGCTACGAGCGTACCTTCTTCCCAGACGGCGCCGCACCCCTCCGGTGCGACGGCTGTGCAGACGTGCAGGATTCCGATCTTGGCACCTTCCGCGACAACGTCTTCGCAGGCGAGTGTGGCGACGAGGGCACGGACATCTGGCTGGTCATGGTCTCCGAGGTCACTGGTGGCACCGGTGGCGGCGGAAGCTACACCCACCAGATCTACTACGACTGATTCCACGTCAATCGTCAATTGGCTGCGACCGATCAACGCCCAGATCGGTCGCGGCTTTTTTTGCACTGGCCGACTGCATATACTGTGTTCGATGAGATGGACACTCAACATGCTGGCGTTCTGCCTGGCCGCCTCGATCGCGACCACATCCGCTGGGTCGAGTCGGGCGAACCAGGACGAGGTCGTGGCGGCCCCTGGATACCGTCAGGCTGATGATGTGGCCATCATCGAGATCCATGGTCCGATCGATTCACTGACCCGGGACTCGATTCTCAGGCGTTTCAAGGCGGCCAAGGAAGATGGTGCCGATGCGATCGTGCTGGAGATCGACACGCCCGGTGGCGACGTGATGTCGACTCTGGACATCTGCCACTGGATCAAGACCGAAGCGCCCTTGAACACGGTGGCCTGGATCAGGCCAAAGGCATATTCCGCGGGCACGATCATCGCGCTGGCCTGCAGGGAGATCGTCGTCTCGCCGAATGCGGTGTTCGGGGATGCGGCTCCGATCCAGGGGATTCCGGTCGTCGGGCTGATCCAGATGTCACCGGCAGAACGGGCCAAGATCGAGACGCCCCTGCTGTCAGAGGTCGTCGATTCGGCCCGGAGGAACCGGTACGACGAGCAGCTCGTCCAGTCGTTCATCTCGGTCGATCGGGAACTGTGGCTGCTGAAGAACAAGCGAACCGGCAAGCTCATCCTCGTGGATTCGAGCGAATACGAGGACGTCATGGAGAACGAGCCTCCTCGCCAGGAACGCGCACAACGACAATCGATGCAGACGATGGAGAACTCCGGCGTCATGCCGATGCTGGAGAAAATGCTCGGTCAGGGCGAGGGACTCCCCGAGGAGGTAATGACGCCGGAGCAGCAGAAGGAGATGATCGAGTACTACCAGACGCTTCCAAGCACCAGGTCGAGGCTTGATTCCAGCGAACGTGGCAACTGGGAACTGGTGAGCCCGGTGGTATCGGCCAACGAGTTGCTTGTGCTTCGGGAGAATGAGGCCCTGGCCCTCGGGCTGGCCCGTGACTCGATCGCGAACGAGACCGAGCTTGGCAACTACTTCGCCTCGCGCACCGTGGCTCGCTACTCGGAGAACTGGTCGGAGGGACTGGTGCGGTTCCTCGCAAGCTGGCCGGTCAGGATCGTGCTGGTGATCGTGATGATCATCTGCCTGCTGGTCGAGCTGACGGCACCCGGAATGGGCGCATTCGGGGCTGGGGGCCTGGTCGCCCTGGCCATCCTGCTGGGCGCACCCTACCTCGTCGGCATGGCCGAATGGTGGGAGATCCTGCTGATCTTCCTCGGGCTGGCACTGGTCGCGGTGGAACTGTTCCTGATACCCGGATTCGGTGTGGCGGGAATCGGCGGCATGATCTGCCTGGTCATCGGCGTGATCGGGACGTTTGTGCTGAACGACCTCGGCTCCCCCCAGGGGCAGGCGGAACTGGCCACGGGCATCGGCGCGATACTGGCCGGGCTCTTCACCACGTTCGTCGTACTCTGGTTCCTGTCCAGGTATTCGCGTTCGATCCCCGGCATGGACAAGCTGGTGCTTGATGCCAGGGTCGACAGCCGTGACCCGGCGATGACGGCAGCGCTCGCTGGCTCCGGTACGCCGATGAACGGGCACGAGCCGGAGATCGGGGCTGAAGGGATCGCGGTCACCGATCTGAAGAGATCCGGCAAGGCCGAGTTCAACGGATCCATCATGGGCGTTCAGTCCACGAGCGCATTCATCGACAAGGGCACGCGGATTCGAGTCGTTGGGATCCAGGACAACAACATCGAGGTTGAAAGGATCGACGCATGATGTCCCTGATTTCAACAGCCGTCCCGGCGGCGACTGCTGACGGAAACGAGTTCTACTTCTTTCTCGGACTGATCCTCTGTGCTGCAGCCTTCCTGCTGTTCATGGTCGAGATCTTCATTCCTTCCGGCGGCCTCATCGCGGCGGTGTGCGGTCTCGTCGCAATCGCATCCATCGTGGTCATGCTGCAGTACAGCGTAACTGCCGGCATCCTGCTGATCGTCTTCTACTGCATCGCGGCACCCATAGTGCTCGTGTTCGGACTGAAGATGTGGGCCCGCTCACCGTTCGCCCACAAGCTGATACTCAAGGAGAAGGATGAACAGCTGAACATGTCACCGACCGACGCGGCGTACACGTCGGAGAGTCGACGCCGGGACCGGGTCGACGAGTTGAAGGGCTACATCGGACGGGAGGGAGTCACGATCAGCGCCCTTCGCCCCGTGGGATTCGTACGGATCGACGGGCAGCAGATCGATGCGATGGCCGAGAACGGCATCATCGAAGCCAATTCACCGGTGAAGGTCGTCGATGCCTACGACAACCAGCTCAAGGTCCGGCCGACCGATGGAAACTGACCATCGGCGACTGACGTCGCCGATGCGGGGCCGGGGGCATGTGGTAGTATGTTCCGCGTAAACGGCCCATGCAGGCCATGGTCACGACAGAATAAACACTTGCAGGTGAACCCAGATGCTCGCGCACACAATTACGGCAACCATCCTCCCTGTTCCAGTACTCGCCATGGCCTGGTACTGGTGGGTTGTCATCGGGATCGGCGGCCTGTTCGGACTGATCGTCCTTCTCGTTCTCGGCCAGTACCTCGGCCTCTGGCTCCAGGCGATGTTGTCGGGCGCACCGGTCGGACTCCTGGATCTCGTGATGATGCGATTCAGGAAGGTTCGACCCGATGTCGTCGTGCTCAACAGGATCGCTGCAAAGAAGGCGGGCTTGGACATCCCGACCAACCTGCTCGAGGCTCACTTTCTTGCCGGTGGAAACGTCTCCAGGGTGACCAGGGCGATGATTGCCGCTGACAAGGCGAAGATCGATCTTCCCTGGGAACGCGCAACCGCCATCGACCTGGCCGGACGCGACATCCTCGATGCGGTCAAGACCTCGGTGGATCCGAAGGTCATCGACTGCCCGAGTGCCCAGAGCGGAAAGCAGACCATCGACGCCGTCGCCCAGGATGGCATCCAGCTTCGTGGCAAGGCACGTGTCACGGTCCGGACCAACATCTCAAGGCTCGTCGGTGGAGCGACCGAGGAGACGATCATCGCCCGTGTCGGCGAAGGCATCATTTCGACGATCGGCTCGGCCGCCAGCCACAAGGCCGTGCTGGAGAACCCCGACGCGATCTCCAAGACGGTGCTTTCCAAGGGCCTTGACTCCGGAACCACCTTCGAGATCCTGTCGATCGACATCGCCGATGTCGACGTGGGCGACAACATCGGTGCCCACCTCCAGACCGACCAGGCCGAGGCCGACACCAAGCGGTACCAGGCCGAGGCGGAGAAGAGGCGAGCACTGGCAGTCGCGCAGGAAGCGGAGTACCAAGCCGAGGCCCAGAAGAACCGCGCCCTGGTGATCCTGGCCGAGGCGGAGGTTCCCAAGGCCATGGCCGATGCCTTCCGGAAGGGCAACATGGGCATCATGGACTACTACCGCATGCAGAACGTGATTGCGGATACGAGCATGCGCGACGCGATCGGCGGAGACGAAGACCAGGATTGACCTCAATCCCGGGCTTGATGGCGGATCGCAGGATCATCCATGCAGACAGGATGACAGGTTCATGCCAACGCTCTTCGTGATCATTCCCTACTACGACGAACCCGCAACGCTGGAGCAGTGCCTCAGGCGCGTGGTCGATTCAAACCTTCCCGCCGACTGGCGGCAGGAAATCATCCTCGTCGATGATCATTCCGGGCCTGAAGGCAGCCGGTGTGCCGATGAAGTCGTATCAAAGCTCGGTCAGGAGGGCGTGGGCATCAGACTTGAACGACACGATCACAACCGTGGCAAGGGAGCGGCTGTCAGGACTGGATTCCGCTCGGCGATCCGTGACGCCGGCGAAGACGACGTGATGATCATCCAGGATGCGGACCTGGAGTACGATCCCCGGGACTTCCGCCTGTTCCTTGAGCCGCTGGCCAAGGACGATGCGGATGCCGTGTACGGCAACCGCTGGAATGACCAGAGGGACGACAGGACATCCATCGGTCGCATGCATGAACTCGGCAACAGGATGCTGACCGCATTCTCGAACATGCTGACCGGATACCGGATCTCGGACATGGAATGCTGCTACAAGGCGTTCCCGCTTCCAGTGCTCAGGTGCATCATCGACGACCTGGACGAGGATCGATTCGGCATTGAGCCGCAGCTGACAGCAAGCCTGTCCCGTCACGGGTACCACGTGACGGAGGTCCCGGTCCGGTACGAGCCGAGGGGATTCAAGGCTGGCAAGAAGATCGGCATGGCCGACGGCTTCTCGGCGCTGCGAGTGATGCTGAGGGAGCGGTTTCGACGGAGTGGAGACCGATGAACGACACCGGTGGCAAATCCGGTCGCGAGGTCGCACGAAGGGTTCTGACACCGAGGAAGATCGTCGTTCAGGCGATCGGGTTCGTAATCGGCAGCATCCTCCTTGCATGGTGCATCTGGACCGCGATCACCAACGGGGAATGGGAAAGGCTGGAGAACGCGGAATGGTGGATGGTCGCCGCGCTGATCGGCTGCAGCTTCATCAGCGCGATCATCAATGGCACGATCTTCTGGCGGACGGCCTGGCCCCTCAAGAGGATGAAGTGGATCGACCTGCAGTCGATCAACCTCACTGCCTCGTTGCTGAATTACGCACCGATACGACTCGGGCTGGTGTTCCGCTACATGTACCACTACCGGATGGACGGACTCGGGATCATCCCGATCACCACGTGGTTCGTGGCCGTGACACTGGTGCTCTTCGCCTGTGTCAGCGGAGCGATCATGACCACGATCATCCACCCTCACCTGGACATCACCTGGGCCCTGCTTCTGATTGCCTGGGTGATTGTCTCGGCTGCGATCCTCTGGACCGCTGCACGGACCGAAGCGGCCCGAAGGATCGCCAGGGGCAGGGAACAGCTCCTGGCGGATACAAGGACTCTGGTTGCGAATTACCTGCTGAGGATGTGCGACCTGGCTGCATGGACCGCGAGAATGACCATTGCTGCGATGATCCTGGACCTGCCACTGACCATGGCCGAGACATTCCTGATCAGCATGGCTGCGATCGCGTTGAGCCTGAATCCACTCGGCAGGTTCGGCTTCCGTGAAGCAACGGTGGCGATCGTCGCCGGACACATCGTGTCAGAGCGGATGGACGGGGATCTGGAGGGCACGATGGCACAGTTGGCCCTGGTCGAGTCGGCGGGCGAGGCGGTCATCAACATCGGGCTCGGCCTCGTGGCCGCGATCTGGGTCGGGTATCGATGGAACACGAGGGAGCAGGAAGACGATCAGTCCGACGGCAGGTAGTTCAGGGAGACGATGCGCCTGAACCCGTCATCCTCCTGGAGATACTGGGCCCTCAATCGCTCGGCAGACGAGCCAAGCCATCTCGCACGTCCGGAGGTCCGATCCACCCTGCCAAGGGCCGCCCGGGCATCCTCAAGAAGCACCTCTTCGCGGCCGTGGGCGGCCGCGTGTACCCGTGCCAACCAACCGGTCACCGCGACGTTCAGGACGAGTGCCTGGAGACCCCTGTCAACCGGCCATCCGTAATAGCCGGCACCCCAGGCTCGGTTGCCCAGGACCGTGGCGCGGATGTACCGGGTCATCAGTTCGTCGATGGATTCCGCATCGCTGGAATCCCCCAGCGACCGGACCTTGTCGACCTGATCGAAGTGGACCGTAGGCCAGTCCACCGCCTGTATCGGGATGGCCCCACTGCCCTTGGCGAATCGTCGGCTCCGCATGAGTTGGTCGAACGTGGTGCGCAACCGGCCCCTGGCGATCGCGGTGTTGAACTTCGGATCCTCGATTCGTGCGAAGGCGGCCTGTCGCATCATCGAAGCCTGCCTTGCACTGGCATCATCGATGGGCAGAAGTTCAAGCTCGCCGGGCAGGACTCCGAACAGGAGTTCCAGGAGCTCGTCAAACCGGTTGTCCCGTACCCGGTGGATCTTGGCCCTTCCGAGACTAGATGCGAACCATGCCAGCCCATCAAGTCTTGTGTGCAGTGGATGAGCGGACTGGGCCATCCATCGATCCAGTTGGCCCCGTAGGCTCTTGAGCTCACGAGGCTGTGCACGCGTCCTGTTCTCGATGTACGGAAGCGGCGCTCCACCCTGGCAGTCCGGAACCGAGCGAACCATCCGCCGAAGTTCGGAGAGGTGACTGGACATCGTGTCGCCCTTGTTTTCAAGGACGCTCTGGCATGCGAAGCTGATCCCGGACTGGATGCGACCATCCTCCGGCACCAGCGCGAATGGAAACAGCTGGCATGCGATGGGCTTGGCCTCGTACCCATGCTCTGCATGGATTCGACACCGCCCGTCATCCATCCAGAAGATGCATGCCCCATCCTCCTTCTGGCGGAGGTAGTGAACGCCCCTGAACACGGTCGTGACCTCCTGGCCGATCCTGCTGACCCAGTCCTGCCCTGAGATCTTCTCCAGGTCATCCTTGTTCAACTGGACCGTGAAGTCCCTGCAGCAGTTGCCGCAGGCATGACAACTGTAGTGCTGCTGCTTCAACGGGAGCGAGATGACGGGCAGCGATGCGGAGGAATCGCTCATGGCACCTTCCACGAGGGGGCATCGCTGTTGAACCAGGCCACGAGCTGTTGCAGTGCACGGCCCCTGTGGCTGATTTCATTCTTGGCCTCGGGTTCCAGCTCGGCACTGGTCACGCCCATTTCGGGAACGTACAGCAACGGGTCGTAGCCGAAGCCGTTGGATCCACGGGGGGTGTCGATGATCATTCCGGGGAACTCGCCCCGGGTCTCGTGCAGGATCGTGCCATCGGGTTCGCATAGGCACAGTGCGCACACGAATCGGGCGGTCCGCTCCGATTGGGGCACCCCCTGCAGCTGCTCAAGCAGCTTCCTGTTGTTGGCCTCATCTCGCTCCTGGCGGGTCTCACCCTTGCCGGCGTACCGTGCGGAATAGATGCCAGGAGCGCCATCAAGGGCATCGACCTCGAGTCCTGAATCGTCGGCGAGACACCTCAGCTCCGTGGCCCGCGCATACTCCCTCGCCTTGATCCTCGCATTCTCCTGGAAGGTCGCGCCGTCTTCGACGGGTTCGGGTATCGAGCCGTTGATCGAACCCAGGCCCTTCACGACGATCTCGAAACCGGAGAGTACCTCGCCGATCTCCCGGAGCTTGTGCTCGTTGCTTGTCGCGATGAGAAGTTCCATGGCTCAGGTCTGGATGACGCCGGTCTTGAGGGGACGATCCGATGGTGCCATCGAGGCCACCTGAAGCGCCATGGCAAGTTCCTGAGCAGTCTGCACCGGGTCGATGATGCGGTCCACCCATCCCCTGGCGGCACCATACCTGATGTCCTGCTGCTCGCTGTAGCTGCTTGCGATCGCCTCGAGCATGTCCTGTCGCTCCTGCTCGTCGACCTGCTCACCCTTGCGTTCACGAGCCGCAAGATCGATCTGCAGCAGCGTGCTGGCCGCCTGCGATGCGCCCATCACTGCGCAGCGACTTCCGGGCCACGCGAACGTGAAGAGAGGATCGAAGGCCCGTCCGCACATCGCGTAGTTGCCGGCACCATAGGAGGAGCCGAGTATGAGCGAGATCTTCGGAACGATGCAGTTGCTCATGGCATTGACCAGCTTCGCCCCGGCTCGAATGATGCCTCCCTGCTCGCTGTCCCTCCCGACCATGAAGCCGGTGGTGTCATGCATGAAGATGATGGGGATTCGCTTCTGGTTGCAGTCGAGTATGAATCGAGCGGCCTTGTCGGCCGAATCGTCGTAGATGACGCCCGGCATGTTCGTGGCGTGGGTAGGGCCGAGACGACCACCGGGCATCTGCTTCTGCGTCGTTCGGCGCTGGTTCGCCACGATTCCGCACGGCCAGCCGCCGATCCGTGCGTAGGCGCACACGAGGCTGGTACCGTACTCGGCCCTGTATTCATCGATGCTGTCTCGATCGAGAATGCAGGCGAGGAGGTCACGCGTGTCGTACTGCTGGCTCGGATCGAGCTTGAAGATGTCGAGCACCTCGGACTGGTCGACCGCGGGTTTCTCGGGGGCGAACGGAGGAACAGGGCTCGTTGACGCGGCCTCGTCGGCCAGCATCAGTCGCTGAATCCTGTTGATGCAGGCATCGTCATCGGGTTCCCGGAAGTCGATCGTGCCCGAGATCTGTGCATGCATCTGGGCCCCACCGAGTTCCTCCGAATCCACCTGCTGCCCGATGGCCGCCTGGACAAGGGCAGGGCCGGCCAGATAGAGGCCGCTTCCCTCGGTCATCAGCAGCGTGTCACACAGCACGGGCAGGTAGCCTTCACCCGCGACACAGTTGCCCATGATCGCCGCAAGCTGGGTGATGCCGTCGGCCGAGATCACGGCGTTGTTTCGAAAGATCCTGCCGAAGTCATCCGTATCGGGAAACACGTCCTCCTGCAGCGGCAGGAATACGCCGGCCGAGTCCACGAGGTAGATCAGTGGAAGCCGTGCACGGTGGGCGATCTCCTGGGCACGGATGATCTTCTTGCATGTCATCGGGAAGAACGCTCCGGCCTTCACGGTCGCATCGTTGGCGATCACCATTGCCGGTTTCCCGGAAACGTTTCCGATCGCGGTGATCACGCCTGCGGAAGGAGCGCCGCCGAATTCCCGGTACATGTTCCAGGCATAGAGCAGCCCGCACTCCATGACCCTGCTGTCCACGTCGAACAGGGCCTTGAGCCGCTCCCTGGCCGTCAGGCGGCCGTGACGATGCTGCCTCTCGATACCGCGAGGCCCCCCACCGGCCTCGATACCGGCCGCCAGGTCCTGGAATTCGGAGGCCACCTCCTCGAGGCTGGCGGGCATGTCGTCCTGGGTATTGGAATCGTTGCTCATGGTGTCACCCCGGGGGAATATACCGGATCATGGCCCCTGGCCGGGGATTCAGGGTGAGCCAGCCGACTTACTTGGCGAGGAATAGGGCATTTGGTACACTTCCCGGTCTGGAAACACTCGAACCGAAAGAAACAGAAGGACGTCCCCATGGTGGGGACGAAAGAAAGCAAGACATGACAATCGCTGCAGAACGCAGGACAGAACTGATCGGAACGTACCGCCGCCACGAAGGCGACAGCGGTTCTCCCGAGGTGCAGATCGCCCTGCTCACCGAGCGCATCACGGCGCTCCAGGAACACTTCAAGAGCAACAAGAAGGACCACGCCTCACGGCGAGGGCTTCTGCTCATGGTTGGACGCAGGAATCGACTCCTGAAGTACCTTGCATCCACCAACCGTGAATCGTACCTGGAGCTGATCAAGAAGCTCGGGCTGAGAAAGTAAGACATTCCATGACCGGGCACCTCGCGTTGCCGCCGGATGTCGCCGGAGTTCAGGGTTCCACGTGAGCCCGCTCTCGAGCACATCCCAACTGCAAGCGGGTCCGGATTTGGCAGCAGACATGTCCGGTACGGGACAAACCGAGACAAGGAGTAAACAGCACATGCCAGCAACGACAGTAGAAAGAGAAATCGGCGGCCGCATCTTCAGGCTCGAGACCGGCAAGGTCGCGAAGCTTGCCAGTTCCGCCGTGATGGCGACGTACGGAGAGACGACGGTCATGGCGACCTGCATGCGTGCAGACCCGAGGCCTGGAATCGACTTCTTCCCCATGCAGTGTGACTACCGTGAGCGAACCGCCGCCGCAGGCAAGTTCCCCGGTGGCTTCAAGAAGCGGGAAGGACCACCGAGCGAGAAGGAGATCCTCACCATGAGGATGATGGATCGCCCGATGCGACCCCTGTTCCCTGATGGATTCGTCGACGAGATCCAGATGCAGGCGTGGGTCATGAGCCACGACGGCCAGAATGACGCTGACGTCGTCGCCTGCACAGCCGCATCCGCGGCGCTCTCGATCACGGACGCACCGTTCGAGGGCCCCATCGCGACCGTTCGTGTGGGCCGGATCCAGACCGATGACGGCGACAGGTTCGTCCTGAACCCGACACAGGCCCAGTTGGACTACTCCGACATCGACCTGGTCGTGTCGGGTCATGTCGACGGAATCAACATGATCGAGGTCGGTGCCGCCGAGATCGACGAGGACACCATGGTCCAGGCGATCGAGTTTGGTTACGAGGAGGGCATCAAGCCCCTGATCGAACTGATCAATGAACTGCGCACCGCATGCAACGCGCCAGCACCGAACCCGGGCGAACTCACCCTTCCGCCCGAGGAGATCTGCAAGCAGGTCAAGGAACTTGTCGGCGATGAGATGATTGCTGCCAGGAAGATTCACGGCAAGCAGGAACGCAACGACACCATCTCGGCAATGTGCGATCGCATGCTCAACGAGCACTTCTCCATTCCCGAGGGCGTCCCCTACTCCGAGCACATGGCAGCCGAGAAGCGCCAGAGGCAGGCGAAGGAAGCGTTCAGGAAGCTGGAGAAGAAGACTGCTCACATGCTCGTGGCCGAGAACCAGCAGCGTGCGGATGGGCGGTCTTCGACCCAGATCCGACCGCTGGAGATGGAAGTCGGTCTTCTCCCGAGAACGCACGGCTCCGCGTTGTTCCAGCGTGGAGAGACCCAGTCACTGGTCTCTTGCACGCTCGGCACGATCAAGGACGAGCAGATCGTCGACGGGCTCATGCCTGAGTACGCGAAGAAGTTCTATCTGCACTACAACTTCCCGCCCTTCTCTGTGGGTGAGGCGGGCCGGATCATGGGCCCGGGACGACGCGAAATCGGCCACGGCGCCCTCGCTGAACGGTCCCTCCTGGGAATCCTGCCGTCCAGCGATGAGTTTCCTTACACGGTCCGACTCGTCAGTGACATCACCGAGAGCAATGGCTCGTCCAGCATGGCATCGGTCTGTGGTGGGTGCCTCGCACTCATGGATGCCGGCGTTCCCATCAAGAACACGTGTGCCGGCATCTCCGTAGGCCGCTTCACCGCGGACGATGGCAGCGTCACCCATGTCACCGACATCATCGGCGAAGAGGACTTCTTCGGCGAGATGGACTTCAAGGTGTCGGGCACCCGTGAAGGCATCACGGGAATCCAACTGGACCTGAAGGCTCGCGGCCTCTCGATCGATGAGATCGCGACGATCTTCCAGCAGGCCAGGAAGGGCCGACTGGAGCTGATCGAGGCCATGGAAGCGACGATCCCCGCACCACGCGATGACATCTCGATGCACGCCCCGAGAATCATCACGGTCATGATCGACCCGGACAAGATCGGCAAGCTGATCGGCCCGGGCGGAAAGACGATCCGAAGCCTCCAGGAACGAACCGGTGCGAGCATCGATGTCGAGGAGGACGGCACCGTGTACATCGGATGCAACGACGCCGCCGCAGCCGAGCAGGCCAAGTCCGAGGTCGAGGCGCTGGGTGCCGAGATCAAGGTCGGCAGCATCTACGATGGGAAGGTCGTGTCCGTCAAGGACTTCGGTGCCTTCATCGAACTGGTGCCTGGAACCGATGGGATGTGCCACATCTCAGAGTTGGCTGCCGGGTTCGTCAAGAACGTGGCCGACGAGGTCAAGGTCGGTGATTCGATCAAGGTCAAGGTCATCAACGTTGATGAGAATGGCCGGATCAAGCTTTCACGCAAGGCCCTTCTCACGGAGGCGGCCGAGGGGTCTTCGGACACAAGTGAAGGTGAAAACAGCAATTAAGCCGATTGGTCCCAGGGGGGTTCCGCCGAGGCGGTCCCCCGGGCCCCAATGGGCTTATTGATATCGAGAGGGCCATTTTGAAGACTGGGTCTTGCCAACTCTGAGCCGGTGCTTCAATATGGATATGCAACGCCGTGGAACGGTAGATTCAGTATCCATGGTGATTTCGTGGGGATCAGGTTCAGTCGGGGCACATCCTCGATAGAGCATGGACCTGAGGGCGGGGAGAGCCCCGTAAGACTCGTGGTGGAGCCACAAATGACAGATCAAGAAAGACTGGAAGAGATCGAAGGCCAGGTCAAGTGGTTTGATCCTCGCAAGGGTTTTGGTTTCCTTGTTGGACCTGATGGCCAGGACATTTTCGTGCATTTCACCAGCATCGAGCAGTCGGAGGGATTCCGGACGCTCCGTGACGGTGAAACCGTGTTGTATTCCGCCGCGCAGGGGCCGAAGGGATGGGCCGCGAGTAAGGTCAGCCCACTCGCTCGGACAAGTACCAAGGAACCCGTCGCCGAGAGCATGGGCGGTGATTCCGGTACCGATGCCGGCTGAGCATTGAAGCAGGGGTAGATCAGCGTGATTGAGCATGCCTGGGGATGGCTTGCGGGGGGACTCCTCGCTGGTTGCATGGCAGGTGTCGCCGCGATGTCGGTCTATGTGGCCGGTCGGAACAGGCGGACCAGAGATGCACAGAGACGAGCCCAGGCGGCCGAACGCCTCGCGGAACTTGGAACGCTGACCAGCGGCCTCGCTCACGAGATCAAGAACCCCCTGTCGACCATCGTCCTGAACGCGCAGTTGCTCGGGGAGGAGGTCCATGACCTGGACCTGGAGCACGAGGACAAGGACCGGCTCCAGCGGAAGCTTGACACACTCGGCAAGGAAGCAACCCGACTGAAGGAGATCCTCACGGACTTCCTCCAGTTCGCCGGCTCGGTCCGCCTGGACAAGCAGCGGCAGGACATCGTCCAGGCCATCGAGGAACTCGTCGACTTCTTCCATCCGCAGTGCGACGTGGCTGGCGTCACGTTCAGGGTCGACCTGCCCGACAAGCCGGTCATGCTCTGGCTGGACAAGCCACTGTTCAAGCAGGCATTGCTCAACCTGTTGATCAACGCGCTGGAGGCAATGAACGAGCAGCCGACCCCTGGCCCGGATGACGCCGGATTGGAACTGATGATCCGCCTGGAGAGCGACCAGGACGAGGTCAGGATTCACACGATCGACACGGGACCGGGGATGCAGTCATCCGAACTGGAAAACATCTTCTTGCCGTACGTCTCGACCAAGGTCGGCGGCAGCGGACTCGGCCTGCCGACGATGCGACGGATCGTGGAAGAGCATGGAGGAAGGATGGAGGTTCACTCGAAGCCGGGACACGGTTCAGATTTCGTCATCCACCTTCCAAGGGGATCGGTCAGTCAAGAAAGTCCTTCTTCTTGAGCCGCTCGGGCACGTAGACCTCGCTGACATAGGAGATGTCCTTGGTGATCAGCGATTCAACCTCCATCTTGAATCCGTTGGAAAGCAGTCGCTTGATCTCCTTCTGCCAGTCCTTGCGGTCGGCGAACCAGGGGTAGTTGGCGATCTGCTTCGCACGTTCGATGTCACGATCGTTCAACTGGATCTTGACGTCATCACTCAGATCACAACGCTCGTAGTCATCGGATCGGATCCCGATGTACTTGGCCTCCGGAACGGCCATGCGACGACTCTCGTAGGCGAGGTTCATCGACCCCTGCTTGATGACGCTGTAGATGTAGTGTCCCCATGGGTCACAATCAAGAAGGCAGTAGATGGGCAGGTTCAGCTCGTTGTGCAGCCGGTTCAGCAGCCTGCGGACCCCCCGTGGCGGCTGACCGGAGCCTTCCGTCAGAATGCAGTTGTGCGTCTCCCAGAACCTGTCCTCGTTGAAACGGCTCCAGACGGTGTCCTTCTCGACGTGCAGCACGAACTTGGCCTCGCACTTGTCGAACTTTAGCACGTTCGGCTCGCAGATCGAGGGAATGGCGTAGCCACCGGTCCCCATCCTGCGGCAGTCGATCCGATCACCGTTGTCGATCACGGTGATGTTGCCGACCATCGTCCCCCGCTTCTTGGCGAAGACGTGCAGGTCCTCGCGGAGCGTGTCGAGGGTGACCTCCAGGTCCTCGAGAATCGTGTCAGACTCACCCTGGTCACCAAATGTCTTCTCGTTGGTTCCGGCGATCGTATGAAGCGACTTGTAGAACATTCCACGAAGGCTCAGGGTCTTGTCCGCCTTGATCAGGTCCCGGCACCCCTCGCTGAGGAGGACCGTTTGCATGAACTTCTTCGCCTGACCAAGGTTGAACAGGTTCCTTCGCTGGGAGTTACCGCCCATCTCGAGGATGCGGCGGCGCTTGTTGAACTGCGTGTTGGAGATGCTCCTGGTGGGCACATCGACGAATGGGTCCTTCTGTGCAAGGCTGTTCTTGACGACCTGCTTGCCGAGATTCTCGATCTTCCCGATCGTCTTCTTCGCGGTTGACTGCCTCGATGAGCCTGAACTCTTGCGACTTGTCGACTTCTTGGTGGCCATGACTGGGATCCTGTTCAGTTCTTCTTCCGGACCGTGCGCTTCTTGACGACCTTCTTAACGACCTTCTTCTTCTTGGACGACGCCTTCCGTGTGCCGGAGGACGCCTTCTTCCGCTTCTTCGTGGTGGTGCCGGTCGAGGAGAACAGGTCGCCGATCACATCGGCTGCGGGCTCCTGTTCCAAGTCGTCCAGGATGATGACGTTCTCGTCCTTGCCGAGTCGACCGTTCTCCTCGACGATGCGACCCTCGTCATCAAGCTGCTGGTCGGCCTCGGCGGTCTTTCGCTGTGACTGTTCCAGGAGCGCGTCGTAGACCTTCTTGGAACTGGTTCCGGTGATCGCCTCGCAACTGGAGGCGATCTCGCCGATATAGCGTTCGAAGACACTCCTTCGCTCGCTCTCCCTCTTCATCTTCTGACGTCGACGAAGATATGTCCCGAGCTTGCGGCCGCATTCCTGGATGGCGAGCTTCATCTCCTTGCGGATCTCGTCGTAGTCGGCGATCGCCTCCTTGGATTCGCTGGTGAACGGCACCCAGACACTCGCCATGTGGATCAGGATCACCAGGGGGCCGACCGGCAGGCTTCCACGCGGCTGCTGCAGTCCGTAGTTCTTCCAGCCAGTCTCCACGACGGCCTTGAAGGACGAGCAGGCGGACTGCTGGTACAGAAGTGGCACGCGGTTGGCGAACCTGAGGATCCTGGATGATTCCTCGCTGGAGAGCTTTCCCCCGTACGCAATGCCGACCTCGATGAGGAATGGATTGCCTCGGTAGACCGCAGGCGACCGGCTCGCCACAGAGAAGAACTCGGCCTTGACCTCCTTGAGCAGACCAGCGAGCAGCCCCTTGGAGCCGATGGGTACGAGACAGTTGGTCGGCGGAGCCATGATCCGGACATCCTGGATCGCATCGTAGAGGGCCTCTGCATCATCGTGCCCGACGTTCTTGATCCAGGTCCGGTCGGTCAGCTTCGCCTTCTTGCAGATCTCCTTGGCGACCCGTGGCCCGACGCGACAGAACTCGTTCTTGAAGAACGCGCCGAGCTGGGTGGACTTGGTTCTTTCGAGCATCTGGATGAGGGTCCCAAGCTCGATTCCTTTCGGATGGGGCTTGATCTCGATCGGATCAGGGGGCAGCTCATCCATGGCTCGGGGGACCTCGATGGTCTCGTTGGAGGGGGTGACGTACTCGAAGCGAGCATGGGGATTGGCGATGGCCGTCTGCTCGATGTACTCGTCGATCGACTGCCGGCCCTTCTGGTACTTGCCCTCGAGCTCGATGGCGACCTGCGTGCCGTGTCCCTCGGGGAAGAGCTTGTCGTCCTCGGGATGCTCGGTTTCGCTCACCACGACCGGGCGATTCTTGGTCGTATCGATCTTGAGAACGACTTCGTGAGAGGGCTTGTTCTTCTTGGTCTTGCTCACGATGAGAACGGGCTGGCCGGTCGTCATCAGGCCGTACATGCCTGCCGCGGAGATCCCGATCCCCTGCTGTCCACGGCTCATCTTCATTCGATGGAACTTCGAGCCATAGAGAAGCTTGCCGAAGATGTTCTCGATCTGCTGCCGGACGATCCCCGGGCCGTTGTCGCGGATGGTGATCTTGAATCGCGTCTCCGAGAGTTGGAGAACGCCCACGTGGATCTCGGGAAGGATGCCGCCCTCCTCACAGGCGTCAAGGGCGTTGTCGACAGCCTCCTTGACCGTGGTGAGCATCGCCTTTCTCGGGTTGTCGAATCCAAGAAGGTGCCGGTTCTTGGCGAAGAACTCGCTGACGGAGATCTCTCGCTGGGAACTGGCCATCTGTTCGGCCGATGCACGCTTTCGAGTTGTTGATTTGGACTTCTTGTCCTTGCTCATCTTGGCACCGGATCGAGGTCGCGTCGGGGTGGCGGTCGGGGTCATGATGCGGCTTCCTTGCAACACCATCTTAGCGGATGAGGTGGATCCCGATTCGGAATGGTCGATGAGGGGACAGGCCATGAATTCAGGAGGATGGCCCGTACCCGGGGGTTGGCTCTACCAGCCCGCCCCCCGAGGAGCAGCCTCCACATGGATCCGGTGCAGCAACTATAATCCGCACCCCCGGGAAGCCGGGGCATGCATCAATGGAACCAGGAGCAGACGATGGAAACCACCCTGATCATTCTCAAGCCCGACGCGGTCCAACGAGGTCTCATGGGCCGGATCATCAGTAGATTCGAGGACAAGGGCATCCAGGTCGTGGGCGCCAAGTTCATGAAGATCTCGGGCGAACTGGCATCTCGCCACTACGAGTCCCACCAAGGCAAGCCGTTCTATGACGGACTGGTCACCTTCATGACCAGCTCTCCGGTCCTGGTACTGGCATTGAGGGGTGTCGGAGCCATCGGAATCTCCAGGAAGATGATGGGGGCAACGTTCGGCAGCAACGCCGAACCGGGCACCATTCGTGGTGACTTTGGTGTCTCCAACAGCTTTAACCTGATCCATGGCTCGGACTCGCCCGAGGCGGCCGAGAGGGAACTCTCGCTGTTCTTCGGTGAGGGGGAGATCGTCGACTATGATCGCGCCGTGGAATGCTGGGTCTACGACCTTGGCTCCGGCCAACCGGAGTGATCCGAGCAGGCCTTGAGCCGAATGAGAATCCAGTCGAGGGATGAGTTCAGGCCACCCTCCGATATATGAAAATCCGCCTCCAGGGGCGTTTTTTCGCATGCGCAGACATGAAAATCAGTTTCAAGAGAACCGAATACAAGTTGTCGGAGTATGTCCTAGTAGTAGGGCGTCCACCTCCAGCAGGCTCGGGCCTGCATTCGACGCCGAGAGCATACATCGTGGTGGGAAACGGGCTCCAGGCCCTGTTGGGCGGGCTATCCCCACGATCCGCCTTGCTTGCCGCTGTCCGTCTGAATTGAATCCAGTCTTTCCATGTGGGGACAGCGAGGACTCGTCAATGGTCCAGCCTCTCTCAAGTAAAGACACACCACTCGGTCGTGCCAAGACGCGACGGGGTTCGAGGGCAAAGCCCCTCACCAGGCGAAGGACACGGCGACTGACCAAGGACGAGAAGGGACTGGTCGACTGGCTGCTGGGGCAGGAGATCGACTACATCGACTCGGATGAGTTCCATCGATCCAATGCCGAGCGAAGGATCTTCGACGAGGCACCGGAGATCGACAGGCCGGACGTATCTTGGTATCGGCCGATGATGGAGATCGGGTCGCCAAAGGGCAGGACGCAGAAGTCGATCATCCTGACAGCCGACCAGGAACGCGTCATCTTCCTCCAGTACAACTTCTCCAGGCACATGCTCAACGTGATCAAGCAGCGAGTCGATGGCCAGAAGCCGACGGCGTCGGATTCACGCGATCTTCTGAGCTGGTACTCCAAGGCACTGCAACTGCGCGAACAGATCGCGGAGACGAATCTCGCGCTCGTGCTCGCCATGGCCAAGCGGACCAGGATGAGTGAAGTCGACTTCGCCGACCTCGTCAGCGAGGGGAACATGGCGCTGCTCCGATCGGTTGACAAGTTCGACTGCGGCCGTGGATTCAAGTTCTCAACATATGCATGCCGGGCGATCCTGAAGGCGTTCAGCAGGCAGGGAATGAAGTTGTCAAAGTATCGCCAGCGGTTCCCGACGGATTTCGATCCCGAGATGGAGAAATCCAACCATCTCGAGACCGTTCGCAAGACGCACGAGGAGGAATGTGCTGACGAGGTGAAGGCCATCGTGTCAGGCAACCTTGCGGAACTCAGCTCCGTCGAGCAGCAGGTGATCTACTACAGGTTCGGCCTCGGGGACGACACGTGCGGCGCCCGTCCGATGAACCAGCCCTCGCTGACACTGGAACAGGTCGGCCATATCATCGGGGTCACAAAGGAGCGGGTGCGCCAGATCCAGAACAAGGCCTTGAAGAAGATCCGGTCCAGGTTCGAACGCTCCGTGTTCCAGGATCCGAGGATCCCGGTCGGCACGGACAACTGAACGACATGCACGAACTGATTCAACGACGCTTCATGCCCATCAGGATGACCAAGGCTGATGCTGCAGTGATACAAAGGTGCAGTGCCGCGAAGGCCAGGATGATCACCGAGTAGGCTCCCCCGCTGTCATCATCGAATCCCAGCGACTTCAGTGAACCCAGCAGGATTCCCGAGAGAACCATCCCCGAGAGGAACCCGAACTCACCGGCGCCACGGAAGCCGCCCATGCCCACCGCCCCCTGCCCGGACAGGCAGAGAAGCGAGAGCGCCGATGGCATGAGTCCGCTTCCAAGGATCCCGATGAGCACCATGAGTGCCAGGAGCGGGATCGGGTGATCGACCAGAAGGGGAATCGATGCGATCGCCAGTGCATATCCGGTTCCAGAGATGATGCGGACCGGCAGGGCCCCGAATCGATCGGATAGCCAGCCTGCCGGGATGTTGGCCACCGCCATGGCCAAGAGGATCGAGGCGATGAAACCGCCCCGCCATACTGCTGAATAGTCCCCAGATCGGGACAGGTAGAGGGGCAGCGAAGCCGTAATCAGTCCGCTGATCGCTCGATCTGAGAAGTTCATCAGCAACGGACCGACCAGGAAGAAGAGGCGACCAGGCGCCGTGTGCACCGTCGTGGATTCATCCACTACCGGATCGACCTGGGTGTTGAACGGCTTGAGCGTCGCGGCCAGCAGCGCGATGAGCAGGTAGATGCCGCCGCCGACAAGGAAGATCAGGGCCACGTTCTCGCCAAGTTGGTCGGCCAGGCTTCCTCCGATCAGCATGCCCAGGGCCAGTCCGCCCATCAGGACCGTGGCGGCAATGCCGAACCTGAATCCCGGGACCTCCTTGGGCCCGATGCGGCTGATCATGTCCATCAGCACGGCGAAGATGAGCACGTCGGTCATCCCCTCGACCAGCCGCAGTCCGATCGTGAACACGAATCCGATCGGCATGCTCATCACGCAGAGCAGGATCGCACCGGCAAGGGAGGAAGCGAACAGCAGCTTCCTGAGTCCCAGCAACGGCTTCAGGATCGCGATGAATGGCAGGGCCAGCAGCGCGCCCACGAGGTTCAGTATCAGGAACAGGTGCGCCGACGCATCAGTGACCTCGTAGCGGTCGACCACCAGTTCCTTCACCAGAGGTATCACCATGGTGTCCGGCATCGCCGACAGCAAGAGCAGCAGGAACACAAGTTCGATATCGATCCGAGCATTTGCCGGCCGATGCGGGGCGGGTTCCATGTCAGGCGTCTTCATGTCGTGATTCTAGCGCGGAACCACAGATCATGGACGAGGATCGCCCGATGCCGTGGCGTGAATCGTGCACTATAGCAGGCATCACGCCAACCGCCCTCCGAGTAACCATGCGACGTACGGCCTTGTGATTTGCAGGTACACTTCAGGTGATTGGAGAACTTGCACATGGTCGAGAAGATTTACGATTCCCCGGCACAAGCACTTGAGGGACTCTGCAAGCCAGGCATGACGGTCGCCGTCGGCGGCTTCGGACTGTGCGGGATCCCGGAGCAACTGATCATCGCGCTCCGTGACACCGGCGTGACCGATCTGACGGTGATCAGCAACAATGCCGGCGTCGACGACTGGGGACTGGGCCTGCTGCTTCAGACAAGGCAGATCCGGAAGATGGTCTCCAGCTACGTCGGCGAGAACGAGGAGTTCGAACGGCAGTTCATGGCCGAGGAACTCGAGGTCGAATTCAACCCGCAGGGCACCCTCGCAGAGAGGCTTCGTGCCGGAGGCGCGGGCATCGCCGGGTTCTACACGAGGACTGGGGTCGGAACCGTGATCGCCGAGGGCAAGGAACACAAGCAGTTCGACGGCCACCAGTACATACTCGAGGAAGGCATCGTCGCGGACCTGTCCCTCGTGAAGGCCTACAAGGCCGACACGAGCGGCAACCTCATCTACAGGAAGACCGCGAGGAACTTCAACCCCATGGTCGCCTCATGCGGCCGGATCACGGTCGCAGAGGTCGAGGAGATCGTCGAGACGGGTACGCTGGACCCCGACCAGGTGCACACACCCGGAATCTACGTGCACAGGATCGTCCAGACCGAATCCGAGAAACGGATCGAGCAGCGAACCACGCTCTGATTCCAAGGACGGTGCAAATCACTGGTGGCGATGACGATTTATCGGACAGGATGGACTTTCGGCCCTTTCCTGGAGGGGATCTTGCCCAGAACTGTACAAACGCCCCTCTTTTTCTCGACATAAAAGGGTCCCCTGGGGCGTTGTTCATGAGCCCCCGGCCATGTCAGGGCTGTTGGGACATTTCCAGGTGCCCACTGAGAAGGCAGGTAGAACAGGAGCTCGAACATGATCAGGCAGTCTTGGATTCACCGCAGATTGACCAGGGCGGTACTCGTCTCGATGGCGACCCTGACCGCCGTGTGCCTCAGTGGCAACAGCCATGCTCAGTTCGGCGGACAGGCGGGTTTCGCCGATGCCTTCCAGCCGACCTTCCTTCGAAGGGACGCGCAGCTGATCAACGATGTTCTCAAGCTCGAGCAGTGGCAACGACACATCCTCGAATCACTTCTCGAGGATTACTCGGTCTCGTTCAAGATGGAGACGGAGACCGCCAGGCTCAAGATGAAGGACCAGACCGAGGCCATGAGGCAGATGGTCGCATCGGGCCAGGCCAACAACCCCGAGATGATGCGGCTGATCATGGCTCCGCTGGAACAACTGAACCAGACCAAGGAGCTCCTGCGAATCGAGTTCCTTGACAATCTCAAGAGCCAGCTTGGTCCGGTGCAGTTAGAGCAGTGGCCTCGACTCGAGATGGCGTTGACGAGGGAGTACGAGCTTCCCAAGGGAGAGATTTCAGGCGAATCCACCAACCTCGTGACTCTGATCAACGAGATGAACCTCCCCTCCGAGGCCATGATGGAGGCCGAACCCGCGATCATCCAGTACGAGATCGACCTTGATGGGGCACTTCAGTCCCGCATGTCGACGATCCTCCAGAACCAGGACATGATCAAGGAGGCGATGGCCACCATGGACTTCGACTCGGGGCTGATCGCGATGGAGAAGTTGATGCAGCAGAGGGTCGCGGTCCGGACCGCCAACGACCAGGCCATCGAGTCGATCTCGGAATCACTCCCCGCCCCGCATGGTGATGCCTTCCGGATGAAGGCCCATGAACGCGGCTATCCAAAGGCGTTCCTTCGATCACCGATCCTCCGGTACTTCGAACTGGCCAGGTCCCTGGAGACCCTGACGGACGAACAACTGATCGCGATTGACACGCTCGAGGTCGACTACCTCTCGGAACTCGGTCAATTGCAGATGCACATGGTCGCGGTGCTTCGGGAGGATGAACCGAAGAAGCCAAGGCAAGAAGTGCAGCTGATGATCGACCGGCGCAACGGCGACCAGACCACGAGGCGAAGTGAATCGCAGGCGTGGATGGACGCAAAGAAGATGCGCGACGAGTTGAACAACAGGACCCTCCAGGCATTGAGGGACATCCTGACCCCTGAACAGAACGAATTGCTGCCTTCATTCGGCAACACCAAGGGCGGCAACGCCCAGGGCCGCATCGGCGGCTCGGTACCGTCATCGAATCCGGACGGTGTCCGTGCACCTTCAAGGCCTAGTTCCGGCAGTCCAGATCGTCGACTCAGCCCAAGCGGCCCGGGTTCAACCGATCGTCCGACACGTCCCCCGAGGCACTCGGGACACTCGAAGAAGGGCGCACCGCAAAAGGGTGGTTCAGGCAAGGGCGCCGATCAGTAGGCGGTTCCAATCGCACCAGGAACAGGGTCCATACCGTGAGTCATGATCCAACAGACAATTCACCCGAACGCTCTCCCGATCCACTTGACGGCGAGATGATTCTCGAGCATCCCTCCGGGAACTCGGGCATGGAGACCTCCATCGATTCACCGGACGCCGGGCGGGAACGGTGTCGGATGCTGGGGATCCAGTGGCTCGAGAAGATGCCGGACGTCGATGAATCAGCGGTCGAACACGTGACCCCTGATACAGCGGTGCGGCTTCGCGCCATCCCCATCAGGATCGATGACGGCAGCCTGCTCGTGGCCATGGCGGACCCCCTGGACATCTCCGCGGTCGACGAGATGACCTCGCTGTGCGATCTCCCGATCACGCGGGTGGGACTCGACCAGGATCTCTTCAGCGAGTTGATGCGTGTCCATTACGGCACCACAGCCGCTCGCATGGCCGAAAGCCTGGCCCGTGACGGCGATGTCACCGCGATGGAGGCCGAGCACAACCTCGACGCGATCGAGGCGGATGATGTCCATCGAATGGCCGAACAGCCCACGCTGATCAACCTGGTCAACCTGGTGCTGCTGGAAGCGATCCAATCAAGAACCTCCGACGTGCACATCGAGCCATTCGAAAGCGAACTGAAGGTCAAGTACAGGATCGATGGCATCCTCATCGAACAACCCCCGCCTCCGAAGCACCTCCAGCCGGCGCTGATCGGTCGAATCAAGATCATGGCGCACATGAACATCGCGGAACGATACGTCCCACAGGACGGGCACATCACCCTACGCTTCGAGGGCAGGAAGGTGGACATCCGTGTCTCGACCGTACCGACGCTCTACGGCGAATCAGTGGTCATGCGAATTCTGGACAAGAGCGCCCAGTCCCTGGACCTCCAGAACCTGGGCATGAGCGAGATCCATCGCGACATGATGGACCGGATGATCGACAAGCCGCATGGGCTCGTCCTGGTCACCGGACCCACCGGTTCGGGCAAGACGACCACGCTCTACGCGGCCCTGAGCAAGCTGTACGACCCCCGGAAGAAGATCATCACGATCGAGGATCCGGTCGAGTACGAGTTGTCGGGGATCAACCAGATTCCGGTCAACCCAAAGAGAGGCTTGACCTTCGCATCGGGACTCCGTTCGATCCTCAGGCAGGACCCGGACGTGATCTTCGTCGGCGAAGTCCGTGACAACGAGACGGTGGACATCGCGATTCGCTCGGCCCTGACCGGCCACCTCATCTTCAGCACGCTGCACACCAACGATGCGATCAGCTCGATCGGCCGAATGATCGACATGGGTGCCGAGCCATACCTTGTCGCCTCGGTCATCGAGGGCCTTCTCGCCCAGAGACTCGGGCGACGGGTCTGCGAGTACTGTGCCGAGTCGCGACCGATACCCGAGGAGACGCTGCACAGGCTCACCGCCGATGAACTGGACCAGTTCAATGGCCGTCAGATGATCGGCGCTGGATGCGAGGAATGCCGGAACACCGGCTTCAGGGGACGGATCGGTTTCTTCGAACTGATCCGGGTCAACTCAGACCTTCGGGCCGCCATCGCGGACAACCGACCGGTGATCGAGTTGAAGGAGAACATGGGCAAGGACTTCATCAACATGCGCATGGATGGAATCTCCAAGGCGGCCGCAGGTGCAACGACGATCCAGGAGGTCCTGCGAGCAACCCAGGATGTCGAGGAGCTGATCAAGTAGACAGGGACGTCCAATGCCGGCATTTCGCTACAAGACAATCAAAACCGACGGAGTCGAATCGGCCGGCGAGATCCAGGCGAGCGACCGTGAGGCGGCGATGAGGCTCTTGACCGGCCGCGGCGAGCTGCCCACCGAACTCGATGCCGTGAAGGACCATGCTGGAACGGGCGAGTCCGGCGGGCTCTCCATCAGCCTCGGCAGGTCCAAGAAGACCCTGAGCCGGCCCGAGGTAGCGAACCTGGTTCGCGAACTGGCGACGGCACTGGAAGCTGGCCTGCCCCTGATGCAGGGACTCCAGACGGTTCGGCGACAGGGGACCGCGAACTCCCAGCAGATCCTCGACTTCCTCATCGAGAAGGTCGAGGCGGGCATGCCACTTCATCAGGCATGTGCCGAGTATGGCGCGCCCTTTGACGACATGATCATCGGCATGATGCGAGCAGCGGATGCCTCGGGACAGATGAGCGAGGTCCTGCACCAGTTGGCCGACCTTCTGGATCGCTCGGTCGAGCTGAGGCGCGAACTCGTCAGTGCGACGGTCTACCCGATGATCGTGGCCGTCCTCATCGCAATCAGCGTCGTCGTCCTGGTCACCTTCCTCCTGCCAACGCTCCTGGAGCCACTGGAAGGCCAGCCTGGGTTCACCATGCCATGGCCGACGCAGTTCCTGCTGAGCATGGCCACGTTCATCGAGACGTGGTGGCTGGTCATCATCCTCCTGGTGATCACGGCGTTCTTCGCGTGGCGGGCATGGATCAGGATCCCACGGAACAAGCTGCTGTTCGATGGCCTGCTTCTGAAGATGCCCCTGCTCGGTCGCGTCCTTCGAGATGTCGCGGTCGCGAGGTTCACCAGAACCCTCGGCACGCTGGTCTCGGCAGGCATACCGATCCTCACCGCCTTGAAGATCGTCAGGGACACGCTCGGCAACACCGTGCTGATGCAGGCGATCGACATGGTCCAGGAGAAGGTCTCCACGGGTGGCTCACTCGCGGATCCTCTCGAGAGGTGCGGACACTTCCCCCCACTGCTGGTCCAGATCGTCAACATCGGCGAACGGTCAGGTCGGCTCGAGAGCATGCTCATGCACGCCGCCAAGGCCTTCGATCGCCAGGTGAACAACTCCCTGAAGATCTTCTCGAAGGCCCTGCCCCCGATCCTCCTCGCCGTCATGGCGGTGATCGCGGCCTTCGTCCTGGCGGCGATCCTGCTCCCGCTTCTGGAGATGCAATCTGCCATCGGCGGCTGAAATCCCCTGCAAGATTCGAGCTGCAGCCTCGTTATGCATGCTGGAGAGCCCCGGGGAGGGCTCAATGGCCATGACACGGCCGTGATCAGACCGATAACATGACTGTCTGACTCAATTGGATCGCATGGGACTCATCGGAACAGCAGGAGAAATCATGAACACTCTCGATCGACAGCGACGGGCGGCACGCAGAAACACACGACGAGCATTCACGCTCATGGAAGTGATCGTCGCGGTGACCATCGTCGCCCTGCTGGCCGCTCTGGTCGTCCCCCGTCTGTGGACCTATGTCGGCGAAGCCAAGCAGAAGAAGGCCCTCGCGGACGCGTCCAGCCTTGCCCAGGCAGTCACGCTGTACATGACCGAGGAAGGCGTGAGCACGCTCCCGGATGACTTCTCGCTCGAGATGCTCGTTGCGGACTCGGATCCGATCCTCGGAAACAAGAAGGCGCTGATCGACCCATGGGACAACCCCTTCATCATCAGGATTCCCGGCGAAGTTAACTACGACTTCGACGTGATCAGCTTCGGTGCCGACGGGAAGATCGGTGGCGAAGGCGATGACCAGGACATCATCCACGGCCAGGAGATCGTGGATTAGCAGCCGACTGATGACAGGAATCCCGGAGATGTCTCGTTTGACAGGAACATCAAGGCGACACAGGGGCTTCACACTTGCGGAGGTCCTGGTCGTTGCAGTCGTCATGATGCTGCTTGCCGGCCTGATCGTTCCACGGATCACCGGGCTCCAGGGAAGACGAAACGAGCTCGCCCTGGAGCAGATCACCGACCTCATGACAATGTTCGCGTACAAGGAATCGATCGGCGACCAGCAGGTCGGCATCTGGATGGATCCACAGAGGGACGCGATCTCGCTGATGATCCTCGACGTGGACCCTGAGGCCCCGAGCGAACCCGCATTCTGGAGACGCGACGTACTGGTGCCCGAGGTCCGGTTGCCTGAAGGCGTCAGGATCGCGGAGGTCCTGGAGAACCAACTGAGGATGAACACGGACGGCGAATGGTTCATCAAGTCGGTTCCAGGCGAGGACAGGCCGATGATCCAGGTGCGACTGGAAGCACCGGGGATGGACACGACGCTCACGCTGCTCCCACACAGCCATTCCCCCTATCGCTCCGAGGATTCGGGTGAATCCGAGGGCTTCAGGGAGGCTTTTGACCTTGATGATGCCGGAAGGACAAGGGACGTATGGTGATGACGAATCGACACCATCCAGCACGGCGCTCACGCCGACGGGGCTTCGCCCTGGTGGACGTCATCGTCTCGGGCATCCTCCTGGCGATCGGGCTCACGACGATCCTGACTCTGGCCACCCGTGGACTTCGTCTCCAGCAACAGGGAGAGCAGGAAATCCTCGCCGCAGCACTGCTTGATGAGCTGCTCTCCAGCGTGCTCACCGAGGGCCCGGTGGACTTTCCGAAACTCCATGACACCTTCGGTCGGTTCGAGGCTCCGTTCGAAGAGTTCGAATTCGAGATCGAGATCGAGGATCCTGCGGTCGGAGATCCATACGCCGTGACCGCGACGGTCACCCATGACAACGGAACAAGCTATTCGGTCGCAACACTGATCGCCATGAAACTCGGCGAGGAACCGGATCCCATCAGGGAGCCCGATGAGCCGATTGATCGAGAGGGACGGTATGAAGAAGACCTGGGATAGATCGCATCGAACGAATCGAAGACGCGGCTTCACGCTCGTTGAATTGATCGTCGCAGGCAGCATCGCGGTCATCGTCATCGGAACTGTGACGCTGAGCCTCCTTCAACTGACACGGGCCAGGAGCAGCACCCGCATCAGGCTGACCGCGACACAGAGGGCGGCCACGGCACTGAACGAGATCAGAAGGGACATCGCCGGTGTGCTTCGGAGCCAGGACCTGTTCGACTCTCGCGTCCTGATCACCGACAGTCGGATCGACTCGCCATTGGGCGAGTTCCCTCGTGATGAACTGCTGATCTTCAGCAACAAGCTCAAGCCACTGCGATCGATCGAGTACAACGGCGAGGGATTCGAGTACGAGACGCAGTTCAGGATCATGGATGATGAGCTCGGTGTCGCGCTCTGGCAGAGGCGGGACGCGGTCCCCGATGATGTTCCCGATGGTGGCGGCATCGTCACCCCGATCGCCGACGGCATCGTCGGGCTGGACATACAGGCGTATGACGGTGAAACATGGTTCCAGGACTGGGACTCGGACATCTACGGCATGCCCTGGGCGATCCGGATCACGATCGATGCAGTCGGTCAGCCAAACGAGACCGAGCCTTACGACGTGGACGCCACGGTCATCACGCTGCGAACCCAGATCGCCATAGATCGAATCCTCCCGCCGATCGAGAACCAGGTCGAGGAGGACGAAATGGACCCGGATGATCCAATGAATGATGGCACTGGCAGTGGGATCTCCGGCAGCGGCTCCGCAGCGAGCGGGCAGCCCGGATCAACCGGTGGTGGTGGTGGTGGTGGGATTCCAGGTTCTGGAGGAGGGAGAGGTGGTGGATCCCAGGGTGGCAAGCCCGGAGGCTCTGGCAGCAAGCCGGGAGGCACCGGTTCCAGCGGACCCAGCATCAGTGGAGGCCGTGGAGGCCGCACCGGTTCGACGATCCCGAGTTCGAGACCATCGGGATCAAGCACCATCCCATCAAGCAACCAGTTCCGTGACTGAAGATGACCCCAGGCAAGGCGACACGAGTGGAGACAGGCAGGATAACAACAGATCACCGTAGGCCGTCGAAGGGCTCGACGATCGTCGTGGTGA
The DNA here is from genome assembly GCA_002711415.1 of Phycisphaerae bacterium. GTDB lineage: Bacteria > Planctomycetota > Phycisphaerae > Phycisphaerales > SM1A02. Next base: position 197,914 of record PARI01000032.1, on the reverse strand, counting down.
TCTGGTCCCTTGCCATCGCGGCCGTGATCACCGCTGCCTTGCAGGTGATCTCGTTCCGCCAGGCGACCATCGGTCGAGAACAACTCGCCCAGGTACAGGCCCGGTGGGCGGCGCGTGCAGGCGTTGAACAGATGATAGCGATCATGGGGTACTACACGGAAAACCCGGAACCGGAAAACCCCATGCAGATGGTGGACGAACTGGAGAACTACTCGGTCGGCGAGGTGTTGACCGGAAGCTGGGACATCAGGCACTACACCGACGGACAGGAATGGGCCGGCCCCATGGATGAGCATGGCAAGGCGAACATCAACCTGCTGTCATCGATGGAACTGCTGAATCTTCCTGACATGACGGCCGATGTCGCCGACTCGATCATCGACTGGATGGATGAGAATGACGAGGTCGAGGGCATGGGTGCGGAAGAGGAGTACTACATCAACAGGAGCCATGGCTATACGCCCCGAAATGCTCCGTTCCGCAGCATCGCGGAGGTCGAGCTCGTTGCCGGGGCCTGGCCGGAGTTCGTCCGTGGAGAGGATTGGAACTTCAACAACCGGCTCGATCCGAACGAAGACGATGGCAACACGACATGGCCCCCGGACGACCCGGATGGGATCCTTCAGGAAGGCTGGGCGGCCATGCTCACGACCTACTCGATTGATGGCGGGATGGGGATGTCCGGTCTGCCGAGGCTGAACCTGAAAGAGGCGACGTCACAGGAGATGATGGGTCGACTCGATGTCGACGAGGCCCAGGCTGCCGCGCTGTCCAACTTCGCCGGACAGGACAACGCTCAGCTGGCATCACTCCTGATCGTGGACCTGGCGGACCTGGCGGACACGGGTAATTCATCCTCGGGTACGGCACTGGGCAACAGCATGAGAAGCTCGGCGGGAACCAGCGGCCAGAGCCAGCAGGAGCCATCCCCATTGACGGATGATCAGCTGAGGCTGATCTTCCAGGAGAGCACACTGGCCACGCTCGAGCAACGGAGCCCCGGCAAGGTGAACGTCAATACCGCCTCCGCAGCCGTCCTTGAGGATCTGGTGGGGTTCGAGCCAGACCTGGTCAATGGAATCATCGCCCTGAGGGAGAACCGCCTCGGAGGGATCACCAGCCTCGTTGACCTGCTGGAGGTCAGCGGGATGGAAGCTGGAATGCTGGCCTCAATGGGAGCGAAACTTGATGTGATCAGCAACGTTTTCACGATTTCAAGCAAGGGAAGAGCGTTTTCCACCGGTACAGAGGTTGAAATGGTCGTGGTAGTTGATCGTTCTACTCTCCCAGTGAAGATCCTGGCGTACAGGGAGCAGTAATCGAAGATGCCGAGAAAGAGCAACAACAGGCAGAAGCAGACAGTGGATCAGGCCTGCTGGGCGATCCTGAAGCCCGATAAGACAGGCTGGAAGGCCATGGTCGCCAGAATCGATGGATCCATGGTCGAATTGGCGACCATGACCGATGTGAGCGACCTGGAAGGCCTGGAATCGCTGATCCAGGATGCCCAGGCAGCCCACGTCGTCGAGATGCTGCCCTCCACGACAGTGATCAGCAGGCTCTGCCCCCTCCCGGATGCCGGGAAGGAGCAGGTTCAGGCCGCATTGAGCCTGCAGGCCGAAACCCACATCCTCGGGGGGATTCCCAAGCACAGAACCGTGATGGCCAGCACCTCGGACTCACAAGGCTCCGGTGCAACGGGGGTCATCATGGCATGGCCCCTTGAACGAAGCATCAAGCCTCTGGAACTGGATGAACAGGTCGGCTACACGCCGATTCTCACCGGACTGCTCGGGTTGTGCGGCGAAGGCGGAACTGATGCCCCGTTGATCTGGACCAACAGTGACGATGGAACAATCTCACTGGTCTACCGATCAAGCAAGGGCTTGATCATCAGGAACACGCTCGTCGAGGCCGCTCCTGGCGAGCCCTGGGGGGCCTGCGTCGGACGGGCGTTCGCCGAGTCGGCCTTCAATGCAAACGTGCCCGAGGACGAGGTCAAGAGACAGGTCGATTGGATCGAGTCCTCGCTCCAGGGCACCAACGGACCGCAACTGGTGCTTTCGGATCAGGTCAGGAACGCTCTGGCAGATCACGTGAAGGGACTGCCGGCAGATGCACAGTGGTTCCAGGAGTGGGGTCTGCACCTGGGCGTTGTACTGGCAGCGGCCGGACCGATGGAGCCGCTGATGGCGTTGAGGATCGATCCCCCAAGCAAGGACCAGGGGCTGATCGCCAACACCGCCGAACGCATGTCCGAACCGAGAATAGCCATCGGAATCCTGATCGCGGCGATCCTGGTCATCGGCTTCGGGCCGGCTGCGATCGCGCTGGCACGCCTTGGAATCCTGAAGGTCAAGCTGCCGGATCGCCAGGCATACGAGTTGAAGCTCGAGGACTTGGACAAGCAGTTGGAGATGTATGATGAGCTCGAACAGCGATCGTGGCCTATGACCAAGCTGCTGGCCGACATCGCCTGCACAACGCCCGAGGGGATCGACCTGGATCAGATCGTCATCAACCACGGCGAGCGGATCACGCTGCACGGGCTGGCGAAGAAGCATGACGGGATGATCGCCACGGAACGCATCGGGCTGATGCAGTCGCAGATGTACGAGAGCAGGATCTTCGAACGAGTCACGCCAAGCTGGGACAAGCCCAACGCTCGCGGTGATTACGAGTTCACGTTGACAGCGGAGATCGCCCGACCAACGTACGTCTTCAGGTATCCCGAGGAGCAGGACTTCGGTGCATTGACCCTGTCTGAGCGACGGTACGGAAAGCAGGAAGAGCCCGAAGAAGAAGAATCCGAGGCGGAGGAGCAGAGTGAAGTGGTCGCCGATGCGACGGCCGAGATTGAACCTGCTGCTGAGGAGGAGGAGTCGGAGAACCCTGCGACCGAGATGGTCGCAACAACCGAAACGACCGAGGATGAGACGACGATCGACGAGGAGAACGAGGAGGAATCCACTCGAGATCGAAGAAATCTCTCCCGGAGGGGTTCGGGCAGTTCCGGTCTCGCCAAGCGAGGCGGTGGCCCGGACCGGACAACCACGAACCCGAGCGACTCACTGCCTGAACTGCTAACACCGGAGCAGATCAGTGCACTCACGAAGACTGAAGCCCAGGAGGCACTGGCACGGATCGCCGAAGCAAGGCAACTCCCGGGCCTGGATGAACAGGCGAACGAGCAGCTCAAGAATCAGTTCAGGCTCCTGCTTGATCGGGTGAAGGAGGCAGGATGAGCGATCGAGTGGAGCAAACATGGGAGAAGTACAGGGGCCTGTCACCGGTCTACCAGGGCAGCATCGCCGTCCTGGCCGTCATGGTGCTGTTCCTGCTTGCCGACGAGTACCTCTGGGCGGTGGCCCGACAGTGGAACCAGAGCGCCGACCGGTACGCTGAGATCCTTCACGAAGGTGCCAGCAAGGAAGCCGAGTTCTCCCCGCGAATGGAGGCGACGATCAGGGCTGTTGGACCAGTCAACATTCCCAGCACCGAGGCCGACGGCGCGAAGAAGCTGAGCAGGACGATCAACTCCATCCTGAAGGACCACAAGATATACAACGACAGCTACGACAATTTCGGAGGCGCCAAGCTTCCCTCGGATGCACTCACAAGCATCACCTCGAGCACGGGCGGCCGGATCGAGAAGGTGACCGGCAGGCTCCAGTTCGACGCGTCGCCTGAAGAGGCACTGAAGATCATCTCGGAGATCGAGAGCAACCCGGAGATCGAATCAATCTCCTCGCTTCGCATCACCAGGATGGAACGAATGACCAGGGTGACCGTCAAGATGACGGTCGAGGCATGGATCATGTCCCCGTTGAACGCGGGACGGCGAGGCTGAAGCATGGATAACCGGATCAAGCTCCCATCAGGCGTACGTTGGTCAGGGCCACTCGTGGTCAGCATGCTTGCATGCATCATCGTCGTCGTTTTCGTCCTGTACTCCGTGCCGACACTCTTCGGCTCGATGATCGCGCCCTCGACACGTGACGCAGGCCAGAGCCGATCAGACCCCCTGCTGCAACAGCACGTGGCGATGGTCCAGACGAATCTCGACCGGTTCAACGGGCGATCGGTGTTCTTCGCGCCCAAGCCGCCGAGAAGACCTCCGCCACCCCCACCACCCGAACCTGATCCGATCGAGTACACGCCTCCACCACCGCCTCCACCTCCACCGCCACCGGCGATGTACACGGGGCCACCCGTTGACGGGATCTTTGCCGACAAGGTCTTCTTCAACAATGGGAACAGCGGTGGCGTGGGTGACGAGATCCTCGGGGTCCGTATCATCAACATCAATGCACCCTGGACTGTCACCCTCGGCCACAAGGGCGGTGAGTACGAGGTATCCGTCTTCGGAAACGATGCACAGGGACTGTTCGACGGAGGTATCTTCGCCAGCAACAACGCCGGCAGCGTCTTCAGCGGATCCACCTCGAGCAGTTCGTCCTACACGCCTCCATCGACTCCTTCGGCCCCGGTCCAGCCAGCGAGCACGCCGAGCGTTCCTCGACAACCAGGCTCCTATGGGAATGCCGAGATTCCCGAACCCCTGACGGATGGGGACATCCAGGCCATGACACGCCAGGAGGCGCAGCAGATGCTCTCCGCGGTCAGTCGGGCCCGACAGCGATCAGACATCGACAGCCAGACCAGGAAGCGGCTGGCCGAGGAATTCAGCAAGTTGCTGGAGAAGATCCGCCAGTCACGCTGATCGTTTCAGCATGAAAGCGTGAAATAGCCTCAAAACCCGCACGTTGGACAATTCCAGAGAGACCAGAGTACAGTGGAGTTCATTACAGCCATGAATATACGGAGCACCAGATCAGTCATGGGACGACCGAAACGATGCATCGTATTCACGCTGACATTGCTCCTGATGCTTGGCACCATGGTCACCGCCAGCGATTGGCTCCTGGCCGATTCCGGCGACCGACCCGCACCGTCTCCGCAGCCTGACTCCAACCAGAGGCAGGATCCTGCACCCCAGCCCAGCGAGGCCACCAAGGCGACAGACGAGGAAGACGAGGAAGACGAGGACGAGAAGCCGACCCCCCCCTTGGCCGCACCCCCGGAGAGGACCCCACCGGTCCCAGCCTGAGTGGCAGCAACGTGCAACGTCCAGCCTCCCAGCCACGACAGGATGCTCCGACAGCACAGGAACAACCGACCGCTGTTCCTGCGAGCCAGCCGGCCGATTCACAGGAAGCGTTGCTTCAGGATGATCGACAGGCTCCGGCCGAACAGCCAGAGGAAGCAGCGACCTCAGAGGGCGGCGCCGTAGGAATTGCTGATGGCGCCGACGATGATGAACTGGTCCAGATCGCCTTCAAGGACAAGAAGATCGAGGACTTCATCCCGTTCATCGTCCAGTGGACCGGCAAGGCGGTGATCGTGAAGATGACCACGATCGCCCCACAGAAGATCACGATCATCAGTGACAAGGCCGTCACCAAGCGTGAAGCCGTTGACCTGCTCTTCCAGGCCTTCAGGCTCAACTCGGTGGGCGTCATCGAGACCGACGACCTGATCCTGCTGGACAGCCTCGAGACGATCAGCGAGGCCCAGCCTGCGGTCATTCTCGGCCCCGATGATGACGTGCGCAACGCGAAGGAGGATGGTGCCTTCGTGATCAAGGTGTTCAAGATCCAGAACACGAAGGTCAACGACATCTTCGAACAGCTCAACAGTTCAGTTCCCAGCTACGCGAGTCTCACCGAGGACATCAACTCGAACCAGCTCGTGCTGCAGGGCGACATCGGTCTTGCCAAGCGGATCCAGAGTCTCATCGACATCCTCGATGTGCCTGCGTATGTCGATGTCGAGACCCAGACGTTCAGGCTCGCCTACGCGGACGCGAACACGGTCGCCGAGGTCATCGAGAGCCTGTTCACCTCGAGCAGGTCGACAAGCTCCTCCTCGCGTTCCAGCTCATCCAACCGGGCACAAAGCCAGCGAGGCCAGACGCAACGGCCGCAGAATCGCACCCAGACCGGCGTCCCCGAGATCGTCGGTACGAGCGACCAGTTGATGGTCACGGTCCTGCCCCAGACGAACTCGCTGACCGTCCGAGCCGAGCCGGAGATCATGGCGGAGATCGCCCTGCTGATCAAGACGGCCTGGGACATCCCGCCGACTCGTGAAGGCGACATATTCAGGCTCTACGACCTCAAGTACACCGATCCGATCAAGGTGAGGGACACGCTCCAGGCATTGCTCGAATCCTCCAGCGGAGGCGCCTCCAGCAGTTCCAGCAGGGGCGGCGTGTCGCGGGGCGGAAACGCCGCAGGCGGTGCCGGTGCCGATGTCACCGTCGCGAACATCTTCAGGATCGAAGCCTACCCGGATTCAAACCGCCTGATCGTGATCAGCAAGACCCCGGACAACTTCGACTGGCTCGACCAGATGATCAAGAAGATCGACCAGCCACTGGAAGTCGGCCTCCCGGTCAACGTGCCCCTGAAGCATGCCAGCGCATTCGAGGTGGCCGAGGTGCTCAACGTGCTGCTCGGCGCTGCAGGCTCCAACGTCACACTTGAAGCACCGGGAGAGGGCCTCACCGGCATCGACGTGACCACGCTCACCTCGGGCGGCAACGACGAAGCAGGAGACAATCAGGGCGACGAGATCAGCTTCCCCTGGCAGGGCCGAGGCTCGGGCGGAGACGAGGCGACGGAAGTCAGCGCCATCGTCGGCAAGTCCCGCGTCGTGCCCAATGCCAATCAGAACAGCCTCCTCGTGCTGGCGACCCCCGAGATCCAGGAGGCGATCCTCGAGATCATCGCCGAACTGGACATGCCGGGCCGCCAGGTGATGATCAGTGCCGTCATTGCAACGGTCGAGTTGAACGATGATCTCCTGTTCGGGCTGAAGGTAGGTTCGGACGTCACGACCAGGGACTCGAACAATTCAATCGGCGGATCGATCAACTTTAACTTCCAGAAGACCGGGATCGGCAGCTCGTTCTTCAATGCCCAGGGTGACTTCGGGCTCCAAGGGACACCAAGTTTCATCCTGCAGGCTCTGGACAAGGAGACCAACGTCCGGATCCTCCAGCAGCCACGCGTCTTCACGTCGGACAACAAGGAAGCACTCTTCTTCAATGGTGAGGAAGTCTCAATCGAGACCGGAAGCCAGACCACGGAGAGTGGATCGACCAACAGGAGCTTTGAGCAGAAGGCCGTCGGCATCGGGCTCAACGTCAGGCCGAGGATCACGGATGACCAGAACGTCGCGATGGACATCGAGGTGATCCTCTCCAACACGAGTCTGAAGACGTTCAATGGCCAGGGCATCATCGACACGAGGAAGACCACGACGTCGATCACGGTCCAGGACAACCAGACCATCGTGATCTCCGGCATCAGGACCCAGACGGAATCCGAAACGACCAACAAGGTTCCACTGCTCGGCGACATTCCGCTCGTTGGAGCACTCTTCACCTCGACGGACAAGGCCGATGTGACCGAGGAACTACTGATCTTCATCACCCCGACGATCGTGGACAACCCTGATGACAACGACAGCAACTTCAACGTGCTCGAGCGAGAGAGGCTCGAAGCGCTGTCCCAGCCGCTGAAGGATGTCGTCAAGAACCCGATCGCAAGCGAGCCGTTCTCAAACGACGGCGTCCCGTTGATCCCGGAACACGGCTCTCCTGAGCATGGAAGGCTCTACGAGAACGACGATGACTCGAAGAAGCCGGAAGCCGATGAATCAGCTGACGACGACGAGGGAGAACCGTCCGCTTCAGCCAGCGAATGACCATGTGGCTTGATGCTCGAATCAGGCAACGTGCACTTCTGGCAGTCCTTGCCATGGCGTGCGCCGGCGGCTGCGTGACGGACAGGACCTCGGTCGTGTCGCGGAAGGTCATCCTGGACGATCCGCAACCCGAACACGCCAGGAAGATCTCGGCCGGAAACGACGGCTCCCCCCCCGTCTCCAGGATGATCACCACCAACCAGGCACGCATGTCCATCACGGCGCTGGGCTCGATCCCGTTCGATGGTTTCACGCTGCCATTGGCATCACCCGCAGCCACGCATATCGCGACGTCGACGGGGTACCGGCCACGATGGGATGATGTTCTGGCCGGGGACGGTGCCAGACCACCGATGGCGACCCGGATCCAGGTCTGGCGACTGGCACCGAGCGGGTACGAACTGATCCACACGCTTCCCGGCGGACACGTACTGGGCCGCAGTGCGACAGATGAGGGGTTTCTCGTGGAAATGCCGCTTGAGAATGGTTCGCGGTGGATCGGCATGGCCGATTGGAAGACCGGCCAGGTCGACTGGATCGTCGATGATGACCGCGTCAACGCATTCGGTGTCATCGGTCCGGGCGGCCAGTTCGCCTGGTCGACACGGGAGATCGACCGCGAGCACTTCGAACTCCGGGTACGAAACGAACACGGGGAATGGTCCTGGCAGGATGACCCCGAGCGGTCATGGATGCTTCCGGTCTTCTCCGAGAACGGGCAAGGCGTGTTCGTGGCGTCGTTCCTCGATGGCAGACTCCATCTGGTCCACGGCCCCACGATCAACAGTGACACGTTCGACCAGGGCAAGCGCCAGTTGTCGGTCTCGGTGAGGGCCACGCCTCGAACAGCGTGGCAGATGATGCTCTCGGTCGGGACCGGAACCGCCGTTCAGCCCGATTCCGGAAGCACGCTCTGCTACTTCAGTCCAAGTCGAAGGCGGATGTCGCTCTGGAATCCCTCGGTGCAGGTCAACTGGGAACTGCTGAACGGATCAATCGCGGCCTGTCGCCTGGAGAAGGACAGCTATATCGTCGCCACTCGGACCGGGGTCTACCTGATGCCGCTGCAGTCCGAGGTCCGGGAGGATCAGGCTCGCATCGAACTGCTCGAAGAAACGTCGATACCCTACCCGGCTGACAGGGGCGGACAAGAGAACGCCTGGAACATCCTGCTTGCAAGGGCTGACGATGATCAGCTCATGCTGTCGGGGCTCTGGGTGGACCGTGTGCGTGAGGAACCCGGGGAGGATTGATCAGAACTCATCGTCCTCGTCGTCGTCGATGTCTTCGTCATCCTCGTCGTCATCCTCGTCATCGCCACCAAAGATGTCGTCATCATCATCCTCGTCGTCTTCGTCTTCGATGATGAACTTCTCATCTTCATCGTCTTCATCATCGATGCGTTCCTCGTCATCATCATCGTCGTCTTCATCGGCATCGAGCTCGTCGAATTCATCCTCTTCCGATTCCTCATCGTCATAGAAGGAATAGTCATCGTCAGACCCCTCGTCCCATGTCATGACTGGACCGGTCCAGACCTGCCACTGGGACCCGGGATCGAGAATCAAGTCCGGTTCTATGATGATCGACATGGAACCTCCTGCTTGGAAAAATGAAAACCCTCTCAGCGCGAATATGTATCCAATATGCTTCCGGGGATCAAGTCCTCGCGGGAAAAAGTTGGTTCCGTCATGTTCCTGGAGGAAGTGGAACCGCGGTGGTCCCGGCATCGGATCCCAGGAGCAGCCAACCGTTGACGACGGCCCCCCGCCCGATTCGCACGGGTGACTGAAGCTGGAGATCCGGGCCGAGGAGCTTGCAGCCCCGGCTCCGATCCAACTGGTGAACTCGGTACTCGAAGATGGTCCTGTGTCCCAGCCGGTCCTGGAGACGGATCTGTCGACTTCCCAGTGCCGAGAGCAGGATGATCTGTTCCCCTGCAGGGAGCATCAACGTGTAGTTCGGGCTCGTGGCGACCGCATCGGTCCCCTGCAGCCGGCCCCGTGGACCGAAATCAAGCACACGACCCTTGAAGTGAAGCAGAAGCCCCTGGTTGTCGATACGCACGGTCCGAAGCGGACCCGAGGTCGAGAGGCCTTCGCCAGGCTGCTTGTAGCGATCCCGGACCAGGACTCCATCTGAGGCCCGTGCCGTCGTGACGGCCCCATCGGCATCGGCCATCTGCAGGTCCAGCCCCCAGAACCAGCCGCTGGCGAGATCCCGGTAGGGCCTGGATGCACTCCGCCAGAGAAGCGGCCCCGGACCACCACCGGATCGGGCCATGCCAATGGTCTCGACACCACCACTCGAGCCCAGTGCGAGCATCCCCATCGGTGAGATCGCCAGCCACTGGAGGTCGCCTTCCAGTTCCGGGTGATGGTCGATGATCGTATCCCCTGTCAGGGGATCCAGGACGATGATCCTGGGGTTGATCGTGTTGGGCATGCCTGAGAACCGCGTGACATCGGTGCCGGCGATGACGATGCCAAGTTCGTTACCCTCGACGAAGTGGACATGATCGATCAACTCACTTCGCACCCACTGGGCCTGCCTGGAACCGGCCATGTCGAACATCGCAACATCCCCGTTTCGCCGGGTCAACCAGAGGTGATCGTCCCGGACCATCGAGATGATCTCGTCGAGCACCAGCGGCGCTCCGCCAGGAAGCGGTATCTCCGCGATTCGTCCGAATGCCTCCAGCCGGTCTCCTGGAAAATACTCCGAGAGTTCAGGTGTTCGCCATACCTGGGTTCCATCAGCAGGATCCAGTCGAGAAATTGCGATCCCGCTGCCCCCTTCCTCCTGGATCGTGATGAACCGATCCGAATCCAGGATCAGTGGATCCGTGTCCTCCAGGGGAACCGCCCAGCGGGGTTCCAGGTCGGCCTCCTCGAGCATGACCAGCTCGTTCCTTGAGACCACGAGCACACCTTCGCCTGGGTCATCCACGAGCGTCCGTGCGAGCATCACGTCCAGTTCGCGGACCGCTCCCGGTTCCTGGCCGAGCATCGGCGTGTTCACGGCCTCGGTTCCATTGCTCATCGTCTGACCGGACAGCTCGGTACCGATGGCCAGGGCGTGTTCCTGCAGTTCCGAGGCCAGGTCCAGCCACTGGTTTCTCGTAGCCATTGCGCCTGCATGCTGAAGCGGCAGCGCCTTGCATGTATGGACATGATCGATGGTGGAATCCCATGACGATCGAACCAGAGCGAGCAGGGCCTCCCGTGACCGGCCCTCCTGTTCCATGATCCCGGCGATCTCAACGCTTGCCTCGACGGAGTCCTGCGTGTCCAGGGGACTGGTCACAACGGAACCATGCACGTCGATGATCTCGTTCAACCGGAGCAGCGCAAGCTTCGATGCCGGAACGATGCGTCCGTCAGGGTTCGCTATCAGTGACGTGGATCGATCCCGGTTGGACAGAAGCTCCTGGAGCACCATGACGGCCTCATCGATCCTGTCGGTACGCTCCAGCCATGCCGATCTCGCAAGCTGGGCCAACACGTGCTGGGAGGGCTGGGTCGCCACGGCCGAGATGATCGAATGAAGATGATCTCCAGATCGTCGCTGTGAGCAAAGCGAGGCATCATCCACCCGCAACAGCAGTTGGAGCAGTTCCCCCCGCAACACGGATTCATGATCGGTCGGGCCCATGAGTTCGATCGAATCGATCCCGAGTTCCGCGGCCTCGAGGCACAGGCTTCCATCCCCTGCATTGAGGCCGAGTTGAAGCAGGGCCAGTGCCTGCTCCGGATCCTGGGGCGACTGATCGATCCGGGATCGCATCAGACGCTCGGCCTCCTCCAACGGCATCAGGCTCAGCAACTGGTTCTGTCCGGCCAGCAGCAGCTGGAATCCATCGAGCACGGGGTTGCAGGGCTCGTCGACGTCGACCGACTGCAGGATCATCCCGTTGCTGGAATCGACGATGAGCAACCCATCCGTTCCCGGCACGACGACGTATCCACCGGCAGGCTGAACCCGTCCGCGAATGCCCGAACGCTGGTCCCCACCGACGAGCTGCCTGATTCGTTCTGGGTTGTTCCTGCTGAACGTCCAGAGCGGCTTCTCCAGATGATGGACATCGAATGCCGAGACATCATGCCCGACGGCAAGGACGGTTTCCGCTGTCATTCCGTCAGGCCGTGGCAGATCGAACTGGACGAGGTAGCGAGGCATCTGCCAGTTGGTCCCGAGCCCGGTCGGATAGCGTTCCAGGATGTCCCCACTGTTCGGTTCGACAAGCACGATCTCCGACTGGTCAGGTGTGATCGCAAGCACCCCCCTCGATGTCATGAGAGGACTCGAGATCTCCCATGGCTCGACGGCGAACCTGGATTCACGAATCGGCACGGGAAAGCGGTGAAGCCACCTGATGACACCATCGGATGCATTGATGCAGGCAAGCGCCCCGACGCTCGAGCTGAGATAGAGATGGCCCTCGTCTGCACGAAGGCTTGAAAAGGGCCTCATGCCACTCAGCCGAACACCTCCGCACGAACAGACGAGCGTGTCCCATTCCAGTTCACCGGTCTGGAGATCCAGGCCGATGGCGTACACGACGGTCTCGAGCCTGTTGTTGACCTTTCTCGCGAGGAAACAGACACGGTCATCGACGACCACGGGGGTCCCGTAGCAGAAGAGCCCCTCGAACTCGTCCCGGCCATCGAGCCGGTCCAGGTGCGTCTGCCACAGGCTCTGGCCATCCCGGGCGTCCAGGCAGAGGATCGTCCCGCCACCTGAACGTGCCTGTGACCCGGCATGGCCGGTCATGGTCAACAGGCGATCCCCGTGGATCACGATGTCGTTGAGATCACCGACTCGGCCACCATCGCGGTCGAGCCTGGTCGGCTCGAACACGCGCTGCCAGGCGACCCTCTGATTGATCCGGTCAAGGGCGGTGATGACATGCCCTTCGTTGATGTAGACGGTCGAATCGGTGACGACCGGAACCGTCGTCATGATCGAGGCGTCTTCCAGCGCCTTCTGCACTGTTCGAGGGGAGAACGGAGTGGAACTCTCGTCCCTGTAGAAGATCCTCCTGTAGAGGGTCGATTCCAGCGGTCGAGACCAGATCCTGTGCCAACCATCGTCATCCTTCGGAAGCGATGCGGAACCTGACGCAACGAGGGATGAAATGCTGGTGCCGGGCCCGGGTGGCCATTCGCAGGCTTCCATCATGGCGATGTGCTCGAGCAGGTGAGCGGACTCTTCGGAATCCAGCCGCCCGAGCTCGTTCCTGATCGTGTCGATCGGTTCGCCCCGACCGAGCCTTGAGATCGCTTCCATGTGAAGGGCGTGGGCGCGTCGACGACCATCGAGGTCAGGGTGCCTGTCCAGGAGCAGTACGCACGCGAGCGCGTTGTCGAACCGACCCGAGTCAACGTGATCCTGAGTGATCCTCAGGAGTGCTTCGAGCCCGTAGCGCGTCAGGTAGTATCGCTGGACGACCTCATGGTGCCTGCCCTGGTCCATCAGTCGTGAGGCCGCGGATCGGTTCATCCTCCGATATGTGCGGAGCAGTTCCTCGTTCTCCAGCAGCAACTCCATGACGTTCGCCCTGACGCTGACGAGATCGTCGGAGCCGCCCGTGTCCCTGGGCACGAGCCGGGGACCGTACTCGTCCAGGAGACGCTGGCACAACCTGGCCGCCTCGGTGGCATTGCCCTGCTTGTGCCCATGCACCTGCTGAAGCAGTTGCCACGCCCATGGCGAATCATCCACGACGACCGGGCTTTCATCCTGGCCCATCAACGGCACGGGTGATGCGATCAGCGATGCCAGCAGCATCGACAGGAGCACCAGGTCGGGAAATCTGGAATGGCGATTCATCATGGGCCTCCAGCCATGCTCTTATCGACATGGTAGGGACCTTCCAAGAGGGCGAATCGACGAGTTCGGTCGCCAATGGTCCACGAACCGTGTAGAGTGCCGTTCATGGTGATCACCAGGAAAGTCGCGTGCAGGACCTGTACGGCCATCCTCCCGATGTTGATCGTGGTTTTCGTGGCTGGATGCGGGTTCAACACCCCTCCGAGGATACAGGTCGAGAAGGTCAGCCTGGTCGAGGCGACCGCGGACCGGGGCCTGCTCGAACTGGAACTGCACCTTGAGAATCCCAATACGGATCCGCTGGAGCTGGAACGCTTCAGCTATCACGTGAACATCAACGGGAAGAGGCAGTTCCGTGGGGAATGGGCGGCCTTGAGGACACTCCCATCCAATGGGTACGCCGTGATACCGATCCCTGCGGTGATCCCGATTTCGACCTTCGGAGACACCCTCCCGGAACCGGGATCGACCGTCGAAATGGACCTGTCCTGGGGCATCAGCGGCTCACTGCGGTACCGTGAACCGGGCTTCATCGCAGACCTGCTCTTCGATACCGGCATGAGGACCCCATCGGTGGGCTTTTCCGGGCAGGGAACCATGAGCGAAGTGGCCGTCACCAGGCTCGCTGAAAGTCCGGAATAATCACATCTGGTTCCGATAATCCTCCGTGCATGCCGCCGAGATCGCACAGGGCGATCATTCAAAATCGAGTTCTGAAACATCGAAGTGGAAGTGAATTCACCCCCACCACCGGTCGATAAATCCGTGGCGTCTGTCGTGTATTGAGTTGTGATTGACGGAAACCACCACCATGCAGTTGAACGAGATTCTCCAAGCAGCCAGGGAGCATGATGCCTCCGATGTTCATCTCGTGGCCGGCCAGCCACCGATGATGCGCGTTCACACCATCATGACCCCGATGGACTATCCCACGCTTCAGCCCGAACAGATGCGAAAGGTCCTCGAGGGCATCGTCTCGGCGGACCAGGTTGCGACGTTCGATCGTGAACATGACCTCGACTTCTCCTACGAGGTCGCCGGGCAGGGTCGATACCGTGTCAACGCGCACAGGCAGCGATGTGGCATCAGCCTCTCCCTCCGTGCGATCAAGACGACGATTCCCCCACTGGCGGACCTGAACCTCCCAGAGGTCATCGGTCGCCTGACCTACCTGCCCAGGGGCCTTGTCCTGGTCACCGGCGACACCGGCTCGGGCAAGTCGACGACCCTTGCGGCCATGATCCAGGCGATGAACGAACGGTACCGCAAGCACATCATCACGCTGGAGGATCCGATCGAGTACACGTTCGATTCGAGCAAGTGCCTCCTCGAGCAGCGAGAGCTCGGCGCCGACATGGGCAGCTTCGCCTCAGGCCTCCGACACGCGTTGAGGCAGGACCCGGACATCATCCTGGTCGGTGAAATGCGAGACCTCGAGACGACCGCCCTGGCGATCTCGGCAGCCGAGACGGGACACCTCGTGCTCTCCACGCTGCACACGGTCAATGCTTCGCAGACGGTTGAACGAATCATCGACATGTATCCCGCCGGCCAGCAGAACCAGATCCGGTCCATGCTCTCGACCACGCTCCAGGCGGTCGTGTCGCAGACCCTCTTCAGCCGGATCGACCAGCCTGGCATGGTTCCGGCGATTGAAGTCATGCTGTGCACGCCCGCGATCAGGAACATCATCAGGGAATCACGAACATTCGAGATCCCCAACGTCATCGACACCAGTCGCCAGATGGGGATGAGAAGCCTCGACACGGCAATTGCGGAACTGTACTTCAACGGAATGATCAGTCGCGAGGATGCGGTCGCACAAGCGGCATTCCCCGACAAGCTCGAAAGGCAGCTCGCCGCCTGAGCGGTCCAAGGGGATGAACCCCTTGCTGGAACACGACATGCCCCAGTATCGATTCCAAGCTCGTCAATCATCAGGCCAGATCCAGGCCGGTGTCCTCGCTGCGGACAGTGCCGCCACGGCAGCCTCGATCCTGCGCAACCAGGGCAACCATGTCCTGCAGCTTGTCCCGGTGCAGACGACCAGCGCCCGCATCAACTCCCTGCTGGCGCATCTGAATTATTCGTCAGGCCCTTCCCAGAAGGACGTGCTCGACTTCACGATCCAGCTCGCCGTGATGATGAAGGCCGGCATCAACCTGAGATCGGCGCTGGAAGGCGTCGCGGACCAGGTCTCCAACCAGAAGTTCAAGAAGATCATCCTCTCGCTGAAGATGGACGTCGAAAGCGGCAAGCAGTTCTCCGAGGCCATCGCCAAGCACCCGAAACTGTTCGGGCCGCTGTACGTGAACATGGTCAAGGCATCGGAGATGTCGGGCGCGTTCTCGAGGATGCTCGATCGGATCGCCGCCTACCTCTCCCAGGAGATCGAGACGAGGAAGATGGTCATCGGAGCCAGCATCTATCCCGGCATCATCGCCACGATGGCGATCGGCGTGACGATCTTCCTGCTGACGTTCGTCCTCCCGAGGTTCGCCAACGTGTGCGAGGGCAAGGAGGAGGCCCTGCCGGGCCCCACCAAGTTCCTCATGGGGATCTCCGGGTTCATGGTCGAATACTGGTGGCTCCTGCTGATCGGCCTGGTCGTCGGGATCGTCGGATTCATGGCCTTCATCAGGACCGAGCTCGGCTCGTTCTGGTGGGACAGGACGAAGCTCCGGATGCCCCTGCTGAACAGGATGTTCCGCGCCCTGTACATCAGTCGAAGCCTCCACACGATGGGCGAACTGCTGAACGCCGGCGTGCCGATGCTGGACACCATCGCCATCACCGGCGACATCTCAGGAAACCAGCTCTACAGGAGGATGTGGCGAGGGGTCTACGGCTCGGTCAAGCAGGGACGAAAGATCCAGTCACAACTCGTGCGTTCGAGCCTCCTTCCACGGTCGGTCATCCAGATGATCTCCGCGGGCGAGGAGTCGGGGCGCCTGGGCGAGGTCCTCGACGAGGTCTCCGTCTACTACTCGAAGGTGCTGCGTGACTCGATCAAGGCGGTCACGAGCATGATCGAGCCGTTGATGATCGTCGTGATGGGCTCGATCGTCGGCTTCATCGCGATGGCGATCATTCTCCCGATCTTCAAGATGAGCAATCTGGTCGCAGGCTGAGCAATGTTCAAGACAAACGCGAAAAACCAGGGGGGGCGAACCGGTCGGAAGCGACACGGCTTCACCCTCATCGAGACCGCGCTGGCGACGATCATCGTCGGCGTGGGCGTCCTCGCGATCATGGCTGCCCAGCAGAACTTCCACAAGCAGAACGCCTGGTCAACCCATGCGGCGACCGCGATGAGACTCGGGAACGAGATCAGGGAGATGACCCTGAACCTCTCCAGAACGGACCCCGTCACGCAGGAGGCGTTCTGGGGGCCCGAGCCGACCGAGCTGACGATCGGCGACTTCGACGACCTCGACGACTTCGATGGCTCCGATGGCAACGGGCTGATCTTCTCCCATGCAGCCGGCAACGGCCCCATCAACGCCCGACGCGAGATCATTGCCGGCATGGACGGGTGGTCCCAGACGGTCTCCGTCTGGAACGTGGATCCCTTCGACATCACCACCAGTGTCGCGGACGGGCAGTCCGTCCTGATCAAGTTCGAGGTGATCGTCCACTACCAGGGACCGATGGACGTCGAGCCGAGGGAGATCACGAGGGTCACATGGATCGCACCGGGATGAACACGTGAAGTACAGGATACTCACAATGAACCGACGTACTCACAACCCGACACCCCGAACGACCGCAACGCGACGTGGTGTCGCCAACGTCCTTGCGATGATGTTCCTGGTCATCTTCAGCTCCCTCACCGCAGCCATGGCAGTCGTGGCCCACGGCAACCTGCGGACAGCTGACTCCGCGATCAAGGTCTCCAGGGCGATGAGCGCCGCTGAGACCGGGTTGATCTACGCCAGCAAGCAGTTGCAGCGAGAATCGAGCCGCTTCGTCGTCGAGAAGGGTGTGATCAGCGAACAGTTCGGACATGATCTCTGGCTGGGGACGTTCAACACCTCGATGGACGGTTCCGTCGAGATCCTTCCGCCGACCGAGTACGTGAGCACCAACCCGCCCAACGGACTTGCCGAGGCGATCATCGAGGCCCACCAGCAGGGCCAGCATTCGTTCGATCCGGAACTGACCGACCAGAACCTGCCACTGCTGGATACCGAGACCGGCACCGTCCTGGTGAAGCCCGTCAGGATGCGGAATGGCGAGAACGATCTCTACTTCCGGCTGCGGTACGAGCTCGTGGCCGACCAGCCCGTCGTCAGGGTGACCAGCATCGGTCATGATCGCGGAATCACCAGGACGCTGCAGGTGGACTTCGAGATCGACAAGAAGATCGAGTACGCGATCATCAGCCCGAACCGTGTCATGATCGGCAAGAACGTCCGGGTCGAAGGGCCGCTCGGTTCACGGTACGGCCTGGTCGAGGGCGAACTCGATGATGGCAATGGAGATCCACTTGTCGTCAGGAGCGACTACTACTACCTCTCCGACGAGCTGAACCAGAAGCTGGATATCCTGTACTCGCAGATCACCCTTCATGATGTCGACCAGGACGCACGCCTCCGTCCTGATCACCCGACCGAGGGCCAGGAACTCCACCTGTACCCGGAACTGATCGATGTCGATGATGACGAGTACATCGACGACTTTGATCTGTTCCTCGGCGAGTTCGATACCAACGGCGACGGAATGGTCGTGTACGACGATGTCCTGGCCGCCAATGCCGGACTGGGCTCCCTCTCGGTCGAGTTCGAGGACGTGGACGACCAGTTGGCTCGCCTGGTCGACAAGGCTGATCCGGACCGCAATGACGACGATGTCGTCGATGGCGACGACATCACGCTCGGCTACAACGATGGCACCATCTCATCGCTTGACCGGTACGCCAAGATCAAGGGCCGGCTCGCCTTCGCGGTCGCACGGGAACCGTGGGAGTCGCTCCATGGGGAGAGCTATCAGTCGATCGTCCAGGGACCGATCGTGCCCGGCAAGGACAAGGCCGCGGCCACCTTCGAGGTCGGGGAAGAGGATCTCAGGGAGATCAACACGAGCATGTTCGACGAGAGTCAGACCTGGTTCTTCGCCCAGGCCTCGAACCAGTTGGAGTCGCAGGCCAACTGGAACATCGCTTCGACACCGGGCGCCGTGTTCACCGAGGCCGATGCCCGCGACTACGAGTCCGTTCCCTACGGATCGCTGAACGCGTATGACTGGTACAGGAGACCTCTCTACGAGAACATGGTCTTCAACAACGTGACGATCCCCGTGGGAAACAACGGCCTCTTCAGGAACTGTCGATTCGAGGGCGTGACGTACATCCAGACGGAATCCGACTGCATCGACGTGAACTGGAACTACACGGGCGCCCAGGAGAAGATCGAAAACGGTGGCACGGTCACCTATCCCCCACGCTTCGAAGGCCTGACCTCCGCGCATGGAAACGACGTCGTGGATGACACCAAGACCCTCTCGAACAACATCCGGTTCGACGGATGCACGTTCCTCGGATCCATCAGCGGCGACAAGCCGAACCAGTACACCCACTGGCGGAACAAGGTCCAGATCACGGGAGCGACCCGCTTCTACGTGGATCCCGAGGATCCCGACCTGCAGTCACAGCCTGACGTGATCGAGCTGGTGGCGGCGCTGGAGTCCATTGGCGAGGAGACACGGCAGGAACTGGCCAAGAGCTCGATCATGATGCCGGGCTGGTCGATCGACGTCGGCAACTTCACCAACGAGCAGGCCGTAGATCCGGACGAGACCGCGACGGTCAAGCTCAAGGGCGTGATCATCGCCGGGATCCTCGATGTCCGCGGTACCGCGGACGTCTTCGGCACACTGATGATGACGTTCCATCCGAAGGACGGCGAGGGCCCCCTCTTCTACGACGGCCAGGTCAACGCGTTCAACACGACGATCGGGTACTTCGGCCCGCTCGATGGCGACGGCGAGGGAACCGATCCGACCAGTGGCGAGTTCGAGGGCTTCGGCGAGATCACGCTCAGGTACAACCCGGACGCGATGCTGCCCGACGGGATCCCATGGCCGATCACCATGGAGACGATCCCCATGAGCTACAGGGAAGGCGGCATCTACTGATGAGTCGACCCACCGCACAAGCACGACGACGAAGAGGTCTCAACCTCGTCGAGATGCTCGTGGCCCTGGCCATCAGTTCCGCCCTGCTGACGGCGACGCTGGTCGCCCTCCAGGCCTCCTTCATCGCGTACCAGGCGACCACCGAGCAGGCCTCGACCCACACGGTCAGTCGCCTCGTCCTTGATCGAATGCTCACGCTGATCAGGACCGGAGACGAGTTCGGGCCCTACCCGGTGAATCCCCTGGACAACGTGCTGAAGAGCAACTTCATCGAGTTCATGACCCAGGACGACCAGCTGGTGACGATCCAGTGGGATCCGGTGGATGAGAACCTCGTGCTGGTCGTCGACAACGGCAGCGGTCCTTCGACGTCACACGTCCTCCTCGAGGGCGTGGAGCAACGGACCGGGACCGACGGTCTTCCAGTGAGCCCGTTCACGCTGGAATACGAGAACGGGAGGAACCTGTACCGGATCACGATCGACCTGACCGTGGTCGCGGATGACCAGGTCGACCTGGACATCGAGGGTGACATGCCGACGGAAATCCGGCTGGTCGCCTCGGCGATGCCTCGAAGCGCCACCTATTGATCAAGGATCACTCGTCCTCGGCCAAGGGATCGTAGTGCAGCTCGCTTTCGGCAAGCCGCATGAGCGTCTCATGCGTTCCGACAAGCTGAGGATCCTCGGGATCCATGTCGGCCACGTTCCTCAGGGTGTAGCTTCCATCCGGATGCATCTCCCAGACCTGGAGCTGATCCTCAAGCATGACCTGGAGCATGGCGTGAAGCCGCTTGCGAAGCTGCTTGCTCTCGATCGGAACGATCGCCTCCACGCGACGGTTGAGGTTCCGGTACATCCAGTCAGCCGAACCGATGTAGAACTCACCGTCGATCGGATCCTCCTTCCCGAGGGAAAACCAGAAGATCCGGCTGTGCTCGAGGAACCGGCCCAGGATCGACATGACCCTGATGTTCTCGCTGAGATTGGTCACCTGGGGCCTGAGGCAGCAGAACCCCCGGACGATCAGGTCGACCTTCACGCCCGCCTGTGACGCCCTGTAGAGGGCGTCGGTCACCGCTCGGTCCTCGATCTGGTTCATCTTGGCGATGATGTGACCCGGCCGCTCCGGGGTCTGCAGCAGGATCTCCCGCTCGATCATCTCGATGAACCGGCGCTTCATGGCGACCGGTGCGACCAGGAGCTTCCGGTAGTCACGCTGCCTGGAGCGACCCGTCATGTAGTTGAAGAGGTCCACGATGTCCTCGGTGATGTCGGAGTCGCAGGTGAAGAGACCGAGATCCTCGTAGAGCCTGGCCGTCACGGAGTTGTAGTTCCCCGTCCCGATGTGGACGTAGGAGCGGATGCCATCGGCCTCCTGTCGGACGACCAGGGCCGTCTTGGTATGCGTCTTCAGGCCGACGACCCCGTAGGCGACGTGGACCCCCGCATCCTCGAGCTTCCTCGCCCAGTGGATGTTCCTCGCCTCGTCGAAGCGGGCACGAAGCTCTACGAGCACGGCGACCTGCTTTCCAGCCTCGGCGGCGCGGATGAGGTTGGGAATGAAGGGACTGTCCCCCGAGGTCCTGTACAGGGCCTGCTTGATGCAGAGCACCTTCGGATCCTTCGCGGCGTTCTCGATGAAGTGCTCCACGCTGGCATCGAATGATTCATACGGGTGATGCACGAGGATGTCACGTGACCTGATGAGGCTGAAGATGTCCGATTCCTCGGTCTGCAGCCCCCGTGGTGCGATCGGCGTCCACTTCCGGTAGTGGCAGCCCGGGATGTCCAGGTCGGCGATCTGGTTGAGGACCGAGTTGTCCAGCAGCGCCGTCGTCTCGTAGAAGTCGTCGGCGTTCAGGTCGAGTTCCTCCGTAAGGAACCTGAGGATCTTCTTGTTGGGCTTTCGGCCGATCTCCACCCGGACGACCTGGGCGAATCGACGCTCGCGAAGCTGCTGCTGGATCTGCTCCAGCAGGTCCTCCGCATCCTCGTGATCCCTTTCGACGTCCGCGTTCCTTGTCACGCGGAACGGAAGCACCTTGAGGATCTCCATCCCTGGAAAGAGATCGTCGAGGTTGTGCTCGATGATGTCCTGCAGGAGAACGAATCGAAGCTTGTCGGGAACGCGGTAGAGTCGCTCCTGCAACTCGGGCACCTTCACGCGTGCGAACAACTGCTCGGACTCCCCGGGACGCCTGAGCATCACGCCCAGCGACACGCTCATGTTGGATATGAACGGGAACCGGTGCCCGGGATCGACCGAGAGCGGTGTCAGGATCGGGAAGACGTTCCGCCGGTACCAGTGCTCGGCCTCCTCCTGCTCCTGGGGAGTCATGTCCTTCCAGCGGATCAGCTCGACGCCCTTGGCGGCCAGCTTCGGCAGGATCTGGTCCTTGTAGCAGGCGGTCTGGATCCGGTTCATCTCCTCGACTCGCTTCCGTATCCTGCTGATCTGGTCGCTGGGGGAGATGTTCTCGTTTGGAATCGAACCGAGACCGGCGTCGATCTGCCTGCGCAGACCGCCCACCCGCTTCATGAAGAACTCGTCGAGGTTGTTGGAGTAGATCGCGAGAAACCGGACCCGTTCCAGCAGCGGCGTGCGATCATCGCAGGCCAGGTCGAGGACCCTCTGGTTGAAGCGGAGCCACTGGAGATCCCGGTTGAGAAACCGGCTCGGATCCTGCAGGGCGACCTGGAAGTCCTGGTCACTGGCGATGGCCTCGAGATCGTTCCTGGGCTCCTCGACACTCATGCCGTGACCCCCTCGGGCTCGTAGATCGCGATGCAGCCGACGGCCTCGGTGACGGCGATCCGCTCCAGGCGGATCGAATCCGGAAGGCAAGCGCACACGTGTTCCCCGACATGCCGCGCGACGTGCTCGGCGGTCGGGTTGACCGTGTTGAATGGTGGCGTCGTGTTGAGGTCGCCTCCATCGAATGGCGCCGTGATCTCCCGGAGCATCGCCTCCAGTTCGTGGAAGTCGCAGAGAAGGCCATCCCTGTCGAGGTGCTGCCCCACCACCGTCAGCACGACACGCCAGTCATGTCGATGAGACTGCTCCCGCTCCCCCCGTATCAGGAGGGCGTGTGCCGCATCGAAGACGTGTTCAACCTGGATTCGATACATGTTCCTGCTCATTATACCGGGCATCAAGCGCCAACCGGAAGACCTGGTACCGATGCGGACGGATCAGGGCGTTTGATCACGGTGCCGTCTCGTTATCGGCTGGACTACACCAGGGCACGGTCGATCGCGGACTCGGATAGACTCACGACATGGAAAGTGCACCACTGATGCTCTCGGTCTCCGGCGCCCGTGGAATCGTCGGACGGTCGATGACGCCCGAGGTCGCCGCGAGATTCGCGGCCGCGTTCGGTTCATGGCTCCTGGAGCAGGCCGACGATCGAAGTCCCAGGGTGTGCATCGGACGTGACGGACGGGCCTCGGGGGACCAGATCGGTCGGGGCGCCATCGAGGGACTGACCGCGTGCGGATGTGATGTGATCGACCTGGGTGTCGTCACCACCCCGACCACCGGCCTGATGATCTCCACTCTTGGCTGCGATGGAGGCATGTGCATCACCGCGAGCCACAACCCGATCCAGTGGAACGGGCTGAAGTGCCTGGACCGTGATGGCGTTGCTCCCCCACCGGCGATCGCCGACACGATCATCGAGCGATTCAGAAGGTCAGAGGGCGACGAACTCGAGAGCACACGAGCCGGCACGTGTACCACCGATTCAACGGCCACCGAGGCCCACGTCCAGCGTGTGAAGGAGGCCGTCGACATCGATTCGATCCGGTCGGCAGGATTCACGGTCGTGCTGGATTCGGTCAACGCCTCGGGATCAGAAGGTGGCAGGCGCCTCATGGAGACCCTGGGCGTCGGGCTGGTGCACTTGAACAGCCAGGTCAGCGGCGAGTTCGCCCACACCCCGGAACCGATCAGGGAGAACCTCGGATCACTCTGCGAAGCGACGGCGGATGATGAGCGGGCCCACTGCGGATTCGCACAGGATCCGGATGCGGATCGACTGGCCATCGTCGACGAGAACGGCATGTACATCGGAGAGGAATACACGCTCGTGATCGCGGCGATGAGCGCCCTGAGACTCTGGGGCCCCACCGTGCTGGCGACGAACCTCTCCACGAGCAGGATGATCGATGACGTCGCCGCGTTGCACCCCGGTGCCAGGGTCCAACGCACCGCCGTCGGAGAGGCCAACGTCGTCGAGGCGATCAAGCGGGACAAGGGACACCTCGGTGGCGAGGGCAACGGCGGCGTCATTCTCCCGAGAGTCTGCTTCGTCCGTGACAGTCTCTCGTCGATGGCGCTGGTCCTTGATCACATGGCGGCGACTGGGCTGAGCATCTCGGAACTCGTCGGCAGCGTGCCGAGCTACTCGATGATCAAGACCAAGCTCCAGTACGATCCCGCCGGAGACGACATGGTCCAGCGGATGCTCGATGACGTGGCGATCGCATTCAAGGACGCCCAGGTCGATCGGACCGACGGAGTTCGAATTGACCTGGAGCAGGGATGGGTGCACCTCAGAGCGAGCAACACGGAACCCGTGATCCGGCTGATCGCCGAAGCGACGAGCACGACGGAGGCCGAGGCGCTTCGTGACAGGGTCGCCGAAGTCGCCGGGCTCGGGTCCTAGTCGGCGCTGGATTCGTGAATCGACCAGGACATCGGGTCGGTGTCGCACTCGATGTGAATGCTGAAGAACCCGCCCCGATGCTTCCTCACATTCGGCCAGAGGATCTCCCGATCGGTCCGGGGAATCGGCAACTGCTCGACGGCATCGACATCGATCCACTCGAGGGTACCTTCGTCGAACTCGTACGTGGTGATCCGTGACGGATCGATCCGCTGTCTGACCTCGAACAGGAAGATCAACCAGTGGGTCTCGCCCTCGTAGGCACGCTCGGAGACCATGCCGAAAAGGTGGACCTGGTCGATCGGGATCTCCAGGCCCGTCTCCTCCATGATCTCCCGCACGGCGCACTGGTGAGGCCCTTCACCCAGTTCGACCTCGAGCTTGCCCCCGATCGGGGAGTACAGCCCCGCATTGGGGGACTTGGCCCTGTGCAGCAGTAGAAGACGGTCGTCCTGGTCATAGAGGTAGCACAGGACGGCAATGCGATATGGCAAGGGAGCAGCATCGGTCACGAACATGTTTCCTTCATGAATTGATCGCCTCGGCGACCGTGCCGGACTCGAGCAGCCCACGACCCTTGAGGATGCCGACCAGTGCCTGTCTCGCCTGCTCGGCCATACCGACCAGCGGTGATCGAAGCGTACCCGAATCCATGCTGAGGATTGACATCGCCGTCTTGACGGTCACCGGGTTCACGTCGAGCGTCATGAGGGAATCGGCCAGTGGGAACAACCAGCGGTGGGCCTCACGTGCGCCATGCAGGTCCCCCGCCTCAACGCAGTCCCAGATCCGCTGGACGCGATCGGGCGCGATGTTTGAGACGACGCTGATGACACCAGTCGCACCGACGGATCCCATCGCCAGCATGAGCGTGTCGTCGCCCGAGAGCACGACCGCATCGGTCTGGTCGACGAGGCTGCTGACCATGTCGATGGAGCCACTGGCCTCCTTGATCGCGATGATGTTTGGATGCGTGAACAGCCTGGTGAGCAGGGACATCTCCATCCGCACTCCACAGCGTCCGGGCACGTGGTAGAGGATGATTGGAAGATCGACCGAGTCGGCGATGGTCATGAAGTGACGGTAGAGGCCTTCCGCCGACGGCTTGTTGTAGTAGGGCGTGACCTGCAGCGAGGCGATCGCACCGACCGATGCGGCATGAGCATGAGCCGCGACCGCGTGTCTGGTGTCGTTGGAACCGGTGCCGGCGACCGCATGGATCCCGTGGGAACGGGATTCCTCGACGACCTGCTCGATGACCGCTTTCTGCTCTGAATCCGAGAGCGTGGGTGACTCGCCGGTGGTGCCACAGGCGACCACACCGGTCACCCCTGCCTCGGCCTGGAATCGCACCTGCTCGGCCAGCCTCCGTTGATCGACGGCGGAACCGTCCATCGTGAAGGGGGTGACCAGGGCGGTGTAGGTGCCCTTGAACTGGTTCATCACGTGACTCCGTTCACTTGACTGCATGTCCGTACCGTCTGATTGTACGGCATCACGCCCCGCGTGCATCATGAATCAGGCAGACCATCGTCTCCACCGCGGTCCGGAAACCCACGAAGACGCTGCGGCTGACGATCGAGTGCCCGATGTGCAGTTCCGACAGCTCATCCAGTGCTGCGATCGGCCCGACGTTGTCATAGTTCAGGGCGTGGCCGGCATTGAACTGCATGCCCAGCTGCCGGATCTGCCGTCCGGCCTCGGCGACCAGTTGGAGCTGCCTGGCCGCGGCAGGCCCCTGCACCCCCTCCTCCTGCACGGCATGGGCCCAGGGCCCGGTGTGGACCTCGCAGACATCGAAGCCCAGCTCCGATGCGGCGCGTACCTGGTTCGGCTCGGCGTCGATGAAGGCGCTGGTCCTGAGCCCCGCCGAGGCCAGGCGTGCCAGGATCGGAGAGAGATCATCGCGGAGGCCGTCGACATCAAGCCCGCCCTCGGTGGTGATCTCCTGGCGACCTTCAGGGACCAGCATCACCATTCCCGGCATGGACTCGATCGCGATGTCGACCATCGGCTTCGTGGGCGCCATCTCCAGGTTGACCTTCACATCCAGTTCACTCTGGATCCTCCGGAGATCCTCATCCTGCACGTGGCGACGGTCCTCGCGAAGGTGGAGGGTGATCGAGTCAGCCCCGCCGGCCAGTGCATCAGCGGCGGCCGGGACAGGATCCGGCTCGACCCCGCGCCGGGCCTGGCGGAGGGTCGCCACGTGATCGATGTTCACGCACAGTACTGCCATGCCCGCAGACTACCTCCAGCCAACAGGGTGTGCCACCCTCACCCGCAGCTCCTGTCGTATACTCCTGAGGTGCGTCCAGCACCCAGTCCCAGTCGAGGTCAACGTGTCTGAATTCAAGAAGAAGCTCGGTCAGCTCAGGAATGACATCGTCACGCAGGGAGACCGCGTGCTCGACCTGACACTCAAGGCGGTCGAATGCTACTTCGACGATGACCAGGAGAAGGCCTCGACGGTCATCAGTGTCGACGAGGTGATCGACAAGGTCGATGTGGAGATCGAGCGAGCCTCGATCCCGCTGCTGACCATGGGCAGCGACGATGCACATGACATCCGTTCGATCCTGACCATCGTCAAGGTCAACAACGAGTTCGAGAAGATCGCCGACTGCGCCGTGAACGTCTCCGAGGTCGTGTTGGAGAACAAGGGGGATGCCAAGCTGGTTCCGAACACCTTCAGGGTGATGGCCAACAGCGTCATCGGCATGCTGCGGGACAGCATTCGATCACTCGAGGACTCCAACGTCGAACTGGCCAGGCAGGTCCTCCTGTTCGATGACACCGTCGATGCGTTCAAGAGCGAGATCCTCATGAACTCCCAGGCCAGGGTCGCTGACGGAAGCCTGGAGGTGGCCTTCGCCTTCCGGTTGATGACGGTCACCAAGTCGCTGGAGCGCATCGCGGATCACTGCACGAACATCTGCGAACAGGTGATCTACCTCGAGACAGGGAAGATCGTGCGACACAGCTCCCAGGGGTGGTCCGAACCGATCACGCCCGAATCCTGAATCCATCGGACCCACAGAAGCCGGGCGAACCCATGACACAGCCTCCCGAGTCGATCACACGGATGCTCAAGAGCCAGGGACAGGAGCACCTGCTGGACTTCTACGCCTCGCTGGACGAGCAGCAGCAGGAATCCCTCGTGCAGCAGCTGGAGATGATCAACTTCCAGCAGATGCAGAAGCTCATCGGGCAGGAACATCACGAGGACTCGACATCGACCGACTCGATCCAGCCACCGGTGATCTACCCGACACTTCCGGAGGATCATCAGCGATACAGGGACATCGGCGTGGAAATGATCCGCGCCGGCAAGGTCGCTCCGTTCACCGTGGCCGGTGGCCAGGGAACCAGGCTCGGGTGGAACGGTCCCAAGGGCGCCTTCCCGGCGACCGTGCTGACGGGCAAGCCTCTGTTCCGTGTGTTCGCGGAACAGATCCTCGCCATCGAGAGTCGATACGACGTTTCGCTGACCTGGTACATCATGACAAGCCCGATCAACGACGATGACACCCGGGCGTTCTTCACGGACAACAATCATTTCGGCCTCGATCCCCAGCAGGTCGTGTTCTTCCAGCAGGGCGTGCTGCCCAGCATCGATGGGGACGGGAGGATGCTGCTGGCGCAGAAGGATCATGTGGCCGTCAATCCGGACGGGCACGGGGGTTCGCTGCTGGCCCTGGCGGTCAGTGGATCGCTCGAGCACATGCGAGCCCGGGGCATCGAGCAGATCAGCTACTTCCAGGTGGACAACCCGCTGGTTCACGTGCTCGATCCCCTGTTCATCGGGCTGCACGTCGCCGCAAAGGACAGCTCGGGACAGATCTCGAGCAAGATGATTCCCAAGAGGGACCCCGGTGAGAAGGTCGGTGTGCTCTGCATGGTCGATGGCAAGACGCGAGTGATCGAGTACTCGGACATCGATCCGGGAATCGCCGCGGAAACCGACGAGAACGGGCGGCTCCGCCTTCGGGCCGGCTCGATCGGCATCCACATGATGAGCGTCGAGTTCGTGGAGCACCTGACCCGGAACCCGGACGATTTCGCACTGCCCTTCCACATGGCGCACAAGAAGGTGCCGTACATCGACCTGGACAGCGGCGAGCTGGTGCAGCCGGAGCAGCCCAACGCCACCAAGTTCGAGGCGTTCGTCTTTGATGCGATCCCACTGGCCGATTCCTCGATCGTCTACGAGACGGTGAGGGTCGAGGAGTTCGCCCCGATCAAGAATGCCAGTGGAGAGGACAGCCCGGAATCCAGCCACCAGCTGCAGTCGGATCGCGCCGGCCTGTGGCTGGAAGCCGCTGGCTGCACGGTGCAGCGGGATGGCGACGGGCATGTCACTTCCAGGATCGAGATCAAGGCTTCCACGGCCATCGAGGCCGGCGACCTGCGCGATGTCGAACTGCCGGAATCGATCAGTGATGGAGAGGAAGTCCTGCTCTAGGTCGGATGTCCATTGATGGACACGACCGACATACACTTCCTCAAGCTACGATGACTGCACTGCCCCACCTGGACACCGAACGACTCCACCTCCGACCGTTCTCGATCGAAGATGCCGACGAGGTCACCCGGATGCTCGCCGACGGCGAGGTCAGCCGTTTTCTCAGCCGGGTCCCCCACCCATACGAGGAAGGCATGGCGATGGAGTGGATCAGGACGCATGCTTCCGATGCGAAGGAAGGCGGCGAGACCGCCCTGGCGATCACCTCCGCGGAAACCGGCCGGTTGATGGGATCCATCGGACTCAGCCCGGAACCGACGACTCGCACTGCGGAGCTGGGCTACTGGCTCGGGAAGCAATGGTGGGGACAGGGGTATGCCTCCGAGGCCGCTCGAGCGGTCATGGGCTGGGGGTTCGATGAAGCGGGCCATGCCAGGATCTCCTCGCGTCATGCTGTGGAGAACGCCGCATCGGGCCACGTCCTGGTCAACGCGGGACTGAAACCTGTGGCGAGGCTTGAGCGATCGATGGTGTTCCGCGGCGAACTCCACGATGTCAAACTGCTCGGGGTCACGGCGGAACAGTGGCCCGGGCAGTGTCGCCTGGTCGACCGGGGACTGCCTCCGCGGATCGAAGGTGAACGGATCCTCCTTCGAGGACTCCGGCATGCCGACACGGAGAGCATGTACCAGGTGCACGCCACCGACGAGGTCTTCAGGAACACGCTGCGGGAGAAGGACTTCACCCGCGACAGCATGAGAGCGAGGATCGAGGCCTGGCACGAATCCGCTGCACGGAACACCGGATGGGTCTGGGGCATCCAGGACAGGCAGACCGGTGAACTGGTCGGCAACGTGGGCATGTCAAGGATGCCCGGCCCGACCAGGAACACGGCGGGCACCGGGTTCATGATCGGCGAACCATGGTGGAACCGGGGCTATGCCACCGAGGCGCTGCGCCTGGTGGTCAGGCATGGATTCCAGGAACTCTCGCTTCACAGGATCGAGGGTGATCACCGACCTCACAACGAGGCCTCCGGACGGGTCATGACCAAGGCTGGACTCATACGGGACGGGCTGGTCAGGTCCAGGTTCTCCAGGGATGGCGACCCCGTCGACGTGATCAGCTACGCTATCATCCGCTCGGACTGGGAGAACCAGTCCTCCTGAACCCGAACCAAAGGCGACCATGGCCCAGAGGCACCCCGAGACAAACACCTTCGCACGAGCGACCGAACCTGCATGGCTGGTCTCTGCATGAAGAAGCACGCGTACTTCATCGACTGGGGTCCTCTCGACAATCCTGGCACCAGAAAGTACAGGATCGGGATGTGGGTCACCCTGGTGCTTTCGGGGATCCTGCAGATCGTCGTCCTCTTCATCGGGCTCTCCAAGGCCGAGGAGGTCGGGGACGGCAGGCACGAGCTGGACAAGTTCGGGCCCCGGGCCGGCATGGTCGTCGACGACGTGTTCAACACGATCACGCTTGGCAAGGGACACCTCAGTGGTGAACTGAGCGATGCGGAGGATGCCAAGGAACTGCTCAAGTCGGTGCCTTCGGCCGATGTCATCGCGACCAATGCCCTGTTGATGGGACTGATGGGCGTGATCGTCATCTGCGGCTCGCTGTCATGTCTGCTCGGGCATGTCAACACGGGCAGCGCGATCCTCGTGCTCTGGACGATCGGCCAGTTGCTCCAGACCTGCATTCCATGGGACGGGACCTTCTTCGCCTATGACGTGTCCAACCTGCTGATCGTCCACTGGTCGGCGCCGCTGGGGATACTGATCACGATCGTCGTGATCTTCGTGCAGTTGCTGTTCCCACTCGCACTCGCCTGGCGGATCCTCCTCGGGTTCAGGAAGCACGCCCACTGAACACCCGTGGTTCACGCATTCTTCACCGCGCCGACTTCGCCCCGGTCGATGACGCCTTGTCGGTGGACTTGGGCGATCGAACCAGGTCGATGATCTGGGCCTCGACCGACTCGCGTCCCCTGAAGGAGTTGATTGACGGTGTCAGGATCGCCTCGACCCGCATCCCGGGTTCGAGTTCCATGGACGCGACATGATCTGCTGCTCGCCACCACACACATCGCATGTTCTGGCTCGCCCCGGCACCTGCGGGCCTGAGTGAGAGGGCCACGTGCTCCTCCCGGCTGCCCATGAACTTCGGGGGCATCGCGATCTCCAGGCCGGAGACCCTGAATCGCGGCCGCGGGTTGGAGCGACCGAACGGTCCCATGCGCGCCAGTTCCCGCGCGACTTCCATGTGGCACAGTTCATCCAGATCAGCGTGGCAGTCGTACTCGATCGACGGGACCAGATCCTCGACCTCGAGTCGCTTGCGTGCGTGCGCCTCCAGCGCCTCCCTGAACCGGTCGAGCTCGGTGGTCTCGAGGGTGAGCCCCGCGGCCATGGCATGGCCTCCGAACGTCTTCAGGTGCGTGCCGCATGCGGTCAGGCCCTCGTGGATCGGGTAGCCGTCGATGCTGCGCGCCGATCCCATGCAGAGACCCTCGTGTTCCTGCATGAGGATCGTCGGGCGACCATACCGCTCGACGAGCCTGCTGCAGACGATGCCGACGATGCCACGGTGCCAGTCCGGGTGTGCCAGCACGATGACGCGGGCCTCGTCCTCCAGGAGTCCCGACTGCTCGATGATCCCGATGGCCTCCTCCTCGATGTGATCCTGCTGGATCTTCCTGAGCTTGTTCAGGTCCACCAGGCTCGAGGCGATCTCCCGGCACTGGTGGTCATCGGCGTCGATCAGGAGCCTCGCGGCGTCCTCGGCATGATCCATCCGGCCCGAGGCGTTCAACAGCGGCGCGATCCGGAAGCCGATCGACTCGGAGTCGATCTTCTTGCTGGCCAGCCCGGCCGCGTCGACCAGCGCCCTCAACCCCGGGATCGTCGAGGCGGGCACCCGTCGCAGCCCAAGGGAGGCGATGATCCGGTTCTCCCCCACCAGCGGCACGACGTCGGCGATCGTGCCGATCCCGGCGAGCGGAAGCGTCTGCATCAACGCCTCCCGAAGCACGTCGGCGACCTTCTCCGATCCGCACCAGGTCACTGCGAACTGCCAGGCGAGCTTCCACGCGACCCCGGCGCCGCAGAGTTCCTTGAACGGGTACTCACTCCCGGGAAGGTCGGGATGCACCAGTGCATGGGCCGTGGGAAGTGGCAGCGGTTCACCGGTCTTCGGATCCAGGGCCAGCTGGTGGTGATCGGTGATCACCAGGTCGAAACCGAGCTGCCCCGCCCGGGCGGCCTCGTCGGTGGCGGTGATCCCGCAGTCGACCGTGATGACCAGGTCGGCGCCGTCGTCGGCGATCGATTCCAGGGCCTCCTCGTTGAGGCCGTATCCCTCGTCAAGACGATGTGGGATGTAGCTGCGGATGTCGGCATCGGGTGCGATCGACCGGATGACCTGGAAGAGAATGGCCGTGGCGGTGATTCCGTCGACGTCATAGTCACCGTAGATGACGATGCGCTGCCCGGTTCGAACGGCCTCGACCAGACGCTCGGCGGCCCGCTCCATGCCGGGCATCCGAGCCGGTTTGACCAGGTTGCCCAGGCTCGGGTTGAAGAAGACCTCCTCGTCCCCGATTCCCCTCAACTGCAGCAGCCTCTGCAGCAGGGACCGTTGCCGGTCGGGTTGTTCACCGGGATACCTGGCTTTCCATCGTTTCTTCTGCATCGCGATGCTCATGCAACCAGACCCTACGTCACCGGGGCGATCAACGCCACCGAAGGTCCGGATATCAAAACCAGGAACCACGCCGGGTCGGGCGATCCGGGGCACTGCTTGCCTGAACCACCCCAGAGAGGGGATACTGTCGGGCCAGACCAAGGAGCGTTCGGATGAGTGATCGCTACAAGTCAATTCTGATGTTTGGATCACCCGGCACCGGCAAGGGCACGCAGGGTTCGATGCTCAAGCACATCCCGGGCTTCAACCATGTCGCCTGCGGTGACATCTTCCGATCTCTCGATCCGGAATCCGAACTCGGTCGCAAGTTCAAGGAGTACTCGAGCAAGGGGGAACTTGTTCCCGACGACATGACGATCCAGATGTGGCGTGACTACATGAAGGACCGGATCGATTCCGGGGAGTACGATCCCGAGAGTCAAGTGCTCATATTGGACGGCATCCCGAGGAACCTCTACCAGGCCGAGCACATGCAGGATGACATCGATGTGATCGGCATGGTGCATCTGGTCTGCAGCAACCTGGACACCATGGTCGAGCGCATGAAGATACGCGCCCTGAAGCAGAACCGGACCGATGACGCCGACGAGGCGGTGATTAGGAACCGGTTCGAGGTCTATCGACGGGAATCGGAACCAGTGCTTGGCTTCTACGACCCCTCGCTCACGATCGAGATCCAGGCCATCGGCACGCCCGCCGAGGTGCTCAGCAACGTGCTCGCCAAGATCGCACCGATCCAGGCGGCCAACTTCAACAACCCGCTCGGTTGAATTCAGGTACCTGACAGCATCATGCGGAGCTCCTCCGCATAGAGCTGGACCACGGCGCGACGATACTGTCGACTCGAAGGAGTCTGTCCTTCCTCCTTGGCCCAGACCTGCAGTTGCGTGAAGATCTTCTGCAGTTCGTTCGTGTTCATATCGGCCCGATCGACGACATCCAGCTGGATCAGCCGCCTGAACTGGCGGATGGACTGCACCTCGGGGTGGTTCCTGGGATCACCTTCGCCGGCGACCAGGCCGGGAGTCTGCTGGAAGACCGGGATCTCGATCGCGACCGGACCGAGCACCGCCTCGGCGTGACGCAGCAGGTCGCGTCGCTCCATGAGCACGCGGTTGGTGCGGGGGTTGTCGTTGCTTCCGAACCGATCAAGCTGATCGACCGATCCAAGGGCGACCGTGATCGACATCTGGGCCAGCTCCTGCTGCCTGTCATCGGCCTGCAGTCGTTCAGGCGCACGGGGCTTCCGACGCAGGATCGACAACTGGACCTCGTGACCGGGGGGCATCGACTGGATGATCTCGATCAGGTCACTGTTGATTCGGACCTCCTGCTGGTCGATGTGCGTGATGCGATCACCCGCCCTCAGGATGCCTTCAGCAGGCATGCCCCGAAGCACCTCCATGACCTCGATACCCGCCAGCATGCCGTTCCGAGGCTCCATGACGATTCCCAGCGCTCCGCGGGGAGCCATGAGTATCCGGTGACGAAGGATCGTCAGCAGGCGATGCCGCTGCTCGTTGCCCATGCGCTCCATGGAGAGCAGTACGAGGAACTGCTCGTGCTCCGCGGGCGTCGAGAGCAGGAACTGCTCGGCCTTGATGCGGACCGAGAGGTCGTCGCTGTCCAGCAGCATCGCCTTCTCGAGCAACTGCGGATCCAGACTGATGTTCCCAAGCATGTCCCGACGAGACAGTAATTGCAGCAGCTGGTCGATCTCGGCCAGTGACTGAGCCCGGGCGTCCGGACAGGGACACGACATGATCATGCAGGTGAACATGACCAGGACCATGCGTCGAATTGGACTCTGAGATCCTGCCATTGCGGTCTCCAACCAGGACTCGGTCCTGAGTATCTCAGTTATACGCTGTGAACGGGCGTGAATCCATCATGCTTCCTGCAGTGCGATGACCAGGAGCCCGCAACCTTGGAAAATCACATGACAGCAGCGTGATGACCGCCAGGAATCCGGTCAGTGGAATCCAAAGGAGTGCTCGATGGTGCGTGGAGTCGGATGCCGTTTTCAGGGTGTTGGATCCCCTATGAAAACTAGGTCCTGAGTATCTCGGTAATCCGCTGGATCCGGGTGTGGATCCAACGCGCTCTCTGATGAGCCATGACGAGGAACGACCAACCGGAGATGTCCGCGAAACGGCCCTCCTGTGCGATCGGGACGACCGCCTCGATGATGAGTGCCTCGATCATCAGCCACGGGATGGCCCTGAGAAACGCGGTGTCCTGCAAGGGTGATCCAGACTCGCGATAGCCCCGGATGAAAGCCGCCATGCGTTCAAGATCGATGGAGACGGGCCACGACAGAGGCGACGCCCCCCTGATCGAACTCGATGAGAACTGCAGCGCGCCATTGGCCAGGTCGATGACCAGCGGCTCCTCGCGGATCGTGTCGAAGTCGATCACGGCGATGACCTTCCCATCAATGAAGATCAGGTTTCCGGGATGCCAGTCGCCATGGATCACGCTTCGGTCCCAGGAGTCGAAGCCAAGTTCACTGACGTGCGCAACGGACTCCCGGTAGAGAGACATCATGTCCAGTGCGACCGATTCGATCCTGGTCGGATCGGTCCCGGGCTCGACCTTCAGGATGGACGATGCAAGCCTCCCGATCGCCGGCTCGAGCATGCCGGAGTCGTGGAAACTCGAATGCTGGCTGTCGCTGCTGATGGGGCTGGTGACGCTCAGCGAGTGCAGCCGGCCCAGAATTTCGCCGGCGATCTCGGTCTGGGCAGGCGACTTGTCGCATCGACCACCGTCGATGAACCTGAACAACTCGAAGACGAGTTCGTTCTCGTGGACCCAGCTGCGACCATCCATCGTCCTGACCAGGGGCGCGACGGGAAAGCCGTTGTCGCCCAGGTGGAACTGGAACTCGTGGGACATGCGGATCCGCTCCTCGTCGAATCGACCACGGGCACGCTGCTTCAGCAGGAGGCTGCCCCGCTCGGTCCGGATCAGGAGCTTCGGCGACTTGCGCGACCCCCGCTTGAACTCGGTGATCGAACCGATGCCGCCGATGTCGTACTGGCGAAGGACGCGAGTGACCGACCTGAGCCACTCCATGTGGTCCGGGGCGACATGGCCGGGTTCGCTGGCAGGACGATCTTCCATGGGTGGAGTCGCGAGCGACTACTCGACGTTCTGGGCCTGTTCCTTGATTCGATCGATCGAGCCCTTGATCTCCACGATCTCGCGGGAGATCTCGACGTCGGCGGACTTGCTGGCGATGGTGTTGGCCTCTCGCAGCATCTCCTGTGACAGGAAGTCGAGGGTCCGACCACTGGGCTGCCCGTTGTCGTTGTCGATGATCTCCTTGAACTGATTCAGATGCCCTTGCAGGCGGGAGATCTCCTCGGCGATGTCGGATCGCTCCGCGAAGATCGCGACCTCGCGGATCAGGTCCGCCTCGCTGACGGTCCCACCGAGCTCGGACAACAGTTCGTTGATCCTCGATTGCAGGCGACCCTGGTACTGCTCGACGACACTCGGTGCCCGCTCGGCGATGACGGCGAGGCGGCCACCGATGGAATCACCGAAGTCCCCGAGCAGTTCGTGCAGGTCCCTTCCCTCCCGCTCCCGCATCGACTCGAGCTTGTCGGCGGCCTGGCCGACCAGGTCGGTGAACACGCCACGAGCCCTGTCGATGATCGAATCGTCCAGGTCGGTGACGAGGCTGCCCGGAAGCTCGAGGATCCGCGTCACGTCCAGCACGAGGGATTCATCCGAACCGGGATCCTGTCCCGCCCTGTCGGCCACGACCTTCCGGAGCTGGTCAATGTAGGAATTGACGACCGGCTCGTTGATGCGACCGGTGATGGAACCCGCCTTGTCCGCGAACTCCACCAGGAGGGTGATGCTGCCCCGGGAGAACCTCTTGGAGAGCATCGATTCAAACTCTGATTCCAGGGACTGCAGCGACTCCGGGATCCGGATGGTGGCCTTGAAGAACTTGTTGTTGACCGAGCGGAGTTCGACCGCGTACTGGACACCATCGACCTCGGTGCTGGCACTTCCGAAACCTGTCATCGAGCGGATCATTGGATGCGTGCTTCCTGGGTTCGGATCCGGACGGGATCAGCCGTCGCCTGCGGGGTCCGTCGACGAAGGCGCGGGCGTCGGTGCCGGCGTGGTCGCGGGTTGGATGTCCAGGCCCGGATCAAGCAGGTCCTCACTGCTGGTCGGCGGGTTGATCGTGATGCCGGGGCTGGTCTGCGTGACCGGCGAAACCGGCTGGGCCGGCGTGGTGTCGGCCACCGTGGTCGCCCCCTCGGACTGCTGTCGGGTCGTGTCGATGATGTTCAGCGAGATCGCGACCAGGAGGTACAGGACGAACGCACCGATCGTCGCGACGGTCAGGGCGTCCCCGGTCCGACCACCGAACGCGGTGTCGGTCCCGCCACCACCAGCGCCGCCGAACGCACCGGAAAGGCCACCGCCATGCGGCCGCTGGACGAGGATGATCAGGATCATCGCCACGGCGATGATGATGAATGCAATGGTCAGAATGATGATCCAGGTACTCATGGAGCTGGCGTTCCTTCACAGGGCTGTTTCGACTGGTACTGTTCAGCAGCAATCGAGCAGATCTTGACGAACTCGTCGGACTTCAGTGATGCGCCCCCGATGAGGCCACCATCGATTCCTTCGCAACCGAGCAGCTCGGCCGCGTTCGAGGCATTCATCGAGCCGCCGTAGATGATGCGGGTCGAATCAGCGAGCCCACCATCATACAGGGTTTTCAACTCGAACCGGATCATTCGGTGGGCCTCCTGGGCATCAGCCGGGGTCGCCGTCATCCCCGTTCCAATGGCCCAAACGGGCTCGTAGGCCACCACGAGCTGCCTCATCTGGTCCGCAGGAACGTCCATCAGGCCATGCCTCAGCTGCTGCAGGATCACCTCGATGGCGTTTCCAGCCTTCCGCTGCTCGAGTGTCTCACCGATGCACAGGACGACCCAGAGGGCCGAATCCAGGGCCATTCGCACCTTGTTGTTGATTCCGTCATCGGTCTCTGCATTGTACCGGCGACGCTCGGAGTGACCGATAATCGAAACATTCGCTCCGACATCGGTCAGCATGGAGGCGGAAACCTGCCCCGTGAAAGCCCCATCGGGTTCGCTGGAGACATCCTGCGCTCCGAGCATGAGCCCGCCGCCGGCCAGTTCCCCGGCGACAGCGGGCAGGTACGGGAACGGCGGGCAGAGCACGATGTCGCATGACCGGACCAGGTCGGCCGTGTCGCGTCTGATGGCGGCGGCCAGTT
Source organism: Phycisphaerae bacterium (assembly GCA_002711415.1). GTDB lineage: Bacteria > Planctomycetota > Phycisphaerae > Phycisphaerales > SM1A02. The sequence goes on along the minus strand of PARI01000032.1, from coordinate 160,051 downwards.
CGGTGGCCGTGGCCATGGTCGTGTTCATCTTCCAGTTTCCGCCCACGAAGGGCATCCGGGTGGTCATCGTCAGATCCTCGCGTATTGGGATACACGATACCCTCGTGGCGGGCACATGAGCAACTGCGGCAGCGGCTGCGGGTATCCTCTTGTCCACCAGGAGGTTTCGATCGTGTCGACATCCAGTGCACGGGACATTCGCAACAGCTTCGTGCGGTTCTTCACCGAGAAGGCCGGGCACACGTTCGTCAACAGCAGTCCTGTGGTACCAATGGACGATCCGACTCTCCTGTTCACCAACGCCGGGATGAACCAGTTCAAGGATGTCTTCCTCGGGCAGGGATCCAGACCGTACTCCCGCGCCGTCAACTCGCAGAAGTGCATCCGTGCCGGCGGCAAGCACAACGACTTGGAGGATGTCGGCAAGGACTCCTATCACCACACGTTCTTCGAGATGCTCGGAAACTGGTCATTCGGCGACTACTTCAAGAAGGAGGCGATCGAATGGGCCTGGGAGATGCTCACCGAGGTCTACGGCATTGATCCGCAGCGCCTGTACGCGACGTACTTCAAGGGTGCTCCTGAACAACAGCTGGAGATGGACGAGGAGGCTCGCGACCTCTGGCTCACGTTCCTTCCACCCGAGCGTGTCATCGGCTGCGGGATGAAGGACAATTTCTGGGAGATGGGCGAGACCGGGCCGTGCGGGCCGTGCTCGGAGATCCACTACGACCGTGTGGGTGGCCGTGATGCATCGGACCTGGTCAACGCGGATGACCCCGACGTGCTGGAGATATGGAACCTCGTGTTCATCCAGTTCAACCGGGAGACCGACGGCACGCTGAAACCGCTTCCGGCACGTCATGTGGACACGGGCATGGGATTCGAGAGACTCGTCTCGATCCTGCAGAACAAGAGGAGCAACTACGACACCGATCTCTGGTCACCGCTGTTTGAAGCGATCTCCCAGGCGACTGGCGCGCGTCCCTACCAGGGCCGGATGGATGATCCGGTCGACACCGCCTACAGGGTGATCGCCGACCACGTCCGCTGCCTGACCGTCGCGATCACCGATGGCGCCGTGCCGTCAAACGAGGGACGTGGATACGTCCTCAGGCGCATCCTTCGACGCGCCGCCAGGCAGGGACACCAGGTCCTCCAGATGCAGGATCCATTCCTCCACGCGCTGGTCCCGGCGGTCATCGACTCCCTCGGGGACGCCCACGAGGAACTGAGGGAGCACTCCGGACGGGTCGCGGAGGTGATCAAGGAGGAGGAGGAGAGCTTCGGCCGAACCATCGATCGTGGTCTCCAGTTGTTCGCCGAGGCCGCCGAGCGAGCCGGGGACTCGCGAATGATCAGCCCGGAGGATGCGTTCAAGCTGCATGACACCTACGGGTTCCCGATCGACCTGACGAGCGTGATGGCCGAGGAACGCGGCTTCACCGTCGACATGGCTGGATACGAGGACCTGATGGAACAGGCGAGACAGCTCAGTCGACGGAGAGAACAGCAGGACCAGCGCATCGAGCTGACCCCCGATGCGATCGAGGAACTGGCCGCAGGTGGCGCAGGACCGACCGACGATTCACCCAAGTACGACCAGGCCGACACGGTCACGGCGAAGGTCATCGCGATCAGGGGCCTTGACGGCTTCCGGGACCAGGCCGACGGCGACGGAACCCTCGGTCTGGTGCTTGATCGAACCTGCTGCTACGCCGAGGCCGGCGGCCAGGTCGGCGACACCGGCTCCATCAATTCGAATGATGGTGCGTTCCAGGTCAGGTCGACCCGGAAGATCGGACCGTACATCATGCACGAGGGATCCATGAGCTCGGGTTCGATCGCGATGGATTCGGACGTGCAGGTCCAGCGAACCGGCGACCGCAGGAACGCGATCATGGCCAACCACTCCGCCACGCACCTGCTCAATCACGCATTGCGTGACGTCCTTGGCGAGCAGGTCGAGCAGCGGGGCTCGCTGGTCGACGAGTCGATCCTCAGGTTCGATTTCTCTGCGCCCGGCCCGGTGGAACCGGAGCAGCTTGAGCGTATCCAGTCACAGGTGTCCGTGGCGATCGAGGAGGACCAGGAGATCGGTGCCGCGGAAGTTCCATTGGAACAGGCCCAGGCGATCCACGGTGTCCGAGCGGTCTTCGGCGAGCGGTATCCGGATCCGGTCAGGGTCGTCTGCATCGGCGCGGCCCTGAACGAGGTGCTGGCTCAACCGGGCAACCCGCAGTGGAGGTCCAGCGCCATCGAGTTCTGTGGCGGAACACATCTTCATCGGACATCCGAAGCCGGTCGGTTCATGATCACCAGCGAACAGGGAATCGCTGCAGGAGTGCGCCGAATCGTCGCGCTGACCGGACCCGCTGCGGAGGAGGCGATCGCGACATCGGCCAGGATCTCCGGCATGATCGAGGCGGCCGAAGCCTGCGATGACGCAGAACTCCAGGACGCGTGGACATCGCTCTGGAACCTCTTCGAGTCCGCGACCATCCCGCTGGTGGACAGGCAGGCGCAGGAACCGAGGATCGAGGCGATCAGGAAGCGGCTCAAGACCGTCAGGAAGGCCAGCGCCTCGAGCAATCGGGACTCGGTCCTCGAGCAGGCGCGAGCCATCGGGCAGGAACACGACGGCCCGACCCTCGTCGCGATCCTCGACGAGGCCGACAAGGACTCACTGGCGGCCGCGATGGACTCGCTGTGTGCACAGGAACCTGGACGAGCCACCCTGCTGCTGTCGCCGGACATGGACAACGGCAAGGTGACCATACTCGCCACCGTTCCAGACGAACTGGTCAAATCCGGACTCTCCGCGGGCGAGTGGGTGAAGAAGGCCGCGGTCGCCTGCGGAGGCGGAGGCGGCGGACGCCCGGATCGCGCCCAGGCAGGCGGCAAGGATCCGTCTCGCGTGGAAGAGGCCGCCGAAGCTGCACGCAACCACGCACGAGAGGCACTCGGCTGAGTCCGAACTTCAACCCGGACCGATGTTGAGTATCCTCAGGCCCCCTGCCGGTGGAGCAGGCCATTCAATGGAAGGACATGCCGTGGCAGAAAACCAGGACATCCGGTCGGTGTTGCAGGAAGATCGAATCTTCGAACCCCCCGCCGAGTTCGATTCGAGGATCGGCGGCGCACTGGTCGGCTCGATGGAGCAGTACCGGAGCATGCACGAGCGATCGCTTGAGGATCCCGAGGGCTTCTGGGGCGAGATCGCCTCGGAGTTTCACTGGTTCAAGCCTTGGGAGAAGGTCGTGGAATGGTCCGCGCCGGACTGTCGGTGGTTCGATGGGGGAACGACCAACATCAGCTGGAACTGTCTCGAGCGACAGATCGAGGCCGGCCATGGTGCCGATGTGGCCCTGATCTGGGAGGGCGAGCCGGTCGGGCCGAATGGTCCCGAGATCATAGAGCTCACCTACGAGCAGCTGCTCAAGCAGACATGCCGACTCGCCAACGGCCTGAAGTCGATCGGGGTCGGTCGTGGTGACGTGGTCACGATCTACATGGGGATGGTGCCCGAGCTTGCGATCGCGATGCTCGCCTGTGCCAGGATCGGCGCGGTCCACTCGATCATCTTCGGCGGGTTCAGCGCCCATGCGATCGCAGACAGGGTCGATGATGCACGCAGCAAGGTCGTCCTCACCTGTGACGGCGGTTGGAGACGAGGCAGCGTCGTGCCATTGAAGGACAACGTCGATGCGGCGTGCGAGATGACCTCGCACATCGAGAAGGTCGTCATGCTTCGACGGTGCGGAAACCAGGTCCAGCTCGACGCCGATCGGGACATCGATTGGCACGATCTCGTCAGCGGCCAGGATGATGCCTGCGAATGCGAGCACATGGAGAGCGAGGACATGCTCTTCCTGCTCTACACCTCCGGTTCGACCGGCAAGCCCAAGGGCATCGTCCACACCACGGGCGGATACATGGTCCACACCGCCACGACGGCGCGGTACGTCTTCAACCTCGTTCCCGGAAGGAACCAGGTCTACTGGTGCACTGCGGACATCGGGTGGGTCACCGGTCACAGCTACATCGTCTACGGTCTGCTTCCCAACAGGGTGCCGACCCTGATGTATGAAGGCGCCCCCAACTTCCCGGAGGAGGATCGATTCTGGGACATCGTCCAGCGCCACAAGGTCACGCAGTTCTACACCGCGCCGACGGCGATCAGGGCCTTCATGAAGTGGGGCGACGAGCACCCGGCCAAGCACGACCTCTCCAGCCTGTGCGTACTGGGCACGGTCGGTGAACCGATCAACCCCGAGGCCTGGATGTGGTACCACAAGGTCATCGGCGCAGAGCGATGCCCGATCGTCGACACGTGGTGGCAGACCGAGACGGGCGGCCACATGATCACCCCCCTGCCCGGTGCGACACCGACCGTACCCGGAAGCTGCACGCTTCCGTTTCTCGGAATCGACGCAGCCATCGTCAACGACAAGGGCGAGGAACAGCCGCCGAACATCGGCGGCCTCCTGGTGATCAGGAAGCCGTGGCCGTCAATGCTCAGAGGGATCTATGGTGACCGTGAACGATTCATCGAAACGTACTGGTCACGTGTCAAGGGGATGTACACCGCAGGCGATGGTGCCCGCCGCGATGATCGCGGCTACTTCTGGATCATGGGCAGGATTGACGACGTGATCAACGTCTCGGGCCACCGGCTCGGAACGATGGAGGTTGAATCGGCACTGGTCAGCCACGAGTACGTGGTCGAGGCGGCGGTGGTCGGGATGCCGCACGAGATCAAGGGAACCGGCATCGCGGCGTTCTGCACGCTCGGGCCGGACATCGAGGCCGATGACCAGCTGCGAGACCTGCTCCGCAGGCACGTGGCCGAGGAGATCGGAGCGATCGCCAAGCCGGACATGATCCGTTTCACGGCGGCACTGCCCAAGACGCGATCCGGCAAGATCATGAGGCGACTGCTCCGGGACATCGCCAGCGGCAACGAGACCACCCAGGACACGACGACGCTCGAGGACTTCACGGTACTGGCGAAGCTGCGGGAGCAGGATGAATAGGAAGGTCAGGGGACCGGACTGATTGTCCAGTCGGGGTCGTCCGCCTGGTCGGCCCAGCGACGCATGTCGTCCAGTTCCTCGACATCCACCGACTCAACGCTGCCACCGGCGTTGGCGATGATCGCCTGCCCTTCATGTCGTGCCGAGATATTCCCATAGGAAGCCGGATCAAGTGGGTCATACTGCTCTGCCCAGCGGCGAGAACTGAACCATGGCGATTGCAACCTGAAGAATCCTTCGGTGATGCCAGAACCTGATTCCGGTGAGTTAGTGAGTGCACGACCACTGCCGAATACGAGCAGTCGAGACGGATTCCGTATCGAGCTCATCCTGCTAGCGTAGTACTGGCCGAAGGCCGAGATGAATGCGGGATTCCAAGCACCCGTGGTCGTATCGCCACCGACCCAGCAACTGTTCAGACCGAAGGATGGGAACAGGCTGAGTTGGTACACGAAGCTTGCATAGTCCTGCTCGGACATTTCCTGGAGCTCGCTGGCTTGCTCACCACTGTAGAGAGCACTCAGGTTTGAGCCCAGGTACGGAGCAATACGCCAGGGAAAACGAGCAGCCACCTCCTCGATGGCGATGCTCGGGATTGAATTTCCATGCTCATCCGTAGCATCAAGACCAGTCTTGTGGCCTGGAAGCAACTGTCCCTTGTTATCGAAGGAGTACTGGGCCCATGCCGTGATGAGGCTGCGTGCAGCAGACATCTCGGAGGACCTTGTGGCCGCCTGGCGAACCGACTGAACCGTTGGCACCGCGATGGCAGCAAGAATCGCTATGAGGGCAATGACAACAAGCAACTCAACGAGAGTAAAGGCCGCGTTGCCCCGGGAGGGTCGCAGGAGAGCCGGATTATTGGTTGAGAAACAACTCAATTTCGTCAGAACCAGACAAGAGCATTGAATCTATAAATACGACTGAGTAGGATATTGCAACTCAATCTCAATTTCAATATTTGCTCCTAAAACCCTCTTTTAGGGCACTTAAAGCGGGAATTCAAACGATGTCAAAGTCTATCAAGGCAACCCTGATTCTGAGCAGCACCCTGTTTATGGCTCCAATGCCTGCACTGGGGGATGTGTTTTCCATCGAAATTCTTCGTCCCAGTTTCGATCGGTGGATGTACCCATTCAATGCGACCCCGGGGAACAGGCCTGTTGGAAGCACCTTTGGATATACGCCTGATCCGAGCCAGACTGCGTTTGACAACAGGGATGGCCAGGTGGTTATCGGATTCGATACGGAGGAACTGATCGAAACTGGACTCGGCATCGAATCGTACAACATCCAGAATCTGCAGGTCACCATGTCAATCGCCAATGATGTCTGCATCTATGACGAGACATACGATCCATACACCAACTTCCTTCCGCCATCGGATCCGGATGCGACCACCGATGTCGACGCGGGACAGTCCATCGAACTCCATGGCGTTGGCTACCGGTGGGATTACGACGCGTTTTCATTTCCGGAAAATGGCCCATTCGGTTTCGGAAATCCGGCAGCCCAGTCGGTAAGAAGTCTCTTCCCGATCAACTATTCGCCAGCGGGCGGAGAGTTCGACATCTCCAACAACGTTCGAGAACGATTTGACCCGAAACCATGGGCAATCGGCCTGACCGATACCGTGGTGCCCGGGGAAGCCCTGACAGAAGGAACAGTCCTGACATTCCAGGTTGACGTCGAGGACCCTCAGATCCAGGCATACATCGCCAAAGGACTTGACATCGGACGAGTCGTCTTCTGCATCAGTTCCCTGACCCAGGTGGAGATCAAGGGAGGAAATTTCCCGAACTTCTACCTGAAGGAAAACCCACTCGTCGATTTCGATCTTGCTTCGGCCGCAACCCTTGCAGCAACGATCCAGATCGGTGACGACCCTTGCGCTGAACCGGCCGACATCAACTGCGATGGCATCGTCAACGGCGAGGACCTGGGCGCGTTCCTGGGCGCATGGGGCACTGACAACCCGATCGCCGACTTCAACACAGACGGCCTCGTCGATGGCGTGGACCTCGGGTACTTCCTGGGCAAGTGGGGTCCGGTCTTCTGAGCTCAGCTCACGAGCAATGACTTCTCGGAAACCTCGCGTCTGACCTCCTCCACGAGCTGGTCGAGGGTCGATTGAACCTCGGCCAGGCCGATTCGAAGGACATGCGCGATCTCGGGCACGGTCAGTTCCTCGGCGTATCTCAACGCGAGAATCAACCGCTGCCTCTGGTCGAGCCTTGAAATCATTGTCTGAACGAGACGGGCGTTGTTGCCTTCCATGGCAGTGCTCCCTTCTGTTGGTGTTCCGCCTGCATGGCAGGTCGGATCCCAATGTCGTTCCCTCCGGACCACCTGCTGCTGAATGGTGGGATCCGGTCCACGATGGTTCCAGTCAGCACCTGCAAACCGTCCTTGGCTTGCCCTGCAGCAAGGGATCCTGCTGGAACACTTCCGATAATACATCGACAATAATGGGTGTTGCAAGTCCAGTCTGGGATGCAAATCCGTCCTGGAACGCAAAAAACGCGGCTTGATTGGCGATCAGCCCCCCGTGACGACCTTGCCCATGCTGAAGATGGGAAGCAGCAAGGCCATGGCGATCGATCCGACGACCACGCCCATGACACAGATCATCACCGGCTCGACGATTGAGGTGACGTGCTTGACGGTGGCTTCCAACTCGTCCTCGGAGAAGTCAGCGGCCTTGGACAGCACCTCGGACAGACGCCCGGAACGTTCGCCGGCGGCGATCATCGAGACGACATTGGCGGGAACCAGCCCGGATGTCCCGGCCGCGGTCGCCAGTTCGCCACCTTCCTTGACGCTCCGTTCCAGGGCATCCCAGAAGCGGTCGAAATGGATGTTGGGGGTCACTCCCCTGCAGATCGTGATCACGTCCAGGAGGTTGACCCCCGCTCCGACCAGGGTCGACATGGTCCGGCTGAACCGGCTGAGATACACCTGCCTGTGCAGACGACCGATGACCGGGAGGTTCAAGCGGGCCGAATCGATCGTGGAACGACCGATGCGGGTCCTGCAGAGCACCATGGATGCCACGACCAGGACGGCCATGACTGGCAGGTAGATCATGTACTGGGGCGTGATGAAATTGCTCAGGTCGATGAGCAGGCTGGTCGGACCCGGCAGCGTGGCTGATCGCTTTTCGTAGATCTGCGCGAATCTCGGAAGCACCACCGAGAGCAGAAAGACGGTGATCCCGATGCCGATGACCATCATGAAGACCGGATAGCTCAATGCCTGTCGCACCTGTCGCATGGTGCGTTGTTCCTTGGAGAGATACTCCGCGGCCTGTCCGAACATCGGCCCCATCGATCCGGTAGCCTCGGAGGCTCGCATCAGGCTGACGAGCACGCCTGGAAAGACCTTCGGCCATCGAGACAGCGCGACCGAGAGCAGCTCGCCGCCCTCGATGTCATCGGACACCGACTCGATGACCCGCTTGAACGGCGCGGACTGGATGCCGGCACTGACCGACTGCATCGCCTCAGGAAGTGGCACACCACTGTCGAGCATCACGCTCATCTGCTGGCAGAACACCACGACATCGTTCCTGCTGACGCGTCCGCCGGCGGTCCGGGCCCGACCTCGAGCAGGGGCGTCCTGCCTGGCCGGCTCGGCTTCGATCGCCGCATCAGCGGGCGATACGGAGACGACGAACTTGCCATCCGAACGCAGCTTTGATCCGACTTCATCGACTGAGCCAGCGATCGTGGAACCAGTCACGATGCGTCCTGCGCCATCGCGTGCTCTCCAGAAGAATGTGCTCTTGACCTGGGTCATCGACGATCCTCGGTGTTCACATGCTCGTGGCGTACAGGACTTCCTCGATGGTCGTGAGGCCGGCGGCGGCCTTGCGGATTCCATCGGTTCTCAGGTTGCAGAACTCACGTTTCTGCAGGCAGGAGACGATCTCCTGGAGCGGAGCCGCGGCGGCGACCAGCTCGAGGATCCGATCATCCAGGGTCAGAAGTTCGAAGATGCCGATCCTGCCGGCGAAGCCGGTGTTCCTGCACCGGGGACAGCCCGGGCCGTGGAACAGGGAATCCACAGGACCACACACCTGCTCGACCAGCTGCCTGGCGCCCTCCTCGGGCTGGCACGGCTCCTTGCAGTGCGGACAGATCTTTCGGACCAGTCGCTGGGCGAGTACGCCTCTCAGTGTGGCAGCGACCAGGTACGGTTCGATCCCGATATTGATCAGGCGGGTAATGGCGCTGGCGGCATCGTTGGTATGAATGGTCGAGTAGACCAGGTGACCGGTCAGGGCGGCCTGCGTCGCGATGGAGGCGGTCTCCTCATCACGGATCTCTCCGACCATGATGATGTCCGGATCCTGACGCAGCATCGATCGCAGCGCATTGGCGAAATTGAATCCGGCCCGCTCGTTGACCTGGAACTGGTTGACGCCCGGAAGCGTCGCTTCGACCGGGTCCTCGACCGTGGACAGGTTCAGCTCCTCATCGTTGACCTGCTGCAGCGCCGAGTAGAGCGTCGTCGACTTTCCGGAACCGGTCGGCCCGGTGACAAGGACGATGCCGTTGGGCTGAGTGATCAGCTCGTGCCACTGCTGGAGCATCTGCTTCTCGAGGCCGAGCTTCTCCATGGAGACCATCGCGTTACGGGCGTCGATGATGCGAATCACGACCTTCTCGCCGTGCTTGCCGGGCATGGTCGATACACGAAGGTCGATCGGGCGACCTTCCATCATCACGTGGATGTCGCCGTCCTGCGGAATCCGGCGCTCGGAGATGTCCAGGTTGCTCATGATCTTGATGCGGCTGGGGATCGCCGGGGCCATCTGATACGGAGGCTCCAGCTTCTCGAAGAGGCGGCCATCAACCCGGTAGCGGACGCGAAGCCGGTGATCGCTGGGTTCGATATGGATGTCCGATGCACCGTCCTGGACGGCCGCGTAGATCAGGTAGTTCACCAGCTTGACCACCGGGCTGTGCCCGGCAACCTCCTGGAGGTCGGAGATCTCCGCGACCTGCTTCTCGATGACACTGAAGTCGGCCTCGGCGATGTCCTCGTAGATGTCGTCGATGACGAAGACGTTCGCAGCAGGCAGATAGGCCTGAAGGCTCGAGCGGATCTCGGTGAGCGTTGCGGCGACGATCTGCACCGTGCATTCGCTGATGCGGGCGATCTCATCGATCAGGTAGAGATTCGCCGGCTCGGCGACCGCGACGGTCAGCGTATCGCGGACCAGGAACAGCGGCAGGACGTCATGCTCCTCGAGGAACTCGCGTGGCAGCCGCTCAACGGCCCTCGGATCAGCGAGCCTGGCGGCATTGCTGAGGTACGGGATGCCGTACCCGGAGGCGAGGACCTCCATCACCTGGTCCTCGTCGGCGAACTTCATGTCCACGAGGACCTCTCCGAGGAGCTTTCGATGCCCGGACTGGGACTGGTGCTGCAAGGCCTCGTTCAACTGCTCGGTCGTGATGATGTTCCTGTCGACCAGCATCTGGCCCAGTGGCTGCTGGGAGATCATCGCGGCGCCGCGCATCGATGTTCGTGAAATCATGCTCACGTGTTTCTCCTCAGCGAAGCGATCGGGCGGCGCCCTCGACGGTCGAACAGATCTCGAACTTCTGGTCCAACCTGGTGATTCGAAGAACAGTTGCGACATCCTCGGAATCGGCGACGAGCCTGACGCGTCCTGAATGGCTCGATGTCATGTCCTGAAGCCAGAGCAGGCACTCCAGCGCCGCCGAGTCGACTTGCGTCACGCCAGCCAGATCGATGACGAAGTTGATGATTCCACGATCGAGGTACTCCTGGCACGATCGCTGGAACCGATCGGACTGATCGATGCTGAACTCGCCGGAAAGCGAAAGCAGCGTCGTGTCCCCGTACTCCTCCCATTCGAGCTTCATGATCGTGATCCCTCGAAGAGACCGGAAGGATCGTGCTCGGTGCCCTCCTGGGCCTGGCTGATCAACCGGTCGAACTCGGTGAAGTCAAGCTGGCAGAACGCGTCGACGAACTCCGGATCGAACTGCGCCCCTCGGCACCGGCTGATCTCGGCGAGCACCTCGTCACGAGAACGACCGCCCCGGTACGTCCTGTCTGAACTCATCGCATCGAAGGTGTCGGCCAGTGCGATCAGCCTCGCGAACAGCGGGATCTGGCGTCCGGCGAGACCACTGGGATAACCGGCACCGTCCCATCGCTCGTGGTGATGCAGCACGCCGGTGAGCACGTCCCTCAACTGCGGGATGTCCTTGAGGATCCTGTACCCGATCTCCGGGTGTTCCTGCACCAGCCTGTATTCCTGGTCGGTCAACTGCCCTGGCTTGCAGAGTACGGCCTCGGGAATCCCGATCTTGCCAACGTCGTGCACGAGGCCGGCGATGTGCACCCGCTTGACCTCCTCCTCGGACAGGCCGATCGCGTGAGCCAGGTCACGACTCAGCAACGCGACCCTCTGGGAGTGACCACGGGTGTACGGATCCTTGGCATCGATGGTCGACGTGATCGCCTGGAGCATGCCCAGGAACATCGCATCCAGGTCCTGGTAGAGCATGGCGTTCTCGAGGAAGATCCCCATGTGATCGGCGGTCGCTCCGACGAGCTTGGTCTCGATCGAGGAGACCGATGCGTCCTCGCCGTCCTTGTCGACGGTGACGAGCATCCCGAGAAGCTTGTCCTCACGCCTGATCGGGCAGGCGAGGATCGGGCCGCCGATCGTGCTGAAACGCTCGAAGTCCGAATCCCGCGAAGGGTCGATGATCAACGGCTCCATGGAGTCGGCCGTGGCCAGCAGTTGCAGACCGAGATCCTCGAACACGTCATCGCCGGGATGCCCGTCGCCGACCTGGAGCAGCCTTGCCCGGTCATCGGCGAGGTTGATGATGTCGTCATTGAGGATCACACCACCCCAGCAGAATGGGGTCGTGTCCAGCAGCTCGGTGGCGGCGCCGGCAAGGAACACAGACGGCTTCTCGTTGAAGCTCATGCTGGAGATCACCGTGTAGAGCAGGTGCATCTCCTCGTAGCTGGCCGAGAGGTGTCGCCCCATCTCCTCGACGTCGTTGCGACTTCGGGAGTGGGACATGTCCTGCTGGTGCAGGATCCGCACGAGCGTGGCGATCCTGGGGACCTCGCATGCAGCGGGGCGCCTGACCTCCATCAGCAGGTGACGGGTGATGGCGACATCCAGCTCCGCCGCATGGCACAGTGACTGGAACTGCTCGCTGCGGGTGAACTCGTCCGTGATGACCAGACCGATCCCCCACCCGGAGCATCGTCGTCGATGCATGATCGGGGAGCCGATGATCCAACAGCCAGGGATCACCTCGACGGGGTCCGGTTCGGCACTGTCCTTGAAGTCCTGGACCGCGCGTCGAAGGGATTTCCTGAACAAGGCGCCCCTGGAGAAGATGCTGGCCTCCCAGTCACCTGCGGGCCATGGCCACCTGATGATGCTGCCGCGGGCATCGCACTCGAGCCAGAGGACATCCGCCGCTCGAAGTCGATCCGACAGATCAAGCTGTCCCCTTGTAGCGGGTTGTACCTGGGTGGACTTCACGCTGCCTCCGACTTGCCACGGGTGTTCAGTGCGATGATCGATGCGACACGATCGAGGATTCCCCTCGGGCTGAACGGCTTCGTGAGGACTTCCTTGACGTTTTCGATCTGGAGGTCCGAATCATCAAGCCCGAATCCGCGCGCCGTGAGGATGAGGACCGGGGTCTCGGCCATCAGCGGATGCCGGGACATCGACCGGGCCAGTTCCAGTCCGGTCATGTACGGCATCTGGTAGTCCGTGATGACCAGGTCGACCGGTTCACGCATGAGGGTCTCGAACGCCTCCTCGCCATCAAAGGCGGTGAGGACGTCGTAGCCGGCATTCTTCAGCTTGAGCGACACGACCTGCACGATGTGGGCCTCGTCATCAACCACGAGAATCGTTCCATTGCTCATCTGCATCTCCTAGGCCGCCTGGCTGCCCGAGTAACGCATCGGGATCGAGAACCAGAACCTCGAACCCATGCCAAGTGTTGAATCGACACCAATCTGCCCCCGGTGAACCGATTCCACGATGTTCTTGCAGAGATTCAGCCCCAGGCCCGTTCCCTTGGCGAATCTCTTGAAATTCTCGACCCGATAAAACTTGTCGAAGAGCTTCGGGAGGGCGTCCGGCGGGATTCCCAGTCCGGTATCGGAGACCGATACGACCACGCTCCTGGAGAGGTTGTCCAGGTCCAGGCTGACCGTGACCCTGCCCCCCTCTGGGGTGTACTTGATCCCGTTGGACAGCAGGTTCAGGATGACCTCGTAGAGGAGATCCTCGTCGCCCTCGACGGTGACGCTGACCGGCTCGGTCCTCTTGGACATCGAGATCTGCTTGGCCTGGGCCTGGGGTGCAAGCGTGTCCATGGCCCGGTCCACGAGAACGGACATGTCGACCGAGACGCGCTCGATCTGATCGATCCCGGCCTCGATCCGACTGATGTTGAGCATGTTGTCGATGAGCCGACTGAGTCGTTCGGTCTCGCCCTGCATGACCTTGTAGAACTCCGAACGACTGCGTGGATCATCCGCCTCACCGTCGACGAGCATCTCGACGTACGCGCGGATCGAGCTCAGAGGAGTGCGCAGCTCGTGGCTTGCCTTGGACACGAAGTCCGTCTTCATCTGGGAGATCTCCCGCTCCCTGGTGATGTCGCGCAGCACGGTGATGACCCCGCCGATCGAGTCGTGGCTCGACCTGAAGCAGGATGTGCAGGCCTCGAAGACGCCGGGCTGGCTTCCAGTGTCGATCTCGATTTCGAGCCGACGGGTGTCGGCCACCCTTCCGGACCGGCAGGTGTCGTTGATCGCGGTGGTGATCGAGTCATTGGCGACGACCTCGCCGCAGGGCTTCTGCAGGTGATCCGAGGCCGGGCCGTCAAGACCCAGTATTCGGCATGCCGCATCGTTCATGACGGTGATCTCATCGAAGGTGTTCGTGACGATGACGGCATCCTGCAGGGCGTCCAGCGCCATCTGGACCTGCCTGATCCCGGCCTGGGCCACCTGGTGGGTCACCTCGAGATCACGAAGCTCACCCTGGAGATCGGACTTCTCCCCGACGATCCCGGCGATGGCCGCGGAGAGTTCCCTGGCATGGACCGCATGGACACCGGTCCAAGCGGGTTCAACACCGCTGCGGCCGCCGATTCGGTCTGTCGCCCACGTGAACCAGTCGGAGGGTCGACGACGGCTGTTCCTGGAGAGCAGTCGCTGCAGCAGCATGTCGGTCAAGACGACCACGATGGTGATGGTCATCGCGAACAGCACGGCGGACCGGTAGTCCAGTCCGAAGATCATGCCGCAGACCAGTCCCGTCGTGGCCGTGACCAGCGACAACAGGATCGATCGAAGCATCGCGGGGATGATGTTGCCCTTACCGAGTGCCATGGACCTGGTAGACCTCCGAGTACCTTGATTCAATCCAGGTCGACGACCGAGATCAGCTGCCTGGCCTGGTCCTGGTCCGGATGCATCCGGAGAATCTCGGCGTATGCCCTGAATGCCTTGTCGTCCTGCCCGGTCTCCTGCATCAGCATGCCGAGAACCAGCCGGGGCGCAAGGTCGTCGTTCTCACAATGCTGGATCGACTGTGCCAGGAGGTTGATCGCCAGATCGACGTCACCATCCTGCCGGGCGCACAACGCCCTGAAGAACCAGCCTTCGTAGCGACCTGGTGCGATCGCGATGATGTGGTCGGCGCATGAATCCAGTCGACGATAGTCGTTGATCAGGTGGGCCACGATCCCCAGGCCGACCCATGCCTCGACATCCTCCGGATTGAGTCGAGTCAGCTCGACGTACGCGTTACGAGCCTCGCGAAGCCTGCCCATCTCGACGAGGCACCTGGCCTCGGCGAGGATCAGCTCCAGGGACTGCTTCTCGGATCGCTGCGAGAGCTTGCGCAGGTTGAGCAGGCACTGGCTGTACCGGCCGGCCTCGAACTGCGCACGGGCGCACTCGTGCAGCAGGAGGTCGTCCTCGTCCGAGAGCAGCACCGCCCTCTCGAAGTAGTCCGACGCGAGCAGCGGATCGTTCTCCAGCATCGAGACGTGCCCGAGCAGCTGGTGCAGCGCCGCGTTGTGCTCGAAGTAGGACAACTGCGGAATGACCAGGTCCTTGACGCGGTCATAGTTGCCCATCTCGATCATCATCTCGCCGGCAGCGAGCAGGTATGAGACCTTTGACTTGTCCACCTCGTATGCGGCCATGTAGTCCTCCAGAGCGGCGGCCTCCTCGGACCATCGCTGGTGGACGACGCCGCGGTAGTAGTGGGCGTCAGCGGTCTTCTCATCGATTTCGATCGCGGTGTCGAAGCACTCGACGGCCTTCTCGAGCCTCTTCGTCTCCATGTAGACGCGTCCGAGGAGCACGTGGTACTTGGGGATCTCGGGGGTCTGGAGGATCGCCGAGGTGATCTCCTTCTCGGCACGGTCGAAACGACCGGCATTCAGCGACTGCTCAGCCTGCTCGTAACCGACCCGGCTGCGGAACATGCTCATGCGTTCACCGGCCGCCGATCGTGCCTTGAGACCGGCCTTGGTCGGGCCGCCGCAGGCCTGGAGCAGTCCGGCGGAAGCGAGAATGAGAATTGAGATCGTGATGCGGTTCATGTGTCGGGTCCTGTATTCATGCGATGTCGGCCATCTGGCCTGGGTGTTCATTCGTGTGTTCACTCGTCCGTTACACTCGCCCAACCCTCACCGGCCCCCTGCTGCCGACCGGATCGGTCCGACAGGAGCTCGAGGAACCACCATGCACGGTTGGAATGGTGGAACGGCGAGAGAACCGAGAAGCTCGGCTCCGTGGAGCCGACGACCTCGATGGCGGCCTGCTCTTGATCGGTGGAACCGGGTTCCCCGTAGGACAACCCGTCCGACTGCTCGTTCGATTCATCGTTCTCGATGAAAGTGGAATCAAATGCCTCCAGGGCCTCGAGAAGGTCGTCCGCCTGCTCCTGTATCGATCCGGAAGAATCGTCCAGGTCACCTGCGGATCCCTCCAGGGGATCGGAGTCGGAGAAATCGGGATCCTCTGATGCCATGACCGGCTCAGATGCGGGGCCATCGGCCTGCTCGTCGGATTCGACCGGGGCGACCAGGATCTCCTCGGCGAACTTGACGGTGTCATCTTCGGGCTCCCGATCTGCCGGGACCGGGTCGAAGTTCATCGAGAGCGGATCGACCTGGTCGTCGGGAGTGTCGGAGGACGGATCCTCGTCGATCATCTCCTGAATCTCCTTGTCGATGACGCGATCCATGAAGCCTCGCTGGTGACCGGAGGATGGCTTGCTCGCGGAGAGTTCGTGCTTGAGCTTGCGGATCTGGCCCTGCTGCGGGCTGAGCCTCAGCGAATTATTGATGTGGAACATCGCCAGCTCGTCATTGCCGTCGGCGATCGCTTCCATCGCGTCCTGGTTGTGGTTGGACGTGATGTACTCACGGCTGAACGGCAGGAGACCCTCGCGGGCACCGACCCTGGCGATCTCACTGAAGAGAAGGCCTTCCTCGCCTTCCTCGGCGAGGATGCGATCGTTGACGATCCTGGGGGTGATGAGGAAGATGATCTCCTGTCTATCCACGGTATCGTCATGGCCCTTGAACGCCTCACCCAGCAGCGGGATGTCCCCGAGATAGGGAACCTGGCGCTTGGTGTTGGTGATGATCTCCTGGAACAGTCCGCCCAGGACGACGGTCTCACCGTCCTTGAGCCTGACGTTGGTGGTGACCTCGTTGGTGAACTGGTCGGGGATCTTCTGCGTGTTGCCGAAGGACGTCGAGACATCTCGAAGCTTGAAGGACGAGATGCTGGGCGCAAGCTCCATGCGGATCGTGCCGTCACGTGAGATGAACGGCCTGAAGATCAGCGAGATGCCCGTGTCCAGGTACTCGACGGTCTGGGTGCTCGTGGTCTCGGTCGTGGTCGTGGAGAGATAGCCGACACGCTCACCGACCAGGACCGATGCACGCTGACGGTTGAGGGCCAGCACGCGCGGCCGTGCCAGGACGGTTGCATCGGTGACCTCGTCGAGAACGCGAAGAAAGACGCTGATGTCGTTCCTGATGAAGCCGACCTTGAATCCACCTTCACGCTGGGTCTGCCCGACGCTTGATGTGATCGCGGACGCCTTGTTGTTGGCCGGCTGGAAGCCCTTGTCCTTGGTGGCCTTGTCACCCGGGGTGTTGTCTCCGATGAGAAGGTCCGTCACGGCGGAAAGCGGGTTCACGAGATCGCTGAAGTCGATTCCACCGATCACGCTGAAGTCGACACCGAAGGCCGTGGCCTCATTGACATCGGTGCTGACGACGGTCGCCTCGACCATGACCTGGGCCGGGGGAGTGTCGATCTCGTAGAGAAGCTGGGCGATGTTGTCCAGGACGTCGGGATAGTCGTTCACGACGATCACGCCCGTGTAGGCCCAGCTGTCGGCACCGCCATCGGCGATGTCCGGGGTGAATCCGGGATCAACCTTGCCGACGAACGAGGACTTGCCCTCGCCGCTGAGCATCGGCTGGATGAACTCGTTGGCGTCGACGGCAGAGAGGTGCTCCAGCTCGAACCGACGGCTCTCCCGCTTGCGGTTGAGCTTCTCGATCTCGGCGAGTTCCTCGATCGTGTAGATGTAGACGAAGTTGCCTTCCTCGATGTAGCCGTAGCCGGCCGAGTGAAGGATGACGTCCAGCGCCTCGTGGAACGTGACGTCGTACAGGTTCGCCGTCACGGTCTTGGAGACGTTCTTGCTCGTGATGATGTTCTTCCGGCTCTGGATCGAGAGCATCTGGAGAACCTCGGCCAGGTCGGTGTCCTGGACGGCGATATCGAAGGTGCTGTAGTCGTCATCAGCGACCTCGCCGTCGATCTGGATCTCGTCCTGATCAGCCGGCATGTCGGCGGCCTGCCCGTCTCCATCCTGCCCGTGAACAGGAGTATTGGTCGGGACGAGGAGTCCCATGACCATGAGAAGTACGACGAGGCCGCTCTTGTATTCAAAGGTGAGAAGACGCATGCTCATTCAACTCCTGTGGAACCTCGTCGGGACAGGTGCTGGCTCATCCCGGGCAAGGACATTCGCAATTCATGGCGGATGCTCTCGTGCTCGAGAATGACCGAGTCGTCGCCAACCTTGATCAGACGGAAGCGAATCTGCTCCGAATCCACTGGATCCAGGAGCTGTCCTTCCCTGTATGTCCGACCATTGATGACTGCCATCGGTAGACCTCGAATCAGAGCCTGCAAACGGAACTGACCAGCCAGTTCCGCCACTTTCTCCGTCAACCAAGCCTCCGAGTGGTTCTCTGTTTCGGCCATTGCAGCCCCCGACTTTCGAGGGACCTCAGAAGTTGCTTCAAGTTCCTGTTCCAGGGGAAAACTGGCCGGGCTGATGCGAAATGGATCTCGCACCACAACCCCGTCCAAGGCCACTAAAACGGGCTTTTTGCGCCCTGGAACTGCAGGAAGATCGATTTCAGGGGCCAGGGAAAGTTTTTCCACTTCCTCCTCTGCAATCGCCGTCCTGGGGATGCTGGTGATGATCTTGATCCTGGTCCACAGCAGCAGGCCCAGGGGCTTGGCCCAGAAGACCGTACCGACGGCCAGGATCAACAGGAATGCCCTGAAGCGAGCCTTGTCTGCCACCAGGTGATCCTTGAGGATCTTGAGGAATCCCATCGCACCAGCACGCCTGTCCTGTTGTTCAGCACCCTGATTCATCGAACATCCTCCTGCTCCGGCTGAGAGGCGTAGATCGCATCAAGCTGGATCGTCGCCTCGGCCAAGCGAGATTGTGGATTATCGGACCGTTCATCCGGAATCCGGTCGATCCGCAGCGAACTGATCCTGACCAGGCGATCCTGGCTCTCCACCGTCCTGATCAGGCTGAAGATGGACGGGAAGTCAGCCACCATCTCGACGGTCAGGGGCATCGTGTGGATGCCGTCGTCTTCGAGGATCTTCACGGGCGAGGGCCGCCCTGCCGTGAACGTCTGGTCGATGACCTCGTCAGGCCTGATGTTCATGGAGAGCCTCCGCATCAGCTCGGCATGACCGGGCGAACTGGGGATGGCCTTGAATGCTGCCTCGGTATCCAGTGACCTGTCCAGCGCTTCGCTGAACTGGTCGTTGCGCTGGTGCAGCAATGTGATCTGGGAGGATCGTTCCTCCAGCTGGTCGATTCTGTCGTTGATCCGGGTGACCGCGGCATGGTTGGGGATCACGTGGAACCATGACACCAGCAGTACGAGCAGGAACATGATCGCCGTCGCGATGAGGAATCGTCGCTTGTCAGTGTTCATCCCGGTCCTCCACTGCCGTGTATTCTCTGGTCGAGACCTCGTACGGGAGATCCATGCGAATCCGGAAGCTGACCCTGAACTCGCGCGCTGGCTCGTCGCGGATCATCCTGTGCCTGCTCATGTCCCAGTTGACTTCTGTGAACGGATCCGAGGCATCCAGCGCCGAAACCAGCGTCGCGATATCCTCGTCCGAACCGGCGAATCCGCTGAGCTCGGCATCGAGATGGATCGGATCCGTGGAATGATGGTCCTGCCCACCACGTACAACCGATCCGGACAGCGGGGTGAGCTCACACTGGATCGACTCGAGCGTCATCGATTCGGGCAGGTCGTTGATGATCGTCGCCATCAATCTGGTCAACGGGATCTGCAGCGAGACCCGCCGGTACTGCTGGATGCGCTGCTCCGAATCGGCAAGCCTCTCGGAGGCCTGCTCCAGCAGGGCGAAAGCCTGTTCCGCCTGCTCGGCCGAGCTGCGAGCCTGGTTGAGCCTCCCACGGGCATCAGAGAGGCGCATCGAGGAATGCACCGTCGCCAGCACCAGAAAGGCCAGCACGATGATCATCACGGTGATCAGCTTCCCGGTCATGACACCGCTCCGTGATCGATCGCGAAGCGATTCGGGCAGGAGGTCGAGCTGGTGCTGCTTCATGCGGCCCTCCCCCTGGATACATGCTCATCACGTCGTTCGGATGATTCCTCCTGGACACCGCGCAGGGCGAGCCCGATGGCCGCGCTCCAGGATGAATGGCCCGCACCGAAGCCGAGTCGCGGACTGATGCCAGAACCGTAGAGACGCTTCAGGCTTCCGATGTTGTCGTCATGATCCACCTGGAGCGAGGTCGCCTCGGCGATCGCCTCATCCAGGTGTGGTTCCAGGGCCTCGGCCCCGGAGAGGATGACGCCCAGCGGGGGCGTTCCCCTGAAGGTCACGCCGTAATAGCGAAGGCAGAGGCTGATCTCGCGAGCCAGTTCCTGGAGAATGCCGCGAGTGGCGTCGAAGGCGGCGCGATCGGCGGTCGGATCGACGTTCGATGCGTCCTTGGATCCCGCAGCGACGACCAGACGTGCCCGGCGAAGGGCGGCCGCCGTCTCCAGGTCAATCTTCAGGTGCTCCTGGACCGCTGCGTCCATGCGTCCACCTCCGAGTGAAAGCGACTTGCAGAAGACGATGCGGCTGCCCTGGAGGATCATCACGGTCGAACAGTCATGCTCGACCTCGACGATCGCCCTCACGGTGTTCCGATCGGCATCACGCCTGAATCCACGGCTCAAGGCCCTCGCCGATGCGGCGAAGGACGGCTCGAGCCCGACCGGGGTCAGCCCGGCCTGGAAGATCGGTTCGAGCCAGGTGTTCAGGTCCTCGTGCGTCGAGCAGACCAGGATGACCTCCTCCTTGCTCTCGGAGCCGGGAAGCGATGCACCGGTTCGAAGATAGTCGACCTCGATGGAGTCGCGGTCATGACCGAAACGCTCCGATGCCTCCCAGCGAAGGGCCTCCTTCAGGTCCTTGTCGGGCATGTGAGGAAGGCGGACGGGCTGGACCTGGACCGAGTTGCTCGGAAGACTGACATGGCACTTCCTGGTGCTGAACGAACCGGCATCGAAGACGCGTGCCAACTGCTCGGCGACGACGTTCCGATCAAACTGGTCGGTCTTGAGATCGATCACAGCGGCGGCGTTGACCGCGTGCTCGTCACGACGATCGAAGCGCCCCTGGAGCTGCACCAGGTGGAGCCGCCTCCCGGAGACATGGAGTCCGACCGGGCTGCGCGTGGTTCGAAATCGGTACCACAGGTCTTTCATCGGGCCCTCGAATCAAGCAGTGACGAGCCAATCCGACCGTGAGACTCACACGGCCTGGACGGGCATGATGTCCTGCCCTACCCATCGACCCTTTGAACACTCAGCTTTCCGGTAAATGCGTTGATCGTGATTTGATATGTGAAGTTCGCCGAACGCACGGTGATATCCCCACCGGTTCCCGGCAGTCCACCCGTCATGACGGTGCCACCAAGGCGGTCGTAGGTGATGTGCCGCACGCCGTTGTCAATCTGGGCGGCTTCTATCGTCACGCCGTCATAAACGTCATCATTGGAAAAATCGACGATATAGGCATGCTGTTCCCCGCTGCCGGCCATCGGATCGCTGATGTAATCGGCGGTGACGGCGTCGAACGGAGAGGCGAAGGTGGCCTCATCCACCCTGTAGATGCAGTATCCACTGCCATCATCGTAGAAATGAACCCTGCGAAACTCCTGGTTGGCCAGGGCGTCGGATTGCGCGAAGGTCAGGTCGGCGACGATGTTCCGCACTGCGGCCTGGATGGCGAATGAATCCTGGTCGATCAGCCGCGGCACGAGGAGAGCCCCCGCCAGGCCGAGGATCGCGACGACCATGATCAGCTCGATCAGGGTGTATGCGCGCGATGCGACATGGAAACGGGTGCGATTGTGCGGGGAACGGGCGGGCCGATTCATCAGGAATCCTCGTGCCTACTTGACGTGTCGGCTGATGTCGACGCTGCCGGTGGATTCAGGCTTTGTCAGGGCCGTCTTCAGCTCGTCGATGTTCTCGATGCGGACGGAGATGCCCCCGGATTCGAGCTTGCTGCCGAGACGTGCGACCTCTGCTCGAAGCGCCTTGACCTCGTTGATCAGCTCGACCCTCTGGGCCCATGCGTTGGGGGGAAGGACGCCCTTGGCATTCTGGTTGGAACTGCGCACCTGCGCCCAGGCGGCCGATCCGTGATCGGGCCGGGCAAGGGACACCAGGAACTGGCCGGCGAGGCAGAGCCCCGTGACGAGCAGTACTGAATTCAGATCAAGACGCTTGCGCATGAAGAAGCTCCCGTGGCTGGCCTCCCCTGCCCCTGTCGAAACGTGAATCGACGCCTGGATGTGCCTTTCATCGGCCGGATGTCGACGCCGAATGAGTGAATCAAAAAGATCCGCCCCAGGGATCGATCGAATCGTCCAGGATGCCTTCGGAGGCGATGAAACTGGTTCCAACGCTTGAATCGGAGCAGAACTCATGGCTGAAACCGCGACCGAGGACCCTGGAATGATCCACCCTGCTTCGATCGGAACGGCTGCTGGTGTAGACGGCCCAGTGGCCGGCCAGCCCGTTCCAGGCAAGAACCGCGAGCTCGTCCTCGTTGATCCTGCCGGGGTCGAAGTCGTCCCTGGCCCAGAAGACCAGCTCGGTTCGTCCCCTCCTGGGCCACTGGTGGACCGCGAGGATCGCTGCTTCCTGCCCGATGGGCATGCTGCACAACTGCTGGCGCATCTCCTGCTCGGACAGCTGCCTCGGCCCTCCCGGGTTCGAGTCCACGAGGGCATGGCCAAGGGCGGCGGCCAGCATCCCCAGGCCGACCATCAGTACGCCCATATTGGCCAGTCCACGCCTGTGTACGTGCGATTCAATTGTCATCTTCACTCTCCATCCTCCTAGGTACGAATCAGGCGGTGCCGAGTTCTCGACACCGCCTGGATCAATCAGATTGTGATCTCAGGTGATCACCAGTTTGCGATCGCCGTAACATCGGTCGCATCGTTATTCCCGTCTCCATTCACATCAGGAATGGATGGATTGGCGCCTGTATCGAACGTCAGGCTGAGGCCCGTGGTTGCACTCCATGATTCCACGAAGCCAAGCGGCCAGTTGGGAGCCGAGCGGATCAGGCTGTCATCGATCATGGAGCCCCAGGGAGCGGCTCCGTTTGAGCCGGAGCTGGCACCAGGCATCTGCCCATTGTTCTGGACACGGTAGAGCTCGATCTGGCTGCGCATGGACTGCAGCTGGCTCCGAGCACTGGAGACGTTGGCGTCCTGGGCGGCATCGGTGAACTGTGGGATCACGATTGCAGCAAGGATGCCGAGGATGACCACGACGATCAGAATTTCAATCAAGGTGAAGCCGCGGGGGGCTTTCGAGCGGGTGTACATTGCCGAACTCCTGCAACAAATGTGGGACTGCGAATCAGGAATCGCATCCAAGGGTCCGGCACACGTTCATCAACGGAAGAGTGCCGGGGAAGGAAACCGCGAAGTCACGTGACCCCGCATGGAATGCCGGCCGTGGCCTTTCGGTGCCGACCGACGAAGTGGCTGCTTGAAACCGCCAGATGCCGTCCCTCCAGCGGCACGAGCCGGTGACAAGGGAGCCAGCCACACTGACGGACATCGGCAATTGTCCGATGCGGATCGATGATGTCCTCGTCAAGAGAACAACCAAGTTGGCCCGACTGCTCGGATTGATCGCACAATCGTCACAGACGGACCAGCAACGGACCCTAGGCGGCCATCTGCTGGTCGATGTAGAGCAGGTTCCGGTAGGAACCATCCTCGAATCGACAGCCGTAGACGGTGGCCCGACGGGCCATGCATCCGGCGTGCTGGAAACCAAGGGAGACGATGGAACCCGGCTCGATCGGCTCGGACGACCTGGCCAGGAGCCGATCGCCGGACCAGACGAGGTCGGTGAGCTCGTACATGGCGCCGAACTGGTCTCCACCGACCCTCATGGCGGTGGCGCAACCCGACATCGGGTCGCCCTGCTGCTCGATGACGTCGATTTCCACGATCGGATTGTTCAGGACAAGTGCTGGTGCGGTTGTCATGGATGCTCTCCATATCTGTGTTGATATCCACTGCCCCGCATGTGGGGCGGTTGGTGCGATCGACATGGAACGGGGACGACTTCAGGCAAATGAATCGATTTGCACGATTATCCGGCCAGGTTCCCGGACCTGGCATCGTGGAGATACAATTCCCCCATGGTCAAGTTCTATCCCTTCAAGGCGTTGAGGCCGCTTTCAAGCAACGCGGCCAAGATCTCCAGCGAACCGTATGACGTGATCTCCACGGCCGAGGCCAGGGAAGCCGCCAAGGAACGTCCGGACAGTTTCCTTCACGTGATTCGATCCGAGATCGACCTGCCCGAATCGGTCGACGTCCACTCCGACCCGGTCTACCAGAAGGCGGCGGAGAACCTTGAGGCGATGATCAGGGACGGCAGCCTCGTCGAGGACGAGCAGCCCGGCCTGTTCATCTACAGGCAGGTGTGGCAGCAACGGCGGCAGGTCGGCATCGTCGGCTGCTGCGATGTCGCCGACTACGATGACGACACCATCAAGAAGCACGAGAAAACGCGGCCGGACAAGGAGGATGACCGGACCCGGCACATGCTCGAACTGTCCGCCCATGCCGAACCGGTCTTCCTGACCTTCAGGGATGATCCGGAGATCATCGCCAGGATCGAGACCGACATGAACCAGCGACCGATCTTCCACTTCGTCGCTCCCGACGGCGTGACGCACACGGGATGGCGCGTCGAGGATCCCGGGTTCTACGTCGACGCGATGAAGCGAACCGAATGCCTGTACATCGCGGATGGACATCATCGATCCGCCGGCGCTGCCAGAGCGGCGCATGAGTGCGCAGCGAGCAACCCGGACCATGACGGCTCCGAGGAATACAACCGCTTCCTGGCCGTGCTGTTTCCCGCCGGGGAACTGAACATCCTCGCGTACAACAGGGTCGTTCGCGGACTGGATGGGTTCGACCGTGAGACACTGCTGCAGCAGCTGGGACAGGTCGGGGATCTCTCCCCCACCACGGATCCCACGCCGCCCGGGCCGGGCTCGTTCTGCATCTACATGGGTCCGGGTGATGGTGGAGGCTGGCATCTGCTCACGCTGGCGGCCGACTCGATCGATGCGGACGATCCGATCGGTTCACTCGACGTCTCACTGCTGCAGGACCGCATCCTGGCACCCCTCCTGGGAATCGAGGACCCTCGTACGGATCCCAGGATCGACTTCGTCGGCGGCATCCGTGGCACGGAGGAACTTCAACGGCGCGTCGACTCCGGTGATGGCGACCTCGCGGTCTCCATGCATCCGACCTCGATTGAACAGCTGCTGGAGGTCTCCGACGCCGGAAAGATCATGCCCCCGAAATCCACGTGGTTCGAGCCCAAGCTTCGCAGCGGCCTGTTCATCCACTCCTTCCAGCCGACCCTGGCCTGCAAGGGCTGATTCCAGCCATCGCCGGAGGGGCTTCGTACGAGGCCGGAGTTCAGGTACAATGATGGATCGATGACCGGCATGCCGACGAGCACGATGGATCCCAGCACAACGGACTCCGACAGGAGCCTGCTGTGCGTTCTCGTGGCCGACAAGCTCGACCAGGCCGGCCTGGATAATCTCCAGCGGCTCGGATGCGACGTGCACTTCCATCCTGATGCCACGGCCGATCAACTGCCGGACCTGATCCGGGAACATGATCCGGATTGCATCATCGTCCGCAGCACGAAGGTCACGGCCGAGTCCATCCAGGCGGGCCGCCGACTGAGCCTGATCGTCCGGGCGGGAGCCGGGTACAACACGATCGACATCATGGCCGCCAGCAGCCGGGGCATCTTCGTCGCCAACTGCCCGGGCAAGAACTCGCTCGCGGTGGCCGAACTGGCCTGGGGACTGATCCTCTCATGTGACAGGCGGATCCCCCAGCAGACCGAGCAGCTGAAGGCCGGAAAGTGGAACAAGAAGGAGTTCTCCGCAGCACGAGGACTCTCCGGGCGAACGCTTGGTGTCATCGGGCTCGGCCGCATCGGGCTTGCGATCGCCCAGCGGGGTCGCGCCTTCGGCATGAACGTCGCCGCATGGAGCAGGAGCCTTACCCACGAGACCGCCGAGATCAACGGAGTGGATCTCTGTGAGAACCCGGTCAATCTCGCCAGGATCAGCGACGTCATCTCGATCAGCGTCGCCGCCAACGACGACACCGAGAACATGATCGACGAGAAGTTCCTCGCGGCGATGAAGCCAGGGGCGATCCTGGTCAACACGTCACGTGGAAGCGTCATCGACCAGGCCGCGCTTGCCGAGACCATTCGCCAGAAGAACCTCCGGGTCGGCCTGGACGTCTTCGCGAACGAGCCGGGATCCGGAACCGGCGAGTTCACCGACCAGATCGTCTCGCTGGAGAACGTCATCGGCACCCACCACATCGGTGCCTCGACGGAACAGGCGCAGGAGGCCATCGCGACCGAAGCGGTCAACATCGTCAGGACGTACGCGACCACCGGCGACGTCCGCAACTGCGTCAACCGGGCCGACAAGACGGCCGCGACCTGCCAGATGATCATCCGGCACCTGAACAAGCCCGGTGTCCTGGCCCATGTCTTCGACACGCTGAGCCAGTCGGGAATCAACGTGGACGAGATGGAGAACCTGATCTACACCGGCGAGGAGGCCGCCTGTGCGCGGATCCGGCTGTCCAGCAGCCCCTCCACTGAAGACCTCGAATCAATCAAGTCCAACTCCAACATCATGAGCATCACGCTGACGAACATCGCGTGAAAGCGGGACAGACGGACACCATCGCCGAAGACCGGCAAGGACAGCAGCATGAGCACTTCAACCTCACCAGGCACGACAACCACTCACGGCGGACACGTCGATCGGATCTTCAACTTCTCCGCGGGTCCTGCGGCGCTTCCGGAGGAGATCATCCAGAAGGCCCAGCAGGACATCTGGAACATCCACGGTTCGGGCATCGGCATCCTCGAGCACAGCCACCGCGGACCGGTCTTCGATCGCGTCCTCGCCGAGGCCGAGGAAGCCTGCCGAAGGGTCTCCGGCCTGGGTGACGACTGGGAGATCCTGTTCATCCAGGGCGGCGCCACCACCCAGTTCGCGATGATGCCGATGAACTTCCTCCCGGCCGACGGAACCGCCGACTACCTGGACACGGGCGTGTGGGCGCACAAGTCGATCGCCGAGGCCAGGCACTTCGGCAACGTCAACGTCGCCTTCGACGGCACCCAGTGCAACTACGATCACGTGCCGGGCAGCGACGAGATCAACCAGACCGAGGGCGCGGCCTACTTCCACTACTGCTCCAACAACACGGTCTTCGGAACCCGGTTCGAGAACATCCCCGACAGCGATTCCCCGCTGATCTGCGACACAAGCAGCGAGATGTTCGGCCGTCCGTTCGACTGGGACCGCCACTGCGCGATCTATGCGGGCGCCCAGAAGAACCTTGGTCCTTCGGGCGTGGCGCTGGTGCTGCTCAAGAAGGATTTCGCCGAGCAGGGCCGGACCGATCTTCCATCCATGTTCTGCTACGCCCGGCACAGCAAGGCCGGTTCAAGGCTGAATACGCCCCCGACCTTCGGAATCTACATGATGGGCCAGGTGTTCAACTGGATCCACGAGCAGGGTGGACTGACCGAGATGGAACGTCGAAACAGCGAGAAGTCGAGCATCATCTACGATGCGATCGACACCTCGGGTGGTTTCTACACCGGGCTCGCCCAGGAATCGTCCCGTTCGCACATGAACGTCTCGTTCAGGCTTCCGACCGAGGAACTGGATGATCGGTTCGTCGAGGAGGCCGCCGCTGAGAAGATGGACGGACTCAAGGGGCACCGTGACGCCGGCGGCATCCGCGCCTCGATCTACAACGCCTTCCCCAGAGAGGGGTGCGAGTGCCTCGCCTCCTTCATGAAGGAGTTCGCAGCCCGCAACGGCTGATTCAGGCTCGGTCCAGCAGGGACCGGCACAGGCTCAGCGCCTGTCCGTGGTATCCCCCACCGAAGATCACCGCGTGGTTGAGCACGTGGTAGAGCTGGTACGTCCCGATGATCTGATCGAGATCCTCCCGTGCCCTCCTGATCGAGAAGTAGCTCCGGTAGCACGATTCCGGAAAACCACCGAACAGTCGCATCATCGCGATATCCGCAAGACCATCACCATGCGAGCAGGCCGGGTCGATCAGCACGATCCGGCCGTCGCCGGCCCCAATCGCGTTGCCCGACCAGAGATCCCCGTGGATCAGGGACGGAACCGGCCTGGCCGGAACCAGTCGATCCATCGCATCCATCACGCCGAGAACCGCGTACTCCAGATCCGCCGGCAGCGAACCACCTGATCGCAGGATGTCCAGCATGTGGCCGATCCGTCGCTCGCGATTGAACCGGACCCAGTCGTCCATCCATCCATTAGGCTGGATCGTGCTGCCGATGTGGTTGTCGTGAGCGAAGCCGTACGCCGAACCAGCCTCCACATCGTGGAGCGCGGCGAGTTCACGGCCGAACCGTTCCCAACCGGCCTCATCGATCGTGCCGGACCGGATCGACTCCATCAGGAGGATTCCACTCCGCCCATGAATCCCGTCATGCAGTGGCCGCGACACGGAGACGGTACCGGTCACCTGCATCGCTTCGAGTCCCTCTCGCTGTTGGACAAGCAGGGCGTGGCTCGATGCGGGGACGATCTTGGCGACGATCTGCTCGTCACCGACCTCGACACGCAGGACACTGCACTCGCCGGAACGCCCCAGGACTTCGATTCGGCGAGGCTCAGCGGAGCGACCGGAATCCCGGAGACAACTGGCAAGGTCATCCTTCAGGCCCACGATCGGATCTCCATGCATCAGACAAGATGCTCGTGCAGCTTCCGGCAGGATGCGTCGATGAGGTCGTACATGTGATCGAAGCCGTCGGGTCCGCCGTAGTACGGATCGGGCACCTCGTCCAACGTGATGGACGTGTCGTACTGGAGAAGCAGGACGACCTTGTCGGCGGGCGCACCGTCGGCGATCAGGTGATCCCTGTTGTCACGATCCATGCAGACGATCAGGTCGAATTCATGAAAGTCCTCGTCCATCACCTGCCGGGCCCGGCTGGTCAGCTCGATCCCATGGCGGCTGGCCACGTCCCGTGAACGCGGGTCCGCCGGATCACCCACGTGCCAGCCGCCGGTGCCGGCCGAGTCGACGTGGAATCGATCGGAAGTGCCAGCCTGCTTGCTGATGTGCAGGAACACGCCTTCGGCCATGGGACTTCGGCAGATGTTGCCCATGCAGACGAACAGGATTCGGGTGGGACCTGGCATACCGCCATTGTGTCATAAACGAGGATGATGTTCGAGATGAACGATCATGATGCCGATTGACCCCGGATTTACCGTGCTATAATTCGGATCAGCTCTTTGACAATCGGGGCCGACCTGGAATCGACCGGACAGGGAAGGTGCGTCGTTGCGCGTCGTGGAGCATCCTGGCCACGTAAAAAGGATGCAAACCATAACTGCCAACCCGCAGTACGCTCTCGCGGCCTAATATCGTCGCGCAATCCATCTCCAGATGCCTGATACGGAGATGGATTGAAAAACATCAGGCTGGTTTCAAAGGGCTGGCATGCCCTGGAGAAACGAGAAATTCGCATGCCTGGATTTCACTGCGTGCTGTCGCCCGCATTGGTGGAATCGAGATTCAAGTGGCGACTACACGTGTAGACGCGGCGCGCTGACTGTATCGGCACGGGGGTTCGAATCCCCCCGGCTCCACTGGCCCGTTGGAACCGGCTGCCCCCACGGGCGGCCTGTTCGATGGGCGAAATCACATGATTAAAAGCTGCGAATGGTTTCACATTCTCCTGATGTGAATGCCAAGCTGTTTGTCAATTTTGGACAATTCCACTTGGATCCTGGGCCAGCCTGGTCAATCGTGGTTGTACTGAACGCCCACGCTCCGCGTGTCTCCCGGGAACCCCATGATGACAATGCCCAGTTCACCTGGCAGGCTGACCCTGCCGATGCTTGTGTTGCTGACTGCAACTGCCGCGCAGGTCGTGGCCCAGACACCTGACTATGACGGATCGGTCTGCCCCGAAGGCGACGGGCTCCGATTCGAGATCAGGACCGATCCGGACGTCACGCTGGTGATCATCTACCCGATGCTTCCGGTCAATCATGGCGGACAGGTCATGACGGCCGAGGGCGATGGTGTCTTCAACTGGACCATGCCGGGGCAGTCCGCAGGCGTCGAGGTTGGATTCAACCTGCTCATGCAGAACCCACAGCAGTACATCTACCCGGTCCACCAGTTCATCGTGGGAGGCAAGTGCACGGATTTTGCCAGAGACGATGTGATGCCCCCACCGGTCCGTGGTTTCAGGCACGAACTGGCGATCATCGATGGTTCACCTTCGATGACATTTCACGCAGGCATCTCCAGTCATGGCCTACAGCCGGCGGAGGATGTCCTTCTTCGGATCAGGGTCGAGGGAGGACCGATCCAGGATGTTCCCATGATTCCGGGATCAGCGGGACTCTTCCATGCACCGGTGCCGGCCGGGCCAGGACAGGAGGTCGAGTACTGGTTCGTGCAGAAGATGGGGGAACACAAGGCCGAGACAGCGAGCTTCCAGCACCGGGTCGGCGAGGAGCCGGGAGCGACCAACGCAACCCCGGAGACACCGGTCATCGCGAGGACCGCCGGGCGGTTCAGGGATCGGCATCCATATGAATGGCGATTCGACAACTACGTGGAGCTCTATGATGACGGTCGTTCCTTCGGCATCGAGATCATCGATTCCGGGAAGTGGCTCGATGTCGTCGTCACGACGAATCCGGGGTTCCCGGTCGGCCGCATGGACTTCAAGTACTTCGTCTACAACGATCCGGCCCAATGCGACAGGCCGCTGACGGGCGTGAACCTGGTCATGGACAAGTCGACCGAATCCCCGAACGTCTTCAGCAAGCGAGTGCCGGACGTGACTCCGGGATCGATCATCGACTTCGACTTCACGTTCACCGACCTGCCGGCAGGCAATCCAGTCGCGAGCTACTACTCCGACTTTCACTACTACCAGGTCGGACGAGGTCGTTTCGGCCACACCGGCAACAGGCGGGCATACCCGGCCGGGCGAGCGTCGATCCCGCACGTGATCTCACCTCGATTCGGATTCGTCCAGCATGCACAGGGGATGAGTCCGGGCCAGCTCGACCGGTTCATGCAGGGGAAGCTGACATTCGAGACCGATTTCGAATCCGGCAAGCTCCTGAACGAGCAGATGAGGTTCGACTGCTGCAGCGGACCGCTCGGCTTCCAGTACCCGAACAGCCCGAGCTTCAGGGAGGCGGTTCTGGGTCCTCGCTACAGCGCCACGTCGTGCGTTCGATGCCATGTCCAGGATGGTCGCGGCCGGTACCCGGAGGATGGAGAGCACGTCGAGTCGATCGTCTTCAACGTCGGCATCCCGGGATCCGGCCCCAACGGCGAACCTGTGCCACACCCGCTCTATGGCACACAGCTTGATCTCGATGCGATCGAGGGGACCTCCATTGAGGCGAGGATCGGCGTGCAGTGGAAGTACATCAAGGGCACCTTCGATGACGGGACATCCTACGAGCTTCGAAGACCCGTATTCATCTACGAGAACATGGCCCACGGATCGATCGGTTCGAACGTACCCGACGTTGATTCGACCCCCGGGTATGACGGCGTGGCGATGGTATCGGCGAGAATGACGCCGATGCTGACCGGGGTCGGTCTTCTCGAGGCGATCAGTGAGACGGAAATCCTCGCCCGGGAGGATGCACTCGACCTGGATGGTGATGGGATATCAGGCAGAGCCAATCGCGTGTGGGACAGGGCCTCCGGCGATCAGGTGGTGGGGCGCTTCGGATGGAAGGCTTCACAACCCGACCTGCTGCAGCAGGCAGCGAAGGCCTTCAACCGGGACATGGGCATGCGAAACCCGATCTTCCCCCAGCAGGATTGCGGTTCCAGTCAACCCGACTGCGCCGACACGGGAATCGAGTTCGAGATCGAGTCGGTCGAGCTCGACCTTGTTCGGGAGTACCTGCTGGGCCTTGCCCCCCCGCCGCGATACAACTACGAGGACCCAATGGCCATCGAGGGCATGCACCTGTTCAAGGAGGCGAACTGCCATGCATGCCATACGCCACGGATGCTGACCCGGTCTGATCACCCCATTGAGTCGTATCGGTCACAGCACATCGAACCGTTCACGGATCTGCTGCTTCATGACATGGGACCAGGACTGGCCGATTCCATGCCGGAATTCAATGCAGACGGAAACGAGTGGCGAACGCCACCCCTTTGGGCGCTGGGATACGTCAAGCACGCCAACGGGCTGCCACAGACCTGTGAGGATCCCTGGCAGACCGATGGCCAGGCCAACTTTCTCCATGATGGTCGTGCTCGAACGATCATGGAGGCGATCCTCTGGCATGGCGGCGAGGCGGAGGCCTCGCGTCAGGCCGTCCTGGCGATGAACGCCGTTGACCGCCAGGCACTGATCGCGTTCGTGGAGTATCCGTTCGATGATCCTATCTTTCATACGAGCGGGACAATTGGATGCATCGCGGACGTGGATGGAGATGGAACGGTCGGCCAGAAGGACCTGGCACTGCTGCTTGCCAGCTGGGGCGGCAACGACCCATCAAGGGATCTTGACGGAGATGGTGTGATCGGTGGTGGAGATCTCGGATACCTTCTCGGCGAATGGGGACCGTGCAGCCGGTGAGACGCAACCACGCAGGAGAAACCGGATCAGATCACTATTCCTCGTGTGATGTGTCCTCGTACTTGGAGGCATCCCAACGGGCCAGCATGGGAACGGTGAAACCCTGGATCATGATCGAGAGGACCACGATGATGAAGGTCGCAAATATGAAGGGCTCACGGTACGGCACGTCGTGATCGATGCTGAGTGCCAGGGCGAACGAGACGCCGCCACGCATGCCGCACCAGGTCATCAGGACGATGGAACTGTGCCGCACCTTCTTCTTGACCCTTGAAAACACCCATGGAATCAGGAGGCTGATGTACCTGGCGATGATGATCAGGGGGAAGATGATGAGTGATGAGAGAATGACACCCTGCTGCCACCCCCACTCCCAGTCGAACGTGACGAGCTCGAGCCCGATCAGCGCGAAGAGGATCGCGTTGATGGTCGCCTCGATCGCCCGCCAGAAGCTCAGAACCGGGTGCTCCTGCTTGGCCTGGGCGTACCCTCGATACTTGGCGATGATGATGCCGGCCAGGACCAGAGCCAGCGGCGCCGAGACGCCGATGAACTCGGCAAGGGAGTATCCGCCGACGACCACTCCGATCGTGATCATCTGATGGACGCTGTCACTCCTGCTCGTGTTCAGCATGTATGTTGCGATGGATCCGAGAAGGATGCCCAGGATCACTCCGCCACCGCCGATCTGGAGTATGTAGAGGGTGGCCGTGGAGAAATGCATGTCGTCGGGTCGCTTGGTCATCCCCACGGCGAAGATGAACAGAACGATCGCGACCGCATCGTTGAACAACGATTCGCCGAATATGACGCCCTTGACCGCTGGAGTGATCTTCAGCTTCCTGAGAAGGCCGCCGACGAGGACTGGATCGGTCGGAACGATCATGGCCGCGAACACGAATGCCGGCCACCACGAAAGACCGATCTTCGGATAGTAGCTGTGCAGGTATCCCAGGACCGCCACGATCATTATCGTGGTCAGCAATGCGGAGAGGACGACACCGATCGTGGCCATGTACGTGATCGACCACCGATTCCGTGCGAAGAGGCTCCCATCCAGCTGGATCGCCGCCGCGAACAGCAGGAACCCGAGAAGACCATGCAGGAGCAGATCGCCCCACTTGATCGTGAACAGCATCTGGGAAGCCCAGTCGTCCGAGACCAGCCCGATCGCATCCAGAAACACCAGGATGAGTGCGAAGGCCAAGGCCCCGACGAACGTGCCCAGGGCCGTAGGCAGTCCGAGATACCTGTCGTTGAGGTACGCGATTACTGCCGTAATCGAGACGACCAGCGCGATGATCTCTACAAGATGCAATGCTGAAGCCTGCCGGGGACGTGAAATCTGGCAATCAGATCATGCCATAAGCAAGAGGATATCCTAGTGTATGGAGTCGAGTTGTCCCAGTGATCCGATATCCGGGAAGGATCCACATGGCAAGTTCACCGAATATGGACGAAACACAACACGGCCAGACACAGTGGTCGGTCATCATCGATGCCATTGACAAGAGCAGCCCATCGGCCTCCGAGAGCCTCTCGAAGCTGGCCGACAGGTACCGCCCGGCGATCTATGCGTACATACGATCCACCGGCAAGGATCCCGATGCGGCAGAGGATCTGACCCAGGGATTCATGGCCGATGTCATGCTCGGCCGGAATCTGCTTGAATCGGCGGATCCCAACAGGGGGCGGTTCCGATCACTGCTCATCCGATCGGTGAGCAACTACGTCAGGGACAGGCATCGATACGATTCATCGACGCTTCGCTCACCGAAGGACGGGTACATGGGTCGTATCGATGACAGCCAGGTCGGCTTCGACATCGCATCAAGCGGACTGTCTCCGGACCAGGCGTTCACCCGGCAATGGGTGACATCGATCATCCAGGATGTGATCGTGCGGGTCGAGAAGATGTGCGTCGAGAAGGATCAGGCGGCCCACTGGGACATCTTCAACAGGAGACTCATTCTTCCGATGCTGGAAGGCGACGATCCGGCAAGCTACGAGACACTCGTCAGGGATTGGAATCTCAAGGGCACCGCGCAGGTCGCCAACATGCTGGTCACGGTGAAGCGGCGATTCGCCAGGGCGATTGCCGAATCGATCAGGGACACCGTCGAGGACGAATCCCAGGTGCAGGCCGAACTGCTGGATCTGCTCCGACTCATGGAGGACCAGAGATGAACAACGACAATCCAGGGCACACCAATCTCGGCGAATCCATCGAGTGGGCCTTTTCCAGCGACAAGGACCCGGCCATGACGATGGCCGACTGGTTGATTCACGAGATCCATCCCGCCAGCGAGTCGGCGGTCGAATTCATCGTGGATCCCGGCAGGACAACAGAGGAACTCACCAGTGCCAAGGACGTCTTCAAGGGCATGCGTGTCGAGGGCGAGTCCACCGATGACAGGAGGCTCGCAGCCCGCCTCTACACGGCAACGATCGCGGCGGCTCTCGTCCGACATGCCAAGAGGATCACGACCCAATCAGACAAGGCACTGACCAAGGCGCTCGAGGGACTCTCCGAGGATGCCGGGGTCGATGGCAGGTTGCGTGAACTCGCCGCCGGGGCGATCCGTCATCTGGCAGAATCCGGCTCCTGACCAGGAAAATGAAAAGGGTCCTGGCCGAGGCCAGGACCCTTGCAAATCTTCAGGAGAAGCGATCAGTTCTGGTCGCAGGTGTCCGCTGCCGCATCGGCACAGATCTGGTCCCACTCGGTATCACAGCAGAACGCATCAGCCAGACAGACCGTCTCGCAGCAGGCTGCATCGTTGCAGTACGGGGAGCCATTGGGCTTAAAGCAACTTCCCGACTTGGGCGATCCGCATCCCTTGCCGCCGCCGCCGCCACCGCAATCGCAGTCAGCGGACTTGGCGGCCATATCGGCACACATCTGGTCCCACTCGGTCTCGCAGCAGAACGCATCCGCCGCACAGATGGCATCGCAGCAGACCTGGTCGTCACAGAACGGGGTGCCGGTCGCTTCGCAGCAGTCGCCGGTTCCGGCTTCGCCGCAACCTTCGTTACCACCGCCACTGCAGTCGCACAGTTCTCCAGCTGAACCTGCACAGGTGTCGTCCCACTCGGATTCGCAGCAGAATGGATCGGACTGGCAGACCAGGTCGCAGCAGAGCGCGTCATCACAGAACGGTGTGCCGTTGGGATCACAGCAGTCCCCAGAGCCGACTTCACCACATTCACCCTTGGGCGGCGAACACTCGCCCCACTGGGCGAGAAGGACACCAAGATCCTGGCCATCGACAATGCCGTCGATGTTCAGATCACCACAACCATCGGTGTCCCAATTGGCAAGCAGAATCCCCAAGTCGGCACCACTGACAATGTTGTCGAAGTTGAGATCACCAAGGCAATCACCACCACATGGAGTGTCGCAGATCTGTGCTGCCATGGCTGCACACTTCTCATCCCACTCGGTCTCGCAGCAGAAATTGTCGGTGTTGCATACTGCATTGCAGCATTCGGCATCATCACAGAACGGCGTGGCACTGGGCTCGAAGCAGCTCCCGGTTCCGGGATCACCGCACTCTGTCGGGTCATCGCCGCACAGGAGGACGGTGCCACCTGCAGCTGCGATCTGGGGGCCGGCGGACGGCCAGATGTTCGACATCGGAACCATGAAGCCAGGTGCACAGAACGGGCCACAGTTGCAGATACCGGTCACACAGTCGTTCTCGGTTCTGAAGACGGGCGAACCACTGGCACCGCCTGCAGCAACCACGCTCACGGCCGACTCGTTGTCGACACAGACATCCTGGTTCAGGGCGGTGATCTGGCCCTCATCGACGGCCTTGACATCACCATCGGCATGGTGGATCTCGTAGATCGCGGTGCCAACACTGTGAGCTGACGGATCGATGGTGGCCTGGCCGAACTGGCTGGCCGGATCACCCGACAATCTCAGGATCGCGTAGTCCAGACCAGCATTGGTGGCGACGATCTCGGTGACGTTGAACGTGACCGTGGATTCTTCGCTGCCACCAGTGCATGCATCACATTCGTAGTTGAAACGAACCGAGAACTGGTTCGCATTTCCTCCGACGACACAATGCTGGTTGGTCATGACCAGGTTGGGGCTGGCAACGATCCAGACGGTGCACCAGGGCGATCCGTTCAGGAGCAGCTGGCCAACGTGTCGGGCATTTTCTGCAGGCCCCGATCCATCAGGAAGACAGGCGACGTTGTCCTTGCCGCATGCAGGGGCACAGCCACCACCACCGCCGCCACCGCCACCGTCACAATTAACACAGATATCCGCAGCCGCATCGGCACAGAACTGGTCCCATTCAGTCTCGCAGCAGAATGCATCCTGGGCGCAGACGGATTCACAGCAGTCAGCATCGTCACAGCTCGGGCTGCCGTTGGGGCTGCAGCAGTCGCCGGCACCAGGACATGCACCGTAAGTGGCGAATGCGTTTGATGACACCATCAAAATGGCCACTGCTGACAGTGCCCAGAGACAGGTGCAACGAATATTTGCATGAGTGATATGAAACATCTCTTTCTCCACAGTTGTGTGTTCTTGCAAGGACCCCATGAGTCGTCAATGCGTGGGCATTTCGATGTATTTAGAATAAGCGGACTCCGGGTGATGCGAAAGACTGATATTGGACTTGAGCCCACAATGGGACACATTTTATGCCGCAATGTCCGGTATTCAGATCTGTACACAAGAGCAGGGAACTGGAATGTACTGCACCAAGGCACGAAAAAGCCCCCGGCACTCGTGCCGGGGGCTGGTTGCATCACATTGGGTGCAGAGTCAGGTCAACACGGTTGACCAGAGTTCAGCAGACTCAGACGCATGGGCCCCAGTTGCCGAGCAGGAGACCCAGGTCCTCACCGTCGACGATGTCATCGCCGTTCAGATCAGCAGGGTTCGAGCCGGTCGCGTTCCACTGGCCGAGCATGATACCGAGGTCCTCACCATCAACAACACCATTCTCGTTGATATCACCAACGCAGGTGTCGCCGCCACCACAACCCGCCTCGTAGTTGACCTGGACAACCCAGTAGAAGCCCGGGAAGCCGATGTCTGCAAGCTTGAGGTATTCAGTCAGGCCACAAGGAGCTGACTTGAGGTAGGTCTCGTAGGCTGCGCCCACATCATTACCTGCAAAGGTGGCAAAGCCATCTGAGCTTGCAGGAATCGCGAGTTCGACAACGATGAAGAGACTGCCGTCAGCCTCGGGCTGCAGGCAGACATACGGATCAAACTTGGCGATATTGACGACCTCCACGCCATCGGTGGCAGGCAGAAGGATCTCGTCGGTTGCAGCCAGTTCCAGGTCGGTGTCCGGCGAAATGGGATCGCCGCCATCAAGATCCTTGTAGATGTTGATGTTGCCGACAAGGCTTGAACCAGTGTTGAACCAACCGAACTCAACGCAGCGGATCTCGACTTCGCCCAGACCGGACAGGTCGATGATTGTCGCATACTCGTTGTTGACCGTGATGCCAGCACCAGCACAAGCGATGCCGTTGAGGGTCAGATCAGTCGAGTCGTTGTTGGTAGCAAACGCTGAACCAGGCTCGTCACACTCGTCCGGCTGAACCGGCGGAGCGTAGTTGAAGCTGATATCGCCACTGCCGAATGCATCGAGATAACCACCAAGCCTGAAGAGGTAGCTGCGACCTGCTTCGACAGGAATGGTCAACTCGGACGAGAAGAACTCAGGATCATCGACGCAATCTTCATTGCACGTGATGATGAACTGAGGCAGTTCGCCAAAATCGACCAGATCGGTGACATCGTATGCAGCAATCTTGGTGTCGAATTGAGCGATGCCACACGTGGAGGCGGTCATGGTGCCTTCATCCGAAGCGGTCCAGGAGTACCAGAGGTCGCGCCAGATGGGAAGGTCATTCTCGCCGGATGCACAGGCAGCCTCATCCGGGCCAACGGTATTGGCAAGCTCGGTGTCGAAGGAAAGAACTTCGTTATCACCAACAGCAATCGCGCCAGACGGGCAGTCGTTGCTGGGAGCAGCAGGATCATCAGGGCAGTCGTAGATGAAGAAGCCGCACAGGTCGACTGCGTTGTTGACGCAGGTGTCGTCCCATTCGAACTCGCAGCAAATCGGATCGAAGTTGCAGACAGCTTCGCAGCATGAGAAGTCGTCGCAGCCCGGGGATCCGTTTGACTCGACGCAGGAACCGGCACCCGGATCACCACAGTCGGGGAATTCGCTGTACTCGGCAACAATCCTCGCAAGGTAGTCCGAAGGACAGGGGGTGCAATCGGCCGTACCGAAGCAATTGACGGTCACGACGAGGCCGTAGGTGCCAGCAGCAGGAAGAACCACCGGATCGATGCTCTGCGGGCACTCCTGATTGGTGTTGACGCCACTGGCGATGACCACCAGGTCACTACAGTCGGAATTGGTCACGAACCAGAGAAAGTCAGCCATGGGCAATCCGTCAGTGACGCTGGCCGTGTCGAACGTGACGCTCAAGGTGACCGGACCGTCGACGGTGAACGTGAACCAGTCAAGATCACGAGATTCGGTATCAGCAGGCGTGATCCAACCACCGACTGTACCGTAGACAGCGACATTGTTGTCAGCTTCGGTCAGTGACCCGAGATCCTGCCAAGCGACAGGGTCCTCGTTACAGCCACCATTGGCATCTACTTCCGTGCCGTGATCACAGCCATCGTCGGCTTCGATCGCACCGGCTGGCGGGGTGACATCGCAATCTTGTGCGAACGTCATGGGTGCGCACAGTGCAATCGAGAGAGCACTGATACCAGCACCAAGAATCAAACGAGTTTCCATCATCTATTCCTCCAAGTCGCCAGCCAATGGATCGGCCGACTGGTTTCGCATTACGAACAAATCTTGAACATGCGTGAGTAAGACAGTGTGGCCAAACTCACCCATGCATGTTGAACAAAGGACACCAGGATGTAAGCCGTGCAGGACTGGAGTGGCCAAGATCCGGCAGGACTCTACTTTTCCCAAAATACCGGCATAACTTGAATCGTCCACACAAATCGGGCAAGAATACGCTCACGGTCCTGTAAGACATGGGTTATCCACAGGGACCGCACTAATTCATGCACGACAAAGTCCGAGAACCTTTTATGCTGCCTTGACTCGAATGTGTATCTGGAACGACCCAAGGGGCCCGTATCGGGCTGTCATCGCCAGTCAAAGACGATCTTGCCAAACTGCTTGCTCGATTCAAGCCGCTCATACGCATTCCTGCCCTCGACCGGATTCCATGTCGAGTCGATGACGGGTTCGATCGCACCTGACTTGAGCAATGACGAGGCGGCTTGGAATTCATCCATGTCTCCCATGGTTGATCCAAGGATCGACAACTGGTTCCAGAAGATCCGAGCAAGATCCGTGGCTGGATCGCGACCGGATGTGCAGCCACAGGTGACGAACGTGCCGCCTCGAGCCAGGCTCTTGAGGCACGACTCGTGCACCACCTTCCCGACCGAATCGACGCAGACGTCAACACCTCTCTTGCCGGTCAGGGATCGAACCTGGCCGGAGAAGTCCTGGCCTTCATCAAGGACACCCTCCGACGCGCCGAGGCTCAAGGCGGCATCAAGCTTGTGCTGGTGCCTGCTCGTCACGATGGTCCGACATGCAAGGTGCTGCGCGATCCCCAGAGCTGCCAGGGCGACTCCCCCGCCGATCCCGGGGATCAGGACGTCCGAACCCGGCTGAATGCGAGCTCGAGTGACCATCATCCTCCAGGCGGTCAGGTGCGTGAGTCCGTACGCCGCGGCATTGATCGGATCGACCTGGGAAACCACGAGCGCATTGGTGGCCGGAACCACGAAGAATTCGGCATGGGTGCCGTTGACATGCTCACCGATCATGATGATGTCCTCGCCGGCAGCCCGACGACCTGGCCTCGGGGTCGGATCCTGGAATACGGCGGCGTTGATCATGACTCGCTGATCAAGCCAGGACTCATCAACGCCATCACCGACTTCGACCACGGTCCCGACCCCGTCACTGCCTCCGATGCGTGGATAGTCCATCTCGAAGCCGGGGACTCCACGACCGACCCAGAGATCGAGCTGGTTCAGGGAGGATGCCTCTGTGCGGACCAGCAGCTGGCCTGCGGCGGGTCGCGGATCAGGAAAGTCCGCCACGAACTCCACGTTGTTCGAAACATCATGTCCCTGCCGGGTAACGATGATTGCCTTCATGGCTTGGATTCTATGGCGATGCAGCCGGGGCTGCCTGAATCCCGCTTGACCGGTAGGATGTGACGAACCTACAGATGCCTTCGGGCGACCAACCCAGGAATCCATGATGGAATGCCAGAACAACAGCACGCGGGGAGTGATTCAAGCAGTCATCCTGCTCGTGGCATCGCTCGGAACCGGCTGCAGTGACCAGGGTGACCCTGGCAGCACGACGACCGCCACCACGACGGCCCCGGCAACACAGCCCCCTGCACAGGCAGGATCCAAGGGGCCCGACCTGGCGTTTCCCAGTGGCCCCGGAACAGCCAACTACACCACGGAAGGCCCGATCAAGGCAGAGCCGCCGGCGATCAATGCAGGCCTGGTGGAGCCCGGCTCGACAGTCAAGGGTGATTTCAAGCTGCTGAACACCTCTGGTCAACCGGTCACTGTCCTGGCCGCCAGGCCCAGCTGCACATGCACCACGCTGGAACTTGACGGGAAAACCATACCGGCACGATCATCGATCAATGTGCCCGTCGAGATGAAGGTCTCCAGCGCAACCGGCACCAAACAGGCTGCCGTGAACATCGTCTTCAAGGGATTGAACCAGATCGTTCAGATCACCCTGACCGCTCAGGTCGCCTACAAGATCAAGGGCACACCGACACCATACATCGATGCCGTGGCGCCGGAGAACGTGACGGGCACGTTCGGGCTCCAGTCGATCGACGGTCGGCCATTCAATGTCGTCTCCGTCATGGGCCAGAAACCCGTGTTCGTCGGATTCAACCCCGGCTCGGATGCTCCCAGAAACAACTACACGCTCAGGTACGACCTGCGAAGCTATCCATGCAACGCGATGCCGATGTACGCGATCATCGAGACGGATCATCCCGAATGCCGGATACTCGACATGCGCATCCGACATGAATGTACCCGGTTCAAGCCGCAGCTGAGCCTCGGCCAGTTCGTCGCCAACGCGGGCGTGATCCCAGTCGGTGGCCGGGGCGAGTTCATGATGGAGATCAAGAACCTCGGCAATGCCGGGGTGTCCGGGGTATCGACATCGACTCCCGAGGTGGCCGTCCGCCTGGTTGATCAGGTGTCCGACGGGACCAACGTGCAGTGCACGGTTGAAGTAGTCCCGCGACAGGGAGTCTCGGGCGTGCTCTACTTCCCGGTCACGTTCCATGCGGCCGGCCGATCGGCACCCGTCCAGGTCTACTGCCTTGTCGAGTGAGATCAATCCCAGGATCATGAGGAGACAACCATGAACATGAATCGGAACGAGGATGTCGAGGTCGTCGAGATCCGGGTCGGTGAGGATCATCGACTGCACGTCACCGGCAAGGGGCACCACCTGAGCCATGACGAGATCTACGCGATGGTCAGTTCAGGCACACGGATCAGGGTGCTTGACCAGGATGAACAGGACATCACCAGCAGCATCCTGGCAAGGATCCTTCTTGAAAAGGACCCGCTCAGGTTCAGTCGGATCCCTTCCTGGCTGCTGCATGACCTGATCAGGGGCAACGAACACGTGCTCCAGCGCGTCCTTGATGGCGTCGGCCTCGCCGTGGATTCGGTCCTGAAAAAGGCGGAACACGGACTCGGAGGGGACTCGGAATCCGATGCAGCCCCGCGACCACTGGATGCGATCGCTGGAGCCATCGGTCGACTGCGGTCCGATGCCCAGGAAGATCGGGATTGAATCCGCACGGAGACCACTCGTACAATTGATGGAACCGCCCACCCCGGAAGGGGACCAAGAATGCAGGAGGTCTGATTCCATGCCACGAATTCACATGACGATCCTGGCACTGGCTGCTTGCCCATTCATATCGATCCTGACAGGAACAGATGTGAACGCACAGGTCACGCCGGCTCCGCCGAACCCGGGGATCCTGATGGATCTGGATTTTGAATCCGGCCCTGTCCGGGCCAATGGAATCGAAGGGGAATCCCTCCTGCTGCAGGTCGTCCATGTCGATGGGGCCCACTGGCTCAGGCTCGTACTCGAGCGTGTCGACATCGGCTCGTGCCAGCTGCGCATCAGGTCGCTCCTGGATGATGCGGTGCAGGTTCACGATGCCGAGTCGATCCGGCAATGGTCCAACACGTCCGCGTACTTCAATGGCGACATCGTGCTCGTGGAACTCCTGTCCGGAGACGTCATCGAGGAGTGCCGATTCTCAATCAGGGGCGCCTGGACGGAACTGGGGGGAGGATCGGTCGCCTCGACCATCTGCGGGGACATCGATGACCGACTTCCCTCGACGGATCCCAGGGCCGGGAGACTGATGCCAGCGACCTGTACTGCATGGATCATCGACGACCTCAATCACTGCATGCTGTCGGCCGGGCACTGCATTCCTCCCGGGGCAAGCGTCATCCAGTTCAACGTCCCCGAGTCGACCGAAAACGGAAGCCTCCAGCATCCAGGTCCGGAAGACCAGTACGCGGTCGACTTTGAATCAATGCAGTTCTCCAACCAGGGTGTCGGAGATGACTGGGCGTACTTCGGATGCTTCCAGAACACGGAAACGGGACTTACGGCCGCCGAGGCCCAGGGAGACTTCTTCCAGATCTCCACGATGGAGCCGGGCGTGACCGAGCCGATCCGCATCACGGGCTATGGCTCCGATTCGTCACCATGGCAGTGGAACCACGTCCAGCAGACGCATCTCGGCCCCCTGGCTTCCATGAACTCGACCTCCATGCAGTACCAGACCGACACGACCGGTGGGAATTCCGGTTCACCGGTGATCGATGAGACCAGCGGCATGGCCGTGGGCATTCACACACATGGCGGATGCAATGCCGGTGGTGGCGCCAACTCCGGAACCAGGATCGCAGCGATGCCGCTTCAGGACGCACTGGCCGCACCTCAGGGAATCTGCGACCATCCTTCGATCATCTCGTACGAGTATCCCTTCGGGCTTCCCGGGCTGGTCTCTCCCGCGGGAACGACCTCGATCGAGGTGGACATACTTCCCGTGAATGATCTCATCCTCGATATGGATTCCCCGATGCTCCATGTGAGCATCGATTCGAATCCGTTCATCGCGATCAAGATGACTCATTCGGGCGACAGCCGGTTCATCGGTCAGTTCCCGGCGACCCCCTGTCCATCAAGCATCGAGTTCTTCATCACCGCCTCCACGACGACCGGCGAGACCGCGGCGGATCCATCGAT
Organism: Phycisphaerae bacterium; assembly: GCA_002711415.1. Taxonomy (GTDB): domain Bacteria; phylum Planctomycetota; class Phycisphaerae; order Phycisphaerales; family SM1A02. Next base: position 115,963 of record PARI01000032.1, on the reverse strand, counting down.
GGCCCCCAGGGTCACAAACGCGGTGATCGCAGCGGATGATTTCGATCAAGCGTTCAACGACGATTTCGAGACCGCCAATGGCTGGTCCGTCAGCGACGATCCATCATTGACGACGGGCTCATGGGAGCAAGGCATCCCCGCCGGATTCGGAGATCGAGGAGAACCGCCTTACGCATTCAGCGGCGACTCTTGCATGCTGACCGGGAACATCGATGGCGATTGGGACATCGATGGAGGCTGTACCTACCTGGTTTCTCCTGGATTCGATGCGACTGGGGCTGATCCCCACGTCTCGTTCTGGCTCTGGTATTCCAACACCTTCGGATCGGCTCCGCTCGAGGACTCGATGCAGGTGGAAATTTCGCCCGACGGCGGGCGGTCATGGATCCTCGTGGATACCATCGGGCCTGACGGCGAAGTGGTCAACGGCGGGTGGTACTACTACGAGTACAGGATCAGCGACCATGCCGAACCAACAGGAGACATGAGGGCGAGGTTCACGGCATGTGACCTCGACCAACCGTCAATCGTCGAGGCCGCACTGGACCAGTTCATCGTTCGGAACACCAAATCAGGGGTCTCGTGCTCGAACTCAGCCGACATCAACAGCGATGGAAGCGTTGATGGAGCGGATCTCGCGATCCTCCTGGCAGGGTGGAAGTCATCGGGGCCCGGCGACCTCAACCAGGACGGCGTGGTCGACGGACTTGACATAGCGCTGCTGCTGGCCGCCTGGACGGACTGACTTTGCCTGCATAGGAGCATCACCAGTGAAACAATCCATCGGCAAGGACTGCTGCATCCTTCTATGCATTCTCGCCTGCACCTCCACCATCATGCATGCCCAGGTCGATGATGGCAGCACGCTTGACAATCGCATCGATCCGACCAGGATCACCCGCTCCCCCGCTGCTGAAGCATCCGGGACAATCATGCAGCCACTGCCCGCGACACTGGCGATCGCCTCGTCAGCCGACGAGGCATCGATGGATGCAGCAACCTACGACGATGCCGTCAACGCCATCAACAAGGGAATCGCGTACCTGGCAAAGGCCCAGGCTGGTGATGGAAGCTGGATGACCGAGGTGGTCGAGGTCCCGACGGACCAGCCGCAGTCACCGGCACCGGTCACGCTCGCGGTCACCGCGATGGGAATCAAGGCACTGACCCAGTCCGGGCACCTGCCCGACAGTTCACCGGCATGCCTCCAGGCGGTCCGATTCATCCAGGCGATACTGCAACAGCCCGACATGTTGCAGGAACTCCGGGACGGCCCGCTGGGCAACTATGTCACGGCTGCCATGGTCAGCGCGTTCAGCAGCTTCGACGAACTCCGGTACCGGGAGATCGTTCAGGACGGGGTGCTGTGGCTGAAGCAGAACCAGTGGACCAACGCGCAGGGACTGGAACCGGACATGGACTGGTACGGCGGCGCAGGGTATGGCAAGCGAGGCAGGCCCGACCTGTCGAACACGCAGGTGATGCTGGATGCACTGCATGATGCGGGCGTGAGCCCTGACGATCCCGCTGTCCAAGCGGCGCTCGTCTTCGTCTCGAGGACACAGAACATTCCGAGCAACAGGACGACCTGGTCGATCAACGGTGACAAGGACGGAGGCTTCATCTACACGCCGGCCAACGGCGGTGAATCCCTCGGTTCGGAAGCGGCTGGCGATGGTCGATGGGGCGAACTGATTCCGGAAGGTACGCCACGAAGCCTCAAGAGCTATGGATCAATGACGTACGCGGGGTTCAAGAGCCTGCTGTATGCCGGCCTGACCAGTGATGACCCCAGGGTCAAGGCGGCATTCGACTGGATCAGGAGTCATTGGAGCTTCCAGGAGAATCCGGGGCTGGGCCAGCAGGGCCTCTACTACTACTACCATGCCATGGCCCGTGCGCTGCATGCCACGCAGCAGTTGACGATCACTGATGACGGTGGAGAGGTCCACGACTGGCGAGCCGAACTGATCGATGCGCTGGTCCAGAAGCAGAAAGAAGATGGGAGTTGGGTCAATCCCGAGGATCGATGGTCCGAAGGTCATCCAGAACTCGTGACGATCTACTCGATCCTTGCACTCCAGGAAGCGATCAAGCCCGTGGCTGGGCGATGAGTCCGTCCCGGGATACGGCTGCATGCGATCCCGCCTCCTCGAGCAACCGCCCGTTCCAGGCAAGCAGCAGCACGGCCATCGCCAGCAGGAGCGCCCCGGTCGCCTGGTGCACGGTCGTGACGATCACTTCATAGATCGGGATCTCAGCATCACGCCTGAGCAGGACGACGATCAGGGCCCCCACGCCGAGCAGCAACTGAATGCCGATCAGGATGAGGATCGAGGCCCCGGTTCGTCGCACGATCGGGATCTCGCGATGGTTGCTCCAGCACTTCAACCCGCAGACCGCACCGACGATCAGGACGAGAGTCGCATTCATCGCGTGACCATAGAGGGCCCATGCCGGGTAGAGCAGGCCCTCGGTCCCATCCGAGTGCCCGTGCAGATGTCGATAGCAGGCACCGAGAACCAACTGGACCAGGAGAACCAGGACCAGCAGCGCTGAAACCCAGGTGTCGGATACTGCTCCAGGGATCGTTCGACGGGAACCTTCAAGCCATGTCCGACTGGTGAACGCGGCGATCAGGACGAGCATGCAGAAGACAACCTGGCCGAAGACACCATGAATGATGGCGAGGATCGTACTGGGGGAGAGCTGGGTAGCGTCCTGGCTCAAGGTCAGGGTGCCAGTGACGCGAAGCCCTCCCATCAGGCCCTGCAGGCAGACCATCAGGAGCACCACGGCCGTCAGCCAGCCGATCCAACGTCGCCGTTCACATGCGAACATGAGTACCGTCATGACCAGTACAGTGAGCCCGACGAGCATGCCGTAGAGGCGATGCGCATGCTCGTAATAGATCCCTCCCGTCATCTCGCTCAGCGGGTACAGCAGCATGTTGTGCCCGAACGAGTTGGGCCAGTCAGGAACGGCCAAGCCCGCCTCGAGCCCGGTCACGAGTCCGCCGGTGATCAGCAACAGGAAGACCGTTGATGAGGCCACGATCGCGAAGAGACATGACGGACTCGGCACAGCCGTGATTGGCCTCATCCGAGCACCGACCAGTCCCCCGATCCCGCAGAGAAGAATGCTGACACCGTAGCTTCCAGCAATCCATGCAAGCATGGATGGGGATTCGACCCGCAGGTGCACCTTGTGGTTCATGAACGACATGAGCTGCAGAACCCAAGGATCATTCCGATCCTCCGATGCAAGGGCACCGATCAACAGGAGATTGACGGTCGCGGTGACGAATCCGATCTTGAATCCGGTCGACCAGCGAGCAGTCAATCTAGAGCCGATCAGGCCTCCGGCCACAAGAAGAACCAGCATCGCAACGAACAGGACTTCACCAACCACCAGGCCCGGGCTGGTCATGCACACGTAGCCGACGAACCACATCCCAACGGTCGTGGCGAACCCCATCGTGATGACGGTCGGGGCCGTGGTCCGGTGGCTGTCGGGATCGGTGGCCATGTTCGTTCGAAACCTCGTGGGGGATGGGAGTTCTCTGGGATCTCGGATGACACAATCTGGATATACTATGTTGCTTGGATGTTCCGGGCCATGAGAGACCGGCCAACCTCCAAATCGGATTCGATCCAGGATGCATGACGATCAGGATGACATCAAGGTTGACGTTCCTGCAGATGCGGTTGATCCAGACGCCGGGCATGAGTCCGAGCTTCCTCCACGCAAGCAGCGATCGATCCTCGCCGAGCTGACCAAGGATCGCCTCACGCTCCTGGTGCTGTGTACCACGGCCGTCGGCTACATCATCGCGGATCCGATCAGAATCGAATGGGCGAGATTCGGATGGACGCTTCTGGGAACCGGGCTTGCGGCCGCTGCGGCCGGGATGCTGAACCAACTGCTCGAGGAACAACGCGATCGGAAGATGAATCGAACCAGGCAGCGACCCCTGCCCAGCGGCCGGGTCGGTCGAATCACAGTCCTGGTCATAGGAGTCGTTGCAGGGTACGTAGGCGTGTCCGTGCTGGCTGGCATGGTCAATCTTGCCTCAGCCGGGCTGGCCCTGTCCAACCTGCTGATCTACCTCTTGCTGTACACGCCGCTGAAGACGCAGACGACACTCAACACGCTTGTCGGGGCCGTGTGCGGTGCGATCCCGCCGATGATCGGATGGGTCGCGGTCACGGGGCTGTTCCAGCCGGGTGCCTGGCTGCTCGGCACAATCCTCTTCGTCTGGCAGATTCCGCACTTCATGGCCCTTGCCTGGATGTACAGGGACGACTATCAGAGGGGTGGTTTCCGGATGCTCCCGGTCATCGACCATGACGGCCGGCTCACGTGTGAGGTCATCCTCGCGACCAGCTTGATCCTGATTCCGCTCGGACTGGCCGGCACGATGCTCGGGCTGGCCGGCTGGCTCTACGCCATCGGCAGCACCTTCCTCGGCCTCTGGCTCACCGTGCTGTCGGTGCGACTGTACAGGAGTCGATCGAACCGGAACGCGAGATCCGTCTTCCTCGCCAGCATCACGTACCTGCCCCTGCTGTTGATCCTGATGGTCGTGGATCGAGGACCCATCAATCCAAGGGCGTGGTTCCAGGGCGGCCGCATGGTCATCCAGGAACAACCTTTGGATGACTCTCTTCCAGCAACCAACACCATGACCAAGGAAGACGAAGACGCCTGATGCAGGAAACCGATCCACAGGAGCAACCGATGGGGACAACCGAACAGGCGAAGTTGACGTTCGGTTCCGGTGGCTGGGTCCTGCTGGTGGCCTTCATCATCGCGATCGGAATCATCGGGTGGAGCATCAGCGGACTGTTCATGGGCATGAGGCCGGTCGGTGACGGAAGAACGGTCGATTCCTATGGGTTCGCTCTGGAGAATCTCGGCGAGGAGCGTGCGTTTCTCGTGAGTTCGGGCCAGCCACGAGACTTCCTGCAGAGTATCGACGATCCCGAAGTGATGGCTGCGGATGACGTGGCGCATTTCAACGCGCAGATCAGGGGCAAGTATCTGGTGTCGGCCGATCGCGTTATCGGGGTCTCGATTGACGGTGTGCACAGGGCCTACCCGATCCGGGTGATGAACGCGCACGAGATCTGCAACGACATGCTCGCGGATGTGCCGATCGTGGTGACCTTCAGCCCGCTCTGTGACTCGGCCGTCGTCTTCAACAGAACCGTGGATGGCCGCGAGAGAGCGTTCGGCGTCAGCGGACTGCTCCTGAACTCGAACCTCGTGATGTACGAAAAGACCGATGATCCTGTCGCCTCACCGCCGGGGCTGTGGAGTCAGCTCCTGATGAAATCGATCTCCGGATCCGAATCGGGAACCGCTCTGGATCCCATCCCCGGAGTCTGCATCACGACATGGTCGGAATGGAAGAAAGCGCACCCGGACACGACTGTGATCAAGCCAGATCCCGAGAGCATGCGGCGATACAAGTCGTTCAGCTACATGCGCTACCTTGCGAACGGGAGGCTGGACTACCCGGTCCGGAACGCCCAGGAGCATGCGGACCAGGCCATCGGACTGATGAGTCCGATCCTTGTCGTATCTGCGGCCGGGCAGACCCGCAGCATACGACTCGACCAACTGACAGAGTCCGATGGAGCGGTCACGTTCCAGATCGGCGGTGCCCCGGTGACCGTGGCGAAGACCGGGGAAAGAAGCGCCCTCGTCGAGTCGGATGCCGACGTGCTCACGGTTCCAACGGCATGGTTCGCCTGGGCGTCGATGCACCCGGGGTCGGCTGCGGACTGGCTCGAACCCGGTTCATGAGAATGCCGGTCGGCTCATGGTGTTTTTTTCTGTTTGCCTGATAGAAACCGGGTCTGGATACAGGATACCTGCAGGACACCTCTTTCCAGAACCCTTCGATGACCACCATGCGCACCATGATGAACTTCCCCCCCCGGGGCCTGCTGGCCGTGGTGCTGATGATGGCCGGCGCATCCATGACACTCGGGCACGACACCGATGAGAGAGTCGATCTGTCCCCATGTCACCTCAGCGGGACGACAGCCGGATGCAGCACCCGATGGTGCATGAACCTCGTATGCGAGCATGACCAGTACTGCTGCGATCAGTCATGGGACCGGCTCTGTGTGGAATCGGCCACCGTCATGTGCTCGAGTTGCGGAAGTACGACTGCACCCTGCCTGCAATCCCATGATGGGCGCGGTTGTGGAGAGCAGGACTGCTGTGAACTGGTCTGCACCATCGACCCTCGATGCTGCCTGGAGAGCTGGGATTCCCTGTGTGCCGCGGAAGCGAAGGTTCTCTGCAACGAACAATGTCCGGAGGACTTCACGGGGAACGGAATCATCGACGAGCATGACCTGGCATGGGGCGGCATCGTGCTGGGACTTCCGGGATCACGGCATGACATCGACGGCAACGGGATCAGGAACTCGCTCGATCTTCAGATGATCTACGATCGGTTCGGATCATGTGACGACTTCTCAGGCGGCACCTGAGAGCGAACCGAACCAGAGTGTCGCATAGAGGATGATCCAGACCGCATCCAGGAAATGCCAGTACATGGCGCAGTACGTGATTCCGTCATGGTGATCGGCGGAGTACATCCCTCTGGCGGACCTTCGGGTCACCACGGCCATCGGGACGATCCCTCCGATCACGTGAAGGGCATGAAGCCCGGTGAGCACGTAGAAGGTCCAGGCGAACAGACCGTCGGTGATGGTGACCTGCTTGGAATAGAGCTGCCACCAGGCGATCGCCTGCATCAACAGGAACACAAGCCCGAGTACGAGTGTGGCAGCCAGCCATCGTGTCTGGGTTCCACGGACGATGGCGACCTGGGCGGCCCACAGGGTTATGGATGAGACCACCAGCACGACCGTGCTTGCTGCAAGGAGTCCTGGAAGCCCGGGCTCTCCAGGCAGTCGCCACGGTATGGTTGGATCCGGATTTATTCTTACGAAGAGATAGCACAGGATGGTCGCTGCGAACAACATCCCGATCGAGATCAGAAAGAGGATCATCCCGAAACGACCGGCAGCGAACTGCTGTCGGTAGTCCTCGAAGGGGCTTTCGTCGTTGAGGCGATTCATTGACCTTCCGGCAGGTCCGTACTCGGATCACATTCCGTATGGATACTTGACCGCCACGGGAGCGTCGGGCGCCAGTTCATCAAGCGTCTTCTGCGCCTCTGGAGCATTGCCCTTGATCACGTCAGGCGCATACTGAGCCGTATCCATCGTGGTGAAGACGATCATGAGGACGACAGCCGCGATGCTGGCGACGAAGAAGAGGGAGTTGAAGGGACGATCCCATCGAAGGTGCATGAAGAACAGCGCCACGAGAGTCGCTTTCACAACCGCGATTCCGATCGCAATGTAGATGTTGAATTCACCGACATCGATGTAGCGGACCGCGACCGTGAGAACGGTGAGGACCAGAAGTGCAAGCCCGGTACCGATCAGGATGCCCGGGCTCACCAGGTGTCCCACCTCCGGATGGACGCCGCCGTCATTTTGATGTGTATCTGTATGTGATGAAGACATGCGAATTCTCTCTGGTCGCCCTCAGTGGATCAGGTAGAACATTGGGAAAAGGAAGATCCAGATTAGGTCGACGATGTGCCAGTACAGGCCCCCAAGGTCCACCGGCGTGTAGTACTTGTGGCTGAAGTGACCACGCAGACCACGGACGATAAGCCAGACGATCAGCGCCATTCCGATGAGAACGTGAACGCCGTGCAGGCCGGTCATGCAGTAGTAGATGCCGAAGAACAGGTGAGTGTTCGGGGGCATGTCCGCATCCTCGAGGTGGTTCGCGCCCGATGAATACGGCGGCTCAACCACGGGTTCGCCTTCGGCCATCGACGCGATCCCGCCCGGGGCCATCTGGGCGGGCTTGATCTGGGACACGGACGTGGCGGGCTTCTGCATGAGCGAGTCGGGAATCAGTTCCTGCTCCGAGTCGGACGGGTCGACGAAGTCCGCTGCGACTGCAGCAGGCTCGGTCGTGACGACGGGATTCTCGCCGCCGCCCAGCTTCTCGGCCTCCTCGACGCTCGTCGGCACGTAGAAGGTGCTGCCCCACACGAGATGATCATGGATCTTGTGCGTGTACTCGAAGTACTTGATCACGAGGAACCCGACCGCACCGAGCAGCGTCAGGACGAGGCATATGACCATCCACTTCGGCTTGTTGATCTGGGCGAATCGGACCGCGAGCGCCATCGTGAGGCTGCTCAGGATGAGCACGCATGTGTTGACTCCACCCATGACCGTATCGAGGTAGTTGCTCGCGTAGGAGAAGATCTCGGGGTGGTTGTACCTGAGGATGCAGTAGAGGACGAAGAGACCCCCGAAGAAGAGTACTTCGGTCGCGAGGAACAGCCACATGCCAAGCTTGCCACTGTCGAACTGCTGAGCAGGCGTTTCGAAGTGGTGCGCGAGATGAGGGTCATGGTGACCGTGGTCCCCATGTTCCTCATCGTGCGCGTGGTTGCTGGCATGTATCTCGGTCAATTCAGCATGCTCCGGTTCAGGCCTTGTCGGCCGGCTCGTTGAGTGTCGGGTCGAGACTCCTGTCCACGACGTATCCCTGCTGTTTCTCGTCCCAGACGACTGCCGAGAAGTCATAGCAGTTGCCCACCCTTGGGGTGGTCTTGAAGTTGTCATGTGGCGGCGGAGACGTGCACTGCCATTCCAGACTGCGCCCACCCCACGGGTTTGCTGGTGCGCGTCGACCAAACATGATCGAGGCCAGTAGGTACACCGCCGTCAGAACGAAACCAAGTGCCATCACGTACGAACCGATCGTGGAGATGACGTGGTACACCTGGTACTCGGGAAGATAGTCGTAGTACCTTCGGGGCATTCCCTGGCTACCAAGCATGAACTGCGTGAAGAAGGTGACGTTGAAGCCGATGAAGACCAGAAGACATCCGATGCGTCCCCAGAATTCAGAGTACATGCGCCCGGTCATCTTCGGCCACCAGTGATGCAACCCGGCGATCATTGCGATCAAGGCGCTGCCCATCATGACGTAGTGGAAGTGGGCCACCACGAAATAGGTGTCGTGCAGGTGAATGTCGGTGTTGAGCGTCCCGAGATGCAGACCTGTAAGACCGCCGATCGTGAAGAGGAAGATGAAAGACAGCCCGTACAGCATGGCCGTATTGAGACTGATCGATCCCTTGTATAGAGTCGCAAGCCAGTTGAACACCTTGATCGCCGAGGGTATCGACACGCTGAATGTGATCAGCGAGAAGATGGTGTTCATCAGCGGGCTCTGTCCGGAGGTGAACATGTGGTGGCCCCAGACAAGGAAGCTGAACACCGCAATGGCGATCGAACTGAACGCAATGAAGGTGTAGCCGAAGATATGTCGGTGGCTGTGCACGGCGATCACGTCACTGATGATTCCCATTGCGGGCAGGATCATGATGTAGACCGCGGGGTGCGAGTAGAACCAGAAGAAGTGCTGGAACAGCACGGGATCACCACCCATCGACGGGTTGAAAACGCCGATGTTCAGGGTCCTCTCGATGATCAGCAGCAGGAGCGTGATCGCCAGGACGGGAGTCGCCAGGACCTGGATCATGGCGGTCGCATAGATAGACCAGAGGAACAGCGGCATGCGGAACCAGGTCATCCCCGGCGGCCTGAGCTTGTGGATCGTCACGATGAAGTTCATGCCGGTGAAGATCGAACTGAAGCCGAGGATGAAGACGCCCGTGACGACCGCGATGACACCGCCCGTCTCTGTCGTCGTGCTGTACGGGGTGTAGAAGGTCCAACCCGTGTCGAAACCGCCCATCAGCAGCGAAACGACAGCGCAGATGGCACCAGCAATCCACAACCAGTAGCTGAACAGGTTGAGCCTGGGAAACGCGACATCCTTGGCACCGAGCATGATCGGCAGCACGAAGTTGCCCAGCGCGGCCGGGATGCTCGGGATGATCACGAGGAACACCATGATCGCACCGTGCAGCGTGAAGAACTGGTTGTACATGTCCGCGCCGACGATGGTCTTGCCGGGGGGGAGCAGCTCCGTCCTCAGGAGAATGGCGAAGGTGCCGCCCACGAGGAACGAGACGAGGACCGAGACCATGTACATGACACCGATACGCTTGTGATCGAGCGTGAATATCCAGGACTTGATCCCACGGGTGTAGGTCAGGTAGTTGTCGACCACCGGGGCTGGTGTGCGGCCTTGCTGATCATCTTGATGCGGTAGATCGATGGTACTCATTGGTCTTGCGGCGGGACCCGGATCTAGGCCCCTACTCCTTACTGTTGCTCTTGATCAACCAACTCCGATTCCTTGAGCCACTTGCCATTCGCATCGAACTCGTCGATGCGCTTCATCATGCCGATCAGCGCGTCGACTGCACGATCGTTGAGCGCCTGGACGGCCATCGCGTTGCCATACCCCTGGACGAGATGCTTGCCCGGGTTCAGCATCGACGTACGAAGATAGTCCTCTGGGGTCTCATAGGCCTTGCCGGGCCCGATCAGGCTGGAGAGCTTGGTCCCGTCGTCGAACACGGTCTCGCCACTGACCGTTCGCTCCCAGATGTTGCCTTGGCCCGCATGGTCACCCCAACTGGGCCCGATGCCCGGTGTGCCATCGAGAGAGTGGCACTGGACGCAGCGGACGAAGAGCTTCGGCCCCGCCTTGAAGTACAGGTCCTCGTCGAGGATCTTGTCGAGCCACTGTCCCTGCTCAACAACCCACTCGGCGAAGTCATCCTCCGGAAGGACGTAGACCTTTCGGTTCATGTTCGAATGGCCGAATCCGCAGTATTCGGTGCAGAACAACCAGTGAAAGTCATCGTTGAGGGTCGGCTCATTCGCCTGGAACCAGAGATACGAGTAGCGACCGGGAATGACATCCTGCTTGACCCTGAAGTCCTTGATGTACAGGCTGTGCAGGACGTCCCGGGAGCTCATGATCAACTTGACTGGCTGGCCGGCGGGGACGTAGAGGTCCTCGGAGGTGGCGCCATTGGGATACTTGAACTCCCATGCCCACTTCTGGGCGACCACGTCTATCTCGTACGAGTTCTCAGGCGGGGTCACGATGTTGAGAAAGCCCTTGAAACCGACGAAGAACATCGCCGCGACGATGAATATCGGGATGATCGTCCATGTAAGCTCGAGCGCCATGTTGTGCGTCGGCCCCTGAGCATCGACGATCCGGCCTCGCTGGCGGTACTTCCACATGAACCAGAACATGATGATCACGACGAGTGCGAAGAAGAAGTAGCACACCCAGTTGATCATGTCGAAAACGTGATCGATCGAGGGTGCGATCGTCGAAGCACCCTCGGGCATCCAGAACGTCCGAGGCGTGTTGCCTCCGGAGGCGAATGCCGCGGATGCACCGCAGAAAAGGAACATGGCTGGAGCGATCACGCGGTTCATTGCACGGGCTCCGATTCCGATCGTCGGGCTTCCCTGTTCCTGCGCCCCTTCTCCTTCAGGAGGAGGATGGTGATCGTCGCGCCGAGGAACAGCAGCGTCACCACGCCACCGATCTGCATGAGCCTGAGAGCGAAGACCACGTAGCTGTTGGCATCCGGGTCGTAGATGTGGCACCAGAGAATGAACCGGTCAAGCGTGCTTCCGATCTTCCCCTCGGAACTCTCCAGGAGAGCGAACCGCATGTTCTTGGACTCGAAGCGTACGCCATAGAGGTAGCGGGAGATCCGCCCGTCGGGGGTCAGGATGAACAGGGCTGATGCGTGCGCGTACTCCCCGTCGGGCTGCTTCCGGTACTGGAATCCAACGGCCTCGGCCAGTTGGGAGGAGGCCTCGGCGGCTCCGGTGAGGAAGTGGAAGCCCCTGGCGGCACCGTCCCGGTTGTAATCAAGCAGGTAGGCCTTCTTCTTCACGGAGGCCAGCTCGTGGGTCTCCTCGGGGTTGATGCTCACACTGATGACATCGAACTTGTCACCCGCCGACCAGTCCAGATCCTTGAGCGTGTCGATCAACTCATTGAGCACGAGGTCGCAGAGCATCGGACAGCGGAAGTAGCCCATCTGGAGAATGACCGGCTTGTCGGTGTGGAAGTAGTCCGAGAGCATGACGGGCTTGCCATGGTCATCGATGAATTCCAGATCCAGAGGAACGTGCTCGTCCAGGTGCTCGATGATGTCGACACCCACCAGCTCGGGCGGCGGCTCTGTATCGAACTGGGCCAGCACCGGCTGGGTCATCAGCATGATCGCCGAGATGGAGAGGAGCCTCGTGATCATGGCTGCCCCCCATTGCCGGCAAGCTCCGTGTTGCTGGAGCCTGTTCCGGCCGAAGCGGCCTTGCGAGATTCCGCGACTGCGATCTCCATCGCCCTGGAGACCGGGATCCGGATCCTGTCATACTTCTGCTCACCGATCTGGAGCGTGTATCGACCGTACTCGACGAGTTGCTGCTCCTGGTCGAGCCTGAGCTCGGCAGCTTCACGAGAAGGCTGGTCGACGATCTTCAGGTCATTCTCCTTGGTGGCCCAGTGGTAGTAGACCCAGGTCCCGAAGAGCACCGTGGCCACGAAGATGACGATACCCACGATCGACACGAACCAGGTCAACCCGGGTTCGGGATCGATGTATTGTTCTTCAGCGTCATGATGTTGGACTTGGTGACTCATGTGTTTCTAATGATAGGTGGCTCGGTGTTCCCAGATCAGATGTTCTCGAATGACAGTGACTCCTTGAGCCTGGGATCGCGCTCAGGCAGAAGCGGGTGTCGCCGCAGGCGTCCCAGGGTGATGCCGAAGTAGCAGCAGGCCATCCCAAGGAATAGTGACCAGTTTATTGGAGTTGACAGGTGAGTTGAAGCGTTCTCATGCGCATCGGCGAACTCCGTGTAACTCGTTGCCGTGTACACGTCCTCGGGAATCACCGGCATGACCAGCCAGTAGAGGTCGAGCCATGCGAAGATGATCATCCAGACGGCACCGACCATCAGGAAGAGCGGATACCGCTTCGGCCACCGCGAAATCAGGCACAGGAACGGGATGATGAAGTGGCCGGCCAGGAGGGCCAGGCTCAGGAGCGACCAATCCCCGACCTGCCTGCTGAGGAACCAGCCGGTCTCCTCGGGGATGTTGCCGTACCAGATGAGCATGTACTGGCTGAAGCCGATGTAGGCCCAGAAGACCATGCCGAAGGCAAAGAGCAGTTTGCCCAGGTCCTGGTAGTGCTCGGAAGTGATCAGCCCCTTCATTCGCCCGGATCGCTGGATGTAGACGCAGATGAGGATCATCGCGGAGAAACCGGCCGTGCATGTGCCGGCGAAGAAGTAGACCCCGAAAATCGTGCTGAACCATGCCGGGCTCAGCGACATCAGCCAATCGAAGGCAGCGAAGGTGACCGTCAGGCCGAACAACAGGGCTGCAGGCGCCGAAACCTTCTGGAGCAGGTCGGTGATGCGGGACCCACCCTCGGAATCCTGCTTCAGTGACATGCGGTAGAAGAAGGTGCCCAGGATGGCCCAGGTGACGAAGTAGGCGACTGCTCGGGTAAAGAAGAACCCCGTATTGAGGTAGGCCTCCTTCTTGGCGACGACATCGGCCTCTTCGGGGTTGTGCGCCCTGAGGTGCTCCATGTCTGCCCAGATGAACAGTGCGTCCAGGTCCCCACGAAGCCACATGAACACGATGGGGAGGAAGAATATCCAGATCCATGCGAGGTTCGCCGCGAGAACCTCGGCGGGCCGCCTCACCGCGACGCTCCAGCCCGCATGGGTCAGGTGCTGGACGAACGTGAAGAAGAGGCCTCCGAGCGAGATCGCGAGAATCCACATGAAGCTGACGAGATAGCTCTTGGACACCATCGCGAGGTCATCGGTCCCCCAGGCCATCATGCCGCTGACGATCAGCAGCACGACACCGATGATCACGAGCACTCTCGACAAAAGGGATGCAGGGGCACCCAGCGTGAGATTCTGGCTTGAGAGATCGAATCGGCCGGCATCAAGGGCGGCATGGCTCATTGCATCACCTCCGCCCTGCGGTCAGGAGGAACGTCCTGGATCTTCGCATCCTGGCTTCTCTGGAGCACCTTCACGTACGCGGCGATCGCCCAGCGGTCTTCCAGCGGAACCTGCGGGCCGTACCCCGCCATCGTGTTCTTGCCGTTGGTCAGGGTGTTGTAGATCTCGCCGATCGGCTGGGTGCTGACAGTCGGATCATGAAGGTTCTTCGCCTCGGTCCAGGTGGTCTCGTCGACCGGGCCCTCGGAATTGTCCCGGAGCGCGATGGCCCGGAGGTTTACGATTCCGCCTCCCGAGCCATCGAATCCATGACAGGCCGAACAGAAGATGTTGTAGCGTTCACGCCCCCGGTTCAACAGGTCCATGCTCATCGGGAACTGCTCGGGCAACTCGGTGATCCATTCACCGTCGATGGCACCACCGTAGAGCGCGGAGTCGTCGAAAACCTCGCCGCGGGCGACGACACCAGGCACCGGAGGTCGCATGGCGCGATCATCCATGAAGATCGGATTGGCCGTCTGGGTGTTGAACCTGGGCTGGAAGTCCATGTCATGAACGATATGGACCGGCCGCTTGGCCGACTGGGTCGAACGGATCATTGCGAACAGGAACGGCGGCACGCACAGGAGCGAGGCGATGATCAGGGCCCAGAAGATGATCCAGCGAGGCATCACGTGTCAAGCACCTCCTCGACCGCGATCGGCGAGAGACCCTCGAGGAAATCCCGGGTGGCCTGTCTCCTGAAACGCGGATCGCGCGCCTCGATGACGATGAAGAAGCGGTCGTCGCTGGCCCGCAGGAATCGATTCGACGTGAACAGTGGGTGATGCAGGCGGGGCAGCCCATTGAGGAGGAACATCAGCCCGAAGGTCGTCAGGGCCGAGAGCAGGATTGTCAGCTCGAACATCACTGGAATGAACGCGGGGACGCTCAGGAGCGGCTTGCCGCTGATCAGGAACGGGTAGCCGGTGACCCAGACGAACGCCCAGATGGACCAGTCGGTTGCATTGGTGAACGCCTGGAGACCGAACGCGATCATGGTGCCGGTGAGCCCTGCGAAGAAGACGAAGACCGGGAGGATCGTCGGGCTGATACCCATCGCGTTGTCCAAGCCGTGCACAGGGAACGGAGTGTGGCAGTCCCACCAGCGATACCCGGCGGCCCTGACCTTCTCCGCGGCCTTCATGATCTCGCCCGGGGTGGCGAACTCAGCCATCATTCCGTAGCAACGGGTCCTTGAAGCCGAAGAGGATTGGAGCTTGTCAGGCGTATTCGACAGCGTTGTCATGAGTTCGCCCCTCCTTCCTCGTCCTTGGCGTCGGATGCGTGGTCATCGTGATGGGGATCCGCCTCAGGCATGACAGCTTTGACCTCGGCCATCGCGATCATGGGCAGGTATCTGCAGAACAGCAGGAAGAGGGTCATGAAGAGACCGAAGCTGCCGATCATCGTCCCGATATCGACCCACGTCGGGATGAAGACATCCCACGAGGTCGGGAGGAAGTCGTTGGCCAGGCTGCTCACGATGATGACGAATCGCTCGAACCACATGCCGATGTTCACGATGAGGCTGAGTATGAACATGCCCCAGATACTGGTCCTGATCCGCTTGAACCAGAACAGCTGCGGGGTGATCACGTTGCAGCTGACCATGATGAAGTAGGCCCACCAGTACTGTCCGAATGCCCGGTTCAGGAAGGCGAACTTCTCGTACATCGCACCGCTGTACCAGGCGATGAAGAACTCGATGCTGTAGGCGTATCCGACCATCGATCCGGTCACCAGGATGATCTTGTTCATGTTGTCCAGGTGACGAAGCGTGATCAGGTCCTTCAGGCCGAACAGCTCCCTTGCCGGAACGGCGAGCGTGACGACCATCGCGAATCCGGAGAAGATCGCACCCGCGACGAAGTATGGTGGAAAGATCGTCGTATGCCAGCCGGGCAGCTGGCTGACCGCGAAGTCGAAGGAGACGACCGAGTGGACCGAGAGCACCAGGGGTGTTGAGAGCGCCGCCAGGAGGAGATAGGCACGCTCGTAGCGATGCCAGTGCCGGTTGCTGCCCCGCCATCCGAGAGCGAAAAGGCCATACCCGATCTGCCGAATCTTGCCCCTGGCACGGTCCCTCAGCGTCGCCAGGTCGGGGACCATACCCGTGTACCAGAAGAGAAGGCTGACCGTGAAGTACGTACTGACCGCGAAGACGTCCCAGAGCAACGGACTCCTGAACTGAGGCCACATCTCCATCTGGTTGGGAATCGGGAAGACCCAGTAGATCACCCAAACACGCCCGACGTGGATGCCAGGGAAAATGCCGGCGCAGATGACCGCGAAGATCGTCATCGCCTCGGCGAACCGGTTGATGCCAGTCCTCCACTTCTGCCTGAAGAGGAAGAGGATCGCGGAGATGAGCGTTCCAGCGTGACCGATGCCGACCCAGAAGACGAAGTTGGTGATGTCGAAGGCCCACATCACAGGGTTGTTCAGCCCCCAGACACCCACGCCGGTGGCGAATAGGTACGCGATGCAGAACCCGAGGAATCCAAGCAGACCGAGGCTGAAGACGAACGCCACGTACCAGGCCATCGGCACGCGACGGCTCTCGGCGACGCGGCAGACGGTCGTCGTGACATCGTTGAACTCGTGCATGTTCAGGACAAGCGGGGCGCGCTCGCCTGGATGCTCGGCCGTGTTGTCGACCACGTGATCGACCGGGATGCCCTTTCCGACGGGGATGCTGCTCATGAGTGGCCCCCGTGGTCGTGGTCGTGGTCATGGCCGTGGTCGTGGCCGTGGTCGTGATCGTGACCGTGGTCGTGGCCATGACCGTGATGATGATGATCATGGTCACCATGCCCGTGATCCAGGGCCGGGTTGGTGATGCGCGCCGTGTACTTGACACGGGTGCGAGTGTTGAGCTCCTCGAGCATCTGGTATGACAGCTGGTTCTTCTGCATCTTCGAGACACGACTCTCGGGGTCGTTGAGGTCACCGAAGACAATCGCGTTGGTCGAACAGGCCTGGGCACACGCCGGCGTGATCGCCCCGTCA
Organism: Phycisphaerae bacterium; assembly: GCA_002711415.1. Lineage (GTDB taxonomy): Bacteria > Planctomycetota > Phycisphaerae > Phycisphaerales > SM1A02. Next base: position 98,912 of record PARI01000032.1, on the reverse strand, counting down.
GGGATCGAGTACCGGCTGGTACCGCTCTTGGTGCCACCGGCGGCAACCCACTCGTTCTTGTACTTGATCTTGGCCGCGTTGATCCTCTGCACGCAGAAGCTGCACTTCTCCATGACGCCGCGGCTGCGAACCGTGACCTCAGGGTTGAACTGCATGCGGAGCCAGTCATTTGGACCATCCTTGGTGTAGTAGTCCATGTCGACCGCGAAGGCGCCTTCCTGCTCACGCCTGGGTACACGCCGGTGATAGTCGAAGTAGTTGAACCGCCTCACCTTGTAAGGACAGTTGTTCGAGCAGTAACGGGTTCCGATGCAGCGGTTGTAGACCATGACGTTGAGACCGTCCTTGTCATGGACGGTCGCCGCCACTGGACACACCTGCTCGCAGGGCGCGTTCTCGCACTGCATGCAGGTGACCGGCTGAATGCGGACGCCATCGGGCTTGGAGGGGTTCTTCCCCTTGTAGTACCGGTCGATCCTGAGCCAGTGCATCTCACGTCCACGGTTGACCTGGTCCTTGCCGACGACGGGAATGTTGTTCTCGGCCTGGCAGGCCGTGACGCAGGCGCTGCAGCCGATGCACGTATTCAGATCAATCGCCATCGCCCATCTGAATTGCGCTCCGTCAAGGTTGGTCTCCTCCCAGAGGGAGAGCCGATGAGCGACATGAACGGCATGCTTGGCGAAGTCCGGATGGGAGCGATACTCCTTCAGACTCGCCTCCCGGATCAGGGTGGGAAGGCGTTCCTGGATTCCATGCTCGGGGACCTCCTTGATCATCGAATCAGCGACACCGTGATCCTGCGTGTTCGCGAAGTTCCAGCGATCAGCGCCTGCGACCTTGCTGATCGAGACACCCGGGAGCACCCATGGCTCGGTCGTGGTTCGAAGCGTGTACGCATCGAATCCGGCACCATCAGCGATCGACCCGGCATCCTGGCCGCGACCATACCCCAGGCAGAGGGAGATGCTTCCATTGGCATGACCCGGCTGGACCCAGACAGCGGCTTCCAGCGTGCGGTCTCCACTGGCCAGGCGGACCATGTCACCGGTCCTGACACCGAACTTCTCGGCATCATCAACGCTGATCATCAGCGAGTTGTCCCAGGTGATCTTCGTGATCGGGTCCGGAAGTTCCTGCAGCCATGAGACGTTGGCGAAGCGGCCGTCATAGACCTTTCCATCGTTGAAGAGGACCAGTTCCATGCCCTGATCCCCAGGCGCCTGCTTGGTGAGCTTGTGGAGCCCGGCGGCGATTGCGGAGGCATTCACGGCCAGACCGGTCTTCGCGGGAATAGCCGTATCGGGAACAAAGCCCAGTTCAAGATGCCGACGCCACTTGCGCTCGAATGCAGAGCCACTCGTGCCGAGAAGAGCCTGGTGCGCCCGCTTGACGATCGCCTGACCGTCGATGCTGCTCTCACCGAGCATCATTGCAATGATGTCCAGGCTTGTCTTGCCTCCCTGGTCGGGATCGATCATTGGTTCGATCAGTGGCTGGACGAGGCAGATCATTCCATCCCAGGAACGTGCATCACCCCACCCCTCGAGATAATGGCATGAAGGCACATGCCAGTTGCTGGCACGTGCCGTTTCGTCGTCGTAGTACCCGAGGTGAACCACGGCCCCAGCCTTTGACATCGCCGAGGCAAAGTCCAGGTCGGCCGGTGCGTCGTACACGGGGTTGCCCTCGAGAATGACGAGCGTCTCGATGGAACCGGAGTTCAACTTCTCTACGAGGCTGCTGATGTCACCGAAGCGACCCGGGCGATCGACCATCTGGTCCGGCACGTACTCGATCGTGCTTCCGACGTTGCCGAGCCGCTCGTTGATCATGGCGACCAATGCATGCACCGCCGGCGGCTGGGATTCTCCTACGACCAGCAGGGAACGCCCACGGCTGGAGCGAAGATCCGTTGCCATCGCATCGAGAATCTCGAGCTGGTGCGCATCCAGCATGTCAGAGGCGACCTTGAACGAGGCCACCTGATCGATGACGCTCTGGTCCATCTGCTCGAGTGACAGCTTGCCAACGAGCAGGGCCAGGAAGGCCGGGATCTCCATCGACCGGATCGCGATTCGCTCGTCGGCGAATGCTCCGGTGAGCGAGTGACGGCTCTCGACGCTGTAGAGGCGGCTCAGTTCCTGCTTGGCGGGATCAGGATTGGTCACCTGGCGCGTCTTGACGAAGTCGTGCTGGTACCGGTCCGAATCAGGCTCCCCGTACAGGAAGTCGCTGTCTAGGCAGACGACGGCCTCGACCTGATCGAGCTTGTACACGGGTCGGTAGGGAGCGCCGAACGAGATCGTCGTGCCTTCCCTGGAATTGTCGTCGTTGATCGGCTCCCACTCGAACCACTGCATCTGCGGAAGCCGCTGCATGAGCCGCGAGCGCATATCGAGGATGCTCGGCCCCGTCCCGCCGCGGGCCAGTACGGCGACGCCCTTTCCGTTGCCAGGGGAGTCGAAGCGGCTGGACATGAATTCCGAGAAGCTCTTCCAGTCGGAGGCCTTCTGCTCGTGCTTGAGCAACCGGCTTCGATCCGGGTCGTACAGTTGGAGCACGCTCGCCTGCTCGATGGCTCCACAACCACCGGAGGAGCCGGGATGGCCGGCGTTGCCCTCCATCTTGATCGGCCGTCCGTCGAAGCTGGTGGCCAGCAGCGGCGAAGCGATTCCCCCGTACTCCATCGAGGTGGCGAAGTACTGGGGCGTGCCGGGTATCCGGTCGACGGGTCTATAGGCGTATGGAACGATGGTCGATTCTGGACGTCGCCTGCAACCGGCGACACCGAGACCGGCCAGGGCGAAGGAGGCGCCCATCACCTTGATGAACTGGCGGCGATCGTCCCCGAGAAGTTCCTGAGCGCCTTCGGAGAATTCACGCTCCATGAACTGCTGAAACTCCTCCGTGTGGGAGTGGTGTTCCAGACTGCGCCAGTACTCGGGAGCCGGCGGGGGCAGAGGAGCGGTGCTGTCCTCGGAACCAGCACCACAACCGGGTGTCTCCACCTGCTGCTGAAGCATCGACTTGTCCGGTTTTTCACTCATTTGAGGATCCATCTCGCCGTCAACGATGACAGGTGGAGCAGTTCTCCGAGGGGTGAATGTCGTATTGCCTAATCAACGCCATCTGCTGGTCGACGGTCATTTCAGCCTGCTGGTTCCAGCCAAGATCGGCGATCTTGTCGATGGGCCTGATGTTCCTGACGGGATCACGATGACAGTCCAGGCACCATCCCATGCTCAGCGGCTCGGCCTGGTAGACCTTCTCCATCTTGTCGACGCGGCCATGGCAGGAAACACAACCGACCCCGCGGTTGACGTGGGCCTCATGGGAGAAGTAGGCGTAGTCACCGATCTTGTTGACCCGAACCCACTCGATCGGCATGCCTGTCTCGTAGCTGTCCCAGACCTTCGTCAGGTTCGGGCTGGACTTGCGGATCGAAAAGTGGCAGTTCATGCAGGTCTGCGTCGGCGGGACGGCTGCATGTGATGAACGCTCAACCGTGTTGTGGCAGTACCGGCAGTCGATGCCGAGTTCGCCCGCATGGAGTGCATGTGAATATGGAACAGGCTGTGCTGGCTGGTAGCCGACCTCGAGCGTCTTTGGACTGAAACCCCAGGCAACGAACATGACCGCATATAGCGGCATAATGGCCCCAACGATGATGATCGTGGGAAGCAGCGCATTGGACCAACGGGGAAAAAGGAAACGGCTCATGCTGGAAACAGACTGTATATTGTTCGAAATTTCACAATGTCGACCATACGATGGTAAGAGGCATGATCCGAAAGGTCAATTCTGCCGTGTTCCAATCCACTGTAACCAACTGGATTTACACGTGATCGGCACGTCCGCTTTTTATTATCCAAATGTGCCCCTTCGGTGTTCAGGCATGCGAAAACCACATTCTTTGGGTAGGCTCAGGACGTGACTCTGGAACTATTTCTCCATCCTGAACTGGCACTGGTTCTCGAGGAAAGAACCACCTGCGAAAACCTGTTCAAGCAGGTCTGCTCCCGGATCCAGAAGGTCCACCCCGACTGCGATTCCCAGCAACTGCTCAAGGCCCTTGTCGAACGCGAAGCCAGTACCTCCACGGTGACCCCTGAGGGGGTGGCATTCCCACATGCGATCATCGAGGGGTTCCCCGGGGCGTCGATCGTGGTCATCACGGCCAGGGACGAGGTCGATTTCGGGCCAGACCAAGCCACACCCGGCATCATCTTCTGCCTGTTCGGTGACGCTGGAAAGCCATGGGAACACGTGAGGATCCTGGCCCGGCTGGCCCGGATTTCTCACTCCGAACAAGCCAGAAACCGCCTCAGGGAGTCCAGCAACCCGTCCGAACTGCTCCAGGCACTGCTAGCAGAGGATCGATCCCATGGCTGATGGAGGCACACGGGTCCTGCTCATGCTGGTTGCTCGGGATGAGGACTCCTTCGATCACCTGGTCACCGGACTGCTGGATGTCGGGATCACCGGGGCGACCGTCGTGGAATCCCGTGGACTGGGCGCGATCATCAGGCAGGACATGCCGATCTTCGCCGGGCTGGCTGCGCTGCTGCCGCAGCAGACGGGTTCGAAGGTGATTCTCTCGATCACGACCGGTGAGAACGTCAAGGCATTACAGCGATTCGTTGCGGAACTGCCTGAAACACAGCGGCCCATCGGTGCGGCCGTGCCGGTCGACCAGACCATCGGGCTGGTGAACCCAGGAAACTGAAGACGAGGGGCCGATGAGATCAACTGACACTGCTCAAGAGAGTGTGCCGGTCGTGGCGGAGAGCCCCGTCGCCTCCCCCACCGAGATCCAGGCCCGCGAGGCCCTGGACATCTTCATCGCGGTCCTGATCATCGTTGCGCTGGCAGCGATCTCCACCACGAAGCGGTTCATGAGACTCCAGAGGAATCGAGTCCTGGCGGCGCTGGTCGCGGGTGGACTGCCGGCGTTCATCGTCGGTGTGATCCTCGGCAAGAACGTGCTGGGTGTGGTCGAGGGTGAGACGCTGCTGGAAGTCCGTCCACTGGTCAACATCGGGCTGAGCTGGATCGGCGTGATCATCGGGATGCAGGCATCGCGGCAGGCCGTGAGGCTGGTGCCCAAGGTGCTGTGGAAATGGGTCTGCCTGGACACGTGCACCAGCCTGCTGATCTCGGCCTCGCTCGTGATCATCGTCGGGTACTGGTGGTTCCCGGCGTCGGGGTTCTCCGCCGCCTGGCTTCTTCTGCCGATCCTCGTGGTCTCGACCTCGACGATCGGATGGTCCCCGGAAACACGGTCGCTCTCCAGGAACATGACCCCGGGCACGAGCACGCTGGCCTCCCTGATCCAGGGAGGCAGCGGACTCTCGTCACTGATCGCGATCCTGTTCTTCGGGATCCTCAGCCATCTGCATGTACGCACGGCAACGGAGGAAGTGAACGTGATGCCGCTTGCAGCAATTGGGGATGTCGCGCTGGTGATCGTGATCGCGGTACTCCTGGGTCTGGGCTGTCGCTGGCTGCTTGACAGGACAAGCGGGCGACACGGTGAACGCGTGCTCGTCCTGCTCGGAATACTGGCGCTTCTGGGTGGATTCTCCGCAGACCTCGGGCTGTCACCACTGCTGACGTCCATGATCTTCGGCATCATCATCGGGAACATGGCCAGGGGCACCAAGTCGCTCGAACTGCTCCTGACTGGCGGCGAGCACGCAACGGCTGTGTTCTTCTACGTCCTCGCCGGAGCACTGCTTGAGACGAATCTCCCGGTACAGGCGTGGGTGGTGATCCTCGTCCTGGTGCTGTTCCGCTGGATCGTGAAGCCCCTGGTCGGGAAGTGGATGCTTGCTGGAGTGATCGAGGACCAGGAGCGTGGACACCGGCTGTGGAGCGCCGTGACAAGGCAGGCTCCATTGGCCATCGTGATCGGGTGCAGCCTCGTGCTGATGGAATCAAGCCACCTCAACAGGAGCCTTCTGTCCATCATCGTGATCGTGTCGATCATCTCGACGGTGATGGGCTCTGCACCATTAAGGGTTCATGGTTCGGCCCGATCCTCCGCAAGCATGGAGGCGGCCACATGAGTCCTGCACGCACGCGAGTCGGACATGCCGGTGGATTCCTCCTGCTGATGGTGGGCCTGCTCCTGATCGCCTGGGTCGTCGACTACCAGGGGACCGGTGATGGTGGACTCGTCTCGCTCGAACTGATCGACGCGATCGGCCGCCCCTTCCAGCCCCCCCCTCCCGGCCTGATCGGTTCAACGACGGGAATCGGCCTGCTCCTGATCGGCGGATGGATCATGGGACACCTGTTCTCGATCATCCGGCTTCCACAGATCACCGGGTACCTCGTCTTCGGGATCGTCCTCGGACCGGGTCTCGGGATGGTGGCGCCGGGATGGCCGCTGTCGCTGATATCCATGGCGGAACTTCAGTATCTCGAGCTCGTCGAGGGACTGGCCATCGGCCTGATCGCGCTGATCGCAGGGGCGGAGATCAAGATCGGGTTCATCCGGAAGAACTCCAGGGCGATCACGCAGATACTCGGCATCGGAATCCCGATCATCCTCGGCGGGGTCTTCGGGCTGCTGGCCCTGTCTCGACCACTGGTGCCGTTTCTCGCTGAAGCCCCGATCGAGCAGGCCCTCTTCCTGTGTCTGGTCGTCGGAACACTCGCGGTGGCCAACTCCCCGGCAACCGTCATCGCGATGTTCAACGAGACGGGGGCGACGGGCAGGCTTCCAAGCATCTCCCTGTCGACGACGGTCTGCAAGGACCTGATCCTCGTGATCCTCTTCACCATCCTGGTCTCGGTCGGCATCGGACTCATGGGGGATCCGGCACAGGACAGGTCCAACGGGGAACTCATCGGGGAGATGGCCTGGCATCTGCTCGGTTCGATGGGCATGGGCGTTGTCGTCGCGATGGTGATGAGATTGATGATCACCCGGGTGGGAGACCACATGGTCGTCTTCCTCCTGGCAGCTGGATTCGGAATCGCGATCATCTCAGAGACCATGCACCTGGCCCCCCTGCTTGTCGGGCTCACGGCGGGATTCATGATGTCCAACATGTGGCCGGACAGGACATCGAGCTTCTTCGAGTCAATGGAGGACGTGCTGCTTCCTGTCTACTGCGTCTTCTTCGCGGTGACCGGTGCGATGATCAGTCTCGAGGCCCTGATGGACCTGTGGCCGCTGGCACTGCTGATCGTCGGCGTGCGGCTGTTGATGATCTGGCTCTCCACGGACATCGCCTGCAGGGTGGCCTCGATGGATCGAACGACTCGGGGCTGGCTCTGGACGACGTACATCCCGCAGGCGGGCGTCTCGCTGGCCCTGGCGCTGCAGATTCAACATACATTCAGGGACATGCCGTGGAGCGGCCAGTTCGCCAGCGTCATACTGGCCTCGATCGCGATCACCCAGTTGATCGGTCCGCCGCTGATGCGGATCGGGCTCCTGAAGACACGTACGACAGCGAGTGAGAAGAACGCATGATCGACACGCACTGCCACCTCGGATTCAACCACTTCATCGACAAGGTCGATGAAGTGCTCAAGCAGTCGAAGGAGGTCGGCGTCCGGGCAGTGATCACGGTCTCGACGACTTCTGAAAACTGCGAAACCTCTCGCGCACTGGCCGAAGCACACGACATGGTGTTCTTCTCGGCGGGTGTGCATCCGCTTCATGTCGATGAACCGCTCGACTGGGATGTGGTGAGGAACGCGGGCGCGCATCCTCGGTGCGTTGCATGGGGCGAGCTCGGCCTGGACAAGCACTACAAGGAACCCGACTACGCGCTGCAACGGGAGATCCTGGAGTGCCAGCTGGATCACATCCGCACCTGGTCGAACGAGGGACTGGACAAGCCGATCATCGTCCACAGCCGGAAGTCGTTCGATGACCTGATTCCCGTGCTCGGCAACTCAGGGATCGCTCCGGAACGATTCGTGTTCCACTGCTTCACCGGGACCCCTGAACAGGCGACCGACGTGCTCGACTTCGGAGCCAGGATCAGCTTCGCCGGCGCGGTGACCTTCAAGACCGCGCCCGAGGTCGCCGAGGCGGCGAAGCTGGTTCCAGAGGACATGGTCATGGTGGAGACCGACGCCCCGTTCCTGAGCCCTGAACCCGTGCGTAGCATGAGGCCGAACGTGCCGGCCAACGTCGTGCACATCGGCCGTTTTATCGCGGAGATCCGCGGCCGCGATCCGTTGGAGTTCGAGCGTCGGCTTGACGCCAACTCGATCGAGTTCTTCGGCCTCCCACTGCAAGCTGACCCCTTGAGCTAAGATGACGGGTTGAACCCGGGTTTCCGCACATGCCTCCACTCGACCAGCAACACGACATCCTCGAGAAGACCAGGGAGAAGATCATGAGCTTCGGTGATCACCTGGAGGAGCTCAGGATGCGCCTGTTGCTCGGCCTGGCTGCACCACTCCCCCTGGCGATCGTGCTGTTCTTCTTCGCCAACGACATCAGGAACTTCATGTGCCGGCCGTTGTTCTCGGCGCTGCGATCGGCAGGTCTGCCGGCCCAGTTGCAGGCACTGAGCCCGGCTGAGACGCTTGCGACCGACCTGAAGCTCAGCATCATCGCGGCACTGGTCATCTCGGCCCCCTGGCTGCTCTGGCAGATCTGGCTCTTCATCTCGCCGGGCCTCTATGTACACGAGCGGCGATTCGCGAGGTTCTTCGTTCCAGGCAGCGCACTGCTGGTCCTGATGGGACTGGCGCTGCTCTACTACGTGATGCTCCCGCTGATGCTTCGAGTGCTGATCGGCTTCGGCATCGCAGGAACCCACACGGTGATCGAGGTTCCGACCGATGCCGTATCGGAACAGGCGGAAGTCTCCACGATCCCGATCCTCCAGGAGCATCCGGAACACCCCGTGCCAGGGCAGGTCTGGATCAAGCTTCCGGAACATCTCCTGTCGATCGCGGTCCGGGCATCGAGCGATCCGGAGGACAACTCGGTCGAAATTCTCAACGCGCCGCTGACGCCTACTGGCATGGTCGGGCAGACCTACAGGCTCAAGGAGTACGTCAACTTCGTGCTGATCCTCATGGTCGGCATATCGATCGCGTTCCAGATGCCGCTGGTCATACTTCTGATCGGCTGGCTCGGGATCGTTGACATCCGGTTCCTGAGGAGGAACCGCAAGTACGCACTGCTCATATGCGCCGTCGTGGCCGCGATCATCACGCCGGCCGACGGCGCATCGATGATCCTGATGTTCATCCCACTGTACGTCCTCTACGAGGCTGGAATCCTCCTGCTCGTGTTCGCACCGGCTCGCAAGATCGCCGATGGAACAGTCATGAGGGGAATCGTCGGAGGCATCGATGAACGCGACGATCGAAGCCAGGATCCGCCGGCAGGGCCCAGCGGCACCGTGACGCATGATCCTGACGGCGACACGGACCAGGATGAACGCTCATGAACCGGCGGCCCTGCGCCAGCAGGAGACGAGGCGTGACCGCTCGAAGAAGGAACCGGCTGTCACGATTGCACCATGCCCGCCTTTGCAACGAGGACCTGGACGAGACCGACCTGCTGATGATGGACAGGGCGGTCATCCTGGCGATGGAAGCAGCCCGAGACAACGAGGTGCCGGTCGGTGCCGTGATCTACAACCAGGATGGAATCATCGCCGAGGCGGCCAACAACCGGGAGGCTTCAGGCGATCCGTCAGGACATGCCGAGGTGGTCGCGATCAGACGCGCCGGCAGGAAGCTCGACCGCTGGAGACTCTCCGACTGTTCACTCGCCGTCACGCTCGAACCATGCCCGATGTGTGCTGGAGCACTGGTCAACGCGAGACTCGGCCGAGTGATCTACGGGGTCGACGACCCCAAGGCCGGAGCGTGCAGGACCCTGTACTCGATCACCGATGACAGCCGCCTGAACCACCGCGTTCGAGTCAGCGGGCCTGTCCAGGAGCAGCAGTGCCGGCAGTTGCTGAGAGGGTTCTTCCGGGACCGCAGGAGAAACCGAATTCTTCCGTGATCTGGATGGGTTTGTGCATCAGGCCGGCCCGGGGATGCGTATCTGAGCCTGGAGGGTCGATCTTCGGAGGGAAGAGGGCGATCCATCCAATTCAACGTCCTGGATTCACTGGCCGCAGCTCTTGTGCCGGCGAGTGAGCCTTGTGCTTGGTCCAGGCTCATGGGAGGGGATCGTGGGATACCGCGGAGGGATGTCCTCCGCCGTCCACGCGATGTCCGTGATCACGGCCGCGCTGGCCGTGACTGCGATGTCGTGCATGGGGGGCGGAACCGAACAGTCAAACCCGGTCTCGATCGGGCTCGACAGCACGTTCGACTTCGGTCGTTTCAACCGTGCCGTCGGTGTTCATGCCCTTCGATTCGGGGACTCGGTGTTCAACAGGGACAGCCTGGAGATCCTGTCACCACTGCATGTCAATGTGTGGGTGGACGAGGACGGCGATGGTCTATTCAGGCGATTGAGCGATCGACTGATGCGGATCGGAAATGCCCCCGTCAGGTTCGTGCTCCCGGACGGATCTGTTGGACATCTCCCGAGAACGGCGCACGACGCGACGAGATTCGATCAATTGCCCGCTTCGCTTCTTGTCGACGGAACCGCGGCTGTGAGGATCGAGTTCCGGTTCCATGTCCCGGTCGTGGACAATGATCCCGGACACCATGATCCGCATCCAGAGGCCGTGATGCTCTTCAGCGATCCGGGGATCAGGGCAAGAATCCAGCCCATCCTCGGCGGCGAACCGGGCAGGCCGCATGTCGGTTCATCCGTGACCCTGCTGGAGCGGAGCCGAGCGAACCGATTCATGACGGACGTTCGGTTGATGTTGAAGGGACAATCGGGAGAGACTCCAATCGGCCTCTATCCACTGGACCAGTCGGGAGATCTCGGCATCAGGTCACACGAACGGGTCGAGGGCTACATGGTGATGATCGAACCCGGGGATCCGTCGCTCATCAACATGGTCGCGACTGCACGAATGGAACAACAGATGCACCTCGAGCGACGTCTCGGGCCGGGAGCGGTCCTCGAGGTCCTGGCACGATCCTCACGCAGAACGAACCGGAGGGAGGGCCCGCGGCCCCATCGATTCAGGCTTGAACAAGACCTGGATCGACGCGGGCTCCTCTACCCGGTTTCGATCACGGATCTCAGTGACAGCAAGCTGATGCGTGCCGAGCCTGGCAGGCCGACACTGGGATTCATGCTGACCTCGTGGGGCGAACCCATTGACCTGTACATGGCAGGCCTCGGTCACGACCTCGACGGGAACATGAACTTCCACACGATTCCCGTTCCCGCCACATCGGTCATGCTTCTGGCCGGAGCACTGTTGAACAGGAATCGAAGTCGCAGAACTCGAACCTACTGATTCACGTGCTTCGGGATACACTCGTGGCATGACTTCAAGTGCGCAATTCGAAGTTGATACGGGGATCCGTGTCGTCTGCTTCGACCTCGGCGGCGTCGTGGTGAGAATCCATCGAAACTGGAAGGCACTCTTCGCCCGCTTTGCTCACGAGGACGTGGCCAACCGGATCGACCAGGAGCTGGAGGCGAGGATCACGGACCTGTTCGAGACGTATCAGCTCGGAACGATCGGGTTCGACCAGCTCCTGTCCGGAATGGGGGCGGCGCTGGGCGAGGGGATCGACCTGGACACCATCAGCAGGGCGATCGACAGCATCGTCATCGAGGAGTACGCGGGCGTCGCAGGGATCATCGAGCAGTTGGGAAAGTCCGGCCTGTCGACTGCATGCCTGTCCAACACCAACGAAAGACATTGGAAACGGATGGTCTCCTGGCCCTCACTCAAGTCGATGAAGCATCATGTGGCGTCACACATGGTCGGCCTGGCCAAGCCGGAGCACGCCATCTACCTGAAACTGGAGGAAGTGGTCCAGGCCCGGGGACCGGAGATCCTCTTCTTCGATGACACGTTCGAGAACGTCCAGGCGGCACGGGAACTCGGATGGATTTCTGTTCACGTCGACCCAACCGCACCGACCGCGCCGCAACTGATCACGGGCCTTGCCGCCAATGGGATCGTACTGCAGGGCGGGGCCTGCTGACGCATTTCACCCCTGACCCATCACGAGCCCTGACCCGAGAAGCTCCTCCAGGACCACGGTGGCATACCCGCCCTTGGGCAGTTCGAAGCACACGCTGATGTACCCCCCGTGCTTGTCGACACCAGCACTGATCGACGTGTCACGGATGATCATTCGAAACGGACGCCGGACACCGTTGTCCTTGAAGATGCCATGCTGGAACGTCCCGTCGTCGATCCCACCTCGCAGTACGGACTCGGCCTCGATCAGACCCGGCCTTCCCGTGGGCGACAGCATCTTCGGTCCGTACATCGGCCCGGTGGCGGTGAGGTCGAGATTGCGGACCTTTTGCTCCAGATCACCGGAAGCCAGGTGCTCGGCAGTGATCCGGGTGAGGGACTTGTCCACGACGTTCCACGCGATGTCTCCCTCGACGAGTGACGCGAGCTGCCCCTCATCGATCCGCTTGTCCAGCACGTCATTGAAGATCGCCGATTGCAGCGCGCTCTGCCAGAACCGCAGGGTATGGTGCTCAATCGACATGACGGAGGACTCCCAGTCATCACCACGGATCAAGCCACGAAGGACGGCTCGCTCGGCCTGGTTCCGACTGCTCCAGCCATCAAGCGCAGCTGCATAGTCACCGGCGTCGAACAACCTTCGGACATCCTCCTGCTGCTCCGGATAGCTCGACCCGGTCGCGCCCAGCAGTTCCCTGACAAGTGACTCGAAACGACCGTTGGCCAGGTGGCATCCAAGCACATGGTTGTTCCTCCTGTACCCGAATCGCTGGTATCCGTAGTAATCGGGTATCCCGACCTGTTCCAGCTTCTTCAATCGAGCGGCGACAGTGGTCACCTTCACCGGATCGACCTGGCGGACCCTGATGTGGAATCTGTTTCCCTTCAGGTGACCTCGCCGGAGCTTGTTCAGATGACGATTCGAACCGAGGATCTGGAGTCGATCATGCTCCAGGGGCGGATACTCGAATGGTCCGCCTGGCAGGTGGATCGAGACCATCTGGGTCGTGACCGCAACCTTGTCCTTCATGCCTGCGGCACCGAAACACTTGGGCCCGACACCGAAGTGCGACTGGAGGATCGATCGCATCTCCGTGTGCGGCATGTTGTACTTCCTGACCCAGAGGTAGAGGTGCTCGCCATCGCCACAGGGCTCGTAAAGGGGAACCTCCTCGACGGTGAAATCCTCAGGAAGGCTCTTGACCAGCCCACCCATGGAAACATCCTCGAGGATCTTCTTCTTCGGCAGCGGATCCTCGATAAGGCATTCTGGCTGTTGATCCAATCTTGACATCATTGGTGGGCCGGTCAGGGACGATCAGCCATGATCAACCATCGTCCTCATGTTCCTCCTCATCATCAAAGCCGATGTCGAACTCGCTGGTCGGATCTCCGAGGTTGTCGATATCGAGCATCGGATCGGCGCAGGCGCTCTCCAGCACCTCCTCGGCAACGTAGATGGGAACACCGCTGGCGATGCCCAGTGCAATCGCGTCAGACGGCCTTGAATCTATGGCATGCTCCACGCCGTCCTGGTCGATGACCAGGTTCGCGTAGTAGGTTCCGTCATCCAGATCGTGGATGACGATGGATGTCAGCGTGCCACCCATCTGGTTGATGCCGCTCGCAAGCAGGTCATGTGTCTGGGGCCGGGGGATCTCGATGCCGTTGAGCCGCCTCTCGATGGCGAAGGCCTCGGGCAGACCAATGACGATCGGAAACGTACGACCCAGGCCATCGACCTCGCTGAGCTCGATGATCTGCATGTCGGTCATCTCCCGGATGAAGATCCTCGAGAGAGCCATGCGAACTGCCATAGGATCGATCCTCCTGTAGGAACCGATGGAACGGGTAGATTCTAGTCACTGGGAGAGGGCGGGGCTGATCGGTTTCCGGGCAAACCGTCTCAGGCGGGCTTCCCGGCTGACCACTCCGCAAGGAGGATGCCCAGGTCGGTGCCAGACACCGTGCAATCCCCATCGATGTCCGCAGGACAGGTCGTCGGATCGCATGAACCACAGGGGCCCCACTGGCCCAGGAGAATACCCAGGTCAAGCCCATCCACGACTCCATCAACGTTCAGATCGGCCGGTGATGGCAGCGTCTCCTGGACCGCCTGCAGGCAGGCGGCCAGATCGATCCGCCCGAATCCGAACTCGATGTCGAAACCGGCCGGGCCGATGTCGATCGCAGTCGACTGGAGTATCGAACGCCCGAGAGCGTATGACAGGTCGTTGTTCATCGAGCGCATCAGGGCGAACGTTCCCGAGACGAGTGGAGCCGCCATGCTCGTACCACTCTTGACCTGGACCGAATCGGTGCCCGAGAGACTGATCACGTCGGAACCGGCTGCGGCGACATCGATCTCGTTGCCGAAGTTCGACGCCCACCACTTCTGGTCGACGTGATCGGTTGCCGCAACGGCGACCGACTCGGCCCACTTCGCCGGGTATGCGACACCGGCATCGATGTTCCCGGCCGCGGCGACCACGGGGATGTCGCTGCTGACTGCATAGAGGAGGGCATCTCTGAGCAGTGACGTGCCCGTGTAGTACTGGAGACTCATGTTGATGACGTCGGCACCCGCATCGGTCGCGTACACGAGTCCGTCGGCAGCCCATGACTCGACCCCCTGGCATCCATCCACAACGACGACCGGCAGTATGCGCACGTTCCATGCGACACCGGCGATGCCGAGCCCGTTGTCTCCTGCTGCCGCAGCCAGTCCCGCGACATGGGTCCCGTGATTGCTGCACTCGTCAGAGGTGTCACCGTCGTTGTCCGGTATGTTCCAGCCGAAATCGATCCGTCCCGCCAGATCGACGTGGGAATTGATCCCGGAATCAAGAATGGCGATCAGGATGTCGTCCGAGCCGGTGGTGATGCTCCAGCCCTCGACCGCATTGATGTCCGCTCCTGCAAGCCCGGGTTCCCCGCCCTGAACCTGTCCAGTGTTGTGGAACCCGTACTGCGATTGAAAGTGTGGATCGGCGGGCAGGTCATCGGCGATCATGCCGATACCGTCGACTTCGACCGATTCGAACACATGGTCAAACGGCGACAGGAACATCCCCACATCGATTGGATCCATGCCTTCGGGGATGTCGAACCGGATGTAGCGATCCAGACCGAACCGGTTGGCAAGATCACGGTCGGCTGGCTGATGAATCAGCGCCGGGGAGACCCGGTCGAGACCGACCGTCGTCATGACCCTGTTCAACTGGCGGGACTGGCGGTCGAAACCGCGGTGCCTGCCGGGCTTGTCGCTGCTGAAAAAAGGCGAACCGCGGCGAGGGTGTTCGAGCGTGACACCCTCATGCAGCTTCACGATCACGGACGGCACGATGTCAGCCTCCTGAACTGGCCCGCCATCCAAGCCGTCGGGCACGATGCCGCCGCCCTGCGACAACGCGGTCTGTGCCGGCTGAAGCAGCGACAGGCCAATCCCGACCAGGATGATCAGTCCCCCGCCCATTCTGCAATTCATGGTCCGCGCCTCCGTCATCAAGGCCTCGGGACGGTACCCGAGAAGCCCCTTTCGGAGTATAGGACCGGCATCGGCCGTGAAAAGCACCAACCTGCAAGACCAGTCGATCCGAGCGACCTGGACCGGACCCTGGAGGACCTGTACCGAATCTGCGGGTCGACTTTGCCGCCTGAAAAGCCGTGGTTTATACTGTTGGTCTTGGAATTTCCATTGATCGGATGAACGAGTCAAGCACAGCCTGCTCCAACCCCCGGAACCCACCAGATGAATAATAACACCTACCTGTTTACCTCCGAAAGCGTCTCCATGGGCCATCCAGACAAGCTGGCCGACCAGATTTCAGATGCAATCCTCGATGCCATGCTCACAGTCGACAGCAAGGCTCGGGTCGCCTGCGAGACGATGGTGACGACAGGAATGGCGGTCGTTGCCGGTGAAGTCACCTGCAATGGATACGTCGACATCTCCGAAATCGTCCGAAAGACGGTCCTGGAATGCGGATACGACGATGCCGCCAAGGGGATTGATGGCCGAAGCTGTGCCGTCCTGGTCTCGCTTGACCAGCAGAGCCCGGACATCGCACAGGGAGTCAACGAGGGTGAGGGAGCACACGCGGAGCAGGGCGCCGGCGACCAGGGGATGATGTTCGGATTCGCATGCAACGAGACCGACTCCCTGATGCCGCTGCCGATCGACCTGTCCCACCGACTCGTGGAGAAGCATGCCGAGGTCAGGCAGGGTGAGCAGATCAAGGACCTGCGACCGGATGCCAAGAGCCAGGTGACCATCGAGTACGACGGGCTCAAGCCAGTACGTGTCGACACGGTCGTGCTCTCGACCCAGCATGGGCCATCCTGGAACGACCATCAGGACAAGCTCGCCGAGGAGGTGATCGAGAAGATCATCAAGCCGACACTCGGGCAGTGGTGGAACGATGAGATCACGGTCCACGTGAACCCCACCGGCAAGTTTGAACTCGGTGGGCCCCACGGTGACTGCGGCCTCACCGGACGAAAGATCATCGTTGACACCTACGGAGGCCGGGGACGACACGGCGGCGGCGCCTTCAGTGGCAAGGACCCGACCAAGGTCGATCGTTCCGCCGCGTACATGGCCCGCTACATCGCCAAGAACGTCGTCGCCGCCGACCTGGCGGATGTGTGCGAGGTCCAGTTGAGCTATGCAATCGGTGTCAGCGAGCCCACCTCCGTGCATGTGGACACACAGGGAACCGCACGGATCGACGAGGACCTGATCTCCTCATTGATCCGGGAGCACTTCGACCTGACCCCTCGAGGCATCATCGACCACCTTGGACTGCGCAAGCCGATCTATCGATCGACGGCCATGCACGGGCACTTCGGCCGAATGGCCGACAGTGATGGACAGGGCACCTTCCCCTGGGAGAAGACCGACAAGGTCGACGCCCTGAAGAATGCCGCCATGCAGGCAACGACGGCATGACCGACGGGACCATGAACCCTTCAACGATCGCCCGGGCAAGAACCGGGCGATTCTTCATTCGTGGCTCCGCAACGTTTGAACCGGCGATACGAGGTCGAACATGGTGAGCACGCACCAGAATGCGAGGAGCGTCGTGTACGCGCACCTCGGTGAACAGGCCGATCGATTTCCGGACCTCTCACTGGACAGCGTCGACACCACGGGACTGGAACCGAGGGATGCCGCGCTCGTGCTGGCGATCGAGCAGGCGGTCCTCAGGCGATGGCTGACCCTGTCAACGGTCTTGAACACGTGCCTGTCCCAGCCGCTGGACATGCTGGAGCCCAGGCTCACGGGTGTGCTGCTTGGAGGCACCGCGCAACTGCTGCTGCTGGACCGCATACCTGACCACGCGGTCATCGATGAATCGGTCGAGTGGGCCAAGCAGGTGATCCGTCCGGGGGCCGGCAAGATGGTCAACGCAGTCCTTCGACGGGTCGCAGGCATGCGAACGGGCACGCGCCAGGCCTCGGACCCCGGCGAGCCGACCTCATGCATTCCCCTCCATGATGGAACCTTCATCGAACTGTCCGACCACGTGTTTGATCCTGATCCGGTCATCGGCCTCGTCCAGTCAACCAGCCACTGCCACCCCCTCGTCGAAAGCTGGATCGCCAGCCATGGATACGATCAGGCCGCCTCCTTCTGCTACCACGACCTGCTCCTGCCCCCCATCGTTGCATGGGACCTCGACATGGACCACGTCGATCGATCACACGCCACCGAACATCCGGAAGCCGGGGCGATGACCTGGACGGGACCTGCATCGGCGATTAATGAGGCGATCAAGCCCGGTTCGACCGCAAGGGTCCAGGACGTCGGCAGCGCCACCGCACTGCTCCAGACCGCGGACGCGTCACCAGGCCTGATCATCGACATGTGCGCTGGCAAGGGCACCAAGACCCTCCAACTCGCATCAATGCACCCAGGCTCGAGGATCATCGCCGGCGACACCGATCGGGCCAGGATGGGCATGCTCAGGCAACGGACATCAGGCATGGAACAGATCGAGGTCATCGAGCTTGATCGAATCGACGCGTACAAGGGCCAGGCCGACCTGGTCCTCCTGGATGTGCCATGCTCGAACACCGGTGTGATTCCCAGGCGTTCCCAGGCGAGGTATCGCTACTCGAAAAACAGGACCCGGAAACTGGTCAAGTTGCAGCAGGAGATCATTGAACGGGCGATCCCGCTGCTCGGAACAGGGGGAAGGCTGCAGTACGTGACCTGCAGCCTGGAGCCGGCGGAGAACCAGTTCCAGGCTGAATGGATCAGCCGGAAGACCGGCATGACCATCACCAAGCAGGACAGCAGGATGCCCGAGGGAATGCCCGGGGACCCCCCGACCAGATACAGGGATGGCGGGTTCTCGGCCTTGCTGGCATGATCAGGGGCGAGCAGTGACGTCGAGGTGGTTGTGGTAAACTGCCTCACCCGCGCAGCCAAGAGCACGGTGACTGGAACAATCGATGGACATATGTGACATTCTTTCTGCGGACGCCATCAAGGTCCCCCTCGAGGCGAGCAACAAGCAAGAAGCGATCGACGAACTGGTTGATGTCCTTGCGAGCACCGGGAAGATCTCCGATGCGGAGGAACTCAAGCGAGTCGTCTGGGATCGTGAGACGCAGCGATCGACCGGCATCAGCGAGGGCCTGGCGATCCCCCACGGCAAGTGCAGTAATCTGGACAACCTCGTCGTAGCGGTGGGCCGCCCCTCCGAGCCGCTTGACTTCGATTCGATCGACAACCAGCCGGTCCAGTTGATCGTGCTTCTGGTCTCCCCGGAGAACAGGATCGCCGATCACATTCAGGCACTTGGCAAGATCAGCCGGATGATGACCAGTGGATCATTCCGGAACTCCGCGTACAGCGCCAAGACCTCGGAAGAGATGTACGAGTTGTTCAAGCGCGAGACCGCTGCCGAATCCAACTGACACTCACGGCCTCATCTGCTGGCGGAGCCGTTCGGCCTCCTGCATGTGGTGGTCGATCTCCATGAGGCTCTCCCCGGCTTCACGGAGCATGTTCGCGAGGTCCTCGTGCAGGGCCGGATCCTCGGGCCAGCGTTCCACCGCCGCCCGGAGCGTGGCGATGGCATCGGAGTAGTCCTTGTCCATGGCCTCCGCCATGGCCAATGCCCTGTAGGCCGATGGGTTGTCCGGGTCCATCTCTATCGTCGATCTGGTCAGTGCGATCGCCTCCTCGACATCACCGGGAAGAGCTCGCTCGGCGAGCAGGATCGAGAGACGGCGCATGAAGAGAAGCCTGTCGTTCTCGTTCCCGGCGATATCGATGCCTGTGCGAGCGACTTCGATCGCCTCGGTGGTTGCACCAATTTCCTGGAGCCACATGATGTACTCGTTTCGAACGCCGCTCATGGACGGATCCTCTTCGAGGTTGTCCCGGTACCACTGCCTGGCGGTGCCTGTTCGTGCGGCCGCCCTGTGGAGCCTGGCGACACCGGCGATCGCCGCCTCGGTCGGTCCCCGGCGCATGCTGTTCTCCAGGTAGGCCATCGATTCATCCAGTCGACCACGGCATGCCTCGAGCCAGGCGAGCCGGTGGTCGATCTCCTGCTGCATGGTCGGGACCAGCGCCCAGCCACCCTCGCCGACGACGGAGGCCCGCTTGTACCAGGTGATTGCTCGGTCGATGTCGTCCAGCATCGCCTGCTGCGGGATCACCGGGGAATTCGAGAAGACGACCCGTTCGTCAATGAGTACCCGACCATCGTATGCACGGGCGATCCGGTAGGAGTTGTTCGCCATGCCTGTGTCGATCACGAGGAACAGCAGCAGCAGGGACACGAGACCCACGACCCACCCGGAACCAAGGATTCGACCTGAGATCTTCAACTGCCAGCGGTTCAGACGGACGTTGGGTTCCTTGACCAGCTCCCAGGTCTTCCAGAAGAGGAAGATGATGCAGGCGGTCGTTCCTGATGCGAACAGGAACGGCTGAAGATGGTATGCCTGGTACACGGAGAAGAAGACCAGGATCGCCGCGATCGCCAGAACGACCTCCTCGGTCCAGTTGAGGTCCCACTTGCGCGATTGCGACGGCTTATCGACGCGAGCCTTCTTGACCGCAGCCGGTCGAGCGAATCCGAATGACAGGGCGTCGTTCGGGCAGACGCTGACGCAGTCCATGCACTTCATGCAGCCGGGATCGACGACCATCCCGTAGTCACGCACCTCCTCGTGCACACGGACGTTCGAAGTGCACACGGCAGTGCAGTGGCCACAGTGTTCACAGGAGTCGTTCACGACGATCCGACCGGGAGCGAACTCGTCAATGGGTGCGAAGAAGCCTCCGTACGGACAGGCATAGGTGCAGTACCCCTTGTTGCCGAGGAAGTAGACGGTCAGGAATCCGCACACCAGGAGAAATGGAATTGCCAGAAGAAGCCCGGGAAAGGACTTCCAGAAATTGGTCGTCGTCAACTCGATGCTCCACCCGGGCCAGTTGGAATCGGCGCCCATCAATGGAAGCCATGCAAACCGGTAGAAGAGCGGATAGACGAACATGTAGAGCCCCAGAAGCAACGGGGCGATCATCAGCAGCCTCGACCTGAACGGCTTCGGTCGGACGCCACTCTTGCGCATGAGCCAGCCGCAGGCGTCCTGGAGCATCACGACGTGGCACCCCCATCCGCAGAACCACCTGCCCAGGATCAGTGTCGACAGCAGTGCCAGGACGAAGAATATGAAACCGGCCGTGATGACCCCGTCCCGCACGGTTTCCATGCCCTCGGATGGCTCGACCGGCGAGATCGTCGTACCCATGATGAGCCACTGGATCACGTGGGCGATGATGAGCAACTGGATCGTACCGAGCACGATCGCCCTCTTCCAACCCATCTTCGAGGGACGGATCGGCTGCTTGTCACCACCCTCCTGGATGATCGGAAGGGACATGCCGCCTTCACCGGGCACTGCTGGTTGTCCGCCCTGGCTCTTCATTAAAGTACATGCTAGCGATTCAGGTCATGAACTGACCACTCCCTATTGAACAAACACCACGGCCCAGAACGTATAATCCGGGATCTAGAGGTGACTCGATGGCCGGAACGCGGGATTACTACGAAGTGCTCGGAATCAGTCGCGGAGCATCCGCCGACGAGATCCGTGCTGCGCATCGGAAACTGGCACGCAAGTACCATCCCGACATCAACAAGGAAGATGACGCCTCGGAGAAGTTCAACGAGATCCAGGAAGCCTACGACGTACTCTCCGATCAGGAGAAGCGCGCTGCGTACGACCAGTTCGGACACGCCGGGGCCCAGGCATCCGGGCATCCGGGTGGTCACGCCGGACAATCGGCCGCCTGGTCCCAGGTCGATCCCGAGACCTTCGAGAGCATCTTCGGTGACATGTTCTCCGGCGGTGGTTTCAGTGGTGGAAGGTCAGCAGGCGCCGGTCCTTTCGGAGGCGGGTACCAGCAGCCTCGCCAGCAACCGAGCAAGGGTGGCAACATCGATCACGAGATCACCATCCCGTTCACGACTGCGGTGGAGGGCGGCACCCAGTCAGTCAGGATGAGAAGCGCCGACGGTGAACTGGAGTCCATCGACGTAAAGATCCCCAAGGGGATCTCCGACGGCGCGAAGCTAAGGGTCAAGGGCAAGGGCGGACCGGGCGCCTTCGGTGGACCGGCCGGTGACATGATCATCAAGGTGCGGATTGCACCACACCCATGGTTCAGGAAAGAAGGACTCGACCTGGTGATCGAGATTCCGGTCACGATCACGGAGGCCACGCTCGGCGGGTCGATCAAGGTGCCGCTGTTGTCGGGCACCGCCAACGTGAGGGTGCCCGCCGGCTGCTCATCAGGCAGGCGGATCAGGGTGAAGGGTCAGGGAATCACCGACAGCAAGGGACGAACCGGCGACTACATCGCAATCATCCGTATCGAGGCTCCAGACAGGGACGACCTCGACAAGAAGGACGTCGATGCGCTTGAATCGATGGGTGAGCGGCTGAAGAACCCGAGGGCTGGGGAACCCTGGTTCAAGGACTAGGTCGACTGGTAGCATCTCCTGCAAGAGCAAAGAAGAATGAACCAGATCCAGAAGAACCAGTCTGCATCGAGGATCGAACCGGGTGCTGCCGGCACGAGGCGGTCATGGGGGGTCCAACTGGCCGCGGGCGGTGGGATCGTCGCATGCGTTCTCCTGACGATCTGGCTCGCCGGGTTCATCGGGTTCCGGCTGGGTTTTGCGAAGGTTCTCGGCATACCCGGCCTGGTCGCCGAACCCGGTGTCGGCCTGGACATCGGAATGAGGATCCTGATCGAGGCACCGTACAGGGTCATCGATGCGGGAACACTGGAACCTGCATGGCTGCTCTACAGCTTCCTGCTGATCATCCTTCCGGCCGGAGGCCTGGCGGCCATCGGCACGAGGTCGGTCGACGGGACGTCGACCGATCCGGCCGGCCCACCAATCGCGTGGATCGGCGCCGTGGCATCCTGCTTTGCGGCGATCATGATCATCGGATGGGTCTCGGTGTTCTCTCGCTCCCTTCGCACGCAGTTGATGCCACTGGACATGACCGGGTTCACCTCGTGGCACGATGGCCTCACGCTCGTTGCCGGGATCGACCTGATCGTACTGACCGCTGCGATCCTGTGGATCGTGCTGGCCTGGAGGCTCCCGGTTCAACCCTGGCTTCAGGCATTGTCAATCTGCTTCACGCTGTTCGCCCTGATCGCCATCTACGTTGCCGCATCAACCAGCAACGGCACGATGGTCGGCCTGGAGACCAGGCGACCGACCGGGGTGTTCTCCTCGCAGGCTGTGCTCGAGAATGCGTTGGGGGATTTCGAGGCGAATGAGTGCATCATCGTCGGCGAGACCCAGGATCAACTCGCGTACCTGGTGATCGTCCTGGATGGATCCAGGCGACTGAACCTGATGCCGCCGGACGATGAATTCCGTCTGGAAGGCAGCATCTCGATCGCGGATTTCCTCGGTTCTGAATCGGCCGGCAATGGCTGATCCCCTGCTCAGCGGCCGTATCGCTCGATCGCCTCGAGCACGATCGAATGGACCTTGAACGGTTCTCGAACCGATTCCCACCACGTATCGAAGATTCCGGTGCCGCTGGTGGCGAACCCGATGGTCCCGAGGCCGAGAATCCTCTCACGGACCATGACGACGATGCTCGTGTGCTGGATATTCTTCAGTGGTGCCTCGAAGAGGATGACGCGAATGACCCCGCGCCTGCAGATCACGCGACGATCGGTCAGCACGTACATGCGGTTGAACCAGTCGAAGCTGCGCCATGCAAGCACGAAGAAGCCCACCATGACCCCGAGCGCGAACGCCTGGTGATCCGACCAGGGAAACCAGGGCAGTCTCGCCATCCAGGCCAGACCGAGAGTCAGGACCAGGATCAGCAGAAGCAGCGCCAGGGAGGAGAGCACGATGTACCAGGGACTCGGTCGAACAGCCAGCAGTACGGTCTCGTCATCACCGACGATGCTTGAAAGCAGGGCCAGGTCCCTGCCGGGAACGGCGGCGACATCGGACTGGCATGTCCGCACGCTGGTTCTGCATGGCCTGCTCATGAGAAGATATCCCTGCGAAGCGTTCCGATGTATGGAAGGTTCCTGTAGTAGTCATCGTAGTCAAGGCCGTAGCCGACGACGAACTCGTTGGGAATATCGAAGCCGATGTACTCGCATGGCGTCTCGATCGCGGAGGGAATGCTCTTTCGCAGCAGGACGCATCCTGCGATCGATGCAGGAGACTGCCGGGCGATGCTCTCTCGAAGAAGCCTGAGCGTGCCGCCGGAATCGAGGATGTCATCGACGATCAGGACATGTCTCCCTTCGATGTTGTCCGGAAGGATCCCGTCGATCACCGCGCCCTGGGACGAAAGCGACTTGCCGGGATAGCTGTTCACGGTCACGACACCGATACGAATCTTGTGCGTCAGGCACCGGGCAAGATCAGCAAGAAAGAATATGCTTCCGGTGAGAACGGGGACAAGCGTGATCTCGGTTGCGATGTCGCCAAGATCCTCCTCGATCTGCGCAGCCATCTCATGAACACGATCAGCGATCTGTTCCGGGGTCACGAGAATGTGGTCGATGTCTTCATGCACTGTCAATTCCTCAACCTGGCCTGGAGCATCCTGTTGACCTCCTTGGCATTGGCGGAACCACCGCTCGCCTTCATGACGTGGCCGACGAGCCTGCCGATCGCAGCCATCTTGCCGGACCGCACGTCGTCCGCAGCCTGCGGATTCGCATCGATCGCCTCCTGGATCCACTGGTCCATTGCGCCCTTGTCCATGACGATCAGCATGTCGTGCTCCCTGGCGATCTCCTCGGCAGCGAGATCGGTCTCCTGCATCAGCTGGAGCATCCGGTCGACCGACTGCGGACCGATTGAATCGGACTGCCGAAGCACGGCGAGTTGACCGAGTTGTGCCGGGGTGATGCCAAGCTCATCGATGCCGACCTGAAGCTCGTTGAGCCTCTTGGCCACGGCGTTGAGCAGCAGCTTCGAGCACGAGACGGCGGCCTGGGCGATCGAGGAGAACGCATCAGAGGAGGCTGCCTCGCTTGTCGCCTCCTCGAAGAACATGCAGAACGAACGGTCGTCGACGATCGCGAGTGCATCCTTGGCGGAAAGGCCGAGTTCACTCTCGTACCGCCGCCGCCGCTGGAGGGGCAGCTCGGGCAGGGAGTCACGGACCTGGTCGGTCCATTCCTGCTCGACCACCACGGGGACCAGATCCGGTTCCGGGAAGTACCTGTAGTCATGGGCATCCTCCTTCTCTCGCTGGAGGACGGTGACCAGCTTCTGATCATCCCAGCCGCGTGTACTCTTGGCCCCGGGGCCCATGACCCTGCCATCAGCCAGCCACTGCTGCACCTGGCGGTCCCGCTCGTGCTCGATTGCGCCACGAACGGCGCGGAACGAGTTCAGGTTCTTGATCTCGACGACCGGTGTTCGATGCTCCTGCCCGTCTTCGGTACGGATCACCACGTTGATGTTCGGCTCGAACCGCATGTGCCCCCGCTGCATGACGCCCTCGGTGACCCCGAGGAACCGGCAGATGCTCCGGAGCTCGTGGCAGAAGGTGACCACGTCGTCCGCGTTGTCGAAATCAGGCTCGGTGACGATCTCGAGCAGAGGTGTCCCCGCGCGATTCAGATCGACGAGTGAGCCATCATAGGTGGCACCACCGGGCAGCTCGTGACCGAGCTTTCCGGTGTCCTCCTCGAGATGCGCCCTGATGATGCCGATCCGACGGTTCCCGCCTTCGGAACCAGGGATCTCGATCGCACCATTGATACAGAGCGGGAGATCGTACTGGCTGATCTGGTATCCCTTGGGCAGATCGGGGTAGTAGTAGTTCTTGCGATCCCACTTGCTGAAGCTCGAGATCGTGCAGTTGAGCGCCAGGCCGACCATCATGGACATCTCGACCGCTCGCTGGTTCATCACTGGCAGCGTGCCCGGCAGGGCTGCGACGACCGGATCGACCAAGGTGTTCGGATCACTGTCGTAGTACTCGGGGTGGGCCAGGTTGGGTGTCCGGGTGAACATCTTGGTCCGTGTCGCCAGCTCGACGTGGACCTCCATGCCGATGATCAGCCTCGTGTCTCGAACCTGTTGAGTTTCTCCTTCGGGCATGGTGCAATGATAGGGAATGCTGCGGCCCATGACCGCTCCAGGGAGATTCCGACTTGCTCAAGTTCACATGCCATCTGCTGTGCCTCGCGTTGACCTGTGTACCCGCAACGGCTTCGGATGCGGAGGCGAGCCTCGCCCCGACCAGGCAGTGGGTCGGACAGGGCCGCTCCATGCAGGTCGACATCACCCTCCCACAGGCGGCAGAAGGGGCGAGCCTGCTGCTCCTGGACAGCGATGGCAAGACCCTTGAAAGGATCGAGAACGTCACCAGCGGGCAGATCGAACTCGGCGAGCGGCTTCCGGGAATCTGGTCACTGGACCAGGCGGCCTGGCTGCAGCTGGTGGTCGACGGACAGCCGATGGGCTCACCGCTGGTCGTGGTCCCACTCCTCGATCGACCGACGATGAGGACGGTTCAGGAACGTCGACCGGACGGAAGGTCGTACACGAAGATCGTCGGATGGGGCGACCGGCTGTACGAGGGAATCCAACGCGAGTCGATCCAGGAGAGCGATTCCTGGAAGCCGGCACACAGGGTCGCTCGCAGCGGCCTGCATGTCTATCCCGAAATGGACGTGGTCATGGAAACCAGCGCCGGCGACATCCGGTTGGCCATGGCACCGGAACACGCACCTCGCACGGCATGGCATTTCACGAAACTCGTCGAGGAGGGCTTCTACGACGAGACGATCTTTCACCGGGTCGTGCACATCGATCGAAGTGGACACCCGTTCGTCATTCAGGGAGGAGATCCCACGGGACGTGGAGATGGTGGCACAGGTGGCACGATCCCGATGGAACCCAGCGGCCTGATGCATGATTTCGGGGTGATCTCGATGGCCAGGGAGGACGATCCGGATTCAGCCGGCACCCAGTACTTCATCTGTCTCTCCCGGATGGGCACCCGGAGGCTGGACGGACAGTACTGCGGGTTCGGATGGGCGATCGATGGCGTCGAACCGATTCTCACCATCGCCGAAAGCAGAATCAGCGATCCGGTGGCGGGGCGGCCGGCCGAGCCCCCGGTCGTACGCAAGGCCTCGTTGGTGCCCGCCGAACCGTTCAAGCCCGGCATCCCCAGGATCGCCGCCAGGGTGCGTGATCCGCTGCTGGCTCCACCAAGGGATCCGGAACAGGGACGCATGCCACGTTGACCACGCGGGAACCTCCGCGGTGGTATAAAGATCAATCACGATCCGAACCCGACACCACGAAGGAGAAGTCATGGCATATCCGACCGCAACCATCGAGACCGACATGGGCACCATCGAGGTGGAACTCTTCGATGACGTGGCTCCAGGACATGTCGAGAACTTCCTTAAGCTTGCGAAAGACGGGTATTTCGACGGTCTCAGCTTCCACAGGATCATCCCGGGTTTCGTGATCCAGGGCGGCTGCCCCAAGGGGGATGGCACTGGTGGACCTGGATGGCAGATCGACGCGGAGTTCAATGATCGGGAGCCCCAGCCCGGTTCACTTTCGATGGCGAGGTCGAGTGATCCCAACTCCGCTGGCAGCCAGTTCTTCGTCTGCCTGACCAGAGAGCACTGTCGTCACCTGGACAACCAGTACACGAACTTCGGTCGCGTCACCGACGGGATGGATGTCGTGGAGAAGATCGCGGGTGTCGAGGTCGATGACGTCTCGGGGATGCCCGCGAATCCACCCAGGATGACCAAGGTCACAGCGAACGACTGATCGGACCGGAATCGTCTTCGCATCCCGAATCGCCGTCACAGCATGGGAGGCTGTTGGTCCCACAGTGGGCGCACTGCCCATGTCCATGGACATGGACGATCTGCCTTGGTCTTCCACACCAGTGACATCGAGCGACCGGCTGCACGGGCGTCCTGTCCGGGGCTTCCTTGTCCATGCCTGGATCAGGGGCCAAGACCCACACCAGCCTTTGGAATCGTGTAGGAATCCAGCAACAGGTAGCCTCGTTCCTGGAAGAAGGTCACCTGCCCGGATACCAGGACCGCCCGAGGCTGATCCCACTGGCGGACCATCTTCACCAACGGCATGACGAATGAACTCGGCAGCAACTCGAGGTCCGGCTCATGGCTGGTGAATCCCCGGGTCTCGAAGACGAAACGCCACGTGCCGGAATCAGGATCCCGGATGATGTGACCCCGTCGGGAGACGATTCTCGAGGGCAGGTCTGAGCGGCTGGTGTTGCTCATCAGGGGACGCGTCGGATCGCCGCGATCCGTGCTGGTCGGCACACTCTGAATTCGCTGTTCAAGGCGCTGCTCGATATCGATCGAAGCATCCGCGAAGGGATCGTCTTCGAACTCGGTGGAGGTTTCGACCTCGACGGTCTCCACCTCATCGATCTGGACCTGTGGCTGGAACTCCCTGATCGGGGGAGCCAGCGAGGGGAGCAGGAAGTTGCGATCCTCCGATCGAAGCACCTGGCCGGTCATTTCGAACCTTTCGGGTGGATCGGGGCTCTGCATCGCGTTGACGATGTCCTGCAATGGAGCTGATGGCAGGATGATGATCTCCATCGCTGGCTGGTTGGACGGGGAGTTGTCCGGAACGAAGACCCAGTACCCACCTGGCAGGACCTGCCTGACGGTTCCCTCTGCCTGTACGATGAAGCCGCCCTCCCGCAGCAGGGGCGGGCGACCTTCGACTTCCACGTGAACCAGGGTCGGGGTCGGTGGCCACGTGTCATTCGATGAGTCACCAGTCGCGTTATCGGTGACGGACAGGAAGCAGGAGATGGACATCACCATCGTGACAAAAACGGATTTCATTCGAATAATGTCCATCGTTGCTCCACTGAATCAGGCATCCGGGAATCAACCAGCCACATGGTACTGTCTACATCGGCCTGTGGCATGGATTCGAGTCAGCGTTTGATTGACTCCCCCGCAAGCCTGTGTCACCATGTCCAAGCACGGCCGAGTACCCAAGTGGACTAAGGGAACGGATTGCAAATCCGTGATTCGTGGGTTCGAATCCCACCTCGGCCTTTCCGGCACCCCGGTACACCACGTGAAGGATGCCATGAAGCGACTCGCCCCCATCATCCTCGCCTGTTCGATCGCAGGCCTGAGCGGATGCCAGGGCACGGGGGCGAGCATCCAGCCGGACTCCCCGATTGACCTACAAGCCAACCCGCCACTGCACACCCTGGATCAGGGCCGATGCACCCCACTTGGTGAACCTGGCGTCAAGGCGATGGTCCTCGTGTTCATCGCCCCGGAGTGTCCGATCGCCAACTTCTACCAGCCTGAACTGGCGAGGTTGGACCAACTGGCCTCGAACGCGAACATGAGAATGTTCATGGTCTACCCTGATGCGACCCTCCAGGCAAAGGGGGTACGGGGCCATGTCCGCGACTTCAACATCACCACGCCCGTGATCCTGGACCCCCACCACCGGCTGGTCGAGGCCGTGAATGCCCAGGTGACGCCGGAGGCGTTCATCGTCACGAACGAGGGGGACGTGGTCTACTCGGGCAGGATCGATGATCGCTACACGGGCCTGGGCATGAGGCGGGCTGAACCGGGCGATCGTTCACTTCATGATGCGATCCTCGCGATCGCTGCGGGTCGCCCGGTGGCCAATGCAAGGACTGAACCGATCGGGTGTTACATCGAGAACCGGCCAAGCCCCACCTCCGGGGGTGATGAGAACACGGATTCACCCTGAGAAAACCGCGAATTCCCGGAATCAAGCTTCTCCCGTGGCTGTCCTTCCCTTGGAGGGTTTCGTTTGATTGCACAGAGGAGAATTCGCATGAACCACTGGAACCCGACCACACGGCAACATCGCCTCATGATCACGGGCACCCCGATCCGGATCCTGTCACTCCTGGTGATCATGTTCCTTGCCGTTGCTTCCAATGATGCGCTCGGTCAGCAGAAGTCCTCCGGCAAGGCCGGTCGATCCGCGACACCGAGACAACCGAAGGCGGCCCCACCGGCGAGCAGTCCCAGCAAGGCCACTCCTCCCAGGAAGGCGGCTCCATCAAGGAAGGCCACGCCACCATCGCGATCAAGACCTGCAGCCAGCCCTCCTCCAGCGAGCAGGCCGAGCAAGCCCACCCCAAGCCGGAAGGCCGCCCCACCCCCGAGACCCACCCAACCCACCAAGCCGGCGGCAAGTCCTCGACCAGCACCAAGGCAACCGACCAGGACAAGGACTCCCTCCACACCGACCAGGAAGCCGTCAAGTGCCGGAAGTTCACGGACACCTTCCCGGCAGTCCCCGGGGCGGATCACTCCGCCGACCCGCGAAAACGTCCCGAGCAGTTCCAGCAGCCATCGAAGATTGATTGAACGAGCCAGGGAACTGCAGAGAAGACAGAAGCAGCTCTCGGAGCAGCGAGCTCGTGAACAGCGTGCTCGCAGCATCGAGCAATCACTCCGGGAACAGGCGTTGAAGAGGATCCATGGCTCCAGTGCACCAGGGCAGGCCGGTGATCAGGTCGATGCGATCAAGAAGGCCAGGGAATCGTTCAAGATGAGCCGGGATGAATTCGACCAGTTGACGAAGAACGAGGTGACAAACAACGACAAGCAGAGCAAGAGGCAGGATATCGATCCGGTGAAGGATGGATCCGGGAAGAAGACTCCCCGGCCGGGGTCGGATACGACGAAGAAACCACTGCCGGAAGCTGACAAGCACATCGGCACCGCGGTCCCGGAGATCGATCTGGACGGGAGCAAGCAGAGGAACCATGCCGCCGATCCAGCCAATGGGCCGAAGCCGGATCCAGGCTCGATGACCAGCGGGCTGGAAGGCCACGGGCCGGGACCGGAGTCGGAGGACCCTTCCGGCGATCCGGTCGAACCCGACGACCATGATGAGCCCGAGGTTCCGGGGGAACCATCGACCCATGACATCGATCCAGTTGGTCATGACGAGCCGTGTCCACAGCCCGAGACGATCATCATCGAGGTCAACCAGTACAACGAGCACTACAACTACTGTGGTGGAACCGCCGGGCACGTGCCGGGCAACCCATGGTATGAGCCATGCTGGTCTCCCTGCTGGACACCCGGATGGCTTCCGAGCTGGGCATGGTGCGGAGGCGGATACGACCTGGTCTACTGCGGAGGATCGTTCGGATTCTTCATCAGTCTCAACGCGGACACGTGCTGGCGATGGTGCGGCCCGTTCCAGTGGAACTGGTGGAGGTCATGCTGGTATCCATGTGCACGACCGTGCGACTGGAGCTGGTATTCCCCGTTTCGAAGCACATGCCTCGTCTGGAACACCACCTGGACCCCGGCACCGGTGGTCCGGATCGAACAGCCCCCCACGCTTCCGACACCAGCGATGGCATGGTCCTCCCTTGCAGATCGCCGCTTTGACGATGCATTGAACCAGTTCATGCAGCTGGACACGGCATTCCCGGACGAGTTCGAGAGCCGACTCGGTGCGGGCATCGCGCTCGCTGCAAGTGGACCACTCGGATCAGGCGTGTCCCTGGTCCGGCAAGCTGTGTCAGCAGATCCCCGGATACTGCTTGCAGTCAACCAGCATCGACAGCTCGATCCGATCCTGGTCGAGATCCTCAATGACTGGACGATCGAGGCCCACCAGTCACCCGGCAACGCCGATGCGCTGTTCATGGTGAGTACGCTCCAGGTGCTGACGGGCCAGGAGATGAACGCCTTCTTCACGATCTCGCTGGCCATTGAACGGGGTGATGTCGAGCCCGGATCACTCCAGCTGTGGTCGATGCTGGAGAACACTGGAACGCTCCAGTGACGTGACGACAATTCGTCTTCCAGAACGAGCAGTGAACGACGTCGGCCCCAATCAGGCACGGCGCCGTCTGCTTGCATGCCGTGAATTCAATCGCTCTGGACGATCACACAGTAGAACGTGATTCGGCTCGGGTTCAGATCGTCCACTCGGCGAGGAGAATACCAAGGTCGATGCCGTCAACAATACCACTTCCGTCGAGGTCGGCGACCCCTCGCTGTCCCCACAGTGCGAGGAGGATGCCGAGATCGATGCCATTGACCTGGCCGTCGGAGTTCAGGTCGGCCTTCAGTTGTTCGAGTTCATACTCGATGACCAGTTCCGGCCGGAAAGGTTCCGATGCCTCTCGTGTATCGAACCTCTTGACGGCCTGCGAGGTCGTCTCGTTGCCACGCACCATCCAGCCGTGGTTGGCTGAAGGATCATCCAGCCAGGCCTGGACATCACAGACCATCATGTCGGCACTGTCCCACGTGTAGTAACCAGCACTTCCGACGAGCTTGGTTCCGGACACCTCTGTCTGGAAATCACCACCGTCCTGCTGCCATGGGATCCTCGGCCAGAACGCATGAGTCCACGTGGCATCGCCGACCTCGGCTGGTGCGCCACCTCCACCGAAACTGAACGAGTCCTCCTCGCCCCAGTCCGCGTTCATGCGATGAAGGTTGATGGACTGGTACCCGGTGACCGTCTGTGACATGTGAAGGGTCAGCTGCACGGACTGGATCGTGGCTCCGGATGGAACCACGGCAGCGATGTCGAATCGCAGGAGTCCCCGACGCAGGGTCTGGCCGGCATTGGATCCGACCCTGCCCGCATACATGTTGAACGCCGAACCGAGGCTCAGCGCATCGCCGGCCTCCTGTGGCTGGATGAGCGTGTTGTCACGATCGGAGGTAAGCGTCACGGTGTCAGCAGCCAGATTATTGATGGCCGTCATCGAGAACATCATCGCGAGCAGACGGATTTTCATGCTGGCGCTGTTCATCAGCAACCCGAACCCCACGCACCGAGGAGCATCGCCAGATCCTCGCCATCAACGACACCGTTGCCACTGAAGTCGGCCGAGCCATCCTGGTTCCACTGGCCGAGGAACAACGCGAGATCCGCTCCATCGACAACCCCGCTCGAATCAAGGTCGAACGGACATCCGGCGGACCCGACGTTGACGACCAGGTCCAGTTGCAGTTGGCCCTGCCCGGCACCGGGCAGCGGCTCATCGGACACGTTCACGTCAACGGTGATCGAGTACTCGCCGTCTGGAAGCCCGTCGGAATCGAAACCGATCTGGAGTGTCCCGGGCGAATCGTCGATGCCGGTCGGCAAGGGAGCCGCCGAGTAGAAGAAGCCAGCGAGTCCTTCGATCGAGATGACATCGAGTTCCGCCTGGAGCATGTCATACTGGAAGTTGTGGATTGGGATCTTGAACAGCCCCAGATCACCTGGCTCGATGGAGATCACGGATTCAAGCATCGTGATTTCCCGCTTGCCGGAGAACGACGGGACCGCGTGATCAAGCACCTCGCCAGCCACCGAGAGCGACCATTCCGAATTCTGCGTGGCTTCGCTCGTCGCCTGAAGCTGGACGGTGCCGTTGACGAGCGCCGAGGCCGACGTGTCCACCGGAAGTTGGACGATGACGAAATCGGGGTCCAGTGGCGCCGTGGACGACAGGCTGCCCGTGATGCCGTCCTGGCCCGTGGCGGTGAACTCGAGCTCGTCGACACCGATCGGATCCACGTGCTCGGCGATGTTCTTGACGTAGACATCGACGAAGTGCTCGGCCCCGACGATCACGCGGCCGAAATCCGAGGGTGCAAACGCCGTCATCACGGCAGGAACCTGGTACTCGACGAGTACCGGAAGATGGTCGCTTGCCTGGAACAGCGCGTCGGCGAGGGCGTTGGATTCCGCAGTGTTGGACAGATATGTGTTCGTACCGTCATTGATCGCGTCGTCGTAATGCACCCCATCGTTGCCGACGGCTCTACAGGATCCATCGATCATGGACAGTCCGTTGCCGTCGAACATCTTGATGTTGGGCATGTGGAAATCGAACCGATCATCACATCCACCGCCAATCAGTCCTCCACCGCTCACGTCTCGAGGCGACTGCGTGTGCTTGATGGCGTTGGATGAACCGCCCCAGGAGCCTGTTCCATAGGGATCGATCGCCTGGCCCTGCCCGCCGGCTGCGATAAAGGCCTGGTATCCGTCCTCGTTGTTGGAATAGAAGTTCATGTCCCCGACGTAGATGATGTTGCTTCCAGCCGGAAGGGCGTCCGCATTGTTCCTCACCAGGTTCACGCCATCGTTCCGATCGGCCTCGTTGGAGGAACCGGTACCGGCCTTGAGGTGGGAGCTGTAGATGAAGAAGTATGCATCGGTGGATGAATAGGCCAGCATCCTGAAGAGCCATCGATCAGTGTCCCTGTTCGCCCCCGTGGAGATGTCCAGGTGGCTCGTGGGGATCTCGGCGATGCGATCGGATCGGTAGAAGTATGCCTGTCCGCCCCCGGCGAAGTCCTCGCCGCCTCCCGATGTGAACGTGGCCATCGTGTACACGATTCCACGCGGCGCGGCTGCATCGATGTTCGCCTGGAGATCGACGATGTTCTCCTCGCGAACCTCCTGGAAGATCATGATGTCACACGGCTGCGAGAACCCGATGATGTCATCGGAGTGAAGTGCTTCAAGCACGTGCCGGAACGCATCCTGGTCACCGTTGAAATGGGCGATGTTGTAGCTGCTGATCCTGAGCTGCCCCAGGGCGTCCGGGACGATTGCCAGTGGAAGCAGCAGCAGTGATGCGATGCATATCCTGGTGAGAAGAGATGGCTGTTCTTGCATGGGAGGGGCGGTTCTTGACCTGTTGGGAGGAGCCGTACCTGCACGTCAGGTACAAGACAACTGTAGTCGTCATCCGGACCAGATCAAAGAAAAAAGGGCTCCAACGATACCGCGAAGCCGCATTTCAGCGATTATGCAGCATCAGGAGCATCATCACCGTCATCAAAGTGGCCGAGACAGTTGAGGGCCCTGGCCAGTGACTGCATGCGACGGTCGACCAGTTCCAGTTGATCCAGCACCATGTCATGGGATTCATCAGGATGCCCCTTCTCGATTTCCCTTCGGGAAACGTGCAGATCGACCTGGAGTTCCTCGAACGAGCCCACGAGCTTGAATGACCTGATGTTGCTGACCATGACTGGATTCCGGCTTGCAATCGGGTGACCTGATGGAGATCGGTCGATTCCAGAACCCCCTTGGCGCTGATCGAGTCGATTGGAAAATAGCCGTGACGGCGCACCCCGCGCATCCGGTACAGATCAACCCTGGAGCGGTTGCCTCAGATCGGGGGCAGCGACTGGTCCTCGTAGGCCGAGGAGTTCAGCTGGTCGAACAGCCTGCGTGACCTCACGAGCCGTCCGTGGACGAGTCCGACGATCATGAAGAAGCCGATGGCCGAGACCGCCAGGACCAGTCCCGCACGGGCGAGGTGTTCCGCATCGAACCCAGCCTTCAGCGTCGTCGCATAGGCGGTTCGTCCAGGCTCCTCCCTGGAACCGGAGATGACGGCGTTTGCCGCACCGGGTCGGGTCGAGGCGTGGCGACGCGAGTCGACGATCAGGGTGCTGGCGATGGTGTCGAGCATCGACTCGACGACGCGAGAACCCTGCCCTGCAAGGCTCAGGCGCATCGAACCGGGACCGTTGAAATCGATGCCCATATTCGAATCAAGATGCGCCGACAGCCGGTCAATGTCATGAAAGCCGTCAATACGCCGCGACTGCAGTCTTCTCGCGACCTCCTGGAGGAACACGGGGCTCTCCAGTCGCTGCTGGTGCCATTGTCGCCAGGCCTCCTCGTCCAGATCACCGGACGATCCCTGAGGGATCTCGGCATTGATGTCGATGAACGCTACTGAATCGGATGGCATGAAGTACCCGGTGGCGAAGTAGCTTCCAACAGCGAGTCCGCCAATGACCAGCACCAGCCAGATTGCCACGACCAGCGAGCGGGGCCTGGCCCATCGACGCATCAATTGCTCCTCAGACTTGACCAGGAATTCCTTGACCTGTCCGAGCTGCTCCCGCTGCTGCTGCAACTGGAGAACCTGCTCCGAGTAAGTCGGGTTCACATCGCTGGTTCCACCGTCCTTCCTGCGGCGGATCTCCCTGTGAAGACGAACCAGCCTTCTCTTGCGCTGGGCGAGGTGGTTGGCCGCATCGGCCAGAGCCTCGGCCTTCTGTGCAATGATCGAGCCGACCTCCTCATCCTGCTTGTTCCCGGCGGCACGAAGCGTGTCCACGAGAGTCTCCAGCTCCATGATCCTCGCCTGGGCAGCGTCGAGCCTGGCATGGTCGGTCCCTTCATCACTGCTGGCCGACTCCACCTGGGCCGTGAGCCTGTGGATCTCCTCCTGGAGTGAGCCGATGCGATCCCGTAATCGCTGGATCGTCTCGTCACGCGATGCGAGTTCCTCCGATGCGGCCCCGGTGGCTGCCTGCCCCCGGGCCTCTCTGAGTGCCGTGGTCAGTTCATCGATCCGTTCATCCCGCTGATTCAGGACATCCGGATCGGACGAGTTCCGCAGGCTGCTGATCTGCTCCTCCTGCCGCTGCAGTTGTCGCTTGAGACCGGCGACCTCCGCAATGGCCGCGGCCCCCTGTTCCATCTGGGGCGCCTGCTTACTGATCAACGCGGCGAACTCGGCCAGCTTGCTGCTGGTCAACTCGAGCCGCTGCCTGTACTCGTCGATTTCACCTCGATCAATCTCTCGCTGTCGATCAGACTCTGCAAGCTCCTCGGTCAGCCGGGAGGACTGCTCGCCCTGCTCGACCAGTTCGCCCTGGAGCGATTCGATTCGCTGATCGAACTCCTGTTCACGGGCCTCGGCCTGTTCCAGCTTCGACACGACCTCCCCATGCTCGCTCACCAGTCCGTCAAGCCTGCCGGAAAGCACCGAGTTCTTCTCGCCTGCGGCATCCAGGTCCACCTTCATGGATTCGAGTCTGCCTGCAAGGGCATCTCGCTCGACGGACAGTTCCTCGACCCGGGTGGTCTCCTGCTGCTTCAACTCCTCCAGTTTCCTGCAAGCGTTCTCGATCTCCTGATGCCTGGCATCCAGCTGCAGGGACTTCTCGTTGATCTCCTGCTGCATCGACTCGAGTTCTCCGGACCGTTCGGCAAGAGCCTGTTCGAGCTCGCCGAGTTGCTCGGAACGGGCTTCCTGCTGCTCTCGTTTCTGGTCAAGACCCGCCTCGATCTGCTCGACGGCCTGCTTCCTGTCCTGGAGTTCCTCCTCGGACTGGCGGACCTGGTCCTGCCTGGACTGCAGTTGCTCCTGCTGATGGCGGATCGAATCGTGGAGCTGCTTGAGTTCCTGCTCGCTGCTGTCGAGCTGATCCGCCTGTTCCTGGAGACTGGTGATCTTGTCCTGGTTCTTGCTGCTGGCCGAACGCATTCGGTTCAGCTGCGTCTCGACATCGGCGATCAGGTCGAGGATCGCATCAGGACTCCCCCCCTGCTCGGTCGAACCGGAGTCCTGTCCCGTCGAATCCTGCGTGATGTCTTCAAGTGAAGTGTCGTCTGGGCGGGTAGCTTTTTCGTCCATTGAAATGGCCTCGAAACACGTCTGGGTCACCGCCTCCCGCGAGCATATCGGGCAACTGAAACGGCCACTGAAGCCTGCACCGATCACAATGGCCCGCAATTCCGGACGGACCCGGAAGAATTCTCATCCTTCCCTGATATCGGACCAGATAGAGGATCGCCTGCATACGAAGTGCCCGCTAGACTGTGTAACCCGGGGCGAGGAACACCCATCACGATGACCACGATCACAGACAACCAGCCCGAAACGCGATTCGATCGGGGCCTTCGCTTCAAGGACGCTCGCCTGGAGCGGCTCCTCGAGCTCGTGGACGGCGGCAGGCGACTGGACCTGGAGGATGGTTCGCTCCTGATGGAGACTGATGACATCCATGGTGTCTGCTCCTTGGCCGATCGGGTCAGGCGGCGGATACATGGTGATATCGCGTGGTACAACGTGAACCGCCACCTGAACTATTCCAACGTGTGTGCCCTGTCCTGTTCCTTCTGCGCCTTCCATCGCAAGAAGGACGAGGAAGGGGCGTACGAGCATTCCCTTGATGAGATTCGCAGGGAAGCGGTGGAGGCTTCAGCTGCCGGGGCGACCGAGATGCACATCGTGGGAGGCCTTCATCCATGGCTGAAGTTCGATTACTACATCGACATGCTGAATACGATCCGAGACCAGGCGCCGGAAATCCATGTGAAGGCGTTCACGGCGGTCGAGATCGTCCACCTGGCCCGGATCTCGGGTAGGGGCCGGGATGGCGTGGACGGCATCCGCCAGGTCCTTGTCGAACTCCGAAAGGCTGGGCTCGGCTCGCTGCCCGGTGGAGGTGCCGAGGTCTTCGACGACCGCGTCCATGACGAGGCGTTCAAGGGCAAGATCCGATCCGACCAGTGGCTTGATGTCCACAGGATCGCGCATGAATTGGGCCTCAACACGAACGCGACGATGCTGTACGGACACGTGGAACGCCCACGAGAACGACTGGGACACCTGGAACTGCTCCGCACGGAACAGGATCGCGCCCTGCTGTCGTGGGCGGAGGCCCAATCAATTCCGGTCGATGATGGAAAGGTCGTGCTGACCGGAGTGAACGATCTGTACCAGAAGGATCGACTTCCCCGTGTCGGAGCGGACGGACTCGATGGAGGCTACTACCAGGCCATCATTCCGCTGCCATTCTTCCCCGACAAGAGCAAGCTGGAGTACCTGCACGGACCGACCGGTCTCGAGAACCTCCGGATGCTCGCGGTGACCAGGCTCATGCTGGACAACTTCCCCCACGTGAAGGCCTTCTGGATCATGCAGTCGATCGAGATGGCTGAGTTCATGCTCCAGAACGGAGCAGACGACATCGATGGAACCGTGGTCTGGTACGACATCACGAAGCTGAACGATGCGGGCACGCACCAGGAACACTCGGCCCATGATCTGCACCGGGCGATACGTGAAGCCGGATTCGAGCCCGTTGAGCGGGACACGCTCTACCGACGGGTGTACAGGGAAGGCAGTTCCTGGTCGGTCCGGGACTGATCAACAAGCGAAAATCAGACCGCTGACCTCCTCTTCATTCCCGTGCTCCAGCCGAGTTCAGGCATGCCCAGCAGACCGGCGCCCGCCGAGTAGACGACACCACCCGTAACCACCGAAGCCACCAGCAGCATGCAGGCATCCCACCAGGTGTCCATGCGGCTGAACAGTCCACCGACCAGCATGACGGCCACAGACATGATCGCTGCAAGCAGGAGGCTTCTGAACCAGCTCCAGATCACCGAGACATCGATCGTTGACCGGAGCCTGCCACTGATCATCGCCAGCAGGATCCCGCACTGGATGATCGAACAGATCGCGGTCGAAACGGCGAGTCCGGCGACCTTCAGGGGTGTCCAGATCAGGATGAGGTTCAGTACGAGGTTCAGGATCACGACCGAGACCGCGACCTTGACCGGGGCCATCGATTCACCACGGGCGTAGAACGCCCTCGTGAGAAGGTGAACCATCGAGTAGGACCAGATCGCGGGTGCGTAGGCGAGCAGGATGCGCGAGACACGCATGGTGTCCTCAGCATCGAAATCCCCACCCTGGTAGATGACAGCGGTCAACGGGCGGCTCACGAGGAAGAGCCCGACGCTGGCCGGGAGACCGATGAACATGACCAGCCGCAATCCTCTCCGGAGCATCGACCTGAACGACTCGGGAGTTCCCTTCGCCGATGCCAGTTCGGGGAAGATCGCCGTCGCAATGGCGATCCCGAAGACCCCGAGCGGGAACTCGTACAGTCTTTGCGCATAGGCGAGCGAGGACATCGCACCCTGCTGAAGCGGGTACTCGATGCCGAATATCTCCGGGCCGATCCACGTCGGATAGCTCGCGATCAAGCCGTCGATGAAGATGTTCAACTGCAGCACGCCGAGCCCGAGCACCATCGGCAGCATCTGCCGGATGATCCTCCTGATCGAATCGCTGACCGAGTCGTCATCCGAGGAACCGAGGCTGAACTGACCTCGTCCGAGGGCCATGTACGACCAGGCGAGCTGGATCACGCCTGCGACGGTCACGCCAAGGGCGACAATCATGATTCCCTTCCGGGGATCCAGTGACCAGAAACCCACCAGCGAGAGAAGGGCCGGCATGGAGGCGATGATGATGCACAGATTCAGGATGATCGGAACGGATGCGGTCGGACCGAACTTCCGGTGGACGTGAAGCATGGATCCGAGGAAGGCGACGATGCAGACGAGCGGCATGTAGGGGAGCATGATCATCAGCAGCTTGATCCCAAGTGGATCACTGATTCCCGAAACATGGATCAGCAGGAGAATCAACTCCCCGACCAGCATGATGCTGCCCAGCAGGGTGACCAGGATCGCCAGGACGCGTCCGGCAAGCATCCGGGCCGCACCCGGATCGCTCGCATGCAGCTCGGTGTAGACCGGCAGGAAGGCGGAGGCGAGCGCCCCCTCTCCGAAGAGGCGACGAAAGAGGTTCGGAATCATGAACGCGAACCAGAAGGAGTCCATCATTCCACCGACACCGAAGACACGGCTGAGGACGGCATCCCTTCCGAGACCGGCAATGCGGCTGAGGAACGTCAGCATGGTGACCAGCCGCGCGTTTGATTCGAAGGAGCGTCCCATGAGGCTGCAGTATCGGGCTCCTGTTCCCGCTTGCAACCCCGGCCGGATGTCATGTTGGATTTGTTTGTTGTAGACTCCACCTGACTCAGCGACGGAGCTTCGACATGAAACTCATCCAACTGATCCTGGCCGCCTGTTTCATGGTCGCATCGGGGTGCAGCACGGCC
Source organism: Phycisphaerae bacterium (assembly GCA_002711415.1). Taxonomy (GTDB): domain Bacteria; phylum Planctomycetota; class Phycisphaerae; order Phycisphaerales; family SM1A02. The sequence continues at coordinate 58,568 of PARI01000032.1, read as the reverse complement.
GAGCAGAGGGTCCTCGAGACCGATCTGCCGAACATTCCAAGCATGGAGGAACGTTCCGTGCTTGATCTTGAGCAGTCCGGCGGGATGATCACCGAGGGGAAGCTCGTCTACAAGGGACGGGTCGATGACGCGATCCGGCGCATGCGGATCATGCGAGATCGGTTCTCCGACAACGGGTGGAGGATCCAGTCGGTCAACGGCGGGAAGATCAAGGCCGTTGGCTTGTTCCAGAAGGGTCGACGCGAGTGCGAGGTCGTGATCCTGAAGAATCAGCTCGACCCCCAGATGTCCACCGGAGTGATCAGGGTCTCCATGCCCGAGAAGGGCTGATGTTCAACTGCCGGGCTGAACGAAGCTCGTACCGCATTCAGGACAGCGGCCCTCGCCATGCTCCAGGCGCACATGCCGGATGTCATGGCCACAACGGATGCAGTCCATATGCGATCGATCGTACCGTGCGGCGATGCGCTGCCTCGACCAGTAGAGGCATAGGGAGCTGATCATCCCGAGATAGAGCAGATCGATGTTGGTGATCATGTCACGAGGCACGGCGGAGAGGACTCCGATGTATGACGTCATGAGGACGAAGGGGATGATGGGGATCGCCAGAATCAGTAGACAGACGATGACGGGAACGAAAATCAGTGAAAGGAACTCGGAGACAGGCATCGTTCCCGACATGAGGACACTGAATCGATCATCCGGACTTGATACGACCTGGTGCCGCATCGCGGCAAGCAGTCCCGCTCCGCTGGCAAGTCCGGCACCGACCCCGATGCCGATCATCCCGGCCTGGTAGGGATTAGGATCACTGAAGGTCCCTGACACGAGAATGAACACGGGCATCATCACCACCGCTCCAAGTGCGCCTGACACCGCGAGCATGAGCCAGTTGGTGCCCTTGGAGAGCGCCTGGTGGAACGCCATCTCGTATCCGGATCGCCTGGACCGGGAGAGGCTCTCCCCCACCGGCTTGCTGGCAAGGATGAACATGATGGTCAGGAGTGATCCGATCCATCCAGCGACCGCGTCCATCATGGAGATCGATCGTTCCAGACCCGGAATGGCCTGGGTCAGTTCATCGAAGACGACCCAGGCGAACAGGATGACGCCGAGCAGTTCCACGGATCGAATCCAACGCGTGAGCCAGAGCAACAGCGCGAGTCCGCTGTAGGCCATCAGGTGCATCGACTTGTCGGGACCCGGATAGTCGCCACTGTCGAAATCGAGCCGGGGCAGGTGGATGCCGACCTCCAGCATGATCGCGTAGATCACAAAGAGCAGCCTCCACATCTTCAGTTCGTATCTGGATGCGTCCATCTCGGTTGCAACAGGATTCAGCCGGCCCCCTCGCTGTTTCCGCCAGTGGTCGACTCGTCGTCCTTGCTGGCAGGAACCGAAGCCTGCAGACCGCTGGAGACCACCTGTTCGACTTGATCCTGAGCGGGCTTGTCGGCCTCGGAATCGGCCTGCACCACCACCGGAGACTTGTCATTGGAGCACCAGCCGGACAGAAGCGACTCGACGACGCCCTGGTAGTCCTTCGCCCCTCGGCAGTCCGGGTCGTAGTCGAAGATCGTCTGTCCGAAGCTCGGCGCTTCGGCCAGCTTGATATTCCTGCGGATCGGGGGATGAAGCAGCCGCGTACCGGACCATGGGGAGTCGCTCTGTCGAGCATCCTCGAAGAAGGCCTCGAGTTCACTGACCACGTTGCGGGAGTGGATGCTCTGGGTCTCGTGCATGCAGAGGAGAATCCCACCAAGCTTCAGGTCGGGGTTCACCCCCGAGCTGACACGCCACACGGTTTCCATCAGCTTTCCGACACCCTGCATGGCGAGGAAGTGGGCCTGCATCGGAACGATGATCTCGTCGACCAGGCACATCGCATTGAGCGTCAGGAGTCCGAGACCCGGAGGACAGTCGATCAGGATGATGTCGTACCGGTCCGACACCGGGGCGAACTTGTGACGCAGGATCGAGTTCCTGTCAGGATGATCAGCGAGCTCACTTTCAGCCGCAGCAAGGTCAACGGTCGATGGAATGCAGTCGAGGCGTTCACGTGCCGGAACGATCACCTGCTCGATCGAGCAGTCGTCATCGACCAGGAGCTGGTATGCGGTCGCCTCGAGCTGATCGGTCTCGATCGCCAGGTGAAGCGACAGATGTCCCTGTGGATCAAGATCCACGAGACAGACCCGGTAGCCGGCTCGTGCCAGCCCGTGCCCCAGATTCACCGTGGAAGTCGTCTTGCCCACGCCACCCTTCTGGTTGAGCATGGCCACCCGACGAGACCTGGGGAGGTGGACCGGTCCGGATGCCGTATTGCCGACTTCAGTCATGCGTTGAGTATACGGGCAGAAGTCCTCGACGGCCTGATGTTCCCAGTCGCCTTCCGGAGGATATGGACTCCTCCCTGATCGTCCGCCACTGGTCGATGTCCAGATCAAAGGTTGACGGGATCGCCTGCCAGGGTGCCCGGGCGTAACCAGCTGTCTGCCAACGGCCATCGGGCTCGATGCGCATCAGGCCGAGCTGCAGGGTCCCCGGCCCGATCCGGCCCTGGGCCACCGGCATCCACGACCGCGGAAGCACGATGCGGCATCGCCAGTGATCCTGGAAACCTGTGCATGAAACCTCGAACGGATCACTGGCTGGCTGGATTCCCAGGACATGCGTGAGCGTTCCATCCCGGTCGACCTGGATGACGTTGGACGGATCATCGGGTGAACCGAGGAATATCCTCAGGCGATCCGGCCCAGTATCACCGAGTTCACCCGGCGTGTGACACTCGAAGTAGAGCTCCCATCGTCCCGACCGAAGCCTCAGCTGTCCGGTGGTCAGTCGCTCCTGCGGAATCGGGACCCTCGAACCGGTCTCGACATCCTCGAGTTGAAGTGGCGCAACGAACGCCCCGAAGTTGAATCCGGGTGGTGTCACGATGTATGGTTCCATGACGAAATCGAGGTGTTCACGAACACCATTGCACTCGATGAGGAGGCGATCGACCTTGATGCCCTCGGTCGAGCTCGAGACGAGTGTCGGTGGTCGATCCGGTCGCTGGAGGGAGATCGTCTTGATCGAGTTGGCGGGGACCTCGACCGCGATCGGGACCTGGTCGTTCTCGACCCACGTCATACGGGTGACGACCGGCGCGATGGTGGAGTTGGCCAGCCTGATACTGATCTGCTTGGCATCGCTCTCGACCGGCCATGACAGGAGCGGACTCCTCGCCAAGAGCCATGAATAGGCGGCGTTCATGCATTCACCCGGCTCACGAGCCGGATCGGTGATCAGGCCAAGCAGGACCTGGAGATCCTCGGGGCTGCTGATCCAGCATGGAATCGGGCCACCGGACGGCAGGTCGAGGTCGAGGCATCGGGCGGTGAGACGTTCGCGAAGTTCTGCAGCAACCCCGGGGCTTGCCTGCTCGACCCTCGACAGTCCCCAGAGCCACAGGTCGGAACGATGTCGTGCCAGGAGCATGGTCTGAAGGTTGCCTGGAGGCAGTGGCTCCTGTTCACCTCGATCGCGAGCAGCCAGGACCGTGCGAAAGTGGTCGGCCGCGGTCATGTCGTCTCGTCGTTCCTGCTGAGCCGCCTCCATGGTCCCGCTATCGGATCGAGTTGGACGAGAAAGAGGACCGACCCATTTCGGATTCAGTCGCCCTCCCATGAACTCGATCGAACCATCGATCTCTACAGGCATGTCGCAGACGAGAAGGCACTCGATGGCCGGACCCTCCCGGACGATCTCGCCGAGGCTGATGGGCTCGAGGTGAACACGCTGCTCCTGCAGCAGCCACTCATCACAGGCCCCCTGGCCATCGAACCGGAGCGTGCAGATGTGACCATTGAGAACCTGCCCGTCCTCGAGCACAAGGTTTGCATCAACATCGGACAGTGCCGGGCCAGGCTCGATGACCAGTGGAATCACGAGGACGCTGCCCCTGATGGCCAGGGGCTCGACGAGACGAGCGAAGACACGACCACGATCCTCTTCAGGCTGAGGCTTCTCGGTCTCCTGACCATGAATCGCGGATGCCGGGACGGCGCACGCGAGAGCGAGAATCAGGAGTCTTGTCTTGAGCACGGCTTGAACCCTGGGGATCGGATGGCGAACGGGCGATCCAGTAGTGTCCCCTTTCGGCGCACCGATTTCCAGCCATGGCGATAAATTGCCGCTGGAAATCGTGCCAGGACCGACGAGGATGCTCTCACAGGACCGGAGGGTACGCCCGGAACATTGACGTGGCGCTCCTCGCCGGTGTGAAAAACTGGCGATGACTGGACGCTCGTGGAATCATGCTGATACCTTCAGGCACCTGGACGCCCCCGTCCGGGCGTAGCAAAGACGAGGTGATATCCCATGAACCAGCCAATGCCGCGAACGACTCTCCTGACCAGTTGCCTCCTCGTGGCATCGTTCCTCTTCGGGTGCGATGGTGGATCGAGCCCTGGAGTACAGGAGGAGCCCGTCGTCGATGATCAGGTCAGGGTCATGCAGTCCTACTGGGAAGGCACCGAGCAGGTCGACTTCTGGTACGAGATGCGTCCGAACGAGGACGGCATGTACGCCAGGAACGGCAAGGCACGGGCCTACTACAAGCATGGGCAGCTGCAGCGGGAAGGTCAGTACCGGAACAACAAGCGAGTCGGGGTCTGGACGTTCTACAAGCCGGATGGCAGTTTCGATCGGACCAATGACTACGGCAGCGGGCAATGAGCTCGAGCAAGGACATCCCTGGACCCATTCAAGAGCAGCTTGACTGGTCCTGGCAGCAGCAGGACAGCGAAGCCGCTGCGCGTGGATGGCATGATGCGATCAGGACACGACGATCGGTACGGCATTTCAGCACCAGGAACGTCAGCGCCGAGACGATCAGGCAGCTCGTAGCCGCGGCTTCAACGGCTCCCAGCGGTGCGAAGAAGCAGCCATGGAAGTTCGTCGCGATCAGCAATCCCGAGCTGAAGCGGGAGATCCGCCTCGCCGCCGAGCAGGAGGAGCAGGCCTTCTACGAGACGAGGGCGAGCGAGACATGGAAGCAGGATCTGCTTCCACTGGGAACCGATCCGCACAAGCCGTTTCTGGAGGAGGCCCCGTGGCTGATCATCATCTTCAAGCTGATGAAGGATGATCGGGGGGAACCATTTTCAGACAAGGTCTACTACGTCAACGAGTCAGTGGGCATCGCGACAGGGTTCTTCCTGGCCGCGGCTCATGCCGCAGGCCTGGCGACGCTCACGCACACGCCAAACCCGATGCGGTTCCTGCAGAAGATTCTGAACAGGTCGGAACACGAGAGACCGTACATGATCATTCCCGTCGGCTATCCGGCCGAGAAGTGCCTTGTTCCGAAGATCAGGAAGAAGCCGTTGAACGAGGTCATGGACCTGTTCGAATAGGCGACCCGGACTCCTGTGCGATGGCGCTGCGAGCAGCTCGGTTCAGCAAGTCACGGACTCGACCATCCCTGTAGACGGGATCCGTCAGGATCCTCGGCATTGGTTCGGCGGCCGCGGTAGTGGTCGACTCCTGGAACGAGAACCCGGCGCGAACCAGACCCGTGCCGATGGACGACTCCTCGATGGGCGATCCTGGTGCTGTTGATGGCACCATCGCTGGAGATTCCAATCCAGAATCGATCCGCCCCGGCCGAGGCTGATCCTGACGGGTGCGTGGATCGACGACACCGGGAGACATCGGCCCGGCAGCAAGGTGATCGGGCGCGCCCGGGATGATCGAATGAATCAGTGGATTCGGGTTCCCGATGAAGAAGATCGTGTCCGGCGGGACAGGCACATCGATCCCGTTCTTGGATCGCATGTAGACGGACTCGTTGAAGATCGCGTGCAGCCCTCCATTGGATCGCATGAGCAGATCCATCCGACCGGGCACCTGGTACACGCGGCGGAATCCCCCGCTGAGATCGAGTCCTTCCGGCAGGATCCTGAGGCTGCGTGACAGTGTGTTGACGTCGCTGACACCCTCGTCATAGATGATCGGACGATCGTCGAACACCGACTCCTGGGCGGAGGCGGCGGTCGCGAAGAACAGGATCGCCAGCAAGAAGTGCATGAAACGAGGATACCACGGAAGGGCAGGAATCGAGGTGCTCATTCGTCCGTGCCTGTTCGGGGATGCCATTCCAGGAGGGTACACGTTGCTATGGGCAGCATGTGCAGGTCCATGTCGCATCTCAACCGGATGTGACTTCGGGGATCGACCTCCAGAACCTCCCCCTCCAGGTCGCCAGCCGGTGTCCTGAACCTGGCCCGCTGACCCACCAGGGCGTCACGTCGGGCATAGGACAATGAGAGAACGTCGTACTCCTTCTGGAGGTTCCGATCAATGGAGATCAACAGGCTTCCGAGCAGGGAGAGTCGGTCGACCTCCAGCCCCAGTTGATGCAGGCTGATCGCGACATTCTCCAGTTCGGGATCCCACCGATCCTGGCTCACGTTGATTCCGATACCGACCAGGGCGACGTCGTCGTGCTGCTCAATGAGAATTCCAGCGACCTTCCGCCCGTTGATGATGATGTCATTGGGCCACTTGATCCCGACCTCCGCATGCAGGTACTGCTCGATTGCCTCGGCCGTGGCGACCGCGGAGACGATCATGAGGTGATCGGCCGGGATGCTGCCGATGCAGATGGTCACGGCGATACCGTCCTCACCCGTGTCCGCCCAGGAGCGACCGGAACGCCCCCGTCCTCGAATCTGCCTCCAGGCGGTGACGACCTCCCCGGGACGGGAGCCGAACCTCCTGGCGGCATCCTGGGTCGAGTCGGTCTCCTGCAGCACGTGGACATCCTCGAGAAGCATGCACTCGTGCCTGAGCACGTCTTCGAGCCGATCAGGCCAGTGACGAAGTTCCCGTTTCTCACTCATCGCGCACGTCCAGGCCGATATCCAGGCATCCACTTGAATGGGTCAGCGCGCCGATGGCGATCCGTTCAACACCGGTCATGGCGACATCCCTCACCGTCTCGAGCGTGATTCCACCGGATGCCTCGAAGGCGGGACTGCATGCAGCCGCATCGCGCATGGACACGGCCTTCCTCATGGTGGCTGGTTCCATGTTGTCCAGAAGGACGATGTCCACCACACCGGGCTCCAGCTCGAGCACCTGCTGCAACTGCTCGAGATCATCGACCTCCACCTCTATGAAGGACGGCTGGAACTTCTCGCGTGCCTGCGCGGCGATCCTGGCGATTCCACCCGCAAGCTGATCAGGCGGCACGGCCTTGAGATGGTTGTCCTTGACCAGGACCGCATCGAACAGCCCGATGCGGTGCATCAGTCCTCCACCGCACCTGACGGCGTACTTCTGCAGACGCCTGATGCCCGGGATCGTCTTGCGCGTGTCGCATATGCATGCCGACGTGCCGGAGACGGCATCAACGAAACTCCTGGTCATCGTCGCGACTGCGGACAACTGCCCAAGTATGTTCAGCATGGAGCGCTCAAGCATGAGAATGTCGGCCAGCTCACCGCTGAACGACATGATCGGCTGGCCCGGGGAACAACGGTCCCCGTCCGAGATGCTCGCCTCGACACGGATGGTCGCATCGGCCCGCTCGATGATCGCCATGACCATCGGAATTCCTGCGATGACCCCGGACTCCCTCGAAACGATGTCCCCCATGGCGGTCCTTGATCCGAGTTCCATCGACTCGGAAGTGACGTCCCCGTCGTCGCCGAGATCCTCGGCCAGCATCGAATCGATGATTCGCAGCAGCTCCTCCTCGCTCATCATGGCCTGGAAGAGTGCGTCAAGTGGAAGCGAGTTGTACTCGGGTCGTTTCATCGGATACTGCCTTGGAGCAGTGTATTCGACCATGGTTGTACGGTGTCGGGATTCTGCTCTAGAGTGTTCGCATGGACGACACCACGATCTTCGACGGCATCCTCTCGGGAGAGATCCCATGCCACCGGATCTACGAGGATGAACATGTGCTGGCCTTTCTCGACATCGGACCGCTCTCGGAGGGCCATGCACTGGTGATCCCCAGGGAGCGGGCGGCCAGGATCGACGCGCTGTCCGACGACTCCGCGGCAGCGCTGGGCCGGGTCCTCCCACGCATCTGCCGGGCGATCATGGCCGTGACAGGATGCAGCGACTACAACATCCTCCAGAACAACGGGCCGGCGGCGCACCAGGAGGTCCAGCACGTGCATTTTCACGTCATTCCCAGGAGCAAGGATGATGCCGGGCTCGGAATGGCCTGGAACCCCCGGGAATTCGACCACGAGCACGGGGCACGGCTCGCCCAGATGCTTCGAAGCGAACTCGACATCGCGTGATCAAGGGGAGGCGGCGGGCTCTTTTCGTGCACCGGGAGCAGGAAGATCAACCTCGTGCCGGAACAGCACACCCTTCGGATCCTGCATGAACCGCGCGATCGCGACCGGCGAATCACCAGTGCAGTCCAGCTCGAGCACGAGATGGCTTCGTGGTTCCCCCATGTCCTTGACCAGACCCGGATGAAACGCGTTGGCCGACTCGATCACGGACGAGTGCATCGGCGACGTGATCAACTCGGTGAGCGGGTACCCGACCAGGTCCGCACTGTCATGGATGACGACCCTCGACCTGTGAATGTCACCGGCAACGAGGATCACGCCCTCGATTCGGTTCTCGCCGATGAAGCTGAAAAGCGCATCACGCTCGTGAGGATAGGCCCCCCAGAAATCGGTCTTCAGTGGACGAACAGCATCGTTGAAGATCATTCCGGAGGCGATGACCTTGAAGGGAGCCGTGGAATCGGACAGGCTCTTCCGGAGCCAGTCCCACTGCTTGGAGCCGAGCAGTGACGGTGCCCCGTCCTTGAATCCGGATTCCTCCGTCCTCGCGAAGTATCGTGTGTCCAGCAGGAATATCTCGACCGGGCCATGCCTGAAGCTGGTGTAGATGCCCTCGGTGCCGTCACCGTAACCCGGGTTGGCGGTGTACTCGATGAACGCCTTCCTTGACACACTCTTGCCGGGCATGGTGCCATCGGTGTCGTTCCTGCCGAAGTCATGGTCATCCCATGTGAAATAGGTCGGCGTGTTCACGGAGACGGCCTGCTTTGGATCGAATCCGTTGAACACGTTCCGCCGTGATCGCTGCTTCTGAAGATCGGTGGTGTCGATGTACGGCGTATCCCCGAGCAGGACGACCAGGTCCGGATCCTGCTTCTTCAACAGAGCCCACGTTCGCGACGTATGGTCGTCCTCGCGAGCGCATGACCCGAACGCGATCCTGATGGGACGGGTCGTCGAATCCGAAGGAGCGGTTCTCACTGTCTGGCTGGGCAAGGTGAATGAACGCCCATCGGGGCCGGTCAATTCATACGCGTACTCGGTGTCGGGCCGGAGCCCCCCCACCTCGATGACGAAGCAGTGGTCATCTCTGGAATCGGCTTCGTTGGTTCCGGTCAGCACATGGTCACCGGATCGCAGGGTGAGGGTCCAGGTCCCTGATTCGCCGGCCCTGGCCCAGATACGCACCGAATCGCTGGAGACATGGCCGACCATCGGCCCGTTGACCAGTTGATCGGCGCATGCATGCCATGGCAGGCAGGATGAAAGGATGATCGAGATGAGAAGACGAGTGATCATCGAAGGAACCTCACGAAACCCCAGTGCTGAGGAACATGCATGTTGATCTCCCATTGCGGTGTCCAGGTCCAGTTGTCCTCGGGAACACCGGGCTCCTTGATGTAGCCACGGTCCTGCACTCGAGTCCTCCACTGGACACGTGAGAAGTTGATTCGCCACTGTTCGCCGATTCTCGGTGGCATTCCACCACGCCACCGCTCGGTGTATTCCGGCTTGATCGAATCCGGGGGAGCAAGATCCTCCCAGGGAATCGCCAACTCGACGATCCACCCCGCATCGGTGTCACCGCCTTCGTTCACGGTGCCATCGACGCGTATCGCCGTACGGAGACCCTCGGCGTCCCACTCGAGACGAGCAGAGCCACCGTTTCGATAGGCCTTGTCGAGGTAGAGGTCCAGCACGGTTCCGAGCACGTTGATCTCGATCTCGTAGTACTCCATGGAATCCCCATCAGGATCTATGAAGACCTCGAAGTTGTTCTCGTGGTAGACGATCATGTCACGGGTGCCATAGGTCGCCCAGAGATGGGGCTCCTCAAGCCATGCGCCGATGTAGAGACAGCTGGAATCCCAGAGCATCTTCACCCTGGTCTCGAAACGTGGCAGCGGCATCGAGGGACCCTGGATGTCCGTGAAGGGCCGGGTCCAGTCGGCGAGAATCCATGCGCCACGGTCGAGTCGGCCATCGAGGCGAGGAGGTATCGGCGTGAACCTGCAGTCGTAGGTCGATGGAGGATGCTCGATCGGAACGGTGTTCCTGATGATCGATGGATTGACATCCAACCAGGGACGCTTGTCACCTGCAGCGCAACCATGCATAGCCACGAAAGCGCATGCGATCAGGCAGCCGCACAGCACGAGCCCCGCATCACCCTTGATCACTGGAGCGCCGCCTGAGCGGCGACCAGTCGGGCGACCGGGACCCTGAACGGGGAGCAGCTCACGTACTCCAGGCCGACCTCGTGGAAGAAGTGGATGGACGAGGGCTCTCCACCATGCTCACCACAGATGCCGAGCTTGAGCTACGGATTGGTCGACCGCCCCTTGTGGACAGCCGTTTCAACCAGCTGGCCGACACCCGGAACGTCGATCGCCTCAAATGGATCCTTCTCGAGGATCCCCGCCTCGATGTACTCGGGCAGGAACGAGTTGACATCATCACGACTGAAGCCGTAGGTCATCTGCGTGAGATCGTTGGTTCCGAAGGAGAAGAAGTCCGCATGATCAGCGACCTTGTCGGCGGTCAGGGCCGCGCGAGGGATCTCGATCATGGTTCCGACCGGGATCGGGAGCCGTCCGTTGAACTTCTTCGCGGCCTTGACTCGCTCGATGGTCTGTATCGTGAGTTCGCGCAGCATGCGGAGTTCATGACTCGTGCCCACGAGCGGGATCATGATCTCGGGCATGGCCTCGATCCTCTTGCGGCGACAGGCGATCGCCGCCTCGACGATCGCGGTGACCTGCATGTCGAGGATCTCGTTGTAGGTCACGGCCAGCCGGCAACCACGGTGCCCGAGCATGGGGTTCATCTCGTGCAGCCCCTGCACTCGCTCACGGACCGCCCTCAGAGGTACACCGAGCTGCCTTGCGAGCGATCGCTGCGAGGCCTCGTCATGCGGAAGGAACTCGTGCAGCGGCGGATCCAGCAGTCGGATCGTGACCGGGAGTCCCTTCATGGCCGTGAAGATCCCGACGAAGTCCTTCCTCTGGTACGGAAGCAGCTTCTTCAGAGCCTTGCAGCGATTCTTCTCGTCCTCGGCGAGGATCATCTGTCGCATCGCGCTGATTCGATCCCCCTCGAAGAACATGTGTTCCGTCCTGCAGAGCCCGATCCCGACCGCACCGAAATCGCGGGCACGCCTCGAATCGGCGGGCGTGTCGGCATTGGTCCGGACCTTGAGCTTCGCAAAATCATCCGACCACTTCATCACCTGTGCGAAATCACCGGAGATCTTGTCGGGAATGATGCGATCGACGTGTCCCTCCATGACCTCGCCGGTGGAGCCATCGATCGAGATCACGCTCTTCCGGCTGAACTTCCTCTTGCCGATCATGAACGTGCCCGCCTTCGGGTCGATCACGACGGAACCGGCACCGGCAACACAGCACTTGCCCCATCCACGGGCGACCACGGCCGCATGCGAGGTCATGCCGCCGGTCGACGTGAGAATTCCGGCGGCAACGTGCATGCCATCGACATCCTCGGGGGACGTCTCCTTGCGGACGAGGATCACGGATTCGCCTGCCTTGGACCGCTTGACCGCCTCCTCGGCGGTGAAGGCCGGGGAGCCGCTGGCGGCGCCGGGTGATGCTGGAAGCCCGGTGGCCAGGATCTGGGCCTTCTTCTTGGCCGCCGGGTTGAAGCTGGGAAGGAGCAGTTGAACGAGATCGTTCGCCGGGATCCGCAGCAGGGCCGTCTTGCGGTTGATCAGCTTCTCCTTGACCATCTCGCATGCGATTCTGACCGCTGCAGCGCCGGTCCTCTTCCCGCTGCGGGTCTGGAGCATGTAGAGCTTGCCCTTCTCAATCGTGAACTCGATGTCCTGCATGTCCCGGTAGTGACGCTCGAGCTTCCTGCGAACCGCTCGGAGCTGCCGGTCGACACCGGGATTCCAGTCGGCGAGGTTGTCCAGAGGTTGCGGGGTCCTGATGCCAGCGACGACATCCTCACCCTGCGCGTTGATCAGGAACTCGCCGTAGAAGATGTTCTCTCCGGTGGACGGATTCCTCGTGAAGGCGACACCGGTTCCTGAATCATCGCCCATGTTGCCGTAGACCATCGATTGCACGTTGACCGCGGTTCCAACCAGGCCGGAGATCTCGTTGATCTGCCGATAGCTGATGGCGGTCGGCTTGTTCCAGCTCTTGAAGACGGCCTCGATGGCCAGCTGCAACTGCTTCATCGGATCCTGGGGGAACGCCGCGCCCACGTGCTTCCTGTAGACCTTCTTGTACTCGGTGCAGAGTTCCTGCAGGCCTCGAGTCGGGACATCGGTGTCCAGCTTGACCTTGTACTTCCTCTTGATCCGGTCGAATACCGCTTCGAAGTGATGGTGATCAACACCCATCACGACATCCCCGAACATGTTGATCAGTCTTCGATAGGCATCGAATGCAAAGCGATCGTTGGATGTCAGTTCTCCAAGACCCTTGGTGACCTTGTCCGTCAGGCCGAGGTTCAGGACGGTATCCATCATGCCGGGCATCGACACGGCGGCACCGCTGCGGACAGACACCAGCAATGGATTGGACGCATCCCCGAACCGCTTGCCAGTCTCCTTCTCGAGCAACCCGATGTTCCTCTTGACCTGGTCCATGAGGCCCGAAGGCATGCGGTTTCCGGCGGACTCGTACTCGGCACACGTGCTGGTCGTGATCGTGAATCCCGGCGGTACCGGGAGACCGATCGAGGTCATCTCGGACAGGTTCGCGCCCTTGCCACCAAGCAACTGCTTCTGGGTGACCTTGCCATCGGTCCTCGTCTTGCCGAAGTAGTAGCACATCTTCGTGGAACCAGAACCACTCCGCCTCTTGGGCGAGGTCTTCCGACGGCTGGTCGAGTTCCTGCGAGGACGGGTTCCTGTTCGTGTTGGCATGGTTGGGGCCTTTCGAGTCCTGGGTTCGTGGCTGGACCGCCGGGGGCGACACGTGCACCGACGTCGTCGCAGCAGTGTATCAGCGTGCCGGCGGTGCGGGTGAGCAAGGTGTTCTATGATGGACAGGATGCCGGAGAGCAACCACATCAAGGAGATCGCCAGCGATGCCGTGCCGGCATGGCTTCCCGGCGCGTGGCCTGAAGACCAGCCCCTGGTCGGGCTGTTCTCCTCCCCGGGAAACGCACGATGGAACCGCTGGTCGATCCTCGGCATTCCGTCGGAGTACCGCTGCGTATCACGACGGGATGCTGGTGATGGAAAGCGGGTCGCCGAGATACTGGACATCATCCAGCCTGGACGTGCGGACCACCGGGACATGTCCGATCGATCACCATTCCATGGCGGATGGATCGGCATGCTCGCCTACGAACTGGGCTTCCTGTTCGAGCCCAGCGGTCGCTCGGTGCCCGAGGGCTCCAAGGAACAGGCCGGATCAGGGCTCATCGAGATGGCACGGATCGACTCCGCACTCGTGCATGACAACCTCGCGGGACAGTGGCTGCTGGTCGGGGACCGCCGGCAGTGGCCACTGCTCGAATCGATCCTTGCCTCGAGCACGTCCCCGGCGACCAATGGAGATCCGATCGGTCGTTGTGCGGTGACCCCGGACGCGGAAAGCTACATGACCTCGATCCGGAAGGTCATCGAACTGATCCACGAGGGCGACCTCTTCCAGGCAAACATCGGCCACATGACCCGGGGTGAAGTCAAGGCTGGGCCGAGGTCGATCGCGACCAGGGCACTGAGTACCGCCCCCGCCCGGTTCGGGGCCTACCTTGAACTGCCCGGTGACCGGGCAGTCCTCTCGCTCAGCCCGGAGCTATTCCTCGATGTCAACGCCGGCGGCGAAGTCACGACATGCCCCATCAAGGGAACCCGGTCGGAAGCCGGATGCGAGACCGAGCTCCATGAATCACCCAAGGACCGGGCCGAGTTGAACATGATCATCGACCTGATGCGGAACGACCTTGGTCGGTGCTGCACGCCGGGATCAATCCGCGTCGTGTCGGAGCGAGACATCGAGCACCATCCCACGATCATGCACGCATCAGCCGAGATCCTGGGCAGGCTTCCGGCAGGCTGCTCGATATCCGAGTTGCTGAACGCGTCCTTCCCACCCGGATCAGTGACCGGTGCCCCGAAGATCAGGGCGATGCAGGTGATCGATCAACTGGAGGGATTCCAGAGGGGGCCTTGGTGCGGCTCGATCGGGTTCTTCTCCAACTGCGGACACTCCACGCTCAGCGTCGCGATCCGGACCCTCCTGCTCGAGGCGTGTCGGGTCTCGGACGATTCGTGTCGATTCAGTTACGCGGCAGGATGCGGAATCGTCTCGGATTCGGACCCGGCACTGGAGTACGTGGAGAGCATGGACAAGTGCGCCGTACTCGATCGCTTCAGCGACCCGGTAGACCAGGAACGTGACCTCAGCCGGAGTGCTGCTGTTCCTGCTGCAACCTGATGTACATCGCGATCTGGTCGATGATCACGTCCTGGTGGTTCGAATTGAATGAGAAATCGAACGCGATACCTGCATAGGTCCTCTGGGCCGAATCAATGTGAGTGTGAACCACCTTGCCCGTGGCGACGAGTGGGACGCTCATGACCGGCTCAAGATCGAACCTGACCCAGAACACGCGGTGACGCCCCAGTGCAGCGGCGTCATCGGATGTGACCTGGACACCGATACCACCGCCGCCGATGTTCATCAGCGTCGCCTCAAAACCGGGTCCGATCGAAGGCCTGGTGGATTCGGTCTCCAGCGTTGCCGCGTCAACGGCTTCTCCCCGACATAACGCCTGGAAAGCGAGTTCCATGGCTCGCTCTATGGGAATCACGGACTTCGGATCAAGCAACGGCCACAACTGGGCCTTGGGGAAGTTGAGTCCCTGGGCGTCGTACCTGCCGTGGGTTCGCTTGCAGCGACGAACGCCATCGGGGACTGCGAGCCTCAGGGCCGTGACGTTGCGTGAACCCGCCGTGGTCGTCCCGAGGTTCGTGGTCTTGAACATCCACCTGTTCTGCCCGATCGTCATCGCCCCAACCAGTTGAATGCCGTCCTCGATGGCGATGTTCCGCCCGAGGGTCATCGGAGCCTCGACGGTGATCTCGGTTTCATTGAGATCGAGAATCTTGACTCTCCAGACCAGGTCGGCCGTCCCTGCATGGAGCTCGGGTGATTCGATACCCTCCTCGACATCGCCGACCTGCTCAGGCTTTGCGATCGCGATCTCCAGGGCACCCCCTCGATCGTAGATCTGTTGAAGGGATCTTTTCCATTCATGGGTTCTTGAGCGTGATGCAGGCACGTGTCTGTCCTCGATTCAACCTGTGCAAGAAGATGTGCTTTCAGGATACCTGATCGGGCGGAGCCCCGGGCTCGATGGTCATGCAGAACAGCCCATGCTCGGGCAGATGTTCCAGGCCCAGTCCGACCTCCTTCGCCATCGAGCGAAGCTCATCTGTGGTCCAGGCCCTCATCGGCTGGTCCCCCTCGTGTGGTGGACGGTCCGGATCAACATCGGATCCGTGCCGGATACAGAAAACGGACCCGGGATCGATCCATGAGAACTGTATCGAACCGTCCTCGGAGACCCCATCCTGCCAGTTCCCGGATTCGATCTCGTGTTCAGCCTCGATCGAGAAGTCATCGATGATGAACACCCCGCCGGGCTGAAGGACACGTCGCACCATGGCGAACAGTCGATGCAGGCTCTCATGCTCGAGCAGTAGCATGACCGTGTTGCCAAGGCAGAGCACGAGGTCGGTCGTTTCGGGTTCAATCGTTGCCAATCCTCCGGGGCCGAGAAAATCCGCGACGAGGAAACTAGCGCCCCCGCTGTCCGGTACGGCGTTGCGGCATTGCTCGATCGCCTCGTGATCACGATCGATGCCGAGGATTCTCATCCCGCTCTGGGCCAGGGGCACGAGAATCCGACCCGTGCCGCACCCAAGGTCGATGGCCGATCCGGCCTCGGATCTCACCCGGCGAATTCCGTCGAGCTGCCTCGAGGTCTCGAGTGCATCGCGGGGATTCCAGTCAGGGTTGTCATGGGGAACCGTGTTCATGAAAAGACCATCCGGCGCTGACACCGGGAGGAGCCTAGCGATACTTGAGGTAGTCCTGATAGGGATCATTGCGGTCCTCGAACTGGTCAAGACCGTTGCCCGGGGCCAGATTGATCAGGAGCACGCGATCACCCGGCTTCTGGGGAAGCGTGACCAGCTGGCTCATGGCGGCCGACCCTGGCATCACCGCCTCCACCTCCCATTTCTCAACCATCCAACCGGCACCGAATTCGCCAACCGTCATGGTGAACCAGCCCCTGGAATCAGTCGAGACCTCCTCGACAAGCCGCTTGCCGAGCGAACCCGGATCACGGTAGAGCCGCACCCTGGCACCCTGCATCCCGCGACTGTACGTGGAGTCGACGAGTCCCTGGTCCCCGTCACGGACGAACGAGGCGGAACTGAAATCGCTCTCGATGACCCGGCCGTGGATCGTGTACCCACAGCCCGTGGCCATGGCCAGGTGAAGCAACATGATGGAAACAAGAAACAGTCTCATTCGCACCTCCGGGAGATCCAGGATATACGACCGCATCCGGGCGATCGCACTCAGGTAAACATCAACACGATCGCGATGACCCCAAGGAGCAGGCATGCGACCGCAACCAGCCAGCCCAAGGCGGCAAGGACCTTCGACACGGCGTGCTGCCGATGGGCGACAGCGAGCACGCGATCGATATCACCGGGAGTCGGTCCGACATCGATCGTCGACCAGTCGATCGTGCTCGCTTCCAGCCGAGCTTCCTCGATCGCCTTCCTCGCCTCCTCGATCCGGCCGGCGGGAACCTGGATCGGAACACGCGCCGCGGTCGGGTTCAGCCCGAGGGGTATCCCGATGTCGGCGATGTCGAACACGTGGGCCTCGATGCCGGCATCAGCAAGCAACGCGACGATCGACTCTGCCTCGAAGGCTGAACGGACTTTCAGCAACGTTTCCAGCGTGTCACCATCATTCATCCGGTTGCTCCCTGATCCTGTCAACGGCGTGCATCATGGCTTTCGCTGACGAGGGTGAATACGGTACACCTCCCAGCCAGACACGCCAGTCGGTCACCTGCGGCAGGTCCAGCCTTGCCCGGGAGTTCTCCTGGACACTCTTGACAGAGAGTGGTGAATGAAGCAGTACACCGCTGGCATGATCCCCCTCAACCGCGTCAATCTGGAACCATAGATGCTCACGGTGTTCGGCCGTGTCCGTGTCGAAGGCCGCCTTGACGAGGAAGATGACCTCGGGCTGGTCCTCGTTCCGCTGATTCCTCGATGCGATCCAGTCACGCATGTTGATGAAGGCGGTCGCGAACCGGTACCACGTCTGCTGTGCCAGGCGGGACAGGAGCTGGGTCGCATGCTCGGTCATGTAGACGGCGCCCTCTCCCCTATCGATCCTCTCCAGGGCGAGCTTCGGCCAGGTCCATGACTTCCGGTAAACCCCTGTAGGAACCGGGTCACAGATGACGGCGCGAACACCCTCCAGTGGACTGCCGCCATTGAAGTTGGCCCTGTCCTCCTCGGTCCCGAGCTGGTTCCCCTCGAGTGAATCAGCGATGACCTGCCACGGTTGGAAGCACACGTCGATCTCATGGCCGATCTTCTCGACCTTGCCAGGCTCCGGCAAGGGATCCAGGAGGATCCTGCTGGCAATCCCACCGATCAGCTCCAGGCCTGGCTGCAGGAGCGGTCCTGGAATTCCGATCAGCTCAAGTTCCGGTCTCCAGCAGCGATGCAGTCCTGTCGTGTACAGCCACAGTTGATCGGCCTCCTCGATCGATTCGACCGTGCTCACGACATGCACCCTCCAGAGCAGGTCCTCGGGCGGGCATGGCTGGTCGGCAAGGAACAACTCGTCCAGGTCGGCTCGAAGGATCCACATCCCGGTGTTCGTGTCGATGATCGCCGGCACGTCGGGGAACGAACCAGCCAGCAGCCGCACGAGTCCGACCATCGTCTCGTATGAGGCATCTGGTGGCAGGATCGTTGAAGCGCCCAGGATCCACTTGTTCTGGAGGAACTCTGGATCAGGCACGTCCTCGGGGCCGACGTTCTGGGCCGGCTCGGCCCAGATGATCAGGCCGTTGGGCAGGACATCGTTCTGTGTGAACGCCCAGAGCATCGAGTCCTGAGGCTGGAGTTCCTCGACCGATGATTCATCGAACCCGGCAGAACCGGCCAGCCCAGCAAGGACCTCCGTCCTGGTTGGAGGCTCGTCGCCAGGCCAGAGGCCGACGATCGTCGCCGGCTCGGCCTCGGTCATCTTCCACGGATCGGCATCGGGGTCATGGATCGGGAGTGGATGATCGCCTTGATCGCTCATTCGAAGGTCAAGTATCCCCGAAACCGAACCATGGTGTCGGCCTTGCCGAAAAAGTCATCGTTTATTTGACCTCACGTCAGCAGGAACTGCCACACAAGGTACATGAGCCCCAGGAGGATCATCAGACCAAGAACCCCTTGTATGAAGCGACGCTCGGCGACCTGCCGCCGGCGGACGACCGCGTCGAACTCCACCTGTTCTCCGATCAGGTGCTCCAGGTCGGGCTGGAGGCACTCGAGGTCCTCGCGGTGAACCTCCAGTACATGCTCCTCCGACTGCTCCAATTCCCTGACTCGAGCGGGAAAATCCATCGATCGACAGGAGACGAGGATCGAGTTGAGTAATTGCAGGTCGTCGGTACGGTGAAGCACGACCCAGCGGGATTCATCCTCGGAATGGTTCATGGGACGATGTTGATCATTCGACCAGGAACGACAATGACCTTCCGTGGCTGGTTCCCGTCGAGTATCGCGATGATCTGCTCGTTCTCGAGGGCGAGTCGCTCCAGAGTCTCCTGGTCGGCATCGGAGGCGACCAGGATCCGGGCCTTGATCTTCCCCTTGACCTGGATGGGAATCTCGACCTGGTCACTGGCCAGCATCGTTTCATCCCACGACGGGAATTCCGCGTGTGAAATGCAACCGGTCTCACCGATGCGGCTCCAGATCTCCTCTGCGAGGTGTGGAGCGAACGGCGCCAGCACTCGCGTAAAGCGGGACAACTGGTCGGAGGTCATCCCAGGGCCGGTGGCCTTGTTGACCAGTTCGATCATGGATGCGATCGCGGTGTTGAATGCCAGCTTCGGTATGTCGCCATCGACCTTCTTGATGGTCGCATGCAGCATGCGCTCGACCTGTTCATCAGCCTGCTCGATCGTGACGATCGCCCCGGACTCCTCGTCGATCGCGAGCCTCCAGACCCGTTGCAGGAACCGATGGATGCCCTTGATGTCCCGGGTGTTCCATGGCTTCGTGGCATCAAGCGGTCCCATGTACATCAGATACAGGCGCAGGGTGTCCACACCGTACTCGTTGATGACGTCATCGGGATTGACAACATTCCTGAGCGACTTGCTCATCTTCGCGACGACCTGGCTGACTTCACGACCGGTCTCGATCTCCACCCATGACTCGTCCTCGTCCTGCCGGACCTGGTCGACCGGAACCAGCGACTTGTCATCACGCTGGTAGGCGAAAGCGAGGATCATGCCCTGGTGGAAGAGCCTGCCGACGGGCTCCGGCGTGCTGACGTATCCACGATCGAAGAGGATCTTGTGCCAGAATCGGGCGTAGAGCAGGTGCAGGACCGCATGCTCGGCCCCACCGACATAGAGATCGACTCCACCGACATGGAACTGGTCGGCGTCGAAGTCCTCGCCGGCCGCCGTCGTGCGCGACGGTCCGTCACCGGACCGGTTGGACAGCATCCAGTATCGCTCGGCCTCGGGATCGACGAGTCGTTCCTGGTTGTGCGGATCGATGTACCTGAGGTAGTACCAGCAGGATCCTGCCCAGTTGGGCATCGTATTGGTCTCACGACGGACCGGCGTGTCCGGCGGAAGAAGATCCGGACTCACTCCAGCCTCTCCTGCCGTGGTCGCGACCCAGTCGGTTGCACGGCCCAGTGGCGGCATCGGGGTGTCGGACTCGACCGGCTTGAAGTCATCCATCTCGGGAAGGAGGACGGGGAGGTGTTCCTCGCTGACCGGGTAGTGGTTCCCATCCTCGTCGAAGACGATCGGGAACGGCTCACCCCAGTACCGCTGGCGACTGAACAACCAGTCACGAAGCCGGTAGTTGACCCGCCTGGCCCCCTTCCCGTTGCGTTCGAACCAGTCGAGCATCCTCGTGCAGGCCTCATCGGTCCCGAGTCCGTCCAGCGAGATGTCGTCGTTGGACGAGTTCATGGCGACGCCTGGTTCCGTGTACGCCTGCTCCTGGACATCGCCGGGACCATCGACGACTCGCGTGATGTCCAGGCCGAACGTCCTGGCGAACTCGTGATCCCGCGCATCATGGGCAGGCACCGCCATGATCGCACCGGTTCCATATCCCATCAGGACATAGTCGGCGACGAACACCGGAATCGGCTGACCGGTCGCCGGGTTGATGGCGAAGACGCCCGTGTCGACCCCGGTCTTCTCCCTCGACTCGATCATGCGATCCACGTCCGACCTGTTCCTGGCCTGCATGACGTACTCACGGAATCGATCAGTCGCGCCGTCCACTTCGAGCAGTGCCTCGACAAGTGGATGCTCGGGCGCCACGACCATGTACGTCGCACCGAACACGGTGTCGGGTCGCGTCGTGAACACCTCAAGTGACTCGATGTCCCGGACCGGGGAATCAAGGGTGAAGTTCAGCTCGCCGCCCTCGCTCCTGCCGATCCACTCGGTCTGCATCTGCCGTGTGGATTCCGGCCAGTCGATCAACGACAGGTCCTCGAGCAGGCGGTCGGCATACTCCCGGATCCTGAACATCCACTGTCGCAATGACATTCGCCTGACCGGATGGCCGCCTCGCTCACTGCGACCATCGATGACCTCCTCGTTGGCCAGGACCGTGCCAAGGGCGGGGCACCAGTTGACGACCTGTTCGCCAAGGTAGGCCAGCCTGCGCGAATCGACGTATTCTCGCCTCTGCTGCTGATTCATCTCGGACCAGCCCGGACCTTCATCGATCACGATGTCGCCGGAATCGAGTCCATCGACCAGTTCACTGATCGGCCTGGCCTTCTGGAGTTCCTGATCGAACCAAGAGTCATAGGCCTTGAGCCAGATCCACTGGGTCCAGCGGTAGTAGTCCGGATCGGTGGTCGAGAACTCCCGACTCCAGTCGTAGGCGAAACCGAACCTCTTCAACTGGGACCTGAAGACCTCGGTGGCCTTGGCGGTCGTCACGGCGGGATGGACGTTGGTCGCGACGGCGTACTGTTCAGCGGGCAGACCGAAGGCATCGAATCCCATCGGGTGCAGCACGTTGCACCCCTTCATCAGCTTGAACCTGGAGATGATATCGCTGCCGGTGTACCCCTCCGGATGACCAACGTGCAGACCCTCTCCCGATGGATAGGGAAACATGTCGAGACAGTAGAACTTCGGCATCTCGGGCGAGAATCCGGGGTCGCCTGGATTAAGCGCCCTGAAGGACTTGTCGTCCTCCCAGTGGGACTGCCACTTCAACTCGATCTCGGCGGCGAGCGATGCCGTGTACTTGTGGGATACAACCTGGTCGGAGTTGGCGGACATTTTGGTCATCGAAATGAAACGGAACGGGTCATGCTGGTATCGATCAACAGCATATGACCTTCTGATGGTGGATGTAAACCGTTGACAGGGTCGACGGGAACTCAGGCGTAGGATGGCACCTGGGAGGTGAGCTCGCGACGTTCACGCGCCTGGAAGAACTTCAGGGCCTCACCGACAAGATAGAAGCTGCCCGTGATACAGATGAGGTCCTCCCGGGTCACGGCTCGTCCAGCGAGGTCGAGGGCGGCTTCGAGATTGTTGGCCACCTGGCTCATCTTGCCGCTGATCTCCGAAAACCTCTTCTGGAGTTCCTCGGGGCATGCAGCTCGAGGGTTCAACGTGGCGCGTGTGAAGATGACCTTGTCGGCACCGAGGTTGATCTGCTCGAGCATGGCATCCACATCCTTGTCCATGCAGCACCCGAAGATGCAGATCATGGAGTCATAGGGAACATGCGCCCCGATGCATCGCATCAGCGCCTTGAGCGAACTTGGATTGTGCGCACCGTCCAGGAGAGTCTGGGGCCTCTGCCATGCGATCGTCATCCGACCAGGAGAGACCGTCGAGGCGAGGCCGTCCGTGAGCTGGTTCTCGGGACAGTCGAAGCCGTTGGACTTGAGGATGTCGATAGCCGCGAGGGCCAGTCCGCAGTTGCTCGCCTGATGTTCGCCCGGCAGTGGAACCGGCAGGTGCTCGAGGCGGGTCGTGCGGCTGTAGAGGCAGACACGGGTGTGTGGGCCAAGGTCGGGTGTCGCGCAGAACCGGCTGCTGAACTCGATGTCCTTGTTCACGACCTGGAGCGGGGAGCCGACCTTCTCGGCGACCTCCCTGATCACGTCCTCGACCTCCGCGCCCTGCGTGAACATCAGCGAGGGGACCTCCTTCTTGAGAATGCCGGCCTTTTCGCGGGCGATCTCTGGAAGAGTCGATCCGAGCACGCTCGTGTGATCCAGGTCGATCTGGGTGATCATCGACAGGATTGGCGTGATCACGTTGGTGCAGTCGAGCCTGCCGCCCATGCCGGTCTCGATCAGGGCCAAGTCGATCGCCTGGTCGGCGAAATACTGGAATGCCATGGCGGTCATGGCCTCGAAGAAGGTCAGTTCCTCTTCGATGCCCTGTGAGCGAGCCTCGTCGGCAATGATGTTGGCCATGGAAAGGAACTCGGCTCGCGAGATCATGTTCCCGTTGACCTGGATCCGCTCGCGGATGTCGGTGAGGTGGGGACTCGTGAAGGTGCCGATCGTGTAGCCGCATGACTGAAGCATGGACGACAGCATCGCCACGGTGGATCCCTTGCCATTGGTACCGGCGATGTGGACGAACTTGATCTGGTTCTGGGGGTTTCCAAGCCCGTCAAGCAGCGCCTTGATCCTGTTCAGCTTGAAGGGAGGCGTGTTCTTTCGCACGACACGGACAACCTCCCAGTTGGTCAACTCGAGGAGGAATCGCACTGCATCGGTGTAATTCTTGAAAACGGTCGAGGACTTGGATGATCGTGATCCCGCCTTCGACCGTGAATTCTTGGCTTTCTTCATAAGAGGTACATTGTATCAATTCAGAGCCACGTCTTCAATATGACGGCATTAAGTCGGGCATAGACAATGGCTTGGGAGCATGTGGTCTGAGAACATGGCACCTGAAGACGCCACCTGGAGGCCAATCGGAAGTCACCGGATACCTGCAGAGGGAGGCGTGCTACTGGGCGAAATGCTTCCTGAGGTCGACCATGAATCGTAGGATCTGCCCCTGCTCCTTGGGCGAAGCGGCCACCTCGACCTCGGACTGCCAGAAACCCAGAAAACCAGCGGCGTTGGTCTGGGTCAGCGTCGGGAAACCGGACCGTCGATCATCACGGTCCTGCTCACCCTCGCGTGCATCCTCCCGCATGTCCGTGAGCATCTCCTCATCGGTTCGCTCGTCCTCCTCCCCATCGGTCAGGCGTCCACCCATCCTCATCCACTTGACCGTCCACTCATCCATGAAGGCAGCACGCTCGGATTCCGGCAGGTTCATGTAGGTCTCGGCCCCATCGACAAGGATGTCCTTGGCAAGCACGCGTGCGTTCTGGGTCATCTGCTCGCGTGCAGGCCCGCTCACACCGGCCAGGAACGCGGCCATGGCCGCGGAATCGGTCTGTTCCATCCCCCTGAAGCGATCCGAGAACTCCAGCAGGAACGCCATGCGATCTTCCAGCGGCATCTGGCTGAAGTCATCGATCGCGAGGTAGCCGAGCACATCATCCACAGGATCATCGAAGATGCTTGGCGGAGGCTTCCATCGAACGACCAGCCACCAGTAGCCGACTCCGAAGATCGCCGCGAGCAGGATCGCTGCGGCAAGCGACATGCCCAGAGTGCTCCGCTTCTCGGTGAACCAATCCATCAGATCGACGCGCGTGAAAGTCATTCAGTCTCCACCGGTTCGGTCAGGATCCGGGCACTCCCATCGATGTAGAGCCCGTTGCGAGGCTGGCGTGTTCCGTAGTCATGCCGATCCTGGCTGTCCAGGAGAACCGGCAGTGTGCGTCCGCCGTCATCATCCAGCAGCTTGGTCACCGGGCGTGATGCCAACTGCATTCTCATCATCGGCGATGTCGAGGGATCGTTCAACGGTGGAAGCTGCATCTGGACCTGGGGGCTCAGCATGAGCAGGCCGGGAAGATAGAGGTAGCTCGTACCGGTCTGCAGCGAGTCGGCCTCAAGATCCGCGGCGCAGAGCCAGCAGTCACAGTCGGGCTCGACGTACCCGGAGAGGACCTCGTTCAAGCCACCCTCAGGCCCCTCTTCGGATGCTGCAGGCAACGGGAGGGCGAACGGGAGCAGTCCCTGGTTGATCTGGCGGTAGGACTCGATGGCCAGGTGAAACTGCCTGAGATTGCTCAGACAGGATGTCGAATTCGATTCGGCCCTGAAGACCGTGAGCGAGGGCACGAGGATCCCGATCAGAATGGTCACGACGCCGATGACGACGATCATCTCGACCAATGTGAATCCACGGTCGGTTGCCGATCGAAGCGTTTTCGTGAGTGGTTGCTTGACCATGTGCAGGAGTCCTAGGCACTCCATTCTAACGGGTTCATGTGGGTCATGACATGAAAAATCCGATCCTGCCTGCGGCCACTGGATCCGATGACAGTCCCCGTCGAACCGGATCAGAACATTGAATCGATGAAGGATCCCGGATCGAACGGCTCGACATCCTCCGGGCGTTCCCCGAGCCCGATGAGCTTGACGGGTATGTCCAGCTGATCATGGATCGCGACCACGACACCACCGCGAGCCGTACCGTCGAGCTTGGCAAGGAAGATGCCAGTGATATCGACCGACTCCTTGAAGATTCCGGCCTGGGCGATCGCGTTCTGTCCACTGGTCGCGTCGAGGACGAGGAGGACCTCGTGGGGAGCTCCGGGGATCTTTCGGGCCAGCACATCCCGGATCTTGGTGAGCTGGCGCATCAGGTCGTCCTGGGTATGGAGCCTGCCCGCGGTATCGACCACGAGGACATCGGACTGCCTTGAGACCGCGGCCTCGGCCGCATCGAATGCCACGGAGGCCGGGTCGGCCCCGCTGGATCCGCGGACCAGGTCAACACCGATCCGGTCGGCCCAGATGGCCAACTGCTCGACGGCGCCCGCCCTGAAGGTATCCGCTGCGGCGACCAGGACATCGAGCCCCTGCTGCTTCAGGCTCCATGCGATCTTGGCGATGCTCGTCGTCTTACCCGCCCCATTGATGCCGACAACGAGGATCACCGAGGGTCTGGCCGTCGTGTCAACAAGCTCGACCGAACCGCAGGACCAGCGTGCCTTGAGATGTTCACGGAGGAACTCGATCGCATCGTCACCGCGACGAAGTCGCCCGGCCTTGAACTCATTGCGCAGCTCCTTGACGATCTCCTCCGTAGCGGCGACGCCGACATCCGCACCAAGAAGGCAGGTTTCGACCTCGTCGATCAGCTCATCACTCAACTGGCGGCCACTGAGCAGTCCGCCCAGGGGCTTGCCGAGGGCGTCCCGGGTCCGCCGGAGACCACGCCGCATTGCAGAGATCGCGGATTTGAACAGGCCCATCGGCTAGTCTTCCGTTCCTTCGATCATGAGTTGCTGATCGCCAAGGTGCGCCTTGAGGATCCGATCGAGAATGCCGTTGATGAACATCGGTGTCTGCTCGGAACCATACAACTTCGCCAGTTCCACCGCCTCGTTCACCGCGACCTTTGGCGGGGTTCCGGCATGCCGGATCTCGTGGATCGCAAGACGCAGGAGGTTTCGATCGATCATCGGCTGACGGTACGTGGGCCATTCAGGCGCGAGGTCGGCGACGGCCTTGTCGGCCTCGTCATGGTTGGACCATGCATCCAGTCCCAGGCCGACCGCATCGGCATGGATCGAGGCATCGCCCGGTGACTCCTCGAGGGAATCCAGCAGGGCCTTCCTCGTCGGCTCAGCAGCAGGATCGAGGCCCGCATCGAGCTGGTACATGACCTGGAGGGCGCAACTTCGAACATCCCGCTGCCTGGTCATGATCCGCCTCCGGCCTGCCTGATCGCATGGTGGGCGAAGACCGCAGCATGCATGGCCTCCCGACCCTTGTTCCCCTTGTCGCCTCCGGACCTGTCCATCGCCTGTTCCATGACCTGGCATGTGAGGACGCCGAACGCGACCGGCTTGCGAGTGTTGATGCCGACATGCGTCAGACCCTCGGCAACCGCCTGGCAGATGTACCGGTCATGACGGGTCTCCCCCGTGATGACGCATCCAAGTGCCACGACACCATCGATGTCGCTTCGATCAGCGAGGGTCGCGGCGATCGTGGTCAGCTCGAACGCACCGGGCGATTCGATCACGACCAGATCGTCCATAACGCCACCGGCCTCCGTGAATCCTTCACGAGCACCTTCAAGCAGCGCATTGGTGATGCTGCCGTGGTACGAACTGACCACGATCCCCATGCGAAGCCCCCTGGCGTCCGGAATTCTCTCGTCAGCGTCTTTCATGCCTGGTTCCTGTTGATTCCAGACCGTGCATCCTACGTGGCGGCAGGAGCAAGGGCAATGTGGACGACGTCTTCGCGCATCCGGATGACGAAGATACCATCCGGACGTGCGAGAACACCTGCTTCGAATCCTGACCGCCTTCGAACTGACCCGCCTGACCATGGCTCTGGGTGCGGTGAGCGATGTCTGGTTCGTCATCCTCTATACACGGGCGAGACCGGAGTATGCCGAGCTGCAGATCTGCTCACTTCCACTCTGGCTGGCGTTGACGGCGGGACTCGTCGTCGCGATCGGACTGTTCGCCTACGGAGCGTCGCTGAACGATCTGCTGGACGCACGACATGACAGCGCATTCAGTCCCCAGAGACCGATTCCCGCAGGAAGGATCAGGGGGGGTCAGGTCGTGGTGATGGCGATCTCCGCACTGATGGTCGCGATCCTCTTCTCCATCATCATGGGAGAGGCGGCGTTGATCCTGACCCTGATGACCGCTACCGGCATCCTCTTCTACAACGCCGCCGGCAAGCATGTGCCCGCCATCGGCCTGCTGACCATCGGCCTCGTGCATGCCGTTCACATGATGATCCCGAACCACTCGCTTGAGTTCACGATCCCGGTCTGGCTCATCATGACTCACGCCATGGGGATCGGCATCGCAGTGCACATCCTCGACAACAAGAGACCCATGCTGAACGCGAAGTCGGTCGTGATCCTGGTCCTTGGATGGGTCGCCAGCTCGGCACTCGTGCTCGGATATGGATGGATCTCCGCAGAAGACGGGCGGTTCTGGCCCATGGCCACCGGAATCCGCGGAATCGCGTGGCCACTCCTGGCCGTGATGGGCTTCTTCATGGTCGTCTACTGGAAGTCGACCCGATCCTCGGGTCGGAATCTCGGGGAAAAGCTCCAGCGATACGGGGCAATGTGGCAGTGCCTGTATGGTGCCGCCTGGTTGCTCGCCGTCGACCTTGGCAGGCAGGCCCTGCTGCTGTTCGTCGTCGCGATCAGCGGGTTCATCGTGATGACGCTGATCAAGGAAGTCTACGGACACGGAACGAGAGAGATCTCCTACCGGGGCTGATCCCCGCATCGTTGCCGGACCCACGGGCTTTTCCTATGATCATCGCGTGCAACGGACGCTCCGATCCTCCAGGGTTCCTGCTCGCCTCGGCGTGAGGTGGCCATTGGTCGCAGCAGATCGTCACAGTACTCGAATCATCGGGACCTGGATCCTGTGCATGGCACTGCTCGGCACGGTTGTCCGGCCGGCTTCAGTCGCCGCTGTCTCCCCCCGGGTCCAGGAGGAGAACGCATCACGACAGCGCATCACCGCCCCGGATCAGGCGACTAGAGAGGTGCCCATAGACGGGAACAGGCTTGGAGGCTTCGTACTGCCGATCCTTCCAGTCGATGGCGACCTGTCGATGTCTGCGAGCACCGTTCAGTCATGGAAGGTTGATGACACCCAGAGACTGATACTCCGGGGCAACGTGACGATCGATCTTGCCAGCTACGCCTTCTCCTCCAACGAGGCCCAGGTCTGGATCAACCGCCTTCCCTCGGAGAAGGGTTTGATCACCCAGGTGGCGATCTTCTTTCTCGAGGTGGCCGAACCGACCAGGCGAGCCGGACTCGGAGTCGAGGGCAACGACCTGCTCGTCACAGCGAGCACCATGGGCAAGGTCAGGCTTGATGCGATCATCTTCGAGGATGATCCCGTCCGAAATGGCAAGGTGCTCGTCGAGGGTCGGCGCAGGCTCGCAAACTACCTCAGGAAACTGGTCGCCGAACGACCGGAACTGAGAACACAGCCGTTGATGCAGGAACCCGTGAGCAAGCCGGAACCACCGCTGGTTCCAGGTGGCTCAGGCGCACTGACGGACATGCAGCTTCAGGAGATGCCGCAGGTCCTCAACATGCCGCAATCGGCCACAGGTGATCCGATGCCGATTTTTCGGCCCGATGGAATCATCGGCTTTCATTCCGATGACATTCTGATCGACGAGGGAACCGACTCGATCATCATGACCCGGTCACTGCTGCTTGACTACTACTCCAACAGTTCCGTGGACGAGTTCGCATCGATGAAGATGACCGCTGATCGTGGCGTGCTCCTGTTGAAGGAAGGAACGCTCGCGGACATCAGGCAGGGCACGAGGCAGGTCGATTCCTCCAACGTCACCGGAATCTACCTTGCCGGGAACGTGGTGGTGGAGGATCCTCGCTACATGGTCAGGGGTCGCGAGATCTACTACGACATCGAGCGGGACCAGGCGATCATCCTGGACGCCCTTCTTCGAACCTACCCGAGGAACCTCAGGAACAATCCGCTGTACGCAAGAGCCAGCGAGATGCGCCAGGTCGCCGCAAACGAGTGGAAGGCGGAGAACACCACGATCTCACGGAGCGAGTTCTTCACGCCACACCTCTCCATCGGCGCCGGGCGGGTCACGATCACCGAACCACCGGATGGTGGTGACACGCATGTCAAGGCTCGCAACGTCACGCTTCGAGCCGGACGACTTCCCTTCTTCTACTGGCCGTACTACTCGGGGGATGCCGACGAGATTCCTCTTCGATCGATCGGCGCAGGCTACTCCGATGAGCGAGGCGTCGAGGTGGAGAGTCGATGGGGGCTATTCCAACTCCTCGGCATCGATGCACCGGAAGGCATGGATGCCGACCTCGAGATCGACGGATATTCACAGCGAGGCGTCGGTGTCGGCAGCCGGTTCACCTACAACCAAAGAAGGACCCGCGCCAACCTCCAGATGTACGGACTGTGGGACACCGGCGGGAACGAGAAGACCTCGACCGGACGGGAAGTCGAGATTCAGAACGGCCTGAGAGGGTACGTGCTGGCGGATGCGAGCACGCGATCGGGCGCGGACCTCCTGCTCCAGGGACAGGTCTCCTACATCAGCGACCCGACGTACATGAGCACGTGGAGGCAGGACTGGTTCTACAAGAGAAGGATGTTCGAAACGAGCGCCTACATCAAGAACCAGTCAGGCAACTCCGCGTT
Organism: Phycisphaerae bacterium; assembly: GCA_002711415.1. Lineage (GTDB taxonomy): Bacteria > Planctomycetota > Phycisphaerae > Phycisphaerales > SM1A02. Next base: position 28,658 of record PARI01000032.1, on the reverse strand, counting down.
GGCGGCGCTGCTGAGCTACGACCTGAATTCGTTCATATCCAACTCCTATCGGCTGGCAAGCAGGCCGTACGTCGTGAATAAGGCGCCGGACCTGACGTATCGAAGGTATGGCGACTCCTTCTTCAAGGACACGGTGTCCTGGTCCAGCGAGTATGGCCTGACCGCGATGCAACTGCTGCCCACGAGAGGGACCCCGAATGAACTGGGCATCAGGAGCCAGGCGTTCGGTTCCAACATCGGACCGGTGCCCGTCAGGAACAACACCCAGATTCCCGAGGCATATGAGCAGGCCGGGTACCGGGAGAACTGGGTCTACCGGCTACACACGAGACAGGAGCTCAGCGTCCCCCTGGACATCTGGAACTTCAACATCGTTCCATTCGGTTCACTGTCCTTGAGCCACTGGTACAAGAACGAGTTCGATGCATACAGCGAGGAGAGCCAGTCGACCCGGGTCCTTGCGGCTGCAGGCACTCGCTTCAGCACGCAGATGGTGAGGGAATACAACGGCATCCAGAACCTCTTCCTGGACATCAACAGGATCAGGCACATCATCGAACCCAACGCCATGGTCTGGTACGGATACAACTCGACCGGAAACGGCAACCTGCCAGTCTACGACCAGGAGATCGAGGGGATCAGCGGAGCCGCGGCCGTACAGGCCGGGCTGAAGCAGACATTCCAGACCAAGCGGGGCGGGCCAGGGGCATGGTCGACTGTCGATCTCCTGACGATCGACTTCGGAGGAGTCTTCAACTCATCCGACGGCCAGTGGACCAGACCCAACGACCTCCAGTACGTTTCGAGTCCGACGCCTCGCTTCTACAAGTGGCGGCCGGAGCTGTCCCAGTGGGGCAACCATCTCTATGGAAGCGGCATCTGGGCGCTGAGCAACACCTTCAACCTCACCGGCAGCGGCATCTGGATCACGGACGACAAGAAGCTGTCACGGGGCTCTGCCGGCGTGGAGATGAACCACTCACCCGATACGATGACATACGTCGAGTACAGGTACATCGAACCGAGCGAGACCGAACTGCTCCAACTCGGCCTGAGGTACCAGGTCGGACCCAAGTACGAGTTGAACGTCTACCCGCAATATGACCTGCGCCAAAAGGATTTCCGGGCGTTCAACGCTCAGCTGACACGGACATTCCCCGACTTCGAGTTCGGGATCCGATTCCGATACGACAACATCGAGCAGGAGACGTCGGTCGGCGCCAAGTTCAGTTTCAACCTGGACTCGAGCTCTCCATCGGTCGTCAGGAACCGGTTCAACCAGCCATAGTCGACGACTCAGTCGGTGTCATCACCCGTATCGAGGCTGATCCCGAGATGGTCTGCTCCTCGAGTCGTCAGGCGCCTGCCCTGCCGGGTTCTCGCCAGGAACCCCAGCTGAAGCAGGTAGGGCTCCACGACATCCTCAAGGGTCCCGGCGTCATCCCCCATCGTCGCGGCGATCGCCTCTAGACCGACCGGCCCGCCGTCGTACGGATCCACGAGGGTCGCCAGGTACTTCCTGTCCAGTTCGTCCAATCCGAGTTGATCGACCCCTTCAAGGGAAAGGGCATCGGTCACGACCTCTTGGGTGACGGCGCCCCTTGAACGGACCTGGGCGAAATCCCTGACTCGCCTCAGAAGCCGAAGAGCGACCCGGGGTGTCCCCCGGCTTCTGGATGCCAGCAGGCTTGCGACCTCTCCATCGAAAGAACCCATGGCCAGGAGATCGGAGGCACGAAGCAGGATGCGAACCAGGTCCTCCTCGTCGTAGAAGTCCAGGTGATGCGAGATACCGAACCTGCTGCGCAGGGCATGGCTGAGAAGCCCTGCCCGGGTGGTCGCCCCGATCAACGTGAACGGCTTGAGCCCGACGGAGATCACCTTGGCATGCATCCCGCTGTCGACGGTGAAGTCGACCTTGAAATCCTCCATGGCGGGATAGATGTACTCCTCGACGGCGGGAGGCAGGCGATGAATCTCATCGATGAAGAGCACGTCCCTGGATTCCATCTTGGTCAGGGTGCCCATCAGGTCACCGGCCTTGCTCAGAGCGGGTCCGCTCGTGATGTAGGCGCGAGAACCCATCTCGGAGGCGATGACATGTGCAAGCGTCGTCTTGCCGAGGCCGGGAGGACCATGCAGCAGCACGTGCTCCATCGATTCCTTCCTCTGCTGGACTGCCTCGAGGGCGATCCGCAGTCGCTCGAGCAGATCCGACTGGCCGATGTAGTCGTCCATCCGGGCTGGCCGCAACGAGTGCGCAGACCGTTCACCATCCAGTTCCTGTGATTCAGCTGATACGACGCGTTCTCTTGCCATCTGCCTTGGGGTTCCTGGAAATTGATCCTGGAAGAATGATCCTGAACAGGGATCAGCTGGAGAACTGGACCTTGGGCGCCTCCCGAGCCGCTTCATCCTTGAGCTCGAAGTAGTCCAGCTGATCGAACCGAAAGAATCCGGCAACGATGTTGGAAGGAAACACCGAGGAATACTCGTTGAACTGCCGTGCGCTGCCGTTGTGGGCCTGCCTCGATGTGCTGATCCGGTTCTCCGTCTGGACGAGTTCGCCCTGGAGCTGCATGAAGTTGGTGTTGGCCTTCAGGTCCGGGTAGGCCTCGACCACGGCCAGGAGTCGCCCCAGCGCCTGGGACAGGAGACCTTCGGCAAGGCTCGCCTCCCCGACACTTCCTGCATCAACGGCCGCCGCCCTGGCCTTGACGACCGATTCGAGAGTCTCCTTCTCGTGCGAGGCGTAGCCCTTGACCGTCTCAACAAGGTTCGGCACCAGGTCGTGGCGTCGCTTGAGCTCTACATCGACATCGGCCCACGACTTCTCCGCGGAGATCTTCAGTCGGACGAGCCGGTTGTACATCATGATCCCGATGCAGACGACAAAGAGGACCAGGACCGCGACGACGATCAGGATGGTGATGATGACTGGAGTGATCATTTCATTCGACTCCTTGTACGATCCCGGGCCATCGAACATGCGTTCTCGATGCCGCTGACGAATGCGTCCAAGTCCTGGAAATCAGGAAGAACGTCACATCGGCCCGTATCGCGGAACAGGTCGGCTCGTTCGCCGGCGGCGATCGCCAGGAACCCGATGCGGCATTCCTCGGCGGCCTTCATGTCCCACAAGCCATCCCCAACATACACGATCTGGTCGAATGACTCGACCCGGTGGATCTCGAGTGCTCTCCCGCATGCGATCTCGACGATCCTGCTGCGAGGCATCGCATCATCGGCGAACGCGGCGGGAATGGAATCGGCATCAAGCCCGCAACGGCCCAGTTTCATCAGAGCGGAACTTCTCCAGCCTCCGGTGGCGATCGCGGGCATCCAACCATGATCACTGATACTCGACAACATCAGTCCGGCTCCGGGAGTCGATTGGAACAAGGCGGGATCCGTGTCCGCCCAATGCATCAGGCGGGACATGAACTCGGATCTGACCACTTCAAGATCATCTGGCGAAGGATCCCTCGAGAACTTCATCCTGAAGAGATCCGAGGTGATCGCCCGGTCGGTGGAATGGGTGTATGACCCCCAGTCGGTTGGCATGTCATGAATGCCCCAGGTGGCTGCAACAGCCTCCTGGAGACAGAGGTCGTCCACCCTGGAAGTCCGGCACAATGTTCCGTCGATGTCGAAAACGGCCAGTTTCACGCTGAACCTCCGAAAGGCATCCTGATGGTCAGGATAGCACAGTGCCGTCGGACGAATCGAACGTATAGACTGATGAGGGAGGGGCGTGGATTCCCCTGACCTCCACGAGAAAGGATCCGTCGATGAACGCATCGGTGATCATGAGTGGCGCCGCCTGTCCCCTGCTGTTGTTGACGGCCGTCAGCCTCGGTCAGTCAGGTGACGAAGGTGGACAGGAATCCCTCGAGGATCGCATCCGGCATGATCGTCGGTCGCAGATCCAAAGCGAGCTCATGCCCCGCAGGATCCAGGCCCCGAGAATCAGTGAATGGGCCGATGTGCTGAACATTGATGAAGAGGACCGCCTGCGACTGAATGACGCCCAGTCGATCTATGCAAGCAAGTTCAGGTCGATTGACTCTGAACAGGGACGCCTGATCCGGAACCTGTGGGCATCCTCCTGGCAGTGGAATGAGATCGATGAAACATGGAATCCGGTCTACACCCCTGTGCTGATCGAGCTCATGGAGGCCTCGTCCACGGCGCATGGGGAGATCGGCGAGATCGAACAGGCATTCTTCAGATCGCTTGAATCCACGATCGACCCTGAGAAGCACCCGGAGTTCCTGCAGTTGAAGTACGAACGCGAGCGGGAACTCCTGCATGGCAGGGCCCTGTTGAGGGGTGCCGATCTGGACCTGCTCCAACTCGTGAAGAGGGTGAATGACGAGCCGGATTTTCTAGCCAGGCTTGATCCACTGCCTTCAAGATATCGTCGACAGGTGATCGAGGCGATGCGTGTCCGCATCGGGAACAGGACGAGGATCCAGATGGACAGGACACGCCTTCTCGTCGAGCTCGGCCCGAGATGGAGACTGGGCACACCCAGGGACCAGCAGGACAGGGTTGATGAGCAGCTTGCTGACCTCGATGCGGAGTTCATCGAGCAGGATCAACCGCTTCGCTGGCTGAACCAGGAGTTCCTCGCATCGATCAAGAAGCGACTGCTTCCTGAGCAGGCGGCTCGCCTCCAGGCTCTCTACAACCAGGAGGTTCATCCTGACCTGTACGAAGACCGGCTTCGCTTCGACCAGCTGGGCCGGAAGATCCTGGACAAGTGCATGATCGTGGCCGATCGAGAGGCGATCACGATGATCCTTGAAGAGACGGACAGGAAACTCGCTCGTCTCGCCGAGAGCGCCGTGGAACTCGAGGATTCGAAGATGTCCGCCACGGGTTCCATAGACGAGGTCGATCGGGCGATCGTGGAGATCATGATCGACCTGAAGGTTCTCGAAATCATGATCAGGCGACGTGAGACCTGTGAACGAGCGATTGGATCGATCCGTGGAGTGATCGTCGGCTACGGCCAGGAACTGCATGACGAGATCGAAGACTTCCTCCGCTCGAGCAGGGCAGCCAACAATGCGAACCGGTTCAAGCTCGAGAGACTCCACCAACTCCGACAGAACCTGATCATGCTGCCGGGTGACTGGGACCAGGAGCCGTTGGAAGAGGAAGATGAGCAACAGCGGCAGGAGATCGATCAGTGACGTCATGATGGCTGAACCGAATCAACAACGGCATATGGCCGAGGAACAGGCCACCACCACTCGCGAGGGTTTCCGTGAACGCTTCGGGAGGATGCCGGACGTCGTCGCGTATGCACCCGGTCGGGTGAACCTCATCGGCGATCACACGGACTACTGCATGGGATACGTTCTCCCGATCGCGATCAACCGTGGCATCGCGGTTGCCCTTGGCCGTTCCAGTGAAGGGACGATCATCCAGAGCCTGGACATGAACCTGGAGTACACGGGTCGCATCGATGGGCAGTTGCGTCCGACGACGGCGCCCTCCGTGAAATTCGCCAACTATCCCCTCGGTGTCATCAGGCAGTTTCTCGATCGCGGCACCGAGATCGGGCAACTGGACATGTCGATCGGATCGACGGTCCCCGCCGGGGGCGGGTTGAGCAGCAGCGCTGCGCTGGAGGTGTCCACGGCGATCGCCCTTGCATCGCTGACGTCTGTCGACCTGGACCCCCTTCAGGTCGCGCTGCTGACACAGAAGGCCGAGCACGAGTTCCCTGGAACACCCTGCGGGATCATGGACATGTACGTGTCCGCAGCAGCCGAGGCAGACCACGCNCTCCTGATCGATTGTCGGACCAACAGGAGGACGGCCGTGCCGATGCCGAGATCGGACCGGTACACGATCATGGTCGTGGACACCCGGAAGACGCACGACCTGGCCACCGACGAATATGCCGACCGCCGAAGGGCCTGTGAGACGGCTGCCCGGATGATCGGGGTCGACTCGCTCCGTGATGCGGATGCCGAGATGATCAACAAGTCGATCAAGGATCCGAAGATCCACGGTCGTGCACGGCATGTCGTGGAGGAGAACACCCGGGTGATGCTCGCTGCCGCGGCCATGCACACCGGGGACGTCGAGGCGATCGGATCCCTGATGTACCAGAGCCACGAGTCACTTCGCGACCTGTTCGAGGTCAGTTGCGACGAGGCGGATCATCTGGTCAGCACCGCCCGGGAGATAGGGACCGGCGGAGGCGTCCTGGGCGCTCGCATGACGGGAGGTGGTTTCGGCGGATCCGTCGTGGTGCTCTGCGCCATGGAGCATGCGGAGCATGCGAGCAGGAAGCTGACCTCCAGCTACGTCGACAAGTTCGGCCAGGAGCCGGGAATCTTCACGACCAGGGCGTGCGAAGGCGCCAGGATCATCACAGGTCCCTGATCAGCCTGTTGGTTCCTTCATGAGGATCCGGCCGACGTTGCTCGACTTGTTGTAGACAAGGAACGCCGAGATGTGACTTCTGTCGATCGCGGCAATGCAGCCGACCCCCTTGGCATAGAAGCGGTACACGCTGTCGGACACCGAGGCGGGACCGATCTTGCCCTCGTATGTCGTGCGCACAAGCCTGGCATCCCAGGTGCCGGCTGGAACGGTGATCTTGAAACCACCGAGATCCGTGTACGTCGCCTTCATGCTCCCTGAGTGCGAGACGGTGTCCGGATCACTGATGTCGTAGACCTCGACCTTGATGTCGGTGGTCCGGGACTCGCCCGGCTTGACACCTTCGAGCAGGATCGGTTCCGGGGGATCAAACGTCGACACGACCTTCTGGGAGAGATCCACCTGAGTCGGCATGTGGAGATTTCCATCCGTGTCCTGCTGGATGTAGCTGACATTGGTGTTCGGATCCGTGATCACCCAGCTCGGGCCGGTATGTCCCTTCGGGTTCTGCTTGTTGTCCTTGGTGTAATGCTCGGTCATGACGACCGTCTTGCCACGGTCATCACCCGAGGTGAACTTGAAGGTGGATTTCCGCTCTGCCAGCGGCAACCAGTCGTCCGCCTTGGCGATGGGACCGAGCTCGACGGAGTCGCCCATGACATCCGATCCAAGCAGCGCGATCTCCTTGCGGTCATCATCATCCAGAAGATCCTCCCGTCCGCGATCAGCGGCGACCAGGATCATCGATCCGGAAATGGCCAGGAGAAGGAGCAGGTATCTGGCGAAGGTTCCGTTCATCATGAGGCTCCAGGTAGGGACATGTGTGGCCGGTTGCCGATTCATGATACGGCCAATACCCCGATGAAGCCTTGGCCGCCGACTGGTTCTTTGGATATCCTGTCGGTCATGGACAATGCAGGAACCGAATCGGCGTCGAATCGACTCTCCATGCTCGGCTCATGGATCATGCTGCTCGTGCTGATGCTGCCGGGCTGCGGCTCGGATCCTGGAGATCGCGAGGTGACCCGTGAATCGACAGAGCAGGGCGAGCTCCATGCAGTGGTGGAAACGGACCGGGGCAAGTTCAGGATGCTGCTGCACGCCGACAAGACGCCGAGGACTGTCGCGAACTTCTGCAATCTCGTGCAGAGACGGTTCTATGACGGCCTCGCATGGGACAACTACACGCGCGTGATCCGGCAGACGGGCAGACCGGGAGGCGTGTTCTTCGATCCGGGCTACTCGATCCCGAGGGAGTTCCACCCCGGGCTGTTCTTCGATGGTCCGGGCGATGTGGCGCTGTCGAAGACATCCGACGATCTCGATGCCGACGCGGCACCGACCAAGTTCTTCGTCACGGTGAAGGCGCAGGAACGATGGAACCTCGACTTCCCGATCTTCGCCAACGTCGTCGAAGGCCAGGAGGTGGTTGATCGGATCCAGGAAGGCGATGTCGTACAGTCGATACGGCTCGAAGGAGATCCCTCGCCGCTGCTCGACCGGTTCGCCGACGACATCGCCCGATGGAACCAGTCGCTCGATCAGAACGATCCGAGGATCGGTCGGTAGCTAGTTCCAGCTGAGGCCCTTGGGCCAGTCGCTCGATCCCTGCTGTTCCGCCAACTGGACGAGCCGGTGAAGATTGTCGAGTTCATCCTGCAGCATCGAGGCCCTGTGGACGGGGTCCCCCTCCTCGAGGAATCCATATCGAGCGGTCTCGTCCTTGATCAGCAGAAAGCTGGCAAGCTCGATGATTGCGTGCGTAGGCAGATCCTCACGGTCAAGCCAGTTGACGATCGTCCGTGCAGACTGAAGTCGATGAAGACAAGAGCATGTGAGGGCCGACCTGATCTCTTCGCGCACCTGGAGCATCGGGGGAGCCGCAACGTGCGGAGCACCGATCGGCTTCAGGTATGCCTGTCGATAGAGACGGTCGTGCTCAGGCTCATCAATCGAATCGATCCTGGCGCGGCATACGCCCTGGAGCAGTATGTTGTGTCGACCACCGGCGATCGGCTCATGCTGGATGATCTGGCCGATGCAGACCGCGGGCTTCAACGGGGGCTGCTGGTGATTCGCCGAGGAGCCATCCTGCAGCTTGGGTTCCAACGAGGCGATCGCGATGTGATCCGCGGTCATGTAGTCATCACCATCCATCACGGCAAGACAATCCTCGACCATCTGCCGATACCGAGGCTCGAAGATGTGGAGAGCCTGGACCGTGTGCGGCAGAAGAACCACTCCGGGCAAGGGGAAGAGCGAGATGGGCCGACCAAAGTCGATTGAGATCGAATCCGCCATGTCAACATGGTAGCCGAGCCGGATGTCGGAGGCCCGATTCAAAGGACAAACTCGTCGACATGAAGCTAGTAGGTGTTCAACTTGGCGTACCCGGGCACCTCGAGATCCACACCTTCGAGGATCCCGGCGATCCGGGTGCCTGAACGACCATCACCCCATGGATGCGGATCCATGCAACGACCCGCCTCGATGGCCCCGGACATCGCCTCGGCGAGGTCGCGATCGCTCCAGTGTTCGAGCGAGACCACGTTGGAACCGCGTTCCCTGCCGGACTGCCTCGGGCCCAGGTTCAGAACGCGAAGACCGATCGCCGCGGCCTCTATGAGCCCGCAACTGGAATTACCCACCAGAAGATCAACCTTGCGGAGCAGCCCGAGGAACCTCCGTCGATCCATGTGTTCGATGGGCCGGAAACCCGCGGACTCGATTCCGTCCATGATTCCGCTCCGGCCCGGGTCAGTGTTGGGGGCCAGGGCGACGGTCTGTCCGACTGAGCGACAGGCCTCCAGTATTCCGGTGGCCTCGCTTGATTCGATCACGGGATCACGACCGGTCGGGTGCATGAGAAAGGCGATCCGGGGCTTGCCCAGCTCGGCATGATCGCTGTCGGACATCGGCGGCACCGCAAGCAATCCATCGATCGCAGGAGAACCCACGATGTGGATCCTCCTGGGATCCTCACCAGTCCGCTCCAGCCTTTCCGCACTCTGTTCCGATGCGGCAAGGTGAATATGAGCGAGCCTTGATACGGCCGATCTCAATGACTCGTCAGCGATGCCTTCGGCACGATCACCACCATGGATGTGCGCAACCTGTCGACCCGACAGGGTCGCCGCCGTTGCGGCCGCAAGCATCTCGGCACGATCTCCCAGGACGACGACGATCCCTGGATCACATCGGTCGAATGCATCGAGCAGATCGATCCCGATCCCGAAGAAGGAATCCGCGTGGGCACGCATGGAGTCGCTGCTGTTGATCGATCCCGGGGCCTCGACCAGGTCGGACCACCGATCCCTGATCTCCCGGATCGTGGGAGTCCGACTGTGGTAGTGCGAACCGGTCGCCACGAGGTGCATCCGGAGACCGGGCGAACGATCGATCGCCTCGATGACCGGAAGCAGCAACCCGTAATCCGCCCTGGAACCGGTGACCACCGCGATGGAGCGAGGCTCATGCATCGACCAGGTCCTCCCGTGCCAGGATCTCGCCGGCGTTCTTGCGGACGGCCAGTCGACGCCCGCACAGTCGCTCAAGCTCCCAAGCTGGAATCCCGGTACCAGGCCGCGCGACTCGAAGATCGGCATGGCTGATGATGGCGCCCTGTTCCAGCGATCGGGTCATCGTCACCGACTGGCGGCAGGTCAGGCGAACCTCCTGCTCGATGGGGAGTGGATGCTTGTCGCGGGGACCGAGGATCCGCGCCGCCTCCCGTGCAAGGCGCACGTACTCGCCGAACCGGACGGGGTCCAGGCTCATGGAATGATCCGGACCATGGGCCGCTCGCGAGTGGGTGATGTGCTTCTCGAGGATCATCGCACCGGCAAGCACGGCCATGGCACCGGTCTGGACCTCCATCGTGTGATCGCTGTATCCGACGACAAGTCCCGTCGCATCGGCGAGAAAACCGATGCCACCGAGAGAGGCCTGCTCGATCGGAACCGGGTAGGCGCTGACGCACTGGAGAAGACTGGGACGGATCGGCTCCATCCATTGCAGGGTCCGCCGGATCTCGTCCAGTCCGGAGGCACCCGTGGAGAGAATGATCGGCTTGCCGGGTTCCATGCACGATTCGATCAATGGTCGGTTCACCAGATCAGGAGAGGCGATTTTGATCACATCGATCCGTTCATCGGCGCAGATCGCGGCATCCTCCGGAGAGAAGACCGTGACGATCGAAGACAGTCCTCGCTGCTGAGCTTCGTCGCAGAGTTGAAGAACCTGATCGGATGACAGTTCGAGCCTGTCGAGCATCTGGACAGGATCGGCCTCGGTCCTGGCCTGGTACTGGGCAAGCGTTGCCGAGGAGGTCAGCAGGCGGGAGGCATTGAAGAACTGGAACTTGACGGCATCAGCACCATGCTCGGCGGCCGCCCCGATCAGGTCGCGAGCGATGGATGGATCGCCGTCATGGTTCACACCGATCTCCGCGATGACCAGCGGAGTACTGGAACAGCCGATCAGGGGCTTGTGGCGTGGACTGGTCATGCCTGTGACACCCTCCGGGCACGGTACTGGCCGTGCTCGATCAGGAGCGTTGCCACCTTGAGGTCCGAGGCCGAATCGATGTCGATGACCTCGCCGGGCTCAAGCGTGATGGCCCTGCGATCCGTACCGAGGAACGCGTGTGGATCGGATCCATCGGCCGCCATGATCTGCTCCCGTCGGGCAACGATGATCCCACCGTTGACGACGTGCAGTGGTGGAAGATCCTGCCTGCGATCAACCGCGTTCGGAATGAAAGGCTCGACCCGACCTTCTTCATCGATCCGGGACATCCACATCGGGTGGCAACTGCCGACCGACGTGTAACTCTGCACGCTGTCGGCGCCGGTCCGGACAAGCATCTCGATCGCCTGATCGACCAGATCGACCGGCCGCACCGGGCAGCACGCGTATAGGATCACGACCACTTCATGCAAGCTTCGTGAACGGTCGATCGTGTCCTGCACGACGGCACAGACAGTGGCCTCGTCGCCGGCGAGGTGCGCCGGTCGCTTGATCAGTTCGATGCCCAGATCGACGGACGCTGCAGCCACCTCCGTATCATCGGTCGAGACGATCGCGCGATCGACATGGGTCGAACCGATCGCATCATCGATCGAGTACGAGACGATCGGCCGGCCATCGATCATCGTTGAGTTCTTGCCGGGCAGTCCCTTGCTGCCGGAGCGGCCGATGATGATGGCGAGTGTCGGTGTCATGGCCAGAGCAGACCGAGTCTTGAAGGACATGGACCATGTTGCCTGAGGATCGCGCGTCGATGATCGACGAGAACCCTCCAGGCCTTGGACAGATTCACGTCGTCGATCGAGCATATGCAATCCGATCCATGAAGATCCGATTCACGGATTGGAACGCCACCATCACTGTGCACGAACATCCGGCTCATGTTCTCCTTGACCAGGAGCCTGTCGGGCAGCCTCGTGTGCAGGAACCCGGTCGATTCATCCCTCGCCGTGTCATTCCAGGTCGGTATTCCCTCGATACATACCGAGCCCAGTCGCTTCAACCATCGGTCATGAAACGACTCAACCTCTTCGAGCGTGGCCAGGCATCGCTGCAATCTCGGAACGATCAGCGGGCGACGTTCGCGACGGCATAGCAGGTATTCGATGTTGTCAACGACCTCGTGGTATCGATCGATTCCCATCATGGCCCGGTAGGTCTTCGGCGAGTCCGCATGAAGATCCACGCTGATGACGTCGACCCCGCACCGGAGAAGCCTGTCGAGATCCTCCCGTGATGCGAGCAGCTCGGTTCGAAGGTGGATCGCATGCGCCCCTGCATCCCTGGCGGACCGGATGATGGCATCGAAATCCGGATGGACCATTGGATCGCCGATTCCCGCGAAGGTGACGACCATTCCGGTTCCGGGATCGAACTGGTCGAACAGCCGTTCCGCCCTTTGGATCGTCATCGGCTGCCGCTGTATGGTTCCGTTCCTGTGAGGACTGAACATCCCACAGGCACGCCTGCCGGTGCAGAGCTCGATGACCAGGTGCCCGGGTCCGCTTGCACCGGACACGAGCGACTGGTCCTGAACCAGATTGATCAGCTCGATGGGGTCGGGCATGCACGTTGATTCATCCGAGTAGCCGCAGAGCCTGGGTTCCATGGCGCGGCGTATCCATCGCCGCCTGATGTCGGTGTCAAAGGTGCATCGGATCAGGCTGTCGCGAATACGGTGGTCGACAGGCACGTTGACCTCGTGGACGATCGGATCCGGCTGAGGCTGATCCGGCCGGTATGAAAGGAGTGAGCCGATCGTGTGGTCGCCGTCCCGATCGGCAAGCGTGCACATCACCTCCGTGGTGATCAGCATTCCGCACAATCCGGGTGGAGCCTGGGTGAAGACCATCGGCAGTTCAGCGGGATTCCTCCTCCAGCGACGGATGACCGCATCGCAGCCCTGGTCGCCATCCACGATGACCAGCGGCCAGTCCGGACCCGTCACCAGCACGGCATCAACGTCCCGATCAGCCATCAGTGCATGCATCATCTCCGGAGCAATCACCTCNTCATAGACGGTCGTTCCGCCGATCCCCCCGCGNCACGAGGTTCCGGAGAACGCCCGCGAGGCCATGACGGAACTGTGCCGGGGATCAAAGACCGATTCGCCACAGCGGATGACCTCGATCGGAATACCGATGAGATCCCTGTCGATCATGGAGTCGACATCGATTCCATCTGTTGCCAGCAGAACAATGGCGGTGAGCTGTGTCGAACGACCGAGCTGCTGCAGTGTCAGCTGCAGGACATTCTGATCAGCGAGCTTCTGATGCATCCATCCACTGCCTGCNTCGGCATCACGACCGGGATCCAATGCGATGAAGGCCTCGACCTTCGTTGCAGCGGATGATCCGTGTTCAGGCACATCCGGCGAACATGCCTGAGCAGGAACAGCAAGAGATCCGTGCCGATTCCGGATCACCGAGACGGCATGACCGAGCAGTCGCTCCAGTTCAGCCGCCGATTCGCCGGTCCACTGGAACCCGGACCGCTCCCGGACCAGCTGCTCGGATCCGGATTCCTCGTTCCCGACTGCCCGGTTCATCCTGCTTCGGCGCTGATCCCTGATCTTCCTGAAGATGCCCAGCTGGTTCACGCTGTCGACCAGCCCACGAGCCTCCGCATCGGAGTCCGGAACGGGATCATCGGATGCGGATTGACGACTCTCGCCCATCCGCATGCATTGATCGATCCCGAGTACCGCCTGATCGGCATTCCGCCTCACGTCAATGACACTCTCACGCAGTGACTCGAGGTGTTCGAGCACGAGATCACGGTCGATCGACGGGCCGGGCGTATCCGCTGCGGGTACAACGACTGATTCTTCGGACAGGTGCTCCCTGAGGACTTCCTCGAGCGTCATCACGCTGGCCCCCTGCTTGCGAAGACCACCCTCGGTCGCATCGAGAACGCGCATGCCCGATGCGCGGTCCGCAGCGAAGAGTCGCTCGAACTGGTGGAGGTACGCCACCATCTGCTGATCCGTGTAGACGGCTCTTCCCCGTACGTCGGTCGTCCTGCTCAGAAACTCCCGGTTCCTGGCGATCCGCTGCCACTCCATCATCTCGATGGTGTTGAACATGCCGAGTTCTGGAAGCCAGACGTTGTCGATCGCGGTTGCCCCGGCGTAGTAGAGTCCGTCGGTGAACGAGAGATCCTGACCGACCATCGCAACCGGATCGCATCCGAGATGTCGAGCGAGGCAGTAGGCCATCTGGGCGACGTTCGAAGCGGGCGGCAGCGACATGTTGTCGGGGGCGTGTTCGCCAAGGACACGATCGAGGAACTCGGATCGACTCGTCCTGACCGGACCNGGATAGGATGCCGCGATGATCGGGTGGGCCTTCGGATCGATCACGAGGGTCGTATTCTCAAGCAGGTTCGCATCGAGATCCTCGTAGAACCGTCTCGAAATCTGGTGATAGTCCAGTGCCGTGATGAAGTGGGGCACGACGCCAACGGCAAGCAGTGGCTTCAGCGCCGTCTGTGCGGATATGAGAACCGCACCTTCATGAACACCATCGGCCGCCAGCTGTTCAATGTTCCTGTCAAGGCTCGGGCCCGCGGAGATCACAATGCCAAGTGCTCCGCGACACGCGTTCTCCAGATCGGCGATCCCGGGACCGAAAGCATAGAGAGGCAGGTTGCCGACCAGGTTCGCAACGGTGTCTGCGGACCGGGCCAGGGTCGTCGCCATCGTCGCCCGTGCCGTGCAGATCACGTCGGTCAACAGTGACGAGAATCCTGCGGAGGACTCCTTCAATCGCTGGCGGGATGGCGGATGTTCAAGGAGGTGGACTCCCTGGACCAGCAGTGGATTGAACGAATGCAGGGTCTCGATGACATGCGTGCGATCTTCATGGTCCCAGCAGAAGACGCAGTTGGTCGATCGGATCCACGCCGTGCAGTCCACGGTCTCCAGCACTGAACGGAGCAGCCCCAGGTCGGGCTCATGGATGATGATCAACCCGTCTCGGCCGACTCGTTCGGCCAGTTGCCGGACATGGTGACCCATTCCAAATCCGAGGACGACGACGACGGGCTTCTCGACCACATCGACTTCCTCGACCAACCGCATCGCCTCCTTGCCGGGCTGGTACCTGCTGCAGAGCCTGATCTCCTGGTAGGAACCGGTCCACAGTCCATCCGCAGCCTGCTCGAAATCGACGGTGGCCGACGGATTCGATTGGAGACGGTCGGCGAGTTCCCGGTTGCCCGAGGACAATGCCCGGAGATTCCTCGCCAGGGTTGACGCAGCCTCTCCTGCCTGCTGAGAGGAGCGTGATGAGGTTGAACTGGCGAGGGACTGGAACATGCTCTCCAGGCACTCCTGGGCGGAGCGAGGGCCGTGGTTGGCCGAATACGAACTGAAGAACTTCGCTCCTGGTTCACTATTCATCGGAACCACGGTCGGAAAGGCTGGAATAATGGAACGGACACATGAGCTACTACCTGCTTGAAAACCCGTGGCCCGTCGCATGCCTCCTCGGAATCATCGGGCTGGTCCTCCTCCTGTTGGCAATCCGTCGCGACCAGGGCCACCTGTTCATTTCCGGCCTCGCGACGATCGGTCTCGGCCTGGTGGTGATGGCCCTGGCCACGCTCGTGACGACGTCGAGGGAGCACGGCATTCGAATCGCCGACCAACTCATCGATGCGGCCGAGCTCGGCGATGTCCCCGGAGCAACCGCCCTGTTCGATCCCGGAATGGAGTTCCTGGTGACCGAATCGGATGCAAGACCATCATCGATCGCGACGATCACCAGTTCACTTGAATCACTGGCAGGCCGGAACCGGATCGAGTCGAACTTCGTCACGAGGATGGAGGCGACAAGCCCGGAGAAGGGACTGGCGATCGTCGAGTTTGACTGCCTGACCAGGACGGCCGAGTACCCGATGAACACTGCCACGAGCTGGCTACTGCATGCAGGCCATCAACCCGATGGAACTTGGAGGATCACGAGGCTTGTATTCGTCGAGATCGACGGCAAGCGTCCGAACCGTCGGACGTTGCCCTAGTCCTGTTCGATCGTCACGGCCATCGGCTCATCACGAATCGGTTGAACGGGAACACGAATGGTCAACGGACCATCAACCTGTCGAACGCCGGCAAGCAGCATCCGGGGTCGTCCTCCTGGAAGCTTGATCTCGATCGTCCGACTGATCCGTTCGCCGGCCCCGAGGCTGATCGGTGGCATGAGGATCGGGAGGAAACCGGAACCCATCACGAACGGCTCGAGCCGGATCACCGTGTCCGACGTGTTCTCGATGACGGCCGAGATCTCTAGGCAGCCTTCATCCTGATCCATGTGGCTGCGCCAGGTCGCATCCATGGCGATCTCCCTGCTGGACAACTCGATGGGCAGATGCATGGTGTACAGGCGTTCGGCTGGGGACTGGACCAGCAACCGAAGCTCGAGTTCATGGAACTCCGCGATCGCGGATCGAGGCGGAGTCACTTCCATGTCGATTGCCAGGCATTCATCGGCCTCGAGGCTGATGCGGCTCCTGGGAGGAGTCACCAGCCACCCTTCAGGTGCATCGATGGTGAGCATGCCTTCCATGAACGCGCCGGTCGTGTTCTGCATGTGCAGCGTCCTGGACTGGATCGCATGAATACAGTCAATGGTCTCCGGCTCCATGCGGACTGAGGCACGAAGCATGGCGACTCCGGGATCAATGCCGGTCAGCAGCACGGGGGCATCGTCGACCGGAATGCGGATGACTCCATCACTTTCAGGTTCATGCTCCCGACTGCTCCCGTCCATGCATGTCGAGCGCACCGATCCGGACCCGGGCAATCGCACCTCGCCGACACGTGATTCGTCGGGTGGCCGCACAACCATGAGCAGTCCGCCTGGACCATCCGCGAGCATGCAGATGGTCCCGTCCACCATGCGATAGTCGCCCGCCGGAGCGCGGGAGGCCATTGCATGACCCAGTACGCGACAGGGCATGAAGGCGGGATCGACGTTGATTGGCTCGTCTCCGGGCACCCCGGACCATGGCGCATGCAGCAGCACGCAGTCGATCCCCGTACTCCAGGCGTCGATGAGGGCATCGCTCACCCGGAGGCCAGTTGGATCCTCGCCAGCCGGATCAAGGACGAGCGTCGTCCGGTCCAGGACGTGCCTCCACTGGTCGACCAACACCTTCAGATCCGCCTTGGCATCCGGTGCATCGAGTGACACCAACCATCGAATACCCTCGGCCTCCGGAGGTGGCTGCTGGATGTCCCAGGGAACCAACAGGACCGATTCGGGTGAGAGCTTCGCAAGTTGTTTCTGGATATCCAAGAGCATCGGCAGGTTCGCTGGATCGACCGGATCACCGGGAGTACCGATCAACCACGTCTGGACATGGCATCCCAACCGGGACAGCCATCGAGCGAGTGGTTCGTGCCAGGGGGCGCTCTCCATGCCCATGAACTCGATGACCTGGTCCTCATCCAGGTGGAGTTCTGCTGCGACAGGGGGCGGTAGGCGGTCAAGGTGAGCGATGATCCTGGGTCTCGGGCTTCGGCTGTACATGTACTCTCGTACGCGATCGAGAAACTCANCTTCCTCGAACCGGCCGGCGGATTCGTTGGCAAGCACGGGAAGCACGAGCACGCCGGGATCCAGCAGATCCATCGCCATGATGGCCTGCTCGGACTGGCCTCCGGTGTGGTGATCGATGACGACCCCGAACCGTGTCGTCGCTTCGGGGGCCTCGTCCTGTTCGAGATGCTCCACCGGTCCGGGCCTGAACACGGGCAGCGTCGTCTCCTGGAGCACTCGGCCGGACGGTTCGATCAACTGGGCGATCACCTCGTAGGAACCGGGTTCCACCAGCGGGATCTCGATACGCTTCGGCTGGTTCCCGACCTCTGATCCTCGGTAGACGTCCCATTGTCTCCGGAGGATGTCATGCACGCGGACATGGGCGACGATGTCATGGGTCCCGGGCATTCCGGTCACATCCAGTACGAGGGGCATCGGTGTGCCGGACGGAACCACTTCCCCGGGATGTCCGGTGCTGAGATCCAACCGCGGACGGTACGTGACCGCCAGATCATCGAACCACGCGGATCCGCTGATGTCCTCGATCATCGGGACATCGCTCCACGTACCCTCAGGACTCATCGTCGAACCGAGCTGTCGTGGCTGAAGCAACTGGAGTTGGACCACGATGCTTCCATCGACCGGGGGCTCCGAATCGAGTTGGACCTCCAGGCTCGTCCAGTCACCCGACGTGCGGACTGAACTGGAAAGGACCTCGGAGCCCGTGACCGGTCGATCATCCGCATCGTGGAATCGAGCCGACATCCGAACGGCTGCATGTTCGAGGCCGGTGGTCCGAACCCGACACGTGANCTCGTGCAGCGCCCCTGGACGAGTCGCGACGAAACCCGGGGCCGTCGCAATTCCCATGGAGCCACCCTCCAGGTCGAACCTGAAGGCGCAATCGGCGTTCCTGGGAACGGCGCAATCGGTGTACATGCCGCCGTATGGCGGAAATCCCTCCACGGAACCGGATTCGGAAAGCTGCCTGTAGAAGCCCGCGGGCATGCGGAGCGGGAACTCCGGATCCTGTTCGAACCGGGCGATCTCGGCATGCGTGGAATCCGGAGCAGCCTGAACACCCATGGGCATGGTGCTCGAGACCGGGCAGAACAGGGCCGGCAGGCAGACCATTATTGAAGCACTCATCTGATGATTATCGGCCATTTATGGGTGGTGCCTGTGGAATGCCGATATAGATAGTTGCGTGAGTCACCGCCGACCGTTCGAGGATGATGACCTGATGGCAAGCTTCATGAGAATCCTGGTCCTGACGACGATCCTCGCAGGTGTTGTTGCCACCGTGGTCTACAGGGACTGGCTGATGGAGGAACGTCGTCTCCGGGCTGCGGTGTCCGAGGCCGAGGCGAGGATGCAGCTCCAGATCGAGGCGAAGCAGCAGATGATCGACCGGCTCGGTCGGTCCAGACGTGTCGCCCACATCGAGATCCTCGACCAGGAGTTCCAAGGGGAGAAGCAACAGCCCGAATCAACGACGCTCCGATTCATCGAGCTGGGTGATGATGGTGGCGAATTGGCAAGGCAGGACGTGACCATTCCAGGCGACATCATGTTCATCGATGCGTGGACAGCGAGGTTTCCCACAGAGGATATCGCCAACAATCACCCGATGAGAGGCAAGACACTCATCCTTCTCAGGCGGATCTACTCGGATCGCATGGAGCCCCGACATGGAACGCCCATCGATACCCCGGGTTCGATCCCGAGTGGATACGCGGCCACCGAACCGGCCCGGTATGAACGCGCCATCTGGTCACGGTTCTGGGACATCGCCACCGATGCCGAGACCGCTGCTGGAATGGGTGTGCGAGTCGCCCAGGGAGAGGCCGTCTACAAGCCGGTCAGGAAGGGCGAACAGTACCAGCTGGTGGTGGAATCACAGGGCGGGATGACGCTGGCCCCGCTGTCCAGCGACGCGTCGCCGGAATCGCTCAGTTCCGCCACGGCGACCGAGTCGGTTCTACAATCGACCAGGTGAGCAGCCGACAACTCGACCAACTCAACGACCTGATCATCCAGTGCTCCAGGTGCCCAAGGCTTCGAGAGCACTGCACGCAGGTGTCCATCGACAAGCGAAAGGCCTACATCGACCATGAGTACTGGGGCCGACCGGTCCCCTCGTTCGGAGATCCGCTCGCCTCGATCATGCTTGTCGGCCTGGCACCCGGAGCCCATGGAGCCAACAGGACCGGTCGGGTGTTCACCGGTGACCGATCGGGCGACTTCCTGTTCGCCGGCCTCCATCGCTGCGGGTTCGCAAATCAACCGGAATCGATCGGACGGGAGGATGGATTGAGCCTGACCGGGATGTGGATCGCGATGGCGGCGCACTGCGCCCCACCCGGCAACAAGCCTGATGCATCGGAACTGGCTTCGTGCAGGGAGTGGCTGATCCAGGAAATGGACCTGATCAGGCCCCGCGTGCTGATGGCTCTCGGCGGCATCGCATGGAACGCCGTACTCTCGGCACTGACCGACCGGGGCATCGACACGGGCAGGCCAAGGCCGAAATTCGCCCATGGTGCCGAGGCATGCTTCGACGACATCACCTTGATCGGCTGCTATCACGTCAGCCAGCAGAACACCTTCACGGGACGTCTGACCGAACCGATGCTCGATGAGATCCTCACCAGGGCGGGCCTCCTGTCCGGATGAATGCGTCGAGCCAGTGGCACCTGTAGAATGCCAGGCTCAGGAATCAACCATGATCATCGACCTGCGATCGGATACCGTCACCCAGCCCACGGACGCCATGTGGGACGCCATGAGGAATGCACCTCTGGGCGATGACGTCCTCGGTGACGAGCCGACGGTCACGGAACTCGAGGACAGGTGCTCGAAGCTGCTGGGCAAGGAGGCCGCCCTGTTCACGCCGAGCGGGACCATGGCCAACCAGCTGGCGATCCGCACCGTGACGACACCTGGTGACGAGATCATCGCCCACAGGGACAGCCACATCATCCATTACGAGACGGGTGCACCCGCCGCGCTGAGCGGATGCTCGGTCTGGACCCTTGAAGGGTCGCGCGGCCAGTTCAACGCTGACGAGGTGNTCGCGGGGATCAGGCACGATGACGTGCACTATCCGTGCACGAGGATGGTCGTGGTGGAGAACACGCAGAACAGGACAGGCGGCACGGTCTGGAGTCTCGAGGACTTCCGTGATGTCTCCACGATGTCCAGGCAGCACGGACTTCATGTCCATGTCGATGGGGCCAGACTGATGAACGCGTCGGTTGCCGGAGGATACTCCCCCGCCGAGTTCGTCGCAGAGGCCGACTCGACGACACTCTGCTTCTCCAAGGCGCTGGGAGCACCCGTCGGATCGATCCTGGCTGGAAGCAGCGAGATGATCCGTGGGGCGAGGCGGTATCGGAAGATGTTTGGTGGAGGGATGAGACAGTCGGGCATGCTGGCCGCAGCAGCCATCTTCGCCCTCGAGCACCATGTTGACGGGCTTGCCATGGATCACGAGAACGCGAGAAAGCTGAGCTCGATGCTGGATGGGATCGACGGCC
Organism: Phycisphaerae bacterium; assembly: GCA_002711415.1. Lineage (GTDB taxonomy): Bacteria > Planctomycetota > Phycisphaerae > Phycisphaerales > SM1A02. Next base: position 7,642 of record PARI01000032.1, on the reverse strand, counting down.
TGACGGTCCCTGTTCCGGAGAGCAACATGGTCTACATCACGATCGATCCATCGATCGGTTCCGCGGCGGACCTGTGCAGGCGACTGCATGAGAGCGATGTCCTCGTGCTTGACATCGACTCGGACAGGGTCAGGGCCGTGACGCATCACCAGGTCGACGGCGAGATGATCGACCGAGCCGCCGAGATGACCATCGAGGCGGTCAGCCGGATGAAAGAAGACAGGTGAACCCAGCCATGAACAACGACCAGCCTCTGGTGGCGATCTTCGATCTCGATGGCACGCTCGCCGACAGCTACGATCACCACCATATCTCATGGAAGTTGCTGGCACGGGAGAACGGTGTCGAGGTCACTGACAAGCAGTTCCACGAGCACTTCGGCAGGAAGAACCGGGAGATGATCGATGGCATGTGGCGTAGGAGCGGCAGACCGGTTCCGAATGACCAAGAGTACAGGGCGCTCAGTGATCGAAAGGAGCAACTGTTCAGGGACCACGCTTCGGCGGAGTTTCCGGTCATGAACGGCGCCCTGGAACTTCTTCGTTCTCTGCACCAGGCGGGCTGGCGGCTGGCCGTCGGTTCCTCGGCTCCCCGGGCCAACGTCGAGCTGACCCTGGTGAACGTGGATCCGGACGACCTCTTCGAGGCCGTCGTGACCGGCAATGACGTCTCACAAGGGAAACCCGAGCCCGAGGTGTTCCTCAAGGCCGCGGAACTGATGGGGACCTCACCGCAACAGTGCATCGTGGTCGAGGATGCACGCGCCGGCATCGAGGCGGCGCATCGAGCGGGCATGCCCGCAGTCGCTCTCTGCTCGAGGGGGCATACCCACGAGGAACTGTCCGATGCCGAACTCGTCGTCGATTCACTTGATGATTTGAACCCTCAGCGCCTCGGGGAGATCCTGGCCGGCGCCATTGACAGGAGCAGGAACGATGAATGATCCGAGATTCGCACGACTGGCCAACCTTCTGGTCACTCACTCGACCGCCCTGCAGAAGGGTGAACACATCCTGATCGAGGCCTTCGACATCCCTGAGGCGATGACGATCGAACTGGTTCGAGCAGCAAGGGCCGTGGGCGCCAACCCGCACGTGGCCTGCAGGAACGGCAGGATCCAGAGGGAACTCGTCGATGGCTCCTCGGCCGAGGGGCTCTCGACATGGGCGGCGTACGATCTCGAACGCATGAAGCGGATGGATGCGTACATCGGCCTTCGAGGCAGCAACAACATCAACGAGATGAGCGGAGTGGATGACGAGGACATGAAGAACTACATGGGGCTCTACGGCAAGCCCGTGCACTCACAGGAACGGGTCAACAACACCCGGTGGTGCGTCCTTCGCTGGCCGTCCCCGAGCATGGCGCAACTGGCGAAGATGAACACGTCCAGATTCGAGGACTTCTACTTCGACGTGTGCACGCTTGACTACACCAGGATGCAGAAGGCGGCCGAGGTGCTCGCCGAGAGAATGGCTCGCACGGACAGGGTTCGGATCGAGGGCCCTGGCGACACCGATCTTTCCTTCTCGATCAAGGGTGTCCAGGTGATCCCCTGCTGCGGCACGCACAACATTCCTGACGGTGAGTGCTTTACGGCCCCCGTACGTGATTCGGTCAACGGGGTCATCCACTACAACACGCCGACGATCTACAACGGCATCTCGTTCTCGAACGTCCGCCTGGAGTTCAAGGACGGCAGGATCATCGGATCCTCCTGTGATTCAGGCAACGACGATGCCCTCGAATCGATCTTCGATACGGACGAGGGGGCGCGATACGTCGGGGAGTTCGCCATCGGATTCAACCCGTACATCATGGATCCCATGATGGACATCCTGTTCGATGAGAAGATCGCGGGCAGCTTTCACTTCACGCCCGGACAGGCCTACGAGGATGCCAACAACGACAACAAGTCACAGATCCACTGGGACCTGGTCGCCATCCAGAGACCGGAGTATGGAGGCGGGACGATCAGTTTCGATGATGAACTGATACGGAAGGACGGCCTGTTCGTCACGGAAGAACTCCAGGCGCTGAACCCTGAACAGTTGATCGGTTCCTGACCTGATCTCGATCAGGGATTGTTGATCTGGTCGATCTGCTCAAGCAGTTCCTGCTGCCTGATATCGTGCTTCTTGATCACCCGCTCTGCGGACGACTTCGCCTTGCCCAGAGTGGTGGATCGGTTGCGCACACCGTATTCGTCGTACTCGGGCCCGGGATCCTTGGCCTGGGCGGGCTTGTGCGGATGCCGCATCTCGCAACCGGGAAGACACATCGTTGCGACAAGGAACGCCAGGAGTGCACTGGAAAGCCTGTTGACCATGACCGGGTCTCCTTCGTGCCGGCAAGACCTTGAATCCAAGCACGCGCCGGCGGTATCAGGGTAGGATACCAGCCCTCGACGGGCCACCATCAATCCGGCCTCACTACATTCCCGATTGGAGAAGCAAGATGACAAAGTCCCCGTTCCTGATCGTTTCGACCATCGCCGCCTGCCTGGCGATGCCTGTTGCAGCCAATGCCCAGGACAAGGATTACGAGACGATCCCACCGGATCCGGCGACCAGCCAGGAGGCGATCTCCGGGGCCAAGGTCGATCTTGCCAGCGCGATCACCATCGCTGAGGAAGCGGGCAAGGGCCTTGCAGAGTCGATCCAGATGAAGCTCTCGGGCAACCAGGTCAGGTACCAGGTGGTCCTGATGAGCAAGAGCGGGTTCAAGCTCGTCATCGTCGACGGTACCACCGGCAAGGCAACCACGGCGAATGTCAGCCTTGCCGAAGCTGTCAAGAAGGCCCTCGAGACCCAGCCTGGCAAGGCCGGCAACTCGTCCATGGACCTGATGTCGACACCACCAACCGCGACCGTCACGGTCTACGCCAACAAGGAACGCCACGATGTCACGGTCAACCTCGTCGATGGCTCGATCATCAGCAACACGATCATCCCGAGATTCCCCGGTGATCCAACCAACGGACAGTTGCAGACGACCGCCAGCGGACTCCAGTTCATCGAAATGATCGAGGGAGAAGGCGAGTCTCCTGCAAGCCCGACCAGCACAGTGCGAGTCAACTATTCGGGCTACCTCAACGACGGAACGAAGTTCGACAGCTCGTACGATCGTGGTCAACCGGCCGTGTTCAGGCTCAACGGCGTGATCAAGGGTTGGACAGAAGGTGTCGGATCCATGAAGCCGGGCGGCAAGAGGAAGCTCATCATCCCGTACGCACTGGCATACGGCCCCAACGGCCGGGGCCCGATCCCGCCCAAGGCGACGCTGATCTTCGACATCGAGCTCATCGAGGTCATGGACCAGTAGCGGCAGTGCTGACCGGGGCGGTCAGCCACCCAGGATGAATTCCGGCTGGCCCGCCTTCCGGCGCAGCCAGTTGATTCCACGATTGACGGGCTTCCAGGCCAGCAACCAGGCTTGGAATGCCCGTTTGTTCAGAAAGTCGATCATGAGGAGCCCGATCGCGATCGTCAGGATCCCCTGCCCTGGCAGGAAGAGCATCACCAGGCCACCAAGGATCAGCAGCACGCCCAGGAGATTGCGACCGACCACCAGCAGGACGCTTCTGACAGGGTGATCACTTCGCCAGGGACGAACCGTGGTGCGCTCGGTGATGAAGTGATCGGCAGGAAGCCTGGCGATGAGGATCGGCAGCGCGATCAGGGAGCCCACGAAGGTGACGATCCCGAGAACACCGAGGCTCGTCAACAGCAGGGCCGAATGGGCTTGAATCCAGGTGAACATCGCTGAGTGGTACGCAGGGCGTGCCTTGAGGTTCAAAAAGACCTTCTGGAACGCTCAGGATGGTCTTGCGGATCCCATGTAGCGATCCTCGATGGCCTTGACCTTGCCGGTCCGGCGCACGTGGCGCTCGTCACCCGAGAACTCGGCACCGAGATACGCACGGACCATGTCGGAGGCGACCGCTCCACCGATGATCCTGCCACCCATGACCAGCACGTTCATCTTGTCGTGCTCAACGCCCTGGTGCGCGGAATAGTAGTCCTCGCAGTTGGCTGCGTGAATCCCCGGGAACTTGTTGGCGGCGATGCTCGCCCCGATGCCGCTTCCGCAGAGCAGGATGCCTCGATCGGCGCGACCCTCCATCAGTTCGATCGCCAGCTTCTCGGCGAAATCCGGATAGTCGTCCTGGGCATCGTACTCGTGCGCCCCGACATCGTTCACCTCGTGACCGAGCGACTGGACGAGTTCCTTGATCTCGTTCTTGAGATCAAAGCCCGCATGATCAGATCCCATGACGATCTTCATCTGGCTCTCCTTTCATCAGCCGTTGCGGCTGATCTGTTCCTTGGCCGCCGACACCACGAACTCCGTGGTGAACCCGAACTCCTTCTGCACGTCCTCGAGCGGAGCCGATGCGCCGAAGGTGGTCATTCCGATCATGGCACCCTCGTCACCGACCCATCGCTCCCATCCGAAGGTCGAGGCCTGCTCGACCGAGACCCTCGCCTTGATCGATGGCGGAAGGACCAAGTCGCGGTACTCGGGAGTCTGGCGAGCGAACAGCTGCCAGCACGGCATGCTGACGACACGGGCCTTGATGCCCTCGGAGACCAGCTGCTCCCATGCGGTGATGCACAGGGAGACCTCGCTTCCGGTGCCGATCAGGATCACGTCCGGATCCCCGTCCTCGGCATCAGCGACCACGTACGCGCCCATTGAGACACCGGCGGCGGAAGCAAACCGGGTTCGGTCGATCGTCGGCAGGTTCTGGCGGGAGAGGGCCATTGCGACGGCTTCATGCTTCAGGGGCATGATCGTCCGCCACATGTGGGCGACCTCGTTGGCATCAGCTGGTCGGAACAGAAGCAGTCCCGGCACCGCCCTGAGAGACGGGATCTGCTCGATCGGCTGGTGCGTCGGGCCATCCTCACCGAGCCCGATGGAATCATGGGTGAAGCACAGGATCACCGGCAGGTCCATCAGGCCGCTGAGCCTGATCGAGCCCCTGGCATAATCACTGAAGATCAGGAAGGTCGCTCCGAAGGAGCGGATCTTGGACAGGGACAGGCCGTTGCAGACGGCGCACATCGCGTGTTCACGGATGCCGAAGTGCACGTTGTTCCCGCCGGTGTCATCGGGCTCGAAGTCGCCGGCACCTTCATAGAGGATCCGGGTCTTGGTCGACGGCGTCAGGTCGGCGGCGCCGCCCATGAGCCATGGAACCTTGTTGGCCACGGCGTTGAGCACCTTGCCGTTGGAGACTCGAGTCGCCATGCCCTTTTCATCGGGTTCGAACTCGGGAATCTCCGCATCCCAGTCCTCGGGAAGCTCCCTGTGCTGCATGCGGTTCAACTGGTCGGCGAGCTCGGGATGTGCCTGCTCGTACTTCTTGAACAACTCGATCCACTCGGCCCGGAGTCGTGAACCTCGCGCACCAAGCTTCTCGGCGAACCGCTCCTTGACACCGTCGGGAACGTAGAACTTCTTGTCGACCGGCCAGTTGTAGAACTCCTTGGTCAGGCGGATCTCCTCATCACCGAGGGCTTCGCCGTGAGCGGCACTGGTGTCCTGCTTGTTGGGGGATCCCCAGCCGATGTGGCTGTCGACGATGATCAGCGTCGGTCGGTCGTCGGTCTGGTGGAACACATCGAAGGCCCTGTTGAGCATGTCGATGTCATTGGCGTCACCGACCCTGGTGACGTTCCAGCCGTACCCGATGAATCGAGTGGCAACGTCATCCGAATAGGTCAGGTCCGTGTGGCCCTCGATCGTGATGTGGTTGTTGTCGTAGATCCAGCAGAGGTTGGACAGCTTGAGATGTCCGGCAAGAGATGCGGCCTCTGCGGAGACACCTTCCATCATGCAGCCGTCGCCGCAGACGGCGTAGACGTTGTAGCCGAACATGTCGAAGCCGGGCCTGTTGAAGTACTTGGCCATCCAGTCTGACGCCATCGCCATGCCGACGGATGTCGAGATGCCCTGGCCAAGCGGCCCGGTCGTCATCTCGACGCCGGAGGTCCACCGGTACTCGGGGTGACCGGGACATCGACTGTTGAGTTGTCGGAAGTTCTTGATGTCGTCAAGCGTGACGCTGGGCCGTCCCGTCTTCTCGTACCTGTGATTGACGGCCTGGGTGTCCGAGAGGAACAGCAGCGAATACAAGAGCATCGATGCATGGCCATTGGAAAGAACGAAGCGATCACGGTTCGGCCAGATCGGGTCGTACGGATCGAACCTGAGCACATCCTGCCAGAGCGTGTAGGCGACCGGCGCCAGGGCCATGGGCGTACCCGGGTGACCGGAATGGGCAGCCTGCACCGCGTCCATGGACAGCGTGCGGATCGTGTTGATCGCAAGCGAGTCGATCTCGGGCGCGTCGCCCGGCGTGCCGGCGATTGGCATTCGTGGATTTGTGGCTACCGTCATGGTCAGTCTCTCCTCGGTGGTGGATTGATCCGGGACCGCATCATACAGGGGTATCCGGGATGGTTCAGTGGGCGGTGACGGGTTCGGAATCCGCGATCACCTGCTCCTGGAACAGTTCGGAGAGCCTCATGGTCATCGGCCCGATGCTTCCATCACCGATCGTCGTGCCGTCGATGCTGGTCACACCGGCAAGCTCCCCCATCGTGCCCGTGCAGAAGACCTCATCCGCCTGGTGGAACTCCTCGAGCCTGATGTCCCTTTCGGAGGCCGCGATCCCCTGCTCGGCACAGATGTCCAGGACGACCTGCCTGGTGATCCCTTCCGGGCATGAGTCGGTCGTGCTTGTGTGGAGTCCGCCGTCCTTCACGAGAAACAGGTGCGTTGCATTGGTCTCGGCGACGAAGCCTCGTACGTCGAGCATCAGGGCATCATCGGCTCCGACCGCGTTGGCCTCGATCTTCGCCATGATCGACTGGAGGAGGTTGTTGTGATGGATCTTGGCATCGAGGCAGTCCGGTGAATGTCGTCGGATGCTGCTGGTGGCCAGGGACAGGCCCTTCTTGGAGTACACGGGCGACTTGTACTCGGGGACGATGATGAGGGTCGGCCCGGACTGGTTGAGCCTGGGGTCCATGCCACTGGTGATCTTCACCCCGCGGGTGATCGTCAGCCGCACGTGGACGCCATCGGTCATCGAGTTGGCCTCGAGTGTTCGGGCAAGCTCCGACCGCAGCTGGGTCATCGACGGGATCGAGTCGAACCCGATGCGAACCGCGGATCGATGAAGTCGATCAAGGTGCTCGGTCAGCTTGAAAATTCGGCCCTGATAGAGCCGAAGCCCCTCCCAGACCGCGTCGCCGCCCTGCACGGACGAATCGAACGGGCTGACACCGGCCTTGTCCCGGTGCACCAGCTCCCCGTTGATGTTCAGGAGGATGTCCCGGTTCCTGTCGTCGAAAGTCTGAAGCATCTGAATCCCCTGCCGTCAGGCCGAAGGATCATACTTGATCGGGCTTCCCGGCCTCGGGTTGCAGCCGCTGCCGGTGCAGGGGCTCGTAGAGACCGATGCACTCCTGGAGCAGTGGCTGCTTGTCCTCCGGGATGTGGACATCCTTCCGGACGTAGGGGGCGAACCCGGTCGAGGCGGTCACAGAACCATACCAGTGCGCCGCCCAGGGGCCATCGGTGTCCCGGGTGCCGGCCTTCCAGGAGAGCTGGCCCGGGTCGTAGCACA
>PARI01000031.1 GCA_002711415.1 Phycisphaerae bacterium | reverse complement strand
ACCAGATGCTCTGCAGTCGCTGGGATGTCAAGCCCTGCAGTCCCCTTGACGGCTCTCTGCTTGGCTCGATGGCGATGGTCGAGTTGCCGGTGAATCTCACCCGGCGGTTTGACTCCCCGGAGCACCTCATGGAGGTCCTCTACGATCGATTCTCGATCGAGGTGCCCATCAAGGATCATGTCTTCGAGCAGTGGCTGCTCCGTGTGAGCTGCCAGATCTACAACGAGCCCGATGACTACCACGTCCTGGCCGACGCGATCACCGAGCTCGTGAACGAATAAGTGTTCAGGAATCCCCCGGCGATTGGCCACCGGCCGGAAGGCCGGCCTGGACTCGCTTGTAGGGGACGTACTCGTTGTTGTACCAGGCCCACCATCGCTTCATGTCGAAGCCGAGGTCGTTGGTGGGCGAGCCCCAGTCGTGCGATGTCAGGGAGACCAGGGAGTTGTGCAGGTCCATGCGGTAGTTGAAGGCGACCGCGTCCGAGACCCTCATCACCACGCCCTCGGTGATCGTACTGACGACCGGCTGGAATGCCGCGCTGTTGCCACCGACCACCGGGATCAGGTCGGAGACGTAGCTGGTGGTCGTTCCGATCGATATCCAGGCCAGGTCGCCACGGTGCTCGATCGGATCGGCGGTGACCTGGTTGAACATCAGCAGGGGGATGGTCTCAAGGGCATCCAGGTGGCCCGCGAGAATGCCGGCATTGTTCACGTGCTGGTGGTTGGTGCGCCTCAGCGCGCTGTCGAGCACGTGGAGCACGCGGTCGGGTGCCGGCGTGGTGATCCGCATGGCGGCCTCGTGGCGGATCGCTGGGTCCTCGTCGAGGATGGCGACCCAGGCCAGAGCCGCATCGCCGGGTTCGCCGGCAGCGTCGAACTGGTCAAGCATGGCGAGCCGGACATCGTCCTGCTCGTCCTCGAGGACGTTGACCATCGAAACGAATGCTCCCGGATCGGTGATCAGCCTGAGCTTGTCGATGCCCTCCTGCCTGATCCGCTGGAGCTTCATGCTCCCGAAGTGGTCCCGGGCGATCCTGCGAATCACCCTGTCCCATTCGGCTCGCCTGCTCCTGGAAACCTCGGCCACTCCATCCTGCGGGCACTCGATGTCCACGATGCGATCGATCCCACCGGAGGCAGGCAGTGGGGTGGGAACATGGTCTGCCGGTGGGTCCGCAGGACAGGCCGATACCGGCAGGCATGCCAGCGAGGCGATCGTGAGGAGGATTGTGGTTCTCTGGACCATGGAGTTTCTCCGGGCGCTGTTCTCATCATATCCATGAGATCGGCCTGTTGAAACGATCAGGATCCGGTGTATGGCATCTTTTGTACGAAGCAGTCCAGGCGTCCCAGCATCGAGCGTGCTCGTTCAGCGGAACGCTTGGAAGTGAACCTGCCGACATGAACGACATAGAGAGCGTTGGTGCGGTCGAAGTCCACGCGGACCGGTCCGATGCCGTTGCCTCGTGCAATGGCCTCCAACTGGGATGCCTTGTTCATCGCGTTGACGCGTGTCTTGAAGGCGCCTGCCTGGATGGTCCAGCTGTTGGACTGGTCGTATCGAGCCGCCGCGTCGGTGGTTCCCTGCATGCGGTCTCGTGATCGCTCCGGATCACCGGACTCGGCCCATGCGAGACCGGCAAGACGCAGCGCCCGGTTGCGTTGTGGTCCGTCAAGGATCGCGGCAGCACGATCGAACGCCCGGGCCGCCTCGGCCGGACGCCCCAGTTCCAGCAGTGCCGTTCCATCACTGATGAGGGCTCGGGACGCAAGGTCGTCGTCCTGGCTCATGACAGCGACCATCAGGTGACGATGGGCTTCGGCAGGCCTGCCCAACTTGAGTGCTGAGACGCCGCAGGTGTAGGCCGCCTGCATGCGAAGCGAACTGCTCGTGGCCTGGTCCTGAACCTGTCCGGCCAGTTCCAGTGCCCGGGCGTAATTCCCGCGGTCGTACGCCGACATGGCCTCTTCGATGGATGAGCCGGTACTCGTGCAGCCGGTGGCCAGAAGCAGGATGCCTGCCAGCACTATCTCGAACCCGGTGTGTTTGGCCTCGANCCTCATTGCACGTATCGTACAGGTTGTCGAGACGAATTGTACGACCGAGGGGCTGATATGGAACTGCTGCGACACATCCGGAGAAAACTCAGGTGGAACGCGTTCAAGGTTCTGATCACCGATGACCAGCGGGCGTGGCGTGGGATCACCATCTCCATCGCCGCAAGCCACCTGGCCGAGAGGATCCGCCGGACGACGAACCAGGACAAGGTCGGGATCATGCTTCCGACCTCCGGTCTCTTTCCCGTCGGCATGATCGCATCCTGGACCCTGGGACGTACGATCGTGCCGCTGAACTACCTCCTCACCGCGGAGGACATCGCCTACATCATCGAGGATGCAGGCCTGGACACCGTCATCACCGTCGGCCCGATGGTCGATTTCGTCGGTGGGCTTCCCGAACACGTCAAGCAGATCCGCATGGAGGAACTTTCGTACAAGGNACTCCCCCCCCGACAGAAGCGGGTCCCCATGGCCGAGGATGATCTTGCGGTCCTGCTGTACACCTCGGGTACCTCAGGCAAGCCCAAGGGCGTGATGCTCACATGTGGCAATGTCACGAGCAACGTGATGCAGTGCAGGGACTGGGCGGATTTCAGGTCCAGTGACGTCATGCTCGGCGTGCTGCCCCAGTTCCACTCCTTCGGGTTGACCGTCCTGACACTCATGCCTCTGGCGCTTGGATGCCGTATGGTCTACACCGCGAAGTTCGTTCCGCGGAGGTTGCTCGAGCTGGCCCGGAAGCATCGTCCGACCGCACTGATCGCGATTCCGTCCATGTACAACGCGCTGCGCCTGCAGAAGAGTGGAAAGCCGGCTGATTTCGAGAGCTTGCGGTTCACCGTCAGCGGGGGGGAGCCGTTGTCCGATGCGGTGTTCGAGGGATTCAAGCAGCGATACGGCATCACGATCAACGAGGGATACGGGCTGACGGAGACGTCACCCGTGACCAACTGGTGTCGACCGGGCGAGGATCGTCGTGGATCGGTCGGCATGCCGCTGGACGGCGTCATCGAGCGGATCGTCGACCTGGACGGCAACGAGCTCGGTCCGAACCAGGATGGGGAGATCAGGATCAAGGGGCCGAACGTCATGAAGGGGTACTACAACCTTCCNGAGGAGACCGCGGCCGTCTTCGACGAGCACGGGTTCTTCAGGACAGGCGACATGGGTCGCCTGGACGACGACGGATTTCTCTATATCACCGGGCGGATCAAGGAGATGCTGATCATCGGAGGTGAGAACGTCTTCCCCAGGGAGATCGAGGAGATCCTGCAGAAGCATCCGTCCGTGCAGGCTTGCGCCATCATCGGCCAGCCCGATCCTTCGCGTGGCGAGGTGCCCCTGGCATTTGTCGAGATGGTCGAAGGCGCGACCTTCGACGAATCGGAGCTGCGGGCATACTGTCGCGAGCAGCTTCCCCAGTTCAAGGTGCCTCGGGAGATCCGTCACCTGCAGGAATTGCCACGGAACGCAACAGGCAAGATCATGAGGCGCAAGCTCACCCCTGAAACCGCGATGGCCTGAAGGCGATCACCCGGTACAGGAGCCCCACGCGGCCAGCAGTATTCCCAGGTCGGTTCCGGAGATGATCCCGTCCCCGTCGAGGTCGTTGGGAGTCTTGCGTCCCCAGTCAGCCAGCAGGATGCCGAGGTCGACGCCATTGACCTGGTCGTCCCCGTCAAGGTCTCCCACGCAGGGTGAGCCGCACTCGGTCCCCGAGCAACTGACCCGCAGCACTCCNGTGCCGCCAAACTGGTCGAACCCACCCACGCGAATGATCAGTTGCTGACCGCAGGTGACCGGCAACTCGATCCATGAGAGGTTCGACTGGGCGCAGAAGAGCGAGTCGTCGCTGCATGCAAGCAGGTCTCCTAGCGGGTCGATGCAGTCACCGTCATAGACGGCCAGCTTGGTGTCGAAGGTGCTGGCCCCACACGTGCGGATGTTGGCCAGCCCATTGCACGTGGCCGTGTAGCTGTACCAGATGTCATTGTTGAACTCGAGTCCGAAGCCCTCGTCACAACCCTCGGGCAGTTCCGGTCCGTCCGTGGTGGCTCCGATCGTGGTGAAAGGGNTGTCATCCTGCCGGATCACGATGCAGTCCTGGTACTGGTCGTTGGCGGGGGGCTCGGACTGGCAGAAGTTCGAGGCGAGATCCACGCACGCGGGATCCCACTCGTCCTGGCAGCAGAACGGGTCCTCCTTGCAGACGGTGGCGCAGCACTCCGCGTCGTCACAGCCCGGTGTCGGATTCACGGCGAAGCAGTCCCCGGAGGTGGGGGAGCAGATCTCTCCGCAGCCTTCAGCGCAGGTGACCCTCAGCGTGTACTTGCTGTCCAGGAACTCGCACAGCATGGTCTGGCCACCCGGGTCCGGGTACTGTCCGGGCAGGACGATGACGTGGTACTGGCCGCCCGGGATGCACTCGGTGGTGTCATCGGGAATACAGAGGTTCGAATCAATCGAGATGATCGCGTCCTCGGGCGAACTGCAACCGTCCTTGACGATGTATGCGAATGCCGGGAGGGCCGAGGCCAGTTCCAATTCCACGCTGATCAGGCCGTCTCCATCGGTGTCCTCGATCTGGATCAGGAAGGCATCAATATCCCGGTCGGTCTCGGCGTCCGGATCCAGTTCATGCAGTCGTCCGCAGACGATCTGGCCGCACAGGAGTGTTTCGGGAGTGCCGCCCGTGCAGGGGTCATTGAGGTCGTCACCACAAGGCTCCATCTCATCGATTCCCTCGGTCGGGCAGCCGGTTTCGCAGCCATCGATGCAGACCTCGTTCGCCGTCTTTGCGCAGAGGATGTCCCAGCTTTCAAGGCAGCACCCCGGGTCGACGTTGCAGACTGTTTCGCAGCACTCCAGGTCGTTGCAGGCGGGCGTGCCGTTGGCGATCTGGCAGTTTCCCGAACCGGGATCACCGCACTCACCAGGTTCTCCGCCAGGATCACACTGCTGGCTTGCGAAGAACGAGCAGGTGAAGTCCCAGCTGTCGGAGCAGCAGAATGGATCGATGGCACAGACCGCATCGCAGCAGTCCTGGTCGTTGCAGCCAGGGGTCATGTTGGGCTGGAAGCAGTTGCCTGCTGCAGCGGCTCCGCAGAGTGCATCACAGATCGCATTGGCGGTGTCGACGCAGTTCTGGTCCCAGGTGTCCTTGCAGCAGATCGGATCGAAGTCGCACACCTGGCTGCAGCAGTTCGGATCATCGCATCCCGAGTTGGAATGCTCCTCGAGGCAGCTTCCCGGCGAGGGACATTGCTGGGCGATGGCCAGGCCCGGCATGGCCAGGCAGGCGGTGGCCATCATCAGCAGCAGGTAAGCCCGTTTCTTCAAGTGAGTATCCTCGTGGTCGTCGGAGCCGGACCGATATCCAAGAAATCTACGCCTCGAGAACTCATGAAGTTCCCACGAATCGATCAAGTACCCTTCCGGGTGCTTCCGTGCCTGCCAGGAGGTTGGTTATGGGCACAGACCCCATCCACCGAGCAGGACGCCCAGGTCCTCTCCATCGACCAGCAGATCCCCGTTGATGTCCGCCACCGGGTTGCTGGTGCCGAATGCCCCGAGCAGGACACCGAGATCNTCTCCATCGACCTGGTTGTCGCCATTGAAGTCGGCCGGACATGGATCGGCACAGGTGCCACCATCGCAGCTGATGGTCAGGGAGCCGATGCCTCCGATCGATGTCTCTCCATAGCTTCCGATGCGGACAAGGTAGACCTGGTTGCAGGTCGCCACGAAGCTGACCTCGCTTGTGACCCCGGGGCATCCAGGAGCATCATCGTTGCAACCGACAAGCTGGAGATCGGCACACTCACCCGAGTACACCGCGAGCCTGGTGTCGAAGTCGGCCTGGCCACAGGTCGAGACCGTGATCGTGCCGTCACATGTGGCGACATGCTTGAACCAGACATCCGGTCCCATCTGGACACCGAATCCCTCGTCACACTCGGGGGGCAGTTCTGGACCGACGTTGGTCGCCCCGAGCGTGCTGAACGGAAAGTCGCCAAGGCCGGCTTCCTCGGCATCGGCACACTCGTCCTGGGCCGTGGGCAGGATCATCGGCTCATCGATCGAGAGGGTGTACTCGTTCAGCTGGCCGGCATCACAGAGGAGCAGGTTCGGGCTCATCTTCACGACAAGTTGGTAGGTCCCTGCAGGAAGCACGGCCTGGAGCTGGATCGGGCAGTGGCCGAATCCCGTCTGGATGATGCTGTCTTCGAAGTCGTCGTTGAACACGACACAGGTGTCGTCGATCAGGTAGAGCTCGGACAGGGCGCTGCCGTAGAGGGTTGCAGCGATCTCCTGCTCGCCCTCGAGGGTGAATTCATAGAAGTCGTAGTCGTTGAAGACCTGGTCGAGGATCCCGTCACCATCGGAATCCACGAGGTCCGCCCAGAACGTGCCGTCGATCGTCGAGCCGAACGGGATCTGCTGGACGAACTGGCCTGGCTGAGAGCAGCCATCATTGACCTGCTCGCCACAGGACTCCTCCTCGAGGAGACTGCCCGGATCGGCCTTGCACGTGTCAAGGTTGCATGGTTCGCACGCGATCGATGCCTGGCCGGCACAGAACTCGTCCCATGAGACCTCGCAGCAGAACGCATCCTGGGTGCAGATGATGTCGCAGCAGGTGGAGTCATCGCAGTACGGAGTTCCATTCGCCGCGCAGCACTCGCCGGAGGCCGGGTTGCCACAGTCCGGGCATCCGTCCGGATCCAGGCTGAGCGTGGCTGCATACGTCCTTGCCGTACTGTCACATGGAACGCCATCGAATCCCGAGGTGGCGACGAAGACCCTGTAGCTTCCGGGTTGCAGGCATGTGCTTGCCGTGTTGGGGCAGGACTGGCCATCACCCTCGATCACCAGGGAGGGCGGGCATTGGTCATCGAGTATGAACACGACCGTTGCCACGTCGGAATGAACCGTCCAGCTCAGCTGGCCGATCTCGGTGAGTTCGAACGAGTACCAGTCAGTGTCCCGACTGCTGTCATCGGCCCNGAACTCCCCGCAGACCGTGTCGCCGATCGAAATGGGCGTNACCGGTTCGGAACCGCTGTTGCAGCCGCCGTTGATGTCGTCCTTGCATTGTTCATTCTCCTGGAACGAGCAGGAGGGCTGGGTGCAGTTTCCGGGTTGGCATGATTGGCAGGAAGTCAGTGCCAACTCAGCGCAGATCTGGTCCCACTCGTTCTCGCAGCAGAAGAGATCCGCCTGGCAGATCTGCTCGCAGCACTCGCTGTCCTCGCATCCCGGCGAGCCATTGTCTTCGCAGCAACTTCCTGAATCCNCCTCGCCACAGACGNCTCCAGCCAGATCGCAGTTCTCAAGGGCCAGGATGACACAAGGGGCGGCCCACGACGTCGTGCAGCACATCGGGTCGATCGCGCAGACGAGTTTCTGGCATGCGGGATCATCACATCCGGGTTCAAAGTGCTCCTGGAAGCAACTGGTCGATTCCTCGAATGAGATCGTGAGATTGCCTGTGCCTGTCGCATCCCCGAAACCGCCGACGCGTATGAGGTACTGCTGACCCGAGACAAGCTCGGTCTGCATCAGCGAGGTGAACCCACTGCACCCGATGCCATCATCATTGCACGCGATGAATGAGCCCTCGCATTCCGTGTACAGGGCCATCCGCGTATCAAAGTCGGCGTCGTTGCAGGTGCTGATCGACCATGAGCCGTCGGCATCAGGCACGAAACTGAACCAGACGTCCGGCGCGAATTCGAGGCCGAAGCCCTCGTCGCACTCCTGGGGCAGGTCAGGACCGCCAGCCGTCGCTTCAAGCGTGGAAAAGGGGGTTGTCCCCTCGGTGATGACCGTGGCATTGGCACACTGGTCGTTTCCGGGTGGATCAGCGGGGAGAGTTCCCGTCATCGACAGGGCGATGGTGCTGGCAATGCAGGCGCAAATCAAGCCATGGGCCGGCCTTGTTTCAGCTTTCATGCACTGCACCTCGCACCACTCCAGCAGGCGTGTTCGCCCATAGATCTCATCTGATCGAAAATCAGTTCAAGGCCCTTTGAGAGGGCCAAAATCCACTCCTTCGATGGTAAGCTTCCGCGGGACGCAGAATCAAGAAAAACTTGGTTCTGGACCCTATTAGGACATATTTTCACCATCTCGACCACATCTATCGGCTCCGGGACACAGGTCCTGGGCCACTCCAGGAGGAACTCATGACCCTGACCACCGGCAGTGCCGCTCCAGCATTCACCCTTCCCAGTGCCCCAGGACAGCCCGAGGACGTCGGTGCGATGTTCGGGACCCGGAAGATCGTCCTTCTGTTCATCCCCCTGGCGTTCAGCCCTGTCTGTACGGATGAGTTCTGTGCCTTCCGTGACGATTGGCAGGCCTGGGATTCCCTTGGAGCGTCGGTCTTCGGGATCTCGGTCGACAGTCCCTTCGTCACGGACAAGTTCAGGAAGGAACTGGATGTCCCGTTCCCGGTCCTTTCGGACTTCAACAAGGAGGTCTCGGCGATGTATGGAGCGATCCATGAGGACCTTATGGGATTGAAGGGGGTCGCCAAGCGGAGCGCATTCGTGATCGACTCCAATGGAATGGTGGCCTTCGAATGGATCAGCGATGATCCCGGAACCCAGGTCCCATTCGACCAGGTCAAGGCCGCGGTCGAGGCCGCTGATTGACGCGATCCACGAGACACGAGTCATTGAAAAAGCGGCTCCCGGTAAACCGGGAGCCGCTTGTCATTGACGATCAGGCAGGTGGTTGCTTATTCGCAGACACCCCACTGGCCCAGCAATGAGCCGAGGTCGGCACCATCGACAAGGCAGTTGCCGTCAAGGTCGGCGACACAGCTGCATGCGGCAGGATCGCCGGTGCAGCCCCAGTTGCCCAGGAGGACGCCCAGATCCTCGCCGTTGACCACGCCATCA
The DNA here is from genome assembly GCA_002711415.1 of Phycisphaerae bacterium. Classification (GTDB taxonomy): domain Bacteria; phylum Planctomycetota; class Phycisphaerae; order Phycisphaerales; family SM1A02. The sequence continues at coordinate 24,415 of PARI01000031.1, read as the reverse complement.
TTGTTGAAGTCGGCGGGGCAGTCGGTGGGCTCGCCACCACAACCAAGGTCACCCTTGATCTCGACGACCCAGTGGGAATCCGGGAAGCCGATGTCTGCCAGGCTTGCAAACTCGTTGAGTCCACAGGACTCGCTGAGGATGTAGGTCGGACCGTCCGAACCTGCGGCATTGCCTGCAAAGGAGGCAAAGCCGGTCTCAGATGCGGGCAGGTCAAGCGCGATCACCAACTGCGAGTCCGCAGGCACGCAGATCGGCGGATCGAACTGGGCGGTGACTCCGACGTTGCCGGGGGTGCCCACGAACAGGAGTTCGCGAGTGCCCAGCAGTTCAAGGTCGACACCCGGGGCGACGGGAGCTCCGCCATCCTGGTCGAGGTACGCCTGGATAGCACCGTTGAGCTCGTTGCCGCCGTTGGTGAATCCAAAGTCGACGCAGTTGAGCTGGAACTCGCTGCCAGCGGTCTCGCCTACAGAGAGATCGTAGGAAACGCACCACGTGTTCTCCGTGGTGATGCCACCAGCCGCACAAGCGACGCCACCCTGATCAATGGTCAGATCCAGGTTGTAGGTCAGCGCGGTGTTGCCGCCGAGCGTGCATTCATCACCAGTCGAGGGGCAGCCCTCGGTGATGGGTGTTGCCGACAGCGTGCAGACGTAGTTGTTCTGGTCACCGGTGTCACAGGGCAGGCCTTCGAAGAATGCCGGTGCGACGAACGCTACGTACGTGCCTGGCTCGAGGCAGAACTCGGCCACGTTGGGGCAGTTCGCATCGTTGCCGGCGGTGATGATCTCCGCCGGGCATCCGCCCGTGATCAGCAATGCGGTCGTCAACTGGGTCGAGTAGACCTCGAAAGTGACCGTCGATGCCTCGTCAAGGGTGAACGCGTACCAGTCGGTGTCACGTGATCCTTCTCCCTTGGCATCCAAGTCGGCCCAGAAGGTGCCTGAGACGCAGCCGCCGATTTCGATGCTGCCGAATTCGGGAACATCCATGTTGCAGCCACCGTTGAGATCCTCGCCGCAGGGCTCGTCCTCGGAGACCGAGCATTCGGGAAGTTCGCATGGCAGCGTGGTTCCGTCACACAGGTCATTGGCCGCAGCAACGCAGTCAGCATCCCACTCGAGCTTGCAGCAGAGCGGGTTGAAGTCGCACACGAGCTCCTCACAGATGGGATCGTCACATCCAGGCTCCGGGTGAACCTCGAAGCAGTTGCTCTGCGGAGGCCCGAATTCACATACGCAGGTATTGGATGGATCGCATCCAAGGTTGCCATAGACGGTCTGGACCCAGTGCAGGTCATCAAAGCCGATGTCGGAGTACGTGACGTACTCGGTGATGCCGCATGAGCCCGAGAGCAGGTAGACCGGGCCGGACTCGCCAGCGGAATTGGTCCCGATTGCACAGAAACCGTCGGTCGAGGCGACTGTCGCCAACTCGATCACCATCACGGAATCGGCCGGGATGCAGACGGGCGGGTCGAAGTTGACTCCGTCAAGAGCAATTCCACCGATGGCGGGGACCGTGAACGGCACGCTGGCCTGAAGAACCAGATCGACGCCCGGGGCCACTGGAGGGCCTCCATCCGTGTCGATGTAGATGTTGACATTGGCTTCGACTTCACTGCCAGTGTTCTGGATGCCGAAGGCGATGCAGCTGACCTGGAAGTCGCTGCCTGCGGTTTCGCCAAGTGACAGATCATAGGATCGGGCGAATGAATTCTCGGTCGTGATGCCGTCGCCGGCACATGCGACTCCACCGTCGGTGATGTCATCCGAACTGTTCTGGCTGAGAGCAACCGAACAGTCGTCCTGTGCATACAGGCTGCCAGCACATCCGAGGACGGCGCCTGCTGCAAGTGTGGCTACAAATCGTGCATTGTTCATCTTTCATCTCCTGCTGAAACAACTATTTCAATGGGCTGGCCACCTATCTTGGGGCGACCAGTTGTTGTCTGGTTGATTGTGGAGGAAGGTACCTCCTGCTTCCTCATACAGAATAACAGGTGGATGAGGAGGTTCACGTAAATATCGGCCAACAATATCCCAAGAGCCTCATTATTGGACCAGTCCATGAAAAAAGCCCCCGGCCTGGAAGGCCGGGGGCATGAATCACATGTGTACTCGTGATCTGTCAGTCGATCACGGGCAATCCGGGCATTCGCCCCAGCCACCCAGGAGGAGGCCAAGGTCCTCGCCATCAACGATGCCGTCATCGTTGATGTCGCCGTCGCAGTCGCCTTCGCAGAGCCAGTTGCCCAGCAGGATGCCGAGGTCCTGACCATCAATGAGGCAGTCGCCGTTGAGGTCCGCAGGGCAGACGGAGCCGCCGCCACCACAGTCTTCGCCCGAGCAGATGATCGAGAGATCACCATTGCCGCTGGCGGTTCCGTAACCGCCGACCCTGATCCAGTACGTCTGGTCGCAGAGGACCGGGACCAGCATCACCGAGGTGAAGCCTGCACAGTCAGGACCGTCATCGTTGCATGCAACGAAGGTGCCATCACAGTCGCTGTAAGCAGCGAGACGGGTGTCGTAATCAGCAGCATCGCAGGTCGAGACTTCCAGCGTTCCGTCGCAAGGAGCGACGACCTTGTACCAGATGTCCGGACCGAAATCGGTGCCGAAGCCCTCGTCGCACTCTTCCGGCAGATCTGGGCCGGTCGTAGTAGCGCCGATGGTGCTGTAGGAAGTGACACTTGGAACCTCGGTGATCTCGATGGCATCAGCACACTCATCGTTGCTTGGGCCACCACCGCCGCCACCATCAGTGATCTCCAGGACATAGTCGTTGGGGATCTCTCCGCCGCAAGGCACACCATCAAACGCCGGGATTCCAGCGAAGATGAGGTAGTCGCCTGCAGGCAGGGTCGCGGTCGCCTGGACGGGGCAATCGCCCACGCCTTCTTGGACCAGTCCAGGCTCAGGGCAGTCGCCCTCGAGAATGAACAGGTCGACGAGCGTCTTGGAGTACAGAGAGACTGTGATGGTGCTTTCCTCGGTGAGGCTCAGCACGAACCAGTCGGTATCACGACCACCGCCATCGGCCCAGAGGGTTCCTGAGAGCACGTTGCCAACGGCAATGGTGCCGAAGGCCGCGGGATCCTGGTTGCAGCCATTATTGAGGCTTTCACCACAGGGTTCCTCTTCGTCAACATTGGTGTCGACGGGGAGTTCGCAATCTCCACCACCACCGCCACCGCAAATGGTGCAGGTGATCGCAGCCGCATCGGCACAGATCTGATCCCACTCGGTATCGCAGCAGAACGGATCAGCAGTACAGATTTGCGTGCAGCATTCCTCGTCATCACATCCAGGGGAGCCGGTGGGCTCGCAGCAGGAGCCACTGGCAGGATCACCACATCCACCTGGAGCCGGGCATTCCTCTGACTGCGGGGTGGCAGTCAGGACGCCGACGTAGTCGACGAGCGGGCTGTCGCAGGAGATTCCCTCGAACGAGGCAGCGCCAGCGAACACCCTGTAGGTGCCGGCTTCAAGGCAGGCCGTTGCAACGGTCGGGCACTGACCTTCGCCAGTAGCGAACACGACGGGGTCGCAATCAGCTGACAGGATGAAGCCCGCCATGGAGAGACCGTTGTAGAGCTCCCAGGTCACGTCGGAACGCTCGGTGAGCGTGAACTCGAACCAGTCGGTGTCGCGAGTGCCATCTTCGCCCCAGGCCGTTCCGCAGATCGAGCTGTTGACGTTGATGGGCTCGGCGATGTTCTCGGTGCTGTTGCAGCCACCGTTGAGGTCTTCACCGCAAGGCTCTTCCTCAACCGCATCGCAAGCAGGCAGATCGCACGGCTTGGCAGCATCACCGCAGACATCGCCGCAAGTGACGGTGCAGACGCCGGAGCCCTGTGCACCAGGAACGCCGTAGCCACCGATCGCGATGTAGTAGGTCGTGCCAGCAATGCCGTCAAAGCAGAGGATGCTGGTGAAACCTTCGCAGCCTGCACCATCATCGTTGCATGCAACGAAGTTGGCCGGATCCGTGAAATCACAATCGCTGAATGCTGCCATCCTGGAGTCGTAGTCGACCGTGTTGCAGGTGCTGAAAGTCACCTTGCAGTCGGTGGCAGGCGTGAAGGTGAACCAGACCTGTGAACCGAAGTCCAGGCCGAAACCTTCATCACACTCGGCAGGCAGGACGATCGGGTCGTCTGTGGCGCCAAGGTTGGAGTACTCGAACTGTCCCTCGGTGACCTCGATCGCGCTAGCGCATTCGTCGTTTTCCGGGACGTCGCCGCCGCCACCGCCGCCACACTGTTCGGTCGCAGTGATAACGCAGTTGAGATCCCATTCAACCTTGCAGCAGATGGGGTCGAAGTCGCACACGATTGCTTCGCAAACGGGATCATCGCAACCGGGTTCGGGGTGTTCCTCGAAGCAGTTGCTTCCGCCACCGAAGACCGAAACGGTGAGATTGCCAGTGCCCTCGGCTGTGCCGTAGCCGCCAACTCGAAGCAGGTAGGCCTCGCCCTCGTTGAGGCTGACCGTCAGCAGCGATGTGAAGCCGGCGCAGTCAGGGCCGTCATCGTTGCAACCTACGAATTCAAGGACGCTGCAGCCGCCCGTGTACATCGCAAGTCTCGTGTCGTAGTCGGCATCGTTGCACGTCGAAAAGTTGTAGTTGCCGGTTGTCGGTGCGACGAACTCGAACCAGATGTCCTGGCCAAAGTCGGTGCCGAATCCTTCATCGCATTCAGCGGGAAGTTCCGGTCCGTCAGTCGAGGCGCCCACTGTCGAGAAGGGTGTCGTGCCTTCCTCGATGAACGCTGCATTTGCACAATCGTCGTTAGCTGGTGGTCCTGCAAAGGCTGCTGTCGTACACAAAGCCAAGGCAGAAGCGCACCCAATGATGGGGGCGTCCCAATATCTCATCTTTCTCAACTCCTCTTCAAAATGTTCCAGTCAAACAAAGCCCGCGAAATCACAGCCAGTCAATGCGTTGGACTTGGCCTGTGAAGAAATGTACATAGCCAAGATACAAGCTAAACAAATCTCTCAGCAATGAAAACATGCCCCTTAGAACTGCTTTTTCCAGTAAATCAGTATGAGAATTGCGTCTCAAGGATCAAAAAAGCCCCCGGCCATACCTGGCCGGGGGCGTATTCGGGTCAGTTTCAAGGGCCGATAAACAGTATCAGCCGTCCTGACAGGCACCCCATGAGCCGAGGAGCGAGCCAAGGTCTGCACCATCAACGACCGGGTTGCCATCGATATCGGCGATGCAGTCGGTGCCCGTGCAGTCCCAGTTGCCCAGGAGGATGCCCAGGTCGAGTCCGTCAACGATGAGGTCTCCGTTGATATCGGCAGGGCAGACATCTCCGCCGCCACCACCACACTCGTTGCCATTGACGCTCATGACCCAGTGGATGTCCGGGAATCCAATGTCAGCCAGATCCGAGTACTCGGGGAGGCCGCATGAATCCGATCGGATGTAGGTCGGAGCGTCGGCCCCGTCTGCATTGCCGTCAAAGGTGGCGAATCCATCCACGGATGGTGGGAGGGCGAACTCGACGACCAGGATGACATCCTGATCGAAGCAGAGTGGCGGATCGAAGTTCACGGATCCGAACTCGTTGTCGACCGTCAGGAGCTGGAACGGAACGCTTTCCTTCAACTCAAGATCGATGCCCGGTGCCGTCGGAGCACCGCCATCAAGGTCGACATAGATGTTGACCTGGCATTCCAGTGGCGAACCGGAGTTGGAGATGCCGAACTGGATGCACTCGATTTCAAAGTTGATCCCTGCCGTCTCGCCGACCGAGAGGTCGAATGAGCGGCAGTAGAAGTTCTCAGTCGTGAGTCCATCAGCGCCACATGCGATGCCGGCACTGCCCAGGTCTTGGCTGAGATTCTGGGTCAGTGAGATATTGGCAGGATCGCACTGGCCAGGAGCCTGCGGGCATTCCTCGACCGGATCGGCGTTGAGCTCAGCGGTGTAGCCGTTGCTCTCGCCTCCGCATGGGAAGCCTTCGAAGACTCCCAGTGCGGCAAAGCAGCGATACGTGCCAGCATCAAGGCAGGCTTCTGCCTTGTTGGGGCAGCTGCCAAGGCCAGTTGCCAGGACCACCGGATCGCACTCGGTACTGAGAATGAAGGCCGCGGTCGGGGCTTCGGCATAAACTTCCCACCTGACGATGGAGCGGGTATCGATGGTGAACTCGTACCAGTCCGTGTCGCGAGAGCCAAGCCCCTTGGCGTCCAGATCGGCCCAGAAGTTGCCACAGACGCTGTCGCCGACGGCGATGTTGGTCACGAGGTCATCAGGGGCGTTGCAGCCATCGTTGAGGGCTTCGCCGCATGGCTCGCCTTCCTCGACCTGGCACAGCGGCAGTTCGCAGGGGCCTGCACTGCAGTTCTCGCATGAGACCGCGGCAGCATCGGCGCAGAGCTGGTCCCACTCGGTTTCGCAGCAGAACGCATCGGCGGCACAGATGGTCTCGCAGCACTCGGCGTCATCGCAAGCGGGTGAGCCGTTGGCTACACAGCAGTCGCCTTCGCCGGGGCATCCACCGCCACCGCCACCACACAGGTCAAGGGCGCTGGCGACGCAGTCGGCATCCCACTCGACCTTGCAGCAGAGCGGGTTGAATTCGCAGACTGCTGTTTCGCAGGCAGGGTCATCACAGCCGGGTTCAGGATGAACCTCGAAGCAGTTGCTGCCACCGCCACCGCCTGGCTCGAAGGTCGCGACAGCGTAGTACTTGTTGGCGTCATTGGCGCAATCGTCGACGCTGAAGAGATTCAGAGCGACACGGCACTGGTAGCTGCCGGGATTGACCTGAACCGAGACGACGCTGGGGCACTCGCCGGCACCTTCAGCAAGGGCCACGGTGCACGCGGCATCGGTGATCGATGTTACGCATGGAAGTTCACTGTGAACGGTGAAGGTGATGACGCCGGCTTCGGCGACATCAACACTGAATGCATCATCGTTCTGCAGGTCGATCGAGGCGTAGAGCGTGCCGCAGACGGTCTGGTCGAATGCCAGGGGCTCGCCCGCACCGCAGCCATTGGTGTTGGCTTCACCGCAGGGTTCACTCTCTTCAGCCGAATCGGGAGGGCAGGTTGCATCGCAAGGGGGGCCTCCGTTACAGAATGCGTTAGCGGCATTGACGCAGAACGCGTCCCACTCGTTGTCGCAGCAAAAAGGATCCTGCGCACAGACGGTTTCGCAGCAGTCGACATCGTTGCAGAAGGGTGTTCCGTTGGCCTCGAAGCAGTCGCCTGCATTCGGATCACCACATTGGGCGAAGGCTCCGCTGGTGCAGGCCATCGCGAACGTACATGCTGCAAGCAGCATCCAGAAAGGCGATTTCATCTTTCTCTCCTAGTCTTTTCGGTCATGAATTCATGAGCGGACATGGAGTGTCATTGGTCTTATCACCCCTTTTGGACACGACATGCCCATGCATCACCAAAGACTAACACAGAGTTGATGTCATTCATCATCATTTATTTTTGAAACAGCATCTCCCGGAGTTCTGGAAGGCCACCTTCATGCCATTCAGTTATCGGACGAAATAATTGCCTGATCCAGCGTGTTGAAAAAAGGCATCAACCGGGGCCGGGGAGGATGGCGTCGGTACCATCGCGTGTACTTTCTCTCCTCCACGAATTGGACGGAGGTGGCATACCCCCACGGCCACCCCGTCCTTTTTATTGACTCGCTGGTTCGCTGTTTCTTTCTGATTGTTGTGCTTGATTCAGCTCCAGCCGGTCCTACGGTTATGGGTGCCGGGTCAAGACCCGGATCGTGCAGGGGTGTGGGGTGACGGCCGGCCATTCCGGCTGAAAACCTGACTCAACCCCGGCCTCAACCAGTCGAAGGCCAAGGACGAGGTGCCTCAACAGGCACCTCGTTTTTCATGTCCGCATGACAACGAGGTCAGATTTCATGGTTTCCAGTTGAGAGATCGTCGTCACCGGTGCGGATACCTCGTAACGGCACCATGAAGGCACCATGGCCGATTCACGAATCCAGGAACAAATGCACATGACACTCCAATTCTCGTCCAATGCCCGGTTCGGGCATCTGCTTCTCCTGTGTACACCACTCTCAATTCCCGTGTTGGCCCATGCCGAGGTCCAGATCACCCAGTCCAACCGGGTGGTGACGGCCAACGGGCTCGTCAATGGATGCCAGAAGGGCAACGGCGACATCCAGGTGGACAATCCTGCTCCTCACCAGAATGACGCACTGGCTGGGAGCTTCTGGGGCAACAGGTTCGTGAGCCTGTCCGATGACAACGACAACGGTGTGATCGTGTGGTCATACCAGGAGTCCACGATCCAGGCCCGTCGGTTCACCGCCGACATCGGAGTCCAGGCAGCCTCGGGTACGAACCCGGATTGTCCCTTCGGTACGCAGGCCAGTGGCATCGGCAGCAGCATGATCCATGCCACCGTCACCGCTCAGACGACCCAGCATGTTCGCGTGTCCATGAAGTATTCCCTCAACAGAACCGGTGACGTCCACTCGATGCTGCGCCTTCGTCTGACCAGTCAGGCTGGCGAGCATGCCTTCGACCACGTATGGAGCTTCGACGCCGCAGCCAGGATCTTCGAAGCAGACATTACGATCGAGCCGGGGACGTACCAGCTGCTGCTCCAGGTCGAGGGCTCCACGTTCGCTTCCGAACCGACGAATGTCATCATTGCCGATGCCAACTGCGAGATCACCTTCAATGAGCTGGTCGTCACACCGTTCCAGTTCGCCGGCACCGTCAATGCCACCTCGACACTGAGCACATTCAACGGGAAGATCCTCCACGAGACCGATTCGGATTTCACCGACAATCCAGGTCCGCAGGATGATCCCGCCCAGATTCAGGCGATGGCCCAGTTGGGATCCGGCGGCCAGTACTCGAGTGCACGCTCCTACCAGCGGACGATCCTTGAGGCCTCGGGGTTCCTCACCGACTGGGGATGCAGGATCGACACCACCGACCCGGCTTTTGATCCGAATGCCACCACGACCGTGCAGGGTGAATCACACATGGCCTACAACGTGTCCGCACCGGTCGATGTCACGGCCACCATCGATTTCGTGGGAGCGATCAGCCCCTGGCTCGAGCCGGGCGAGGAGGCGTACGGTGCCGAGATGACCCTCGTTGACTATCTCGGTGCGGAGCAGATCGGGCAGTTGTCCCTGGTGATCGAGCCAGGCCAGAGACATGCCGAGGCGACCTTCAGGGCCTGGCCAGGCGTCATCGTGGCCAGCACCAATGCCGCAGGCATCCTTCGATCAGCCAGGATCGATGGGATCGACATGCGGTTCAGCTTCGTCGAGGCTTCTCAACCGCATGATGTCAACATCGATGGGTTCATCGACGGCCAGGACCTGGCGATCATCCTTGGAAACTGGGGTGTCGGTGGAGCCGGGGACTTCAACGGCGATTTCATCGTCGACGGTCAGGACCTGGCACTCTTTCTCGGCAGCTGGGGGCGCTGACCCCGTCCAGGCAACCAGGGAGAACATGATTCATGCCGGCGACTGCTGCCGGCATGTTTCAATGGCACGTTGGACCGATGGAACAGGCATCACCGATGCCCGGGAACGTCCTGCTGGCAGGCGAGGCAGCCCCCGATCGCACCGGCCGGATCCAGGTTTGTGGTACCCTGAGTTGCTGTTCAGGACCGTTCCAGACGCTCAATCGAACCAGGAAGACGACATGATCCAGCCCAGTTCAGTCCATGAAACCCTTTCCCGATTCCAGCTTGCAGATGGCTACAGCATCGTGCTGGACATGGAGCGATCAGAGGGCTCCTGGATCCATGATGCCGTCACCGGCACCCGCTTCCTGGATGCCTTCACCGGCTACGCCTCCTGGCCCATCGGCTACAACCACCCGGGCATGGATGATCCCGCGTTCCGGGAGGAACTGGCCAACTGCTCTCTGATGAAGCCGGCCAACAGCGACGTCTATACCGTCTCCCTGGCACGGTTCGTCGAGACCTTCGGCACCCATGTCACGCCGGAGGGATTTCCGCATCACTTCTGGATCTCCGGTGGTTCCCTGGCCGTCGAGAACGCCATGAAGACAGCCTTTGACTGGAAGGCGCACAGGCTCGGCCGGAACAGCTACACGGACAACTGCGACGATCTGGTCATCATGCACCTTCGTCAGGCGTTCCATGGACGCAGCGGGTACACGATGAGCGTCACCAACACGCTCCCGGACAAGGTGGGGCTGTTCCCCAAGTTCCACTGGCCGCGCATCAGCAACCCGTTCATCGTGTTCGATGACCAGGGCGGAATCGCCAACGATGTCGAGGCCGAGGAGGCCATCTCGCTCGAGCAGGCTCGAGAGGCGCTCGAGGTCGAGTATCGTGATCGCGTCGCGGGCATCCTGATCGAGCCGATGCAGGGCGAGGGTGGCGACAACCACTTCAGGACCGAGTACCTCCAGCAACTTCGCGGGCTCGCCGACGAGTTCGATTCGCTGCTGCTGTTCGACGAAGTGCAGACCGGCTTCTTCGGTTCGGGCAAGCCCTGGCTCTGGCAGCACCATGGTGTCGCGCCCGATGTCGTCGCCTTCGGCAAGAAGTCGCAGGTCTGCGGCATCTACGCCTCGGAGCGTGTCGACGAGGTTCCGCAGAACGTCTTCCGAAAGTCCAGCAGGATCAACTCGACATGGGGCGGCAACCTCGTGGACATGGTTCGTTCACGGCGCATGATCGAGATCATCCAGGAGGAGGATCTCGGCGGTCGCGTGCTCGTGACCGGCCAGAAGCTTCTTGACGGACTTCGAAGCATCACTGCATCGTGTTCCCAGTTGTCCAGTGCCCGTGGCGTGGGTTCCCTGGCTGCCGTGACCTGCGAGGATGCCGAATGTCGATCACGATTCGTCACAGGTCTCCATGACAGGAAGATCCTGGCGCTGCCGTGCGNAACGCGGTCGATCAGGTTCAGGATCCCGCTGACGATGACCGATGACGAGGTCGACCTGCTGCTGCAGGCCGTCGCCGACGTCNCATCGACAGTCGTGGCACCGTCAGGAGACTGAGTCCGACATCGGCTGGTGGCCCATGTGATGCTCGCCGCGTCCAGAGGCCAGCCGCACCTGCATTTGCCTCTGCGCGAATCGTTGTTTCTGTTCCGGACTGGTCTGGTCGTGGCAGCTGGGGCAGCTGACGCCCTCGATGTATTCCGGCCGCGACTTGTCCATGTCATCGATGGGCGCACGGCACCCCCGGCAGAGGTCGAGGTTCCCCGGAACCAGACCATGTCCGACCGAGACCCGTTCATCGAAGACGAAGCACTCGCCCTCCCAGAGGCTTGATTCCCGTGCCGCATGTTCCAGGTACTTCAGGATGCCACCCTTGAGATGATAGACCTCGTCGAAGCCGGCCTGCCGGAGGTAGGCGGTGGACTTCTCGCACCGTATTCCGCCGGTGCAGAACATGGCGACCTTTCGATGCCTGCCTGGATCCAGGTTTCGATCCAGCCAGTCCGGCAGTTCGGAGAACGACTCGATGCCGGGATCGATGGCGCCCTTGAACGTGCCGATCCCGGTCTCATAGGTGTTCCTCGTGTCGATCACCAGGACATCCTCCTGTTGGATCAACTCGTTCCACTGCTCGGGCTCGACATAGCGACCGGAATGTTCGGCGACATCGATCGTGGGAACGCCCATCGTGATGATCTCCTTCTTGAGTCTCACCCGGAGCTTCCTGAACGGCTGGCCTTGGGCGATGGACTCCTTCCACTCGAGTCGGGAAAGTCTCGGGTCGCAGCGGAGCCGGTCGATGACGGCCATGACCCCGTCTCGCGGTCCGGCGATGGTCGCGTTGATTCCCTCGGCGGCCAGGAGAATGATGCCCCGCACGTCATTGTCCAGGCAGTGCTGGCGAAGCGGCGGCTGCATTCGCTCATGATCATCGAGCTTCACGAAGCAGTAGAAGGCCGTGATGAGGATGTCGTTGCCGTCCAAGCGAGTTCTCCCGTTGTCTGTCGCCATCGCCTCCATGGTACACTCGGCGCTTCCCTCAGAGGAACGGTGCAGGAGATCACCATCGGAGCACGCACGATCAGGTTCGACCATGTTCAGGAACTGCTGCAGCAGGAGGTTCCTCGATCGAGAATTCCAGGCACGATCATGTACCGGGCTTGTGGTCGATGGGTATTTCCAACNGGAATCCTGGCACTGGTCTTCGGATGGACGCTCTTTCTTGGTGGAATCATCGTGGCCGGCTGGTTCGCCGGTGGGATGAACCCATACCTGCTGCTCCTGCTGCTGGTGCCACTGGTGTTCGGCGTGCTCCTGCTGCGAAGCATCCGGTCGATCTGGCGAGGCCTCATGATCATCCGCCGGGGTCGCCTCGTCGAGGCGTCCGTCGACTTGATCCGTCGGACCTGGTTCACGGTTGGTGGTGAGCACGTGCACGTACTTCATCTGCGCCTGCTGGAAGGAGGCGATCCAATCACGATCCGTTGCAGCGGGAACATCACTCGTCAGGCCGTGATCCTTCATGAAACTGGGCGGCATGCACGCGTGCTGGCGCATCCGGTTCGCCGCGGCAGGATCATCTGGATCGATTCATGGGCCGAAGACTTCCGGGTTGACGGATCCGCCAGCTAGAACGACATCGCCGAGCCCATGCCGGCGACACGCCTCCATGCGCTGATCTGCCCGATGTGGTAGCCGACATGCCCGACGAGCATGAAGTTGGCGATGCCCCCGAGCGTCGAGAACTTCTCGGCGAAGAAGGTGCCCTCGCTGCTGCGTGCCAGCGGCTGGTCGCCACCGGTTTCGATGAACTCGGCGGCCTGGTGCAGCCGGTCCACCAGGGCGTTGACGGCGGCATCCTTGTCCGGGTACCTGGATGGTTCGTCCAGGCACTTGGAGCCGAGCCCGTAAAGTTCGCTGTCCCTGGACTCCAGGACCCGAGGTCCGTCCAGCATCTCGATGCAATAGCCCGCGAAGTAGCCGCAGTGACCCATGACGAATGCCGGATGGTTGATGGAGGTTCCGAACCGGTCCGCGAACCTGTCCGGATCGATGTCGCGTGTCAGCAGGCCCGACAACTGGGCCATGAAGCGCGCCGCATCGGCGATCGCCGTCGCCGTGGGAATGGCCTGGTCCGTCAACTGCTGCTCGTCGGTCATCTGGCGTCACTCCTCCTGGGGCCGCGCCCGGGCTCCTGTGCCCTCATGATACGATCAATTCGCAGATGAATGCACGCGAGGACATCCTGTTGCTTGATGGTGCGACCGGGACCGAACTGGATCGCAGGGGCATCGATGTCGGTCTTCCCCTGTGGTCTGCCCGGGCGATCATCGATGCGNCGGATGTACTGGGAGANGTCCANCAGGCATANCTGNAAGCAGGGGCCCAGGTGATCACGGCCAATACGTTCCGGACCCATAGACGTTCACTGGAGAAGGCCGGGCTCGGCAGCAGGGCGCAGCGACTGACCGAGCAGGCCGTGTCGATCGCGATCGAGCAGCGGGATCTTCATGCGCCGGCTGCGGGGGTCTATGGGAGCGTCTCGCCACTGGAGGACTGCTACAGTCCGGAACTGTGTCCGCCCGAGGCGGACTGTCAGAAGGAGCATGGGGAGATGATCCGGTNCCTGGTCGNTGCCGGNGTCGATCTGGTCCTGGTCGAGACGATGTGCTCGNCCCGGGAGACCCTNGCGGCGATCGAAGCGGCCCAGGAGCATGCTCCGGATGCCTGGGCGGTCAGCTTCTGTCTTGATATCAAGGCCGCCCCGGGAACCCTGCTGGATGGAACGTCCCTGGAGTCCCTGGTGCCTCACCTGTCGGCTGCGGAGTTCGTCGGGATCAACTGCGTGGCGGCGACGGCGATGCAGGACCAGGTCCGGCACCTGCGCACGCTGCTGCCGCCCCATGTGCGGATCGCCGCATATGGCAACGTGGGACACCCCGATGACTCGGTCGGATGGATCAACACGGATGCGGTCGATCCTGGCCGGTATGCAGAGCATGCGATGGATTGGATCGATGCCGGTGCGACCATCGTCGGTGGCTGTTGCGGGACGACCCCTTCGACCACCAGGGCCATCGGTCGATCGCTGGGGCGTTGAGTTTCCTCAGGATGCCGCTCCCATGCCGGCAACACGACGCCAGGCGCTGAGCTGGCCCAGGTGGAACGGGATGTGCGCCATGAACATGAACGCAGCGACGCCACCGAGTGTCGGGAAGCGGTCGGAGAAGAAGGTCTCCTCGCTGGATGTCGCGAAGACCGATTCGTCCAGGGACTCCATGAAGTCCGCTGCGGCGTTGATCCGCTCGTTGAATGCCGCGATCGATTCGGCCTTGCCCGGATACCAGGTCGGCTCGTCGGCGCATTCGGCCCCGTGCTGGTACAGCGATGCGTCCTGCTCGGANAGCTCGATGTCGCTGCCGAGGATCTGCATGCAGACGCCGGCGTAGTAGGCCGTGTGACCGAGAATGAAGGCGGGATGGTTGATCGTCGTGCCGCATCGATCGGCCCACTTGGATTCGTCGATGTCGTCAATCAGGTTGGCCGCGAAGTCGATCAGAAACCGCGTGGGGGCGACGAGGGTCATGGCGCTGGGTGAGGTGGTGCTTGGCATCGTGGAGGTCTTTCCTATGGGATTCAGGTGACTGGTGTGGCCGCTTTGCGTCGCAGTGAAACGAACGAACCGGCTGCCAATGAGAAGATGAGGTAGAACGGGACCTCAAGCCACATCCATTGAGGGTGCGGCAGGTCGATCAGGTTCATGATGCCACCGATCATCGAGATCGCTCCGACGACCAGNGCGACCATGACCGGGCTGGTCCGACTGATCAGGGCGGCGATCCATCCACCGAAGAACGCCTGTCCCAGGTGAGCGACCAGGATGAGAGCGAACGCGAGTGTCGGCAGCTGCGCGAAGTAGTCCTGCATGGCCTGGGTGTCGGAGAAATCAGCACCTTCCGGCAGCGGGTGGAGCCAGACGTTGGCCAGTACGAGGGCCATGTTCAAGGCCATGCCGGCGACGAGCCCGACGATCACGGCAAGTGTGTTGCGTAGCATTGGGGGGCTCCCGGTGCTGGCTGGATCATATGGACTGTAGCAAAAACATCTCATTTGAATGGATTTGTCATGGGAGGCGCTAGAATCAGCCGGTCAGATCGAATCTGAAAGGGTCTCACGATGATTCCATTGAGTGTGAAGTTCATAGCGTGGATGGGAGGGTATTCCAAAGCACTTCGTGAACAGGTGTACCAGCATGATTTCGACATTGAGCAGCACTTTTACAACAATGACATGGAAGCCTTGCATGACGAGATTCTGAAAGTCTGCCTGGCTCGCGAATATCCGCCGATGAAGACGGAGCAGCTATTGTGTGCCCAGCAGGCGCAGTACTACTGCTTTGTGCACAGCGTAGTCTTGGGACAGATCAGGAGCCTGGGGCTGCAGACTCCTATGAACAAGACCATCTACAGGGAACTGGAGCTCCGATCTAAGGCGGTGTACGATGGGATCCTCAAGAATGGTTTTGACCCCACATTGGCCAGGGAACTCTGGAGCGGGACGGGCTCGAGCCCCGTGGACGAGACGGTGTAGTTGGCCAGAGGAGGCGGCTTGTGTGCATTATTTGATTGCACCAGGGCCATCTTGTTCTGATAACACTCAAAAATGACTTGTCGTACTGGATTGAACTGCAATATCGTTCATGATTGGCAAGTGGTGCCCGGTCTGGTTCTGGATGGAGACTGGATGGTTTATGGGAATTGCATGCCGGTTCGTCCGGTCATGCAAGGGGATTTCGATGCATCCGATAGTTGAGCGAGTCATTCTGCATCTCCTGATCTGTGGCACGTCGTGCTCGACCGCCATTGGTCAGGTGATCGTGTCTGACCAGACGCTGGCAAGCGGTCTTGTCGCGGAGCACCAGCCCCGGTTGGACGGTTATCCGTTCATCCAGGAGAGATTCGTCAGCGGGATAGCGATCGCCGACGTGGATCGCGATGGCTGGCCGGATGTGTTCGTTCTTGCAGGCGGCAATGCGCCGGACAAGCTCTTCATGAACAATGGCGACGGTACGTTCACCGAGGACGCGATGAACAGGGGACTGGATGCTGTTCATTGCGGTTCATCGATTGCGGCTGGAGACTATGNCGGNGACGGTCATATCGATTTCTACGTGACCAGCTTCGGCAATGCCACCAATGATGTCGGAGAAATCGGCAAGAACCTTCTCTATCGCAACCTCGGAGACGGGTTTTTCGAGCAGGTCGCTCTTGAGGCGGGGGTTGCGTTCAACACCATCGGCACCCCTGGTGCGTTCGGTTCCTGCTTCGGGGACTATGACCTGGACGGCGACCTCGACCTGTTCATCGCCGCCTACCAGCAGTTCGACGGGAGCAGGCTCTTTCGCAACGAGGGGGATGGGACGTTCGTGGATGTGACGGCGGCAGCAGGAATCGACAGCAGCGGGCTCCTCTTCTTCCAGGGCAACTTCACCGATATCGATGACGATGGGTGGCCGGACCTCTTGATCGCCGGCGACTTCTTCGGCAGCGCCTACTTCAGGAACAACGGGGATGGGACATTTTCCAACATCACCTTGGAGTCCGGAACGGGAATCGAGCGAAACGGCATGGGCCAGTGCATCGCCGACTTCGACAATGACGGGCTGCTGGACTGGTATGTCACGAGCATCCACTTCCAGATACCGGGGTTGCCTGACAACAATGGGAACATGCTCTATCGAAATCTCGGCAACCACATGTACGAGGAGGTTTCCGTTGCCTCAGGCGTCAATGATGGCGGGTGGGGCTGGGGCACTTGTGCCGCCGATCTGGACCTTGACGGCCTGCAGGACATCATCGAGGTCAACGGTCACTTCTGCTGCGAGTGGGAACTCGAACGGGAGCGGATCTACTGGAACCTCGGTGGCANGGAATTCATGGACACCACGGTCCTGTCGGGATTCGGCCTGTCCGATGATGTCCGAGCGGTCAACACCTTCGATTACGACAGGGATGGCGATCTGGACTTCGTCGTCTATTGTTACGACGGTCCGCTGAGGCTCTATCGAAANGACTCGCCGAGAAGGAGCAGGCACTGGCTCGAACTGGAGCTGGACACTTCGNCGAACCCGTTGCTTCCGCCGGATGGATTCGGAGCGAAGATCACCGTCGACCTTGGAAAGACGCAGCTGCTCAGGCATGTCGATGGTGGTCCGAGCTTTCTCGGGACATCGGAACTGCTGGTGCACTTCGGGCTCGGTAACGCGAGAATCATCAAGAGCATCCAGATCGACTGGCCGCTCGGATACACGACGACGCTGGTCGATGTCCCGGTGGACCAGGTCCTCCAGATCGTCTCGCCGGTGCCCGGCGACTTCAACGGTGATGGCGCGATCAACGGGGTCGACCTGGGTGTGCTGCTTGGAAACTGGCTGACCCCGTTCGGCGACATCAATGGAGACGGCATGACCGATGGCGTCGACCTGGGGTTCCTGCTCGGCGGGTGGAGATGAACAGCCTGTTCAGTTGATCACGTGGTCTTGGAGGGGTCTCAGCTCGCGCCGGGATCGTACTCGGGCCACCTGATGTCCTTGATGTGCTTGGCATAGTTGGCGTTGCGTCCCACGCTGCTGGTGTAGATCGGCCTGTTGACCTGGTCGTAGCTGAGGGTCCGCACGGTCCTGCGGGTCTCGTGAAACCTGGTGCAGGACTCGTCCCATTCCAACCCGATGAGCTCGAGGACCCTCCGCATCTGGTTCTCGGGATCCATGATCAACTGCTCGTAGTGAACGTCCAGGATCGGGATGTCCAGGACCTGTTTCCAGTGCTCCATGCACTTGCGAGAAGACTCCCAGACGTCTGCAACGCCCTGGATGTCGACGGTCCAGAACATGTTGGTATGGAAGTTGCCCATGAAGCAGCTGATCGCGACATCACGTGGATCTCTCATCAGGTTGATGATCCTGCACCTTGGGAACATCCTGGCCATGATCCCGACAAGGTGGTAGTTGCTCAGCGACTTGTTCACGACCCTTCTGGCTTCCGGTGGCGCCAGGGCCGTGATCTCCTTGATGTACGCCTCGGCCGTTCGAGTCCACAGCTTCGACTGGTATGCGCCGAAGCATGCCGGTGGCTGGAGCGAGGGATCATATGCCTTGCCGAATTCCTTCGCGAACAAGTCGATGCTCGTCAGTTCGCCGACCCCGGCGGCTTCTGGATGAGCGTCGATGATCTGGTCGAGCAGGCTGGAGCCGCTTCGTGGCATGCTCGCGATGAAGACGGGCATCTCGCTCTGGCACGAGCTGATCGGGTAGTGGTGCAGGTGATCTGCCGTCCAGCTCTGGAGCAGAAGATCCATGTTCTTCAGGTACTTCTCCAGGTGTTCCTGGTAGTCCATGGGCACGTTGTTGATGCCCTGGATCGTCTCGAACGCCGTGTCGTACTCCTTCATCTTGTCGCAGGTCTTCGCCTTCAGGTACATGCTCGACCGCACCAGGTGGGGAGGTGTCTTCGGATCCTCGATCAGCCCATCCAGTTGCTCCATCGCTTCGGAGTAGTGTTTCTTGTGTCCCAAGAGCTTCGTATGCTCGTAGATGGCGACTGGCGGTAGCTTGACATTGCTGGCCATGGCATCGTTGTTCAGGGAGGCCATCTGCTCCCATGCCTCGTCGAAGAGGCCTCCTTCCTCCATCGCACCGATCTTGAGGATCCTTGCCACGAGATCGCCGGGTTGAAGTGCAAGGGCTTCGTCAGCGGCCGCAATGGCCTTCTCCGTCTCGCCCCGTGCCCTGTGGCACCGGATCAGCAGCTTGAGCATTTCAGATGAGTTCTTCAGTGCGATCGACTTCCTGGCCAGCTCGTATGCCTTGTCCATGTCGCCCAGTCGCTCGACGGAGAGTGCATGAAGCATGAAGATCCTGGAGTCCCGCTTGCCCTTGGCCTCGATCTTGCTGCACTCGAGTGCGGCCTGCTCATAGGCGCCCTCCTTGTAGAGGGCATGGACCTTGTCGACCTTCTGCTGCGGCAGGGAATGAGCCTTCGGCGTGACGGCCTTCTTCACCGGCTTCTTCTGTTTATTCTTCCTGGCCATGGATCGTCCCGGGTCACGCTTGATCTTCACTCATCGACGAACTGATTGTATGCACTTGAAGGGTCGGGACCACGGTTCCACCTGTCCAGTCGGAGCAGTGGGGCATCCGCCGCAGTCGATGGAGTCATCCTGGATGATGCCGCCAGCGCAGCTGCGTCACCGGCGGCAGGCTCAGGTGCATGGTCCCCATTCACTGAGGAGAACGGCGATGTCGGCGCCGTCGATCACCTTGTCCCCGTTGAGGTCGGCCGGGCACGGCTGCTTCGGTGGGCACGGTCCCCAGGCGGCCAGCAGGATGGCCAGGTCGTCGCCGCCGACGGAGCCGTCGCCGGTCAGGTCGCCATTGCATGGCTGGGCATCCGCGGTCGTGATGGAGATGTTGTCGACTCGAACGTTGTAGTCGGTGAACCCGAAGACGTATCCCGGGACGAACGTCGTGAAGACCACGGCGTCCACCCCTTGAAGCACGCTTCCATAGGTTCGATCCGGTGGCAGTATCGGCATGAAGGTCCGCGGGTCCTCCGCACCGGTGCCTCCCCAGCCAGGTGGAAGCTCTTCCTGGAGCGGGACGTCGAACCGGATCGATTCCCATCCGGAACCGGCGGCCGGGAGCGGCCCCGTGTTGAGGTAGACCGAGACCCATTGATACCCCTGGGGTGGATTGTCGTAGTCTCGAAGTTCGACCACGAAGTCCCGTGGCACCTGAATTCCTCCGAAGAGGATCCAGTTGACCTCGACGTCGATCCCCAGGCGCCTGACGTTCTTCTGGAAGTAGTCGCCGATGAAGTTCTCGTTGGGGCCGGAGTTTCTCACCTCGATCCCGAAGGCGTCGATGATGTCGATGTTGATGTTGGCTCCGGGGTTGCCGTTGTCCGGATCGATGGTATCCCACCCGTTGATCGACCAGCCCTCGGGGCCGTTGTCGAAGGTCACGACGACCGTATCCTCTCCATGCGATGGCAGGATCGCCAACGACATCGCGACCGACCAGGCGACCAGGATTGCACGGGTGGATTCCATGGATCTCACGATACCACGCTCATTGACCTGCAAGCCATCGAACGTGTCGATTTGGCCCGCAATGCTCGTCTGAAAGCGGTCCTACCTGGAGCAGCAGCCAGCAGCGCAGCGGGCGCCGATGAAGTGATTGCACAGGTGAGCTGCCACGAGGAACACTCCGCCCAGGGGGGTCATGATCAGCCACATGAAGCTGGTGAACCCGGCCGTGCTTGGCTGGTCGACTGTGGTGTCTGCAGGGCAGCACGACTCGGTGCAGGCGGCTTCCTCCTCGGCGGTGGCTGCCAGTGCCGTTTCTGCAGGTGGGGTCGACTCTTCTCCTGGTGCACAGCACGACTCGGCACAGGTGGCTTCGTCCTCGGAGGCTGCCAGTGCGGTCGTCTCTTCGCATGGGGTGGGGCAGCACTCATCAGGACCGGCGAATGCCGCCAGCGAGATCAGCGAGAGGCCCACGATCCCGATCAGCCCAGGAGCGAGCTTGTGGTGACGACGCCAGCCCGGAATGAAGGCCAGCAGCGCAAGGGCCAGGCAGATGCCGACCATCCACTGGTGGAAGGCGGGGTCGGCCAGGAAACTCAGGCCCAGCAGCGGGAGGAACCCGATCACGAATGGCATCGCGGCGCAGTGGATGGCGCAGAGCACCGATGCGGCGACCCCGAGCCAGTCTCGATATGCCTGGGTGGTGGTGGCCTGGAGTGTCGGGGTGTGGCTGATGGACTGGGTCACGAAGGCGATCCTCACGAACAGGAGTCTCGACCGCCCGGCTGCGTGGAGCAGAGCGGCATTATTGGCAACAGATTGCCAATAGTACCACTCCCGGTGTTCTTGTCAATGGCAGGCCGGTGGAGCCTCAGGGGCCGGGTCTGCCGGCATCACTTGATCCGCTTGACCGTGTAGACCGAGCCGCCCATCGGCTCCTGGTTCTCGGTGGCGCCCCAGCGAACGGTCAACTGGTCCGGGCCATCGAACTCGAGTGAATGGGACGAGATGTGCAGGTCGTTCTCGTTGGCCATGTTGCTGACCGAGACCAGTTCGAACGGAATGTCGTTGCCCCAGCCGGTGACTGCGACCATCCTGGGCTGGTTTCCAAGGCTGCAGAAGTGATCCATCATGAGCCGATCGGAGTCCATGTAGTAGACGCTGGTCATCTCGTTGGGCTTGTCCACGAAGAGGACCTCGACCACGGAATGGCCACCGGAACTGACCGAGTAGGAGAGGAACGGCTCCTCGTAGTTGGCATCAAGTTCAACGCCGAGCCTGATGCCTCGAACCAGGTACCAGTCGCCGGTGAGCGTCTTGATGCGCTCGTAGTTGGCCTGGGCGGTGACGGGTTCAGGCGTGCTGGCATCCTGCTTCTGGGCCGTTGAGCAGCCGGAGATCACGAGCAGGGTCAGGAGGCAGATGGTCGTGGTGTTCAATGGGTTCATGGCAGCATGATAGCGTGCAGATCAAGGCAAGCAGGAGGTGCTCCGTGTGGGTGTTGCATCGAACGACTCAGCGATTGCCGACCACGGCGATGCAGTCGACCTCGACCCGGGCTCCCAGGGCGAGCCCATTGGCGCCAAGGGCGCTTCTGGCCGGGTAGCGACCATCATCGAAGTAGGTCTTGTAGATCTCGTTGAACTGGCCCCACTCCGAGATGTCGGCCAGCATCACGGTGCACTTGATCACGTCGGACATCGAGGCGCCGTTGGTCTCGAGCATCAGCCGGATGTTCTCCATGGTCCGCCGCGACTCCGCCTCGATCCCGCCGGGGACGATCTCCAGGGTGCCCGGCTTCACGGCGACCATCCCCGAAAGGTAGAGGGTGTCATTGACTCGGACGGCTTCGGAGAACGGGAATCCTCCTGGCAGGACCGCGGTCGAGTCCATGAACTCGACCGTTGCGCGGCGATTGTCGGCGCAGCCGGCGGCGACAAGGACCAGGGCGGGCAGCAGGAGGGATCGGATCATCTTGGTCTCCAGTTTCAGTGGACCGTTCATGTGATGATCGATCCTGGGTGTTCGCTACTGGCCACCACTGTACTGAATCGAAATCCTGCCTGTCATGCAGTGGTCTTGGCAAGCTGCTTCCGCTTGACTCTATACTCTGGCTCAACCATCCGGAGGACACTGTTGTCATGAACGATCACGTCGAAACGGGCCAGGATGTCTCGGTCATCGGGCTTGGCGCCATGGGGGGCGGGAATCAGGATGAGCATTGTCGCTAGGGTCAGTGAAGGAAGTAGGTATAATTGGCATCGCAATGAGTTCGTTCTTAGTCGTGTAAAGATCATGGTTCAACGCAAGGCAAGATTCATGCTTATGCTTCACCTCTTTGTTTCTGCGGGCTTCCTCGTCCATGTCTGCGCTGCCAGCCCAGTGCTGATGCCGACGGATCAGGAGCTGATCCAGCAGGCAAAGCAATACACCAAACTGAGTGGTCGAATTCTTTCAGGTGATGTGGCAGAAAGTGATGCCCAGATTCTTGAGGCCATCCATCTGCGGAGCGATGAAGCCTCAAGATCGATTGCAATGCTCAAGAAGGCACTGAGTGCAGAGAATCTCATGGATCGCGATGCGGCAATAGGTGGGCTGCATGTCTCCTTGATGACTGCCCAGCCCAATCCTGATCTTCTGTACGGGCATCTCCTTCGTCAGTTCAACAGGCTGAAGTGTGACAGTCCGGATTCCGATTGCACATCTCGTCGCTATTGGCCATGGTTGTATGAGGCGGAAGCAGCGGTCATCGCGTATGAGCGCACCGGGCAGCGCCGCTTCTTGGATCTTGTCCTCGATGCATACGAAAATCTGTTGACATTGCGCGGTGGTGTGATCGGACGCGAGGATGAAATTCGCAGACGTGTTCTCAATACGTGGGGATCCATGATGCCTGATCGCTCGAAAACGGGCAGGGCAGGTCGCTTTTATACGAATGAGTTGACGACTGCGGGTACCGTCGTGATGCCCGCAGCGCTTGCGCTGAGAGCATTGCAGAGGACTTCAGGTCTGAGTAACGAAGATGAAGCCCGCATCGAGCGTCTTGCTGCCACGATGCTCGAGGCCCTCAATGAGTTCGAAGATGATTTTCGCCCCCTCCCGGACCACGATGGCGGCCTGTATCTGATGCCGTATGAATCACGAGTGGAGCCTTTGAATCATTCTCATATCGTGGGGCGTGCCTATTTGCTGCTTCATGAGATTACCGGGGATGAACATTCGTTGGCTCGTGCTACTCAACTTTGCAATACCTTCCGTGCGGCATGTGAGGAGCTCCCCGACAAGGCCTGGGCGTGGCCATATCGCTACGAACCAGACAGAGGAGTAGTAGAACTCAGTGAACCGATCTGGAAGGGGGCAACCACATTGCGGCTGCCTAAGTTGGCCGAGGAAATGCAAGTGGTGTTCACCCGGGGCGACATGCAATGCATTGCTCGGACGTTTGTCAATCATGTTTGGCTTGGTGACGATCGATTCAGCAAGTACGTTTCAGATGCGGGAAGAAAGAGGCCTGAGACACTTGCAGAGGGTGTCCGCCGATACGAATACCGCGATAACGGATACGGCCTTCTCATTTGGATTTTTCTTGATGAATACGATTCCCGAATTCGAAACATTGTCGAGGATGCGGTCAGCTATCGTCCTGATCTGATTGCTCGCGGTTGGTTTGGGCTTCCCCAGGGAGTGCTTGCGTATGCATACCGTTTGGCGGACGTTGACGACGATGAATTGACGCATGAGCCGGAGCCATCATCAATACTGGTGAATGGCAATGTGGATGCGATTATCCCTCGAATCATGAGTCGAAAACATAGGATTAAGATGATCGAGGCCATGGGTGATCAGGAGCTTCGCCAAACAGCACTTAGTGGTGCGCCAAGTTCAACTCTGCTCTATGGTTACCTTGATGACCAATTCGGCCATCGATTTGAAGACGACATCCGTCTGCGCCGAATGAATCGAGATTCCTGGTCAGACGTTGCGGCATTGCTCCGGGCTACGCTGGTCGGGTACGAGCGTACCGGTGAATCGAGATTCGCGGACCTGTTCATCCGGCAGTTCGATCGTCTGTATTCTTGCTACAGCAGCTTGGAAAACCAGCAGGAGTTCGCATCGACCTTGCGCATCAGTCTTCCTGCGTTGCAGTTCGCTGGCATTATCGCCAATGCTCCGGATGCGACTCCTCAGCACCGTGATGCTGCCCGACGCATCGCCACTACGATTGACGGAATGGTTTCTCGAATCAAAATCGATGGGACAAATTCGGTTACCGGCGCCGAGTGGGCTTCTAGCCGCAAAGAGGAGTCGTGGTGATGCGGAACGCGGCAAGAGTTGCTACATAGATGCTCCCGCGCGTTTGCGACTGACCTC
>PARI01000030.1 GCA_002711415.1 Phycisphaerae bacterium | reverse complement strand
AGCGCCGAGCATGTCGGCGCCGATCAAGATTGGCACGCCCTTCGCATCCAGAGTGAAGATGCCCACCTTGCCAACTGGGCCACCGACGCACACGAGGTCGACATCACCGTCATCGTCCAGGTCGATCCATCCGATCCCACACCCGTACTGTTCACCGTCTCCGAAGTCGCCCTCGACGACCACGTAGTTGATTCCACGTGGGATGGCTTCCTCCGTGAATGGCACGACAAGGCCGCTGGAGTCCATCGCGTGAAGAGGGTGCAGGACAGCCCAAGCAAGCATCCAACCGCTCGACACCATGCAAGAACAGACCTTTCCCCAAGGCTGTCTCTTGACCGTATTCAAATCCTAACCCCACGGAATCCGAACGCCTCCATACTGGCATATCAGTCTGGAGATTCAACATGTTCCGTGGAGGATTCGGCTGTAGGTGTGATTTTGGGGTCTAGAGGCCGGGTGCGAAGCCTCGTCGCATCGTGTTCTCGGTGACCGTTCTGGGCTCGACGAACTGCAGGAGGTAGTCCTTTCCACCCGCCTTGGACCCGACGCCGGACATGCCGAATCCGCCGAAGGGTTGTCGGCCGACAAGGGCTCCGGTGATTCCACGGTTCAGGTACAGATTGCCCACGCGGTATTCCCGTCGTGCCTGTTCCAGGTGGGACGGCTTGCGGCTGAAGACGCCACCGGTCAACTTGTACCTCGTCGAGTTGGCGACTTGGAGCGCCTCATCGAAGTCCTTGACGCGGATGACCGAGAGCACCGGGCCGAAGATCTCCTCCTGGGCGATCCTCGCATCCGGGGCGATGTCGCTGAAGACGTGAGGCGCGACGTAGGGCATCCCGACCTGTTCCTCGAGCCCGGCGGGAACCTCCAGACCGACCTGCAGCGTGCCCTCGTCGGATCCCAGCCTGATGTACTCCCTGATCTTCTCGGCCGCGCCCTGGTCGATCACCGGGCCGACATCGGTTCCCGGTTCAAGCGGGTTGCCGACGACAAGCGACCTGGTGGATTCAACGAGCCTGTGCAGGAAGAGGTCATGGGCCGAATCGACGACGATCGCCCGGCTGCACGCCGAGCACTTCTGGCCGGCGAAGCTGAAGGCGGACTGCCGCACCCCGATCACCGCCTCGTCCAGGTCAGCCGAGGCATCGATGATCACGGCGTTCTTGCCACCCATCTCGCAGACGACCTTCTTGACGGATTCCTGCGCGTCACCAGTCGCCGCAGCCGCCTCGATGATGTCCAGTCCGACGGCCTTCGACCCCGTGAACGCGATCAGCGACACCCTCGGATCCCTCACCAGCGCCGCGCCGACGGTTTCACCACGGCCGGGCAGGAACTGAAGGGTTTCAGCGGGAATTCCCGCTTCGATCAGGATGTCGTACATGACCCTGGCGATCCCGGGAGTCTGCTCGGCAGGCTTGACCACGACGGTGTTGCCCGTGACCAGGGCCGCGACGCTCATGCCCATGCAGATCGCAAGGGGGAAGTTCCACGGGCTGATCACGGCTGCGACGCCGCGAGGCTGGTACCACTGCTCGTTGAGTTCGCCGATGAAACCACCCAGTCGGTCGGGTCGGAAGAGGCCGATCGATTCACGGGCGTAGTACTCGCAGAAGTCGATCGCCTCGCAGACGTCCGCGTCGGCTTCGCGCCAGGTCTTGCCTGATTCACGGATCAGGATTCCCGACAGTTCGTCCCGCCTGTCCCGCATCAGTGCCGCGGCGCGTGCGACGATGCCCGATCGATGGAGCGGGTCCGTGTCCCGCCACCCAGGAAAGGCGGCATGGGCTCTCGCGACCGCTTCGGAGGCCTGTTCCACGGTTGAATCGTTGGCGACCGCGGGAACACGGGAACCTGCGATTGCAGCAGCAAAGTCCTCCCGTCGGCTCTTCTGGGAGAAGTCACGGATCGGCTCTGTGAAGAAGGGGCGTTCATCGGAAAGCCCCGGCACCGACACGCCCAGTTCGTGGCGTTCCGGCGCCCCGTCGATCCGTTCGAGCCCCGGATCGCGCCCGAAGTTCCTGTGTGGGGTCGCCAGCAGCGTGCTCGTCGGAACGTTGTCGAGGAACCCGGCCTTGAGCCAGCTCTCGTTGGACGTGTTCTCCAGGAGCCTCCTGACCAGGTAGGCCATGCCCGGGATCATCTCGCCGACCGGGACGTACTCGCGGACTCGAAGCCCGGTGCCCGTCGCAGCCTCCTTGAGCTGGTCCGCCATGCCATGGAGCATCTGCAACTCGATCGAGTTCGTCGGCAGGTCATGCTTCTTCAGGAGACCGACCGCGGTGGCGATGCTTCGGGCATTGTGCGAACCCAGCGCGAGCTTGACGCCGCCTTCTCCAGTGGAGCGGGGCATCTCACGTATGAACTGCCTGGTCATTCGTTCGAAGCAGGCATCGGTGTCCGCCTTGTGGCTCCAGACGGGAATGGGCCAGCCCTCCTGCTCGGCCTGGATCGTCTCGTAGTCCCAGTAGGCACCCTTGACCAGTCGTACGGTCACCTGGCGCCCGGTCCTCTTCGACCAGTCGATGATCTTCCGGGCATCGTCATCCCCACTTCGGAGGTATGCCTGCATCGCGAGTCCTGCCTGAAAGTCCCACTCGCTGCAGCACCTGAAGAACAACTCCATGGTCAGGTCCTTGAGGGAGTGCTGCTCCATGTCGAAGTTGATGAAGACGCCGTGCCTGGCGGCTGATTCGAGTACCGGGCCGATCGACTCCATGAGTCCGCGGATGGAACCTTCGGTGTCGATCGGATCGGTTCTTGAATACAGCGAACTGATCTTGATCGACACATTGGTTCTCGGGATCGGCCCCAGGTAATCGGTTTCAAGCAGGGGATTCGGTGCCCACAGGCTGGCCTGGCCGGAGAGGTTCTCGACCAGGTCGAGGTACTTGTTCCTGTATTCGCCGGCCTCCTCCTCCGAGACACAGGCCTCGCCGAGCAGATCGACGCTGAAGGCCAGGCCGTTGTTCCAGAGTGACTGGAGCTTCGGCAGTGCCGAGGCGGCATCGGTGCCCGCGATGAACTTCTCCGCCATCGCCCGGATGCGTCCGGCCATGGTCTTGGAGACCAGGCCCTTGGCCATTCCGCCGGCCTTCAGGCCCAGGCCGAGTCCCGGAGGCGTGCTGACACCCGGCTGTGACAGGTAGTCCATCAGGTGGTCGTGCACCTGTTCCGGTGTCGTAAGGGTCGGGAATGCATCGACGAACCTGAACAACTGGACCTTGAACTGCTCGTCCTGCATCGCCCAGTCCATGAGCTTGTCCGACCAGAACGCTGCGGAAAGTGGGCCGGTGCGTCCGCGTTTGGCATGCTCGAGGAACCGCGCCCCGAACTCCATGACCTCCTGTTCGAACAGATCGTCCTCGAACTCGCGGACGATGCCCTCGTCCCTGGTCTCGGGCGTGGGTGCGGGCTGGGAGTCACGACGGGATTTCGATCTGCTGAATAGACCCATGGGTCACATGTTACCCAACAGGGGGGGGTTCCTGTTGTCCGGAGTCGGCCTGTTCAGGGCGCAACCTGGAGGGTCATCTGGCTCAATGCTTCCTCGTAGACCTGGATGCATCGCCGCGCCGCACCATCCCAGGTCAGCTGCCGGACCTCGAACCGGCCGCCTTCCTTGAGGGTCTTGGAGAGCGGCGGGTATTTCAGCACCGCGATGATCTTGTCCGCCATGTCATCAACGTCCCAGAAGTCGACCTTCAATGCATGGGTGAGGACCTCGCTGACCCCCGAGCTCTTGCTGATCAGGACGGGAACGTCGTAGCTCATCGCCTCCAGCGGGGCGATGCCGAACGGCTCCGAGACGCTCGGCATCACGAACATGTCGGCCATCGAGAAGACCCGCTCGATGTCCTTGCCCCGGAGGAATCCTGTGAAGAGGACCTTGTGGCCGATGCCGTTCTCGGCCGCCATCTCGATCATTCTCGCGGCGAGGTCGCCGGAACCGGCCACGACGAACTTGACGTTGTCCATGACCTCCAGGACCCGCTTTGCCGCGGCGATGAAGTACTCTGGCCCCTTCTGCATGGTGATCCTGCCGAAGTAGAGCACGATCTTGTCCTGCTTGTGGATCTCCACCAGTGGTTGCTCGGTCTTCTGGAACTCGACACCGTTGTAGACCACGTCCACCTTGTCCGGGTGGATCCCGTAGCGGTTGACGATGATGTTCTTGGTGAGCTGGCTTACGGCTATCACACGCATGGCTCCATGCATGCCCCGTCTCTCGATGTCGTAGACCGGTTGGTTCACATGCTCGCCCGAGCGATCGAACTCTGTCGAGTGCACGTGCACGACCAGGGGCTTGCCGCTGAGACGGGCCACGGCCAAACCGCCGGCGTAGGTCAGCCAGTCGTGGGCATGGATGATGTCGAAGTCGACGTTCCTGGAGGCATCCAGTGCGAACCGGGCATATCTCTGGGCCTCCTCGAAAAGGTCGCCCCCATAGTCCCCGGACTTCTTCTCCTCGTGGTCGGTGCCCCCGGATTCCTCCGGCTCGTGCATCGGGGCTTCAGGGATCACCTCGGTCAGAAGCTGGTCGACCGTGCCTNCCGGCAGCGCGTCTGTTCCGTGTTGCTTGAGCTGTTCACGGAGGAACCAGATGCTCTGGGGATTGCTGCTGATCTCCCTGGCCGCCTGTTCAGGGGTGTCGTAGACGGAAGGCACCTCGATCGGCAGTTCGAGAAAGTCGACCTGCTGGAGCACCTTCAGGATCTTCTCGGTGCTGGATTCAGGATTGTCCTGCTCGACCTGCCTGGCTGGAACCGGCGGAGGTGCCTCATCCTCGGCCACGGGCTCCTCCGGCCCGTCGGTGGACACNTCACCTGGTGATCGGAGCGTGACATGTGAAGCGTGCTGACCGGAGATCGACTTGGGAAGAACGAAGGTGATCTTGCAGCCGAGATGGTCCATCGCCTTGGTCAGCCCGTAGCACGCGGTGCCGAGTCCGCCTGTGATGAACGGAGGGAACTCCCATCCCAGCATCAGGACCTTCAGTGGCTTCATGGAACCAGTCTTCCGGCCGTTCTCATTGCTCTGACTCCGACATGTCACCCAATTGGTTGAATGCGGCCTCCCAGGCGAGGACCCACCTGGTGGCATCCTCGAGTTCGAGGTCGCCTGGCAGTTCCATGCTGAAGGTGTATTCCATCTGCTCGCTTCGGTAGTGCTTGATGNCGGGGACCGGGCCCGAGCCTCCGAGGTCGACCAGCTCCTCCTCGACCAGTTCCTCCATCGTGTCGCCATTGTGCACGAGGTCGGCCTCGATGGATTCGCTGAGCCAGCGATCCAGGGTCAGCAGGGCCACCTCCATGCCGTCACCGGTCATGGCCAGGGTGTACCAGGCATCCTCCGCGGCTCCGCTGGCCTTGCAGCGAAGCACGGCATCATCCGTCAACTCGATCGACTCGAACCGGCCAGACTTCTCGAGGCGAGTCGAGACGTCCTCCAAGAATCCAATCTGCTCTCTGGCAACCATCTGTGCTTCCATCCTGTCCATGACTTCGGGTGGGGGGGTGAATCCGTTGACGGATCATAGCCGATCCGACTGGGCCGGNCGGGCCGACCAATGCTCCGGATGGGATAAGATGACGTCCATGAACCAGACTCCGGATCACGCATCTCAGTCGCTCGATTCACCCTGGACGACCAGGAAGTTGCTCGACTGGCTCAGGAAGGACCTCGCTGGTCACGGAATCGAGGATGCCAACGTCTNCGCGGAGTTGCTGCTGGCCCACGTGCTCGACTGCGATCGGATGCGCCTGTACATGGAGGTCGATCGAGCGTGCACGGATTCACAGCGGAAGACGCTCAAGAATCTGGTGATGCGGGCTCGGGCCAACGAGCCCATCCAGTACATCGTCGGCCAGGCATGGTTTCACGGGAGATGCTTCTCGGTCGGTTCATGCACCCTGATTCCCAGGCCTGCCACGGAGACCCTGGTCGAACTGGCCATCGATCACCTCCGATCCGCTTCATCCGGGGCGCGGTTGCTGGATGTGGGCACCGGGACCGGATGCATCATCATCAGCATCCTCCTCGGTCTGAGGACTTCCGGTGGAGGTCATGCGGATGAGGCGCCCGGCGAGATCGAGGCGATCGCCACGGACCTGGTCTCCGAGGCGATCGACCTGGCCGTCGGCAATGCCGAGAATCACGGCCTGGGGGATGCCATCGAGTTCCGGCAGGGGAGCCTGCTGGAGCCACTCTGGCCAGACGATCGGAAGTTCGACCTGATCGTCTCCAATCCGCCCTACATCAGCGACGAGGAGTGGGATCAACTGCCCGAGAACGTACGGTGCCACGAGCCGGAATCCGCCCTTCGAGGTGGACCTGGTGGCATCGAGTTGATCGGGCCGCTGCTTGAATCAGCGTCTTCGTGGCTGAACCCGGGTGGACTGCTGCTGGTCGAGATCGGTGCCGACCAGGGGGATCGCGTCATCGAAGCGGCTGGAGGCGTGCCGGGGTTCGCTGGTGCAGAGATCAGGATGCATCGGGATCACGAGGATCATGATCGGGTCCTGGCCATCCGCCTTTCGGCTTGAGCCGGATCTACCGACCACCCTTGCCGCGACTGGCACCAAGCGCCTTGTGCACGTCATTGATCAGTTGCTCCACGGCAAAAGGCTTGAACAGGAACGACTTGAGACCCTCCTGGCTTGATCGCACGATCGAGTGATGGGGGTCGTAGCCGAAGCCGGTCATCAGGATAACCGGCGTGTCCTGATTGACATCCTTGGTCGCCTTGAACACCTCGTACCCGTTCCGGTCCGGCATCTTCACGTCCGAGATGACCAGGTCAAAGGAGCCACCCCGCTGAGCTTCGGCCTGGATGGCCTCGATCGCGGTGTTGCCATCTGAGCAGCACGTCACGTCGCATCCATGCCTGGAGAGTATTCCCTGCATCGATGTCCGGATCTCCGGCTCATCATCGGCGACGAGGACCCTGACGCCATTGAGAAGCGGGTCATCGATATCGGTCTTCATCGCCTCCTCGGCTCCAATGATCGTCCGTGGTCCAGAGGTGCAGTCATGCACCCTGTTGCGGATCACGGTCATCAACTCCATCATCCGTTCGGTCCTGCTCGCAAGCTCCTGATTCCCGGTGATCGACTCGAGTCCAGAGGTGAGCTGCTCCAGTTCGTCCAGTGGGGTCGTGATCTGCCCGGCAAGGTCATGGCTGATCTTCTCGTTGGTCGTGTATCGCTCGACGACGAGCATGTCCAGCATGTTGATGGCCATGGCCACGTATCGGCCGAGCAGTTCCGTGCAGAAGAGATCCTCCTCGGTGAAGTCGTCGACCTCGGCACTCTCGATGTTGATCACGCCCATGATCCTGTCACGGAGCCTCATCGCGACTGTCAGGCTGCTGCCTGCATGTTCCATGCCGCCGAGATAGAGCGGATCGATCTTGGTGTCCCGGCAGATGTAGTTCTTGCCGGTCGCGGCGACCCGACCTGAGATGCCGTTGCCATCGACTTCCGCGTGGATGACCTCGCCGACCTTCAGTGGATCGATCCCGTTGCCGATGACCAGCTCGAGCTTGCCCGTCCGCCGGTCGAGCAGTCGCACCTCGAAGTGCTCCCTGTTGAGGACCTCCTTGATGCACTTGACGATGCGCCCTTCGAGCATGATCAGCCGCTCTGAAGAGTTCAGCGTCTTGATCTGGTCCGAGTCGATGTCGATGAGATCGGCCCCGGCCTGGTCGATCCGCTCGATGCGTTCGCGGATCTTCTGGATCGCGGTCGAGTCCAGGAGCATGCCGACGACGCTTCGAAGTTCTGACTTGCCCTCCATGTCCTCGTCGTACGACATCGGTGAGATCGCGACCTCGTAGGATGAGCCTCCCGAGGTGAATGTCCATCTCTGGTTGGTCGTGTCCCCGCCCTGCAACGCGCCGACACACGCATCGGTGAATCGTCTCATGGTCTCAGGATCGATCTCCGAGAGCTTGCGGTTCATCCATTCGATCTCGCCTCGCCGGTCCACGATTCCGACACCTTCGGCGAACTGCTGGAGGATGCGTGTCGCCGTGACCTCCTCCGTGGCCTGCTTCGCTTCTGGTGAAGTGAATGCCAGTGCGCTGGATTCGACCAGAAGCCCGGCCGCCTCCTGCTGATCGACCTCCCTGACCTGGAAGAATGACTCGAGCACCGATCGAGCATCATCCGACAGCGGGGCACTGCCTTGGACGAGAACCAGGATGGGCTTGGAACTGGACATCATTCAGTTGCCGGTCTACCCACAGTGTATGAGTGTGGCCTCGCCCGATGCAACCGACCAGGCACACCGGATTCCTGAGAACATTGCCCGAACCGGTTAGACTTTCGCAACCCAAGACCTCAAGGCGAACCGAAGACGATGCTCAATGCCCAGAGACTCAGCAAGCGATTCGGCATGATCCAGGCTGTGAATGACGTGGGGTTCACCATCGAGTCCGGGACCGTCTGTGGTTTCCTGGGGCCCAACGGTGCCGGCAAGACAACCACCCTCCGGATGATCGCCGGCCTGCTGATGCCGGACTCCGGTTCGATCAGCATCGACGGTCTCGATGTCCAGAAGGACTGGAGGCTGGTCCGCCGCAGGATCGGGTACCTGCCCGAGTCGGCACCCTGTTACCCTGAGATGAGGGTCCAGGAGTATCTCGAGTTCCGGGCTCGCGTCTTCATGGGAAGGCTTGACAGGGCGGTGATCGATCGATCGCTGGAGGCCTGCCAGCTCGGCCCCGTTCGCCGTCGGCTGGTCGGTCAGTTGAGCAAGGGATACCGGCAGCGGGTCGGCCTGGCGGCGACGCTCGTGCATGCCCCGGACGTCCTGATTCTCGACGAGCCTACGGTCGGCCTGGATCCGAACCAGGTGATGATCGTTCGGGATCTCGTCAAGGAGTTCTCTTCCGGTGGGACCGTGCTGTTCTCAAGTCATCTGCTCGGCGAGATCGAGGCGGTCTGTGACCACCTGGTCCTGGTCGACCAGGGGCGACTGATCGCATCCGGACCTGTCGAGTGGTTCCGCAAGCACGTGGCCGGCTCCGGTCAGTACCAGCTCGAGGTCGATGATCCATCGGCCGCGCGGTGCCTCGGTGGGATCGAGGGCATCGGATCGATCCAGGTCGATCAGGTCGAGGAGGGCTGGCACACCATCATGATCTACTCGGAACATGAGGATGACCTCAGGGAGACGATCGCACGTCGACTCGCCTCGGAAGGAATCCTCGCGAGGCAGATCGTTCGTTCGGAACCCTCGCTCGAGATGCTCTTCCAGAACCTGACATCGAGGGACGCACGCTGATGGCCCGCCTGTTCGCAATCGCTCGAAGAGACACTGCGGGGTGCTTCCTGACGCCCGTTGCTTGGATCATCATGGCGCTGGCCTCGCTCCTGTCGGCTCTCGTGTTCATCTTCATCAGCTTCCGCCAGGGTGAGCCGGCGACCCTGAGGGCCGTGATCTCCTCCGCGGGCTGGATCCTCATCGTCGTGGCACCCGCGATCACGATGCGATCGATCAGCGAGGAACTCCGGCTTGGCACGTGGGAGACGCTCATGACGAGCCCGGTCTCCAGTGCCCAGGTGATCCTTGGAAAGCTCTTGGCATGCCTGGCGGTCCTGGCCGCGGTCATCATCGTTCCGCTGATCCCACCATGCCTGGTGCTGGAACTGTATGGAAGGCCCGACTACGGAGAACTCCTGTGCGGCGTGCTCGGCCTGCTGCTGTCCGGCCTGGTATTCATCAGCTTCGGGTTGCTCTTCTCGAGCTTCACGTCGAGCCAGGTCGTCTCCTACCTCGGCTGTTTCTTCTTCTGGGTCCTGCTGATGCTGGTACTGCGCGGGTTGCCGACCATGACGGGCCCTGATCTGGGACAGACGCTACTGTCGATCGATCCGCTGGGCCGCCTGCACGAGTTCACCATCGGCCTGCTTGATTCAGCCAACATCATCTACTTCCTCGCATGGTCTGCCGCCGCGATCGTCTTCTGCATCCTGAGCATCGAGCTCAGGAGGATCGGGTACGTGCCCTACGGAGTTCGAGGCTTCGCGATCACCGTGAAGGTGTTCATGTTCTCCATTGCGATCGTCGGGATCGCGACGGTGCTCGTCATGATCGGTTCACGTCCACAGCTGGAACTGATGATCGATGCGACCAAGACCAGGGCATACACGCTGACCGGTTCGACGGAGGACCTGGTTCGCGGACTCGATCCACAGCGGGGATGGTCGATCACGCTGGTGGTGCCATCTGAAGAGGTCGATGCAGCGACGCTTCGTCAGGTCGACGAGGTGCTCCGCCGCATGCAGGCGGTGAACCCGGCGATCGCCGTCCGCTCGATCGATCCTGATGATCCCGAGGACCTGATTGCGTGGGAGGAACTGCTCGAGGAGCTTGAGACCGCCTATGAATCTCAGGTGGGGCAGTGGCAGGAAACGATCGAGGACGGGCTGGTCGTGCTCGACGAGCTTCAGCGATTCTGCATCGAGAACGTCGCGATGCTTGCGGCGACGGATGACCTCGCCACAACGATCGACCAGGAGCAGTTGCAGTCGCTGGAAGCGGCGCTGGGGCAGATGGCCACCGGGGCGGGGGCCTATTCAAGCGCCGTCGAACAGATGGTCCAGCCCAGTGACAGCCACCCGATCGGTGACCTCGACGGCGCACGGAGCGCCCTGGTGGCCAACCACGAGTACTGGGGACAGCAGTTCCAGCTCGTGGCGGACCTGTTCCAGCAGTCGGATGCGGATGTGGTCGACAGACTCGTCGAGAACTACCAGGCCATGTCCAGGACACTGCTCGTCTGTTCCGACCGGTTGAGGCGACTGCCCGAGCTGGATCTGCTCGAGTTGACCTCGGCGCTGCAGTCCGGGAGCTGCGCGATCATCCGTGGAGGTGATCGAGCCGTCGTCGTCGAGAGTTGGCAGATCTTCCCGATGATCACCCGGGGCGATTCGGACATGGACGTCGTCAGGATGGACATGCGATTCCGTGGAGAGGAAGTGCTTGGATGGGCACTTCGTGCGATCGACATGGAGCAGCTTCCCCAGGTCGTCTTCGTCCATGCCGAGCAGGACAGCCTGCTCAAGTCCACGGCGTCCAACGAGGATCTTTTCGCGATCGCCGATCTGCTGAGGTCGTCCAGGTTCGATGTGACCGAGTGGTCGGTCACGGATTCCAGCAGGCCCGTGCTTGATGCCGATCGTCCCGTGACGTGGATCATCATGCCGCCGCTGAGACGGACCACCCACATGACCACCCCAGAGGAGCGTTCACTGGTCGAGGCCGCGACGCAACTGCTCCAGGAAGGGGAGTCGCTCCTGGTGTGTCTCTCCAGGAGTCCGCTGCCCATGATCGGCCAGGTCGATCCGTGGGCCGAGTTGCTGGAGGGTGTCGGCATCGATGCCCGAACCGGCACCGTGATCCTTGAACAGGTGGCCACGGCCGAGGACCAGCGGTCGACGCGGCAGCTCCAACTGATCCAGGAGTATCCCGAGTCACCACTGTCTCCGGCAATCGAGGGACGGCAACTCGTCCTGAGCCAGCCGGTTCCCATCATGCCGCTGACCGATGATGCGTTCATTGTCGCCGCGGTTCAGCCCGGTCCCGCTCGATGGCTGGAGGATGACCCGCGTTCCTCCGATGTTCTCAACCGGCAGGGCATTCCCCCAGGCAAGCTGCTGACGGAGAATGTGCCCGTGGCTGTCGGCGTGCAACGGTCGATTCCCGGCATGAACCGGCCTCAGAGGCTGCTGGTCGTGGGTTCAGGTGGTTGGTTGCTCTCGGCGCTTGCCGACATCACCGAGACGCTTGGCGGTGGTCGCCTGATCCTGGCCAATCCAGGCAACAAGGCGCTGGCCTCGGCGTCGGTCGCCTGGCTGAGCGGCTTGGATGAACTCGTGGTCGCCGGGGCGTCCGGCCGTGAGGTCAGCAGGCTCTCGGGAATCACTGATGGTGCACGAAAGGCATGGGGGATCATCCTGATCCTTGCCGTCCCCGCGTTCCTGGTCGGTACCGGTGCCACCATCCTCTCGAGGAGGTCATCCGCATGAAGGCCTCCTGGATCATCGTGACATGGAGCATCCTGCTCGTTCTCGTGCTGTTTCTGTGGCTGATTCCGGAAACCGATGATGGTGGCAACATCACCGGACCTCGCGTTCCCGTGCTGCCTGCTGATTGGGATCCGGGCTCGATCACCGGGATCCGCATCGAGTATCCCGAGGACCGAACGTTCGTCCTTGAACGCTCCGAGAACGGCTGGATGCAGGTGGAGCCGTTTTCACACCCTGTCGAGGGGTACATCATCAGGCAGTTGCTGATCGATGCGCTGGGATTGATGGCCCATGACTCGTTCGAGCCCGGTGCTCTTCCATCCAACAGGTCACTCGAGTCGCTCTCGCTCGACCCCGCTCGTGTCACCATCCACATGGCGACCCAGGATGGGCAGGAACGTGAGCTTCACCTCGGAAGGCGATCGCTGGCCGGCCGGGCCTGGTTGCAGAATGATGCGGACCAGCGCGTGATCGTAGCCGACAGCAAGTTGCACCAACGCCTGCTCGGGCAGGATCCGATCCAGTGGCGATCCCGGAGCTTGGTCCAGGTTCCGGCGGACCTGGACACGATCATCTTCACGATCGGCGACCGCTCCAGCCGACTTCAGCGCGAGGGGACCTCGTGGCGGATGACCGAACCCGTGACGACCCGCGCCGACTCCGAGGCGATTGATCGACTTCTTATGGCGATGGGAAGGGCCGGCAATACCGCGTTCATGATGGATCAACCGGACGAACTGGGAATCTACGGACTCGATCCGCCGCAGGCCTCGCTGGTTCTCTCCGGACCAGGAGGACGGCACGAGGTCAGGCTCGGCAACCCGATCGAACTGGATTCCCAGGATCGCTACGGCATGGTCGCAGGCGTCCCGACGATCGTCCGGGTCGACCAGGCGACTCAGTCGACCCTGTTCCCGCCCGAGTACGGTCTGCTCGACCCCACAGGCTCTGCGGCACGGCCCGAGGATGTCCGATGGGTCGAAGTCCGACTGCCTGATGGCACGTTCAGCCTCCGCCGGAACCTGGACGGGTTTCTCGGTGGACACGGGATTGATGCCGAGGATGACTCGCTGGTCCCGGTGGCGCCGGAACTGGTCGACCAGTTGCTCCAGCAGTTGACCACGAGCCGTGCACAGCAGGTCTCCGTGCAGGAGTACCCGTCACGGTTCAAGGTCGCGACGATCATCCTGCATGGATTCAATGGCAGGCCGGTCGACGCGATCAATGTCGTCGAGGATCCGTCCACTGGGAACATCGGCCTGGACAATGGGGACGGGGTGCTCAGGATCTTCCCTGCTCGCATGGCACCTGCCCTGGACCCGGTCGAATACGGGCTTGAGCCGATGCCGACTCTCCCGTTCGCTGAGGATCAGTCTCCCTGATCCACCAGGTAGTCAAGAACGACATCCTGTTCCCGCGTGCGGGCCGAGAGCAGTTCGAGCCTCGTTGATTCCTTGATCCATCCAGGACTCAGCCCACGCATTGGGCCCGGGGCCTGCTGGTCACCGAGGATGCACGGACCCAGGAAGAGCCACAACTGGTCGATCAAGCCGGCTCGAAGCAGCTTGCCGGACAGCCCGCCACCGGCTTCAAGCAGGACGTTGGCGACGTCATGCTCCTTGTGCAGGGTGCGGAGCATCATCTCCAGCCGTTTGTCCTCGGAGTCGGCGGTGAGTTCCATGAACACGATTCCATGTTCACGGAGCCGCTCGGCATGACCGCTTCGGTCAGCCAGCGTGACCGCGTTGGTCGCGATCAGGGTCGGGACGTCACGAGCGGTCTGGATGATCTTCGCCGTGTCAGGGATCAGGAGGTCGGGATCGTACAGCACCCGCATGGCCAACCGGCGCGGAGTGCCTTGACGTGCCGTCAGCTCGGGGTCGTCCTTGAGGACCGTCCCGATCCCGGTCAGGATCACGTCGACTCGTCCACGTTCCCTGTGAACCAGCCGCCTGCTTGTTTCAGATGAGATCCACTTGCTCTGCCCGGTCGAGGTCGCGATCCTTCCGTCAAGCGTCATGGCGCTCTTGGCGATCACCCACGGTCTTCCCTTCGTGACCCGAGTGACCCAGGGACGATTCAGCCGCTCGACCTGGGGCAACTCCAGGAACTCGATCATGATTCCCGCCTCCGCAAGCACTGCGGCACCACCCCCGGCCGGTTCGAACGGATCTGCGGTGCCGTAGACGACACGGCTGATGCCCGCGGTGATGATCGCGTCGGTGCACGGTGGAGTCCTGCCATGATGCCGGCACGGTTCGAGCGTGACGTACAGCGTTCCTCCCCGGGCGACCGAGCCAGCTCGTTCCAATGCGATGACCTCGGCGTGCGGTCCGCCGTGGCGGGCATGGTGTCCGGTTGCGATGACATGGCCTTCGGGATCGGTGATCACGCAGCCGACCAGTGGATTCGGTTCGGCCAGTCCATGGCCCAGCAGGGCGATGCGGACCGCTCGTCGCATGCAGGCGACATCGAGTTCATGCTGGTCCTTCATCGACTGA
This sequence comes from Phycisphaerae bacterium, assembly GCA_002711415.1. Classification (GTDB taxonomy): domain Bacteria; phylum Planctomycetota; class Phycisphaerae; order Phycisphaerales; family SM1A02. The sequence goes on along the minus strand of PARI01000030.1, from coordinate 18,686 downwards.
TGCTCCGGCGGTCCGATGGCGGCTCGATCAACACGAGGTCCATTGTCCTCGATCACGGCCGTTTCGCCAGCGGGCTGGAAGCCGGATCAATAGTTGGCCGAAAGGACATCGTCCTTGAGCCGGTCCGGCATCAAACGGTACTCGTCCGGTTCCATGCTGCTGGTGGCACGTCCCTGGGTCATCGATCTCAGTGTGGTGGTGTAGCCGAACATCTCCGACAGCGGCACTTCCGCAGTGATCACCCTGACGATTCCTCGCAGTTCCGAGTCCAGGATGTGTCCTCTACGGCTCGAAAGATCACCGCTGACATTGCCGAAGAACTCGTCCGGGGTGACCACGCTGAGCTTCATGATCGGCTCAAGCAGGGCCAGCCCCGCCTTGGAACAGCCCTCGCGGAAGGCCAGGGCACCGGCCTGTTCGAACGCGACCTGGCTCGAGTCGACCTCATGGTAGGACCCATCGATCAGCTCGATCTTCACGTTGATCATCGGGTACCCGCCCAGAACTCCGGACAGGGCCGCCTGTCGAGCGCCCAGTTCGACCGATGGGATGTACTCCTTCGGGATGACGCCGCCGGTGATGTTGTTGATGAAGCAGATTCCGTCCTTCATCTCCAGTTCCTGCTCCTCGGCCTCCGCTGCCGTCAGCGAGCGCACGTTGAGGATGACATCACCGAACTGGCCTCGGCCACCGGTCTGCTTGACGAACCGGCCCCTGACGTTCTCGGCAGTGCCGGTGACGGTCTCCCGGTAGCTGACCCTCGGCTTGCCGACCTTGACGCCGATCTTCATGTCGCGAGTGAGCTTGTTCTTGATGATCTCCAGGTGGAGTTCGCCCATGCCCGCGATGATCGTCTCACCGGTCTCATCGTTGTAGTTGGACTTGAACGAGGGGTCCTCTCGCCGGATGGTGGTCAGCGCCTCGCCGAGCTTCTTCTTGTCTTCAGCGGTGTTTGGCTCGATGGACATCGAGATCACCGGTTCCGGGAACTCCATCTTCTCGAGGATGATCTTGTCGGTCGCGTCACACAGCGTGTCACCGGTGAAGGAGTTCTTCAGCCCGATGACCGCCGCGATGTGCCCGGCAGAGACCTCCTCGAGGCTCTCCCGATCCTTGGCGTGCATCTCGTAGATTCGAGACACGTTCTCCTTCCGATCGTTGCCGGGATTCAGGATCCTCGATCCCTTCTTCAGGGTGCCCGAGTAGATCCTGATGTAGGTCAGGTCGCCATGGCTGTCAGGAACCACCTTGAACACGAGCGCCGAGAAGGGGGCGTCCGGTGAGTTGGGCAGTTCGATCGCCTCGTCGGTCTTCGGATCGATTCCCTTGACCGATGGAATCTCCAGCGGCGAGGGCAGGTAGCGGATCACGCCGTCGAGGACCCTCTGGACACCGATGTACTTGAGCGCTGAACCACAGAACACCGGGAAACACCGCTGCTCGAGGGTTCCGATCCGGATGGCCTGATTGATCTGTTCAGGCGTGATGGAGGACTCGTCCTCCAGGTACTGCTCGGTCAGGGAGTCATCGAGCTCGGCGGCCTTCTCGATCAGTTCATGGTGCCAGGCGTCCGCGGTTTCCTTCAGGTCGTCGGGGATCTCCATCTCCTCGACCCTCGAGCCGAGCTCGCTGGAATCGAAGGAGTACGCCTTCATGGTGACCAGGTCGATCAGGCCCCTGAAATCGTCGCCGGCACCGATCGGGTACTGGACCGCGATCGCGTTGGCGCCGAGTCGACTCTTGATCGACTTGAAGCTGAACGTGAAGTCGGCTCCCAGCTTATCCATCTTGTTGATCAGGCAGATACGGGGGACCTCGTAGCGGTCGGCCTGGCGCCAGACGGTTTCGGACTGGGCCTCGACACCTTCCTTGCCGTCGAACACGGCCACGGCGCCGTCGAGCACTCGAAGGGATCGCTCGACCTCGATCGTGAAGTCGACGTGTCCCGGCGTGTCGATGAGGTTGATCTTGTAGTCATCACCATCAAAGCTCCATGGGCAGGTCGTGGCAGCGGACTGGATCGTGATGCCGCGCTCCTGTTCCTCCTCGAGAAAGTCCATGGTGGCAGTGCCCTCGTGGACCTCGCCCATCTTGTAGTTCATGCCCGTGTAGTACAGCACACGTTCGGTGACCGTCGTCTTGCCGGCATCGATATGGGCACAAATGCCTATGTTCCTGACTTTTCCGAGATCTTGACTCATCGGTGGTTCCGTTCGCTTGATAGTCCAACTTCACTTGCCGGATCCGACCGGCCTGCATTGATCTAGGTCATCATGAGGAGAGCCGGGGACTGTTCCGACTACTCTTGTTGATGTTGTTTTTTCTGTTCCTGTGCCCGGCCATGTTCCATCATGACGATTCGGGCGGGGGTGTCCTGGTGGCGCCTCGCGCCACCCGGATCGGGTCAACGCAAAGGCGCCTGGATGTTCCCTTCCTTGATCTGGTCCATGACTGGTCTGCTCCTTGCCGGCCCGAATCGCGACGTGCGAGGCGACCCTGCTTTGCGTCGAATCACACAGCTTAGACCGTTCTTCGGCCAAGTCAAGCCATTGAGTGCAGTCACGGCCCTTGAAACGTGGTCAGAGCGACCGGACCAGTTGCTCGCGGGGAACCCCGAGCCTCTTGATGACCGGCTCGACCTCGATCAGGTACCTCCTGGCGTCCTGGACGTAGCCCGCGGTCGGATCCAGGTCTGGGACCTCTCTCGTGAAGAAACAGTTCAGCCGTCGCATCATCAGTTCCCGGGTGTACTTGGCCACCATCGATGCCAGGGCGACCGGGAGGTGGGTGGTCTCGCTGGCGGTCTCGAAGCTCAGTGTCAACGGGCCGGAATCGTCATCGAGCCGGTAACGGCTGACTCGTTCTGACTCCCCGAGAATCTCCATGCGGGCATCCGGGAAGGTCATCTGGAGTGGTCTGAGGTAGTGCTGGCGACCTCCCTGTCGGTCGATGATCACCCTGGGGTGTTCACCGGGCCACCGTTCACGGACTTGCTGGACGAGTCGCATGATCGCCGAGAAGTTGATTCCCGACTTGTTCCTGAACAACTGGACCTGCTCGTTGAACCGTTGCACGTCGATGCATTCACAGCCGAGCATGCACTCCCTGACACCCGCCATGTCGCATGTTCGAGCCAGCATGCTCGAGGCGATGCCGATGGTGTCCTCGGAGTGGGCGACCGGGATGTCCATCGGGTCGATGTTCCATGGAGCGTCGACATCGATCGAGCCAGATCGATCCAGCATCTCGAGGAACTCAGTGTCCGTCCCGGGGAGGCCGTTGTTCATGCACGTGAACGCGAGCACGCCTCGCTCGAGGTGCCTCAGTGGATGCAGTTTCGATCCTGAACTGCCCTTGAGCTTCTTGCTGTCGGCGACCGCGATCCGCTTTCTCCGATCTCTGGCCGTGGTGCAGACCGAGTCGGCGAGCAGGTCCCACATGTCCGGTGGGCCCTTTGCGGGCTCGGCATCATCGATCCGGAACGCCGAGAGGCCGATGCACAGAGGCCCGAGCATCGGTCCGTATCCGGCCTCATCGATCCCGCAGTAGATCAGCATGGTCACAGACTAGCACCATCGGCGTGGAATCGCTTCCACGGCGCTGACCGGGACATGCCATGGACGTATCATGAGTCCATGGCGATCAAGCCGACCAAGATCCTCGTCGCGATGAGCGGGGGAGTCGACTCATCCGTGGCCGCGGCCATGCTCGTGGAGCAGGGGCACGATGTGGTCGGATGCTTCATGCGCCTGGGGACTCCTGGTGAGGACCTCGAGGCCGACCGAAGCGATGCCGGTGAACAACTCAGGATCGCCCATCGAGGATGCTGTTCGATCGGGGATGCCGCCGATGCCCGGCGTGTCGCGGCTCGCCTGGGGATCCCGTTCTACGTCTGCAACTTCAAGCGGGAGTTCGGTCGGATCATCGACTACTTCGTCGGTGACTACAACGACGGCCGGACTCCCAACCCGTGCATCCGGTGCAATGACTGGCTGAAGTTCGGTCGATTGCATGAGTACGCCCAACAGATCGATGCCACCCACCTGGCCAGCGGCCACTACGCTCGGGTGGAACACGGGCCGTCCGGAAGTCGTCTTCTTCGAGGCATCGACCATGACAAGGATCAGTCATACGTCCTGTTCGGGGCGCCGGCCGACCGGATCTCGCAGATGCTCCTGCCGATCGGTGGGCTGACCAAGGCCGAGGTCCGGGAGAAGGCCAGGCAGTTCGGGTTGATGACCGCCGAGAAGCCCGAGTCACAGGAGATCTGCTTCGTCCCCGATGACGATTACGCCGGCCTGATAGAGCGACGAAGTCCCGGTTCGATCGTACAGGGCGAGATCCTTGACGAGGAAGGCAAAATCATCGGTGAACATCCCGGTCACCAGCACTTCACGGTCGGGCAACGACGGGGAATCGGGATTGCGACCGGCATCCCCCTGTACGTTCTCTCGAAGGACCCCTCAAGCAACTCGATCACCATCGGGAAATCCGACAGGCTCGATGTGGCGTCCTGCACATGCGGGGAGATCAACTGGCTGGAATCCGAGCCACGACGGGAGGACGCGCTGGAGTGCGAGGTCCAGTTCAGGGCCCATGCGACACCGGTCCGGGCACGAGTGCACATGGAGGGGCGGAGGCTGCACGTGGTGTTCCTGGAACCCCAGAAAGCGGTCGCTCCCGGGCAGGCCCTCGTCTGCTACGAGGGTGATGTCGTGCTCGGTGGCGGTTGGATCGAATCGGTTTCGGTGGATGAGCCACCCTGCAGCGAGAAGACGCCGGACGCGATCATCAACAACGAGGCGATATAGAGGCAGAACACGCCGAGCAGGAGCCCGCCTTCGGCCCTGGATATCCTGCTTCCCGTGAACATGATCGGGGCGCACATCACGGCCACGAGGATCATGACCGGAGCATCCAGCCAGAGTACCTGCTCCGGGACCGGGACCGGTGCGACCATGCACGTGATGCCCAGCACGCCGAGCAGGTTGAAGATGCAGGAACCGAGCAGGTTGCCGATACCGATGTCCGACTCGCCTCGCAATCCAGCGATGACCGCCGTGGTGAATTCGGGAGCGCTGGTTCCACCCGCCACGATGGTCAACGCGATGACCAGTTCCGACACCCCCATGCCACGGGCGAGATCGACGGCCGAGTCCACGAGTACGTTGGAGCCGAAGGCCAGCGCCACCAGACCGACCAGCAGCAGGATGACCGAGCCGGGAACGCCTGACGCCTGCTTCCTCATCGTGCCGGGTACCTCGATCGGCTCGATGGTCGTTCCACCGGAGACCCTCGCATGCCGATAGCTGGCGTACAGGAACCAGGCCATCCCGATGACCATCAGGACACCCTGCCACCAGAGGAGTGAGCCTCCGGATACAAGCGATGCATAGGGGATGAAGCTGACGGCGATCACCAGGAAGACTTCCTTGCGAAGGACGCTCACCTTCACGGGAATCGGCATCAGGATCGCGGCGGCCNCCATCACCAGGGCGATGTTCATGATGTTCGAACCGACGACGTTGCCGATGGCGATCTCACCGTGGCCCTTGATCGCGCTGCCGACGGTCGCAGCGAGTTCAGGGGCGCTGGTGCCGAATCCGACGACGGTCAGTCCGATGAAGAACGTCGACAGTCCGAGCCTTCGTGCCAGGCCGATTCCGCCCCGGACGATGAATTCTGCGCCGATGGTCATCATGACCAGCGACAGGAATAGCATGATCAGGGACAGGATCATGTGTGGTGTTCCAGGTTCTCAGGCATCACTTCATCGCTTTCGGCAGATGTCGTGCTCAGTCGTGAAATGCCGGCCTTGAGGATGATGAATCCCATGATCGCCGAGACGGCCGACCCGGCCAGGACACCGATCCGGACGAGCACGTCCTCCTCCTTCTCGCACTTCTCGAAGGCGAGGGACCCGATGAAGAGGCTCATGGTGAACCCGATGCCGCAGAGGATCGAGACCGCCCACAGGCAGAGCCAGTTGATTCCCTCCGGCATCCGCGCAAGACCGAGCTTGATCGCAACCAACGAGAATCCGAAGATGCCGACCTGCTTTCCGACGATCAGGCCGAGCACGATGCCGATTGGGATCGAACCCATGGCCATCTCGAGGCTGAGTCCCCCGAACCCGACGCCGGCGTTGGCGAAGGCGAAGACAGGCAGGATCAGGAAGGCGACCCACGGATGCAGCAGGTGCTCCAGGTGGATCAGCGGGCTCTGTCCATCCTCGTCCTTGCCATGCAGTGGAATGCACAGTCCCGTGATGACGCCTGCGAGCGTTGCATGGATGCCGGACTTGAGCACGAAGATCCACATCAGGATTCCAACCAGTGCAAACGCGGTGACCCGCTTGACGCCAAGGAGATTCATGGCGACCAGAACGACCATCGCGCCACCGGCGAGCCCCAGCGAGAGTCCTGAGAGTTCCTTCGTGTAGAACAGCGCGATCACGATGATGGCCCCGAGGTCGTCAAGCACGGCCAGGGCGGNGAGGAACACCTTCAGGCTCAGCGGGACCCTGCTGCCCAGCAGGGACAGCACGCCCAGGGCGAAGGCGATGTCGGTCGCGGTCGGGATCGCCCATCCCTGCAGCGCCGTCTTGTCATGGGAATTGAAGAGGTAGTACACCAGGGCTGGGCCCAGCATCCCGCCAACNGCGGCGAACGCAGGGAGCGAGATCTGCCTGAACGATGAGAGTTCCCCCTGGAGGACCTCTCGCTTCAGTTCCATCCCGATCAGGAGGAAGAAGATGGCCATCAGGCCGTCGTTGATCCAGTGCAGCAGTTCCTTCTCGAGGNCGATGTTCCCGAGCTTGATCGAGAACTCGAGCTCGAGCAGCTGGTGATACAGGTGCGCCAGCGGCGTGTTCGCGATCAGCATCGCCACTGCGGCGGCAATCACCAGNACGATGCCTGCAGCGGACTCGAGCCTCAGGAATTCCTTGATCATCCGTACTGCCATGAGATCCACATCCTACAGCAGAACGGGGGAGCTACTCTTTGCGTGCATCACGTCGTCTGGGTCGATGCAGCGGCCACCTTCTGGGCGCTGCTCCTGACCGGCTTCCGGGAACGAGCCAGTTCCTCGAGCTTGCGAGCCTCCTCCTCGGCGAAGTCCTCGCCGAACCGGACGAGCCTCAGGCTGTTGGCGATCACGAAGACGTAGGCGACCGCCTGGTAGAACGGCGTGATCCAGATCTGGATCTGCCCTGTCGCCGCCAGCGCGAGGCCGATGATCGCCAGCAGCAGGCTGGCACCGATGTTGGTCCCGATGATCGATCGCGTCCGGCGGGCGATCTCCAGGAGGAACGGCACGTGCCTCAGGTCGTCGTTCATCAGGGCGACACCAGCTGAGTTGGTCGCGATGTCCGAACCGGACAGGCCCATGGCGACTCCGACGTCCGNCGAGGCGAGGATGGGTCCGTCGTTGATGCCGTCACCGACGACGAGGGTCCTGTGGCCTCGATCGATCAGGTAGAGCAGTTCCTCATGCTTCTCCTCCGGGAGGCATTCGGCCTCGATCGAGTCGACCCCGACGGCCTGCCCCACACGGGTTGCGACGGACAGCCGATCACCGGTGAAGATGCAGATCCGCCTGATTCCGAGTTTCCTCAGGTTGCCGATGACCTCGATCGCATTGCTCCTGAGCTTGTCCTCGAGGCCGACCGCGCCGAGGTACCGGTCGCCCGACATGACATGGACGCCGGACATGCCGACGATCTTCTGCTCGACCTCGGCGACCTGTTCCTTGATCCGCGGATTCAGTTCGACAAGCCAGTCTGCCCGGCCGGCGTGGATCTTGGTGTTGCCGACCGTGGCCAGGACGCCGCGACCGTGAACCTCTTCGTAGTTCTCAAGCGAGGCCGGCGTGATTCTCGCCTTCTCGGCGGTCTCGAGGATCGATCGGGCCAGCGGGTGGTTGCTCGACTGCTCGCTGTCGGCCGCTGCCTGCAGCAGCGCCGCTCCCTCGACGCCATCGGCCGGCGCGAGTCGACTCACGGCGAACCGGCCGGTGGTCAGCGTGCCTGTCTTGTCAAGGACGACGGTGTCGACGGTGGCCGCGGACTCAAGGGTCCTGGTCTGCTTGACCATGATTCCCAGACGGGCTGCGGCCGCGAACGCCGCGACCATGGCCGTCGGATACGAGATCAGCAGGGCACCCGGACAGGTGACCACGAGCACCGTGATCGCGCGGACTGCGGCACTGTCACGAACTGCCGGATCGCTGCTCTTGGATGTGAAGAACCAGACCAGTCCGGCGACCATCAGGACCACCGGAACGTAGTAGGTCGCCAGTCGTTCGATCAGTTCCTGTCGTTCCGAGCGTGCTGATTCGGCCTCAAGGATCAGCTTCTCGACCTTGCCGATGGTGGTTTCTCCCGCCACGGCGGTGACCTCGACATCGATCTGGCCTGTCAGGTTGGTCGTGCCGGCGTACACCTCCGTACCGGACTGGGCCTCGATGGGCACGGCTTCGCCGGTCAGCGATGCCTGATTGATCGATGATGAACCATCGACGACTCGACCGTCGACCGGAAGGTTCTCACCCGGCCTGACACGGACGATGCTGCCGATCGACAGCTTCGAGAGCGACACGGATCGCTCCTGGCCGTCTTCGACGAGCCTGGCCTCATCCGGAGTCAGTTCAATCAGTTCCCTGATGGCTCGCTGGGCGCCCCATGCGGTCCGTGAAAGGACGAGCTCGGCCAGCCAGAGGAAGAAGGCCAGGAAGCCCGCCGCCAGGTAGTAGTTGTTCGCCATCGCAGCCAGAACCGCCAGGCAGGCCAGCGAATCGCTGGACGGCCTTCCGGACCGGAGCTCGCTGATCGCACCCGAGGCCAACGGGATCGTGAGGATCACCGCGCCCAGCGCCGCCGGAATCATGGCGATCGTCGATTCGACGTTGAAGAGCAGTTCGGCGAGCCAGGAGACCAGCAGCAGCGTGCCGCCGAAGAGTGCGATGAACAGCTGTCGTTCCAGCCGTTGGGCTCCATCGGAGCGGTCCCGCAAGTCCGGTGTGGTCTCAGGTCTGTCGGTCGCCGTGATCGAGCTCATGTCGATGTGCTCCGGGTGTCATTCCACCGCCTGACGGTGGTTCGGGCTGCCCAGTGTACCCACACTCAATCCGATGTGCCTGCAGTGCATCATCGGGGCCCGACCCGGGACTGTACGCCGGCCCGTCCCGTGGGGTTCGACGTGTACTGGAAAGGGCATGTATGCTGCCATTCATCGGCAGGGCACACCCACGGGAACCACATTCATGGATCAGGCACGGCAGGTGACAATCCTCGGAGACGGCCAAATGGCTCTGATCATGGCGATGATCCTGGCGGACCACTCCTGCCCGGTCCGCCTCTGGAGCCCGTTTCCCGAGGCGGCCGAGGAACTCTCCAAGACCCGCCGTTCGCCGAGGCTGCCTCACCTGGAGATCGACTGGTCGATCGAAGTGCTGACCGACATCGATGTGGCCATCAGCTCTCCGATCGTCATCAATGCGATCCCGACCCAGTTCATACGAAGCGTGTGGGAGCCGATCGCACGGGCTGTTCCAGAGGACACGATCATCGGGAGCGTGTCAAAGGGCATCGAGCAGAAGNCCCTTCTGCGACCGAGCCAGGTCATTGCACAGTGCCTCCAGAGCGTCGGACGGGGAGACTTCGCCGAGAGCATCGGNGTCCTGGCCGGTCCGAACATCGCCTCTGAACTCGCTCGCAGGCTTCCGGCAACGATGATCTCAAGCTCCACATGTCCGAACACGCAGACCGTGCTGCAGGAGGCCTTCACCAGCAGCTGGCTGAAGATCTACACCAACAACGACATCGTCGGGGTCGAGGTTGCCGGCGCTGCCAAGAACGTCATCGCGATCGCCGCCGGCGTGGTCGATGGGCTCGACATCGGGTGTAACGCCAAGAGCGCTTTGCTGGCAAGGGGCCTCGCCGAGATCAGCCGGCTCGGCATCCGCCTGGGCGCGCAACTGGAGACCTTCTTCGGAATCGCAGGCGTCGGCGATCTGGCGACCACCTGTTTCAGCCCCGAGGGACGGAACCGGAGTTGTGGCGAGGCCATCGGACGTGGCCAGTCGCTGGATGAGTACCTCGAGCAATCGATGTCCGTGGTCGAGGGCGTGCCCACGACTCGATCGATCAGCCAGCTCTCGGAGAACCTCGGGGTGGACATGCCGATCACCCGCGCCGTCAACTCGATCCTCTTCGAGGGCGTCAAGCCACGCGAGGCGATCCGGTCCCTGATGGATCGCCATGCCGGAGACGAGCGGATCGGGTGAGTCCACGGCCCGGAGCCTATTCCTCGTCGAAGTTCGACATGACCAACTGCACCAGGGCCTTGATTGCCTCGGTGTCATCGCTTCCCTCGGTGCAGATCACCAGTTCCGTGCCCTTGGTGGCTCCGAGCATCATCAGCATCATGATCGACTTCCCGTCAATCAGCTCGTCGGCATCGGATCGCCGCACCGTGATGCTGGACTGGAACTCCTGAGCAACGGTCACAAACGCCGTTGCGGGTCTTGCATGGAGGCCGAGCTTGTTCTGGATTGTGACACGGGCTTCTTGCACGGGCCGGGTTCCATCAATCTAGCCAGGGACTCCCGGATTCCGACCGGGAGGTGCTCCAGACCGGCAGCAGGGGGGAAACAAGTTACCACGGACTTGTGATTACTGCACGAAACGTCGAGGTCACCCGCTTCAGCGGGTCGCCTGGCTCTTGTCGTGCTCGTCCAGCAGTGTCATCACGTCGTCGATGCTCTGCGCCTGGAACAGGAAGCGACGGAACTGTTCCTGGCTGAGGCTTCCGAAGATCGCTTCCATCGCGTCGAGATGATCCTCGGGTCGATCCTCCGGGCTCAGGAGCAGGAAGACCGCGTGCACGGGTTGCTGGTCCAGCGCATTGAAGTCGACCCCATCGGCGCAGAGCCCGATCGCCACGCTGATCTGGTCGATCGATTCGGCCTTCGCATGTGGAACGGCGACGCCATGTCCGAATCCGGTGGAGCCTCGCTTTTCCCGCTTGATGATCGCCTTGAGATAGTCGTCCCTGTTCCCTGTATCCACTCGTCCCGCGGCGACCAGGGCATCGAGCAGTTCCTCGATGACCTCGTTCCGCTTGGCTCCCTCGAGCTTGACGATGACTGCTTCGTTCACGACCAGGTCGGTCAGTTTCATGTGAGGTGGCCTTCAGGGGTTCGCGGTGTTCTCTCGATAGCACGACATCGACATTGCCAGCCGGATTTCTTCAATCCCCGTGCTAGTGGGGGTGGTGATTCTTGGTCCGTTCCTTGTGATCGCTCAGCTGCCGGATCTCCCGATCGACGGCCCCGTCGATGCAGGCATAGAGGTCCGGGCTCTCGCAGTTGGCGATGAAATCCTCGTGCCGCTCGACATCCGTGAGGATCTCGACCGCGTAGCCGTTGGGTATGGTCGCCAGGATCACGTCGACCTGCTGAATCCGGTCGTAGAAACGGGAGAGTTTCTCGGCCTTCCTGCGAATGTACTCCTCGATCGGCGCGGTGAGTTCCATGTGCTTGCAACTGATGTTGATCCGCATGACTTCTCCAGCTACGGGTTGTTGTATCCATGTTCCCGGCTGACCCCGATCCGAAGGAGGGGCCTATTCGTCCGAATGAAGCCGCTTGGTCTCCTGGCCCGGAGGAACCAGGACGCCACCACTGATGGTGAACTTGAGGGCTTCGTCGATCGTGATGGGGAGTTCGATGACCTCATCGCTCGGTACCGTAATCGTATACCCGGTGAAGGGGGTGGGCGAACTCGGAATGAAGACTGTCACCGATTTTCCTGCAGCCTGCTCGATTTTCTTCATCGTGTCGCCGGTGACGAGCCCCACGGACCAGATGCCCTTCCTCGGATACTCGACGACGACGACTCTGGAGAACTTGATCGGCTTCTCGTCGGCGAGCAGGAAATCGACGATCTGCTTGATGTGGGGGTAGATCTGCTTGATGCCGGGAATGCTCGTGATGATCTTCTCGACGCGCCTGTAGATTCCCCTTCCGAGAAATCCGCCCAGAAGTCTCCCGGCGAAGTACACGGCGATGATCGCCACGAACAGACCGATCAGGTTCATCGCCCACAGGGAGTTCCACCATGCATCGACGGCCGATCGGACCAGCTTCGATCTGGCATCGGAGTCGCTGATCCGGGCCTGTGACTCGCTCCGGGTCTTCTCGACCTCCTCCTGGACCTCCTCCTCGGTGGGTTCGAACTTGTTCCGGAGCGGTTCCCAGTGAGGCACCGCGTTGCTGATGGCCAGGCGGATTCCGCCGTTGATCGGTTCGGCGATCGTGTTGTCCACGAACTGGTACGCCTTGACCAAGATCCAGAGCGTCAGCACCGACGGGAGGAGGATCGCCAGTCCACGGATGAAGAATCGCTTGAAGTCCGATCCGAAGCTGCGTTTCCTGCTGGTTGACATCGAGTGGCGACTCCGGTTGGCCCATGATCAATCCGGGCACTGCTGAGTGTACGGTTCCACACCGACCCCGGCAACGAGACGGGGCGGCGCGGTGCCTTACATCGACTGCAGCCGCACGACCACTTCCATTTGCTCGCCGTCCCTGCGAACGGTCACGAGCACCCTGTCCCCGACCTCGAACCGGTTCATCTGCATCTGGAGATCCTCCAACGAGCCGATGTTCCGTGAGCCAAGGGCGATGATGACATCGCCCGTCCTCAACCCGGCACGACCTGCCGGGGAGTTCCTCATGATCCGTGTGATCTTCGCTCCGTCGTTGGTCGGCTCGGCCTGGATGCCAAGCGCGGGATCGCCTCGCTGCATCCGGTCGTCGATGGTGCCCCGGTTCCTGACCCAGTCCTTCCATGAGTCCTCGATCCGGTCGATCGGTTCCTGGAACGTCTCCACGAAGGCCTTTGTTCCCGATGGACTGACCTCGTACGTCCGCACGTACGCGTCATACCACGTGTCCAGGCCGACCTTCTCCGCGATGAACTCGAAGATCGATCTCACCTGCGGGTAGATCAGTGGCCCACGGTCCATGAACTCGTCCGGATTGATCCTGAAGAGCTTCTCCCAGCGCATGGCTCGATTCCGCTGGACCTGCTTGAGCGCGAAGTTGTGCCGCATGTTGGGCCTGTAGATGGGTGTTCCCTTCGCGGGGTCGAGCTCCCAGTCCTCGTAGAGCGTTGCGATGCCCTCCTGGATCCAGATCGGGTGCTGCTGGCCGATCCGCTCCATGTGCCCGTAATGCATGAGGTGGACGAACTCGTGCTGCAGGCTCATGCCGATGTCCCTGGCGATCAGTCGCCTGCGTGCATGTTCATAGATGCCCCGGTGCGTCTGCTCCGGGAAGAGCTCGTCCGCGTCTTGCGGTTTTGGGATCGCGACGAGCGCATACCGTGTGGGAGGCGCTTCGAAGAGATAGTCGATCAGGTGATCCGCCTGATCCGAAAGCGCCCGCCTCAGACGCTGCCGCGAACCCTCCTCCAGCGCCGTGGCGAAGTGGAGCCGGAGACGGTCGTCGGTCTCGTAGACGTAGTCCTCCTCGCCGAATCGATCCCTCCACTGGTCCAACTGCCTGCTGGAACTGCGTCGATCAACCCGTCGCCTGGCCTCGAGGATCGCCTGGTAGGTCGGGTGAGAACGCAGGTTGGCCAGGTCCGGATCGCCCTGCATGTGATCGAAGTCCTTGAACCCCGCATCGATGGATTCGAGCAGACGCTCCGCCGCCTTGTCCTGTTCATTCAGCAGCGAGTGCGCGCACGCGGCGTTGTACAGCATGTTCGAGTCGGCTGGTGCCACCTCCAGGTACCGATCGATCTGCGCCAGGGCTCGGCGGTACTGTCCCTGCTGGAAGCTCGTGATGATCGCCCGCTCGAGCCTGGCCAGCGAATCCTGGATGGATGTCGTCGTCGCATTCGCCATCGCGATGCCGGGCATGCATGACAAGCATGCTGCGATCGTGCAGGTGAGGATGGCGATGTGCTGTCTCGAGCGTGGCATCGGAAACGTCTCCGATCAAAGCATAGTCATGCTTCCTGGTTGATTCCCTCGGCATTCTCGTCGCGGGGATCCATCACGACCCTGCCGGAGAGAACCATGCCGATCGCCTCCGGGTAGGCGATGGTCTCCTCCACGAAGACGCGGGCCGCCAGTTGGTCGGCGGTGTCGGAAGGTACAACAGGGCACTCCCGCTGGAGGATGACCGGCCCGTGATCGTACTGGTCGTCCACGAAGTGCACGGTGCAGCCGGACGTCCGGTCCCCGGATGCCAGCACGGACTCGTGCACCCGGTCGCCGTACATGCCTCGCCCGCCATGGCGAGGAAGCAGCGACGGATGGATGTTCATGATCCGACCGGTCCTGTGAGGTTGGATCCTGAAGTGCCTCAGGTATCCGCAGAGGCAGACCAGGTCGATGTCCCGTCGATCCAGTTCTGCATCGATCCGGTCGTCCCGATCGGGTCCCGTGATCACGATGACCTCGAGTCCGACGTCACGGCATCGCTGGATGCCCTTGATCTCCTCGCGGTCGGCGATGACCACGGCGATCGATGCATCCAGTCCACCGTCTCGGATGCACTCGAGTAGGTTCAGCACCGTCCTGCCACCACCGGAGATCAGCGTGGCGATCTTGGCGGCACTCATACGAAGGCCCCGTGCGGGTACCGGCGATCGAGGGTCGGTTCCTTTCGGAAGTCGATCGACTTGCCGTTCTTGTCGACGGCAACCATCTTCACGCCGGCAGTGGTGACCTGGACCGTCTTGCCCGACTCGAAACGCTCGGCCTCGACGACCACCTCGACCTTGACCGAGGTGGTTCCGGTCTCGATCGTGCGCGTCCTGAATGCGACGATGTCGCCCACGTAGACGGGTTCCTTGAAGATGACGTCATCCATGGCGATGGTCACCCATCGATGCAGTCCATGCCGGCGTGCCTCGACGAATCCCGCCTGGTCGATGTAGCTCAGGATCACGCCACCGAAGATGGTGCCGAGGTGATTGGTGTCACGGGGCATCATCAGGACGCGCATCGAGTCTCGAAGCTCTGTATCGGCCATGGTCCCATCTTCGATCCGGTTGCTCCGGACTGCAACCCGCGGGGGTCGCGTATCTGCAGAAGGTTCCCGACGGTGGCCGATGTCATCCAACATGCATGTCCCAGATCTCTCGATCCTGGTGCCCAATTTCAACAACGGGGTGCGGAGTTCTCGGGACAGGAGCGTCGACCTGCTCGGGAACCTCATGGAGAGCCTGCATCGGACGCTGGCGGACGACCCGGCCCGGGTCGAGATCATCATCGCCGACGATGGATCAACCGATGATTCGCTGCAGACGGCCAGGGAATGGTCCGCCCGGAAATGGCCGTGCGGTCGCCCGTTCTGTCGCGTCGACGTGCTGGAGCATTCCGGGAGCGTCTCGAGGGTGATGAACCACCTGCTCGCTCGAGCATCCGGACGCCTGGTCTGCAAGATGGATGGGGACATCGTCTGCCTCACGCCTCGATGGGCGTCCCGCATCATCGGGATCTTCGACTCCGACCGGGACAGGGTTGGTGTCGTCGGACCGATGCAATTGCTTCCGGATGGAACGGTGCATGCGGCGGGGGACTGGTTGGTGCATCCCCGGGGCTATCATCATGTCGGGCAGGGGTGTGCGCCCGAACAGGTCGATGCTGCATGGGAGGTCGATCATGTCATGGGTTGCTTCTGGTGCGCCCGTCGCGAGGCGGTCGACCAGGTCGGTGGCTTCGATGAATCGATTCGAAGGGGACAGACCGTCGACATCGGCATCCGGATCAGGCAGCATGGCTGGACGGTCATGCACGAACCAACGATCCGGTTCGAGCATCATCACGTCAACCGTGGTTTCAGGGACAACACCGCCGACACGCCACTGGGACTCGCCGATTCCTTGAACACCTTTCGTCGAACCTGGGGGTTCTGCCGGCTGGCGCCGGACCTTGAGGAGGTGCTCGCCCTTCATGGGACCAACGGAATCTGCTGGAACCGTCACCTTCTGGATCCAACATCGAGGTCTCGATGGCTCGGGCAGCAGCCTCCGGCGCTGCAGCAGTGGAACCAGTTCGTCCACGACACCCGCTGGCAGGCCGAGTCGGCCCTGCTGGTGGAACGGGCAACCGCCATGCTCCAGCGACCTGGTGCCAGGGCGATCCAGGTCGGTTCCGGTTGCGGGATCCAGGTGCACCTGGCGGCGCTTGGAGGGATGCTGATCGACGGGGCCGAGGAGTCACCCGACCTGGTCCGTGATGCCTCGGAACTGTCGGGCCAGTCCAGCTATCCATCACAGCACCCGAGGTTCATCCTGATGGAGGATCACACCCGTGTTCCGGTCCAGGACGGGGCCTACGACCTGGTCATCCTCTCGGGGATCCTCGAGCGGCACTGGAACCCGGTCGGTCTCCTGAAGGAGGCGGCCAGGATCATGGGTCACGGTGGATCATGCCTGGTCATCACCGAGCCCCGGCCTGATGACGTGATCCACGAGGACGCCGGACTGCATCGATACCGGGCGCACGAACTGAACCAGCAGTTGCGGCACACCGGTCTCTTCCAGTTCGGCCGTGACGCCTCGTTCGGGGACGACCCGCTCGTCATGGAACTTCAGGCATCACCGGGTCCGATCAATCACGGTCACTTCCGGCGTCCGGCACTGACCAGATGAACCGCCTGGCCGACGGGTCGAAGTCGAGGCGCCTTGACTGCAGGAGTCGACAGACGTCCAGTCGCTCCATCGCGATCACCGCCTCCTCCGCCGACGACAGCGCCTCGTCCCCGAGGCATCCAAGCAGTTGTGGCAGGAACCGCCTGGTCAACCGGAGTCGCCATTGGATCTGCTCGTCCAGATCCTCATGGTCGCCCGTCGTCTCCAGGTCCGCAGGAAGTCTCGTCAGGAACGCAAGGGCCTCGTCGTGTCCGGAGCACAACAGGACCATGACGACATCCGGGTCCATGCGGCCACCGCCGCGGTGAAGCAGCCGATGCGCCAGCTCTCCCGGATCCGGATCACCGGGGCCGGCCCGGCCTGCAAGGGAAAGGACGAGCCTCTGGAAGCTCGATACCGATGATCCCGTGGTGCCCTGCATCGCGCGTTCCAGGCGATCGACGTGTCCGCTCAACAGGGCCAGGATTGCGCCCGCTCGTTGCAGGTTCACCTGGTCCGATTCGAGCCAGTCCGACACGAGACGGGAGCCAGGCTTGTCCTGGAGCGTGGCTTCGGCATGAAGAGCCATCGCATAGGACGCATCACCCGGATCACCTGCAGGCCAATCAGGCGACGATGACGGGTCCACCCAGTCCATCTCATCCAGGATGCCGGAGGCCAGCCTGATCCGTTCAGCCAGTCCCGGTCTGAGCATGGTCGTGTCGACCTGCCGCAATTGCCTTGGTTCCAGTTGAGCGATGGCCAGGTCGATGACCAGGCTCCTGAGCACAGGGTCCGGTTCCTGCAGCATGCGATCGATGATCGATGCAGTGGGCGTGTAGGAACTGTCGCGGGGCCTGGACATCAGCAGATCCACCGCGAGAAGGTGGCCGGAGAGATCGCCGCGGCGGGTCCAGGTGTCGATGAGCCTCGCCTGGAGTGGTTCCGGCCACGACCAGTCCCATCCGCCATGTGGTTCGACGACTTCGACGTACTCCACGAGCGTGTCATCAGAAGCCGTCCCGAGCTGTACCTTGATGGCGTGCCTGTTCCGATCGATCCATGTCGACGGTTCGGGCAACTGCAGCAGCCGGAGCCTCTCGGCCCGGGCGGTCTGCGGATCGGTCGAGAAGACCCGGTCGACATCGACCTGATCCTGGTCGATCGCCCAGATGATCACCGCGATGATCAGCCCGACCATGAGAGCGACGAGGATGCTCGGTGGGTTCAGCCGTGGCTTCTTGTCCATGCCTGTGTCCTGCTCAGGAGGTCGTGGTGACCGACCGGCCCGGCTTCTTCCGCTTGCTCGAGGTCGACTTCTTCCTGCTGGTGCCGGACTTCTTCCTGCGTGAGCCGCCGAGGATCTGCTTCATGAAGGTGCCGGTGTGGCTTCGGTCGCACTCGGCGACCTGTTCCGGCGTTCCCGAACAGAGCACCGTTCCACCACGATCACCACCCTCAGGGCCCAGGTCGATGATCCAGTCGGCGCACTTGAGCACGTCGAGGTTGTGCTCGATCACGACGACCGTGTGTTCCTGGTCCACGAGCCGCTGCAGGACCGAGAGCAGCTTCTGCACGTCTGCGAAGTGGAGTCCCGTGGTCGGTTCATCGAGGACGTAGAGCGTGCGAGCAAGCCTCGTGCCTCCGAGCTCGCTGGCGAGCTTGACCCGCTGGGCCTCTCCACCGGAGAGCGTCGTCGAGGATTGCCCGAGCTGGACGTAGTCCAGCCCGACATCGGCGAGGCAGGTCAGCATCCTGTGCACCTTCGGGTGGGCCTCGAAGAAGTCGCGTGCCTGTTCGACCGTCATGTGGAGCACGTCGGAGATCGTCCGTCCTCGATACATGATCTCGAGCGTCTGCTGGTTGTAGCGAGTGCCGCCACAGGCCTGGCAGGTCACGTACACGTCGGGGAGGAAGTGCATCTCGATCCTGCGGACTCCCTGGCCCTGGCACTCCTCGCAGCGACCACCCTTGACGTTGAAGCTGAACCGGCCCGGCTGGTAGCCGCGGATCTGTGATTCCGGAACCATGC
>PARI01000029.1 GCA_002711415.1 Phycisphaerae bacterium | reverse complement strand
CGTGGAGCAGTGGCTCCCCGGCGTGATTCCACCCGTGGTCGATTCGAACACGAACTATGACACGTGGCTTTCGCTCCGGGATAATTGGTTCGACAACTACGGGGCCCAGTACATCAGCCCGGAATCACTTCCCAACTTCATCGACCTGAGCAGCCTCGGGTTCCCCTGGGAGGAGTTCGATACGCCACCAACCAACCGGGAGGATGAGGCGACGATCCGGAACATGGTGGCCAGGACCTTCACCGACACCGATGGCGACGGCTTCACCGACAGCTACTGGTTCCTGGCCCCAACCTCGACCGACCGGGCGTTCAGGCAGGGTGTCGGCATCTCGATCGCCGACAACGCCGGCATGATCAACGCCAACACGGCGACCCAGTTCGATCGGGCCAACACGATCGGCTCGACCCCGGCGGACATCGCCCTGGCCAGCCGCCTGGACAACAACCAGGTCTCCCAGGCCTCCGACCCATCCGGGCAGAGTCACTGGGTCGTCAACGAGGGCCAGGATGTCGGCTTCCTCACCAACACGGAGAATTTCAGCTTCCCGGGCAATCCGACCAACCCGATCTACTTCGAGGGCGTGGACACCTTCTGGAGCCCGCTCCGGTATGGATCGGCCGTCAGCGGTTCCAGCCTTTCCGGACCCGATGGCCACACGTTCCTCCAGGAATTCGGCGTCCGACTGCCGTTTGACGGCTCGTCATATCCCGGTTGGCACCCTGATTTTCCAAACGGGCTCGCCCCTGCGGACGCTCGTGCCTACTTCAACACGTGGGCCGGCCAGTCCCCGTTCGACCCGGCCCAGGGCCTCGTACCCTTCAACCTGGGCGATGAGCTCGAGCTTCGCATGAGCCATGGGCAGAACACGGGTCAGATCTACACCCGGTTCGAGCGAGCGATGAACGCCAAGGAGAACTTCAGCACCGCCGACCAGTTCCTCCGCTCATCCTTCGGTCGCAACGAGGGGAGCGAGTTCTCGCTGCAGCTGGACAACCCCAGGCTGCTCAAGGACAAGCGTCGCCAGGTGACCCTCTTCAACGCGACGCGGAACGAGACCATGCCGCCATGGCTCTGGCCGGACTGGCGCCTGCGGGATGACGGCAGCTGGGCACCCAACGGTCCCCTGTGGCTGGACCCGGAAAACGACCAGGGATGGGCCTTCGAAACCTCCTTGTACAACCCATTCATCGATTACTACGCCCGCAACAGGGATCTGCTCGGCTTGAGCGAGTTGGAGCTGCCCAACCCCGACGGATACGATGACGATGGCGATGGAGTCGTCGACGACCTGTTCAACCGCAGGGAGTTCGAGAGGCAGTGTCGCAAGATCGACCTTCGCAACAGCTTCAACAGCGGCGGGAACCAGCCCGACCTGTGGATCCACCCGTACCCGACCCTGACCGATCAGCAGCGCCATCGTCTCTGGCAGTGCGACCTGACCCGTGTCCTGGAGATCGCCCTGCTCTGGGAGGATCATGAAGGCGGAAGCGATCCGATCTCGTACTTCTCCAGCGCCAACAACAGGAGTCCCGTCGAGCGTCGAGAAATGACCCGCTCGATGATCCGCAGCTACGTCGCCAACATCGACCAATGGCGTGATGGCTACTTCAACGGCGGGGCCAGCTTCAATTCTCCGGATGAACCGATGAACCTGGCCGAAGCGATCAGGGATCCCAACCGTGGGGCCAAGGCAAGCCACCGGTACGTCGGTGTCGAGAAGCACCCGTTCATCATGGAAGCCTTCGTCGGGATCGTCTATCCCAAGAGCAAGGGGCCGCCGCACCCGGACTGGGACCCGACCGACCTGTACGAGATCCCCTCGTTCTGGCAGGGTGAGGGCAACCATTTCGTCGATGGCGAGGCCGAGGGGCACGTCGTGTTGGCCGTGCAGCTTGGCAATCCCTACGACGAGCCCATCCCCTTGGGCCCGTTCGAGATCGAGGCCTTCGGCAAGCGATACCGGTTCTCCGACTGGGTCGTCAATGACGGTGCCAACGGCGTGCGAGAGGTCAACCAATCAACCCCGGGCGCCGTTCGCCTGGTGCTGGGACCGACCACGCCGGAAGAGCCTCGATCAGTGATCGTCTACTCGATCATCGAGTCGATCCCGACCTATGGTGGCAAGCACCAGGAGGATCCCGGCTTCAGGGAGCGCTTCATCGACTTCCTGGATATCGAACCGTCGGAACTCTCCTGGAACACATCCGGTGAGAACGGCGATGTCTTCGAGGACAACAGTGCCTTGACCTCCCTGCCGCAGACGCTGGTCATCAACGCCAACGCGAACAAGGCCGATCCGGTCAACGGCGAGGAGACCAGTCGCTGGCCGTACAGGGTGCAGGGGTGGCCGTTCGAGAACAGCAGCGTCGAGAGCTTCCCCAGCGATGAGCGCGACACGATCCGGTTGATCTGGAACATCCAGGAGGATCCGCAGGATTCGGCCGGTGGTGTCGTGACCAAGATGGTCGTTGATCGCCTGGATACGCCTGCAGACAACTCCCTGGACGAGGACCAGGGAAGCCAGGGCGTCTTCGGCGACGAGTCGTTTGCCCACCTGCTCGGCGAGATCAGGGAACTCGGACCGACCGGCAACGAGGGGCTCTACAGTCCACCGGCGCAGGGGTTCGATCTCCAGGCGATCCCGAAGGAGATCTACGGGATCTACATCGAGGACGACGACTACTACATGACCTGGGTCCATGCCTCGCGGCCCTGGATCTGGGACACGGACCTGGATGGACAGATCACGCCTGATGAGAAGGCCCCGAGGTTCATCTTCAGCCGGCACACCGAGCCGAACTTCCCGAGAAGNCAGGGGCTCAACGACGGCCGGTACGAGNTGGATGCCCAGGTCGCCGGAGTTGGAACCACCCAGCGATACGGTACGACCTTCAGCACCGGCTCCGATCCGGACCAATCACCATGGATCCGTCCGGAGTACGCGAGGAAGATCCCAGGCACCAGTGGAATCCGTCGCAAGATCACGCACTTCCCGTGCCAGGCCGTCTTCAGCGGCTCCAGCGCGGACTATCCCGGCTACGTCTACCCCAACGACCTCGGGAGCTTCTCGCTGGTCGTCCAGGGATACAACGGNGGCTCGGATGCNGGTCGCGACTTCTTCTACCCGCANGCNCTGCAGATGCTCCAGAAGGACAACGACCCCGAGCAGGTCGGTGAGATCCAGAACATCTGGCTCTGGGGACCCGTGATCNAGGTNNCNGGCTCTGGTCCGAGCACGACCTACCAGTCGACCGTCCACACGTTCTCGGAGATGATCGGCCAGGTGGCCAACGACTTCTCCACCGGGCGGGACAATCCGGAACTGGCCGAACAGCCGGATCCACTCGAGCCGTTTGATCCCTTCGATTCCGATGATGAGTACCTGCTCGGATCCAAGGACGAGTACGTCAACCGGCTGCAGCTGGCCGATTCGAATCGTCCTGCGATGCCGGGCCGCGGCCTCTTTGGTCCGGCGCTGCCGCCGGGTGCCGTCCTCTTCGACGCCTTCACCTGCAACGACTGGGGCATCGGCCCGGTGACCGACACGGATCTTGACGGGGTCGTCGATGACGAGCTCTACGGGCGGTACTTCAACAATGGAATCGCGTACACCTCCAGCTCGACACCNCTTCACGCNCTNGACGGCCGNGCCGAGCCGGTCAGGGGCCTGATCAACGTGAACACCGCGACCCGCGAGGTACTTCAGGCACTTCCCTTCATGACACACCTGGTCCACGATGACACGGTGGGGTACGGATATCCCGAGATCGACAACCAGGTTCCGTTTCCCAACGAAAACCCTCGGGTTCGCGTGGCCGATTCGATCATCCGCTACCGGGACAAGGNNNACTACGATCAGTACTTCAATGCGAANGGTGATCTGGANTTAGGGTACTTCGGNAANCCGNTCTACCGNCACCGAGGGTACTCCCAGGTCGACCTGGGCAACTCGTTCTTCNNNGTCCCTCTGCCCCCGANTNNGTCAGTGCCGNNNGACAACGAGCTTGAGACGCTCCCGAACTTCCACGGCGGCATGCGTCCGGAGCAGGGGATCCGCTCCATCGGAGAACTCAGACTGCTCAACGAGCAGGGGCGGTTCGAGAGCGGCGTCTCGGAGTGGCAGGACGAGAAGTCCTTCAGCATCGAGTTTGCAGGCCTTGATCCGTATCGACGGAGCCAGGTCAACAACCGCTATCACCCGTACTGGCTCAACAACACCCTGCCCGGGGACTCGACCGAGTTCGTGCCCGAGACCGCGTTCGGATACCGGAACAACTCGGTGCCNCACCCGAGCAACGGCGCCCTGATGAAGCTGGACGCCAGGCTGTCGACCGATCGGATCGATCAGAACCCGCTTTTGAACGAGACCTCCTTCACCGGGCATGCCGCCCGGCCGGACAGAGTCGCCGGNGACGTGGAGGAGAAGAACCTCCTGTTCAACGGCATCTCGAACCTGGTCACGACACGAAGTGACATGTTCACCGTCTACTTCAGGGTCAGAACATTCCGTCAGAACCCGGTCAACGGACGATGGGACGCGACCAATCCGGACTACATCCTCGATGACAGCCGGTACGTCATGCTCGTCGATCGATCGGGGGTCCAGTCACCTGATGACAAGCCCGAGATCCTCTACCTGGAGAAGCTTCCCAACTGACGCACATCGGGTGACATCAACACGTGTTCAACAACTACGCCACGCCTCGCCACGCTCATCCGTGCGGGGCGTCGGCTTTTTCAACCGGCCGCCTTGGCAGGGGTCGGCTTGGGTCGCTTGAAGACCAGCTCGTGTTCACTGCTGTTGCGCGTGTCCAGTGCATAGGACTCGCTGTCAAAGCCCGCCAGGTCCTTGATCGTTCGAGGCCGACGTGTGGCCATCCAACGGGCCATCAGGCCGCGTGCCTTCTTGGCGTAGATGGCAATGAACTTGGCGTCTGACCGAACCACCTGCATGAACTTGACGTTGATCACGGGGACATCCAGTGAATCCAGCATGGCGGCCCTGGAGTATTCCTCGCTGGCGAGGTTGACCAGGAACGAGGCGTCCTGCTCGCGGATGTCCTTGGCCAGCAGCGTGTGGATGCCGGCACCCCAGAAGCCATAGAGATCCTTCGCATCGGTGGTCTTCAGCGAGGTGCCCATCTCGAGCCTGTATGCCTGAATGGCGTCCAATGGCCGGAGCAGGCCGAAGAGGCCACTGAGGATCCTGACATGGTCCTGAGCCCATTCAAGCTGACGAGGCGTGAGCGTCCAGGCCTCCAGCCCCTGGTAGACGTCGCCGCGAAAGCACAGGGCGGCGGGGCCCCTCGGATTTGAGCGGGTTCCGAAGTTCTTCCAACGGCCGGCATTCTCCTCGGCGAGCTTCCTCGAGATCGACATCAGCTTCTCGAGCCTCGTCGGCGACCATGACCGGAGCGTCTCGGCGAGGACCTTGGTCCGCGAGGCGAGTCTCGGCCTGGTCGGATCGAGCGGGCAGTCGGCCCCCCCGGTCATGTCGAGCGTCTTGGCGGGCGACAGGATGGCCATGGCTCCGGGCATCGAGTGTCTCCTTGGACCTGGTGGGTCGTGCGTGAATTCGCGACTGGTGCACAGGTCGTGAGGATACACGCATCGGCCGTGCTTTCAAGGCCGCTTGCGGGATGAAGGGAGCTCTGCTTGATGTTACAGTTGCCTCGTACTTCAAAGCAGGAGCCATCACGCTGAAGATCTGCCTACTCACCACGCAGGACCTGGACGCCGATCCGTTTCCGGAGGACGACTGGCCCTGCGATCCTCGTCCGTTCCTTCCCGAGGCGCAGTGGGATGTCGCCACGCTCACCGGCAAGCAGCAGTCGGTCAGGCAGGTCCAGGAGTTGATCGACCTGGGCCAGTACGATCTCTTCTTCAACCTGTGCGATGGTGCCGAGGACCAGGACATTCCCGGCATCGAGATCATCCAGTTGATGGAGCAGCAGGGGGTGCCCTACGCCGGCGCCTGCTCGGAGTGCTACGAGCCCACCCGTGTCCAGATGAAGCAGGCATGCAGCCGGATCGGCGTGGCCACCCCGGAATACGTCGTGGCCAGGACCGAGGACGATGTCCAGGAAGCCGCTGACACGCTGCGATTNCCACTGTTCGTCAAGCACCACAGCAGCTATGCCAGTGTCGACCTGAGCAGGCGATCCCGCGTCCGGACCCCGGCAGGCCTTCGGATTCAGGCGAAGAAGATCATCTCCCGTCACGGGGCGGCCCTGATCGAGGAGTACATCGACGGACTGGAGTGCACGGTGCTGGTCGTCGAGAACCCCGATGATCCACTGAGGCCCCATGCCTATACGCCGATCCAGTACCAGTTTCCAAAGGGCGAGGAGTTCAAGCACTCTGATCTGAAGTGGGTCGACTACGAGGGGCTCAACGCGGTCCCCGTGACCGACCCGGTCCTGTCTCAGAAGCTCAAGGATCAGTGCTCGAGGTTCTTCGTCGAACTGAAGGCTGCAAGCTTCGCCCGCTGCGACCTGAGGGTCGACAGGCAGGGTACGCCGTACATGCTCGAGATCAACGCGAACTGCGGNGTCTACTACCCCCCGGCCGATTATGGCAGCGCGGATCTCTGCCTGGTGCACGACCCNCAGGGGCACGAGGGATTCACACGGAGATTGGTCGATGCAGCGCTGGCTCGGCACCGGCGTGCCCGGGGAATCTGAGCCTGGCAGGTCGGATCAGTCCTGCTGTTCCATGTTCAGCTCGGCCTTCTGCAGGTCCAGTTCCTCAAGCTCGGCCTGAATTCGCTTCAGCAGACCCTCGTCAGACTCGATACGGGCCGCGTCTGCCAGCTGCTGCAGCCGGGACCGGAGCAGGGACTCCTCGTCCAGGCGGTCCTCCTCGGCATCGGCCATCCTGTGGATCCAGTTGATCAATGAGTCGATCGTATGCTCATCGGACCATGATTCAGCCGAGGTGGTGGAATCAATCACGGTCGATTCAAGNAGGTACCTGCCTTCGCCGAGGCCCGACACGGTCTCGGTCCAATGATCATGGCGGCCCGGGGCATCGGCGAGTTGGCCCTCGAGGATGATGTGGCTGGCGTTCCAGGNGGTCATCATCAGCCCTATTTGAACTTCGGAGGCTTGGGTTTCTTCAACTTCGGCTTCGGTGCTTTCTGGACTTCCGGGGTGTCCGGCAACTGCTTCTTCGCAGGCAGGAGCGGTGGGGTGGGTTCGCAGGTGATCACGAGGGTGCCTTGGATGAACAGGTCGAACGCGCTGCCGAGCCTGATCAGGTAGTCGGTTCCAGCCACCGCGTTGAACGTGAGGCGACTCGTGAAGAGGTCGCAGAAGTCGCAGTACGCATTGGCGGTGATCGGNCTGGCGTTCGCACNCGTCTGGTAGACGGCCAGGACCGTCGGGCTGTTGGCCAGCTGACACGTCGACACGGTCACCTCGCCGTTACAGGTCGCGGTGTACCGGTAGAAGATGTCGAGGCTGATCGTGACCGTTTCGGTGGTACCGCCCGGCACGCATGGATCGCTGGTCATTGTTACGGGTGGGGAGACGGACGTCGTGGCGTCGGTCGTATCGAATGGCGTGGCGCCATCGCCGATCGGAATCGCATTGGCGCACTCGTCGTTGACCGGTGGCGTGGGCTGGGGGAAGCAGATCTCGAGGCTGAATGCCAGGCCGGCGCACGAGAAGTCCCACTGGACGTCGCAGCATTCCGGCAACACGTCGCAGACGGCGTTGCAGCAGTCGGCATCGTTGCAGTACGGGGTCGACTGGGCGAAGAAGCAGCTTCCGGCATTGGGGTCGCCACAGGCTTCAGGTGGTGCACAGACATCGCACAGTTCCCTTGCCTGCAGTGCGCACGTTCCGTCCCATGTGCTGCTGCAGCAGAACGGATCGATGGTGCACACGAGATCACAGCAGGTCTGGTCACTGCAGTTGGGACTGCCATTGGCGAAGCAGCAGCTTTCGGCGCAGAAGTCGCCACACTGGCAGATCTCGCATTCTTCGATGCAGACGGCATTGGCGGTCGAAGCGCAGGCCTCGTCCCAGATGGATTCGCAGCAGAACGGATCGCTTTCACAGACCAGCAGGCAGCAGTCGGCATCATTGCATGACGGAGTGTCATTCTCCTGGCAGCACAGGCCGGCGCATGGTTCGCCGCAGTTGGCACCGCAGTCGACGCACGTGACCAGGGCGGTCTGGGCGCAAAAGTCATCCCACTCGTTGTCGCAGCAGAAGCTGTCGGACAGGCAGACGGCATCGCAGCATGTCGTGTCGTCACAGCCCGGGGAGCCGTTGGCCTTGCAGCATTGGCCGGCGGTCAGCTCGCCGCAGCTATAGAGATCGGCATGGGCCGGCGCGCAGAGTCCGTCAGCCGGCGCGGTGTCGGTCGGTGGCACGTACGCCAGCGATACGCACTCGCTGTCCCAGACGGTGGTGCAGCAGAATGGATCCGCTTCGCAGACATCGCTGCAGCATTCGAGATCCTCGCAACCAGGATTGGCGTGAGCGTTGAAGCAGTTGCCGGACTGGGGAAGACCGCAGCCGCGGGCGCACCGTTCCTCGGCCACCGAGACGCATCCGATGTCCCAGTCGATCGTGCAGCAGGTCGGATCGATCTCGCAGACGACCTTGCAGCAGTAGACGTCATCGCAGTACGGCGTGGTGTGTGGTTCGAGGCAGTCGCCGCTCAGGGCGGAACCGCAGAGCGTGCACGTGCCGGCACTGGTGCAGATGACCCGGGCCTGTTCGGCACAGTCGATATCCCACTCTGTCTCACAGCAGAAGGGGTCATACTCGTTGCAGACGGCGTTGCAGCAGCTCTCGTCCTCACAGCCAGGTGTTCCGTTGGGGAACAGGCAGCGACCTGTGCACGGGCAGTTCCAGTCGGCATCATTCGAGGTGCAGACGTCCCTGGCGAGGTTCTTGCAGCTGATATCCCACTTGCTCTCGCAGCAGGAAGGATCGATGAAACAGACCGCGTTGCAGCAGGTCGCGTCCTCGCATCCTGGGGTCGGATGGATTTCGAAGCAGCTTGCCTTGCCCTTGGGCGCAAGCAGCGGGCCTGGACACTGGTTCAGATTCACGCAGACCTGGTAGGCCAGGTCGACGCAGTCCTGACTCCATGATGCCGTGCAGCAGAGCGGGTCGTAGAAGCANACCGCGGCTGCGCAGCTCCAGTCCGAGCAGGCGATGTCCGCATGGGGCGACAGGCAGCTGTCGCGTCCAGACCTGTTGCCAGGCACGCGGCAGGCGATCCTTGCGCTGGCGAGCGTGGTTGCCTGGGCGACGCAGATCTCGTCCCAGTACTGCTCGCAGCAGAAGTTGTCGTACTCGCTGCAGATCGCATCACAGCAATCGGATGGGTCGCCGCAGCCCGGTCCCGCGTTGGCCTGGAAGCAGCTTCTCTCGTCGGCTTCGTTGGTTCCGCATGCTTCAGCCGGGGCATTGCAGAGGCCCGTGGGCGGCTCCATCGTGTCGTCCCATGCCAGTTCAGTGCAGAAAGAGTCCCAGGCCTCCGTGCAGCAGAAGATGTCCACGTTGCAGACCTCGATGCAGCATTCGAAGTCGCGGCAGTACGGTCCTCCCGAAACGTAGCAGCTTCCAGCCTCCCAGCTTCCGCAACCGGGGCACTCGACGTTGGCCAGGGTGGCGCAGTCCAGATCCCAGGTGTCGCTGCAGCAGGACGGGTCCAGTGAGCAGACCAGGGCACAGCATGCAGCATCGTTGCATCCCGGGCTTTCGTTTGGTTCGAAGCAGGCGCCGGAGCCGACGATCCCGCAGACGGGTACGTCCGAGCACAGTCCGTTGGCGTACTGGACGCAGAAGTCATCCCACGTCACTTCGCAGCAGAACGGGTCGAGCTGGCAGACATCGGAGCAGCAGAGTTCCTGATCGCATCCCGGGGTGTCGTGGTTGACGAAGCAGTCCTCGGCCTGGGGGTTGCCACAGGGGCATTCGATGTTCGTACAGATCAGGCTGGCCAGGGCCACGCACTCGTCATCCCACCGGGTGTCACAGCAGAATGGATTGTTCACGCAGACCAGCTCGCAGCAGTCCAGGTCGTTGCAGTAGGGCGTGTTGTGGACGATACAGCAGCTCCCGGCACATGGAGCGCCGCAGGTCAGGCACAGTTCTTCGGCCCTGTTGACGCAGGCCTGGTCCCAGTTCTGATCACAGCAGGTCGGATCGACCTGGCAGACCTTGATGCAGCATTCCTCGTCATTGCAATAGGGCGTGTTCCTTGGAACGAGGCAGTCACCGGCATTCGGATCGCCGCAGCTCCTACAGACGGCGGCAGCCAGGGCGACGCATGTCGCGTCCCAGGCGATCGCGCAGCATTCAGGCCTGAGGCCCGAGGTGCAGATCGCGTCGCAGCAGCTGGCATCGTCACAGTTGGGCGTGGTCGATGGTGTGAAGCAACTGAGCGTGCCCGGATCGGCACAGCTGCTGCAGATGCTCCTGGCCAGCAGGACGCAGTCCTCGTCCCAGCTGATCTGGCAGCATGCCGGGAACTGGTCGCAGACCAGTCCACAGCAGGCTGGTTCGCTACAGCCGGGATTCGAATGGGCCACGTAGCAGGAGTCATACGGGCTTGAGACGCATTCGCCACAGTTGGCCGTGGCGAGGTTGACGCAGTTCTGATCCCAGTTGACTCGGCAGCAGCTTGGGTCGATGGCACATACCGTGAAGCAGCAGGACGGGTTGTTGCAGCCGGGCTGGACATGGGTCTCCAGGCAGCTTGCATCGGAAGTCCCGCAGACATCGGCCGCGGTACATGAGCCGAATGCCAGGACGAAGTTGATGTCGTCCGAGTTGGCCACGCCATCGTTGTTGACGTCAAGGCATGAGAAGTCGGTTGCCTGGATGTAGCTGAATAAGTCGTTGTTGTTGATCTGGCCATCGCAGTTGAGGTCGCCGATGCACGTCGAGGCTCCAGGTGGATTGGTCACCTGGCATCCACAGAAGCAGCTCTGGTTGATAATGCCCGGGGTGTCGCGGGTCGTGCTGGACGGGCCGGAAAGGGTGAACTCCTTGCGGCCGACTCTCCATGCCCAGGACTCGCTGCAACGAAAGATGTGGGCCGGATAGACTGAATCGCTGTAGCCGGCAGGACCGAATGTCCTGCTGGCATACACGGAATTTCCGCCGAAAAACGGGTCGATCCCGATGGTTGCGACTCGGTCCAGGACAGTGTCCCATGGGTTTCGGTCCAGGACCCCATCATCATTGAGGTCCATGTCGCTTCCGAGTCCGTACGTGCTGTCATCGAAATTCGTCACCAGCATGTACGTGAGGTTCTGTTCCCGAGGAAAGCTCACCTGTTCCGAGAAGCGGATCTCGATGTTGTTCGAGGGGATGCCAGTGAAATTCGGCGGCGCAATCAGCAGGTAGCCTTCCGGGGACAGCGTTGGGGTCGGAACAAGTTCGCCAATGTTCACCAGGGTGACGATGCACCCTTCTCCGCCCAGGGCGGCAGGCCTGTTGCCCAGGGCCAGGAACGTGATTTCGGAGAGGTTCAAGGCCGGATTGAGCCCCCGGATCTCGATGTAGCTGATCGGATTTTCGACCTGGCCCTCAGGCCTCTGGTCGACTCGGATCTCGTTGAGATACAGTTGAAGTGAATTCTCCTGTGCCTGGAGCAGGGAGGCCGGGAAAACGACTGCCAGTACCAGCAACAGGGCATTCAGCCATCTGCTACAGCGGGCACAACAGCGATTGGCGTTCCTGCTTTCAGTCAAGAGGTGGGGCAATCCGTAACTCCTGGTGCCTTGAAAACCGTCCTGGTGACCACCGTTTCACTCGCTGAGAGTGCCATTCGTGTCCACGAGGTTGCTCCGTGTCTTCCTACTATACGCGAGGATTTTGCCCCCTGTTGAGGGTCTTTGCCAAGAAGATCGCCCTTGGAGCCCCCCTGGGAGGGGGTCAAGAGGTGGGAGCATCTCCAGTGGAGGCCGGATCCTCGGCCTGGAGGCCTCCATACTTCCTCTTCCTGCCGGCATAGGCCCAGATCGCCTGATGAAGGTGCTCGATGGTGAAATCAGGCCAGAGGACGTCCGTGACAAAGAGCTCGGCATAGCTGATCTGCCACAGCAGGTAATTGCTCAGTCGCATTTCGCCGGCCGTCCTGATCAGCAGATCCGGGTCGGGGATGCCCGCAGTCCAGAGATGGTCGCTGATGACCTTCTGATCGATGTCTGCAGGGTCCAGGTCTCCCTGGCGAACCTTCTCGCTGATGCGTCGGGTCGCGTCTGCGATCTCCTGCCGGCTGCCATAGTTCAGGGCGAGATTCAGTTGGAGGCCTGAGCAGTCGGCCGTCGCCTGTTCCGTTGCTTCCAGCTGTTCCAGGACCTTCTCCGGAAGGCCGTCGGTCGAGCCGATTCGTCGGAATCGGATCTGGTTCCTGAGCATCAGTTCTCGTTCCGAGAGAAGATGTTCATGGCACAGGGCCATGAGGCCCTCGACCTCCTCTCGTGGACGCTTCCAGTTCTCGCTGGAGAAGCTGTAGAGCGTCACCGCATCCATCTTCAGCCTGGCCAGTTCCTCGATGAGCATCCGAACGCTGCCGGCTCCCTCCTTGTGGCCGGCCAGGCGGGGCAGACCCCGAGCCTGTGCCCATCGCCCGTTTCCATCCATGATCACGGCGATATGGCGAGGCCTTGCTTCGGAGGGGATTTCCTGGAGCTGTTCTCGAAACTCCATTCCATGCGAATCAGCCTGATGGTGGAGCGGGTCATCGGTCATCGACTGCCTGCCCCGGTGGTGTCTGCGAGTACCTGGGTTCGTTCCGGGCCGATGCTCACGATGTCGATCGGGACACCCACGAACTCCTCGATCCGGCCGAGGTACTCTCTTGCCTGGGAGGGAAGCTCCTGTCGTGATCCGATCGTGTTCATGTCGGTGTTCCAGCCCTGGAACTCCTCGTAGACCGGCTCGACCGTGGCCAGTTGTTCGGCCGAGGGGAGGAAGCGATCGGTCGTCGTGCCATCTGGAAGGCGGTAGGCCGTGCAGAGCTTCAGCCTCTTGAAGCCCTGGAGCACGTCAAAGAGGGTGCAGGCGATCGAGTCGACCCCGCAGACCATCGCCGAATACCGCACGGCGACAAGGTCGAGCCATCCGCAACGTCTGGGACGACCGGCGGTGGTCCCGTACTCGTTTCCGGCTTCTCGAATCCGGTCACCCTCGACATCATGAAGCTCGGTCGGGAACGGACCGCCACCGACCCGCGTGGAGTACGCCTTCATGATGCCGATCACCCGCTTGATCGTCGAGCCGGGCAGGCCGGTGCCCGCGGGGATTCCAAGCGTCGAGCAGTTCGAACTGGTCACGTAGGGGTAGGTGCCGAAGTCGACATCCAGCAGGCAGGCATTGGCCCCCTCGAAGAGGATCGAGCGACCTTCCTGGACCATGTCGTGAAGCAGGTAGACCGTGTCGGTGATGTTGCTCCTGAGTCGATCGCCGATGGCTGCGTACTGCTCCGTAAGGATCTCTGCATCGAATGTGCTTTCAGATCCCATTGACGCTAGCTGCGCGTTGCGGACCGGGCAGATCACGGAGAGTTTCTGCCGGAGCACGTTCCGGTCCAGCAGATCGCCCATGCGAATGGCCGTCGCTCTGAGCACCTTGTCCGAGTATGCCGGTCCGATTCCGCGGCGAGTCGTTCCGATGGATCGATCCATCCCGGAGGAGCGTGCCAGCGCCTCTTCAAGGACCGTGTCCTGTTCCTTGTGGTAGGGCATCACGACATGGGCACGATCCGAGATCAGGAGCCGGTCGCCGATGGCGATGCCACGGCTCTCAAGTGATTCGATTTCCTCGATCAGCTTGAAGGGATCGATGACGACGCCGTTTCCGATGATGCATGTCTTGTGACCGGAGAGGATTCCGGAGGGGATCAGGTGCAGGGCGTAGCGGTCGGATCCGACCACGACGGTGTGGCCGGCATTGGCCCCGCCGTTGTATCGAACGATGCAGTCATGCTCGGCCGTCAGCCAGTCAACGATCTTGCCCTTGCCTTCGTCGCCCCACTGAAGTCCAACGACCGCCGTGCTTGTGAAGTCAAATTCGCTCATGGTCTGTCCTGCTTGTCCGATAGTCCTCTGGATCTCCCACGGACCGATATTGTACGGGCTGAGGCGGTTCCATGGCGTGATCGGCTCTTGTGCTCAAGTCATCCCCGGGTCGGTCCGATTCTACGGGAGCACATCAGAGGGTAGCCCATTGAGTACGAGCAAGACAATCAGGATCCAGTGTCCCAACCTCGACTGCCGGAAGGTCCTCGGCGTTTCCAGCGCCTCCCGCGGCAAGATGGTGAGGTGCCGATCCTGTTCACGCACCATCAAGGTGCCGGCTGCGTCGATCGCGGCACGGATCGGCAAGATCTGCAAGCTCGGGCGGGCGGCCTGAAATCGATCCGGGCGGCCGATCCAGGTGGCCAGGATGTATCCTGTGGGTTCCACGGGAGTCCCTGGTCCGATGCCGATCCAATCCCTGAACCAGTTTGATGATCTCGTGCTGGATCCATCCCAGTCGCGGGAGTTTCTCCAATCGCTGTCAGCGGAGTATCGCGGGCTCTACGTCCACGTCCCGTTCTGTTTTCACAAGTGCCACTATTGCGACTTCTACAGCCTGGTGGAGACGGGGCGGGAGTCCGGTCGGATGGACGCATATCTCCGTGCGGTTACCGAGGAACTGCACGCGCTCTCGGATTTGGCGGCTGGACCTCTTGAGACCGTATTCATCGGTGGAGGGACGCCGACCTATCTTGGTGCGGAACTGCTTGACTCACTGCTGACCGTGATCCGTGAGCGGTTCGAGCTTGCTGATGACTTTGAATGGACCATCGAGGCCAACCCGGAAACCCTTGGGCACCAGGTCATCGAAGTGCTGGCCGCGTCAGGAGTCAACCGGGTCAGTATCGGTGGCCAGAGTTTCCAGCCGCACCTGTTGGAGGCCCTGCAGCGGCAACATGATCCTCGCACCGTGCATGAGTGTGTCCGCAAACTGAAGGATGCCGGACTTGATCGATTGAACATCGACCTGATCTTCGCGATCCCGGGGCAGTCGATCGGTGACCTGCACGCCGACATGGAACAGCTGCTCCAACTGGACCCTGGTCACCTGAGCATCTACGGCCTGACGTACGAGGAGGGGACGCCACTGCATCATCGACTCAGGCGTGGCGAGATCAACAGGCTTGATGACCGGCTGGAAGCGGAGATGTATGAACTGGTCCTGGACACCATGGCCGATGCCGGGTACCGGCAGTACGAGATCAGCAACTTTTCCACGGAAGGCGGCATGTGCCGGCACAACCTCCTGTACTGGCATGCCGCCGATGTCCTGGCGGCCGGTCCAGGAGCGGCCGGTCATGCCGGCGGGGTCCGCTGGGTCAACCAGCCGAGTCTCGGCCGATACGTCTCACGGGAGTTCGAATCGCCGCATGCTCCGATATCCCAGGTCGAACAACTGGATGAAGATGGTCGATTCGGCGAACGCCTGATGCTTCAGCTGCGTCTGAACGAAGGGATCCGCATGGAGGTCCTGGAGTCCGAGCCCATGTACCACAGCCGGCGAAGAGCAGTGATCAGGCGGCACGTCGATGGCGGGCTGCTCCAAATCGATGACGGGGTGGTCCGCCTGAGTCGGCGTGGGCTTCTCATGGCCGATACCGTGACGGTCGACCTGCTTCAGGAACCGGCCTGAAGCAAAGTCTGGCCGCTCCTGAGCAGCCTCTGGAGGCCACTTCTGGCCCAATTGAACTGGCCTGCATGCCGTCTTGGGCCGATACAAGTAGGGGGAACCTCGCGTGCAAGGGCAGATCGTGACTTTCAAGCAGGGGCCGGCCACATGTATCAACTGATTCGCCTCATGCGACCCGGCGATTGGTCCAAGAACGCCTTCGTCCTGCTGGCACTGATGTTCTGGCTTCCCTCCCAGGCGGGGGTGCCGCTGACCGACCTGCAGGGGCCGATCGTCTCGACGATCCTGACATTCATCGCCTTCTCGCTTGTGGCCAGCGGGTTCTACTGCTTCAACGACTGCTTCGATGCCGAGAAGGATCGCAGGCATCCCATCAAGCGTCGAAGGCCGGTCGCCTGCGGGGCCGTGAGTCCGGGCACCGCGATGTTTCTGGGCGCGGTACTGCTGATCGTCGGTTCGACAATCGCCGCGGTGGTCAACCTGTCAGTCGGCGTGGTCCTTGTGGTCTACGCGTTGATGCAGGTCGGCTACAACGCCAAGCTGAAGTACGTCATGTTCCTGGACGTCATCACGATCGCGACCGGATTCGGCTTGCGAGCAGCCGCCGGCGCTCTGGCCATCGATGTGCAGATCTCGATCTGGCTGGTCGGTTCAGTGTTCTTCCTGACCCTATACATCGGGTTCGTCAAGAGGCTGGCCGACCTGACCTCGGCGAGGATGGAATCCGGAAGCCAGTGGAAGTCCCCGGCAGGCTACAACAACCTTGATGAGCTGAACTGGCTGCTGGGGCTCAGTGCCTGCCTGGCAATCGTCACGTACCTGATGTACTCGCTTTCAGAACATGCCGCGATGCTCTTCGGAGCACGATCGATGGGATTCGCGTTGCTCTCGCCTCTGGTCCTGCTGGTGATCCACCGGTTCTATCACCGGGCGCTGACCGGCAAGTCCGACAGCCCGATCTCCTCGCTGTGGGAGGATGGCGTCGTGACCGTCTCGTGCCTGTGCTTCCTCGTCGGCACGTTGATGGTGCTCTATGTGCCCATCATTGGGCAGGTCCTGCAGGATGTCTTCTTCTACGGTGTCCCAGGGATACCGACTCCATGACCGTTCGACGAATTGCGCCGCTGGCGATCCTGGCAGCCATGTTCGCCCTGCTTGTCCTGCCCGTGATCATTCTCGGTTTCAGGTCGACCGCGGAAAGCTACAACCAGGAGATGCACCACTGGCTCGTCATCGAGAACTTCGCCGAGCAGTGGCCACGGATCGACTTCTCCAACTACCGGTCGGCGACCAGTCCCGGATATCACCTCCTGATGGCGGTGCCCAGGAAGCTCGGCCTGGAGAGCCCAAGCTCGATCCAGCTGATCTCCAGTCTCTTCGGACTCCTTGTCATCGCGATCACCTACCTGGTCCTGCTGAAGTGGGTTCCGCCATGGCAGGCATTCGTGATGACCCTTCCGGTGGCGGTGGCCCCGTACATCATCTCCACCAGCAGCTGGCTTGCGACGGACATGTTGTCCCTGGTCCTTATCCTGCTGATCCTCTTCCTGTGCTCCTTCTCGCCCGTGACTGCTGGACGCCTGGTGCTGTTGTCCATACTGGCATCACTCGCCGTCTACACGCGACAGATCAACCTCTGGCTGATCGGACCGATCCTGCTGGCTGGGCTGATTGCCAGCCCACTCGGTTTCAGCCTGCCTGATCGACTGCAGAGTGAACTGGACGTGGTTCGCCGGCCCCGGAACTTCTGGTTCGCAGTCCTGGCCTGCATTCCTCCACTGCTGGTGTTGGCATACCTGGTCGACCAGTGGGGCGGCCTGACCCCGCCCGGGTACAGGGAGCTTCATAACAGTGGCATCAACTTCGCGACGCCTGGGTTCTTCCTGGCGTTGTCCGTGTTCTACGGCATCTTCCTGCTGCCGCTGCTGGCCAGTTGCAGGGGGTACCTGGTCGTTC
This sequence comes from Phycisphaerae bacterium, assembly GCA_002711415.1. Lineage (GTDB taxonomy): Bacteria > Planctomycetota > Phycisphaerae > Phycisphaerales > SM1A02. The sequence continues at coordinate 33,896 of PARI01000029.1, read as the reverse complement.
CATGGAGCCGCGTCATCGTGGTCTGCTTCATCGCGCTGGCCATCGTGCTGCTGGGTGGAAGTTCGCATGACCAGGAGGCGGGCCGATGGGGAGGCGCTCTGTGGAGTCTCGCCAGGATCTTCCCGTCCATCGGGAACGCCTCCGTGGTGCTTGTGCCGCTGGCCGTCCTGGGTGCCCTGGTCCTCTTCTCGCTCTGGACGATCGCCATGCGAACCGGGTCGGGGCGGATCTCCACGGTGCTGATCATCTCATGGTTCGGTTCGATCGCGGCACAGTCGTTCAACAGCCAGTGCTTCCAGAGGTACCTGGGACCGTTGATGATCGTGCTCCTGACATGGCTTGCAGTGCTCGCGATCAGCGGAACCCGCACTCGCGACCGATGGTGGCTTGCAGGCTTCGTGCTAATGGCCCTGGTACAGCTCGCGATGGCACTGGTGATCGTCCACGGCCCGAGCCTCGGCTCAGGATGATTCCTCGGCCTTGGACTTCTTGGACGGCTTGAAGATCCTGAAGAGCCTCGTGAGAGGGTCATAGAACTCGTCGACGACTCGTTCCTTCATCGGGATGATTCCGTTGTCCGTGATCTTGATGTGTTCCGGGCAGACGACCGTGCAGCACTTGGTGATGTTGCAGTAGCCGATGCCGTCACGCTTCTTCAGATCCGAGATGCGATCCTCGGTGTCCAGTGGGTTCATCTCGAGGCCAGCAGTGTAGATGAGGAATCTCGGGCCGATGAACTCGTCGTACTTCTCGTGGTCGCGAAGCACGTGGCACACATCCTGGCAAAGGAAGCACTCGATGCACTTTCGGAACTCCTGGACGCGTTCGACATCAACCTGCTTCATGCGCCATGTGCCATCAGGCGCATCCGGTTTTCTCGGCTTGAACGGCTTGATCTTCTTCTTGACGGCATAGTTCCAGGAGACGTCGGTGACCAGGTCCTTGATGGTCCTGAATGTCTTCAGTGGCTGGACCATGATTGGCTTGTCCTCTGGAAGATCATCCAGGCGTGTCATGCACATCAGCTTTGGCATGCCGTTGATCTCCGCGGAACATGACCCGCACTTGCCGGCCTTGCAGTTCCATCGACAGGCGAGGTCAGGTGCCTGCTCGGCCTGAACCTTGTGGACCGCATCGAGAACCACCATGCCGGGGTTCCTTTCGATGGAGTACTCCTCAAACGAACCTTCGTCCTCGGTTCCTCTCCAGATCCTGAGGGTCACCGTGCTCATTTCTTCTGGTTCTCCTCGATGATCGCCACGAGATCCTCGCGAATCGGGGGCAGTTCCTGCTTCGTAAGCGACATGCCGCCATCATCGGCCTTCTCGATGATCGTGATCAAGCGGCCTTCCTGCTCATCCTTGTCGGGGTAGTCCTCCCGGTGATGGGCGCCGCGGCTCTCCTTCCGGGACTCGGCAGAACGGGCGATCATCTCGCTGATGGTCAGCAGCGGCTTGAGGTCCAGAGCAGTGTGCCATCCTGGGTTGTAATCCCTGTTGCCGCCGGTTCCGCATGACTCCATTCGCTGCTTCAGCGAGTCGATGCCGGTAATGGCCTGCTGCATCTCGGATTCGGTTCGCACGATGCCGACGTTGTCCTGCATCAGCGACTGCAGGTCATTCTGGATCGAGAAGGCGTTCTCTCCATCCGGGTGATCAAAAGGCATCTCGGCTTCCAGCCTGGCACGCTCGACCGCCGCCATGTCCGGGTGGACATCGCCGTGTTCAACGGCGTACTTGGCGGCATACTCGCCGGCTCGTTTGCCGAAGACGATCAGGTCGGACAGGGAGTTCCCGCCGAGCCTGTTGGCCCCATGAAGTCCAGCAGCGCACTCGCCTGCGGCGAAGAGGCCGTCGACGGTCGTCATCTGGGTCTCTGGATCAACGAGGATTCCACCCATGGCGTAGTGGACCGTCGGGCCAACCTCCATCGGCTCTTCTGTGATGTCGACACCAGCCAGCTCCTTGAACTGGTGGTACATGCTTGGGAGTTTCTTCTTGATATGCCCGGTATGATCAGTGATGTGTTCCTTGATCCACGCGATGTCCAGGTACACGCCCCCGTTGGGACTGCCCATGTTCGACTTGATCTGCCGGTTGATGCACCTGGCGACGTGGTCACGGGTCAGCAGTTCAGGAGGGCGCCGGGCCTCCTTGTCGCCACGGATGTAGCGCCAGCCCTCCTCCTCGTTGTCGGCGGTCTGGTGTGCATAGGCATCGGGGATGTCATCGAACATGAATCGGCGGCCATCCTTGTCCTTGAGGATGCCTCCTTCGCCACGAACACCCTCGGTGACGAGGATGCCACGGACGCTCGGTGGCCAGACCATTCCAGTTGGATGGAACTGGAGGAACTCCATGTCTCGCATCTGAGCTCCGGCGTGGTAGGCCAGGGAGTGGCCGTCTCCAGTGCCCTCCCAGCTGTTGCTGGTGATGCGATAGCAGCGGCCAAGACCGCCGGTTGCAAGGACGATTGCCCGAGCCTTGAAGAAGACAAATCGACCATGTTCACGCTCGTAGGCGAATGCGCCGGCGATGCGTGAGCCGTCCTTGACCAGGTCGGTCACGGTAACCTCCATGTGGACTTCGAAGCCCTGGTGGATTCCGTGGTCCTGGAGGGTTCGGATCATCTCGAGTCCCGTTCGATCGCCGACGTGGGCGAGCCTGGGATAGCGATGCCCGCCGAAGTTCCGCTGGTTGATCCGCCCGTCGGGCGTGCGGTCCATCACGGCGCCCCATGCCTCCAGTTCGTTGACCCGGTCCGGTGCTTCCTTGGCATGGAGTTCCGCCATTCGCCAGTTGTTGAGGTACTGGCCACCACGCATCGTGTCGGCGAAGTGGGTGGTCCACCCGTCGCGATCATCGACATTGGCCATCGCTGCGGCCATGCCGCCTTCGGCCATCACGGTGTGAGCCTTGCCGAGCAGTGACTTGCAGACAACGCCGACCCGTGCACCCGTCGAGGAGGCCTCGATCGCGGCACGAAGTCCGGCGCCGCCGGCGCCGATGATCAGGACGTCGTATTCATGTTCGGCCCAGGCGGTCATGCTCAGAGGATCCTCCAGTCGGTCCAGATTCCAGCGGCACACAGGCGTACGTACAGGTCTGTGAAGCCGACCCAGAAGAGGCTGAACCATGCCCATGTCATGTGCTTTGAATTCAGGCAGGTCACGCATTCCCATGACTTGGCCCGCACCGGGTTCTTGCTGAAGCAGTCCAGCTTCCCTCCGACCATGTGCCTGAAGCTGTGGCATCCCAACGTGTATCCAGACAGGAGTATGACGTTGATGGTGATCACGAACGAGCCGATCCCGATGCCGAACGACTTGGTTCCATCGGGATTGACGAATATGAAGCTGATGACCGCGTCATACGTGAGAATCACGATGAATAGCAGCGCCACGTACAGGAAGTACCTGTGGATGTTCTGCAGGATCAGTGGCAGCTTCTGCTCGCCGCGATACCCCTTTCTTGGCTCGCCCACGGCACAGGCAGGCGGATCCAGCCAGAACGACTTGTAGTAGGCCCCGCGATAGTAGTAGCAGGTGAACCGGAAGCCGCCAGGTGCCCAGAGGATCAGCAGGGCGGGGGAGAAGGGCAGCCAGCCCGGCCACCAGGCCGGGTGCTCGGTTCCGAAAACCGGGTGGGCATCAGCCTGCCCGTACAGCAGTGGTGAGTAGAAGGGGGAGAGGTACTGCGCTCCGTTGCCGTTGAAGAAGTAGTCCGCATTCTGGAACGCGGCCCACGTCGAGTACACGATGAAGGTCGAGAACCCGAGGAACACCAGCAACGGCTTGATCCACCAGTTGTCCTTGCGAGCGGTGACGCCGACCGAAACCTGTTCAAGTGGAATGTCCTGGCGTGCCATGAAGGGCGTATCCTCGAATCAAATGCATGCGAGTTCTGGATCCATGATGCGATTGGTTCATGGATCTGTCGGTCATCCGCCGGGGTGGATGGTCGGATCGGGAGCGGGTGCGTCTTCGGTTCCCTGAGTCGCGACGGCCTGGGCAATCTGCACGAAGCGGGATCTCAGTTCCGTCAGTACCTGGTCCAGTTCCTTGGACTCATCCTCCTCGAGATTGCCCTTGCACTTCTCCTGAAGGACGCCAAGCAGGTCGATCGCGAACTTGGAACCCGGCAGGTCGACGATCGCCTTGCCCGTCTCCTTGTCGCCGTACATCCCCAGGCCCATCAGTGCCTGTGAGGCCAGGACGCCCATGAGTGATTTGAAGTTCGCCGGGGGGAGTTCGCCTGGCTTGGGTTCCGAATTCTCGGCTCGCTCCTGTTCCTTCTGGGCAAGCCGCTCCTTCTCCGCCTGTGCCTCCTCCTTCCAGTCCGAATCGACGTGGATCTTCGGGGCGTCCGCTGGGGTGTTTTCATCCTGGCTCACGGTCTGGGCTCCTGGTTCGGGTGTCTTGTGATTATAGTAGGGAAACCGTGTACGATCATGTCGTGACTGCAGGTCTTCCAGGAACAGATTGAACAGGAGGTTCACTTGCTCTCGGTCGAACATGCCCTCGGATCCAGGTCGAATACGAGCCTGGCTTGCCTCGCGGTCCTCTTCCTGTTGTGTTCCTGCACTGGAAGCCGCTTTGAAACCGCCTCAGAGAAGCGATCGGTCAGCGTGGAGGACTTCTCCGACCCGGCATCGGCTGAGAAGGTGCACGTCGTCCAAGTGCCCCAGAGCATCTATGCACCGGGTGGCCTGGAACGACTCGAGGAAGAGGTCGAGGTCGGTGATCGAACGATCAAGGTCACCGAGGATCGGGTCATGGCTCCTGGCCAGTCCGGGGAGCTGGAGGTCGTGGACATCGATCAGCCACAGTACCAGCCGGAACTGCTGCCCGGACAGATGTGGACCGTCGACAGTCTGATCGGCCAGGTCAACGGGCGTCCGATCTTCGCGGACGAGTTCCTGCTTCCAATCGAGGCACGACTGATCGAGTTCGCCCGGATGCCGTCCAGGGAGCAGGGGCGGACGATGTTCGTCCAGCGTGTCGAGACGCTCTTCGATGACTGGGTTGATTCGGAACTGATCATCGCCGAAGCAGAATCGCTCCTGACGTCCCAGCAGAAGCAGGGGCTTTTCGCCTGGTTGCAGAATCTTCGCGAATCCGAGATCGCCACCAGGGGCGGTTCCTCCGCCAGCGCCCAGCAGAGCATCCAGGACCAGTTCGGGGTTTCAATGGGCGAGTTCATCGACAGCCAGAAGAACCTGGCCCTTGGTCAGACCCTCCTGAACAGGCGTGTCGAGCCCCGGTCGATCGTTTCGTGGAGGGATGTGCTCCGCGAGTACGAAAAGGAGTTTGAATTCTTCAATCCGCCGTCTGTCGTGAAGCTGGGACGAATCAGGATCAGGAACAGCCAGCCGGAGCAACTGGAGATGGTTGTCGGGTACTTCCAGGACGGCTGGAGTTTCAGCCAGGTCGCCGAGAAGCTCGAAATGGCCGATGGTGGCATGTGGATGGAGTTCCAGGTGGAAGCTGCCGGCATCGAGTCGATCCAACTGGCCGACCCAATCAAGTCGAAGCTGGTCGGCCTCGATATCGACCAGGCGAGCGAGCCCGTACAGGATCGTAGTGGCACCACGTGGTTCGCGATCCTCGAGATCGTCGAGCCCAAGACCTTCGGCATCTTCGACCCGAACGTCCAGTTGTCGATCAGGGGAAGACTGAAGGAGATCCGCAAGGCGCGTGAGCGAGTTCGGTACATCGAGAGCCTTCGGAGCCAATGGGTCACGGAGGACATCGAGCAGATGAAGCAGCGCCTCGTGGACGTCGCCCTCGAACGCTATTGGCGTTGAGTCGATCGGTCACGGCGATCAGGTGCTTCAATCGCCACGAGCCCGGCCATCCCAGGCATATCCCGATGCAGTCGACCCTTGCGTTGTTCGTAGGCCAATGGCGTCCCCGGATCAGGGCCGCACTGCGGTGAAGCCTGCGAAGCTGGCGTGTGCCCAGTCGATCGAGTGGTTCGCGTCCTCCGCTGGTCGTCTTGACCTCCACGATCACCAGGCAACTGTCGGACCGATCCATCGCCAGGATGTCGATCTCGCCTGTCCGAAGTCGGATGTTGCGTCCCAGGATCCTGTATCCCCTCAGTTGAAGATAGAGGCAGGCGATCGATTCACCCCGGCGTCCGGCCGCCAGGTGTGGTGGCCTCGGGGTCAGGCCGAGTGTCCTGAGCATGGATCGCCAGCAGTCGATCAAGGAGTCGATAGGCTGTTTCATCCCGGTATCCATGGATGTTCCAGCGTGGTGTTCCAAGCAGGGCGTGGGACAGGTCCTCGCGGCTGATGAAGATTCGCGTGGAACCGTCTATGCGTATTCCGGACAATCTCGGCGAATCCAGCCCAGCCCCGAACCGATCAAGGATCGGTTGTCGGTACCAGGCCTTTCCGAAAGGCTCCATCTGGTCGTTGCCGGCGATCACGGCGTGATCGTGGAGGGGGACCTCCTCGGCATGCGATTCGCGGCACAGTTGTTCAGCCAGCGAGGCGGCGAATTCTCCACGGCCCCCAACGGTCTCGATCAGAAGGCTGCCTCCTTGTCCGATGAACTGCTGGATCGCCTGGACCTGTGTGGCATCCAGCTGGATCGGATCTACGCCGCAAAGCCATGCAAAGGAACCCGGGTGTTCATGCAACTGTTCCAACGAGACCTCGATCGTCTCCAGGCGGATGCCTGTTCGGGCCAGGTGCTCGGCCAGCAGTAGTTGTGCGCCTGGCTCGGGGTTCCACGCGTCCTCGTGCCTGGGACGCAGGATCGTCACCGTCCTGGGGAGGGAGGGAGGATCGACTGGTGTGTTCTTGGCCTTGAGTCTCGGGCCGACCTGGTTGCGTTCGGATGCGACGGCCCAGATGTTGGCCATCATCTGGAGCATGTGCTGATTGGCCCTTCTGGGGAGTTGGAGTGAGCCTGCAAGGTCATGGTTGTCCACGAGAATGAGCATGTCGCGCACGCCGTTGTGCAGGCTGGCGAGATTGACCCGCTTTCGCTGGAGATCAAACAGGATCGTCCGGATCGGATCATCCCTCTTGACGGCCCTCCAACTGGAGGAGGGAATCCGTTCAGGCAGGTTCTTCCGGAGAATCCGACCGAGTCGTTGACCCGGGCTCTGGTCGGAGACCACGATCAGCCCGCCGCGATGCATGTATTCCACGAGCTTGTCGAGTCGTGTGGGGTCGGCCCAGGCGGTTTCCTGATCAGTGGCGATGTAGAGGATCGGGGCATCAAGCCACTGCTGGACAGGATCGTTCATGTCGACAACCTGCCAGGCGATACGCCGCTCTCCTGAATCGCCGATGAACTTGGCGGTGTTGGCCGCATCCAGTGGCCTGTTGTTCCAGCGGCCATCGAACCGGAGCTTGTTGATCCCGATCGGGATGCGTCCCTTGGAGAGAAACAAGAGTGCGAAGGACAGCTGTCGAGTACCGATCACAGTTCGACGACCATCGCCGAACTCGTTGTCATGCACCGTGAATGTCCCGGTTGCCGGATCAAAATCCAGGAGTCGTTCCAGCAGTTCGGCAGTCCCCATCCGGAACCAGTCCTTCCCCCCGAGTGATCGGACGCCGGTGGCCATCCCGGCTCGTTCGACGGTCCACAGGTAGTAGTAGAGGTACTTGCCGTACCCGGGGTTCTCCGAAGCGACGAAGTGTCGATCAAGCCATGTCAGGCCATGTTCAATCGCCTCCTCGATCGGACGCTCCCGTGAGCGGTCGAGTTTCAGTGCTTCCTCGGCATGCAGCAGCTGTCGAGTCAGGGCGAGCGTCGCGATGCCAGCCGCGGTCATCGAGCCGCGAGCATCGGCTTTGCCCTGGTAGTCCCACGCACCATTGCGCAGTTGCATGGCCATGAAGCGGGCCTCGACGGCCTCGAGGATTCGTGGAGGGACCTCGATTCCCCGCTCGGCAGCTGCATGGAGGGCCAGCAAGGCGATCTGGGTGATGGAATTGTCTCGACGCGAGGAGGTTGGATTGCTGCGGTAGTCCCACCCTGCCGAACGTGGGCTCCATGCCTTGATCAGCCACCGTGCATCCTCTTCCAGCAGTGGACGTGAACTCTCAGGCATCCTGGACCAGACCATGGCCCTGATCGACCTGGCATAGGTGCCTGAAGGTTCCATCTGTGAAAGCAGGCTGATCGATGGCTTGAGCCTCGGATCCTGTGGGCTCAAGCCGGCCGATCGCAGGGCCAGCACCGCCAGTGCCGTGTAGCCACCATCCTGCCTGGACTGGCCAGAAGGCCAAGGTCGTGGTTCCCAGCTCCCTTGTTCATCAGACAGTTCCAGGAGTCTTTCAGAGAGCGCATCGATTGCCGCGGCGACATGCGTGTCATCGATCCTTGCAGTCGGGATCCGCCCCGGGGAGTCCTGACCGGATGTCATGGCTGGATGGACAGTGTTCGCCAGGGCGATGCCCAGAAGAAGGCTGATGCGTGGGCACCAGGGGGATCGTCTCCTGAAGTTGCTGCATGATGGGTTCACCAGTTCAATCCTAGCAATTCAAATCCGGGTTCCGGGAGTACGGCCTAGATTCGTGCTAACCGTGGTGACTTGGCGTAGTCTTGTGTCATGTCACCATGGCGAACCCCGGAATATCTGCGACCCTACAAGGCGGCATTGAAGCGATTCGGGGCCGGATTCGAGGCGACCCTGTGGAGATCACCGGAGGCCCAGCGACTCCGGTTTGACGTACTCATCGACATGATCGGACCGGACATCATCGCCGGCTCGACCCTGCTGGACGTCGGGTGTGGCATTGGAGACCTCGCCCGGCATCTTGTCGACCGGAAGATCGATGTCGGTCGGTTCATCGGAATCGACGCCATGCCGGGCATGATCGAATCGGCCCGGCAGTCAGCTCCGCCGGGGGCGGAGTTTCTCGAGGGTGACTTCATCGCCGATCCCGGGATCATCGCCGCCCAAGCGCCTGACGTGATCCTCGTGTCAGGCTCGTTCAACACCCTGGAGGAGGACGTGGTCGACCGGGTTCTGGATGGCTTCTTCCAGGCGGCCACCACTGCGGTGGCCTACAACTTTCTCGGGAACAGGCCTGGGTCCAGGTGGAAGGATGTCGACCTGGCTCCCGCCAGGCGTTTTGACCTGGTCCGCCGGATGGATCATGCACTCGAGCTGACCCCGCGAGTCAGCATGAGACAGGAGTACCTTGATGGTCATGATGTCTCCATCGCGATGTTCCGAGAGGATGCCTGACTTGCTCAACCGTCAGGATGCCCATAGCGTGTCACCCCATGGCTACGATCATTCTTGAACATCTGCCCTCCAGGGGTGCTGGTCTTCTTGGAGACGTTCTCAGGGAGTTCGGGCACACGCTCAAGCATGTTCGTGTCTGCGATGGTCATTCACTCCCGGTGGACCTGGATCACGTCACCGGGATCGTCTCCCTGGGTGGCCCCCAGACCTCGATGGATGACGAGGCAAACCCTTGGATGAAGCAGGAGCGATCGCTCCTGCTTGAGGCACACCGGCGGGGAGTTCCGATTCTCGGCATCTGCCTCGGCTCGCAACTGCTCGCCCAGGCCCTTGGTGGACGGGTGGAGCGGATGCCCGGATTGACACAGATGGGCTACCATCCGATTGATCTGACTCCGGCTGGTCGCGAGGACCCATTGCTCGCTGGGATCGGATGGACGTCACTCCAGTTCGAGTTCCACCAGGATCACGTCGTGGAACTGCCTGCTGAAGCCCAGTTGCTGGCGACCAACGTCGAATCTCACATACAGGCATGGGTTGCCGGAACGAGTTCGTACGGGTTCCAGTTCCACCCCGAGTTCGACTGGCAGTTGATCGAGGAGGCCGCTGATCGTTCCGATCGCGAGTTCAAGGAGGCCGGTATCACGAAGGCCCGATTCCTGGAACAGTTGAAGCCCCAGTACCCGGAGGCCAGGCGGCTTGCCCGTCGCATCTTCGAGTCCGTGGCCCTCTGCCTGATGCCCGTTGACCGGGCAAGCAGCGGACTGGTCCGCGACCTGCATCACTAGGAACCGTGGAGCATCACTTTCGACGGCAGGCGTTGGAGGCGGCCCGCGTCGTGGAGAGATCCTCGGTGGATGAAGGGGCCGTTCCGGCCCGGTCGAGCTTCAGCCTGATCGCCTGCGTGATGGCGGCGGCATCAATGCCGGCCTCGGCCATCTGCTCGGTTCGTGAGCCTTGGTAGATCCATGTCTCCGGCAGACCCAGGCAGGTGATCAATCTCGTGTCCAGGCCATGCTCGTGAGCCGCATCGCGGACACAGCTTCCGAATCCACCGGTGATCGAATGATCCTCGACCGTCACGATCGGAATGCCTTGGTCCAGCAGTGAACGGACCAGGTCGATGTCGACCGGCTTGGCGAAGCGGGCATCATAGATCGAGACCTCGTACTGTCCGTGATTCTGGAGTTCCTCGCGAGACTTGATGGCCTCGATGCAGCTGACACCGAAGCCCAGGATCGCGATGTCCGGGTTTTTCGATTCGAAGATCGGGCGAGCCTTGCCCAGCTCGAACGGTGGGCACTCCTGGTCAAGAATGAGGTCGCTGACGTTGTCGCGTGGATACCGAACCATCGAAAGGCCCTTGTCGTATCCGCTCATGAATTCCATGGCAGCCTTGAGCGATGGTTCGTCCATCGCCGCCATCAGCGTCGCATTCGGGAAGACCTTGAGAATCGAAACGTCGCAGAATCCGTGGTGGACGGCGCCGTCGCCGCCGACGAGGCCGGCACGATCCAGGCAGAGTCGGACAGGCAGTCCCTGGAGAGCGACTTCCTGGAACGCCTGATCAAAGGCCCTCTGGAGGAAGGTCGAGTAGACACAGAAGAACGGCTTCCATCCTGTCTTGGCAAGGCCGGCCATCATGTCCATCGCGTGTGATTCGCAGATGCCGGTATCCCAACTTCGGTCGGGGTGTTCCTTGAGGGCCTTGACCACTCCCGTGCCATCAGGCATGGCTGCGGTGCAGCAGACGACCTTCTCGTCACGATCCATCAGGTCGCAGAGGGCATCGCCGAAGGCGGTGGTGAAGGATCGTCCCGACTTCTTGATTTCGACACGGCACCCGTCCGGGTTGTAGTCGAAGGCTGCAGGCGAATGGAAGGTGGTGGCATCGCCCTCGGCCGCTTCAAATCCCTTGCCCTTGCGGGTCTTGACGTGCAGGACCATCGGTCGATCGAAGTGCTTGGCCTCGTTGAGGAAGTCGATGAGTGTCGGGATGTCATGTCCGTCGACCGGGCCGACGGTAACCAGTCCGAACTGTTCGAACCAGGAGTTCTCGGTGATCATGGCCTTGGACATCTCGCCCATGCGGTGATACATCTCGGCCATCACCTCGCCACCGGGAACCCGCTTGGCCAGATCCTTGGCGGCCTTCTTGAACTCGCCATACGTGTGGCTCAGGCGGAACCGATCGAAGTAGCTGGCGACGGCTCCCTGTGGCTTGGCGATGCTCATGCCGTTGTCATTGAGGACCACGAGGAACTGTCGCTTGAGTGTTCCGGCGTTGTTGAGTCCCTCCATGGCCACTCCATTGACGATCGATGCGTCACCGATCAGCGAGACCACTCGTCGACCATCGGAATTCTCGAGCGTGAACGCATCCTTGTTGAGGAGGTCGCCACGGGCCATGCCCGCCGCCGTGGAGATCGCGGTGCCCGCGTGCCCGACGCTGAACAGGTCGAAGCTGGATTCGATCGGTTCCGGGAAGCCGGCCATGCCACCACTCTGTCGCAGCTTGGGCAGCAGGTGTTGCCGGCCGGTGAGCAGCTTGTGTCCATAGCACTGGTGTCCGACATCGAAGAGGAGCCGGTCCCAGCCGAAGTCGAACACGTAATGCATGGCGATGGTCAACTCGACCACGCCGAGGTTCGGAGCGAGATGTCCGCCTGATCGGGAGACCTGCTCGATGATGGCATGCCTCATCTGGGCGGCGACCTCGGGCAACTGGTCGATGGGAACCTTCTTCAGGTCTGCAGGGCATCCGATGCCGTTGAGCAATGTGAGATCCATGTGTTCAGGTTCCTGATCGTGAGGTGTCGTATCGGGTTCTCAGCAGCCCCGATCACGGATTCGCACAGGGCATTGTAGCCTGTGAAGGGGTGAGTGTAATGGCCTTCATCTCGTCCTGGATGCCAGAAAATCGGTTAAATCAAGCAGTCCGTTGGCGCCCTGGCCGAGCGGGAGCAGTGATTCACGTGCCTGCTCCTGGAGCTGTGAGATGTACTTGACGGATTCATCAAGGCCGATCGTCCCGGGGAAGGTGAGCTTGCCGGCATCACGATCCTTGCCACTTGCCTTGCCAAGGTGATCTGTGGACTGGGTTTCGTCGAGGACGTCGTCGACGACCTGGTACATCAGACCGATAAGGCGGCCCCATTGGCTGATCCGCTCGAGCTGGTGCAAGTCCGCATCGCCGCAGATCGCACCGATCCTGGCCGAGGCCAACAGGAGGGCGCCGGTCTTATTCTCATGGATCCGATGGAGTTTCTCATGCTCGTCGAGGCCGTCCTGGAAACAGCCGAGCGTGTCGTGGACCTGGCCGATGATCATCGCGGTCGTTGCCTGTACGACCTCCTTGACCACATCCAGGGGCCTGGTGCGGCTCATGCTGGCCTGTTCCATTGCCAGTGACATCAGCAGGTCACCACAGAGGATCGCCATGGGTTCCCCGTAGGCGACATGAAGGGTCGGGCGACCTCGTCTGACCGAGTCGTCGTCAAGTGCTGGAAGATCATCGTGAACCAGGCTGAACGCATGGATCAGCTCAAGGGAGACCGCTCCATGGATTGAGTCGGCAGGCTCGCCTCCGACGGCCTCGGTGCCGAGGAGGCAGATCAGGGGACGAAGTCGCTTGCCGGCTCCCAGGACCGCATGCCGTGCCGCATCAGACAGTCGAGGTGGCAGTTGAGCCGTTTCGAGGGCCATGGACAGTCCAGATTCGATCCGATCGGTGAGGTCGGCCCTGCTCGGCATCGTGTTCATCGTTTGATTCCTGCTCATGTCGATGTCGATTGTAGCAGCCCGAGTGCCCGGTGCCGCTGCTCAGCAAGCCCCGGTGACGTATCATGCCCGGATGGTTTCTGCCTGGAACGAGTTCCTGGAATTCATGCAGCGGGGTGGGTTGGTCATGTGGCCACTGCTCCTGCTGAGTGTCGTCTCGCTGAGCCTGATCATCGAGCGAGCACTGTTCTGGGGGTCATTGCATCGGCCTGGCCGATACAGCTGGCTTCTGCGACTTCAGTCCTGCCTTCGCAAGGGTGAACTCGCCTCTGCGGAGACCATGGTCGACTCCGACCGCACGATCTACTCGATGCTGGTGATGCGGTTGATCCAGCGAGGGGCAGATGACGCCTCTGCGATCGAGGCCGTGGAGGAGCAGCGGGGCAGGATCGACCGGTTCATGATGGGGCTCTCGACGATCATCACGGCCAGTCCGATGCTGGGCATCCTCGGAACAGTTCTGGGCATCATCCGTTCCTTCCACCTGCTTGGAGGCGAGCGGGCGATCACCGATCCGAACCAGGTTTCAGCTGGGATCGCCGAAGCGCTGATGACCACCGCGTTCGGACTCGTCGTCGCACTGCTGACGCTCTTTCCCTACATGTACTTCAGGGGCCAGTCCGAGCGATGCATCGGCAGGTTCGAGGCGCTGATCGCGGCGGCCCAGCAGGGCGCGATCCAGAAGCAGCCGCAGACGAGAAAGTCATCGACCACGATCTCCGAGACGGCGTCGCCGACCGAGGTGAGGGTCTGATGGCGGCGAAGAAGGAAAACTCGCGCACGATTCCCCTTCGGATCCACCTCTCGGGTGATCAGAAGCGGGACTCGGTTCTCCTGGATCCGGACAAGGTCATGCTCATCGGGCGGGATCTCAATGCGGGGATCAAGCTGGACAACCCCTCGATTTCAAGGCAGCACGCACAGATCGAGTGCGTCAAGGGAGACTGGGTGATCACCGATCTGGGATCTCGGCACGGGACATCGCTCAACAGCATCCCGCTGCAGCCAAACGAGGTGATGCCGCTGTCCCACCAGGATCGAATCGCCATCAGGCCGTGGCTGCTCCGTGTCGACATGAAGGACGAGGTCACCAGCACGATGCAGTCGATCGACGACGGGTACAACAAGGCCCAGCAGATCGAGTCGATTCCCCATGAGCGTCTCGGCACCCTGGCCCAGCGACGGCTTGAGCTGCTGATGTCCAGTGCCGGTGCAATCCACGAAGCGGCCGACGAGGATGAACTGGCGTCCACCGTTCTGGATTCCCTTCTGGCAGGGACCGAGTTCGCAAGGGCGGCGATGGTCCGACTCATCGATGGCATCGATCAGCTCGAGATCGTCAGCAGCAAGATCCGTCACGGACAGGACCGTGCGGTCGCCCCGCTGGCGATCAGTCGGACGCTGCTGCATGCGGCAGCCGGCGGCAATGTCGTCAGGCTACAGGACGAGCCATCGATGCAGAACGCTCTCAGCATCGTCGGCAGTGGTGTCGAGGAGGCCATGTGCGTCCCCGTCCTCGTCTCAGGCGAGATCGACAGTTTTCTCTACATGGATTCGCAGGCGATGGCGGATGACCCCGACTCGGATGCGCCCGCCTACTGCAACTCGGTGAGCAAGTTGTGTGGTCTGGCCATGGCGAACCTGAAGCGGAAGGAGCTTGAACGGAAGCAGCGGGATCTGGTGGCCGACCTGGAATCGGCGCAGCAGATCCAGAGACGGATCATGCCACCTTCGTCAGGAAGCGTCGCCGGAAGCAACTACTCGATGCACCTGAAGCCAGGTCGATTCATCGCTGGCGACTTCTTCGGCATCTCGGCGACCCAGGACGGTGAGACGGCCCTGTTTCTCGGAGATGTCGTGGGCAAGGGGCTCACCGCGGGGATGATGATGGCCTCGATCCAGTCGCACCTTCTGGCCCAGATCAGCCACGGTCTGGGGCCGGCGCAGATCGTCGACTCGATCAATTCCTACATCTGCGATCACACCGCCGATGATGAATTCGCTTCGCTCTGGTACGGCCAGTTCTCTCCCGATGACCGGACGCTGCACTTCGTCGATGCAGGTCACGGGTACGCGATTCACAAGAAGGCGGGAGGGCAGGCTTCCCTGATCAAGAGTGGTGGAGGACTGCTCGTGGGCATCGTTGACGGGCCTCGGGCCGATGAGCCGGTGAGCATCACGTTCGAACCGGGCGATCGCCTGGTCCTGTTCAGCGATGGGCTCTGTGAGCAGCGGACCCATGAAGGCGAGGAGTTCGGGCTCGAACGGATCACCGACGCCCTGATCATGACCATCAGTCCTGCCGACGACATCGAGATCCTGATGGAATCGCTTCGGTCGTTCGCGGGAACCGATGCCTTTCAGGATGATGTCACCATCGCCAGCATCGAACTGATCCCTAGGGCTTGAACTCGGTCATTCCACCGCCCGGGCCAATCACCTGATTCTCCGGCGGCAGTGGCCATGACGGGACCGGCAGTTCAGGAAGATCGATCTTCGGATCCCACTTCAACCATGAATCCTCCGGCTTGTCGAACAGCCTGTAGACGGCGTGCTGCTCGATGTTGGGTCCGGCGTTCGGTGGCGTGGCGAAGGCGATCCCGCCACTGAGGATCGTGGCGAGGCTCTCGGTGCTGATCTTGGCTCCGAAGAGTCCGAGGTCGACGCCGATGCCACTTGCATTCCAGAACTTCGTGTCCAGCTTCAGCAGCGGGGCGTACTTCTTCTGGACCGAGCATCGCAGCAGGACGCTCCTGGCATCCGAGGCCATCCGGACGTCCAGGACCTGTCCCACCTGGATCTCCCTGAAGTAGATCGGGGAATCCTGTGAGAGGGATCCGGGGCTTCCGCTCCTGATGAAGAAGATGAATTCGTCAGGCGAATCAGGCGTTGGTGGCGGTGAGGATTCGGCCGTGAATTCATCCTTGGCGGTGCTGTCGTCCGAACCAGGCATGACCGCGATGTACGGTCCGCTGGTGATTCCGCCGAGATCCTTCACGCCCTTGAGCGAGATCGACGGCCGGACGACCCAGAAGCGGGAGCCTTCTACGGCGAGCCACTCGTTGTCCTTCGAGACCTTGACCTTGAGGTTCACGTGGTGGCGATCAGGCGCGAACTCAATCTGCTTGACGACACCGACCTTGACGCCCCGGTACTGCAGCGTGGTCTGGCCCGTGCTCATGCCGCTGCCATCACCGACCTGGATGGTGATGGTTCGCCCAGCATCCAGCACGTCCTTGATGATGTAGCTTCCGGCGGCCAGCAGCGCAAGTGCGGGGATGATCCAGACGAACCACTCGCCGCGGCTTCGCGTGGTCCGGGCGGTCGGGTGATCACCTGTTGATCCATCTGTCATGAGCTGAGTCTCCGGTTCTTGTCTTCATCATTACGTACCACTGGTGCTCCCTCCCAGATCGACTGCGGATCAAAGCACATCGCACCGATCATCGTGATCACGACCACTGCGGCGAAGAAGGGCAGTCCTATTCCGGGCACGACCGTCGCCAGTGCCCCGAGCTTGACCAGGGCAACCAGGATCGACATGAGGAAGACGTCCAGCATCGACCAGCGACCGATGACATCAATCACC
The DNA here is from genome assembly GCA_002711415.1 of Phycisphaerae bacterium. Taxonomy (GTDB): domain Bacteria; phylum Planctomycetota; class Phycisphaerae; order Phycisphaerales; family SM1A02. The sequence continues at coordinate 17,309 of PARI01000029.1, read as the reverse complement.
CGGTAGACGGTCGTACGGGATCGAAGGCTACCTCGTCCCGGTCGGCACATCGACAGATAGAGCAGACCCACGAGCTTGAGGAATGGGATCAGGATGCTGGCAAGGAAGACCAGCACGGCAACCTCCCACATGCCGTCCTTGAACAGTTCCATGGCCCCGGTGAACACGGTGTTGTGCTGCTTGAGGCCCATGAATTCAAATGTCATGATCGGGTAGTAGTTTGCCGGGATATAGAGGATGATCCCGGCGAGGGCGAAGGCGAACGTCCGTCGCCTGGTATCGCCGGATCGCTTGGCGACCACGACCTTGCACCGGGTGCATCGGGCCTTCTGGCCACGTTCAAGCTCGGGTCCGTGCTGGAGCTGGCCACATGTGCCGCAACTGAGCAGGCGTCGAGGCATTCCAGTTTGTTCGTTCGTCGACATCAGCCTGATTCTACAGGGTGGAACTGGATCAGGTCGTCAGCGATGGGGCGTGCGAGGCTCGGGCCGAATCATGGGGCGGACGTGGGCTGGTGGGTGAAATCCTTGGAGTGGGCGGGATTGATCCATTTCCGCTGGTCGTAGAGTTCCCCGATTCCTGCCGCCCGTGTGCTGCCGTCTGCATGTGCGGTTGCGACTTGAAGGCCATACCGTCTCAGCGGCACCGCCTGCTCGATCAACACGTCCATCGCCAGTCCGGTGGCCGAGATCGGATAGACCGATGCGCCCATCCCGCGGAGCGGCCCGGTACCTGGTTCCCAGATGTCGAAATTGCCCAGCTTGGGCGGCACCACCCATGAAGCGCCCGGCAGGAGCTCGCTGTTGGAGGCGTACCGACCGGCGGCCAGCCTGCAACTGGCGCTGAAGATGACCATGGAACTGGGGTTGTTGATCGACGGGATCGTCTGCGCGACAAGTCGTCCCTGGGCGGTCGAGCCCGAGTTGTCGGGCTGGGTGTTCCAGCTGTGATCCATGAACTGCATTCGAGGAAGCGGGTCGTTCTGCGTCTTGGTCCACCAGCCGCCCACGTAGTAACCGTTGTAGCCGAACGCCGGTTCCTCGGCGACCAGGACCGTGTCGACGGCCAGTTCGTTCAGGTTCTCGTCCCGGTAGCCCAGAATCGGCTCGAGCTGGTAGTCCAAGTAAGGCAGAAGTCGATGAGGGTAGTACCGACAGACCTCCGCTGGAAGGGTGTCGCCCTTGATGTCCCTGAACTTGACGTTCCAGTGTTCCTGCGTGTCTTCGTCGAGGTACCCGGGCATCACCCAGCCCTCGTACGAGTTTGCGTAGGCCGTCCAGGCGACGATGGTCTGCCTGATGTTGTTCAACTCGGTCGTCTTGCGGCCGCTGCGGATCGCCGATTGCAGGCCCACCGAAAGGAGCCCGACCAGGAGTGCGATGGCCCCGATGACGATGATCATCTCGACGATGGTGAAACCGGTCCTGTTTCTTCTGTTGCGTCTGGTGTTCACCGGCGTCTCCTGGGTGAGTGGCGAATCCGTTCTGAACGATATCCGTACAGTTCTTATCCGTCGAATCCGTGTTCCGGATGCAGTCAATCCTGTATCAGGCGATTCGGTGCCAAGCATATAACAATATGCTGAGAATCAACTTGCGTGATGGAAAAAAGCCCTGGGTCAACCCTTGGAGCTCTCCTCGATCGTGATCTGCTCGACCTCGCCGGCCTGGATCTTCTCGACCCCTGAGCCCAGATCGCCGATCGGATCCGGAGGAATGATTTCAACGACCTTCTGGCCCAACTGGGTCTGGCCGTCTCGAACCCGTTTCTCGAAGGCCAGGCATTCCTCGAGAAGTCGCTGCTGGATCTCATCCTCGGGAACGTTGGCGACGCGTTCGCCCTGGACGTAGATGATGCCCTTGCGATCGCCGGCGAAGACGGCCACGTCGGCCCCTTCGGCCTCACCGGGCCCGTTGACCACGCAGCCCATGACCGCGACCTTGATGGGCAGTTGGATCTGGTCGGCCAGCGTCTTGCGGACTTCCTCCACGAGGGTGAACAGGTCGACCTGGATCCGGCCGCATGTCGGGCATGCAATCAACTCGATTCCCTTGCGCTCCCTGAGGCCGAGGCAGTACAGCAGTTCGAGCCCGTCCTCGACCTCGTGAACGGGATCGCTGGCATAGCTGATCCTGATCGTGTTGCCGATGCCGGATTCCAGCAGCGAGCCCAGGGCCACGACCGATCGGATCCGCCCGGTCTCCGCCGTGCCCGCATGGGTGACGCCCAGGTGAAGCGGATAGTCGAACCGGGATGAGATCTCCCGATACGCGTCGATGACGACCGAGGCATCCATGGACTTGGCACTGATGCATACATCATGGAAGTCGCGGGCATCGAAGATGTCCAGATATTCCTCGAGCTTGGCGATCATGATGGCGAGCAGGTGGCCGCTGCGATGATCGGCGAAGAACTTGCCGAGTTCCTCCTTGCGCTGCGCCTTGTCCTTCCGCTCGATGATCGAGCCCTCATTGACGCCGACCCGGATGGGGATGCCACGTTCCTTGCAGGCATCGATCACCGCATTGACCTGGTCCCGGTCGTTGATGTTGCCCGGGTTCAGGCGGATCTTGTGTACGCCGGCCTCGATCGCCTCGAGCGCTCTCTTGTAGTGGAAGTGGACGTCGGCCACGATGGGCACCGGCGTCTGCTTCATGATCTCGGCCAGGGCCTCGGTGTCCTTCCTCTCGGGGACCGCGACGCGAACGACATCGGCGCCTGCATCGGCCATGCGTACGATTTCAGCAACGCAGGTATCGATCTCGTGGGTCTTCCCGCTGGTCATGGTCTGGACCGCGACCGGGGCATCGCCCCCGATGCGGACGCGACCCACACGGTCGTCTCCGAGCGTGATCATGCGAGTTGGACGTCTCTGGCTCATGATGCTCCATTGTAGGAGATCCCAGTGGAGCGGTCTTGGCCCAATCCAGTCCGGTTCAGGTATTCTGAGCTCATCCAACAAGGAGGAATCGCCCATGGACACCCAGAAGCACGTACCCCTGCTGGTTCCCAGGCTCGGCCTGATGATGTTTCTGCAGTACGCCGTCTGGGGGATCTGGCTTCCCTACATCGCTACGTACCTCTCCAGCAAGGCCGTCGTGGGCGGGCTCGGTTTCAATGGAGACCAGATCGGCTGGATCCTTGGCGTCGGTGCCGCTTCCGGAGCGCTGGTCTCGCCATTCATCGCCGGATGGCTTGCTGACCGGCTGCTCAACGCGGAGATCGCCCTCGGGATCCTCCTGCTGATCGGTGGCGTGATCAACATCCTGCTTCACTATACGACCACGTACGAGGCATTCCTGTTCCTCGCCATCGGATACTCGATCTGCTACATGCCGACGATCGCCCTGACCAATTCGATCTGCTTCGCCAACCTGAGCAACTCGGAACTCCAGTTCCCAGCGATCCGGACCCTCGGCACGATCGGCTGGATCGTGGCGAGCACGGCCTTCCCGCTCTTCTGGCTCCAGGAAGACATCTCGATGACCTGGAAGCCATGGTTCTTCGTGGGGGAGGAGAAGGCATCGGCCATCAACCTGATGGGCGACAGCCTCTTCGTCAGTGGCATCATCTCGATCATCTATGCGTTCTACGCGGTTCTGTTCCTGCCGCGAACGCCTCCGAAGAAGGGGGCAGCCAACCCCTTCGCCTTCCTCGAAGCGTTTTGGCTGCTGAGGTATCGAGGTGTCCTGGTCCTCACGATCGCCGCGTTGCTGATCGCCATGATCCACAACATCTACTTCATGCGAACCTCGTTGTTCCTCGAGGCGATTGGATTCCCCAAGGCCAATATCGGCGCCATGATGTCAATAGGGCAGATCGTGGAGATCCTGGTCCTGATCGTGCTTGGGTTCTTTCTCAAGAGCCTGGGCTATAAGCTGGTCATCGTGCTGGGCTGCCTGGCCTACGCGATCCGCTTCGCGCTGTTCGGAGTCGCCGGCGAGACCGCTCCGATGCTGGCGTATCTCGGGATCGCGATGCATGGATTCTGCTTCAGCTTCTTCTTCGCCGCAGCATTCCTGTACATCGACCGGATTGCGCCCAAGGATGCCCGTCACTCGGCCCAGACCGCCTTTGGAATCGTCATTCTCGGGATCGGTCCGATCCTGTCCGGGTTCTTCAACGGCTGGCTTGACAAGGTCGGGGGAGTCGAATCGATGCCGTCGCCCGAGGGCGAGGGGTGGGCCGACGGGGCCGCCGAAGCCTGGAGCGGCATCCTCGCACGGGGCGGGGTGAGCTTTCCGGATTCGGTCTTCAGCTACGGTTCTCTCTGGTGGTCGCTGTCGATCGTCGGATTCATCGCGTTCGTGCTGATGCTCTTCGCATTCAAGGATGATTTCAAGACCGCGGATACCGACCAGATCTAGTCCGGCTTGGACTCGGTCGGAGCATCAGGGTGGATGGCCAGTTCCTGGACGTTGCCGGGAATGGTCAGTTCCTCGATCGGCGTGCCTTCCTCGATCGGTGTTCCATCGGATCGCTTGAGCTGGACCGGTGGATGCTGCTTCATATGTTCATCCAACTGCTTCTGGAGTCCCTCTCGCTTCTCATCCTCGAGCTTGGCCCATGAATCACGGCCTCGACACTTGGGGAACTTGGAGCAGCCGAGCCATGGTCCACGCTTTCCCTCTCGAAGGTACAGCGGCGCATCGCATCGAGGGCATGGCAGGTCGGTCTGGATTGGTGGAGGTGCCGGCAGTTTCAAGCCGCCCTTCTTGTCCAGGTTCAGGACGAAGGTGGTCTCGGGGTAGAGCGGGCTGACCAGGAAGCGTCCGAATCGCCCGGTCCTGAGGATCATCTGCTGTCCATCCTCTGGACAGATGATGTCCACGGTTTCCGGGAGCAGGGGGCGGCCTTCGCGATTGATCGGGGCGGCGTAGTCGCAGTCCGGATAGGCCGTGCAGGAAAGGAATCGACCGTTCTTGCCGAACTTGTAGCAGGTGGGCGAGCCACACTCCGGGCAGCTGTAGGGGGCCGGCTGCGTCTCGGCCTTGGCATGGGTGAGTTCCTCCTGAGCCTTCTCCAGCGACGTGCTGAAGCGACCGTAGAAGTCATGGAGCATCTGCTTCCAGTCCAGATGATCCTCCTCGATCTTGTCGAGCTTCTGCTCCATCTCACGCGTGTAACCGATGTCCATCAGCCTGGGGAAGGCCTCGATCATCTTGTCGGTGACGACCTCGCCCAGATCCGTCGCGTGGAAACGTCGCTCGAGCTGCTCGACGTAGCCGCGGGCCTGGATCACCTTGATGATGGAGGCGTAGGTCGACGGTCTGCCGATGCCTTCCTCCTCGAGCTTCTTCACCAGCGAGCCTTCGTTGTAGCGGGGGGGAGGGCTGCTGAACTTCTGTCCGACGTCGATGTCAAACGGGGCGGTGACATCGCCCTTGGCCAGCTCGGGGAGGGTCTGCTCATCGCTGGTCGTCGGGATGCCTGAGACCTTCATGAAGCCGTCGAATTCGAGAACGCGTCCATTGGTCTTGAGCACGGCTCCTGTCTTCTTGTCGGACCGCTCGAGCAGGACCGTCGTCGAGTTCCATCGGGCATCGGTCATCTGACTGGCGATGAACCGGCACCAGATCAGCCGGTAGAGCTTCCACTCGTGTTCGCCGATCGCGGTCTTGATGTCGTTGGGGTGGCGTGAAGCGTCGGTCGGACGGATCGCCTCGTGGGCCTCCTGTGCCGAGGCGTTGCTGGACCCGTAGAACCGGGGCTTCTCCGGCAGGTATTCGGCGCCGATGCTGGTGCCGATGTGGTCCCTGGCTTGCTGGATCGCCTCAGCGGAGAGATGGGTTGAGTCGGTTCTCATGTACGTGATGAGACCGACCTGTCCCTCGCCAGGGATCTCGATGCCTTCATAGAGCCTCTGCGCGTTGCGCATCGTCTGGTCCGTGCTCATCCCAAGCAGGTTGGATGCCGTCATCTGGAGCGTGCTGGTGATGAACGGAGCTGAGGGCCTGGAGGTGGTCTGCTTCTGCTCGATCGAGCTGATGGTGTACCTCGCCGACGGATCAACGGTCCCCTCGATGGTCCTGAGGAATCGGGCTGGCCCACGGCCGGCGGGATCCTCCGTCGTCGTGACCGTCACGTCGGTCATTCCGGTGGCCTCGGCGACCTCTTGTGCACGATCAGACAGGTCGATCGGTTCGTCGGCCGTGCATCCGAGCTTGAAGCGTTCGCCGCCGAGTTCGACCAGCTCGGTGCGGATGCCGCCATGCTCGGCCAGCCATGCATTCTGCCGCTTGATGGTCGGGGCCTTGCCCTTGTCGTCAAGCTGGGCCATGAACTGGTTCCACATCGGGCCGAGCGAAGTCGCTTGTGATTCGTCCAGGGACAACCGGACCGTGACGCCCCAGGTCTCGTCAGGGATGAACGCCTGGATCTGGCGTTCCCGCTCGACGACGAGCCTGACCGCGACCGACTGGACCCTGCCTGCGGAGAGGCCGAATGCCACCTTCTTCCAGAGAAGCGGTGAGGCCTGGTACCCGACGATCCTGTCGAGGATGCGTCTGGCCTGCTGGGCGTTGACCTTGAATTCATCGATCGAATGCGGATCGTTGAAGGCCCTGGTGATCTCCTTCTGAGTGATCGCGTTGAAGATGACCCGCTTGGCCTTCTCCGGATCGACGCCCACGAGATTGCTGAGGTGCCACGCGATGGCTTCTCCCTCGCGGTCAAGGTCGGTCGCGAACCAGATGTCCGAAGCTTCCTTGGCGGCCTTCTTCAACTGGGTGACGGTCTTCTTCTTCTCGCTCAGGACCTCATAGGTCGGCTGGAAGTCATTCTCCAGGTCGACCCCGGGTACCGGTTGCTTTGAACCCTTGGGCGCCTTGGTCGGGAGGTCGCAGACGTGGCCGACCGAGGCGAGGACGGCATAGTCGGACCCGAGGTACTTGTTGATGGTCTTGGCCTTGGCCGGGCTCTCGACGATCACGAGGTGCTTCCCGACCGCCGAGACGACGGGCTGGGTCTTGCGTCGGGATGTCTTCTTCTTGGCCATCAATGGGGGCTATCGGTCAGGAGGAATACAACAGTCAAGCCAAAGGAACCCTTCCTGGAGGATTCAGGCGGCGGCATTCAAGAGCCTCACTGGCCGTTCGTCAAATTTGGGAGGCCTGATCCCCCTCTGGGGGGGCTGAATCAAGGCTCTTCTCGGACCTGGCGATCAAATCGATGCAGGATCGAAGTTGCTCGTCCGGATTCCCCTGGTTCATGTCCAGCCAGATCGAGTTCTGGAGGGGCCTGAACCGCTTCAGCCAGGTCGCCTGCTGGCGGGCATATCGCCGGCTCTGGATCTTGATCTGCTCCCTGGCCTCCTCGAGGCTGCACCGGCCCTCCATCATCTCAAGGAGTTGCTTGTAGCCGACAGCCTCCCGGGCCTGCCTGCCCAGCGGACCATCCTGGAGCAGTTGCTCCAGTTCCTGCAGGAGTCCCTCCTCCATCATGCGGCCGACTCGGCTGTTGATCCTCCTGTTGAGCAGTTCCCGGTCCATGCTGAGCCCGACCAGGATGAAAGGGTCCGGACCCGATTCTGACTGCCAATGCTCCTGCAGTGCGCTGATGGGTTTTCCGGTCGAGTCGAACACCTCGATCGCCCTGATGGTGCGCCTGCGATCATTCCGGTGGATCCGTTGGGCCGACTCGGGGTCGCGTGATTCCAGCATCGTTCGAAGTTGCTCGGTGTCCATGCGATCCAGTTCCGCTCGCCGGGCAGGGTCAGGTTCGGTTCCGTCGATGAACCCTGAGAGCAGCGACTTGATGTAGAGGTTGGTTCCGCCGACGACGATCGGTCTTCTGCCCCTGGAGAAGACATCCTCGATCGATTCACGAGCACCCTGGAGCCATGTCGCAAGTGTGAATCCCGAATCGTGCGGGTTCGCCACGTCGATCATGTGATGGCGGACCTGTTGTCGCTGTCGGGCCGTCGGCTTGGCGGTCCCGATGTCCATGCCACGGTAGATCTGCATCGAGTCGGCGCTGATGCATTCGCCGCCGCCCTCGATCGATTCGGCGATCCCCATGGCAAGGTCGGTCTTGCCCACGGCGGTCTGGCCGGCAACGATGATGATCGGGTCGCGAGATGGCATCTGTTCATTGTCCGCAGGTGGCCGGCTGGTTCAACCCCGGCTCGAAGAGGGTAGGATTGCACCATCAATTTCCTGGAGAATCAGCCAATGTCGGTCATGACCATCGACCAACTCGACGTGCAGGACAAGTCCGTACTGACCCGGGTGGATTTCAACGTTCCGCTCGATGGTGATGGCCTGATCACCGATGATCGTCGGATCAGGATGGCATTGCCCACGATTCGATCGATCATCGATCGTGGTGGGCGGGCGATCCTCATGAGTCACCTCGGCCGTCCATCCGGGACCGGATACCAGCCGGAGCTGGGTCTGGAGGTGGTCGCCCAGAGACTCGGAACACTCCTGGAAACCACCGTCAAGCATGTCCCCGGCAGTTGCGTTGGGTCCGATGTGATCGAGGCGGCCCAACACCTTGGCAACGGCGATGTGATGCTGCTTGAGAACCTGCGATTCGAGGCCGGGGAGAAGGGCGGTGATCATGACTTTGCGGGCGAACTGTCCAGATTGGGCGACCTCTACTGCAACGATGCCTTCGGCACGTCCCACCGGGCCGATGCCTCGATGGTCGCGGTCGCGGAGTGCTTCCAGCCAGATGAGCGGGCCGCCGGGCTTCTGCTGGCCAAGGAGATCCATTTCCTGTCGGATGCGATCGAGAGTCCGGTTCGTCCATTCGTCGCGATCACGGGTGGCGCGAAGGTTTCCGACAAGCTCAAGGCTCTGGAGAACCTGCTGGGCAAGGTGGATCACCTTCTGGTCGGCGGGGCCATGGCGTACACGTTGCTCCAGGCGACGGGCCGTTCGGTCGGCCGGAGCCTGCTCGAGCCGGAGATGGTTGAACGTGCAGCCCAGATCCTGGCCAGGTCCGAGCAGACCTGTACATCGATCCATCTTCCAACGGATCATGTCTGTGCCGAGACGCTTCAGCCGGGTGTGGCCACCTGCATCTGCGATGGAGACATTCCCGAAGAGATGATGGGGCTGGACATCGGGCCCGCAACGGCTGATCGCTTCTGTGAACTGGTTTCAGCCGCTGGAACCGTGGTCTGGAACGGTCCGCTCGGTGCCTTCGAGACACCGCCGTTCGATGCGGGTACACGAATGGTCGCCCAGTCGGTTGCGGAGGCGACCGAACGCGGGGCCGTGACCATTCTCGGAGGGGGGGATACCGCAGCGGCAGCCGCGACCTTCTCGCTTGATGATCGATTCAGTCACATTTCAACTGGTGGTGGGGCGAGCCTGCAGATGCTTGAAGGGGAGCCCCTGCCAGGTGTCGAGGTCCTTCGATAGCCGGTTCCTGCTCCATCCGGGCCGTGAAATGAGGCCCGGCCGACCAGTTCGAGGAACCTTTGGGCAGTCTGGTCGACTATCATGGTGTTCATGCCGGGCGGGTCGCCCGGTCCGACACGGACAGACTCACCAAGGACCAGATCCATGAGAACTCCCATTGCACTGCTCATCGCTGCGACCATGTTCATCACCCCGGTACTCGAGGCCTCTTCAGCGAAGCTGAAGGTCGGGGACAAGGCCCCCGAACTGGCGATCGGAACCTGGATCAACGGCGATGCCGTCCAGATCGAGGAGGGCCAGTGCTACCTGGTCGAATTCTGGGCGCCCTGGTGTGGTCCCTGTCGCAAGTCGATCCCCCACCTGAACAAGATGCACAAGAGCCTCGGCAAGAAGGGGCTGACCATCATCGGCGTCAGCAACGAGACCCCGGCCAAGGTCAAGAGCTTCGTTCGCAGCAAGGGCGACGGGATGAGCTATCTCGTCGGGGTCGACAAGAACAAGGAGACATCCCGCAACTGGATGGAGGCGGCTGGCAAGAAGGGGATTCCCTGCTGCTTCCTCGTGGGCAACAACCAGAAGATCCTCTTCATCGGCCACCCTGCTGACAGCAAGCTCTCCAAGGCGATCGAGGATGCCGTCGGTGGGAAGTTCGATCCTGAGCTGGAGGCTCGTGCCGCACCGACCCTCGAGGCCGCAAGGCGGGCTGCCAAGCTTCGCAACTATGCCGATGCCCATCGTCACTACGCCGAGGTCATCGGCCTTGATCCGATCTTCTTCAGCGATGTCGCATTCGAGCAGTACAGGATGGCCAAGGCCAAGCAGAAGAATTCCGACAAGTCCAGAGAGCTGGTCGTTCGAATGATCGGGATGTACGCCCAGGACCCCGAGATCCTGTCTGACTTGATCATGATGTTGTCAAGCGACCCTGATCAGAGTGTCAGGAACATGGTCATGGCAAAGGCTGCAGCGGTGGCGATGAGTGCGTCCAGCTCGATGCGAGATCCAAACACGCTGGCCACGCTGGCGCACATGTCGTTTCTCGAGGAGGATCACGACCAGGCGGTCGAGCTTCAGATGAACGCATGGATGCTCGCCGACCCGGATGACAAGCCCGCCTATCGTGCGAAGCTTGACTACTACAGGGCAAAGGCCGAAGCGCCCAAGGCTTCGAAGAAGTAGATCGAGTTGGAATTCCGTGAACTGCCAGGGCCCGGCATCGCCGGGCCCTGTTCTTTGTCGGTATGCTGTCGCCCATGAAACCACGCAACCTTCTGACCGATCCGACACGGAGTCCGCTGGTCGCCGCGTCGATCCTGTCGGCTGATTTTGCCAGGCTCCAGGACGACTCGCAGGCGGCGATCGATGCCGGAGCCGACCTGCTTCACGTGGACATCATGGATGCGCACTTCGTGCCGAACCTCTCGATGGGGCCGGCCATCGCCAGCAGCCTGAGGAAGGCGATGCCGGACGTCTTCATGGATGTTCACCTGATGGTGACCGATCCGGAAACCTACATCCGTCGTTTCGCCGATGCCGGGGCCGACAGTTGCACGTTCCACATCGAGGTCGTACCCGAGCCCGAACCGCTTGTGGGCCTGGCCCATGAGCTTGGGATGACCGCGGGACTGGCGTTGAATCCGGATACGCCGGTGGAGCAGATCCTCTCCCACATCGAGCTTCCGGACATGATCCTGATCATGAGCGTTCACCCGGGCTTTTCCGGCCAGTCGTTCATCAGCGAAGTCCTGGAGAAGATGAAGCAGGTCAGGCCGCTTCTGAGGCCCGACCAGCGAATCGAGGTCGACGGCGGGGTCAGTCCTGCGACGGCTTCATCATGCCGAGAGGCCGGTGCCGACGTCCTGGTCAGTGCCAGCGCGATATTCGGAAGCGACGACTACCGACGCGAGATCTCCGCGCTTGCTGGCTCCTGAGGCCGCTCTGAGCCGATCAAGTTGATGTGGGCGCGTGATCGTCCGAGGTGGTGATGGTATCCTCGGTCGCAGCCATGAGCAGTTGGAAGGATCGAATCAAGGCATGATGGCCAAGCAACCAGATCGAGTCATCGAACGCAGCTGGGAGGAGGCCGATCCTCCGGTCGCACGCAAGAAGGCCGTGCCCGAGGGGCTCTGGATGCGATGCACCAACTGCGGCGAGACCGTCTTTCGCAAGTCGGTTCAGAACAACCTGAACGTCTGCCCCAAGTGCGAGTTCCACATGCGGGTCTCCGGCCCGACGCGTGTCGAGCAGATGGTCGACCCGGGCAGTTTCGAACCGTTCAACGCCGAGATGGCCCCGGTGGATCCGCTCTCGTTCGTGGACATGAAGCCGTACACGGCCCGTATCGATGCGGCCCAGAAGAAGACCGGTCAGAATGACGGTCTGCAGACAGGGACCGGGTTCATCAAGGGTCGAAAGGTCGTTCTGGCGTGCATGGATTTCGAGTTTCTCGGAGGGTCCATGGGGTCGGTGGTCGGGGAGAAGCTCGCCCGAGCGATCGAGCATGCGACCGATCGTGATCTTCCCCTGATCGTGGTCAGCTGTTCCGGTGGTGCGAGGATGCAGGAATCCGGGTACAGCCTGATGCAGATGGCCAAGACCTCGGCGGCCCTGGCCAGGCTGGATGATGCGGGCGGTCTCTTCATCTCCGTACTGGCCGACCCCACGACCGGCGGAGTCACCGCGAGCTTTGCGATGCTCGGCGACCTGATCATCGCGGAGCCCCATGCGCTGATCGGATTCGCCGGTCCACGAGTGATCGCCCAGACCATCAGGCAGGAGCTTCCTGACGGGTTCCAGACCTCGGAATTCCTCCTCGAAGCCGGCTTCATCGACCGGATCGTTCATCGCAAGGACCTGCGAAGCGAGATCAGTCGTGTCATCGACTACGCAGGCAAGTAGACCCGACTGCAACGAGTCCTCCGGTTCGGCCTGCTGGCCATCGCTGCTGTTGATGTCCGTCCTCTCGGCACTGCTCATGGCGATGTCGATGCCACCATTGGAACTGGTGCCACTTGCGTTCGTCTGCCTCGTGCCGCTGGCTGTTGTCGCCGCATCCTCCCGGAGCGGCCTGCAGGCATTCCTCATGGCCTGGGTAGGGGCCGTTCCGATATGGATGTTCGTCCAGGCATGGGTCTTCGACCTGACACTGCCGGGGTGGCTTGTTCTCTGTGGATACATGGCGCTGTACCCGGCATCTTTCACGTTGATCCTCCGACGCCTGTTGATCAAGAACATGTTCAGGTGCCTGCCGGCCACCATCGTGGTACCCGTGGCGTGGTGCGGCCTGGAGTTCTTTCGATCGACGCTCTTCATGCACGGGTACCCGTGGTATCAGCTCGGAAGTTCACTGGCGGCCTGGCCGGTCCTGGCCCAGTCGGCGGATCTCCAGGGTGTCCCGCTCCTGGGCGTGCTCGTGGCAAGCTGGAACGGTCTCCTGGTCGACGTCCTCCTGGCTCGAACGGGCAGGGGCCCCGGAAGAAGGGGCGTCTTGACGTGCCTTGCGGTGGTCATGTTGATTGGCATCGGCAACGTCACCTACGGCACCTGGCGCATCGGCCAGGACGAGCACGATCGTGAGGGGCCCGTTGTGCTGGCAATCCAGACCAACGTGTCGACGAGCAACAAGGTCGCATGGTCAGCCGAGGAACAAGCTCGTGACTTCACGCGATTCATCGGGCTGACCACGACCGGTTTCTCGGACACGATCGACCAGGGCCACCGTCCAGACCTGGTCGTCTGGCCAGAAACGATGCTGCCAGGCTACGGGCTTGAAGAGCAGACCATCCAATTCCAGCAGCAGAACGATCTCTACCCGGCAGGCCACTACCTGGAACAACTCGTCCAGTTGAACCGTTTCCTGGACGTGCCGTTGCTGGTCGGTGCCCCCGTGTACACCGGGCTCAGGCTCGACGGTCGGATGTATCAGTGGGACATGCATTTCAACGGCGCGTACATGGTCCAATCCCAGCGTCCGTACCAGCGGATCGAGAAGGTGCACCTGACACCCTTTGGCGAACGCATGCCCTACATCGAGCACTGGCCGTGGCTGCAGGATGCCTTGCTGTCACTGGGGGCCTCGGGCATGAAGTTCAACCTGGATGCCGCGGAATCGCCTGGCCGGATGCAATTGGAATACGGGCCGGACGAGAACAGGCAGTCACTCCAGTTCGGTGTGCCGATATGCTTCGAGGATTCGGTCGCCTCTCTCTGCCGCTCGATGGTCTACGAGGGCTCGGACAAGGTGTCTCATCTGCTGGTCAACATCTCCAACGACGGGTGGTTCGGTGAGAGTTCCGCTGGCCGACTCGAACACGTGAGGCTGGCCTCGCTTCGATGCATCGAGAACAGGGTTCCCATGGTCCGCTCGGTCAACACGGGTTACAGCGTGCTCATCGATTCGAGGGGACTGGTGGTCCAGATGATCGGCCCGCCACCAGCCGGCGAACACGGGGTGGACGGCCATGTCGCGGCACGAACGAGCCTGGATGACCGGGTCACGCTCTACGGTCGTCTGGGCGATATCATTGGATGGACACTTCTGATGGGAGCAGTCCTGCTGGTCGGGATCTCCCTGCTGCCTACACGCCCCTGGTGCACTGGACCCACTCCATGAGACCAAACACCGTGCGACCTTGCCTGATGCTTGTCCTCGCCCTTGCAGCAACCGGGTGTGCCGGGGGCGCCGAGGACTGGAGCACCAAGGGCCAGAGCATCCAGAAGACTCCGCCACCGATCGAGCAGGTCGACCTGAGGCCCGAGTCGAGGCAACAGGCATGGAGCCAGATTCCAACCCACAAGGAACAAGCTTCTGCGATCGACCTTCTCCAGCAGGCGGCGATCGACCAGCGTCCGATCCTTCGAGCCAATGCGCTGGAAGGACTGCTTCCGAGCCCGTCCTCGCTGGAGCCACTGGTCAGACGCTCACTGGTCGATCCGAATCGCGGCGTTCGATTCATCGCTTTGATGTGCATGGCCGATGCCGGTTTGTGCGAGGACATCCGCTTGGTCGAGCCGATGCTGGAGGATCCATCCATGTCCGTGCAGGCCGCTGCGATCTACTGCCTGGATGCCTGTGACATACCGGTCGATCCATCGCGGTTGGCGAGCTTCGCCTTGTCTGATGAACCGGAGGTCAGATCCAATGCGATCACGATCCTCGGGCTGCTGGGCAACCCCTCGGCGGTCGGCTTGGTCGAGGCGAGCATCGCCCAAGGCTTGGGCCAGATCAATCCTGAGCGAGTGAAGCTGTTCGAGCTTCAGGCGTCTGCAGCACTGGTCCGCCTCGGCGAGGTCGAGGGCCTCGAGCCGATCAGGGCCGCGTTGTTCGCCCCCATGGAACAGGGGGAACTGACCGTTCTGGCATGTCAGCTCCTCGCCGAACTGGGCGATCTCCAGGCACAGCCCATGTTGGAACGCCTTGTCGAGGCGGAGGGGAAGGTCGCCAGGCCGATCGAGATCCGCCTTGCGGCGGCGGATTCGCTGATCCGACTCGGGGCACAACCCGGCGAACCGACGATGCAGCTGATCCAGGAGAGTGCCAACAGTGACATCGACTCGATCCGGGCGCAGGCGATCCTCGCCCTCGGACACCTTGGCAGTGCCAGGGCGTTGGACCTTGTCCAGGCTCGCCTGGATGATCCGAGCCCGCTGGTGCAGATTGCTGCAGCATCCGCGATGCTCAACATCTCCTCCTCCAGTGGGAGTTGACCGCATCTGCCCAGGTCCCTCCAGAAGCCCGGTTCCATTGACAAGGGGTGCCCTCGCGGGTACAAAAACGATGATATCGACTTGATGAACCCAATTCGGATTCATCACGTTCAAGTCGTTGTATCATGATCCCGGATGGACCCGGGTACTGGGAACACGCCCACGCAGACGTATCAATACGCACAGAGTTAAGGAATACAACCTTGCACGTTCTGACCAAGATATTCATCGTGCTCGTTTCGCTGCTTTCAGTCATGATCGTCCCACTCGTGGTCGTGAATGCCAAGAACGCCTCCACATGGGAAGGCAAGTTCAGGGAGTCGGATACGGCGAGGGCAGCTTCCAAGAACGCCGAACGTTCCGCACTGGCCAGCGTCCAATCGATGCAGTCCGAGCACGCCCTCGAAGTCCAGGGCATGGAATCCCAGATGTCGCAGCTTCGGAACACCCGAAGTCGCCAGCTTGAGCGGATCAGGCAACTGGAATCCGAACTGGTCGCACTCCAGGGGCAGCAGGGCAACATCAATACGAACATCGAGATCATGGCGCAGACAGGCAAGGCCAATGCCGAGCTGGTCGAGTCCCTTGTCGGCGAGCTTCGCAAGGTGAGGGCACTCGCGGTCGAATCCGAGCGTGCGGTCGTCGAAGTCGACGAGGCGCTTTCCAATGTCCAGGCTCAGCTTGAAGTGGCCGATGCCGCGAGAAGGCAACTCCAGGAAGAGGTCCAAAGGCTTTCCGAGGAGAAGGATCAGGCCCTGACCACAATCTCCAAGTATCACGCCTACGTCGGCGATCTGCCTGACGTCCGTGCAGGAGCCGTCGCCGGTGGTGGCCTCCGCGTTCCCGCGGATCGCTCCCTTTCGGCGACGATCATCGGTGTCCGTCGCAATGACGACTCCTCCCTGGCCGAGATCAATGCCGGTTCACGTGATGGTGTCCAGCCAGGCTGGGTCCTTACGATCGGTGATGGAAGCAAGTACATCGGCAACCTGAGGATCATCGAGGTCGATGTGAATCGTTCCACCGGTGTCATCGAGCACGAAAATGCGACCCAAGGCAAGGTCCAGATCGGGCAGAGGGCAATCGCCCGCAGAGGCGAGTGACCCGAAGGAGTCGACCATGAGCCAGTTCCCCAATACATCCGGAAACAAGACAGGCGAACTCGATGTCTACACGGGGCTGCTTGCTGCAGCTCTGCTGATCCTGCTGATCGGGATCTTCGTACTGATCCAGGCCAACTCGGCCATGGATGGCGGCGGCATATTCACTGCTGTCTCCTGAGCCTGAAACCGCAAACGACACCAGGGACCCCCGGCAACAGCCGGGGGTTCTTGCTTGATATCCACACGGGTCACGCGGGGATCTCGGGAGAGCCTTCTTTGTGCTAGAGTGCCCACGTCGCGAATGCGACCTCGGGGCAGTTGCAAGAGACCGTAACAAGAGGATTTGATCGTGTTCCTGGATTCACTGCTAGGCTGGTTCAGCGTCGACATGGGTATCGATCTGGGTACCTGCAACACCCTGGTCTGCGTCAGGGGGGAAGGCATTGTCCTGAACGAGCCGTCGGTCGTCGCCGTCAGGAAGGGGACCAACAAGGTTCTCAACGGCGGAACCGCGGTCGGTTGGGATGCCAAGGAGATGCTCGGCAAGACCCCGGGCTCGATCAGTGCAATCCGACCGCTCAAGGACGGCGTCATCAGTGACTTCGAGATCACCGAGGCGATGCTCAGCTACTTCATCAGGAAGGTCAATGGCAGAAGCAGGATCTTCGGTCCCCGCGTGGTCATCGCGATTCCATCCGGCATCACCGCCGTCGAGAAGCGAGCGGTCCTTGATTCAGCCGAGCGTGCGGGCGCCAGGCGGGTCTACCTCGTCGAGGAGCCAATGGCAGCCGGGATCGGGGCTGGCCTTCCGATCGTTGAGCCGACCGCGAGCATGATCGTGGACATTGGTGGAGGGACCACCGAGGTCGCGATCATGAGTCTTGCAGACATCGCCACGTGTGAATCCATACGCGTTGCAGGAGACGACTTCGACGAGGCGATCATCAGCCACATGAAGAAGACGTACAGTCTCTCCATCGGTGAACAGACCGCAGAGAGAATCAAGATCGAGATTATGCCAAGAGCGTAGAAACCCAGCTTATCGCTGAAGAAGCCCAGATTATGCAAGAACAGCTCAACTCAGATTGGCAAATTGCCCAAGAGCTTCAGTCTCAATATTCTGCGGCCC
>PARI01000028.1 GCA_002711415.1 Phycisphaerae bacterium | reverse complement strand
CGATCTGTGCCAATGCACGATCCAGTGACTGGGCTCGACCCTTGTCGTCGATGGTGGCGTTTGCCATGGATGCCTCCTGCTTCCCCGTCACGCCCTTTCGTCCCTGGGCCGGGGGCTTGCCAGTGTTGTCCGTACCCGTGCCGCGGCTTGAACCACCGGTCTTGCGGGTACCCTTCATGCCCATCCTGCCACCGCCTGAATCAGCCTTGGATGCCTCGGAACCGGCTTTTGCCGACTTATCGGTACGCTTGGACGAGATCTTTGCAGTCACCATATCTGTTACCCCTTGATTGGTCAATGTTCGGTGTTCGGTAGGATCACCATTTCATCGGATCAGTCAAGGCCTGTTCGGTATCTTTTCGGTGATAATTTTGGAAAATGTTCGGTAGCCTGATTCTGGCTCCATGCACGGAATCGAGCGACTAGGAACAGAGAACAGGTGTCGTCCCAAGGCAGGTCGACGAACTAGTAGTTGGGCGTCGGCGCTCGGAAGCTGGAGATATCGACGCTTCTCATCCACTCGATGGTGCGAGCCAGGCCCGTATCAAGAGGAATCGTCGGCTCCCAGTCCAGGAGCGTTCGAGCCAAGGTGATGTCCGGCTGCCGCTGGAGGGGATCATCCTGAGGCAGTTCCCTCGCGACGTTGATCTGGACGTCCTCCCCACTGATCGCGATGACCTTCTCGGCCAGTTGGCGAATGGTGAATTCACCGGGATTGCCCAGGTTGATCGGTCCGGTGATGTCCTCGGAGCTCTCCATCATCGAGAGGAAGCCGTTGATCAGGTCATCCACGTAACAGAATGACCGGGTCTGGCTCCCATCACCGTAGATCGTCAGCGGCTCGCCACAGAGCGCCTGCCGGATGAAGTTGCTCACGACACGACCGTCGAACGGATGCATCCTCGGCCCATAGGTGTTGAAGATCCTCACCACCTTGATCTGCACCTTGTTCTGCCGGTGATAGTCGAAGAAGAGAGTCTCGGCCGCCCTCTTGCCCTCGTCGTAGCAGGCTCGTGGACCGATCGGATTGACATTGCCTCGATAGGTCTCGGGCTGCGGATGAATATCCGGATCGCCGTAGACCTCGCTGGTCGAGGCGTGAAAGATCCGGGCACCGGTCCTCTTGGCCAGCCCCAGCATGTTGATCGCGCCCATGACCGAGGTCTTGGTCGTCTTGATCGGGTTGTACTGGTAGTGACCGGGGGCCGCCGGACACGCGAGGTTGAAGATTTCATCGACCTCGAGCATCAATGGCTCAGTGATGTCGTGCCGGATCAGCTCGAAGTTCGGCTCCGGAAGCAGGTGCTCGATGTTGGACTTCTGGCTGGTGAAGAAATTGTCGACGCAGATGACATCCTGCTTGGCCTTGACGAGCCGCTCACAGAGATGCGATCCGAGGAAGCCGGCTCCACCAGTGACGAGTACACGCTTGATCATGTTGATCCCTGGAAATAGAGAAGGTGTGACGCCGGAAGTGTACTCGATCGACGCTGAAACTTGTGAACCATCACGTCCGATGCGACGATCCACGGCATGGACACCTCGAGGATCGTCGCCGGAACGATGACCGGCACCAGCATCGATGGGATCGACCTGGCCCTGACCCGGATCACCGGGGCCGGTCTGGCCATGAAGGTGGAGCTCCTGGGTCACCTGTCCAGGCCGCTGGGGGAACTGGCTCCCTCGCTCCGTGCCATGGCCCGCAACAGTCCGATGACCGCGGAGGAGTTCACGGTGATCTCCGAGCGATTCGGCCAACTCCATGCCGACGCGCTGCTTGAACTGGCCCGGCAGGCCGAGGTTCGGATCGACCTGGTGGCCTGCCATGGACAGACGGTCTTTCATCGACCGCCCCACTCATTGCAACTGCTTGACCCGGCACCGATCAGCCGGGCACTGGATTGCCCGATCGTGTTCAATCTTCGACGGTCGGACCTGCTTGCCGGTGGCGAGGGAGCTCCGCTGACACCGATCGCCGACTGGATCCTCTTCAGGAACCACTCGGCCATGGCCATCGTCAACCTGGGCGGATTTGCCAACATCACGCTGCTGCCACCATCGGACCAGTCGATCAACCAGGTTCTGGGATTCGACCTCTGCCCATGCAACCAGTTGCTCGACGAGATCGCTCGGATCCGTCTGGACCAGCCGATGGATGACCAGGGGCGGGTTGCCACGCGTGGCACGGTTGATCAAACATCCTCAATGGCCTTGAAGCAGCGGTTCGGTTGTGAAGAGGCGGTTCGTTCCCTCGGAACCGATGACGAGGCATTCGACTGGATCGATTCCGATGCCGGAACATTGTCGGATGAGGATGCCCTGGCGACTGCGATCGATGCGATCACGAGCATGATCCTGGATGCCTGCGAGGGGATCGACCAGCTCTGTCTCGCAGGCGGTGGCTGCCGGAACATGGCCCTTGTCGAGGCGCTGGGGCGAACGGGCAAGTCGATCATCCTCACGGACCAGATCGGAATTCCGGCCCAGGCACGTGAAGCCGTCGCGATCGCGATGATCGGAACACTGGCCCAGGATCGCGTGCACCCGGGGCTGAGGCAGATCACCGGGTACCGGGATGAGCCCTCGTTTCACGGGTTCTGGGTGAATCCGTAGGGCGGCTCAATCGTACTTGTCAATCCTGATATGCCCATCCTCGGTCTTGACCGCAGCCTTGAGTTCCAGCAGTGCCTCCAGGGCAGCCTGCTGCTCTGCCTGCTTCTTGGATGGTCCCCAGCACCCGGGGAACCTGTGGTGCCCCATCTCGACACAGACCTCGAAGCACTTGGCATGATCAGGCCCCTGCTCGTCGAGGATGACGTACACGGGACCGGGCTTCTCCTGTGATTGGAGGTACTGCTGCAGGACTGACTTGAAGTTGTGCTGGTGACCGAGTTCAGACGCCTGCTGGATCAGTGGCTCCATGTGGGCGAGGATGAAATCCCGAGCCGGTTCGAGTCCTCCATCGAGATAGATCGCCCCGATGACCGACTCGTAGACTGCCGCCGCCAGGGACTGGGGCAGGTTTGATCGAGACCCCATGCCCTTGCCGATCTTGAGGAATCTCTGCAGTTCAAGCTCGTTGGCCACGTCGGCGCAGGCCCGACGGCTGACCACGTTGGACTTGATCTTGGTCAGGTCACCTTCCAGTGAATCCGGGAAGTTCTCGAACAGGGTCGTGCAGACCACCATCCCGAGGATGGCATCACCAAGAAACTCCAGCCGCTCATTGCTCTGAAGCCGTGAATCGGTCCATGATGCATGCCGGAGGGCCAGCTCCAGCAGGTCGTGGTCCTTGAATTGATAGTCGAGAATCGCTTCGATCTGTTCAGTTTCAACAGCGTCCATGTTGACTCCGCCAGTGCCCCCGTTGGGAGCGATATGGTTCATCCTCAAGTGAGGGCGAGGGCGGGATCTCCTGGCGTCGTGGAAGTGACCTTCTCGGCGATGGGAGAACACGCTCTGGGATCACGTGATCCCTGTCCCAATGGTATCGTCCGAGACTGGTTATCGCCTCGTCCGCGGGGCGGCTTGAGTGAAAATGCCGTTTCAGGCCCTTGGGCCAGGACGACGGTTCACATCCCGCCTCGATTCTGGTAGGATCCCCGATCTGTCGGATCAACCCAAGGCCCCAGCAAGATGCATTACCCAAGACGTGTCAGCCGGATCAAGAAAGCCCGCAAGGTGGGTTTCAGGGCCAGAATGCGCACGAAGAGTGGACGCAAGATCCTCAATCGCAAGAGGCGGATCGGTCGCACCCTCGCGATGCGTTGAACAGGGAACTGACTTGACCAAGCAATGAGCAACCTCCCAGGCGGTTCGAAGAATCGCCTCATTGGTACGCGCCATGCACATCGCACTGATCGGATTACGGGCATCAGGAAAGACGACCATCGCCAGGATCCTGGCCGAGCAACTCCAGTGGCGACACGTCGACCTGGACGAACTGGTCCTTGAGCGAAACGGGTACGACTCGGTCGCCCGGTACTTCATGGACCATGGCGAATCAGCCTGGCGGACAGGTGAACTGGATGCCTTTGACACTCTGGACGCTGATGAGGATCTCGTGCTCTCGCTCGGTGGTGGCGCCCCGATGATCGATCGGATCCACCAGGTACTGCAACAACGACGTGCTGACGGGTCGGCACTGGTGATCCTTCTGGACCCGCCACTTCAGGTGATGCAGCAGAGGCTGAAGGCCGAGACGGGCGACCGCCCAAGCCTGACCGGACAGTCCCCCGCCGACGAACTCGAGCAGATCAGCCAGGCAAGACGACCTCGGATGCTTGAACTGGCAGACCAGGTCATCGACACGTCACGTCATGATCCCGACGAATGCGTGGAATCGATCAAGCGGTTTCTTTCTGGAAGGCAGGAGCCGGGATCGGCCTAGACGCGACAGCCCCCGAGGGAGATCCGCTGGGCATCCTGGAGGGTGTCGAATTCGACGGCCATCCGTCGCGGGCCGGGATCATCATCCTCGCTGGAGATCCACTGGATCGTCCCGGTCGTCTTCAATGTCGACCGGCATACGACCGAATCGATCTCGATCTGGATCCGCTCTCCAGGCTCCAGTGATTCATCCAGTTCGAACCGGCTGCCAGTCGGGCTGATGTCGTAGGCATGACCCGGGAGGATCGTCGCCATGTCGTTCAGTCGCCTGACCTGGACGGGCGAGTACGCCGGATCCAGCGTGACCCGCTGGTCATCGCGGCGGTCGGAGGTCGACTCGATCATGGCCGGTGAGTTGGACTGGTCGGTGTTCATTGGCAAGCTCGTCTTCGTAAAGATGCCGATACTACCATCGACCTCGGCTCATCCTCGATTCGTGGGACATTTTCCTCGGTCAAATTTTGAGCAGGCATCGCACGAAGACAAACAGGCAGGGGTTTTCGGACGCTCATGCTTGATCATCGTGTTGGTGCGCCAGCAGTTCCACCTGCAGGCCGTTGATGTCCATGCCCAGGCTCCGACCCAGTTGCTCGAGGAGGCCTTCGTCAAGGAGACCCTCGAACAGCTTCGAGTACTCCAATGGCAGATCCACGAGTTCATCCTGGCCGGCGATCCGGAGATGGACGTGAATCCCCTGTGAGTCAGCCGAGCAGAACCTGGAACCCGCGGAAGACGAGATCTTCCGGCAGAGGCCGGTCTCCTCGAAGACCGTCAACGTGTTGTAGATCGTTGCAAGACTGACATGCTCGTAGCGATCACAGACGATCGAGTGCAGGTCTTCAGCAGTCGGATGGCCTTCGATCGAGGCAAGGCACTCGTAGATTGCGATCCGCGGCCTTGTACAGCGTATGCCCTGGTCCCGCAGGATCTTTTCTGTACTGCTGTATGCCATGGATTGCCTCCGGAAAACAATCGTCTGCTTCAAGTGTATCATCAGTCACAGCACAGGTGGGTGATGGGCTTGTCGATGACACAGCAACTGCACATCCTGCGGGAACCGGACGATTGCTCCTTAGATTCAATCAAGGGCAGGACCATCTCCTTGATCGGATACGGCAACCAGGGCCGCGCACACGCGCTGAACATCAGGGATTCGGGAATCAAGCTTCTCGTCGGCGCCAGGGAGGGTCCGGGAGCAGAACAGGCTCGCCGTGACGGGATGGATGTGTGCTCGATCGAGCATGCCGCCGCAACGGGCGACCTGGTCATCCTGGGCCTGCCTGATGAAGTTCATGGCACCGCATGGAACCAGGCGATCTCCGGTGCGATCAGGCCGGGCACCGTCATCGGCGTGATGCACGGGTTCAGCATTCACTACGGACTGCTCGACCCGCCTGAGCAGGTCGGCGTGGTGATGGTCGCGCCCAAGGGCCCCGGCCATACGCTGCGGCAGCGGTACGTCGAGGGCGATGGAATCCCCTGTCTGTTCGCGGTTCCTCGCGAGATCGAGGGTGGGCTGGCCCGTTCTCTCGGCCTGGGCTGGGCAACCGCGATTGGTTGTGCCAGGAGCGGTGTGATCGAAACGACCGCAGGTGATGAGACCGAGACGGATCTCTTCGGCGAGCAGGCGGTTCTCTGCGGTGGGGTCATGGCGCTGATCCTGGAGGGATTCAAGACCCTTGTCGATGCGGGGTATCCACCTGAGCTTGCGTACATCGAGTGCTGCCACGAGGTCAAGCAGGTGGTCGACCTGGTCTACGCTGGAGGACTGGCGAAGATGCTGGAGATGATCAGCAACACGGCCGAGTTCGGTGCCCACGTCGGGAACGAGAAACTCAGGAACAGCGGACTGAGCCAGCACATGCAGGCACTGCTCAAGGACGTGCAGGACGGCGACTTCGCCAGGCGGTACATCGAGGACATCCAACAGGGAGGCCAATGGTTCTCCTCCCGAAGGCGCTCTGCGACCGATGAAGAGATCGAGGAGGCCGGACGACGTGTCCGCCAGCTCATGCCGTGGCTTGCCGCCACCACCGGGGATCAGCCGGGTGACCGGAAGAGACCATGACCATTCTTGATGCGATCATTCTCGGGCTCGTCGAGGGAATCACCGAGTACCTCCCGGTCAGCTCGACCGGGCACCTGATCATCACGGCGTGGCTGCTGGGACTCGACAAGAACCCGGAATCCAGCGATGCGGTCAATGCCTTCACGATCATCATCCAGGGTGGGGCGATCCTTGCCGTGCTCGGACTCTACTTCGCCCGGGTCCGCTCGATGCTCAAGGGCGTGATCGGGCGTGATGCCGCCGGGAGGAGACTCCTGGTCAACATCATCATCGCATTCATACCGGCCGTGGTATTCGGCCTGCTGCTCGAGGAGACGATCGACCGGTACCTGTTCCACCCGGTGCCGGTCCTCGTGGCGCTGGCCGCCGGCGGCCTCGTACTGATCGGCTGGGATCGGTTCATGAGAGGCTCCGGTGACGAAGCCAGGGCACACATCGACCTGGAGCAACTCACGCCCGGACGGGCGCTGCTGATCGGGCTCCTGCAGTGCGTCGCGATGTGGCCAGGAACCAGCCGATCGATGATGACCATACTCGGCGGGATGCTGGTGGGACTCCGCGCCAGGCAGGCCGCTGAATTCAGCTTTCTCCTGGGACTGCCCACGCTCGGTGGCGCGTGCGCCTGGAAGACTCTCAAGATCATCACAAGTGAGGATGGCGGACGCTTCGTCGAGGACCTGGGCGGCTGGGGGCCGATGATCGTTGGAATCGTGGTTGCGACGGTGTCGGCGGCACTGGCGATCAAGTGGCTGGTCGGCTACCTCTCGACCCATGGCATGGCGCTGTTCGGCTGGTGGAGGCTGGCACTGTCGGCGATCGTGCTGGGGCTGGTCATCTCGGGGAACCTCACCTTCGGGCAGCCTCCCGAGGAATCAACCGTCCTCATGACCGACACCACCGCGCAGGAGGAGGTGGGCATAGCTGGCCGTGACCGGCTCCCCGAGAATCGGGCGGAAGGTGTCGACGAGTTGCTGGACCTTGTCTCGACAGGCTGATTCGGTGCAGGTGGGGATCACCTGGGCCTCCAGTTCGAAGTAGAGCCCGAGGCCGCGGACGCGATCGAAATGGATCCGGACGTTCTCCATGCGCCAGTATTCCCGAAGCTTGGTGACGACCACCAGCGGCTCCTGATCCTGCACCGCGTACTGCTTGAAGACGACATCCTCTGGAACGAACGACCAGTCACTGGGACGGACCAGTTCGTTGACCGACCTGGTGTAGAAGATCCAGACGGGATCCCTGTTGGGCTCCTGTCTTTGCTTGAGAAGACCGGACGGAACCTCGAAGTAGGAATCGATCTGGTGGATCTTGGCCTGTAATTCCGCGTTCAAGAGGGACGCCTGGCGCCTGGCAGCTCCGATCTCGCGAAGCTCGCTCTTGTACTCGATGTTCGTTCCGGAGTTGGATTTCACGATTCTTTTGATTCCGTGGATGCCGGGGCAGATGACGATTGCCTGAGGATCTGCTCCACCATGTACCGGTCCGGAGCCATCCACATGTCATCGAGTGAAAAACTGCCCGGATCACCACCGGTTGATCGGAAGAACTCCCAGCGATTCGCGACCAGCGCGGCAATGAGGATCCCGCCATCGGGCAGTCGGACCGGACCGGCGACGCTGCTCCAGGAATCGGCTCCTTCCCGGGGAAGCACGTTGATCCATTCTCCGCCTTCGCTGGCCGCAAGGTGATAGTGCACCTCGTGAGCGCCGGTGACCTCGACCCGAATGGCCCAACCCCCGAGCGGCTCCGAGACGATCCCCCACTGGGATCGTGGCCAGAGGGTGCCACCAAGCGCCCATGCAAGCAGGGCAGCCATGACCACGAAGATAGCCAGCTTGAACAGGAGACTTTGAAAACCAAGTGCGAGTTGACCCATCGCATTGGATTGTAGCAATTGGACAGTGGCTGCTGGGTGCGGTCAACGACCAGAGATTTCACGTTCCAGTCGCTGCTGGTCCCAGATCTCCAGGCCGAGTGTGCGAGCCTTCTCCAACTTGCTGCCAGGCGAGTCCCCCGCCACGACGATATCCGTCCTGGCTGATACGCTCGAGGTGATCTTGGCCCCCAGTGCCTCCAGCGCCTTGCCCGCCTCGGATCTGGAGAGACCCTCGAGGGTTCCGGTGAGAACGACGGTCTTGCCAGAGAGCATCCCGGAGGCCTCCTGCTCACCATGAAGATCCGAATCGAGGTTGACCCCGACCTTCCGCAGGCGATCGAAGGTGTCGCGAGCCTGTGTCGAATGCAGGTACTCGTGCGTGGTCCGTGCCGTGATCTCCCCGAAGTCGTCCAGTTGCATCAGTTCCTCCGGGGTCGCCTTCATCAACGAGTCCGCATCGGCAAAGGCGCGGGCGAGCGTCCTGGAGGCGGTGGCCCCGATGTGCCTGATGCCCAGCCCAGCGAGCACGCTCTGCAGGCCACGACTCGAGGCGACCTTCGCGGATTCGACCAGCTTGCCCGCGGAGACCTCCTTGAATCCGGGCAAGGCGACCAGGTCGTCGACCTCGAGGGTGAACAGGTCGGCGAAATGACTCACCAGCCCGGCATCGATCAACTGGTCGATCACCTTGTCGCCCATGCCCTCGATGTCCATCTGTCCCCGGGCCGCGAACCACTTCAACTTCTCCGCAAGCTGCGCCGGGCATTCGGGGTTGACGCAGTAGAGCTTCGGTCCCTCCTGCTCGATCGGGCCGCCGCAGGCCGGACAGGTCACCGGAGGTTCGATCACCTGCTCGGCCCCGGTCCGCGAATCGACCACCGCCTCGACGACCTGCGGGATGATCTCGCCCGCCTTCTCGATGATCACGTGGTCACCGATGCGGATGTCCTTGCGACGGATCTCCTCGATGTTGTGAAGCGTGGCATGACTGACCGTGGTCCCGGCCACGAGCACGGGCTCCATGGTCGCCCGTGGCGTCAGGGTGCCACCCTTGCCGACCTGCCAGTCCACCTTCAGCAGCACGGTCCTGGCCTGCTCGGCCGGGTACTTGAAGGCGATGCACCATCGCGGCGACTTGCTCGTGCTGCCGAGGGCTTCCTGCTGATCGAACCGATCCAGTCGCACCACCATGCCATCGACGGCGAACGGCAACGATCCACGACGCCGGTCGAAGGACTCGATGGCTTTCGTGACCTCGTCGACAGAGCAGGCCTGGACGATGCTGTCGGAGACGGGGATGCCCAGCGATCCGATCAACCGGAGGAATTCCGAGTAGGTCCCGATATCAGCTCCATGGAGCAGGCCGCGACCATGGGCGAGGAAACTCAGTCGACGCGACGCGACCACGCCCGGATCGAGGCTCTTGAGCGTGCCCGCGGTCGAGTTGCGTGCGTTGGCGAACAGCGGTTCGCCCTGCTTCTCCCGCTCGGCATTGATCCTGTCGAACTCGGCATCGGGCATGAAGATCTCACCCCGTACCTCGAGCAGTTCGATGTCGTCGTCGAGCTTCAGGGGGATCGCCCTGATGGTCCGGATGTTCTCAGTGACATCATCACCTCGGCGACCATCCCCACGGGTCAGCGCCTGGACGAGATCACCCTTCTCGTACCGGAGGCTGATCGCGACGCCGTCGATCTTCGGGTCGCACACCATCAGGGGCGGCTGGTCCTCCGGGAGCAGCCCCACCTCACGAAGCCCTGTGCTGATTCTGCGGATCCAGGCTTCCAGGTCCTCGAGCGAATAGGTATTGTCGATCGACTGCATCGGCATCGCATGCTCGTGGGACTGAAAACCCTCTATGGGCTCCCCGCCGACGCGTGCGGTCGGACTCGAGGGATCCGACACCCCGTGTCGCTGCTCCAGTTCGACCAGTTCCTGCAGCATGGTGTCATAGGACCGGTCTGACATGATCGGATCAGCATCGACGTAGTAGGCCCGCTCGGCCCTGGTCAGCAGTTCCTGCAGGTGGCTGATCCTGTCCTTGTCGTGATCCGGTGCATTCATCAGCTGTTCTCAGTCGGCACTGATGACATCAGGTCCATCGCCGGCCTTCTTCTCGAAGTGTCCGCCGCCGGCGTTGTCGTACTTGGTGAACCCGAGCCGATCGAGGTTCTTGTCGCTGAGCATGGACTTGGTGGCGGCATCGGTGTACTTGCCAGGAAGGTTGGGCGCAGAGATCACCCGGCGGACGGGCTCACCGGTCTCCGGATGTGCCTGCAGGGGCGGGTCGGTCATCTTCTGCATGACCTGGAAGTGCTCCCCCACGGACCCGTCCTTCGTGATGATTTCATAGACGTAGATCGGCATCAGTCTGTTCCACGGACATCATACGCTCGATGTCACTGCTGCTCCCTCTTCAACAGGCCCTCGCAGAGTTTCCTCGCCGTGATGATGTCCTCGGCCCGGTCCTTGCCTGCTTCACGCTCGATCATCATGTCGACCGGTCTTGAGGAATCCCGAAGCACCTGGAAGAACGACGGGAAGTCCACATCGCCCTCGCCCGCAGGAACCTCGGTCCCCCACTGGCCTGAAACATCGGAGACGACGGCATCCTTGATATGGACCTGGAAGAGCCTCGGCTGAAGCAGTCGGAGCGCCTGGATCGGATCGCCCATCCCGTAGAGGAGCATGTTGGCCGGATCGAAGTTGACCCCGAGGGTGGGGTGTGACAGTTGATCAAGAACCTGCACCAGCGTCTCAGCCGTCTCCTGTCCAGTCTCCAGGGCGAGCCGTACGCCGCGTTCCTGGAAGATGTCCGCGAACATCGCGATCCGGTCAAGCATCTTGGTCCGCTCGGGATCCTCGGCCTCATGGGGGATGAACCCGGCATGGAACGTCACGAGTGGCACGTCGTTCTCCGCGGCGATGTCCGAGACCCTCAACGCCCTGTCGAGGTTGGCCTGCCAGTGCTCGTCCGGTCGCACGCCACCGGTCTGTCGGATTGAGTCGAGACTCGTGTAGTCCTCCGCTTCCATCGAGAGCATGCCGCTTGCAATCCGGATCCCACGGGCTTGCAGCAGTTCAAAGCAGTCGCTCCAGGCCCTGGGTTCGGTGATCGCCGGCATCAGTGCGAGCTGGATTGCATTCAGCTGGACGCGTTCAAGAAGCTCGATCAGCGAGACAGGATCCTCGGGCCTGAGGCTCCAACTGCAGACGCCCAGCATTCCTCCGCCAGCATCGGATTGGTTGTCCATGGGCCCGTCACCTCCTGGTCAGGAGCAAGTGTACCACCGGCCAGTTCAGAGGTGGCCGGCATCCATCGGCCTGGAAGCCCCCCAGAGGCACCGATACGCTGATACGGGGGCGAAAGCTGGAACAGCACCATTCATGAGCGTACAATGGGTTCCGATGCGCACGGCATCCCGAGTACGGAGCGGAATCGTGACCACGGCCAAGATCGATCAGCAGAGACACGAGCAGGCGATGTTGGACATGCCCAAGAGATCCCTCTTCCAGCGAATCGAGGCATCACTGAGTCGCTTGAGCATTCGGAACAACTTTTGGCAGAAGGTGTTCTCGCTGGTCTGGCTGCCATACGCATTCCGTTCAGGCATCACGATGAAGCGCATCGACGCCAACCGCTTCCAGGCGGTTCTGCCCTTCCGAAGGTTCAACCGCAACTGGTACAACGCGATGGCTGGAGCCGCCCTCCTGGGCAATTCCGAGGTCGCTGCTGGCATGTACCTCTTCGCCGTCTGCGGCGGGGGCTACATCGTGGTCTGCAAGGATCTGAAGTACCGCTTCCTCCGTCCGTGCTTCGGGCCCGCGATCTACGAGATCGTCAAGACCGAGGACCTGGACACGAAGCTGGCCGAAGGCGGGGAGTTCAACATCGACCTGCACATGGAGATTCGACAGAAGCTCCGCAAGAAGGGCAAGGAACTCAGGGTCGGCCGCTGCGACATCACGTTCCACTGCACGCCCAAGCTGCAGGCACAGCAGCGACAGGACCGGATCCGGTCCCGGGACGCCCGCCGACAGGAAGCCGTCCAGAACACCTGATTCACTTTTGAATACACTGCGACCATGAAGCAATCTCCAACGGGAGCGCTTGGTTGGGGCGTCTTCGCCAGTTGTTCCTGGCTCTGGTCCATCGGGATGTTCCTTCCGCTGTTGCTGCTGAGGGACTGGGGGTGGACCGGGTTCCTCGTCTTTGCGATCCCGAACGTGCTGGGCACGCTGCTGTTCGGTCTCGTCGTCACGCCGGACGGCTGCCGGCGGATCCAGGCCGAGCATGGACACGCCGTGATCGGATTCAGCATCGTCACGGTCGTGTTCCAGCTGTTCTTCATCGGGATGATCATGCGCCTGGTCGGGCTGGACCTCTCCGATTCGGTCCTCGTCATGCTTGCGGCCTACGGGGCCGCGATCGGCCTGAGCGTCATGCCCACCAGGAGCTGGCCATGGATCGCTGGTTGCCTCTACGTCTTCTCATTCATCGTCCTGCTGGTCCCACCGGCGGGCGGTCTCGATGTCGCCGGTTCAGCCGGGCGGCTGGACACGTCCCTGATCTACTGGGCGATCCCGACCTTCATCTTCGGGTTCATGCTGTGCCCGGTCCTGGACGGCACCTTCCATGAGGCCAGGGAACGAGGCGGCTCGATGGCCTTCGTGGTCTTCGCCATCGCGTTCAGCCTGCTGCTGATCGGCACGGCACTGTTGTTCGATGGCGCCCTGCTGGTGCTGGCCAGAGTGGTCTGCATTCACATGGTGCTTCAGGCGATCTTCACCTCGGCGGCCCATGCCAGGGCGACCAGGCAGGTCCCGATGATCCCCGGAACCACCGGGCATCATCTGTCCGGACTTCTTCTGGGCCTGGCCCCGTTGATCGCGTGGCTGATCATGGTCCTGCCATGGACGTTCGAATCGGTCTATCTCGGGTTCATGATCTTCTACGGGCTCTTCTTCCCGGCCTACGTGATCCTGCTGATCCACCCCAGCTGGTGGCCGGTCCCCATGGCCATCGCCCGCAACCGGGGTCTCATCTCATGGACGATCGCCTGTCTCGTGGGCATTCCGCTGTACCAGATGGGATTCATGGGCAAAATGACGTGGCTTTTGCCGATTCCTTTGATGATGATCCTGTCCCTGGCGCTGCTGGATATGAACAATAGAGGTAGACAGAGGGATGCCACCATGGAGCCCTCATCCACGCCCTGAGCCTGGAAGGCGACAGCGAACGATCCAGCGGAGACCCTCGATGCCCACCTCCAGCCTGAAACCGTTGAAGCAGTCCGAGTTCGACTACTGGGCGGCTCAACACCTGCTCAACCGGGCGGGGTTCGGGGGGACGCCCGACCAGGTCCAGGCCGTCCTCCAGATGGGTCTGGATGGTGCCATCGAGTACCTGGTCGAGTACGAGGAGGCGGTGAGACCACTTCCACTGGACGTGGACCAGTTCGACAGTGACATCATGAGACCCGCGAACAACATGGAACGCCAGCTGGGACTCCAGGCCCGCCGCAACGGGGATGAGCGAGCATTGGAACAGCTCCGCCAGCAACGACAGCAGAGACAGCGACAGGATCGACGGCAGATTGCCCAGATGCAGCGATGGTGGCTCAAGCGCATGATCGAGACCGGTCGTCCTCTCGAGGAGAAGATGACCCTCTTCTGGCACGGACACTTCGCGACCGGCTACCGGACGATCGAGGACAGCTGGCACATGTTGCAGCAGAACAACCTCTTCAGGACCCATGCAACGGGCAACTTCGCGGACCTGGTCTCGTGGATCATCCGTGATCCGGCGATGCTCGAGTACCTCGACAACAACGAGAACAGAAAGGGCTCACCCAACGAGAACCTCGCCAGGGAACTGATGGAACTGTTCTGCCTCGGCGAAGGGCACGACTACACCGAGTCGGACATCAAGGAGGCGGCCAGGTCCCTCACCGGATACACGTTCGATGATGACGAGTTCGTGTTCAACAGCAACCAACATGACGACGGGATGAAGCGAGTCCTCGGCAAGACCGGTCGATTCGACGGGGACGATCTCCTGCGGATCATTCTCGGGCGGACCTCCTGCAGCGAGTTCATATGCCTGAAGCTCTACAAGTTCTTCGTCAACGACCTTCCCGACGGCATGGATGCGAACACTCGAAAGTTCATCCAGAGGCTCGCGGCCGAGTTCCGCAAGAACCAGTACCACCTGAAGCCAGTCCTGGCGACCCTGTTCAAGAGCGAGCACTTCTACGATCGCGCCAATCGCAGCGCCCTGATCAAGAGCCCCATCCAGCTGATGGTTCAGACCGTCCGGTCGCTGCGGACCCCTTCCGACCGGAGCATGACCGCGCTGGTCGGAGCAGGCGACCTGATGGGCCAGAACCTCTTCCAGCCACCGACCGTCAAGGGCTGGGACGGTGGACGGGCGTGGATCAACACCTCGACGCTGTTCGTCCGTCAGAACATCGTGATCTACCTGCTGACCGGCCAGGGGCCGGAGACGATGGCCTGGGAATCCGACAACATCCCCTACGACCCGATGCACCTGCTGGAACACCTCGATCAGGACGGCAACGGTACCGACCGGATCGATGCCGGGGTCACCTACCTGCTGAAATTCTGCCTCGGCACGAATCCACATCCGGAACGCGTCGAGTCACTCACCACATTCGTGCGATCCAACGGGAACCGGCTCGGACCGGACCAGGCGATCGCCTGCCTCTGCCTCATTGCCGCGATGCCGGAGTACCAGCTCTGCTGACGCCTCGACCTCCAGAGGGACTTTCGATATGACGACACCACAGGACCACGCATACTCCAGGCGACTCTTCATGCAGCAGGGTGTCACCCTCGCCTCGATGGCGGCCACCCTGCCCCAGTTCATCCAGCGCTCAGCCGCCGGCATGCTCATGCCGGAAGGCTCCATGCTCTCGAGCCAGGCAGGCGTACCTGAGGACCAGGTGCTCGTGATCGTCCAGCTCGGCGGAGGCAACGACGGCCTGAACACGGTCGTGCCCTACGGCAGCGACATCTACTACAAGGCCAGGCCCGCGATCGCGATCGGCGCCCCTGGCAGCAGCCGGAACAACGCCGCAGCATTGTCGATCGACGGGGCCGATGGCATCGGGCTCCACCCGGCCATGTCGGAGTTCAAGGAGATGATGGACGACGGCAACGCCGCGATCATCCAGGGAGTCGGCTACCCCAATCCGAACAGGAGCCACTTCACATCCATGGACATCTGGCATACCGCCAACAACAGCGGAACCCGGACCAACGGATGGGTCGGCCGGTACTTCGACTGCACCTGCAAGGGAACACCCGACCCGGAATCCGGGGTCTCCATCGGTCGCGAGACTCCTCTGGCGATGGTCGGGGACCAGCAGAAACCGGTCAGCTTCGAGAACGAGGAGTTCTTCAAGTGGCAGGGGCAGAACCTCAACTCCGCTCTGGAGGACCCCTACCACCGGATCACGCGCAGCGGCTCGCTCGAGCCCGTCCCGTCGAACAACCAGATGGACTTCCTGATGCGGACCTCGCTCGATGCACAACTGTCCTCGGACCGGATCCGGGCGGCCGTCGCCAAGCGACCACTGGTCAACTACCCACGGAACCGACTGGCGCAGCAATTGCAGACGGTCGGCGCAATGATCCGCGACCAGATGCGGACGCGTGTCTATTACGTCAGCCTCGGCGGTTTCGACACGCATGCCGGACAGGTCGGTACCCATCAGAACCTGCTTGGACAGGTCTCCGCCTCGCTGAAGGCCTTCCACGAGGATATGAAGGCCCAGGGCAACAATGGACGCGTCCTGACGATGGTGTTCAGCGAGTTCGGCAGGCGTGTCAGGCAGAACGGCTCCAGCGGAACCGATCACGGCACCGCCGCACCGATGTACCTTGTCGGCGACATGGTCCGACCGGGCCTTCACGGAGTGCACCCATCACTGACGGACCTGGACAATGGTGACCTGAAGTTCACACTCGACTTCAGGCGAGTCTATGCGGGCATCCTCGAGCAGTGGCTCAAGGCTCCATCCAAGGAGATCCTCCGCGGAACCTACAAGCCGGTGAACGTGCTCAAGGACGGGCTGGCATGACCCGGATCGATCACGTCATCATCCTTGCCGGCACTTGGATGCTCGCATGTCTCGGCTGCGCCGGGGAGGCCCCTCCCAAGAGCCAGCCGGTGGAACTCGTCTACGTCATCAAGGGCATGCATTGCAGTGGCTGCGTCGATGCGATCACGCTGGAGGTGAACGAGATCGAAGGGGTCAATGACTGCCAGGTCGATCTTGACCGACGTTCAGCCGTCATCCTCGCCGACAATCCATCGATCTCGGGAGCCATTCTCGAATCGGTCGGGAAACTCGGCTATGACATCACCGGTGTCGACGCCCCGGTGCATCCGCCGGATACGACTACGACAGAGGATCCTCTTCAAGAGAACGGGTGATCGCTCCCGCCGCCTCGTCGATATCGCACTGGAACCGTGCGCCGGCGGCATGAACATGCCCACCACCACCGAACCGACCGGCGAAGACGTTCACGTCCATCGCAGCCGAACCACCGCGGGGAGGCTTCGACCTGAAGCTCGCCTTGGTCAGCCCCTGCTCGACCTGCGTCAGGAGGATCGACATCTCCACGGTTCCGATCGCCATCGGTTCATTGACGACGCCGTTGAGATCCTCCAGGGATCCCCCGGTGTCCTCGAAGTCATCCGGGCGCAGACGCATCAGGGCGATGGCACCGTTCTGGAGAAACTCGATTGATTCGATCGCCCGGGCCGTCAACGCCAAGCGGGCCGGGCGGTGGTTCTCCTCGATCATCCTGTAGAGACGGCTCTTGTCCAACCCGCCTTCCAGGAGGGTGCTGGCGATCCTGAAGGCCTCGGCATCGGCGTTTGAGAACCTGAACCAGCCGGTGTCCGTGGCCAGGCCCACGAAGAGCGCTTCGGCGATCGACCCCGATCCATCGGCGCCACCCTCGTGGATGTTGCAGCCCATCGCCTCCAGGACCGGAAGCAGGACCTGGGTGGTCGATGCCGCGGTACTGTCGACGAGCCTGCTGGAAGCGATCTCGACATCGCCTCGACTGTGATGGTCGATCACGATGACCTGGTCCTCTCGTCCCCTGAGCCACGCACCGAGATCGGGCAGTTGCCCCCAGGCTCCGGTATCGAGGATCACTGACAGGTCGATCGTGTCGGCCGGCATCTGTCCAGGCATGACGTTCAGGTCGACGTCCGCCGCGAGCATCAGCAGGTTCGGTTCAATCGGACCCGTGACGTGGATGCTCGAAGCGAGCCCCTTCTGCCTCAGGCCGCGGGCCAGGGCGAGCATCGAACCCATCGCATCGCCATCGGGCTTGGCATGGGTCGATATGAGGATCGACGAGGCCGAGGTGAGCCTGTCGACGATCGCATCAACCGAGATGTTGGTCCTGTACTGGCTCATCGGCCCGGGTGAACCTCCTGTGTCCATGATCGGATCATCTCGATGTCCTGATGGATCTGCCGGACGAGAGATTCTCCATCCTGGAAGACCTCCTGGCAACGGATCATCCGCTCGAATCCGACCCGGATGTTCCACCCATAGTCGTCGATCGGAAGATCAACGTCGAGCAGGTGGGCCTCGCAACGCAGCGGATCCTCTCCGAAGGTGGGGTTGGTCCCCACGCTGAGGGCGCCAACGCATCGATCCCCGCTTGGAAGGTCGACCATCCCGCAGTAGACCCCGGGACCGGGAAGCTGCATCCGGCCGTGATCGATGTTCGCTGTGGGATATCCGAGTTCCCTGCCTCGCCGGGCCCCCTGAATGACACGCCCGCGGATCGTGTAGGGCCTTCCGAGCATGACACAGGCCTGCTGGACTTCCCCGGATTCAAGCAGCGACCTGATCCTCGTACTCGAGATGACCTCCTCCTGGTCATCCATGCCTTCGTGCAGTTTCTGGATGATCTCGACCTCGTATCCATTCTCGTGACCATCTTCACGAAGTGTCTGGAGATCCCCGCTTCGCTTGAAGCCGAAGCGAAAATCCGGGCCTTCCATCAACAGGCCGGGATCCAGTGGGTGCAGTGTCGTACGGAGGAACTCCCGAGGTGCCTGCTGCAGCAGTTCCTTCGTGGTCTGGATAACCACGACCTGGTCGGCCCCCGCATCAGCAAGCCAGTCCCGCCTGTCCTCCACGCTGCTGAGGGATCCACGGACGTTATCGGGATCAAGGATGACCGACGGATGTGGCTCGAAGGTGACCACGATCACGGATCCACCGGTTCCGGCCCGTTTCCGGCACTGCCGGAGAAGATGGCGATGGCCCTGGTGGACCCCGTCGAAATTGCCGATTGTGACCACGTTCATGGGTGTCTCCGGCCAAAGACGATATCCTGCACGGTCCAGAGGTCCAAGTCGGCCCCGGAGTGACCCGGTAATCGACAGGGATCGAGCGTCGGAACTGGGATGGTGTGATTCATGACCCGTTGTGCTTGAATCAGGTGCATTTGGCGGTCACTATTAGGATGAATGTCCTTGGAAACCAAGAAAACAGATCACGCTGAACTGCCGCAGGGTGACAGCCTCATCGGCGAACTGGCCCAGAGCTTCCGTGACAAGGCCGAGTCGGTCGTGCCATGGTTCCTGTCCCAGATGCCGAAGATGTACTTCCAGGACACCGATCATGAAACGCAGTTGAGTCACCTTCGGGCAATCATCGCGGCGCAGGCATCGGGGCAGCCCCTTGAGATGACGCTGCGAAGCGAGGACGGTGACCAGTGGACCTGCATCAGGCCGACCAACTACCCGGGCGTGCTGGCGGAGATGGTCGCCTCGCTTCCTGAAGATCGTCCACTTCGAGCCGCGAAGATCCACACGACGGCGGACAAGCAGTTGATCCTCGACACGTTCCGCTTCGGATACCACGAACCATTTGATCCGAACGATCCCGAGCAGGCGGCCAAGCTCGAACAGACGATCCAGTACGCCGCCACGGAACGACCGCACTGGTCCGAGCAGGAGATCCGGAACTTCTTCGCCTGCTGCACGGCGGACTACGTCCAGACGCTCACGCCACTGCGCATCTGCAGGCATCACGACGACTTCATGGCGATCTCGCGAACCGATGGCGCCCGAGTGTGCATCGAGCCCGAGGAGAATCCCAACCAGAGCAGGATCACCATCACCGTCGGCAACGCCTCCACCAGGTCGATGCTCGAACGGGCCGCCATCCTGCTGAGCCGCTACAAGATCAACATCGACCGCGCCTACCTGGACATGATCGAGGACCCGGGATACGGATCGATCACGATCGTCGGATTCGTGGCCCAGGCCCCCGGCGGTGTCGCGATCGACTCGACCGGTGAACTCTGGACGAAGGTGGCCGAGGACCTCACCAGGATCAAGTGGGTTGACGTGCGGTCACTGGACCTTGCCGGTCACCACGAGGGGCTTGAACTCCGGCGGGCCGAGTGTCTGATCGCCCTGAGCAACCTGGTCCACCACGTGCTGAACCAGGAGAACCCCTACGCCTTCACCCGATCGAGGATCCGCCTGGAGATCGAGCGGTCGATGGAGCAGGCATTGGAGATCGTCAAGCTGTTCGAGTCGAGGTTCAACCCGGCCAGCCCGATGGGCGAGGTCGAGTTCATCGAGGCTGCGAGGGAACTGCACGACACGATCGAGAGACGCTCCAACTCGGAGAACGGTCGGATCGTCCTCCACAGGATCCTCAAGGCGGTCGAGGCGACCTACAGGACCAACTACTACCTGAAGGATCGATTCGCCCTGTCGTTCCGGATCGACCCGGCAATACTGAGGACTGAGACCAGGACCGAGATTCCCTACGGTGTCTTCTTCGTGCACGGCCGTGGCTTCGATGGATTCCATGTGAGGTTCAGGGACATCGCCCGCGGAGGCCTCCGCGTGATCCGGACCTTCGGCGAGGAACAGCACGGCCGCGAGGTCGAACGACTCTACGACGAGGCCTACGGTCTTGCATTCGCCCAGCAGTTGAAGAACAAGGACATTCCCGAAGGTGGCGCCAAGGCGGCGATCCTCCTGCGCCCCAACGTGGATGTCACCAGGAGCGTCAAGGCCTTCGTCGACTCGATCCTCGACCTGATCACCCCGGACCAGGCGACACGGGCGGCCATCGTCGACCGATTCGGACAGGAGGAACTGCTCTACCTCGGACCCGATGAGAACATCACCCCGCAGCACATCGAGTGGATCGCTGATCGCGCCCAGCATCGTGGGTACGCCATCCCGTCGGCGTTCATCAGCAGCAAGCCGGGAGCCGGGATCAACCACAAGGTCTATGGCGTGACGAGCGAGGGTGTGAACGTCTTCCTCGACGTGGCCCTGCGGCATATCGGCATCAACCCTGATACGCAGCCGTTCACGATCAAGATCACCGGTGGCCCGGATGGTGACGTGGCGGGCAACATGATCAAGATCCTCCACCGCGAGTACGGGGAGAACGCCAAGATCATCGGCATCGCCGATGGAAGCGGCACGTGCGAGGATCCAGCCGGGCTGGACTACGATGAACTGCTGAGGCTCGTGAAGAAGGAACTCCCGATCATGGAGTTCGATTCCTCGAAGCTCTCGCCGAACGGACGGCTCATCGGAACGGAGGAGCCCGAGGGCGTGCAACAGCGCAACACGATGCACAACAGGGTCTACGCGGATGCGTTCGTGCCCGCCGGCGGCCGGCCGGCGACGATCCATGCCAACAACTGGCGAGAGTTTCTCCAGGAGGACGGCACCCCGTCGTCCAAGGTGATCGTCGAGGGCGCCAACCTCTTTCTCACGCCCGAGGCCAGGGCCGAGCTGAGCAATCATGGCGTGCTGATCATCAAGGACTCCTCCGCCAACAAGTGCGGGGTCATCTGCTCCAGCTACGAGATCGCCGCCTGCATGCTGCTTGATGAAACCCGCTTCCTCCAGATCAAGGAGACATTCGTCGAGCAGGTCCTCCAGAAGCTGCGCAGCCTCGCCAAGCTCGAGGCCATCCTCCTGATGGGCGAGCAGAAGAGACATCCGGAGATCCCGCTTCCCGAGACCAGCGTGCAGCTCAGCCGGGTCATCAACGATGCGGCCGTGTCGATCGAGGAATCGATCTCATCCTGGTCCGAGACCGATCGGATCC
Source organism: Phycisphaerae bacterium (assembly GCA_002711415.1). Taxonomy (GTDB): domain Bacteria; phylum Planctomycetota; class Phycisphaerae; order Phycisphaerales; family SM1A02. The sequence goes on along the minus strand of PARI01000028.1, from coordinate 31,404 downwards.
TCGCCAATGCGCTCGTCGCGGAGCACATGCCCGAGGTGCTCGTGGACGAGGCGGAGCAGACGCTCTACACGCTGCCGAAGAAGTACCTCGACTCGATCATCGCGTACAGCCTCTCTGCAGGGATCGCCTACAGGGAGGGCATCGGCTTCCTCGAGGACCTCAACAGCCAGACGCTCTCGAAACTCGCCCTGGACTACCTGCGCAAGAGGCAGGAGAACTGCGACCTGGTCGAGGCGGTGCTCAACTCGAACCTTCACGACAAGGAACGGGTCGCCACGCTGCTTGCTCGAGGCGGCATCCGGGCGGCCATGCAGGACATCTGAACGTGCCTTGATCTGTCGGCGGGACTCAGGTCCACCAGGGTTCGGCCGGTGGCTCGTAGATGATCGCTTCGCTGAGGAAGTCGATCGCCCGCTGGAGCCCCTCGTCGATCGACATGAGCGAATCCTCGTGCTCGATGCTCAGGACACCGTCGTATCCGTAGCGCCTCAGCTGTGATACGAACGGCTTCCAGAAGTCATGGCCATGACCCCAACCGCAGGTCCTGAAATTCCAGGAGCGGTTGGTCAGATCGGTGTAGTGCCGAGCGTCGAGATAACCGTTGATGGGCCCCTGGTATCGATCCAGCTCGGTGTCCTTGGCATGCACGTAGAAGAGCAGGCCCGCCTCGCCCAGCTCACGGGCCGCCAGGATCGGGTCGATGCCCTGCCAGAAGAAGTGCGAGGGATCCAGGTTCGCGCCGAGGACCGGCTTGCCCTTGAGGCCGGAGGCCTTCATCGCAGCCTTGGACATCCTGATGATCGTGTCCGGGTTGTAGACGGTGAAGCCGGGATGGGCCTCCCATGCGACGCGGACCCCGTGACGCTTGACCAGCTTCGCCTGCTTGGCCCAGTAGGGAACCAGGACGTCATTCCACTGGTAGTCGAGGATGTCGCTGTAATCAGGAGGCCAGGGACAGGTCACCCAGTTGGGAGTCTTGTCAGACCGCGAACCACCGGGACAGCCGGAGAACGTGATGACCGTCGTAGTGCCGAGCTTTGGACACAGCTTGACGGCGGTCTCGAACGCCTCGTGATGCTCCCTCGCGATCTTCTTGCTCGGGTGGACCGGGTTTCCGTGCACCGCCAGGCCGCTCAGCTCGAGCCCGTATTCCTTGAGCATCGACTTGATCGTGTCCTGCTTCTTCTTCGAAGCGAGTACGCGAGCCGGCTCGAAGAAGGGCTTGCCAGGATAGGCGCCGACCGGGATCTCGATCGCTTCGAGACCACTTTCGGCACAATAAGCCAGGACGTCCTCGAACTCCCGTCCCGCGAACAGTGCTGCCATCACGCCGAGTTTCATCGCCAGGTCCTCCTGTTGATTCGAATCAGATGCACCAACGCGGCGGAACATACCACAAATGCCCCATGACCCGCTTCAAGACACTGTGGCATTGCAGAACGGGCGTGCTGGGAGGACAATGATCGGATGTCCTTGGCCACAGCACTCTTCATCCTGATCTTCGGCATGCTGGTCGCTTCGCAGGCGGCTCCGGAGGCACCTCCGGCAATATCCGATCCGCCTCCGAAGCAGGAGGACGAGCCCGCATCCCCAACCGGTGATGCCAAAGGGGTGGGGAATACGGATGACCCACAGCGGGTCCACCTGATCCTGAATCGGCGGGAAGAGATCTCGGGCTGGCGCGTCCGGGAGGATGAACATGTCATCGTGGTCAGACCAGCCCTTCCAGGCTCGGACGAGACCGCCATGCCGGATGAGAACCCAGACAACCCGGACCAGACCATCCTCAAGAACAGGACAATCGCCCTCGTCAGGCTCAACGATATGACGGACGGCCAGACACCCGGAATGGTCTTCATGCGTGACGGCACCGTGTACGAGGGCACCGTGTTCGCCGACACGTTCGACCACGTTCAGATCAGGGTGGAGGGCATCGAGCTGGATCTGCCGAGGAAGCGGGTATCCCATGTCCAGCTGGACCTTCCGTTCAAGAAGAAGTACAGGCAGATCAAGGAGTCTCTCGAACCGACCATGTACGGTCGCCGGCTTGAACTCTGCCGATGGCTCGTCCGGCAACGCGAGTACGAACTCGCTCACGAGGAACTGACGGCCCTGGTCAAGGAGGTCGACCTCTACGAGGCCAACATGCTCCTGAACCAGGTCGACGCGCAGCTGAACTTGCAGAATCAAGAGGGTGACGTGCCCGGCATCAGGATCTCCGGTTCGGAGTCCGGAGGCGGGACCATCTCCCAATCCGACCTGCTCCCGACGAGCCTTCTCAGCACCGATGACGTGAACATCATCAGGGTCTACGAGATCGACTTCTCCAAGCCCCCACGTGTGAGCATCTCGCCGGAGACGATCCGCGATCTGATCACCGAGCATGCGGCAGACCCGCGCATCCCGGCAAACAGCGAGGGTCGGACGAAGCTCTTCCGAGCCGATCCGATCGAACTGGTCAAGCTCATCTTCCAACTGCAGGCTCGGGACTTCTATCCTCGCATCTCGGTGGACTCGGAGCCATACGCACTGAATCTCTTCAGGCAACGGGTACATGACTCCTGGCTCATCAACAACTGCGCGACGAGCAAGTGCCATGGAGGCGTCAAGGCAGGCGACTTCTTCCTGCATCGGAAGGGGTACAAGGACCCGAAGGTCCGGTACACGAACCTGATGATCCTCCTGGAGACCGACATGAGTGAACACCACCTTGTCGACTTCGAGAACCCCATGAAGTCGCTGATCATCCAGCACGCTCTTCCTCGATCGGAGGCTCGCATGCCCCACCCGGACGTCAAGGGATGGCGGCCCAGCTTCGGCCGAAGCAACAAGAGACTCCTGGAGGACTCGATCCAGTGGATCAACTCGATGTACAAGCCCCGACACGAGTACCCGATCGACTTCACACCTCCTGCGTTGAAGGCCCCCACGGCCCCAACGGAGGACGGGATCATCCCCCCCGATGGCGGCAACAAGCAGCGGCAGACCCGCTGACAGACTTTCCATGAACTCCAGAAGGCCACGGATTGGTGCTACACTTCCCTGACAGGACCCCGGGATCCCGGATTCGCCCGTTCCCGCAGAAACGCAAGGACCCAGCATGACGATCAAACAGGGACTGACTCTCCTCACCACGACCTGGGCAATCGCCCTGTTCGCCGGATGCGAGAACGAGGCCACCAGCAACAGCAAGAGCGCCCAGGCCAAGCTTTCGGACATCTCGCAGAGGCATGCGGAGCTTTCCACCAACTCGAGCATCAAGTCCGACCATTCCGAGGACCGGGCCCGGGCGGCGAAGATCCGATCGCTTGCAGGCGAGATCGGTCAGGCTGACCCGATGGGCAAGGACCAGCAATCCACGGCCAATCTCATGAAGAGCTGGATTTCCATCGATGCGGCCACGGCCGAGATGAGGGGCATCAACAAGCTGGAAATGCGGCGCATGAGAATCATGGGCAGTGTCAACGAGATGCTGGATTGTCTCGGCAGGCTTGACACCCTTCACCGGAGCACCTCCGAACAGGTCTTCCAGCAGGAACAGCAACTCGTCGACTCCACCTTCGCCTCGGCACAGGACGGGCTGAGGGACCTGAACAACCAGGTCCGGAACCAGCAGATCCCGATCGAGCAGATGGAGTCGCAGAACCAGTCCCAGAAGGGGATGGTCAGGCAGCTCCAGGACGAGGCCAAGCAGTTGCAGCAGCAGGCCAATGACTCCGGTCCCCGGGACGGGTACCCGTTCGTCGAGGAAGCGTCGAAGGTGAAGATCCAGGCCAAGAAGCTGGAATCCGAGATCTCCAACAGAGACATCGAACTGTCACAACTCCGACCGGACCTTGCGTTCGTAAGTGCTGAACTTGCGTCGACCGAGGCACTCGCACAGAACATGAGTGACGCGATCGACCGGCTCAAGCAACGCGCTGGTGACAGGCAGGCCCAGATGCAGGCCATCAACGAGCTCAAGAAGCAGTTCGAGACCGAACTCGACCAGCTCATGGACACGCTTGTCAAGGAACGATCGGAAGTGCTCGAGCCGATGTACCAGGCGGCCTCCTCAGACCTGAACAACGCCCAGAAGGCGAGCCTCGGTATCGGCAGTGGCAACAGCACCGCACGAGACACGAGCAACCTGATCAAGGTCGCCATACACCGTGCCGAGGGCGAACTGGAGTGGGCCAGGAGCAACGGGCTCGCCGCCAAGGCGATCGTGCTGAAGCGGATCGCGGCCGAGGGCGACATGCTCGGCGGCTCCGACCGATGGAAGGTCGATCTGGAGACGACGGCCGCCGAGCAGAAGAAGGCCCATGACAAGGCGATCGCCGAGTTCACGTCCGCCAAGGATTTCGCCGGACAGATTTCAAACAGTACGCCCGGCATCGACGGAATCAGGCAGGCCATCGATGGCTCGCTCTCCATGCTGAGTGGGACCGAGATGATCGATACCGACATTCAGGCACCAGCAAGCGAACCGGCCCAGGCATCCACGGGCGGAGGCTTCGATTCGCTCGATGCGTTCAAGACCTTCATCAGCACGAACATGCCATCGACCGAGTCGCTGGACAGGCTCGGCCAGGCCATTCGTGCAAGAACTGCAAAGGGCCAAAGCGCCAAGAACATTTTCATGGCAACCCTCGGTGCCCAGGCCACCTGCTACTCGGCGATTGAGGATCACTTCGGAGCACAGGCCGTGAAGGTCGCGAACATGTCCGATGATGCGAACCTGTACATCATGAAGCCGGCCCAGATCACCGAGCAGACCGATTCAACCGCCTCGCTCATGGACAAGGATATCGGGGAGGCCATGCCACTGGTCAAGGTCAACGGGCAGTGGTATCTGGACATGGATTCGTTCAGCGAGACGATGCTCAAGACCGCCGCCAGCCTCCCCCCGGGATTCACGGACCAGTTCAGCGAAGTGATCGTGCAGGCCGGGAACCAGGAAGCCTCCGCGATCAAGAACGGCAAGTATCCGACCGTCCAGGCAGCCGTCGACTCCTGCTCCGAATCGGTTTTTACAAACGCCATGCAGACGCTCATGCAGCAGATGATGGAGCAGCCCCCACCAGCCTGAGCGGGGCCCCGATGAAACAACAGGGCGACAGCAAGCAGATGGCCGACAAGGTGATGGACTTCATGGCCATCGGCAAGGCGATCTTCCTGATCATCACCAGTTGCATCTCAGCGATCATTGGCTGGTTCATCATGGGAAGACTCGCACAGATTGCAGCCGATCACGATCTGGTCGTGTCGGGGCTTTCATTGATGCTGTTGAAAAACCCGGGACTCATCGGATCACTGGCACTTCCAGGAATCGGCTGTGGGATCCTCCTGCTCACATGGAGGCGATACAGGATCCTGATCTCCACGGTGGGCACGCTGTCGCTGGTGGCCCTTCTCGGCGTCGTCGTCTTCACGATCGTCAGCATCGTGGGACCGCTCTACGGCGGGTGATTCCAGGGTCATTCAACCGATCCTGTCGAGGGTCTGCCGGGCAGTCTCCCGGACCAGTTCACCCTGACCTGGATCCCGTGACAGTTCCTGGAGCCGTCGTCGCAACCCGATATCATCCCCACGGTCGATCACAGCATTGCCCGCGCAGATGATGGCGTTCCGCTTGAACATGTCCAGCTTGGCCCGTTTCAACGCGCTGCGAATGAAGGCGTCACGGCGGTCCTGCTCGGACCAGCCAAGGACATCCAGCAGATCGAACCCCTCGTTCCGCTGCCGGTAGTCCGGATGCAAGGGCTTCCCGGAGGTCCGGTTGGTCGGCTGGTTGTGCGGACAGGTTTCCTGGCAGATGTCACACCCGAAGATCCAGTCACCCAGCAGGTGATGCAGTTCCGGATCGATCATCCCCCGATGCTCGATCGTCAGGTAGCTGATGCAGCGGGTCGCTTCGATGGTGTATGGCGTGATCGCGTCGGTCGGGCATGCATCGATGCAACGAGTGCAGCTGCCGCATGGATCCTCCTCGGGCGCGATGGTCGAAGGCATCTCCATGGTGCTGAGGATCTCACCGAGAAGCATCCAGCTTCCGATCCCCTGTTCGATGAGCATCGTGTTCTTGCCGAACTGGCCAATCCCGGCCCTCTGGGCCAGTTCACGCTCCATCACCGGGGCCGTGTCGACGCAGCAGCGGAATTCCACACCGGGACACTCCTGCCTCAATCGCTGCTCCAACACCCTGAGCCTGCCCAGCATGCTCCTGTGATAGTCGTCACCGCGAGCATATCGACCGACCCGACCGCGAGGCGGGGCGCCCATTTCGATCCGGTCCGGTCGTCCATCGTGATACCGGTCCGCGACACAGATGGCCGATCGCGCTCCGGCCAGGACCAGGTTCGGATCCAGTCTCGCCTGGAGATGCTCCTTCATGTAGTGCATGTGACCATGGTGCCCATCGTTGATCCATGTGCTCAACTGCGCAGCATGGGCGGTTGCGTCGATCGGGCACACGCCAACGGAGGAGAACCCGAGTTCATCGATGGCCACCCGTTCAAGCAGGGACTGGAACTCGGTTGGATCGGGCTGTGGCATGGAACGGCTCCATGATCGGATCAGGCTCGTTCACGCAGGCCCATCAGCCAGGCCAGCGGGCCGACCGGAATGTCCGGTACGAGCGTCGGCTTCCCGGTGATCGCCTCGGCAGCAGCGTACCCGCTTCGAACGGCGCCTTCCATGGTCGCAGGCCAGCCGGTGTCTGTGTAGTCCCCCGCCACCAGGAGGTTCGAGACCCCATCACCACGAGCATGCTCGGGTCGGGTCGATGGCCTGATTGAATCGATGCCCGGTACCGCGGCGAAGGTCGCTCGTCGCTCCTTCACGGAGCGGGCCTGGACGGGCTTGAGTCCTCGCGAGGAAGGAATCGCCCAGTGCAGGTCCGCCAGGACAGAGTCGATGATCTCCTGTTCCGAGCGATCCATCAGGTCAGCGGCACCGCTGATGACGGCATGGACATGCTGAAGCCCGCGTTCATCCTCACCCTTGTTGAACAACCAGTGGGTCATCCTGCCGGGAAGGATCACGTGTGGCAGTTCCATGACGGGCTGATCGAAGAACATGTGGACGCCCACGATCGGACTCACCTGGATCTGGTCGAGTCTCCGGAGCCTGCTGTCGGCATCCATGAGCGTTCCGGACACGAGCTTGAGCAGCCGATCCGGGGGGACCGCGGAGATGACGCTGGTGGCGGAAATCGTTCCATGCTCGGTGATCACGCTGGTCACTCTGGATCCATCGAACGCGATCGACTTGACGGAGGTCCCGATCCGGACCTCACCACCACCCTCCTGGATCATCTCCAGCGCCGGATCGTACAGGTCGATCAGTGGAACAGTGCACAGTCCCATCGCGGGACTGAACCGATTGGCGAGGAAGCCTTCCTGGAAGACCTTCATCGCAGGTTCGGCCCCGACGTGCTCGACATCGAGATTGCAGGCACTGACCACGACAACGTTCCAGAACCGTTCGACCAGGTCCTCGTCCTGGCCGGTCTCACGGAGGAATTCCATGAACGTGCGATGCCGCCACTGGATCCGTCCTGATGGGCCCATCCTGATCAGTCGCCACATTGCGCGGGCGAGCGCTCTCTTCTGCCGCATGCTGAAGAGTCCCAGGCGCATGAACCCGAGGGCGTGATGCAGTGGAGCCGGCAGCCTGCCGATGGTCATCGGACATGGCGGTCTCGGCGGATCCGCCCAGTAGAGGGTCCGGTGCCACTGGACCAGGTCGAGCACGCCGAGGTGCTCGTAGAAGTCCATGAGGTTGGTGCAGCAGCCCATCAGCACGTGCTGGCAGTTGTCGAGCACCTGGTCGGTGCGAGGATCGATGAAGCTGGTCGCACGGCCACCGAGCTTTCGGCGTGTCTCGATGATGATCGGGCGCACGCCGCCACGGATCAGGCCGATGGCGGCAGCCAGGCCGGAGAGCCCTCCGCCGATGATGACGACATCACGGTTCACCTCGCCGTGCCCGCCATCCGTGCCGGGATCATCCGCCTCGCCTTGAAGGCGATGGAGGTCTTCCGAAGCGCGCTGAGTCTGATCCGCTTGTCACCGGCGACCCGGAAGGGGCTGCTGGCGATCTTCTCCAGGATTCCCCTGTAGATCGCCGTCATGGCCCAGAGTGTCGGCACGCATTCAGGCGTGATCAGCCCGTCTAGTGGAGCCGAACGGATGTAGTGATCCCTCGCCCTTGCGACCTGTTCCAGGATGAAGTCGGTGCAGCGATCGGGGTCGCTCCACTCGATGACATCCTCCGGACGGAGCCCGTGACGGCTAAAGTCCTCCGCAGGCAGATAGACCCGCCCCGATTCATGATCCTCACGGAAGTCCCTGAGGATGTTGGTCAACTGGAACGCGATCCCCCTGTCCACGGCCATCTCGACGGCCGCGGGATCCTCGTATCCCCAGATCGAGATGCAGACACGGCCGACCGTGGAGGCCACCCTGTAGCAGAAGGTCCTCAACTGGTCCCAATCGGCACAGGACGTCACGTGCAAGTCGTCGACCTGCCCCGCCAGCATGTCGTCGAAATCAGCCGGATCAAGCTCGTACCGCGAGGCAGTGTCGGCCATGGCGATCCACAGGGAGTCCTCTGCCGGACGCCTGCCTGAGAGGGCGACGTGCGTCATCTGCTTGAAGGTCTCCAACTGCTCCGCCCGCTCCGAATCATTGATCGATCCAGAATCGACGATGTCATCGGCCATTCGCATCCATGCATAGATGGCGAACATCGCCGATCGACGTGGCTGGGGCGTGAGCTTGAGCCCGTAGTAGAAGTTCCTGGCTCGCCGACGTGTCAGCTCGGCGCACTGCTGGAACGCATCCTCGATAACCGGATCAGTCGTCGTCATGCGGCACTCCCATCAACTGGATCGGCCTGGACTCGTGCCGGCGTGCCCCTGCGGCCGTTGAACCTGGAGGAGATCCAGGCCCTTCCGACAAGCATGAGTTTCCTGGCCCGCGTCAATCGCGGTCGATGAAGGATGGTCTCGTAGTTCCAGGACTCGATGCTGCGAAGGATATGCATCCCTCCGTCGATGAACAGGCGGATCACGGGTCGACTGCCGGGTTTTAGGTGGTCCAGGATCTCCCGGCCCTCGATGAACAGCGGCCATGTCCTCTCGACACAGTCCCTGACGAGGTCGCGTGACTGCTGCATGAACTGCTCGTCCACGGCGAACCCCTGGCTGATCGTGCGACCAAGCCGATCCTCGAAGTCGGGGATCTTGATGAGTTCACTCGGGATGTAGATCCGGTTCCGCTCACTGAAGTCTCGGTTGACGTCCTGGAAGTGATTGGTCAGTTGCAGGGCCGTGCAGATCCTGTCAGAGCACTCGACGACCCGTCCGTTTCGGGGTTCGCCAAGCAGCATCAGGACGAGTCGACCTACGGGATCGGCGCTCAACTTGCAGTAGTCCAGCAACTGGTTCCAGGTCTTGTACCTGGTGCAGTGCTGGTCCAGCAGGAACGCCTCGATCAGATCCTCGAAGGGCTCGATCGGAAGCTGGTGCCTCCGCCGGGTCACATCCAGAGCCTCGAAGACCGGGTGTTCCGGCTCGCCACTGAAACAGGCGTGCAACTGCTGCTTCCACCATTGGAGCAGGCGGGTGCTCTGCTCTGGATCGCCGATCTCATCCCCGAGATCATCAGCCCAGCGGCAAAAGGCGTACACGGAGGCAAAATCATCCCTGAGATCGGCCGGAACGAGCGAGCTGATCACGGTGAAGTTCTCGTAGTGCCCTCCAGCGAGTCTCCGGCAGTAGGCGATGGCCGCATCGGTGCCGATGGGCCGGGTTGTATCCGGACCATGGCGTCCCAACTCCTCCCTGAATCCAGCGGCATCGTTGTGCAAGGCAACCTCCTCGTGTGTGAAATAAAGAGTGTACCCAAGCCGCCTCCACAGGGCCAAAGAGTCAGGATCGGCCTTGATGGGCTAGAATGGAACCAGGACGATCATGAAACTGATACTTGCCAATCCAAGGGGTTTCTGTGCCGGCGTCTACATGGCGATCGATGTCGTCGATCAACTCCTGGACATCTGCCCAGGCGAGAAGATCTACGTCTACCACGAGATCGTGCACAACCGCCACGTGGTCGATCGCTTCATCGATCGGGGTGTCGTCTTCGTCGAGGACATGGAGGATGTCCCCAATGACTCCATTGTCGTCTTCAGTGCCCATGGCGTCTCGCCCCAGATCCGAGAGCAGGCCAAGAAGAAGAACCTGTCCGCCATCGACGCGACCTGCCCGCTGGTGACGAAAGTGCATGCAGAGGCAATCCGCTACGCCAGGAAGGGATACCAGATCCTCCTGGTCGGGCACCACGATCACCAGGAGATCATCGGCACCCGTGGCGAGGCCCCTGATGCGATCCAGATCGTCGAGAAGGTCGATGACATCGATCAACTCGACATCGAGGACCCTGATCAACTGGTCTACCTCACCCAGACGACGCTGTCACTCGATGACGCCACGCTGATCATCGACGCGCTCAAGTCGAAGTTTCCCAACATCAAGGAGCCGCCGGGAGGCGACATCTGCTACGCGACGACGAACCGGCAGCGAGCTCTCAGGGTGATTGCTCCTGACTGCGATCTCGTCCTCGTGGTCGGAAGCCGCAACAGCTCCAACTCGGTCCGCCTGACCGAGATCGCCGAGAGCATGGGCACGTCGGCCAAGCTCATCGATGACTGCAGCGAGTTGGATGCCAGCTGGTTCAAAGGGATCGAGACGGTACTCATCACCGCAGGGGCCAGCGCCCCCGAGGACCTGGTCCACGATCTGATCGTCGAGTTGATCGACAAGTATGGCGGCGAGGTCGAGCAGCATGACATCTACAGAGAACAGGTGGAATTCGGTCTCCCCGGAACGCTCAAGCAACTCATGCGGTCACGAAGCATCGATCCGACGGGACGGCGTATCAAGATGGATACCGGCACCGAGATCAACGAATGGCTTGAATCCCAGGGCATCTCGCACAGGACGATCGATCTGACGGTGCGGGAAACCGGGTGAACGACACCATTACATCCAGTGACTCCCAACGACCATCGTTCTTCGGCCTTGATCCCGCAACGCTTGCATCGCACTGCGGCGAGTGGGACATGCCCGGCCACACGGCCGACCAGCTCTGCCAGTGGATCTACCAGAAGGGCGTGATCGATCCGGACGGGATGACCAACATCTCCTCCAGGAACAGGCAGCGACTTCCCGAGCTGCTTCAGCTCGGCGAAGCGAGGATCCATCGCAACCAGGACTCCAACGACGGAACACGAAAGCTCCTCCTGGAGTGGCCGCCGAGACGGTCAGGAGCCGGCTCGCTGGAACTGCTTCATGACGTGCAGCAGACCGAATGCGTGATGATCCCCTCAGGCCAAAGAAGGACCGCATGCGTCTCCAGCCAGGTTGGATGCCCGGTCGGCTGCCGGTTCTGCGCATCAGGCCTCGAGGGACTCGACGGCAATCTCACGACGGCGCGGATCGTCGAGCAGGTATGGCGACTCCAGCAACTTCCCGGCTTGGACAGGATCACCAACATCGTCTTCATGGGAATGGGCGAACCACTGGCCAACTACGCGGCCGTCACCAGCGCGATCCGGACCATCAACGCGGACTGGGCCTTCAACATCTCGGCACGAAGGATCACCGTTTCGACGGTGGGACTGCCGACAGCCATCAGAAAGCTCGTGGATTTCGAAATCCCGGTGACACTCGCCCTGAGCCTTCACGCTCCGAATGATCAGTTGCGACGAGAAATCATTCCCTGGGCCGAGTACGCAACGATCGAAGAACTGCTTGATGCCTGTGACGAGTACTTCCGGAAGACCGGTCGAGAGGTCACTCTGGAGTACATCCTCCTCGGGGGGGTCAACGACCAGCCTGAACACGCGAGGGAACTGGCCAACCTGGCCGGAAGGCTCCGTTCCAACATCAACCTGATCAGGTACAACGAGGTCGAATCACTGCCCTACCGCCGTCCGGAATCCGCGGATGTCCACCAGTTCCAGTCGATCCTGCTCAAGGGCGGCGTCAACACGCACATCCGTGCCAGCAGAGGACGCGACATCGCCGCAGCATGCGGCCAACTGCGTCAGGAAGCATCGACAGAAGATTGATCCTCATCGCCGGCTCGTGCGACCAGGTGCTCCAGTTCGCCGACCGAGACGCCTCGAAGACGGGTCCTTGATGCCAGTTCGTGCAGGCGCTGGACCCTGGCAAGGGCCGAGTCGCGATCGGATCGGGCGTCAGAGATGACCGACTCGAAGAAGTCGATGCACCAGGTGCGCCGCTGCCGTTGGGCCGGTGTGCCTCGCCAAGACTTCGGGATCACCCGAGACAACCGGGCCGCAAGCCTCGGGAGCCAGTCACTGGAACGGATGTCAAGCCGCCATCTTCGTGAGCCGATGACCAGATCCACCCGTGTGAGGAACCTTCGATCCATGGTGTCTCCCCTGCCAGGTCGGACGCTCAATCGCTGCCGTGTTCTCCGGGTCTGCTCGAGGCTCACCTGCATGGAACTGACGTAGTAGATGTCACGGATCAGCAGCGCATCGGCCAGTGGAAGGATCGATCCTCGGACCAGTGGATACGCCTCGGCCTGATCATCCACCTCGAAGATCCGCGTGACCAGATCGGCATACCGCCTGGCCAGGTCGATCCCGCCCCAGACGACGCATCGCTGGAGACAGATGAGCATGTCGTTGATCGAGGCTCGCCCACGGCTGCTCTTCGCCATGGGTTCGAGCGTTGAAAGGACCGAGTCCAGAAGCTGGTTCATCTGTCGAGAACGTACGGATCCCCGGCGGCGTGACAACGATTCGGTCAACACGAGTCGACGCTTCAACCGTGGGGTTGGCTCGTCATGCCGGATGCGCGAGGGCTCGGACATCTCCGGTTCCACCGAGAAATGCCGCCCCAGGGCGAACGCATCCTGGCAGCGGCCGAAACCCTGCTGTTCCATCGAGGCAAGAGCCGCTTCGATGCTCTCGGTTGTCAGGGGCACGAAGCCTCGCTGGAACGCCGCACCAAGCAGGACCAAGTCAAGCATGCGGTCGGTGAGAAAGCACCGCCTGCAGGCGGCGGCCAGGTCGGCCACGAGCATCCCGTCCACGGCGAACAACTGGTCAAGAGGTCCTTCCAGGATCTCGGGGAGCTCCTGTCCAAGTTCCTGCTGATCCTCCAGCAAGCCGGTGTTGATCACCGCGCTGGTCCTGTCGCTGCTGGCCACCCGAAGCTCTGGATCCGGACCGATCGCACGAACCGATTCAATCGGATCCATGCCCAGAAGCAGGTCGGCCTCCCCCCAGGGAATCTCCGGCCTCATCGGCAACGGCTCTCCGTCGCGGGGACGCGTGAACAGGACCTGGGACCACGCCCGCCTGCCGGGACCGATCGGGATCGCCCTGTGCACACCCATCACCTGGTAATCCATGAACCGGCCCGCCTGCAACATCGCCATCGCGGCCAGGCCAGGGGACTCCCCGCGGTACCCAGCCAGGTGCACCCTCCAGATCCCACTGCTGGAATGGACCGGCCGCGGCACCGGAAGCTTCCTGGACAGATTCAGTTGCATGGGTGGTTCAGGCGGTTGGGTCCTGAGTACCTCGACCTGCTCAAGCTGAGGGCGGATGCGGAACCTGACCATGGTCGGGACGCGATCGGAGATCCGGTCCGAACTGTAGACGGTCTGGAGCGGACCGGGCGAGGACTCCAGACCAAGATCGGCCTGCGTCACGATCGAGGGAAGTCTCAACTCGCACGCGTTGTCCGCAGACCAGATGACGCGCTGGAGCTTGCTGAACCCGAGGCGATCGATCTCTCGCGTGCTTCGTTCCAGCGCCGTCGTGTCCAGTCGGCGCGGGTTGGTCTCCCGGGCGATGATCACGGTCATCATGTCCTTTGTCGCGGCATCACGAAGGGCCCGTGAAAGCTCGGCACCATCAGCGAGCTCGACCTGCAGGATCCCGATCCAGTCGGCGATCCCCGGTGGCGTGACCCCCCTGCAGAACCTGACCAGTTCATCAGCATCGGTCCCACCAAGGTCGCAGACGACCACGATGCGTGGAGAGGAATCTTCCATCACCTGTGTGAAGACGCCGGCCCCCTCGGCGAGAAACCGCCTGCGATCCCAGGTTTCCGTGTAGACGATCCGTTCGACACCGGTGGGCACCGGCTTGCCCTCGATGAAGAGCGCGTGGGTGCTCCCGGTCGGGGTCTCGAAGGTCTGCTCCCTGATCCAGGCATCCAGACTGACCAGTTCGTCCTGGATCCTGTGTATCGCCGCGGACTGCCCGAGGCCCTCGCCACGAACCGGGATGGGCATGGACTTCTCGTCCAGGGCTCCGCGGACCAGGTGCTCGTCCACCTTCAGGCTCGGGTCGGCCTTGAGGAACAACCCCGAGAGCTTGCGAGCAAGGATCGATGGATTCAACGCATCGGATGGTTCGAGCCTGAGTTGGTCTCCAGCATCGGTCGGCGGCAGTTCCTGCCACCAGAGCCGGGCCGGGTTGGAGGACGGATCTCGCCGTCGCTCCACCTCGCTGACGGCGAGCAGCGCCGACACCATGCTCGAGGTTCTCGGTTCCAGGATGACGATGTCCCGGCACCGTTGCAGGAACCTCGCAACGATCGAGTCGTCGATCGGGTTCAGCAGCCTCAGTTCCAGCAGCGGGATACGCCCCGACAGCCCCAGCCGCTGCAGGACATGCCTCGCCGTGACCCGGGCGGGACCGCACAGGATGAAGCCGACCGGTTCGATCTCACCGGGACTTGGAAGCGAACGTGTCCGGTCCAGTTCGAGTCGACGCGCCAGGCGGAGCGAGTCGATCTGCTCGGCGGTTGTCCTGGGCGAGAGCCTGGCCCGATGCAACCAGGCCGCCTGGTCGACCGAGTCAACGACCCGGTTGGCCCTGGCCTGGATCGTCTGGACAGAGCGAAGGACCATCGAGTGAGCAATGATCATCGCAATCGAGCCGTCGACCATCGCGAATCGAAGCGCCTGCTCGATCGCATCGCGGAGTTCATCGAGGCTGGCGACCTCGATCGCAGGCACATCGAATCGACGGGCAGCCAGGCGAGGGCAGGCGCTCGGGGCGAGGGCCGGATTGTCCTCGAGGATGATGCACCCACAGCCGAAACCTTCAGAAGCCATGCCGACCAGTCGCTCCAGGGTCGAGGCGATCGTGCCGAGCTGGTCGTTGGGGATGAGCGTGATCGCGTTGTGCCCGACCGAGATCGCCCTCTGGAGCAGCCGGACGCACCGGACCGGTCCAGGGATCGAGAGAATTCGCATCTGGTGCATCGCGAGCTGGCGCTGCACGTGCTCCCTTCCCTGCACTCGAGAGAAGCCGTCGAAGGGGAGCCGACGAGGTGCGAATACCGCATGGACCGGGACCTCAGACTCAAGGGCCCCCTTGAGAATCGCACCGGTCGCGTTCAACTGGACCAGTCCCTCGCAACGGGCAAGTTCCCATCCGGTGTCAACGGTTCCCTGGATCGTTGTTGATGCGGTCACGTGGGTGGATTGTACGCCCGTGGCCGGTGGCATCACCAATCGCCGTCAAGAATGTGCCCGATCGCCACGGCCACGCCATCCCGGTCATGTGACAGGGTCGTCCGGTCCGCGACCTGGAGCACGTCTTCACTCGCGTTGGCCACGGCGATGCCAAGGCCGGCCTGCCGGACGATCGCGATGTCGTTGAAGCCGTCACCGATGGCCACCGTCTGGTCATGTCGGATCCCCAGGTCGTCGGCCAGCTGCCTGAACATGGTCCACTTGTCGACCATCGGGTTGAAGATCTCCAGCAGGTGCGTCCGGGATCCGGTCACCTGGTGCGGGGTCTGTGCCGACCAGTGCTGGCACATGATCGAATCTCCGAAACGGTCGCGAAGGAACTCGGTCACCTCGTGGAGCTGGTCCCCTATCGCCACGGTGCCGACCCGGACGGTGTGATCGGGGTAGCGATCCATATGGACATGGGACACCCACTCCGTTCGCACCTGGTGCATCTGCAACCACCAGGTCGTCGACGGGTCAGGCTTGGAATCACCGATCATGAGGTAGTCGTATCCGCTGGCCTGTGAATCCTTCAACAGGTGGGCGAGAAACCCGTGTTCGACGATGGCCGTCGCGACTTCATGCGAGAGCGTGGGCGGCATGGCGCTCCTGCGAATCGTCCTGCCCGTGGACGTCTCGCTCAACAGCGCACCACCGGCCCCGATGAGATACCGGATGCCCGGGGTCATCGTGAGCACGTTGGAACATTCGACGAACGCCCGGCCTGTGGCCAGTACGACCTCCAGCCCGTGTTCACGAGCCCTGGCCAACGCCTCGACATTGGCCTGGCTGACCTGGCCGGTTTCATCCAGCAACGTCCCGTCGATGTCGATGGCCAGCAGCCTGTACTTCATCCTCAGAGCCTATTCAGGCTTGATGGTCAGTTCAACACCGGCCGGCCGGTCGGTGTCTTGTGGACACGGGCCTGTTGGGATACGGTGGAACCATGCGGCCACTGCTCCTTCTGACGCCAGCCGGTTGGATCCCCCTCGAAGGGAACGGCTGCTGATCATGGCACGGGAGGAAGACGCCAGGACGAAGCAGCAGGCCGGGACCCAGGCCGAGGTGAGGGTCAGCCGGAGCCTCGCTGAAAACCTCCTGGACGAGCTGGGTCGAGCCTGCGATGGCAGGCTGAGCGAGATTCATGTCTTCAGGACCGACTGGCAGCATGGCGGTGCGACCACGGCGGTCGGCACGTGGAACGATGAAGGCCAGCCACGGCCGGCGGTGATCAAGCTACCGATCAACCAGCGGGAACTGACCTGGCTGACCAGACTGCAGGACACACCGGATCCCCTGGTCGTGCCGAGGGTGCATGCCTCGGGCACCGAGCTGGCCGGATACGACATGGCCTGGGTGGTGATCGAGCGGATCGAGCATGGTCCACTGGCTCTTCGCTGGCACGAGGATCACCTCGAGAGGATCACGGATGCAGCGGCGAAGTTCGCACGAGGGACGTCGACGTGGCCATGCAAGGATCCCGTGGCCACAGAGGACTGGGACGAACTGCTCGACCGATCCAGGAAGAGCATCGCGACCAACCGGATCGACGACATGAAGCAGTGGAAGATCGCGCTGAAGAAACTCAATGGCTCACTCGGCGAGATCGTCCAGCACTGGCGTGCCCGACAGCCCGTCGAATGGATCCACGGCGACCTGCATCCGGCCAACGCGCTCTCAAGGCAGTCCGAGACTGCCGGGGATGTCTGCCTGATCGACCTGGCCGAGATGCGACCGGGACACTGGATCGAGGATGCGATCTACCTCGAGCGACTGCTGTGGACCCACCCGGATCGGCTGAAGCGGTTCAAGATCGTCAAGTCACTGGCGACCCGCCGGAAGGAACTCGGTCTGGCCAACGGCCCGGACTATCAGCGACTGGCGGCGATCCGGAGGACGTTGCTCTCGGCGACGGCACCGGCGTTCATGAAGAGCGAGGGCAGCGCTTCGCACCTGTCCCACTGCCTGGACCAGCTGCAGCGGAACATGGCCCAGGCGGTCTCGNGGTCCTCCAGCCGCTGATCGTTGCCCGGAGGGCGGACGCTCGGTACCATGTGCTGTTCTCCGGAACAGAATCTCCACGTGGAAACAGAGGCCCATGGACCAGAACCGACTCAAGGACGTTCAACAGACTGACCTGGCTGAAAGCAGGGTGAACGAGGATTTCGTGCTCTGGCTCAAGACCAAGGGCATGAACTGGCTCCTGGTGATCCTGATCGCGATCTGTGCGTACATGGGCTGGAACTACTGGTTGGATCGACAGGTCCAGCAGCGGAACCAGGCCTGGATCGACCTGACCAGCGCCACGATCCCACCGGCCTGGCAGGACGTCGCGGCCAGGTACCCCGACACCGATTCTGTCCAGGCGCTCGCCGAACTGTTCTCGGCTGATGCCTACCTCTCATCGATCAGGAGCGGCACCCGGTACGACCGCGAGCCGACCGCCGAGGATTACCAGCTGGACGACCAGACGCGGGAGCAGTGGCTGGACCAGGCCGACATGCACTACGACAGGGTCTTCCAGATCATCGGCAGCGCCGAGCCCGATGAGTTCGCGCTGAAGGCCCTCGTGATCCCCTCGCTCTACGGACGCGCCGCGATCGCCGAGTCACGCGGAGATTTCTCCGCGGCCCGTGACTATCTCTCGGCAGTGATCGTCGCATGCAAGCCGGAGTACGAGGACATCGCCGCGCAGGCCGAGGCCAGGCTCGATTCGATGGACATGCTTGCAAGCCCGCTCCCGATCCCNATGCTTTCGGATCTTCCAGAGCGTGAGCAGATCGATCCGATGGCACCACCGGTCATCGGTGACATCCTCGATTCGATCATCAATCCCGAACCGGCACCGGTCCTGGAGGTCCAGATCGAGGAACCGGCGGCCGAACCCGATGCGGATGGACAACCCGCTCCCTGATGGACACAAGCGACACNCCCCTGCCGATGCAGGACGACCAGGTGATCAGGGCACAGGACCTGATCGTGCCGGGCGGTCGGATCGACCAGGAAGCGCTCTTCCGACTGTACGAGCAACACGCCCAGCAGGACGACGAGCGGCCAGTGACCATCGAGTTCAAGCTCCAGCGTGATCTGAAGAAGCGCCTGGACCGGTACCTCGTCGACCGGGTGCCGTGGATGAGCCGCACGACGATCCAGGGACTGATCAAGGAGGATGCGGTGACGGTCAACGGGCGGTTGCCCAAGGCCTCGACCAACCTCAGGCTGGGTGATCGGATCGTGGTGGTTCTCCCACCGCCTCCGTCGACGGAGATCCCACCCGAGGAGATCCCGCTGANGATCATCCACGAGGATGAATCGATCGTGATCATCAACAAGCAGGACGACATCATCGTCCATCCGGCACGTGGTCACAGGTCGGGCACCATGATCAACGCGCTGGCATGGCACTTCCAGAACGCCAGTGATGGCACGCTCTCGAGCGTCGGGGAGGAATACGCCCGTCCGGGTGTCGTCCACCGTCTGGACCGTCACACCACGGGTGTCATGGTCGCGGCCAAGATGGATACCGCCCATTGGAGACTCGGTCGCCAGTTCGAGCAGCGGACCGTGCAGAAGCGCTACCTGGCGGTCGTCCATGGTCGGCTTGCCGAGCGGGCACAGGTGATCGACATGCCGCTGGGCAAGCATCCNACCATCAGGGGGCGGCATGCGATCAGGCACGATTCGACGGGCAAGCAGGCGATCACGATCTGCCGGGTGCGGGAGACCTACAACGGTTACAGCCTGGTCGAGCTGGAACTGAAGACCGGTCGAACACACCAGATCCGTGTCCACCTCTCGGCGATCGGACACCCGATCGCCGGTGACGACTTCTACGGGGGACGGCACCTGTCCATCGGGGATGTCGCCGATGAGCAGGCGGATTCAGGCGATGACACCCCCCTTCTTCAGCGACAGGCCCTGCATGCGACGACGCTCGGCTTCGAGCACCCCGTGACGAAGGAACGTGTCCAGTACACCGCACCGTTGCACGATGACATGAAGCGGCTGATCGCGCTGCTTCGTCTCAACCGATTCAGACAATCCTTCCCGGTCGGGCCGTCACCGATCGACCTNGACGAGATCGGGATCGGTCCCCCGCCCGGCGTGACCGGTGACGAGGATTCAACGCAACTTCAGTGAGACCAGGGCGATCATCGCCAGCACGATTGCGACCAGCCAGAACCGGGCGACGACCTGGTGCTCGCTCCAGCCACCGAGGTGGAAGTGGTGATGGATCGGCGACATGCGGAAGATCCGCTTGCCCGAGGTGTACTTGAAGTAGCTCACCTGGATCATCACGCTGAACATCTCGATGAAGAAGACGCCGCCGATGATCACCAGCAGGACCTCCTGCCGGATCGCGATCGCGATGTACGCCAGCAATCCACCCATCGGAAGCGAGCCGGTGTCACCCATGAAGACCGAGGCCGGCGAACAGTTGAACCAGAGGAACCCCAGGCACGCGCCAGCCATCGCGCCGGCGACGACCATGAGTTCCCCCGTGCCGGGCACGCTGGGCACGAGAAGGTAGTACGCAACCGAGCTGTTCCCGCTGATGTAGGTCAGGATCATCATCGCCAAGGAGGCGACCAGGAGCGTCCCGGTGGCGAGACCGTCCATCCCGTCCGTCAGGTTGACGGCGTTGGATGTTCCAGCAAGCAGCATCGCCGCGATGATGACGAACCCAAGCATGCCCAGCACGATCACCCCGGGCGAGAGCAACGGCGGCTGGATCAGCGTCTCCACCGACTGGGTCGGAACGTAGGTTCGCTGGAACGGCAGGTTCAGGACGTGTGCGTCCACGGTCCCCGCATGCATGTAGAGGAACAGCCCGATCATCACGCCGAGCCCGAGCTGGAACAGGAGCTTCTCCCACGCGTAGAGGCCCTCCCTGGAGCCGGGCTTTCGACGAGCCGAGGTCAGCTTCAGCCAGTCATCGATTCCCCCAAGGATCGCCAGCCAGAGCAGGGTCACGATCGCCAGGTGGACGTAGCGGTTGTAGAGAATGTCTGCCAGCAGGAACACCGTCAGCAGGATCGAGCCGCAGATGAGCACGCCGCCCATGGTCGGGGTGCCGGCGCGCGACTTCATCAGCTCGTTGACCCTCTCGTTGTAGAACTCGGGCGAGTCACCGACCTTCTGCCTGGCAAGCCAGCGGATCACCGGGCGAGCGAAGACCATTACGAGGAAGAAGCTGAGCAGGACCGCCCCGACCGCCCTGAATTCAAGCTGGTAGACGACCTGGATCAGGCTGTACAGGCCGATCTGGTCGAGAACGTTCTGGAGCAGTTGCGTCAGGTTGTAGAGCATTGTTTTCCAGGTGGAGCACCCGAGCCGGGCATGCAGTTCTCATCGGCAGTATCTCAGCTCGAACCACAACCATCGACGTGATCGGCTTCCGGGACCTGGATCAAGCCGAGGCATCGCTCGAGCCCGAGCTTCCTCGACCCCTTCAACAGCAGGGCGTCACCGGGCTGGAGCTGTTGAAGAAATCCCGAGACCACGACCGCATCGAACTGGTCGATGTGCCCGACATGGACCGGTGCATCATCCAGGACCGCTGCCGCCGAACGCATCATCGGGCCGACCAGCAATAGACCGTCGAAGCCGAACTCGCCGACCCACCCCCCCAGCGCCTCGTGCAGGTCCCGGGATTGTTCGCCCAGTTCCAGCATGTCGCCGAGGACCGCGAAGCGGCGGCCAGCCGCAGGAGTCAGCTCGGGCAGGCTCCGGAGTGCCGCCTGCATCGACAGCGGATTGGCGTTGTAGGAATCATCCACGACGGTGATCCCGTTGATGCACGTGATTGCCTGGCGACCGGAGGGATGCTCGAACTGGTCCAGGCCCTGCTGTATCTGCCCGGCGGGGACCTCCAGGATGTCGGCGACCGCGATCGCCGCGATCGCGTTGCTGGCGTGATGCTCACCCACGAGTGGAACCATGAAGGACCGCCCGTCCTCGAGTTGCAGGACCTGTCCCAGTCCATCGACCGAGGCTCGTCGGTCGATCAGCCTCGGAACATCCCCAGCAGTGACACCGAAATGCCGGATGGTCGCCCCGTGAGCCGGGCTTCTGGAGAGGGATGCATCGAGCAGGGGCAGGCCCGAGGGGATCAGGCCGATGCCTCCGCGCGAGAGCGATCTGATCAGGTCGGTCTTTTCATCGGCGATCCCGGCAAGTGAACCGAGTCCCTCCAGGTGCGACTCGCCGATCGTGNTGATCACAGCGATCCGGGGTCGAAGGATGTTCGAGAGCAGTGCGATCTCACCGGGGTTGTTGGTCCCGACCTCGCACAGGAGGAACTGGTCGGAGGTGTCAGCGGCGAGAATCGTCAGCGGCAGGCCGATGTCATTGTTGAACGAGCGGATCGATGCCGTGCCTGTGAACACCTGTCGAAGGATCGACTCGAGCATGGCCCGGGTGGTCGTCTTTCCGGCCGATCCGGTGATTCCGATGACGACGGTGTCTTCCAGCCGTGATCTCCATGAACACGCCAGGTCGACCAGGGCCTGCGAGGTGCGCTGGACCAGCAGGACCGGAACCGGGCAGGACTCGAGACTGCATCGCCCGCGTTCCAGGACCAGCGCAGTCGCCCCGGCCGCGATCGCGTCCTCGATGAATTCGTGTCCGTCATGCTGCTCACCGGCAATGGCGAGAAAGAGCGTCCCAGCCGTGACATCCCTGGAATCGATGCTGATCCTGTGGATCCGGTCACCAGGCGGATCCTGGAAACACCAGGTGCCACCAGTCGCCTGGAGACATTGCTCGGCAGTGAGGAAGCTCATGGCCGCTCCTGCATGTCGAGTCGGTCGGCAAGGGCCTCGCGGGCGACCTCACGGTCATCGAAGTGGATGCGGGTGGTCCCGATGATCTGGTAGTCCTCGTGCCCTTTTCCGGCGATCAGGACGACGTCTCCGTCGACCGCGGCATGGATGGCCCTGTGGATGGAACTGGTCCGATCCGGATCGTGGTGCACAGGAACACCATCGGCTGGTACGCCTTCGAGCACGTCGGCGATGATCGCCATCGGATCCTCGGTCCTGGGATTGTCCGAGGTGATGTAGACCTCGTCAGCCAGCGAGCAGGCGACCTGGGCCATTCGAGGCCGCTTGGTCCGATCCCGGTCTCCACCGCAGCCGAAGACGACGCGAAGCGTTCCATGCTCCGGAAGCACCGCACGCAGTGCCGACAGGGCACGGGCAAGGGCGTCATCTGTGTGGGCGTAGTCCACCAAGACGGCAAAGGGCGCTCCGTCCGGGTGCACCGGTTCGAATCGACCGGCCGGAGGGCTGATCAGTTCCGGCAGGGACTCGATCAACCGGCGGTCCTGGTGTCTGGACCACGCGGCCAGCAGCGACGCGAGCATGTTGGCGACGTTGTGCCTGCCGACCAGAGCAAGCACGTGCTCCTGCCGTCCCCACGGACCATCAAGCACCACCTCGGATCGATCCAGGTGCAGGCGCTTGATGTGAGCATGAGCGTCGACCCGGGTCTGGTCCAGACCATAGGTCAGCACATCGGCACGGGTGTCCCGGATCATCCGTTGGCTGGCAGGATCGTCCGCATTGACCACGGCGGTCGCGCCGGCATCCAATTGCTCGAAGAGCAACGCCTTCGCATCGGCGTACGCCTCCATCGATCCGTGGTAGTCGAGGTGATCTCCGGTGAGGTTGGTGAAGATCGCGACATCGAATTCCAGCGCGCTGGTTCGTTGCTGCTGAAGTCCATGCGAGGAAACCTCCATGACGGCCGCGCGACAGCCGTTGTCCACGCACTGGGAGAGGATCGAGCTGATCCTGATCGCATCGGGAGTGGTCACCTCGGCGGGCACCGGCCCGGAGCCGTCATCGATGGAGACGGTTCCCACCAACCCGGCCTTCACGCCGATCGACTCCAGCAACTGGCTGAGCAGGAACGAGATCGTCGTCTTGCCGTTGGTGCCGGTGATCCCGTACAGCTCCAGTTCTCGTGACGGATTCCCGGCGAGCCTGTGACTGATCAGGGCCATCGCTCCTGGAAGGTCCTCCACTCCGATCACGCATGGTCCCTTGACCTCATCCGGGCAGGCGCCCTGGATCAGGATCGCCTCGGCACCTGCGGCATTGGCTGCCGGGATGAACTGGCGACCATCGTGAACCTCGCCCGTGCGGGCCACGAAGATCGAACCCGGGCCGACATCCCGCGAGTCCTCGGTGATCCTACGGATCGTGGCCGACAACGAGCCACGCGAACTGAGGAGGGGAACACCCTCAAGGAGATCCTGAAGCGTCGATTCAGTGAGCTTGCTGCTGTTCATCGATGGTCCTGATGATATCGACCTGACCCTGTCACGGGATCGAATCCCGGATCTCAATCGGAACAACCAGGCATCACCAGCATCGCATCCCCGTAGGAGTAGAACCGGTATCCGAGTGAGGCTGCTTCGGCATAGAGCTGCTTCAACCGGTCCAGGCCCACCAGCGCACCGACGAGGGCGATGAGGCTGGAACGAGGAAGATGGAAGTTGGTCAAGAGGGCGTCCACCCTCTTGAACCGGTATGGGGGCGTGATGAACAGGTCCGTCCACCCACTGCACGGGTGGGCCGGGTCAGGCGACTCCGGCAGCGATTCCAGGACCCGGACGGTCGTCGTACCGACTGCCAGCAGCTTGGACGAGCCATGGTCATGGGCGGCCAGTGACTCGAGATCCGTCGGCTGCACGCTGTAGTACTCTCGGTGCATGTCGTGGTCACCGAGAAACTCGCTCTTGATCGGGGCGAAGGTTCCGACCCCCACCGCCAATTGAACATCGGCGATCCTCACGCCGGAGTCCCTGATCCGACCGAGCAGGGCCTCGTCCAGGTGCAGCCCGGCGGTCGGTGCGGCGATCGACGGAACCGACTCGCTTGCATAGACGGTCTGGTAGCGACTTCGATCATCATGGTCGGTCATCGCGGGAGCCGGCGAGGTCGCTCTCCTGGACCGGATGTATCCCGGCAACGGCGTCCATCCGCACGCGTGCATGGTGGCCGTCACATCAGCGCCGTCGAAATCGACGATCCATGCGTCACCCCGTCGTTCTCTGATGTTCAACGTCGCCGTGGCCTCTCGTGGAGCCGGACCTTGAAGGACCACCTGAAGACCCCCTCGCAACCGTCGAGAAGGCTTCAGCATCACGACGGCCGTTGATGGATCCCGCTGCTCGATGAAGATCCCCTCGATCGAGCCACCGGTGTCGCTCCTGGTGCCCACAAGTCGAGCCGGTATCACGGTGGTCGTGTTCCGAGCGACCAGGTCACCCGGCTGGAGGTACTCCGGCAGGTCGCGTACAAGTCGATGCTCGACGTGATCAGGGTGTACCACGAGGAGCTTCGCATCGGTTCGGACCGATGTCGGCTCGGTCGCGATCAGCGCCGGATCCAGTTCGTAGTCGAGATCTTCTGTTCTCAAGGACATGTCGTTCGGTGTTGTTCCCATGCACCCGCGCGTTGCCGGAGGACATCATCCGGCGCAGACGTCACAGGTGGAGTCTCTGGAATCCGGGTATCAACGAGGTCCAGGTCATGCCAGTGCTGGATCTTATCGACCAGGTCATCGTTCGTCGTCGCCCCGGCCGTGCAGGCACGCCGAGTGCGACCTCCAAGGCATGTTCGAATGCACGTTGATACCGGCGATCATGACCACCAGCCCCATCGGGGACCTGGCCGGTGCCTCCGGCCGTCACGACCATGAGCCGGCTGACCGTCCGTGCCGATTGAACGTCCAGCCGACCATGGACCACCCCTGCTGTGAAGCCCTGTCCAGTCGATGCCTTCGGCTTGAAGCGCTCCTTGAAGCGGCATGGTGGAGGATCCACCAACTCCAGCAGGAGGCCCTGCTGGCCGAGCAGGCCCTGGACGCCTGCGCCGCGGAAACATGTCGTGAGCATGACCAGCAGACTGGCGATGCATCAAGACCCATTCTCGTCCAACAGGTGGAGCATCCACGGGAATGCGTTGTTCACGAGACGGTGCTGGTGATCGAGTCGATGCTGGACATCCTGGCCTGATCAGGCAAGGCAGCGTGCGTCCGAAGGAACCAGGTACGGCTCCAGTTCGACCGGAAGCCGCTTGATCCCGCGACGAACCGCCTTCCTGACGGCGTAGTGCAGCGCATCATGCATACGATTGCGCACCGAATCGGTCACGTTCAGCCCCTCGGCATGCATCCGGTCGATCGCCCATTTCCAGGCATGGTATTCCTCGAGGCAACGCGGCCTGTAGCGGCCGATGCCGATGGCGTGATGGCCCACCTCGTGGAGGAACACCGCGCAGGAGATCGGGCCACGGGGGTATGGGGCTTCGATCAGGCGCGAGGACCGTCCGTTGATGTAGGTGACGGTCCAGGCGCATCCACTGGTGGACTTGCGCCACCGGACCACGCGGATGGAATGCTCCTGCTTCATCCGGTCAACGAGTGATGCATAGACCGCATCGATCGGGCGTGCCGGTCCGGGTCGGGCCTGCGGCGGAGCATCACTGGCCGGGGACGGCTTGTTCAGGCGGAGCAGGTCCCACAGCGATGCTGCGATGTACTGGATGCCATGGGATCGAGTCCTCTTCATCCGGGATCCTCCACCAATGTTCCTGGCGGCACCTGGTGCCCATGAGCATATTCGGAAAAGCCCATCGCCCGTTTTCCCGGCGCCTTGACCTGGATCATACGGATCGCACCACCCCCGCACGTGATCAGTCCGTCTCCGATGTAGGTTCCAGGGGCCGTATCACGATCGAATCCGTCCATCACCGTCTCGACCAGGAGCAGGCTCAACCTTGAACCACCAAGGCCGATCGAGCATCCCGGCCATGGCACCAGGCCATGGATTCGTGCCTGGACCGTATCGGCCTCCTTCGTGAAGTCGATCGAGGAGTCTGCGCGGGAGAGCTTTCCCGCCTGGGTCACCATGGATTCATCCTGCGGCTCGCCCTGAAGGCTTCCATCGACCTGTTGCTGCAGCACGGACTGGATCACCTCGGGCCCCATCGATGCCAAGCGGTCATGCAACTGCCCGGCGGTCTCCATCGGATCGCGCCAGGTCGAGCGGGTCGCGTAGACCAACCCGGCATCCATGCGGGAGGCGATGGAGATCACGCTGACACCGACATCGGGATCCTGTGCGATGATCGACCAGTTGATCGGTGCGGCGCCACGCCAACGAGGAAGCAGCGAGGCGTGCAGGTTGATCGAGAACACATTCTCCAGCAGCTCATCGCCCAGCTTCTGGCCGAAGGCGACGATCACCATCGCATCCGGCTCGACCGATCGGACATGCCGGATGTCCTCGGGGCTGTTGACGTCGCTGGTTCGACGCACCTGGAGACCGAGCTGTTCCGCACGCTGGGCGATCGGTGTCGGGGTTGATTCACGTCCCCGGCCCGCCGGCCGATCCGGCTGGGTCACCACGAGCCTGATCGATCCCTGCTCATGAAGGGATTCCAGTGTCGGGATGCCGAATGCGCCCGAGCCCAGGAACACGATCCGTGATGCGGCTTCCTTGCTCATCGGGTATCTCAGGTTCCCGCTGATTCGACCAGCATCCTGACGGCTTTCCTGTTGGACAATCGATCCTTCATGTTCATCCGGTCGAGGATCAGCACACCATCGAGATGATCGTTCTCGTGCTGCCAGACCCTCGCCAGCAGGCCTCCATCGGTCATGGCGAACTCCCGTCCATCCATGTCCATGGCCGTGACGGTGACCTCGGACAACCGCCTGATGTCCCCATGGATCCCGGGCAGGCTTAGGCAGCCCTCCTCGCGGGAGACGAGCTCTCCAGCAAAATCCGACAGGACCGGGTTGATGTAGACGCGGTCAGGCTCACCCTCCTGCCCCGAGTTGGTCACGAAGATCCGGAGGGACCGGCCGACCTGGGGAGCCGCCAGGCCGATTCCCTCGGATTCGTGCATGATCCGGATCATGTCCCGGCAGAGAGCGACGATGTCCTCNTCCACCGCATCGACGGATTCTGCCTTGGCTCTCAGGACCGGATCGGGATGGAGTACGAGTCGGTGCACAGGTGTCCCCTTGCTCAACCACCTCATGCTACGTGCCCCGGCGTCCGCAGGCCAGTTGCCTGCATTGACCCCGGGCACCTTGACCCGTACCTTTGTGCATCCTGAATCGCTTTCTGGACGAATCCTTTCAAGGGCGAGGAAGGCTTGAGTGTCCCGGTCGGGCACTCGCCGGTCAGTGAACCATCCATGAAGAAGGGGTCCCATACGTGGCCTTGTTCGGGAAGAAAAAGCCAGACGAACAGGACTCCGACGCCAACGCGGCGGAAGCGTTCACTCCACAGCCTGAGAAGGCCAGGAAGTGGTTTGATCACGCCCAGACCATGACCGCCTCCAGCAACTTCGATTACGCCCTGACCTGCTTCGCGATGGGGCTGAAGTTCCAGCCGGACGAGATCCCATTTCTCGAGCAGATGTTCGAAACCGCCATCAAGTACCTCAACGCAGGCGGCAAGGCCTCCTCCGGCAAGGAACTCAAGCAGATCGACGGACCGGATCCGGTGGACAAGATGGCCGCGGCACTGTTTTCCTGGATGAAGGACCTCAACAACGCCAGCACCGGCATGAAGGCGTTGCAGGCCGCCAACAAGGCTGACCAGGACGAGATCGGCCGGTGGCTGGCTCCTCGCCTGCTCACCATGCTCAAGAAGCAGAAGAAGAAGAGCAAGAGCATGTTCGTCCAGGCCAAGGACGCATTCAGCGAATGCGGCGCGTGGAACGAGGCATTCATGGCCGGCGAGGCCGCGATCGAGCTGGACCCATCGGACAACAACCTCGTCTCCGAGCTGAAGCAGTTGACGGCCCAGCGGGCGATCGCTCAGGGCGGGTATGCCGAAGCCGCTGCCAACAACGAGGAAGGCGGCTTCAGGGCCTTCGTCAAGGACATGGACAAGCAGCGTGAACTCGAGGAGGAGGACTCGATCTCCGGCGGAACAGCCGAGGAACGCAATCTCGCCAGAGCCAAGAAGGAGTGGGAGGACAATCCCAAGTCTCCTGAGGCCATCAAGGTGTATGCCCAGCTCGTGAAGAAGCCCGGGACACTCGAAGCCGAGGAATCGGCCTGGGAGATCTTCATGAAGGGCTACGACGACCTGGGCGAGTACCAGTTCAGGATGCTCGCCGGCGACATCCGGATCGCTCAGGCCCATCGAGCCTTCAAGGGCGTCCAGGTGGAACTGGAGACGGCCCCGGATGATCAGGGCCTGGTCGAACGATCCGAGATCCTGAGGAAAGCGTGGCTGGAGCTCAGGAGCAGCGAGTACACCGAGCGAGCGGACAAGTATCCGACTGATCGGATGATCAAGTACGCCCTCGGCGAGGTCGAATTCGACCTTGGCAACTACGAGAATGCCATGGCCTGTTTCCAGGGATCCAAGGATGAACCAAGACTCAGGGTCAAGTCGTCCCATCTCCTGGGGCGATGCTTCGCCCATGCCGGATGGCACCAGGAAGCCGTGGGCGAGTACAAGGAGGCCCTCGGGCATATCGATGCCACCGAGAAGGAGATGGAACTGCCTGTTCGCTATGACATGATGCTGTCGTTGATCGAACTGGCCCAGAGCGAGCAATCGGTCGAGCATGCCACCGATGCTGGTGACATCTGCTCGGCGATCGTCCGGAAGGACATCAAGTACCGCGATGTCGCTGCACGAAGGAACCAGATCCAGCAGATCATGAAGGACCTCGGCTGAGAAGCAGCTGACCCGGCAGCAGGAGGCTTGATGGCAGGCGCAATCGTCATAATTCCAGCCCGGTACGCCTCCGTGCGATTCCCCGGGAAGGTCCTCGCCGATGCAACGGGCAGCCCGATGATCCAGCACGTCTGGGAGCGGGCCGTCAAGGCACCCTCGGTCCAACGGGTTCTGATCGCGACCGACGACGAGCGGGTCATGGAGGCCTGTGATCGCTTCGGAGCCGAGGCCGTCATGACCAGTCCTGAACACGCCAACGGGACTTCCAGGGTCGCTGAAGCCGCCTTGGGCCTCCAGGCCGACATCATCGTCAATGTCCAGGGGGACGAACCGGAGATCTCACCGGGCGTCATCGAGACGGTCATCCAGGCCCTGGCCGAGGACCCCAAGGCATCGGTCAGCACGGCGGCAGCCCCGATCGACCGCGACGAGGATCCCGACGACCACAACATCGTCAAGGTCGTCCGGGACCTGGACGGCCGGGCACTCTACTTCTCCAGAGCGGCGATCCCCGGCTCGAGGCCCGATCATGACGGGACCGTCGGACACCTGAAGCACCTCGGGTTGTACGGCTTCAGGCCAGAGTTCCTGCAGCAGTTCGTCCAGATGGAACCGACGCCGCTGGAACAACATGAACAACTGGAACAACTGAGGGTGATGGAGCACGGGCATCGGATCACGGTCGCCGTGGTCCAAGCCGCTCATGCCGGGATCGACACCGAGGCAGAGTACGAGTCGTTCGTACAAAGACATGGCCAATCCAGTCAGGACTCGGGCTGCTGACTTCCGATCAGGCCTCGGGCGTGATACAATCAGACATGCCCCCTTCGGAACCAGAACAACACGCAGACGAGGCTGCATCGACTGATGCAGAAGCCCAGTTCCTGAGCAAGTTCGGCCAATCAGCCGAGGCTTCGGAGTGGTATTCCCCCATTCCAGAGGGATACCAGAAAGGCAGGACACGATTCGTGGTGGTGGTCGGCACCGTCATGAGCGGGCTCGGCAAGGGCATCTTCAGTTCCTCCCTGGCCAAGCTCGTCAAGGACAAGGGGCTCAATGTCGCACCCATCAAGATGGAGGGGTACCTGAACATCGATTCAGGCACGCTCAATCCCTACCGCCACGGCGAGGTCTTCGTACTTGAGGACGGCCTCGAGACCGACATGGACCTGGGCACCTACGAGCGCATGCTGAACATGAACCTGGGGCGGAGAAACTTCATCACCGCCGGCCAGATCTACACGGAGATCCTGGAGAAGGAACGTCGTGGCGGCTACCTGGGCAGGGATGTCCAGATGATTCCTCATGTCACGGGTTCGGTGAAGAGGAAGCTGCGTGAACTGGCGATGGGCGCCGGCGACGGTCAACCAGCCGATGTCGTCTTCGTGGAGGTCGGCGGCACTGCCGGTGACTACGAGAACGGGTTCTACATCGAGGCGCTGAGGGAACTCGCCTTCGAGGAAGGCCCCGGCTCGACCTGCTTCGTCGCTCTGACCTACGTTCTGGAACCCAATGCTCTGGGCGAACAGAAGTCCAAGGCCGCCCAACTGGGCATCAAGCGACTGATGGAAGCAGGGATCCAGCCCCAGATCGTGGCGTGCCGGGCGGAGAACCCGGTCACCGAGACGGTCCGCGAAAAGATCGCGATGTTCTCAAACGTGCCACAGCAGCGTGTCTTCTCGATGCATGATCGCACCTCGATCTACTCGATCCCGGATTCGATCCGGGGCGCAGGCCTGGATCGCGAGATCTTCTCGATCCTGAACCTGCACAACCGCGTCGACACGCTCCAGGAAGACCAGGCACGCGAGGAATGGGCTACCTTCAGCGGCAAGCTCAACAGCGACCATGACCGGTCAATCCGCATCGGCATCACGGGTAAATACGCGGCCCTCAGGGATGCCTACGCCAGCATCGAGAAGGCGATCGAGCATTGCGGGATCCATCTCGAAACCGACATCGACGTTCAATGGCTGGATACGACTGACATCGGCACGAGCCAGGACGCCGAGGGCATCCTGGGTGAGGTCGATGCGGTCATCGTTCCAGGCGGCTTCGGCCAGCGTGGTGTCGAGGGCAAGATCGCCTGCGTCGAGTATGCCAGGGTCAACACGGTCCCCTACCTTG
>PARI01000027.1 GCA_002711415.1 Phycisphaerae bacterium | reverse complement strand
GCAGAGCATCTGGTGGGCCCATGCCGCCATCTGGTGATTCCGATCCATCAGGTCCTGGAGCCCCCATTGGCTGATGAACTCGATCGCGGCCGGAGCCGAGAGCCACGCGGTGATGTCACGCGTTCCCTGCCAGCTGAACTCGTCAAAATACCCGTCGTCGAGGTAGTGGCTGATCGTCGCGGGATGGACGCTGCCCTGGTGTTCCGGTGCAACCCACATGAAGGCGCATCCCTTCGGAGCGCAGATCCACTTGTGGAGGTTGGCCACGTAGGCATCGGCCCCCAGGCTGTCCAGTTCAAGCGGCACCATGCCGGGGCCATGCGCTCCGTCGATGATGATCCTGATACCGCGTTGCCTCGCCATCGAGACGAGCTGCTCGATCGGAAAGACGATCGCCGTCGGAGAGGTGATGTGATCGATGATCAGCAGCCGAGTCCTGTCCGTGACGGCCGACATGATCACGTCGAGGATCTGCTGTTCCGAAGCGATCGGCAGCGGGACATCCACCTCGACGTAGGAGCCGCCGGTTTCCCGGGCGCGATACTTCATCGCCTGCCGGATGGCGTTGTAGACATGGTTCGTCGTGAGCAGTTCGTCACCGGGAGCGAACTCCATCGAGCGGAGCAGCGCATTGATTCCCTCGGTGGCGTTGGTCACGAAGCAGAGTTCGTCCCGGCGGGCCCCGACCAGGTCCGCGACGGGTCCCAGGGCCTCCTTCAACAGATCCGGGCATTCCCGACCGAGAAGCTTGATCGGGTGCGCCTCGATCCGGGCTCGCCAGTGGTCCTGGGCCTCCTGGACCGACCTTGGCAGGGCTCCGAAGGATCCATGGTTGAGGAAGTGGATCTCGGGGGCCAACTGGAAGAAGCCACGGGCCGTTTCAGGCCCTGGAAGTACTCCAGCCGGATCCGGGGGCTGTATGGCTGTTCTGGGAATGGTCATGGGTGGTCCAGCCTAGCAGGCATCATGCACCCCCGTTGAAGGCCCCGGAAAGCCCTATTGTACTCTGGTTTTGTTCGGTATAACATTTACCGAACAGATTCTGGAGCCGATGGCGAACATATGCCGAACAAGTTCATCACGACGATACACCGGCACCAGCACTGGAAGACGATGATGAGATTCAGCCACATGATCACGAAAAGACTCCTGCCAGGGCTCAGGAACGCCCTGGTCAGGACCCTGGACCTCCAGGTGGAGGCCGCTGCGGACTGCAGCATGCCCCTGGCCTGCTTCGGCCCCGGAGGGACCTACCAGAAGCGACTGACCAGCACCGCCCCTTCAAGCATCGTGAACTCACGAGGTGGCCGCCTCCAGATGATGGTCATCACCAATGGTCCACAGGCCCCGGGACCGACCCATCCCTGCCAAACGGCCACTGACTCGCATGGTCTGCTCGCCCGTCTTCGCACGCAGCTTGGACTGGGTGACAACCCGGCATCCAATCATGATTTTCTTCCTGATCCATCAGATGAGATCGTTCGCCTGAAGCAGCGATTCCTCGATCGTCTGCTGGGCATGGAACGCATCGAAGTGTCACGGCGAGCCCTCGGGTGGCTGCAGCCGATCGATCCGACCGTTCCCATTCCGATCAGAACCACCCCCCGGACCCATGGCTCCAACACGACCGTCCCGGTGATCTCCCAGGGATCACCGGGGGTCGTTCCCTTCCTCCAACGGGATGGCCATGAACCGGATCAGCAACGAACCAACCACGTGGACACAACGACCAAGGAGCGCCAGCCACATGAATCTCACGCCCAAGCAACTGCAGGTCGCCAGGCTCATCCAGCAGCACAGGATCACCAAGGGTGTTTCACCTACGCTGAAGGAACTCGCCGAGGAACTCGACGTCAGCAAGGTCACCGTGTTCGAACACGTCGAGGCCCTGATCGGAAAAGGCGTTCTCAAGCGCGATGCCAACAAGGCTCGCTCTTTGTCGATCACTGACCAATTCGTCCTGCCAGGCCAGGAACAGGAACAGGGACTGAGCTTCCCACTCGTCGGTCGGATCGCCGCAGGCCATCCGATCGAACGTTGTCAGCAGGACGAGCAGCTCGAACTCGAATCGATCTTCGGGCCTCGCCGGGGACAGCGAGGGTCCATGTTCGCCCTGCAGGTTGACGGGATGTCCATGATGGACGAGGGCATCTTCGACGGTGATTACGTCATCGTCGAGAAGCGGGAGACCGCTCGAAATGGCGAGCGTGTCGTCGCCCTTCTGCCTGACGGCGAAACCACCTTGAAGACATTCTTCAAGGAACCGGACGGCCGGATCCGCCTCCAGCCGGCCAACCAGGAGTTTGAGCCGATCATCGTGACCGACTGCGTGATCCAGGGCGTTGTCATCGGAGTCATGAGGCGCTACTGAGCTTCATCCAGGCCCTGCACGAGTCGATCGACCAGGCCCATCACGGACGTGACGGGATCCTGTTCCGTTTCCATCAGCCTGACGATCGCCGAACCGACGATCGCGGCATCGGCGTCGGATACGACCGCCCTGACCTGCTCCGGATTCGAGATTCCAAATCCGACCGCGATCGGCAGGTCGGTCATCGTGCGGAGCGCCGCCACCTGTTCCGACACGTCGGGCAACTGCTCCGTCGCCCCGGTCAGGCCCCTTCGAGCCAACAGGTAGACCCAGCCACGACATGAATCCAGGATCAGCCTGGTACGCCCCGGATCCGAGTCGGGGGCGACGAGAAAGGTCATCGAGACATCAGCCTGGTCAGCGGCGTCGGCAAGTTGCCCCGCTGTTGCCAGGTCGGCATCCGGGATGATGAAGCCATCGAAACCGGCATCGGCTGCATCCCTGATGAAGCAGGCCCCACCCATCCTGTGAACGATCGACATGCTGACCATGGCCACGAGCCCCATCTCCAGATTCGGCCTGAGTCGCCTGACCATCTCCATGATGCCAGAAGGGTCGACACCGTTCTCGAGCGCCTGGTGCATGGCCTGTGAGATCACGTGGCCATCCGCGATCGGGTCGGAGAAAGGGATCCCCAGTTCGACGATCCTCACATCACGCCGCTCCAGTTCCAGCAGCGCCTCGGCGGTCCGATCGAGATCAGGACTCCCACAGGTCAGATAAGGGATGAGGGTACGCCGCCCCTCGGATCTCAACTGGTTGAATATGTCCTGGATTCTTCCCATCAGATGATTCGAGCACCTACCTACTTGGTTCCGCTGGGACCACCATCAGCGATGTACTTGTCATGGATCGCCTTCTCCAGGTCGACGTCATTGACGTTGGCAAGCGTCGCAAGCCATGCAAGGACATCAGCAAACTCCTCGTGCAGGTTCTCCCGAACGTCCTCGCCTCGTTCCGTCCGGGCCAGCGCCGAGGCCAGTTCGCCG
Organism: Phycisphaerae bacterium; assembly: GCA_002711415.1. Taxonomy (GTDB): domain Bacteria; phylum Planctomycetota; class Phycisphaerae; order Phycisphaerales; family SM1A02. Next base: position 18,273 of record PARI01000027.1, on the reverse strand, counting down.
AGCTCCTCGCTCAGCCAGAGCCATGTCGTTCCGACACCACGGGCCTTGTCGGTCTCGTAGTAGCGGTCGTGAATCAATTCCTGGAACTGCCTGATGCTCATGGACATGGTGAAGAGACTACCACACCATGATCCTGGCGAGCCGAATGACAAGGCGGGACCGGCTCATGCCGATCCCGCCTGGAATCATCGTGTTGAACCTGTCGACTCAGCGAGTGAACCGCCGCCTGAGGACCAGGAGTCCGACAAGACCGGTGCCTGCCAGGACAACCGGTGCCGGAAGCGGTACGTAGTTCATGCCCAGTGGCATGATCTGGTCCTGCTGGCCAGGGTTGGTCAGGCCCATCAGATCGAAGGCGAGCATGCCGCCCTCGAGAAGGCTGTCAAGGAAGAAACTGGCGAGTTCATCGGTGGTTCCACTTGCGGTCCAAGCCGTGAACGCACCAAGCTTGAGGCTCAGCGAATTGACGTAGGTCTGTGCGTCGATCTCGCCGCCGCCTGCAGGCATGTTCTCATGGGTGATCTCCCAGACGGCCATCTGGAACGCAGCAGACGCCTTGGCGGCTCCGACGTTTCCGAAGCCCTCGATCATGCCACCGTTGATGCTGTCGTAGTGACGAGCGTACAGATCGCCGAGGACGCTGGCCCTCATCATTCCCATCGTTCCGGGCTCTGAGTTGTCATCAGGCGTATCGGCGATGTCATTGGAGAAGTAGGTGTAGGTCTGACCATTGCTGACGCCCTGGAACAACTGGGCGCAGAAGGTGACCATTTCGCTTCCCTCGGGAAGTCCCATGTCGTTGGAGCCGACGGTCCAGTTGAACTGGCCGGCCTTGGTGTCGTTGACCCAGCCCCAGTTGACCTCCTGCGGCCCAAGACTGTTGTCGTACTGGAAGTGCATTTCCTTGCCGGGTCCGACACCCTCGAAGGTCATGGTGATCTCGTCAGCAGAGACTGCGGCAGTAGTTGCCACTGAAGCGACAAGTGCAAGAACGACAGACGTATTTCGATGCAACATCTTTACTCTTCCTCAATATGCAGCGGCCCGGACGGCTGCTGACGACAATTCTTGAATGACCCCCAAGTCCCCATCAATGAGGCCATATTACCACTTGCCAGCGATGTATCGCAAGATGCTACGGTCCCCTATGGTTGCAATTGAAGGGTTCAAGGGGATACAAGGCCCGATAATACCGGACAACCGGGCTTTCACCAGGAGTGGTTGGATGAAACCTCCGCGGCGGGACTCGAACCTGCAACTTCCGGCTTCGGAGGCCGGCGCTCTATCCAATTGAGCTACGCGGAGAACGAGGGGTCGAGTATACCGTCCCTGAGACTTGCTGCCCGGGACACATTGATTCGAACAAGTACCATCGTGTCGATGCAGGGTACTTCCAGCACCACGTCGATGACAGCGATCCTGGTTGCGACGTTCCTGTCCTCGATCGGCTCGTCTGTGCTGTGGATTGGGCTGGGATTCGTAACGAAGGAAGCCTACGGGTTCAGCCAGGTACACACGCTGATGCTCTTTCTGTGCGGCGGAATCATCTACACGCTGATGGCCGGGCTGGCATCACCCCTGGTTCGAATTGCCAGGCAGAGGATGGGCCTGGGAACACGGTCCATACTCGTGATCACACTGCTTGTGCAGGCGATCGCCGCACCCTTGGTGCTCCTGGATTCGACGATCTACCTTTGGATCGCGGTGATCATCATGGAGATGATGGCTGCGATCTGGTGGCCCCTGATCGAAAGCTATCTCACCAGCGGTCATGGAAGCAGGAGGATGAGCATCGTCATCGGTCGATGGAACATCACCTGGACGACGGCCATGGCCATCGCAACGCTCGGACTGGTTCCCGTGATGATGCTGATGAATTCCCGCTGGATGATCGTCCTGATCGTCCCGGCTTCGATCGGATCGCTTGCCTGCCTGAAATGGTTCACCAGCAACCCAAGTTCGCATCAACCCGTGATCGAAACCGAACCCATCTCCAAGGAGTACGTCCAGCTTCTGGCCTCGGCAAGGGTTCTCCTGCCGGTCGGCACGATGCTCATCGGAGCCTTGAGTCCACTGGTCCCATACGTCCTGCAGAGACTCGAACTTCACGCCGGGATGGACATTCTCCTGACCTGTTCATGGCTCTTGACACGAGTGATGGCGATGATCCTCATGTGGCTGTCACAGTTCTGGCACGGACGATGGTCCATGCTGGCCATGGGCGCACTGGCCCTGTGTGCCGGATTCAGCATCACGATCCTCTCCGGATCATTGCCCTTGTCGATCATCGGATTCTGCCTGTTCGGCCTCGGAGAAGGCATCATCTACTACGCCGCGTTCTACTACGCGATGAACGTCGGCCGAGCCGAGGTCGAGGCCGGTGGCACCCATGAAATGCTGATCGGTGGCGGCTACGCCCTTGGCTCGGCCGCCTCACTGGCCGGAGCGCTCGCAGGTGGCTACACGACGATCCTCGTGTTCGTCATGGGTTGCACGTTCCTGGCCATATTGCCCGCGATTCGACCATGGCTGCATGCCCGGCATCTCAGGACGACGGCATGACGCTCTGCCTGCTTCGAGTCACATCCGACCCAGTTCGAACCGAAGAGCTGGATCCAGCTCCGGCATCAGGAAACTGAACCCCGCCTGCTCCAGTCGACTCGGGTGGATGCGCGAACCCTGCAGCAGCAGTTCGGTGGCCATGCGACTCCCGAGTACGAGTTTCATAGCCGGTGACGGGGCAGGACAGATCGCGGGCCTGCCAAGCACATGGCCCAGGCACCTGGCAAACTCACGATTGGTCACGGCTCCCGGCGAGACCGCGTTGTAGATCCCGTTGTAGCCCCGGTCGTGCAAGGATGTGAAGATCAATCCGATCAGATCATCCAGCGAGATCCAACTGACAACCTGGCGGCCTGAACCGACCGGCCCGCCGAGGCCTGCCTTGAACAAGGGGAGCATCGCTCCGAGCGCCCCGCCGGCGCTTGAGAGGACCATCCCGATCCGCAACGTCACCAGTCGTGTCGAGTCCGAGATCCCCGCAGCCGCCGATTCCCAGGCCTCCACCACGTCGGCGAGAAAACCAGGTCCCCTCGGGGAATCCTCGTCCAGCGTGCTGGTCGGATCTCCGCCATAGAACCCGATCGCGCTGGCGCTGACGACAACCGAAGGAGGCGTCGACATCGAGGCGATGGTCCGGGCAAGCAGCCGAGTCGAATCGACCCTGCTGTCATGGATCAACTTCATGCGACTGGGACTCCAGCGACCGGCCGCGATCGGTGCACCGGCAAGGTGGACGATCGCATCAAGACCCTCGAGCGAGCCAGGGTCCAGGATCCCGTTGCCTGGGTCCCAGCCGATCTGGCCTTCCGATGGCGAACTTCGAATGATCGGAAGCACCACGTGTCCGGCGGATCGGAGCAGGTCGACAAGGGCCGATCCCGCCAGCCCGGACGAACCGGTGACTCCGATCCTCATCGGCCCGGGCATCGCTGAACCAATCATCGCGTGGTCATGGTGGATTCGCTCGTGCTGATAACGGAGCCTCCGTACCTGCTGCTTCATGGAAGGACGCCCGATCAGTGAACCCGTCATGGTTCCCTGAGCATCCACCTTGGTCGTGATCGAGCAGCCATCACCGTTCTCCTGCAACAGATCCACCTGTTCCCATGATCGCCAAGGACCTGACACCTGTTGCTGCCGAAGCCGGCATTGCTCGTCCCGATCCACGCGGACCTGCTGAATGGTCCTTCCAAGGAAGCTCCCGGACTCGATGGTGATGCGGGCACCGTCGTGCAGACCATGATCATCACGGACAGAGGGGCGGATCCATGGCGGCTGGAGCCTGCTGCACGTGCCGGGATTGGACCACCATCGGTGAATCCAATCGGGATTGATCGGCAGCTCGGTGGTTCGTTCCGTCTTCAACGTCATGGGTGGTCGCAGGTGGTGCCTTCAAACAACAGGAGGATCGCTCGGATTCGATCAGGCGTGGAGCAGATCGTACAATCTTCATCGGTGACCGACATGAATCGCATCTACCTGGACAATGCAGCCACGAGCCATCCGAAACCACCTCGGGTGATCGAGGCGATGCAGGCGTTCGCCAGGACACTCGGGGCCTCACCAGGCCGGGGCAGCTACAGGGAGAGCATCGAGGCCTCGAACATCCTCTCCCGGACCAGGGCCTCCCTGTGCCGGCTGGTCAACGGAGCCGATCCGAACTGCTTCATCTTCACCCTGAACACGACCGACGCCCTGAATCTGGCCATCAAGGGCACGTACAGGCACTGGTCCGGCAAAGCCGAACCGATCCACGTGGTGACCTCGGCCATGGATCACAACTCCGTCTTGAGGCCGCTGGACTCCCTGCGGGAGGACGGGATCGAGCTGACACACCTGGAAGCCGACCCGGATACGGGACTCGTCGATCCATCCCGTGTCGCCGATGCGATCAGACCACACACCCGGCTGGTCGCCATGGTTCATGGATCCAACGTCACGGGAACCATTCAACCGATCGGTCGGATCGGTCGCCTTACGAAGGCGGCCGGGATTCCACTGCTGGTCGATGCCGCACAGACGATGGGGCACATCCCGATCGACGTGCAGGACATGCACGTGGACATGCTCGCCTTTCCGGGACACAAGGGACTGCTCGGCCCGCTTGGAACGGGTGGCCTGTACGTGAGACCGGGTGCCGAGCAGGCACTGGCGACCACGCGCGAAGGTGGTACCGGGAGCCTGAGCGAGCAGCTGTCACAGCCGGATCAGATGCCGGATCGATTCGAAGCGGGCTCGCACAACACGATCGGCATCGCCGGGCTTGAAGCGGCACTGGACTGGCTCCACGAGGAAGGGGTCCAACGACTGCGATGGCACGAGGAGACGTTGATGTCCAAGCTGATCGACGGTCTCGATTCGATCGAGGGCGTTCGACTCCTGGGACCCCGGAACCTGGAGGATCGCTGCGGGGTCTTCTCGCTGGTCCACGAGTTCATGGATCCGGCGACGATGGCCACCAGGCTCGAACGCGAGCATGGAATACTCTCGCGAGCAGGCCTTCATTGTGCTCCAATGGTCCATGAGACCTTCGGGACCATCGACTCCGAGGGGGGCGGCGGCGCATTGAGGCTGAGCATCGGCCCCTTCAACACCAGCACGCACATCGATCATGTGCTGGAAGCGGTTCGGTCGATATCCCATTCAGGCATGGAGACCGCCGTCGGATGAACCAGACGATGACCGATTTCATCCAGCAACGAATCAACGCATCCTCTGCGGCGATCGATCAGCTCCGGGAGCAGATTCCCAGGATCGAGCAGGTCGTCGATGCGGTGGGTGCCGTACTTCGTGGCGGAGGCACGCTGCTGACCGCTGGCAACGGAGGCTCCGCAGCCCAGAGCCTCCACCTGGCCGAGGAACTGGTTGGTCGTTACGAGGCCGACCGGAGACCATGGCCCGCGGTGAGCCTGTGTGCGGATCCCACCGCCCTGACCTGCATCGCCAATGACTACGGATTCGACCGGATCTTCTCAAGGCAGTGCGAGGCCCTGCTCGGCAAGACCGATGCGCTGTTGGTCCTGTCGACCAGCGGCAACAGCGCGAACCTCGTCGAAGCGATCCAGGTCGCCACGGACAAGGGATGCAGGACGATCGGCCTTCTTGGTCGCGATGGAGGCCGATGCGCCCCCATGTGCGAGTACTCGGTCCTCATCGAAGGGCCCGATACCGCGGCGATCCAAGAGGCCCACCAGGTCATCATCCACATGATCTGTGCCGCCATGGAGACGCCGTGAGCCGATGGGTCCCAGGGATCGTTTCCGTGCAGGATGTCATCGAGCAACCAAGTCCCGGAGTGCTATCCTGAATGAGGATGCAGACACCAGGAGTTGCCCCCAATGGAACATGACCAGGACATGAACACCGGCACGACGGCCGCATCCCCGGCACAGCTCATCGGCTTCATCCTCTGCAGGCTCATCGTGCCGTGCTGGGTGCTGCTGGGTGCGGTCTTCAAGCTCGTCGAGGGCAATCCACTCCTGCTGCCCAAGCCGATCATCGAGCTTCTCAGTTGGAGCGCGTCGACCCTGGGAATCCAGAACCCTGAGGCATGGCTCGGATTCTGGATGAGCGCGATCATCGCGGTCGAACTGGCGGCCGCCGTCCTGATGTTCCTGCTTGCACGGGCAGCCCGATGGATCGCGGCCTCGATCCTCGTGATCTTCATGCTCACCCTGCTCGTGCTGATGATCCAGCAACTGGCCAACGGTGGGTTCAGCGAACTCTGGAAGGGAACCTGCGGATGCCTTGGCAATTCAAGCCCGAGACCCTGGGTTATGTTCCTGATCGACGGGGCGATGCTGGTCGGTGTCCTTGCCCTGAAGCCTCCTCCGGCCACGACAGGATCCGGTGAAAACAGGGGCCTGGGGATCGCCGCAATCGCAGGCTGCATCATCGCCTTCATCGTTCCCTTCGTCATCGGGACCGGTGGCACCTCGGTCCCCGAGGTGGCACCCAACGGCGGTGAAGTCCAGGCATCCGGTGACGGCTGGCCTGAACCACCTCCGGTGGCGCCCTTCTACTTCCCGCAGTTCGACCAGTGGCTGGGCACGCCGTTGTCGTCCCAGCCCCTGGCCCAGCAGATCAACAGACCCCTGCCTTCGGACATCGACGAGGGGACATGGCTGCTCGTCTTCTACAGCCCGACCTGTGACCATTGCTACGAGTTTCTGAGCAACTACTTCGCCGAATCACCACTGCCCCACAGGACCATCGTCGTGGAACTGCCTGCGGAAGAGGGCAACCCGGTCATGGGCATGCCGTGTGGTGACTGCATCGAGCACAAACTCCCCCCCGACTCCCAGTACGTGCTGACCCCACCGGCGATGCTGAGGATCGAGGACGGCATCGTCGAGTGCGCCATCTTCGACGGATCGATTGACGACCCGGTCGCCGTGGAGGACTGCCTCAGATGAGTCAGCAAAGCACGGCCGGCTCATCGATCGCATCGGCGCTTCTTGTCCGGGTGGTCGTTCCGCTGATGATCCTGGCCCTGGTGAGCCTTCAGGTCGTCCATGGCGGCCACTGGATACCTCAGTGGATCCTGAACATGCTCCAGAAGTGGGACATTGATCCGACCATGGCGGCCCGGTGCATCATCACGATCGAACTGGCCGCGGTCGGCCTGATGATCTTCATGGGCAGAATAAGTCGCGCGATCGCCCTGGCGAGCCTGGCCGCCATCGCGTTCGTCTCGATTGGCTCGTTCTCCGCGGTCATGAGTGGTTCCGAACAGGATGGAACCAGGACATCTGACCTGGCCATCATCGGGGCGATCTTGCTCTGCTGTGCCGTCCTGCTGACCCTGGTGACCCGGAGCGGTCCGACCGGGGGGAGGACATCCTCTGGAGCCGGAGGCTCACCCAACCTGAATCACAATGTCGCCGGGGTGATCGTGATCGTCATCCTGGCGATGGTCGCCAGTTCGATGACACCGATGGATCTGAAGCCGGTCGGACAGGCCGGTGGGCGACCGATCGATGTCATCGAAATCGACTTCGCCGACATGAAGGGCAAGCGACTTCCCGAGACCCCCCTGGCCAGGCAGCTGCCGGAACTGACCGCGTTGACACTTGATGGTGAACACTTCGTCGTCTTCTACCGGCTGACGTGCCCATCATGCCACGAGGTCTTCCTGGATCATTTTCCGGGAAGACAGGAGCGAGATCGGGTGATCGCAGTGAACGTGCCGCCTGAACAAGGCGCGTTGATCGCCGAGGGTGCCAACACCGAGCCGATCCAGTGTGATGGGTGCACGAGGATGCAGCTTCCTGAAGGGCCGCTCTGGCTGCTCAAGACACCTGCAATCATGGTGGTCGAGAATGGCGTGATCACGTGCGCATCAGGAACCGACGTCATCGACTGCCTTGTCGGTCAATGACTCTTCCTGCATGATCACGCGACTGGCGGTCACGATGCATGTGCGTCCGGATCCCAGGGGGAACTGCCTGGGTGTCCGATCATCACTGCGGATGGCAACCGCGACATCCCGCAACCGTGTTCGGGAAGGATCGGCCTGCGCCGTCGTCCGAAGTGACCTCAGGAGTCCGGCGATGATCACCGGGATCTCCGAGTGAGCAAGTACATGCCGCGACCATGACCGGGCGCCGGCGCTGCCGAACAGCCTGACGACATGCTGCTGGAAGAGCCGTTCCCCGACGCGCAGCCCTTCCGCAGCCATCGAGGCTCTGGAGGCCGCTCCGGGCCAGAGTTGTTCAAGAACGGGCAGCACCTCGTGTCGAAGCCTGGTGCGTGGGGATGATGGATCGGAATTGGACGGATCGGTCCTGAAGGACACCTCGCACTCGGTGCAGAACTGCTCGATGCCCAGTCGTGGAACCGCAAGCAGTGGTCTCAGGAGCATCGTTCCATGATCATCCAGCGGCCTGTTCTGCGGCATGCCGGCGGTGGCAGAGGGCAGGCATCCCCTGGAGATGTTCATCAGCATCGTCTCGAGCTGGTCATCCGCATGGTGTCCGGTGAGGACGTGGACCGACCCCGATGACCTGGCCTGTTCCGTAAGCACTTCGTATCGGGCACGACGCGCCATGTCATGGACGTTGCCCGAATCCGGATCCAGATCGAGCCTGGCACACTGGAACGGCAGATCCATGAGTTTGCAGAAGCATTCGCAGAAGTCGGCATCCTCCTCGGATCCGGCGCGAAGACCATGGTCGACGTGAACAGCCAACGGCGGCGCCACCGAGTGCCGACGACGGATCGCGCTGGCAACAAGGAGCATGCAGAGACTGTCCGCTCCCCCACTGAAGGCGATCACCGGTGGTTCGACCGAAGTGCTCACATCGTGCCGGTCAAGGATTCCGGCGATCGAACCTGTCATGGGATGACGGCCGGTTCGAAGCCAGATCGTCTCGGGATCAGGCATGAGATTGATCGATTCGGTGACCGGGTTGTTCAACATGACCGTCATCGTCAGATACTATGCACTGAAGCGGCTCGTCCATCAAGGCGGGTCGGCCCACGTGCGAGGAAGATGCTCACCAGGATCCAGCGTGATGTGCCCAGCAGAACCGACACCCAACCCGGAACTGGACTCGCTGGACGCGAGGATCTCGTTCCTGGAGTCGAAGATCCAGGATCTGGAGAATCTCCTCCAGCAGATCCATCCTGATCAACACGAGCCCGATGGAACTGAACCGGGTGAGAAGGGACCGGCATCATCCCCTGGGGACTCCCCCCCCCTGGCCGGACCGTTGGATCCTGTGACCGCCGACATCTACAGGCTCAGCGACACGGGTCGGTCGATTCTTGAGATCGCCGAGGTGCTCCAGATGCCCGTTGGGAAGATCGAGTTGGTCCTGGCACTGCGCACTCCATGAAAAAATGACCCGGACCGAGGTCCGGGTCATGGGCGTGTTGTTGCAGGCGGAGCCACCGGTCAGGCGACGCGGCGGTTCTCCCGCTTCTCGACAGAGCGTCCGACGGTCCTCTGCTCGGGCGTAGCCCGCCGCTCGGGGTTCGTGGTCAGCTGCTGCAGCAGTTCCAGCGGATTCTTGGCCCAGAGATCAGCACCGATCTCCTCGGCCAGGCCTGGAGCACGGTTGAAGACGCCACCCCCGACGACGATCTGAAGATCGGGGTGAGAATCGATCTCGCGGATCGTGTCGATGAGCACGCGGATGTTCGGTGCATCACCGGCACTGGAAGCGAACATGAGGAGGATGTCCGGCGTGCGCGAGCCGACCTCCTCGAGGATCTCGTCGTTGGCGATGCCGCCACCGGCGAAGAAGACCTCGTACCCGGCGGCCTCGGCCATGTCGGCCACGAGCTGGCCGGCCAGCTCATCGGCTTCACCGGGCCCACTGAAGAGGCAGATGCGGCGACCGTTGCGATCACCCTGGATGTATTCTGACTGTGCCTGGTCGAGCAGCATGCGCATCAAGCGAGTCGCATAGTGATGGCTCAGGGCAGTCAGCTGATCCTGCCTGTAGAGGTTCGTGATCATTTCAACGATGGGCCAGAAGACCTCGTGGGTCATCATCTCGGCTGCCATGCCTTCGCCGCGTGCTTCCTGGACAAGCCTGCGGGCTTCGTTCCGGTCGCCGGACACCATCGAGCTGAAGAGTCGTTCTGTGAATGCTTGGGCGTTCATGATTTCCATTCCTGATATTGGGGCGTGTCTCCAGGTGAGCACCACCAAGACGAAGGGTGGCGAGCACCTGGACCTGCACCCCGACGCCTGTCGGAGAGTTGCAGTCCGTGCAACAACACGGAGACAACTCATCGAACCAACTCGAGCTTTCAGGCCACTCGGCAAGATGGACGTGATATCGGACACCACGTGAGGGGTTATCGGAACTCAGGTGGGCTTGCACCCCACGTGAATGGTGCAGATCCCCAGGGTCAGCCGTTCAGGTTCCATGCATTGGAATCCGGCTCCCTCCATCATCGAGACCAGGGATTGGCTGTCGGCGAAGGTCGCGATTGATCGAGGCAGGTATCGATAGGCCCCGGATCGATCCCCCGCGATCATCGTCGCCGTGATCGGCATGATCCGGTCCGTCCAGATCCGGCTCCCCCACCGGATGAACCTGTTCTCGGGTTCGCTGAACTCGAGGATCACCAACCGGCCACCCGGCGACAGCACCCTGTAGAACTCATTCAGGGCCCGGGAAGGCTCCTGGACGTTGCGGAGGCCAAAGGCGATGGAGACGACCTGGAACAACCCGTCTTCAAACGGCAGTTCCTGGGCATCGGCGACCATGTACTGAGGAACCGTGGTCGTGTTCCCGCCGAACCTGGCCGCCTTAGCTCGGGCCAGGTCGATCATCGCCGGGGTGAAATCAACCCCCGTGACCTGGGACACCCCGGCACGAGCGAAAGCCTCGGACAGGTCCCCAGTCCCACAGGCGACATCCAGGACATGATCGCCGGGCCGGGCCTTGGCAAGCCTGACCGCCCGGGTCCGCCAGCATCGATCAAGTCCGAACGAGTGGATCCTGTTGTTCCGGTCATAGCTGCGGGCGATCGATGTGAACATCGATCGAACCCGCTCTGACTTGCCGGGATCGGCATGGGGATCACCCTTGAGCTGATGGCTGGACCAGCCACCATGGTCGGTTTCAGGGTCTTGTGGTGTCATCGAGGATCGAAGTATAGGGTTCCGGGAGCGGTTTGGTTTGCTCGGGGGACGTGTTTGGGTACCATCAGGACCGTTGCAAGCGGCTCCTGAGGGGCCCGGGGAACACCGACGGCATGATCATCGACCTTCAGACGAGGATATGGACCTCTCCAGCACAGTTGGGCAAGGGTCGTCCCTCAGGCCGATCCAAGCCGCTGGCCTCGATCGAGGCCGACCTGAACGCCCACGAGCAGGCCATGGCATGCGTGGACATCGTTGCGGTCCATGGATTCAGGGCCGACAGGCTCGAGGCATCGATTCCCAACGAGTACATCGCGGAACTGACCCGCTCCAATCCGGCGAGGCTGTTCGGCATCGGTGGCATCGATCCGACCGGACCGGACCCCTTGGGGCAGGTGGAACAGGTCCTTGACCTTGGACTGCACGGCGTGACGCTCAGCCCAATGGAGGCGGGCTTCCACCCGAGCAACTCGGTCGCGATGCGAGTCTACGACCGGTGCGCCAGCAAGAAGCTTCCGGTCTTCATCAACCATATCCATCCTCTGACACCCAGGTGCGATATGACCTACGGCCATCCAGCGGGCTGGGATGATGTGGCCCAAGAGTATCCGACGCTGCCGATCGTGTTGGGCGGGATCGGCTACCCATGGATCAACGAGGCGCTCCTGTTGATGTCCAAGCATGACCATGTCCATGCGACCGTCGACGGCATGTCCGGTCGACCATGGCTGCTGTACAACACGCTGCTTGACGCGACCGGCATGGACGTCATGCACAAGCTGCTGTTCGCCTCGGGGTTCCCATTCGATCAGCCACAAGACCTGATCGAGATGATCTACTCGATCAATGGCATCGCCCATGGAACCCGGCTTCCAACGATCAACCGCGAGACGATCAGGGGCATCGTGGAATCCGATTCGATCAGCATGCTCGGACTCGAACTGGATCCTCGTGCTGCGATCCCTCCGGCCGAACAGATCGGAGACGCCCAGGACGACCGGGTCGCGATGGACACCATCTCGGGAGAGGACACTGCATGAGGCGGGGTTCATCTGGCACACACAATCGACCCATGGGCATCATGTGCCTCACCGTGCTGGCCTGCCTGGCCGCAGCGATCCCAGGCTGCTCGGGCAAGGGCGGCACTCTGGAAATCGAGTCGGTCGGTCTTCGCCCGGTCTCGCTTGAAGCCGAGTTCGAGCACGGCTGGTACATGGAGAACCAGGCCGATGCCTCCTTCTTCTTCAGCACCGCCCCTCTGGACATGCTGCTCGGGGAGGAGGGCTTCGACGGCCAGTTCGTCCATGTGCAACTCCTTTGGAAACCACGTCCGGGCCGAACCCCGATCGACCGGTGGGCCAGCAACATCAGCATCCGGTACGTCGTGCTCAGTGGAGACCAGATCGGGATATACGGCGGCTCTGGATTCGCATGGATCGGTGGCAAGCCGGGCGACAAGTCGATGCGGCTCTCGATCAAGGACTCGAGGCTGAGCCTGCTTGAATCGACCGATGGCTTCCAGGACCTGCTCTCCCCCGCTTCGATCTCAGGCACCGTTCGAGCCAGGCTCGATGCGATCAAGAGTCTCAGGATCAGGCGAGCGATGAGCCAGATCGTCACGGATGCCCTTGGACAGACCCGATGGGTCGACCGAGGCCGGTCAACAGCGGCTCAGCAGCCCGGCTGAGCGACCTCGGGGCCGCCTGCATCACGCAACTTGATCATCTGCTCGGTGATCCATGATCGTGGATGTGGCTCCTCTCCCGGAACGACCATCTCCAGCCGGTCATACTCCCATCCGGTGACCTGCGCACCAGGCGGTTTCTCCAGTTGGAAGCGATGGATGATCTCCCACGTCTTCACGATCGGATCACGGATGATCGCCACCGAACTGACCGGGCCGCTCGCGCACGAGCCAACCTCCTCCTCCAATTCACACAGGACCATCTCGGCGGGATCGCAGCCGGGCTGAAGCCCCCCACCGGGCGCAAACTCCCATGTGCCCGGGTACCCGGCCACGGCTCCAGATCGCAGTCCCATCAGGAAGGAGCCTTCGTACATCGCATAGCCCTTCACCCCCAGTGGCCAGACGCCGGTATCGAGCCCAGCGAGGCTCACCGCGTAGTACCGCCATGCACATGGAATGGCATGGATGACCGCCCCCCCACACCCGTTGCGAGTGACCGAGAGCACGTGAAGGATCGTCCCGTCGAACTGCCGGGGATTCACCAGGCACAACTGCTCCCAGCGTTCATCGACCTGGTCGACCGAAACGTCCTCGGGAACATGAACGCCCTCCTGGACGTGAACCACGGGTGGACGACGCAACCGGATGCATCGTGACGCCTGGTTCATCAGGCGGCTTCAGCCTGGGACTCCTCTTCCTGCAGGTACTCACGTGGTCGATAAAGCAGTCCGACGAAGACGAAGCAGATCGCCGTGCCGAGCATCAGGTACGTGTAGAACCAGAAGTAGGAAGCGCCCTGGAGCGTGTTGGCTCCACCGATCTCGTACTGCACGTCGAACCCGAAGGGATCGTCTCCCTGGTCACNCTCGGCGGCATCGAACTTCTTGGGCAGGAACTGCTCGAGCGTGGCCGAGTCATCACCAGTGGCCCGTGCATCATCGAGCTTGATCTGGGCCTTTCGACGGTCGATCCACCTGAACTCCGGATGCAGCCATGCGAGCGGGTCGGCGGAGGAATCGTTGTCCTTTTCAGCCTTCTTCTGTTCACCAGTCTTGCTGGTGACACTGACGATGGCGCGCAGGTCGTCGACGGTCATGTCGACCTGGTCCTGCCCGACGCAGAAGACCTCGAAGTTGCTCCTGTTGATCAAGCGGTACCGGACGATGTTGCCATCGAGGTCCTTCAGACCCTCCAGTTCCTGATCACCCTGCTCGGTCAATGGCAGTCGGCCATTGGCTTCCCAGGAACTGCCGATCAGGCCGATCGCCTTGTTGAGCGTTTCGACCTCGCCGTGCTCCATCTCGACACGGTCCAGGTTCGGGGCGNACCCGATGCGGATGTCGTCATCACTCATGGACTGCTCGAAACCCTTGAGGTCCAGGAAGAATCCTCCATCATCCTTGGCGGTGTACGTGATGCCCTTCTCGGCGGCCATCTCGGCACGCTTGTCATGGGTCTGCTGGTCCGCGGGTGGAGCCTGGCTTGTACCGGCCAGGGTCGCCCGCTTCTTGTCATCCCTGGCATACTCCTGGACCAGCATCTTGGCCGGCTCGAGGTGATCCTCGACGACGATGAAACTCGCGACGCTGGCCGTGAAGAAACTGCCCAGCGCGNCGCTCATCAGGAAGAGTGCCATGATGACCGACTTCATCGTGCGAGGAGCCTGCGTGTAGGAGAACTCCAGGCAGGTGATCGANACCATGACCTCGCTGGCGGTGAGGATGGCATAGGCGAGGATCTGCCAGCCGATCGATGGCGTGAGACCCTGGTCGATCCACTGCTGGACGATCGCGATGATGCCGAATCCGATGACCATGACGAACAGGCCGATCGAGATCTTCCGGATCGGGGTCAGCTTGAAGACCTTGTTGATCAACGGGTAGACCACGAACACGAAGATCGGGATGAACAGCAGGATCATGATCGGATTGACCGCCTGGATCTGCGATGACAGCCAGGTCACCCCGAGCCAGTTGCGGTCCATGTCCTCGGCCTGGAGAACCCAGCTGGAGCTGGTCTGATCGAACAACGCCCAGAAGACGGCAACGAAGAGGTAGATCACCATCAGCTTCAGGATCGCCCTGATCCCGACCCAGCTGAAGGTCTCCTTGAACCAGCGGACTCCACCTGCCGGAACGTGGATGAACACCTTGCGACCCATCCAGAAGCAGAAGGTCGCGATGGCCATCAGGACGCCTGGAATTCCGAAGGCCCAGTGCGGGCCGTACCAGTCCAGGAGCCAGGGCGNCAGCATCGTCGACAGGAACGCGCCGGTGTTGATCGAGAAGTAGAACCAGCCGAAGACCTTCGAGATCAGGTTCGCGTTGGTCTTGCCGAACTGGTCACCCACGTGTGCCGACACGCAGGGCTTGATGCCGCCTGAGCCCAGTGCGATCAGGCCCAGGCCNATCATCAGCATCAGGGCTGGATCGATCGAGTTGGAGATCCCCATCAGCGCCAAGGCCGCATGGCCGCCGCAGTAGACAAGGCTCAACGCGATGATCGTCCGGTACTTGCCGAGGAAGATATCCGCCAACAGCGCCCCGATGATCGGCGTGAAGTAGACCCAGAAGATGAACATGTGGTTCTTCTCGATGGCGACCGGTCCGGCGATCGGTTCGTTGGTCAGTGAACCGGGCAGCAGGTACAGGTACTGGGTCATGAAGACGACCAGGATCGCCTTCATCCCGTAGAAGCTGAATCGCTCCGCAGCTTCGTTCCCGATGATGTAGGGAATGCCCTTGGGCATACTGGAGCTTGCGACTGGAGCGGTCCTGTACTGGGTCATGGAAGGAACCTCGTGTTCATTGTGTTCGGATCGAGCAGGCCCAAGGATACACGGAAGCCATGCTCATGGCTTCAGGCGGGCGGGCGGCATCATCATCTGCATCACTTGGATCGGACCGGGGAAGCGGTGAAGGTGCCCTCGGAGGCATCCTTGGTGACCCCGGGAAATCGAAGGGCCTTGTTGTGCAGGACGGCCCAGACCCCGGGCGAGAGCAGGCGGGATCCGATGAGCGACTCGGTCAGGTTCTGCATGGCGTCACTGCGACGCAGTTCCCATGGACGCATCGCTCCAGTCAGAATCACCGGACAGGACGGGCCATCCGGCTCGAACGCCTGGTGAATCAGTTCACCGGTCTGGGCCAGCCGATCGGTTCCATGCACGATGACGATCGCATCATGATCGCGGTGCCGATCCATGACCGTGGATACGATCGCCTCGTGATCCTCCTGGGTCATGTGCAGGCTGTCCTTGTTCATCAGCCGTATCCGTGACACGTCCATCGACGGGATGCTCAACTGTTCAAGCATCTGGTCGATGACCTCCTGAACGTTCTGAAGTCGTCCAGCGGTCGCATCGTACGTCTTCTCGATGGTCCCACCGGTCGTGACCAGGAGCAGGTTCAAGTGACCTTCCATGCGATGACCGTCGCTCATCACGAATTCTCTCCAAGCTCGAGTCGAACCTGTGTTCGGGCAGGCCGCATGCAGGCGACGTCGGTACACGACTGGGTCAGGACGTTCAGAGTGATCGAAGCCGGGGCTTCACCCTTGATCTGGATACTGATGGGGATCCGAAGCGTTCCCGAATGGATCCGGACCTGGTCCCTGTAGAGTTCGCCATCTGGATAGGACACCTCCAGCGCGACGCCCTCGATCGACTCGAGGTCGACCTGGAGTCCGATCAGCTGTCCAAGCCCGGGCTCGTGGGCATTGATGTGATAGCCCTCGGGGATCCGGATCACCAGCATCGCCTCGATCTGCTCGGCCGGTTGGACCGAGGCCGGCTCGATGGCGACGTCGACCAGTCCGGGCTCCTCCCCCATGTCCGTCGGGAGCCGCTGCTGAAGACCAAGGTCGATCGCCGAGTGGATCGCCAGGGTGGACAGGCATGAGCCAACCGGGTTGGCGGCGACCTGTCCGCTGGCCTGCGACATCGCGCGAGCGAAATCCTCGGCATAGGTCTCTTCGGCCGTGAGCCTGTACAGGTCGAGCATGTTCAGGAGCATGACCCCGGTCGAACTGGGCAGGGCGCCATCGGTGACGCTGCGACCCCGGACGAAGAGATCCGCCTGATCGGCCCGGGTGTCGAACCATCCGCCGGAGACCTCATCCCAGAACATGACGCGCGCCGTCTCGACCAGCTGGATGGCCTGGTCCAGGTAAGCCGGGTCATCCGTGGCCTCGTACAACGAGAGGAGGCCCCGGGCCATGAAGGCGTAATCCTCGAGGAACCCGTCGATCGCATACGTTCCGTTGCGGCTGATCCTCAGCAACCTGGACCCGTCCCACATGTGTTCCATGATGAATCGGCTGGCGGAGATCGCCGCATCGACGTACTCGCGACGACCGAGGGCGCGTCCACCGTCGGCCATTCCCTTGATCATCAATCCGTTCCAACTGGTGATGATCTTGTCATCAAGCCCCGGTTGATCCCGCTTGAGTCTCGCCTCGTACAGCACCGGGATGATCCGAGCGAGAAATTCATCCACCTGCTCGACCGTCAGCCCATGATCACGGGCCAGTTCATCCGGCCGCATTGGCATGAACAGCACATTGGATGGAGGAAGCTCCCGGTGATGTGGATCCTGGAAGTTGGTGCCCAGGTCCAGACCGAGGGCTTCCAGCGCAAGAGGGATGTCCTCCTCCAACCCGGCCTCCTGCAGCACCGTGGTGACCTCGGTGATCGTCCAGAGATAGTTCTCGCCCTCATGGTGATTCACCTCGGCATCCTGGGCGCTGTAGAAGNCGCCCGTCTCCGCGTCGGTCATCTCGCGGAGGACGTACTCCAGCGTTTCAGAGACGATCCTCGCATGGTAGTCGTCGCCATCACGGAGATAGCTCCTGGCATAGACCGAGGCGAGCTGCCCGTTGTCATAGAGCATCTTCTCGAAGTGGGGAACCAGCCATTTCTCATCCACGGAATACCGGTGGAATCCCCCGCCGACCTGGTCGTACATGCCGCCTGTGGCCATTCGATCGAGCGTGTGCCTGATGGCCTTGCTGATCGCGGGCCGATCACCGGCGGTCGCCATGAGGAACTCGATCAGGACAGGCTGTGGAAACTTCGGTGCCGAGCCGAACCCGCCATGGGTCGTATCGTGAATGCCCATCAGGCCGTTGATGGCCTGGTCGACCACATCCTGCCCAAGCGGCCTTGCCGGAGGCTGCTGGCCAAGCTGATCCGTCACCAGCCGGGACATCCTCTGGGCCTGCTCCGTGATGCTCTGGCGGTTCTGCTTCCACGCCGTCGCGATCCCTTCCAGAAGTTGCGGGAACGATGGCCGGCCGAACCCCGGCTCGGGCGGGAAGTAGGTGCCGACGTAGAACGGCGCGAGCGTACGAGGATCTATGAAGACGGACATCGGCCATCCCCCGGAGGCCCGGCCAGTGGTCATCTGCGAGAAGATCTGGCAGC
>PARI01000026.1 GCA_002711415.1 Phycisphaerae bacterium | reverse complement strand
GGTCATCTGCGAGAAGATCTGGCAGCTGGTCATGTAGATCTCGTCCAGGTCAGGGCGCTGCTCCCGATCGACCTTGATATTCACGAAGTCCTTGTTCATCAGTTCCGCGATCGACTCGTTCTCGAAGCACTCGCGTTCCATCACGTGGCACCAGTAGCAGGTGGAGTACCCGATGGACAGGAAGATCGGCCGATCCTCGGACCTGGCCGCCTCGATCGCCTCGTCCGACCACGGATACCAGTCCACAGGGTTGTGCGCATGCTGAAGCAGGTACGGACTGGTCTCGTTGACCAGGCGGTTGGTGTGCTCGTGCGTAATCTCCGCACCGGTCGAATCTTGTTCTGGCACGTTCTGCTCCTGATGGCCCTGGCCCGTACCGGCCGCGAGAAACAACACTATAGGAAAGGGTTGCAGGATCAACATGAAGAGTCCCTCGTGCTGCCAGCGGGATCAGAGGATCCGGGTCGCCCTCGGGTATGAACCGAGCACCTTGATGAGGACGCAGTGCTCGCTCGCCCGCTCGATCGCGTTGACCATGCGCGGATCATCCTGGTGGACATCACAGTCGATGAAGAAGGTGTATTCCCAGTTGGTCCGGCCGCTGGGCCGCTTGTCGATGTGGCTCAAATTGATCTGGTTGTCCCTGAATGCGGCCAGGACGTCCACCAGGGAGCCCGGCTTGTGACCGGTGACGAACATCAAGGACGTCTTGTCATCCCCGCTCGGACGAGCATGCTCACGGCTGATCACCAGAAAACGCGTGATGTTGTTGGCCTTGTCCTGGATCGAGTCCAGCAGGACGTTCACATGATAGATCTCGCCGGCCAGGACGGCCCCGACCGCGGCGGTCCCCTCCTCCTTGCTGGCGGTGATCACCGCCGCCGCCGTCGAGGCGGCCGGAACAATCTCGGCATGAGGCAGGTTGGCCGCCAGCCAGCGACGGCACTGGTTCAGCGCCTGCGGCTTGGAGCACACGCGCCGGATCTGTTCCAGCGGCCAGTTGGACAGCAGGCACTGCTTCACCTCGATCAATGCCTCGGAGTAGACCTGAACCTGGTGTTCCTGTAAGGCGTCGAGCGTGTCGGTGATTCCACCGTCGATCGAGTTCTCGTACGGAACGTACCCGTAGCTGCACTGGCCCGAGGCGACCGACTTGAAGACATCGTCGATCTGCTGCATGTCACAGAACTCGACGCTGTGACCGAAGTGTCGCAATGCCGCAGTGTGACTGATGGTTCCAGGCGGACCGAGGTAGGCGATCTGCAACGGCTTCTCGAGCATGAAGCTGCCGGACATCAGTTCCCTGTAGATGGCCTCGATCGTGGTGTCGGGCAACGGGCCGTCGTTGAGTTGGAGGACCCGTTGCAGGACGCGGGATTCACGGTCCGGTGCGTATATGGGACTGCCCTCGCCCTGCTTGAACCGACCGATATCCTGGACGATCCTGGCCCGCTCGGCCAACGCCCCGACCAGGGTCTCGTCGACCTGGTCGATCCGCCTTCTCAGAGTCTCCAGGTCCAGTGATTCGGCTGGAACGGCAGGGTCATTCGGTTCGTGAGGGTTGTGCTGGTCGTTCATTGAAGTGCCATTGAAGGGGTCATGCGCCTGGGTCCAGACCGTTCTGCGGCCTGCCAGGAGAGTTGGTTGTGGAGTGTAGCCGATGAGCAATGTGTGATACGGCGGTGAAATGCCGGGGTTCGACCAGCAGTTCGGGGTATCCGGAGTACGTCATGGAATCGGTCTTTTCAATACTCTCGGGATGGGCCCAGGCCATCGAGGCACTTGATGGAAGGCTCTGGATGATCGGAATGATCCTGCTCGGCCTCCTGCTGTGCGGCCTTGGCAGTCGACTGGTCCGACCATTGGCCGCCTGCTGCGGAGTCGTGATGGGTGCTTCGATCGGCGCCTGGTTCGCCCCCGCTGGGCCCACCGGTGCGGCGATCGTGATTGGAGCCGCCACGGCCGGCCTGCTTGTCTCCATGATCGCCGGACGGATCCTGCTGGCACTGGCCGTCGGCATGATCTTCGGCATCCTGGGTATCACCATGGCATGGAGCGGGTACCAGAGGGGCTGGATCCCGGCGACCACTGCACAGGCGGAGATTGGCCAGGAGGAGGGCCAGGATGCGATGGCCCACTGGATGCTTCTGGGGGATGGCATCGGGGCCGAGGCACTGGCGAGACAGTGGACCAGCCTCGAACCTGCTCACCGGACCCTGCTGGTCGCCTCGGCCGCCAGTGGCTTCGTGGCCGGGTTCATCGGCGCGATGATCGCACCGGTCCTGGCGGCGATCACAGCGAGCAGTCTGCTCGGCGCGTCCATCGTGCTGGGTTCTCTCGCGCACGTGGTCCATGTGTGGATGAATACACCCGGCCCATGGCAGGGGCGAATCGGCCCTGAAACCGCCCTGGCGCTGCTTTGGGCCGTGCTGGCGATGGGCGGGATCGCATTTCAATGGTCGATCCAGAAGCGAAAAGCCGATACAGGATCAGGTCTCGCCTGAGAAGCGAGGCTGGGTGGAGCCCTGGAATCTCACAGATCCGACCAATGGTGGAGGTACCCATCATGTTTCATGTCATCGCCGAGACTGGCTTGGAGAAGCTCGCAAGCACTGCGTCCTCGATCTTCAGGCAACTGGACATCCTCAAAAATCCTGGAGAGGTCGTGAACTCCCTGGAGGGCCTCCCTCTCCTGGCCGGGGGCATTCTCTGCGTACTCGGTCTTCTCTGCATGATCAACGGGTACCGCTGGCACAAGTGGGTCGTGATCCTCTTCGCCGGCATCATGGGCCTTGGAATCGGACACTTCCTGAGTCTCCAGATGGGCCGCTCCCTCGTGGTCGCCATCGCGGTGGGCCTTCTCTTCGCTGCGATCGCCACGCCGATGCTGAAGTTCTCAGTCGCCATTCTCGGCGGCATCACCGGCGCGTTCATCGGTGCCAATGCGTGGACCGCCATCGGGGCCGAGGATCCCCAGATGAGCTGGGTGGGTGCGATCATCGGGTTCATTCTCCTGGCGTTGACGAGCTTTCTCCTGACTCGACTGGTCATCATGCTGTTCACCTCGATCGGCGGTGCGGCGATGTTCCTCGCCGGCGGGCTCGTCCTCCTGCTCCATGTCGACGGGTGGCAGTCGACCGTGGAACAGCAGTTGACACAGCACCAGTTGATCCTCCCCCTGCTCGTCGTGACCGCGGCCGTCGTCGGCTTCGTGATCCAGGAGAGCAGGCAGAGGTCGATCGCCGAAGAAGACGACTGATCGCGATCCGGGTCCCCTCGTAGTAGGATCTGCTCCGAGACGATGTCCCCGGAGCAATCATGGATTCATTTACATACAAGGACGGCTCGCTCATGGTCGAGGGTGTCCCCGCCTCGGGGATCGCCGCCGCCGTCCAGACGCCATGCTTCGTCTACTCGGCCGGTACGATCACGTCACAGTTCCAGCGTATCCAGCAGGCATTTGAGCCTCTCCACCCGAACATCTGCTTCGCATTGAAGAGCTGTTCCAACATTGGTATCTGCAAGCTGCTCGGTTCGCTCGGTGCCGGCATGGACCTGGTGTCCGCCGGAGAACTCCACCGGTCCGTAGCGGCCGGGATCGATCCGTCCCGCTGCGTCTTTGCAGGAGTCGGAAAGACCGACAGCGAGATCAGGCTCGCCCTGGAACACGGCGTTGGCCTGTTCAACATCGAGAGCGAACAGGAGTTCCAGGCGATCTCGAGGATCGCATCCTCCATGGGCGTCACGGCCGATGCCGCCCTGCGAGTCAATCCCGAGGTGGAGCCGGGCTCCCATGAATTCAACGCAACGGGCAGGGCCGAGACCAAGTTCGGGGTCGCGTTGTCCGATGCGGTCGATCTGTTCGGCAGGCACGGCGATGCCCAGGGATGCCGGCTCAGAGGCCTGCACATGCACATCGGCAGCCAGATCCATGACACGACCCCCTACGCCACGGCCATCGGCCGGGTCCTGGAGATGATGGACCTGCTGGAATCACGGGGACACGCCATCGACGTACTCGATGTTGGCGGAGGGTTCGGTGTTGACTACATCACCGGGGAGTCGATCGGTCCGGAAGCCTTCGCGGAGGTGATCGTCCCCATGCTCAGGCCCAGGGTCGATGCCGGCCTGCGGCTCTACATGGAACCTGGTCGTTCGATCGTGGCCAATGCGGGCATACTGCTGACGAAGGTGATCTACACCAAGCAATCCGGTTCCATCGAATTCGCGATCTGCGATGCGGGCATGAACACCCTGCTGAGACCCTGCCACTACGACGCATTCCATTTCATCTGGCCGACCGATCCAGGGCCGGGAATGGTCCCGCAGCAGCGTACTCATGATCCCGACCTGCCCGGGCTTCGCACGATCGATGTCGTCGGTCCGATCTGCGAGACCGGCGACTATCTTGCCCGGCGGAGGCCGCTGCCCCCGATCGAGCCCGGACAGCTCCTTGCCGTCTTCGGAGCCGGTGCCTACGGCATGTCGATGTCCAGTCGGTACAACTCCCAGCCACTTCCGGCCGAGGTCCTGGTCGACGAGGACTCCGTGGGACTGATCCGCCGCCGGGAGTCCTTCGATGACCTGCTCGAACACGAGTTGCTGAACCCATCCCCGGTCCACCTGCCGATGGTATCCTCGTGAATCAAGGACGACCCGGTGTCGACGGATCCACTAGTTCCTGGAGAATCGATCAATGCAACTGATGAAGGCCACCGCGATCATGTTCACCTACGCTGTCGTGCTGCTGGTACTCGGGTTCATCGCATACGCGATGAGCGGTTTCGAGAGCAAGGCGGCCACGGCCCTCTATGCAAGCGGAGGGCTTGCCGCACTGATGTTCCTCGTCGGGCTGATGGCCATGGCACTCAGGAGCAGCAAGATCGTCGGAATGATCGGCATCCACGTGGGGATGGTCCTTCCGCTGCTGTTTTCGTTCTCACTCGCCTGGATGGGATGGATGACATTCCAGAAGTATCAGGAGGGACTGCGACCGATCCATGTCCCGGTCATCATGTGGGTCATGGCGGCGGTCAGCGTCGTCGCCTTCTTCATGATCCTGGCATGCAGGGACAAGAACGCCGAGAAGCAGTCCGCAGGCTGATCGGTCTCACCAGCCCAGGAACAGTCGGAAAGCCACCTGGAGTACCAGCCACGCCATGGCCCCGGCGATCAGGTCATCCACAAGGATGCCCCAGCCGCCCTGCATCTTCTGCAGGCCGCGAGCCGGTGGCGGCTTGAGGATATCGAAGAACCTGAAGAGCAGGAAGGCCGATGCAGCGAGGACTGCATTCTGCAGGAACCAGCCGTCCTCCGAACCTGGAATGGTCCAGGGAATCCACAGCAGCGCTATCGACTGGCCGGCGACCTCATCGGCTACGACCTCGCCGGGATCCTTGCGACCGAGCACGCGTTCGGCATGATGGCCGAACCGGATGCAGCCGATTGAGAAACCGATACAGAGCAGGATCATGCAGGCATCGATGATCCAGGCCTGTTCGAGCATGATGCTCAACACGAAGGCCAGCACGACCGGTGGCAGGGAGCCCCATGTGCCACTGGCGATCGGCATCGCCCCGAGCCCGCCGGCGCTGAGGATCATCCAGTGAAATCGATCGATGCGATCACCCTGCTGCTGATTCATCTGGACTCTCCCTGATCTGTCCCGGGGTGATCGAGGATCTTCATCGCCCGGGTGATGTATGGAACGACGCTGATCGCGGTGAACAGCACCGTGACCCAGACAAGTGCATCACGAAGAAACACGAGCCAGTCCAACTCGAGCAGCGGACGGTTCATCACCGTCAGCAGACAGAGGGGAATGGCGATCGATTGAAGGATCATCTTGATCTTGCCGGGCCAGTCAGCGGCGAATGAGATCCCGCGAGACTCGACGAAAGCCCTGATGCTGGTGACCAGCAGCTCACGCGAGAAGATGATGACGACCATCCACGCATGAACCCCGGTGACCTGCAGGAGCTGGCCGTCCTCGATCAACTGCAGTCTCGGGCTGGCCAGGTAGATGAAGGCCCCGAGGACCAGAACCTTGTCACAGAATGGATCCATGATGCGGCCGAAGACACTGACCACATCCCACTTTCGGGCCAGGTACCCGTCCAGGAAGTCGGTCAGCGCGGCGAAGATGAACACGCCGAGAGCGATGTTGCCCCATGACTGCCTGTGAGCGAAGGACTCCGGCGTGATCGCCAGGGTCAGGATCAGGAAGAAACCCAGTGCGAGCAACAACCTCACCATCGTCAGGATGTTCGGCAGCTTCTGATGCATGGGCTTGGCCATGCGCCCAATGCTAGCGGATCGAGGTGCTCGCTGACCCCCTGCCCCGGTTGCCAGATCCACCACAGGGCCATATTCTGCCACTTGCTTGACTCGAATGCATACACGAGCCCCATGGTCTTCATGACAGAGTGCGGATGAACCCGGTCCTTCTTTACGCAGCATGCCTCGCAGGGGCAATCGGATTGGGGCTTCTCTTGAATCCCGGGAATCGCCCGCTGCGCCTCGCAGGCCTGGTCATCGGCCTCGGGGGAATCGCATGGCTGCTGGGTCAGGCTCTCCAGCGAAGCGCCGAGATGGCCGAACTCCCACTGCTCGAGGTCATCTTCGGGCTGATCGCCATCGCAGCGGCCGCCAGGATGGTCACCCATTCCAGGCCGGTCTTCAGCGCCCTCTACTTCATCCTGGTCGTGCTTGCATCGGCCTCGATGTTCCTGCTGCTGTCGGCCGAGTTCATGGCATTCGCCCTGATCATCGTCTACGCCGGCGCAATCCTGATCACCTATCTGTTCGTCCTGATGCTCGCCCAGCAGTCCCCGTCAGCGGGTGCATCGGGTACCGAGTACGACACCGTCCCAAGGGAGCCGTTCATGGCGGTGCTGATCGGGTTCATCATGCTCTCGGTCCTGGCCGAGACCCTGCTGGGCCCCGGTGGCGTGATCGAGCACAGGCCGGCCAACACCGAACTGATCCGTGCGGAACTGGACCAGTGGCGGGATCTCGAACGCATGCCCAAGCTGCTCTTGGAGAAGGTGCAGGAAGCCGAACCGACCGCACGCGAGGTCGTCACGAGTGACACCGGGCAGTCGATCTACTTCCACAACGGCAGCGCCACCATCGACATCGTGATGGAAGATGATTCGATCCGCCCCCTGAAGCTGGACCAGTCGATGCTGCCCGGAAACACCCAGCGTGTGGGTATGGCCCTGGTGGCCGACTTCCCGGTCAGCCTCGAACTGGCGGGCGTGATCCTGTTGATGGCGATGTTCGGTGCCGTTGTCCTGGCCAGAAAGCAGATCGAACTGGGCGAGGATGATGCCCGGGCAGCTGCCGGACTCAGTCGAATCGCCATGGATGAACATGAACCAGAGATCGGAGCCGGTCCATGACGATGCTCCAACTGGTGACATCCCAGGCCGTGATCGGCTCGATCGAACCGGCCAACCCCAGATCGATCGAGATCTGCCTGGTGGTCTCCGCGGTCCTGTTCGCGATCGGCCTGGTCGGCTTCCTCACGAGGAGGAACATCATCATCATGTTCCTGTGCACCGAGTTGATGTTCCAGGCTTCCGCCCTGGCGATGATCAGCTTCGGACGGATGCACCTGGACATCTCGGGCCAGGTCTTCGTGATCTTCATACTCACCATCGCTGCGGCCGAGGCCGCGCTGGCACTGGGCCTGGTGGTGCTGCTGCACCGGAGGCGTGAAACGCTCAATGCAGATGCATGGACGGAGCTTGGAGAATGCTGAGCCTGGTCAACATCCTCTCCAGCACCGGAGCACTGGCCAGCGGCCCCTCCATCCCGCCCGCCGAAGTGGCCCCCGAACTGAGCTGGGCCGGCCTGATCCTCTGGCTTCCCCTGCTCTCGGCATGCCTCTGCGGACTCTGCGCGATCTTCAAGGTCCGGAACAAGCTACCCGCCATCATCACGTCGGTCTGCCTGGCCACGAGCTTCCTCCTGGTCGTCATGCTCTACGGACGGCATGAACAGACGGCGCTGGTGCACCTGTTCGACTGGATCAACCTTGCGTGGGCCGGCGAACCCGGCCAGAGCTTCATCGCGAACTTCACGCTGTACATCGACAGCCTGAGCCTGCTCTGGATGCTCTTCGTCACTGGGCTTGGCACGCTGATCACGATCTATGCCAGCGAGTACATGGAGCCGGACCTCGGAACGGGCTACTGCCGATTCTTTGCCGGGATCTCGATCTTCCTCTTCGCGATGAGCGCCCTGGTGCTTGGTGACAACCTGGTCCTTCTCTACCTTGGCTGGGAAGGCGTCGGCTTCGCCAGCTACATGCTGATCGGCTACTACTACCAACGGGCATCGGCGGTTGCGGCGGCGAAGAAGGCCTTCATCATGAACAGGATCGGCGACCTCGGGCTCGCCGCGGCCATCTGGCTGATCTGGACCAACTTGGGTTCCGTCAGCTACGACACGCTCTTCGCGATCATCCAGCAGGATCCGCAGGCCAGCTCGGTCGGTGGGTGGAGCACGAGCCTGATCCCCTGGCTGCTGATGATCGCGGCCTTCGGCAAGAGCGCCCAGTTCCCGCTGTACGTCTGGCTGCCCGATGCGATGGAGGGCCCGACACCGGTGTCGGCCCTGATCCATGCGGCGACCATGGTCACGGCGGGCATCTACCTGATCGCGAGGATGTATCCGTTCTTCATGATGGAGCCCGCCTCGCTCCAGGCCGTCGCCTGGGTCGGTGGCTTTACCGCGCTGCTGGCGGCGACCATCGGCATGGCCCAGGACGACATCAAGCGCGTCATGGCCTACTCGACTGTGTCCCAACTGGGGTACATGTTCATGGGCCTCGGCGTGATCACCAGCTTCGGTGCCGTATACCATGTCTTCACGCATGCCTTCTTCAAGGCCGTACTGTTCCTGACCTGCGGTGCGATCATGCACGGGTTCGCAGGCCAGCTCGACCTGAGAAAGCTCTCCGGACTCATCCACATCAAGGGATGGAGAATCACCTCGATCACGATGCTGATCGGCTGTCTCTGGCTGGCCGGGTTTCCGCTGACCGCCGGCTACTTCTCCAAGGACACGATCCTTGCCCAGTCGTTCATCACTCCCGGGCCGGGGTTCGTGATCCTCGGCTGGATCGCAGTTCTGACGGCGGGACTCACGGCGTACTACACGTTCCGGGTATGGTTTCGGGTGTGCCTCGGCCCGGTCCACTACGAGCCGGGTGACGAGCACCATGGTGATGATGATCACCACGGCGATGGCTCATTCCATCCACATGCACCACGCCTGGCGATCAACGCGGTCCTCGTGATCATCGCCGCAGGGGCGATCGTCTCGGGACTGGACTACTTCTACGCCGACGAGGTCTGGGTCAAGGAGATGGTTGGCGACAGCAGTGCCATGCATGGGATCGTCGACTCCCACGGTGACCACGAGGAACACCATTCACTGCTCGGCATGGATCCACACCTGGCCATGTACTTCATCTCCGGAGGTGTCGGCATCATCGGGCTGGTCATCGCATGGTGGCTCCACCTGTACCGACGCCAGTCCGCCGACGCCCTCAGGGCGCGACTGCTGGACAACCCGGCCACACGGTGGCTTCCGATCGCCATGGAGAACAAGTGGTACGTCGACGAGATCTACAACGCCGCCATCCGGCTGCCCCTCTGGATCCTGGGGCATGCCCTGAGCCTGATTGACAAGCTCTTCGTCGACGGCCTGCTCGTCGATGGGATCGCGAGGATCCCACGAGCACTCGGCCGGGTATTCCAGCCGCTTGCCAACGGGGTCCTGCAGGGCTACGCCGTCACGATGGTCGGGGGCGCCGTGCTCATCCTGGCCTGGGTCGTCTGGTTCTGGCTGAAGGGAGGGTTCTGATGCTCATCAGTTCACTCATCTGGCTGCCACTGCTGGGCGCCCTGGCCGTCATGTTCACGCCCGATCGGATCGTGCGTCATGTCGCCCTGGCGTTCTCCTGCGTGGTCTTTCTGGTCGGGGTCGTCATCGCCACGGGATTCCCCGAGTGGCACACCGCCCAGGCCTGGCCTGCCGANGACACGATCGGGTGGCTCGACAACTTCGGCATCTCGATCTCGCTCGGTGTCGACAGCGTCTCACTGCTGCTGGTGCTTCTGACCGTGCTGCTGATGCCGCTGTGCATCTGGGGTTCCTACTCGGCCGTCCAGAACCGGCAGCGTGAGTACTACGGATGGCTCCTGGCACTCGAGGCCGCGATGCTCGGTGTCTTCTGCGCCCGGGACGTGATCTTCTTCTACATCTGCTTCGAATTCACGCTGGCACCGATGTTCTTCCTGATCGCCATCTATGGGGGGCAGAACCGCTCGGCCGCAGCCATCAAGTTCTTCCTTTATACGTTCACCGGATCACTGCTCACCCTGGCCGGTGTCATCTACGTGGCGTGGCAGTACGCCTCCGCGACTGGATTCTGGTCGTTCCAGTTCGATGACCTGCTCGGATTCGCCGCACGAGAACTCTCCGGCAGCGAACAGGCGTGGCTGCTGCTCGCCCTGATGGCCGGGTTTGCCGTGAAGGTCCCCCTCTTCCCGGTCCACACGTGGCTGCCGCTTGCACACACCGAGGCCCCCACCGCTGGCAGCGTGATCCTGGCCGGNGTGATGCTCAAGCTGGGCACCTACGGCCTCTACCTGTTCGTGCTGCCGATGGTCCCTCTGGCCGTCGTCGAGTACGCACCCCTGATCGGCGTTCTCGCCATCATCGGCATCATCTACGCCGCCCTGATCTGCTGGGTCCAGACCGATGTCAAGAAGCTCATCGCCTACTCGAGCGTGAGTCACCTCGGTTTCTGCGTACTGGGACTGTTCGCCCTGAATCCACTCGGACTCCAGGGGTCGATCCTCTACATGCTGAACCACGGGCTCTCCACCGGCGCCCTGTTCCTCTGCATCGGCATGATCTACGAGCGATACCACACCCGCGACATGGATCGGCTCGGTGGCCTGGCTCGATGCATGCCCGTGTGGGCCTTCTTCATGGTGTTCTTCACCCTCAGCAGCGTCGGCCTTCCAGGGCTCAACGGATTCGTCAGCGAGTTCCTGTGCCTGATCGGCGCCTACAGTTCCACGCTTGACGGCATGACGGAATACCCGGGTCGGTACGGTCCCTGGTACGCCCTGATCGCCGGCACGGGCATGATCCTGGCCGCGATGTACCTGCTGATCATGCTCGGGAAGATCGTGTTTGGAAAGCTCAATGAACCGGAACACGGCAGCGATGACGGACATCCCTCGCTTCCAACCGACCTGAACGCCCGCGAAATCCTCACACTGGTCCCCCTGGCCGTGCTGTGCGTCTGGATCGGCTTCCAACCCACCGCTCTCATGGACGTCATGGAACCATCGGTCGAGCGGACGCTGGCGGCATATCCGGATACGGTCAGGCAGTGGGAATTGGCGCATCAACCGGATACGGATGAGCAGATCCTCGTGAAAACCAATGACCACGAGCTCATGGAGTTCACGTTGAAGGAGCAGGCCAGATGAGTGACATGTCCAGCAAACTCATCCTCGTCCTGCCCGAGCTGATCCTCTTTCTCGGCAGCGTGATCGTCGCGATCCTGGGGCTCTCCAGGTCCAGAACGGCGCGTTCACTGGTGCCCGGTCTGACCATTCTGCTGCTGGCCATCGCCTTCGTGCTGGTGCCGGCGGTCTACAGGACGGATGCGGTCGANCAGGCCGGGCTGCTGATGCCGATGCTCGGCAAGTACGTGAAGATGATCATCTGCGTGATCGGAATCTCGCTTGCCCTGATCGGCTCGGGGTTCATCGATCGAAGGATGGAGGAGGCGATCGAAGCGGGCAGGGCACGGTTCGATCCACTCAGGGTCATCCGGGGCGAGTTCTTCGCGTTCTTCCTGCTGAGTCTTACCGGCGCCATGCTCGTCTGCAACGCCAATGACCTGATCTGGATGTTCCTGGCGCTGGAACTGGCCTCGCTGCCGACCTACGTGATGGTCGCCCTGTCCAGGCGCGGGATGAAACCCCAGGAAGCCGCATTCAAGTACTTCTTCCTCGGTGCCGTCTCGGCCGCCCTGTTCCTCTACGGATTCGCACTCCTCTACGGAGGGACCGGAACCATCGTGCTGGTGGAGATTCAGGACGTGTTGACCGAGCAGGCCCAGGCGGGCGACCTTTCGTCCCTGGCCATTCTCGGCATGATCCTGGCGCTGCTGGGCATCGGATTCAAGATGGCGTCGGTCCCCATGCACTTCTACGCCCCGGACGTCTACGAGGGTGCGGCCGCACCGGTCACGGCCTTCCTGGCATTCGTGCCGAAGGTCACCGGCGTGCTGGCCATCATCATTCTTCTGGGAACATTCGGCTGGAGCCTGAACCCGGTACCGGACGCTGATGGTGTCGTGCAGATGCAGGGTGGACTGCCCACACCGATCACCGCCGTGCTCTGGATGATCGCGGTCCTGACGATGACTCTTGGCAACGTCGGCGCCCTGCTCCAGAAGTCGATCAAGAGGATGATGGCCTACAGCTCCATCTCCCACTCTGGATACCTGCTGATCGGTGTGATCGCTGGCGTGCCCTACGGGCTCAATGCCGTGCTGTTCTACATTCTCGCCTACGGCATCACCAGCAGTGCCGCATTCGCGGTGCTCGCAAGCCTTCAACGAAACGGCGAGGACCTGGAGTCGCTGGAGGATCTCTCCGGACTCAGGGCGAGGCATCCGTGGATGGCCGCCTGCCTGGCGATCGCAGCGGGATCGCTGATCGGCCTGCCGCCGCTGTTGGGCTTCTGGGCGAAGCTCTACATATTCATCGCCGGCATCGATGGTGGCCAGTTGATCCTCGTGATCATCGCGTGCTTCAACAGCGCCATCAGCGCCTACTACTACCTGCGCCTGGTCGGCCTGCCCTTGATGGGACCGGAAACCCCCAGGAGCGAGGCCGTCCAGAAGACACCTGTCGTCTGGCCACGGCTTGCCGCCGTAGTATGCAGCGCCTGCATCGTGATCCTTCCGGTGGTGATCAGCCCGCTGGTGTCCGCCGCCGACGAGGCGACCGAGGGCTACCGGATCGGTGCCCAGGAGATTCAGCTGCCCCAGCCCGTGGAGCCGGAGAACCCCGAGCAAGCCTGAACCGGGTCATGCCTCCCAGCCGGGGCGGAGCCTGGTGCAGGTTGGGAGGTGTGGCATCGGGTATACTCCCTCCCACGAGTGAGCGAGTGTAGCTCAATTGGATAGAGCACCGGTCTACGAAACCGGCGGTTGGAGGTTCGAATCCTCCCACTCGCGTTGGCCATTCCCCACGATGCAGGTTCGATTCCCATCAAATTCGACCCTCAATTCACCCCATATCCTTGAATTGACGAGGATCAGGGGCATACTCTTCAATGCGTGAAGGGGCTGCAGGGGCTGTATATCCAAGCTCATTGGGCNAGGGAGGAAAACGTGAAGAGCACANATCTCATCGTGATGGCTGTCTTGACTTCTATCGGACCGCCCATGGGAGCCCGCATGCTCCATGCGGATGCCCCCGACAATGACCTCTGTGGCGATGCCATCGTGGTCGGGCTGGGCGATATCCAGTACTCCACGATCGATGCCGGTACCGACGGGCCAGAGCTGCCCCAGTCATGCAACGAGGGATTCGGAAACGTCTTCGGTGCGGACATCTGGTACTCCTTCACACCCGGGTACACCGGGGCTCTCAGGATCTCCACATGCAACCAGGCCGACTACGACACCCGTCTTGCCGCCTACGAACAGGGCTGCGACGACCTCGTCCTGGTCGGCTGCAATGATGATGGATTCGGCTGCGGATCCTACAGTTCCGACCTGCTCATACTGGTCACCGTCGACGTGCCGATCCTGATCCGCGTCGGCGGATGGAAGGGAGAGTCCGGCACCGGAACCCTCACGCTGGAGATCCCTTTGGACAGTGACTGTTTCATGGATCATGCCGAGCCGGGATGTGATGACCAGGCGTGTTCGCAGCAGGTCTGCTCGATCCAGCCATCATGCTGCGATCAGGCATGGGACCAGGAGTGCGCATCGCTTGCACTGGCCAACTGCGACAACGGCGGATCGGAAGGATGCGGCGATCCGGATGGNGACGACTGCTGCACGGTGCACCCGGCACCATTCTGCTCTGACGAGGACTGCTGCGATCAGGTCTGTAACACGTTCGCCGAGTGCTGCCAGGTCGAATGGGACCAGCTCTGCGTGACGATCGCCGAGCAGATCTGCACCACCTGTGACGACCCCCCGCCCCCACCCCCAGCCAATGACGACTGCGGCGACGCCGTGTTGATCGACTCCGAGTTGATCCCCTACACGCTCGTCTCCGCGACACAGAGTCCCGAGGGCAGCGCAAGTTGCACCGACGACTTCGGGGTCGATGTCTGGTTCATCTACGAGGCCGAGTGCAACGGGATCGCGACCTTCTCGACCTGCGGTGCGACCGACGCCTCGAGAATCGCCGTGTATGAAGGCGATCTCTGCGGCAACCTGATCGAGCTGGGGTGCTCAGAGGCAACCTGCAGCGAGGTCCAGGTCGAGGTCACCTGCGGCATGAGCTACCGGGTGAAGGTCGGCGGCCCAGGGGATGTCACCGGCGAACTGGCCAGCAGCTGCGAAGGCGACTGTGCACCTCCATGCCCTGCGGACTTCGATGGCAACGATGTCGTCGACGGAGCGGACCTGGGTGTCCTGCTGAGCGCCTGGGGCTCGACCGGGAGCCCAGCGGATCTCAACGATGACATGCTCGTGGACGGAATGGATCTGGGCATCCTGCTCTTTCTCTGGGGCCCCTGCGAATAAGCCTGCGAAGATCGCCAACCAAACGTATGCTCTTGGACCCATGAGCTCCTCAAAAGCACTGACCATCCAGGACCTGTCATTTCGGCATCGGCAACATGATGCCGAGCAGGGCGCCTGGTCGATCCATGTCGATGCGTTCGAGCTTGAAGCCGGTGAGCAGTGCCTGCTCGTCGGCGATTCAGGTTCAGGCAAGAGCACTCTTCTCAACCTAGTCGCGGGCCTGATCGATCCCACCGATGGACGGATACACGTCGCGGGACAACGGATTGACACGATGCACGGGGCCAGGCGGGACATCTTTCGTGGCAGGCATGTCGGCATGATCTTCCAGGCCTTCCACCTGCTCCAGGGATTCACGGCCCTGGAGAACGTGATGCTTGCTCGAACGTGCGCGCAGTTGCAGGATCGCGAAGCTCGCCGGGACGCGACCTCGCTGCTGGAGCAACTCGACCTGCATCAGCCCGACGCCTATCCGGACCAACTGAGCATCGGGCAGCAGCAGCGGGTCGCCGTGGCGCGTGCCCTGGCATGCCAGCCCACCCTCGTGCTCGCCGATGAACCGACCGCGAGCCTGGACCCGACCAACACGACCAGGGCCATCGAGTGCATCAGGAACGCCTGCAGCNCCCATGGCGCCGCCCTGCTGGCGACCAGCCATGATCCATCGATCCGAGGCATGTTCGACCGGGTCGTCGACATACATGATGTCGCGAGAATCACCGATCCCGTCCCCGTGGAGAACGCATCCCAGTGAGTGATTTCTCGATCATCATCAGGAGCATCGTGTCCAGGCCGGTTTCGACCATCGTCACCATCCTGATGGTCTCGATCTCGGTCGGCCTGTTGATCGTGCTGTTGACACTGAAGGGATCGGGACAACAGGCCTTCGCTCGAGGCAGCGGGAACATCGACCTTCTTCTCAGCCGTGACGCCAGCCCCATGGTGGCGGTCCTCAACGCGGTCTTTCATGCCAACGCACCTCGAAATTCGATCGGCTGGGACGAGTACGAGGCATATGTCGGCAGCTTTCCATGGGCATGGACCGTGCCGATCCAGCAGGGTGACAATTACCGAGGACATCCGGTGATCGCGACTACCACCGACTTCTATGAGAAGTTCAGCCCTGTGCCAGGCGAACCATGGAGCATGGCCCAGGGGCGATGGTTCGACAAGCCGCTGGAGATCGTGCTCGGATCAGAGGCCGCCAGGCGTACCAGGCTGAAACCGGGGGCCAGGCTGATGCTCACCCATGGAACCCATGAGCATGGAGGACATGTCCACGACGAGTACCTCTTCGAGGTCGTCGGCATCCTGGAGCCGACCGGCAGCGCCCATGACCGGGCAATGTTCACCGACCTGATCGGCAGTTGGATGCTGCATGCGGTTGACCGCAGGGAAGCCGAGGGGATCCATGTCACGGTCGCGCCGGAGGACCTGGTCATGGAGGACAAGCTCATCACCGGGATCCTGCTGGGGCTTCCCAAGCGATCGGGCCGTGGCGTGAGTTCCGCCCTTCAGCAGCAGTTCGATCGATTGCGTCGTGACACCAGCATCACGGTGGCTCAGCCCGCCGCACAGATCGACCGACTCTTCACGATCGTCGGCAATCTTGATCGGATCTTCATCGCGATGTCCATCGTGGTCCTGCTGTCCAGTGGCGCTGCAATCATGCTCGCACTCTACAACTCGATGGACCTGCGACGACGACAGATCGCTGTCCTCCGGGTACTCGGCTGCTCGCGTGGCCGGGTCTTCAGCCTCGTCCTGACCGAGTCGGCCGTGATCGGCCTTCTCGGAGCGATCGGTGGTCTCGTGCTCTCGGTCGGTGGTGGCATGATCGCGGCATGGATGCTCCAGCAGAGACTGGGCCTGGTGATCCCGATGAACCCGGATCCGGGCCAGATTCTCCTGGTGGTCTCATGTACGATCGCCCTTGCGGCGATTGCAGGCATCGTTCCGGCAGTCGCCGCCTACAGGACTGACATCACCCGGAACCTCAGGCCGATCGGCTAGGAAGGACCCGAATGCGATACTTCTGGATCGGATTCCTCTGTCTCCTGGCCATCACGATCGTCATCATCGTGACCAGGCCGGGGAAGCAGTCCCGGGATTCGGACCTCGCGATCCAACTGGACTCCACGGCGCCGATCGATCCAGTCGCAAACGACTCGACCGGAACATCGATGTCTGCTGAAACAGAACCCGGCCAGGAACCGGATGAGCCCGGACCCACCGAGGAACTGGTGAGGGACCTGCTGCAGAACAAGGCAGAGGACACGGAACCGCTGAAGATCGAGGAGTTGGACGGTCCGACACTCCAGGTCGGCATGGACCAGGAGATCCCCCACGTCACGGTCATACCTGGACTGGTACAGGAGGACCCGGAAGGGTCACTGGTCGCCGACAACAAATGGATGATCCGAGGCAATGGCTTACCCGATGATCCATACATCGTCTCCTGGGAACTGCTTCAGAGCGCTGCCCAGACCTACCAACCGCGGTACGGTGATCATGACATGCCCCAGAGAGTCGCCCTGCTCAACGGGAAGTGGATCCGGATCAACGGATACGTCGCCTTTCCACTGATGGCCGCCCAGAGCAAGGAACTCCTGGCGATGCTCAACCAGTGGGATGGGTGCTGCATCGGCGTGCCGCCGACACCGTATGACGCCATCGAGGTCATGCTCACCGACCAGATGGCAACGGGACGCAAGCATGCGATCAAGTTCGGCAGGCTCGAAGGCCGGTTCAAGATCGAGCCCTACCTGATCGAGGACTGGCTGGTCGGACTGTACATGCTTGATGATGCCAGCATCGAGATGGGCGACCAGGAAGCCGCCGCAACCCCATGAGACGAGCGGCGAATGGGCTGGGTCGGATTCGAACCGACGTCTGATCGATTATGAGTCGATGGCTCTAGACCGCTGAGCTACCAGCCCCGTCGGGGTGATCATGATAAAGGCAAGCCTCAATCATCGCCTGATGACGGACGAGGCGCGTCCGGAATCAGGAGCGTCGCCGCGGTCCCCGCGACGACCAGTACGACGATCACTCCACCAACCAGGCGTGTCGCCTCGGAATAGGAGTTGTGATACCCCCGGATCGCCGTGACGACCTCCTTCTGGCGTGAGGACAGTCCAGCGGGATTCAGCATCGTTCCCGGTGCACCCTGGACACCCATCCCATCCTGCCTGATCGTGGTCGTCCGTGTCATCAGGACGAGCATCCGCTCCCTGGATTCCTCGGAGATGACCTGATTGTCCTGGATGAACTCCCTGCCGAAATCCTCGGTCGCATGTCGCAGCAGGATCGACAGCAGGGCCGCTCCGATGGCTGCCGAGAGGAGGCGGACCCCCAGCAGAGTCGCTGCACCGATGCCCACCTTTCGAGCAGGCACCTGGGCGAGCACGACCTCGTTGACCTTTGCATAGACAAGCCCGAAGCCGGCGCCGAAGATGAACAGCGGCACGCCCAGGATAAGCCCGGTTGACTCGACGTTGACGAACGGCATGGTGATTCCGACACCAGCGGCCAGCGCTAGCATCCCGATGGTCAGGGAGTTCTTCGAACCGATCCGCTCCGCGATGAACATCGCCATCGCTCCTGCACACGCGATTCCAAGCCCCATCGAGAGCATGCTCAAGCCCATCATGATCGGATCCAGTCCGAGAACGACCTGCATGAACGCCGGCATGATCAGCGTGACGGCGTAGCCGCCTCCGAAGAAGAACATGCAGACCAGCAGACCCGCGAAGAACGTCCGATCCAGAAGCAGCTCGAACTCCAGCAGCGAACGTCGACCTCGCTTGTACTTGTGCCTCTGGTGGAACCAGAAGAGCACGAGCATGGCGGTCGAGCAGGCCAGGAGGACCACGGTCAGGGAGATCTCCAGCGGCCACGTCCAGCCGAGAATCGTGATGCCCGATCTGCTTGTGAACCAGCCGTAGTGCCCACCCTCGTTGAGTGCATAGATGAGGCTTCCAAGACCGAGGGCCAGGAGAATCGTCCCGACCACGTCGATCTCCTTGTCAGCACCTGGATGACTTGGCGTTCGAACGAACATCATGAGCCCCACGACCGAGACGATGCAGACAGGGGCCATCACCATGAACCCCCACCGCCAGGTCATGTACTCCATGAGGATCCCACCAAGCAAGGGGGCGGCGATGAATCCGACACCGAATGCCGACGCGAAGTAGCCGAAAGCGAGCATGCGGACCCGGCCGGATGGAAAGAGCAGGTTCAGCATGGCCATCATCGGGACGACCATCCCATTGACACCCATCCCCTGGAGAATGCGCCCAATCAGAACGGGCCAACTGGTCCAGGCAAACCCGACCAGGAGGATGCCGGCGAACATGAGGATCCCACCGATCACGTAGGTCTTGAGGGGGCCGATGCGGTCGCAGATCTGCCCGGTGGTGACGACGGTTGCCGCGGAACTGACCAACAGGATCGTGATCGAAAGCGAAGCCTGGCCATGACTGAGGTCCAGGTCCTGCCTGATCATCGGCACCATCAGGGAGAGGATGTCGATGTAGAAGATGGTCGTCAGGACGCCCAGCATCAGCAGGATGTACGCCACCCATGGATGGGATGAAATCTGGGCGGGCGACTCGCCTGTGCCGGGTTGTGTGGTTGCCTGTGTTGCCATGACCTGAGCCGTGGACAGAGTCTACACCATGTCGACGAGCACGGATGGATTCATGCAGCAGGGAGGGTTGTTACCATGTCATGCCACGGAGCCCCACCGATGACGAACCCTGCAGGTGACAACCCGGATCGGGACGAGATCCCCTCCCTCCAATGGGAGGAACGGAGCCTGCTTCGACGCACCATTCTTTCAAGGCATGCATGGGTGACCTACATCCTCGCATCATTCGCCGCGATCTTCGCAGGCTTCGGCGCGTTCTACTTCCACCTTGCTGAAGGGTGGAGCATGACGTTCTTCGACTTCATCCAGGGAAGATCGGAACTGTGGGGCATGCGGGTCCCCGGCTGGCTCGGACTTCTGCTGCCCGGGGTCGCCGCCATCGGCGGAATGATGCTGATCATGAGAATCCGCGACAAGTTCTTCCCCGGCACGGAGGGCACGGGCATTCCACAGGCGATCGCCGCCCTGCAGACTCCGGAAGGCCCACTCAGGTCAAAGATGCTCTCATGGCGAATCTGCTTTGGAAAGATGATCCTCCTGACCATGGGTCTCTTCGCAGGCACAACGATCGGCCGTGAAGGCCCATCGGTTCATGTCGGCGCTGCGGCGATGTACATGATCACGAAGATCACGCGGTTCCCGGATTACCTGGTCAGACGAGGACTGATCCTCGCCGGAGGTGGTGCCGGGATTGCAGCGGCCTTCAACACGCCGGTCGCCGGCGCCATATTCGCGATCGAGGAAATCGGACGGAGCTTCGAGAAGGAGAATGCGGCAACCATCGTCCGCACCGTGTTCATCGCCTGCATCGTGGGAATCCTGTTCTTCGGCAACTACCTCTTCTACGGACGGGTCGATGTCGGCCTTGAATCTCCCGTCCAGTGGCTGGCTATCCCGATCATCGGGATCGCGGGCGGTTTCCTCGGTGGATGTTTCGCCCGGGCCGTCGTCCGCGGGACGCCGATCGTGAGCAGGAACGTAAGGAAGCACCCCTGGCTGACCGCGGGCCTGCTGGGACTGTCACTCTGGATCTGCGGCCTGCTCTCAAGTGGCCAGAGCTACGGCAGCGGCTACCCACAGGCACAGGACATGTTGATCAACGGAACCCAGATGCCGTGGCACTATCCTTTCCTGAAGGCGGCCGCCAGCTATGCGAGCTTGATCAGCGGGATTCCAGGCGGGCTCTTCGATCCGAGCCTCTCGGTCGGAGCTGCCCTGGGACAACTGGTACACCCGGTGATCGGGCCGATCTTCGATGGCATCCCGGTCGAGGCTGTCATCATGATGTTCATGGTCGCATACTTCTGTGGTGTCGTTCAGAGCCCGATCACCTGCTTCGTGATCCTCGTTGAGATGACCGCCAGCTACCACATGGCGTTGCCGTTGATGGCGACATCGATCATCGCCTACAACATCAGTCACCTGATCTGCAGGCCTTCCATCTACGAGGCGCTGGCGGACATCTTCCTCGAGACCAAGGGCATCAGGAACACGAGTTGATCCGGAACAGGCCGGTCACTCGGATATGCCGATCCGATCCGACATCGTGTCACGCTGCTGCCGGTAGATCCGGGCCTTGTCGGGCTCGTTGGTCGCGGTGTAGAGTCGCACGAGACTGCTCAACAGGTCCTGCTTCCGCTCGACGGAGGGCTCTGGATAGCTGTCCTGGCTGCCCAGGGCCGAGATCAGCAGCGCCTCTGCTGCATCATGCTGACCCGAATCCAAGCGTGCACGTCCGAGCATGTGCGTCGCATCGATGGTCTTGTAGTGCTCGGCGCCGAGGGACTGCTTCAGAAGCTGTCGTGCCTGCTCGAAGCAGATGATCGCGCGATCCAGCTGCTCGGACTGGACGAGGACTCGCCCCAGGATCATGAGCGTTCTGGCCTCGTCCTCGGGGCGCCCGGCTCCCTGGGCAAGGATATCCAGCGCTTCACGACCGACCATCTCCGCCCGTGCCGGATCACCGCCCTCCAGCAGCAACGTGTTGGCCAGCTCGATCTTCCCGAGGGCGACGGTCTCGCTCCTGGGACCGAACTTCTGCTGCTTGAGTCTGATCGACTCGTCGAGATTCTCCCTGGCCTGGCCGTACCGACCAAGGTTGGTCTGACATCGTGCCAGGCTGTGCAGTGCCCGTGCATACCGGTAGTCATCCTCAAGTGATTCGACCGAATCATGCTGCTGGCGAATCAGGTCGCCAACCTGGGCGAACTGGTCATGGGCCTCCTGCATGGCCTGATCGTCCTCGTGAATGAACCCGATCGCGTTCATCGCGTTGATGATGCCGTTGGTGTCTCCCAGGCCCTGTCGGATCCTGAGGACCTCCTCCAGGTCCAGGCGGGCCTGGTCGAACATCCCGAGTCTTCGCTTGGTCGCTCCGACGTGCTGAAGTGTCATGATCCGATCCGGGTGGTCCTCGCCAAGGATGTCCGTTCTCATCTCCAGAGCAGGCAGGTAGTAGCTTACGAGGGCCTCGCGGTAGTTCTGGTTGGCATACTCGACGCGTCCGAGCTGGTGCAGGGTTTCGGCGATGCCGACACTGCGGGCATCCTCGTCATCGGCGATCGACTGCTCCATCTGGAGCACTGTCCGGAGCGTCTGAATCGCCTGCTCACGGCTGCCCAGCTCGAGCTCGTTCTTGCCGTACTCCCTCAACAGCATCGTTCGCAGATCAAACGGAATCTGGAATTCAGGATCCTGGATCTTCTGCTTCCACACCGACACGATCTCGGGAAGTCCCATGTCCGCGGAGGCCTCGCCCCTCAGGTTGAGTGCCTCTGAGATACGCCGGGAGATCTCGTAGGCCTGTTCCTTGGAACGACGCTCGAATCGTCCCTCGATGATGACAAGCACGAGCACCACCATCAGCGTCAGGAGCATCGCCGAAGCAATCAATGCCGCGGCGAGGGGCCGGCGATACCGACGGGCCATCTTGCCGAGCACGTACAGGGAGCTGTCAGATCTGGCAAGGATCGGAAGACCCTCGAGGTATCGATCGATGTCATCAGCCAGTTCGCCTGCGCTCTGGTAGCGACGTTCGGGTTCACGAGCCATGGCCTTGAGGATGATCGTCTCGATCTCGTTGTTGATCTTGCCGGTGAGCTTGGAGGGCTTCTGCGGCTCCCGCTCCAGGCGGTTG
The DNA here is from genome assembly GCA_002711415.1 of Phycisphaerae bacterium. Lineage (GTDB taxonomy): Bacteria > Planctomycetota > Phycisphaerae > Phycisphaerales > SM1A02. The sequence goes on along the minus strand of PARI01000026.1, from coordinate 64,712 downwards.
GAGATGATCTCGCTGATCGATCCCCCACCGGGAAACGGACGAAGCCCGGTGAGCATCTCGTAGAGCATGATCCCCAGGGCGTAGACGTCGGTTCTCACGTCGATGTCATCGGGCTTGCCCGAGAGTTGCTCGGGCGCCGCATAGGCGAAGGTGCCGAGGAACTCGCCGGCGGCGGTCGCCCCCTTCTCCTGGTGCAATGGTTCATCGAGGTTTCTGGCGAGCCCGAAATCCAGCACGTGAGGCTGACCTTCGTCATCAACGAGCACGTTGGCGGGCTTGATGTCCCTGTGGATGACCCCTCGCTGGTGAGCATAGCTGACCGCTCGAGCAATCGTGCTGACCAGTCCGAGGATCTGCCTGGAGTTCCATGAACTGTCCTCGAGAAAGTCGTCGGCAGGCTGACCGTCGACGAATTCCATGGCAAAGTAGACCTGGCCGTCGGTGGTCAGCCCGCTCTCGTACAGTGTGACGATGTTGGGGTGACGCAGGCTCGCGACGACCTCGACTTCTCGTTCGAAGCGTAATCTCTGCTTGCTGGTGGCGAACCGCCCCTGCAGGAGCATCTTGAGGGCGACCGTCCTCCTGGTCGAGACCTGGAGGCCCTTGAAGACGACTCCCTGTCCACCACGGTGCAGTTCATCCCCGACCTCGTACCCGGGTATCTGCTCCTGGTTGTTCCTGGTCGCGGACAACCGGTCCGAGTTGGCGCCGAGAAACTCCTGGATCAGGTCGTTGTCCGAGCGGATCGAATCAACGGCCGCTCCGCACTGTTCGCACTGCTGGACGTGAGCGCCGATGGCATCGTCAATGGCCCCGGTATTGATCCAGGATTCCAGTTCAGCACGTTCGGGACATCCGTCGGCCGTCGAGGACTGCATCAGCCTTCCTCGTCGTAGCTCGTCTCGATGGCATTGACGATGTCGCGCAGCTTCTGGGCGACCCTGCTCTTGGCAAGGTAGACATCATGAACGCTCATGCCCATCTCCTCGGCGACGTTCTGGGGGGACAACTGGTGGACCACGAGCATCTCGAAGGCCGAGATCGTCTTCGGCTCGACCCTCGTCCGCGTCTTCAGTTCATCCATCGCCTGTCGAAGGATCTGCTGACGACGCTGATCCTCCCAGATCACGCTGAGACGCTCGTCGTTGTCCAGGTCGGCAAGCACCGAATCTCCCTGGATGTTGTACTTGCCGGCACGATCACGGCGAAGGGTCGCGATGCGATACCTCGCGATCCCGACAAGCCATGCGCCGAGGCGGCCCCTGTTGCGGTCGTACTTGCCGAGCCTGTACTCGTGCACGAACCGCGAGAGGGTTTCCTGGGCGATATCCGCCGCATCGGCCTCGTCCAGACCGAGATTGCGGGCGAACCCGATGATGATTGGACGGTACCGCAGGTCGAACGCCTCCCAGACCGGCTCATTCGCCGGGTCATGGAGCCCTTCAAGCATCGCGGTGGTGGTCTGTGTGAGATCCATCCGGGTCATCTCCTTGCTTCAACTGGCCCCGACGCGGTGGCTCCGGTGAAGAAATTGCTTCCCACGGTGAGAGAAACCCCGACAGGATGCGGAATATCCACGAGGCAGGAACAACTTGGCTTCATGGTACCACAGCCATGGACGGCCACGCTTGCATGAAAACTCCTTGTCTGGAGCAGGCCCCGGATCCCCCGCACCGGGGCCTGGCTCCGTTTTCCAGCTTGAAGAGGCTGGTTCAGGCAGCGATAATCCGGCCAACTTCAACCCGGAGAACCAATCGATGGCGAAGGATTCCTGCAAGACCTGGTCATGGCTCATGGCGTTCTTTCTCGGGGCGATCGCGCTTCAGGTGACGGCGGTTCCCCCGGCAGAGGATTCGATGAACCGTGACCGGCTTGAATCGCTGCTTGCAGCTGACGATCCGATCAACGAGGCGATCATCATCGAGATCTTCAGGCGGAATCCGGACCAGGTCCTCATGTTCATCGATTCGTACCTCGAAGGAGGACTGGAGATCATCGAGACCAATGGCTCAATGGACAAGGCCGGGGCCTCCTTCCGAAAGGGCATCCAGTTCGCCAACCTCGCTGACAAGGCATTTCGCCAGAATGACCTCACCCGGTACGCCGCCGGCTTTGCCAGTTGGAGTCCCACCGAGCAGAAACGCTTCAGGAAGGGGCAGGCCCTCTATCGGCAGGGACGGACGGCCGAATCGGAGGACAAGCTGGAGCAGGCCGCCGAACTCTACGAACGCAGCCTGGAACTGGCGGACAGCCTCAACGACAGTTGGGGCATGCAGATGGCACTGAGCGGCCTGGCCAGAGTCGCCCTGGAACAGGCCAGGTACAAGCGGGCGCAGGAACTGGCGATCCGCGCGATCGACTTGAGCTCGAGGCTGCACCTGCGACACGCCCAGATCAAGAGCATGATGATCGCGGCCAAGGCACGGGAACAACTGGAGCTTCCTGATCGTGGCGTCGGGCACCTTCGCCAGGCATGGAAGATGCTCACCCCCGACGACGACATCGACTTCAGGCAGCAGGTGTACGAAACCTACCTGTCGGCCGCCATCGCGGCCGATCGTGACCAGGAGGTCATGCAACTGAGGATGGAAGCGCCGATCAAGCCGACCTCGACCGAACAGGACGATTCAGGTTCCTGACTCTCCCGCGAGGCTCTGGCGGATCGAGATCTCCTGGAGACGAACGCAGTTCTCCTCCATTCGTCTCCTGCATCGATCAAACTCGTCAGCGTCGACCGTGCTCTGATCACGATCAGCAGCTTCGACGAACCGAGACAGCTCTCCCATCTGCTGCTGGAGCTCCTCCCGGTATCCCGGTTCAAGCTGATCGCCCACCCGGGCCAGCGCATCACCGATCCACTTGAGCTCGAGCCTGGAATTGGCGACCAGGTCGATGACCCTGTGCGCGTGCATGTCCTCCCTGGCATGCGTGAAGGACTCGTCCTCCATCCGCTGCACCTCCTCGGCCGTCAACCCGTACGAGGGCATCACCTGGACACTTGAGCGACGCCCGCTTCTCCGCTCGGTCGCGTTGACCTGGAGTATCCCGTTGGCGTCGATGAGAAACTCGACCTCGATCTGGGGAATGCCTGCCGGCATCGGCGGAAGCCCTCCCAGGTCGAACCGGGCCAGGCTCCGACAGTCGGCAACGAGTTCCCGCTCTCCCTGGAGCACGTGGATCGCGACGTTGACCTGACCGTCGACCGAGGTCGAGAACATCTCGGTGCTTCGGGCGGGGATCGAGCTGTTGCGGGTCAGCATCTTCGCCACCGCGCCGCCGATCGTCTCGATCCCCAGCGAGAGTGGAATGACGTCCATCAGCAGCATCCCCGGCCCAGTCCCGTCGAGCATGCCGCCCTGGACGGCTGCTCCCAGTGCGACGACCTTGTCTGGATCCAGCGCCGAGTAGGGTTCCTGACCGAAGAAGTCGGCCACCGCTTGCCGTACGGCAGGCATCTTCGTGGACCCGCCAACCAGGAGCACCGCATCAATCCGATCGGGTTCCAGCCCGGCATCCTTCATGGCTCTGGTACAGGAGGTGAGCGTGGCCTGTATCCATGGCCGCCCGATCGATTCAAGGTCGTCTCGCCTGATCACGCACTCGATTGGACCATGACCTGGCACCTCCAGGCTCACCTGGAACTGGTCAACCTGTCCGAGGGCGATCTTGGCGGCCTCGGCCGTGCTTCGAAGGGCCTGTCGCATGGCGGCCCCCCAGCCGGATCGGTCGGGATCAAGTCCTGCCTTCTCCGCCATGAAGCCGACAAGCAACTGGTCCAGGTCATCTCCACCAAGAGTCGTGTCACCAGCGGTGGACAGTACCTTCACCAGCGGACCGTCCGCTTCAGGCTGGGGAGTGAGCTTGAGTATCGAGATGTCGAAGGTGCCCCCGCCAAGATCGTAGACCGCCACCGTCATGGGTTCCCTGGGCTTGAGGCTCAAACCATAGGCCAGGGCCGCCGCGGTGGGCTCGTTGATGATCCTGAGGACATCAAGCCCCGCCTTCATGCCGGCCTGCCGGGTGGCCTGGCGCTGCGCGTCATCGAAGTAGGCCGGAACGGTGATGACCGCACGGGACACGGGCCTGCCAAGACATTCGGATGCACGTTCCCGAAGTGACTGGAGAATCCGGGCACTGACTGATTCGGGCAGGATCATGGTTCCATCGATCTCGATGACCGGATGATCACGTGGCCCCGGCTTCATGGAGTAGGCCACGGAATCCCTGTGCTCCTCAAGTTCGTCGTACCGCCTTCCCAGGAGCCTCTTGGCCGAGTGGACCACCCGCCGCGGATCGTCAGCGGCGGCGGCAGACGCGGCAGCACCGATCGAGATGTCACCATCTTCCTTGTAGTGGACGATCGAAGGGACCAGCGGATCCTCACCAGGAGGGCACAGCACGCGAGGACCCTGGGCATCACACGTCGCCACGAGCGAGTTCGTGGTGCCCAGGTCGATGCCGATCACTGGTTCAATATCATGGCCTTCGGTCATTCACACAGTGTACCCGAGCATGTGATGACGATCCCCCGTGTGAACCAGCAGGGGCCCTGCAAATGCACGGCCCCTGCCTGCGTTGGTTCACGTGTGCTTCCCCTGTCCGTTCTCAGCAGGCGCTGGTGGACATGTAGTTCTTGATGGGATAGCTGTCAGATGGCTCGAGAACGTCGTGTTGGCTGGGATGATCGTCCGCTTCCCGATCCCTTGATTCGATCAGGTTGAGCAGGCGGGATCTCGCCCGAACCTTGCTGGCCAGGGCCTCGACAAGGTGTTGTTCCATGTAAGCCGGACAATTCCGGAGACTGGTGTATGAATTGCTTGAGCTTCTTGATTCCACGGTGCTTCCAATTGTTGATGGTTGTGACTGATACTCCAAGTGCTCGGGCTGCATGCTGGTAGCTCATGCCCTCGCACACGATCATTCGAACCGCACTTCGTTCCTGGCTTGTCAGAATTTCCAGTGCTTCCATGAGGATTCTGGAATCCAGGGTGTCCTGTTCGGGCTTCCGGAGGGCCTCCCGGACGGGGTCCTGGCCCTTGGTCGCTTCCATCAGGACCGTGCGGTACTTCTCACTTCTTGAATACCTCCTCTTGAGCAAATTATCCGCGATCTTGATGAGATAACTCACCGAGAGGGTCAGCCTTTCAAGATCTGGATGTTTTAAAAGCCGAATGAATACCTCCTGGGCGATGTCCTCGGCCGCCTCAGGTCCTACGGAGCGTCTGGCGAAGCAGAAAACCCTCTCGTAATAGGCATCAAAGAGCTTCAGGATGATTTCTGGACGGGCCTGGCAGTTGGGCATGGCTGCAACTCCCTTCAATGTTCGCTTGCCGCAACCGTGCCAGCTCCCATCCTGTCCAGGGCGTCCTTCCTTTCAGAAGGCATCAAAGGGCATGTGTGCTGCAAGCGCAGCGACAACCGGTCACCCCCCAAGTATCAGCCACGAACCTGATTTTCATCTCCCGTCCAACAACCGATTTGACTGCCTCCAGCAGCCAACAGCCCGTTCATCCAGTCCTGGCCAGTTTGCCCGATACCGATCGGGTTGGCACGGAATCCGAATCAAGCGGGATCCTCTACAAACGATAATACGCAAGACTTGCAGATTCCTCGCATGCCGCATTATTTCCATGCGTTTTTTGAAGCCTCGTGTTCCATTTCACAAACAGTGGGCGAGAAGTGACCGTCAATGCACTTTGACCGAAAGAGAAAGGTCTTCGATGTGTTGTCAGTGTGGATGCGCCCAGGAGTGCATCAATCCTGCAGGCACTGCGTCATACAGCATTGGGGCAGGGAAGCTCATCGGCGCCAGGGATGGCGCATTCCTCCACCAGGGTAGGGGGAACACTTGACATGCTCACTCTCCACGGGGAGTTACATGCCTCCGGCATGTGCTCCCCCGCTTTTCATCCGCATGGCTCAGTTCTGCTTGCCAGCTTCGGGCAATCGCTGCAGGGCGGACTCGAGTCGAACCAGGCTGTACTGGTACAGCAGTTGTTCCACCGGCTCCAGAGCAGGGTCGGTTCCCCTGATGGACCACTTCCATGAACCTTCCGGCCAACGGAAGCGGACCTTCGTCCGGCGATCGCCGCCGGAACCTTCACCCGACGGCTTGCCGTCAAGCCAACCTGCCTCCCTCAGAACCGTTCGAAGCTGACTGACCTGTTCCGGCTCCAACAGCATCTCCCAGGTCGTCTCCTCCATCGAGGCCGCTTGGCCACCACCCCAGGCCAGCATTCCATCGGCATCAACCTGGTAGAGGACGAACTTCAACTGCTCGTTGTCTCGCTGCTGCATCCAGATGGAGATACCCCCGGTCGGAGTGCTGGGCTTGCCGGTCCCCGAAGCGCACCCGGTCCCCAACAGCATGATCGCCGTCGAGGCGAGCAGCAGGCTCCGCAGCCGGCTCATCGGGAATCATCCGTACGAAGGGTTGCATATGGATCAGGTCCGAAGTCGAACCGCCAGACGGGCTCGCGAGAAGCCGCACCAGGCATCTCACGCTCCCAGCCAAGGCGAGCCAGAACACGAATCAACCTGGTCGAGGCCGCATCAGCAGGCTCGACATCCTCGAACGTGTAGAGATAGGACCAGCGGCGACTATCGGCCGTCACGGTGATCACGTGGAGGATCTGGTCAGGCTCGATCTGCTCGAGGGCCGGATTGCCGATGGAGTCGGCTCGGGACCTGTCAGCAAACCCCAGGGATCGAACGAGGGACCATACCTGGGCGACCTGACCCTCGTGGAGTGTCCTGGTCTGAGCTGGCCTGGTGTCGAAGGAGACTCCCTCTCCCGTATCCGAGTGCAGGATCCCATCAGGGAAGAGGATGAACTTCCCGGGACGACGATGAACGTTGGACGGATCACCCGGCAGATCTTCATGGACCATAACCGTCACATCGAGCGTGAAGTCCACGGGCACAGCGACAAGTGGGTCAGTGTCAGGGTCCATGCGAGGCTGCCCCTGGCAACCACACAGGAGAAGGACGGTCAGGATTCCAGCAGCAGCCGTGCCACGCATGGCCGAAGCCTATCAGCACGGGCTCCATCGGGAAAGGGCCCGAAGGAACCCTCCTGCGACTTTCCTCCGACAGCCTCAGCCGGTACCTTGACCCGACATGAAGACCGGAATCCGTTGGTTGAACGACTATCTCGAACCCGATGCAAGCAAGAGCGAGCAGGCGGAGATGCTGACCCATGCGGGCTTTCCCCTCGAGGAGGAAGGTGGCGAAGGAGACCTGCAGTGGCAGGACTTCGAGATGACCTCCAATCGTGGCGACTGCCTCTGCCACATCGGGCTGGCCCGTGAACTGGCCGCCTATGGCAGGATGGCGCTGAGGAAGCCCGAGATCACCACCCTCGAAGGCAACGGGAACGCCTCCGAGCATATCCAGGTCAGCAACAGGGAGCCGAAGCTCTGTCCGAGATACACCGCGAGGGTGATCAAGGGAATCACGGTCGGACCGAGCCCACCGTGGCTGGCCAGTCGCCTCGAATCGATCGGCCAGATCCCGAGAAACTGCGTCGTCGATGCAACGAACTTCGTTCTCTTCGAATACGGACAACCCAGCCACGTCTTCGACCTGGACACCCTCAAGGGTGGCCAGATCATCATCCGCAAGGCGACCGAAGGTGAGCCCTTCATCCCGATCGGAGAAGGTGCCGAAAGCGTGAAGTTGCGCCAGAACGACCTGGTGATCGCCGACCAGGAACGGGCCATCGCGATCGCCGGGGTCAAGGGTGGCGCCGAGACCGCCGTCACCGATGGAACCACGAACATCCTGATCGAGGCCGCGACGTTTGACCCGGTCTCCGTGCGGCGCACCTCGCGCGAACTGCGCATCTCGAGTGATTCGAGCTACCGGTTCGAGCGGGGCGTGCATCCGGCGGCGATCGACGAGGCCGCCGATCGGCTGACAAGCCTGATCCTCGAACTGGCGGGCGGCCAGCTCATCGAGGGCATGGTCGAGGATGGAGCACCGATCCCGGCAGCCCCGGTCGTCTCGATGCGAACCACCCGCTGCCGCGACCTGATCGGCGTCGACATTCCGACGGAGCAGATGGTCGATGCACTGGAAAGACTCGAACTGGACCCGAAGGTTGTCGGCGATGCCATTGAATGCACGATCCCATCACATCGACTCGACCTGACCAGGGAAGTCGACCTGATCGAGGAGGTCGTCCGCATGTGGGGGCTGAGCAACCTGCCGGTCAACGACATGATCCCGATCAGAGTCAACGCGGAAAACCCGATGCAGACAGCGGTCTCGAGGATGAAGGAATCACTGGTTGCCCAGGGATGCTTCGAGACGATCTCCCACACGTTCATCGACCTGAAGCACGCCCAACGGTTCCTCGACCAGAAACGGGATCATGCCCGTGTGGACGAGGATCGACCAGGGAATGAATCGGCCCTGCGACCTTCACTGCTCCCCAGCCTCCTGGAGATCCGGCGACGGAACCTCGATTCCGGGGTCGACCAGTTGAAGCTGTTCGAACTGGCCTCCATCCACGACCGGGAGGGAACCGATCATCGCGAACGCACCATGATCAGCATTCTGGTTGATCACGACGGGGAACACCAGGACGTGCTCAGGAGCACGATCGGCATCACCGAGCGAATGCTCCGATCCGTGGCCGGACTCGGCTGCACCATCCACCTCAGGGACTTGGAGGATCAGTCCGATCCGTGGATGCATGCCGCGGCCGCGATCACGGTCGATGATGTTCCCGTCGGAATGGTCGGCCTGCTCGATCATGATGTGCTGCAGGGGCATGGCCTTGAGGGCCCGGTCGGTGCGGCCGAGATCCAGGTCGAGGCGCTGATGAGGTTGTACCCACCACAGATCCAGGCCGCCCCACTGCCGGCATATCCGTCAATCCAGCGCGACCTGAGCATCCAGGTGCCGGAGAACACTCGCTGGCACCAGGTACGTGACCTGATCCTGCAACTCCAGCCCGACAACCTCGAATCGATCGACTTCATCACGACGTATCGTGGCAAGCAGGTTGCCGGTGGCATGAAGTCCCTCACGATGCGGATCTGCTTCCGATCAGCCGAACGAACCCTGCGAAACGAGGAGGTCGATACCGCCATGGAGCGGATCAACGCGGCGATGGAGGATCTGACGGTGACCTCGGGAACCTGATTCAGGTGGAAGATTCGATGGAACTGGCAACGGCGACAATCCAGCAGTTCATCACGGAACTCGGAAGCAGGACCACGACCCCCGGTGGTGGCGCTGCAGCAGCGCTCTCCGCAGCCCAGTCGGCGGCCCTTGCACGAATGGTCGTCGTGTTCTCCAAGGGCAAGAAGGCGTTCACTGAACACGAACAGGTCCATGCCGAGATGGAGGCGCATCTGCTCGGACTGGCCGACGATTCCATCCAGGCCGGCCAGGAGGATGCCAAGGCCTGGGGACGACTCAGTGACGTGCTCGCGATGAGACCCGATGATCCGGCACGTGCCGCCGCTCTGGAGCCGGCCGTCATGGACTCGATCGCGGCTCCGCGCCGCATCCAGGAGATCTCGATCGCGATCCTCGAGCATTGCGAGTACCTGCTGGACTGTTCCAGCAAGCACCTCAAGAGCGACCTGGCCATCGCGGCGGACCTCGCCTCGGTCGCCGCCAGGTCAGCTGCGTGGAACGTGAACGTGAACACCCCGCTGCTCCAGGACCGCGAGCAGGCACAACGCCAGCAGGACGCAAGCGTCGACACATGCCAGCAGGCATCGGGCATCAACGACCGGATCCGAAACAGGCTTCTTCAGGAGCAGGAACAATGAGCAACGAGACCATCCAGACCCTGGCGGAGGATGGTTCGTTCGGCGACCAGGTCACCAAACTCTGGTCATCGACGTTCAACTTCGACATCGAGGGAGCCGTCGAGTACAGGAAGAACATCGGAGACGAGAACGTGCTGATGCTCAAGGCCGGCGACGGCTCTCTGGCCGCATCACTGGCGATGGCGCCCGGAGGGCAGTTCCATGGCGGCCGAAGCCTGTCCATGGGCGGCATCGCGGTGGTCAGTGTCAAGCCGGAGTTTCGTGGTGATGGCTCAGGCACGCGGCTGATGAAGGCGGCCGTCAACTGGATGCACCAGCGAGGTCTGGCCCTCAGCTGCCTGTACCCGGCGGTCTGGTCGGTCTACCGACGTGCGGGCTACGAACTCGCTGGTTACACGTACAAGACGATGATCCAGCTCCAGAAGCTGGCCGTTCGTGCCGAGGGCATGACGATCCGAGAGGCCATCACGGAGGACCATGAGGTCATCCAGCAGCTCTACCTGGATCGCGCCACGACACAACCCGGGTTCATCGACCGGAGCGAGTGGTACTGGAAGCGGATCTGGCGACACAAGATGTCGGACTCGATCGGCTACGTCGCCGAGCACGAGGGACGGGTCGAGGGATACATCATCCACGCGCCCACAGGTCGGAGCAAGCCGTCGGCCAGGACGAACCTGCTGGTCCTGGACATGATGGCCTCGACCGGCCGTGCCGCCGAGGCGATCATGCAGTACCTCGGTGGCTGGGGGACCGTCTTCAAGGAGGCCGTCGCCTACCAGGAGTGGAGCGACCTGATCCCCGCCTCCACGTGCAGGATGCACATCAGGTCCATTGACGAGGAATGGATGCTCAGGATCATCGATGCCACAGCAGCGCTGGAGCAGCGTGGATATCCAGAGTCGATCCAGGGCTCCGTGGAAGTCAAACTCAGTGACGATGTCATCGAGCAGAACAACAAGGTCATGACCCTCGAGTTCAAGAATGGTCGATGCAGCGTGACCCCTGGCGGCGAAGGACGCCTGGGGCTTGATGCCAGGACGCTCGCCCCACTGTTCAGCGGATTCCAGTCCGCCAGTGATCTCACTCGGCTCGGACGCATCACGGGAGGTACGCCCGAGGCCCTCCAACTGCTCGATGCGGCGTTCGCGGGTCGGACGCCGACCATGAACGACTCATTCTGACTTGGCCACCATGCCGATAATGACTGCATGCAGCAAGAACCCACCGAGAGAATGGGCTGGGGCTCCAGCGGATCCACGCCACCGTTCCTGGCGATCTGGTTCAGGTGCTGCCATGCCTACGGACGCCTCTACCGAACCGTTGATGGAGGGATGTACCAGGGCCGATGTCCCCGGTGCGGGTGTTCGGTCCACGCGATGATCGGCAGCGGTGGTACCAACAGGCGCATCTTCCAGGCAGGTTGAACTGGATCCATGCTAGGGTGCCCGAGTGAGCGGCCTGCTGTTGCTATTGTTGATCGCGCTGGTCCTGTCCCTGCTGCTGCTCGGACTGATGATCACATGGGACACGATGCATCCACCGAGGCGAACCGCTGGCTGGGCCCTCGGCAGGGGCATCGACGTTGACCCGGCCGACATGGGACTCTCCTTCGAGGAATGGGATCTCCGGGTTTCCGACGGCTCGACCGTCAAGGCGTGGGATGTCATGACAGGCATGAGCAGCCCGGGTCCGGTGGTCGTCCTGCTCCACGGATGGAGCCGTTCACGGATCGACATGCTTCCCGTTCTGGAGACCTGGAGCAGGCTTGTCCCGCGCGTGATCATCATGGACCTGAGGGGACATGGTGACGCCGGCAGCAGGACCTGCCGACTCGGCCAGCGTGAAGTCGAAGACGTCCTTCAACTGCTCCAGGCCATCGGCACCGACACCATCCTCGTCGGCCATTCACTCGGAGCAACGGTCGCCATCATGACGGCCGCTTCGGGCCGATCCGGGGCCGAACATGTCCGGGGCGTCCTGGCCATCGCACCCTACGAGGGGTTCGATGTTCCCATCGCGGCCAAACTCAGGGCCAAGCGGATCCATCCATGGCTGATCATGCCGGTCGTGATGTCGATCTTCAGATGTCTCGGCATCGTGCGAAGGTCGACCTCCACCCATGCGGGACGCCTGGAGTGTCCACTCCTGGTGCTTCAGGGGGCCAAGGACATGGTCTCTCCACCGGAACAGTCGAGGATGATCGCCGATGCTGGCGGTGGCACCTACATGCAGTTCGACGGCGGATTCCACGACCAGTTGTGGATGGTTGATCCTCCCGGACATGAAAAAGCCTGCGCCGAACTCCTGGCGCAGGCTCGTGAGTGTCTTCGGACCGGGCCGACTGATCAGCCGCCCGGGGGCAGTGCGTAGAACTTGAAGACGTAGCCATCGTCCCTGGATCGAAGATCCCAGATCACGGGACCGAAGTACCGCTTCATCTGCTCGGGCTCGAACATCTTGTTCAGAACTTCATCAACCTGATCCATCTGGGCCCTGGCGAAGTCATCGCCGAACTCGTCGTTCATCGGCGCATCAGCCATCATCTCGGCCATCTCCAGCGAGTACTTCATCTGGGAGATCATGTCGATCACGCCCCAGCCGACTACCGCTCCACCAGGAAGGGCTCGCCGACCCGTGGAGAAGAACTTCTCGTCCGCGATGGACGCCTTGTTCCGATCGTTGCCTGAACGCATGGCGTTCTCCACGGCCTCATCGGTTCCGATGACCACGTATCCACCGCCGATGCCGATGGCGAATGGGGCGAACTGACCTCCGTAGATGGTCTGGCCAAGGAAGTCACGAGGACTCAGGCCCATGGATGGGCCGAACAGAGCGACCAGTGGCGTGACGGCCTCCGGGTCCGAGCACTTGATGGCGATGGTCGACATCATCGACTCTGGCGTCATCGGCTGCTCGGCGCTGTTGAANATGTACATCTCGGGACCGAGGGTTCCGAACGCCTGCCGGAGCCCGGGGCCGAACTGCATCAGCATCGGCTCGACCTGGCCCGCGTACATCGGCGGAAGGCTCGTAACGACATCCTCGACGACGTCCATCAGCTCGTCGAACCTGAAGTTCATGCTCGAGCAGGCGTAGGTGTCAGGACCGATGAACCCGGGAACGTCACCGGGCTCACTGCTGGAATCGATGAGCTTCATGAGGCCCTTCTTCTCACCGTTGATGTGGATCGAGATTGCCTGGTCGACGAAGCCGACCTCGCCATCAATCGCCATGGCCCAGCCCCAGGCATCGATGTCACCGAGCAATCCCTGGAGCAGGGTGCTGCCCATGCCGGTGCTCATCATGTCGATCATCGGCATGACCATCTCCGACAACTCGGTCGTCATCAGCACGCCGTAGACATCATTGGCACCCAGCTGGCTCATGGCGCCGTTGAAGGCGTCATGGGAGGCCAGCGGCGAGGACGCGTCGCCATCGACCACCTCGAGTGCATGCAGCATCGCCATCTCGGTGGTGCTGATCATGAAGTGGTTGCCCTCCCTGAGGTAGAACACCTTGTCCATCGCATCGGTGAACTGGTCGAAGTCGGGAACCGGCATCGAGGGATCGAAGCCCGGAGCCGAATCGGCGATGTCGGAGAAGGTGTCCTCCATCTCGTAGACACGCACCTGGCGACCTCGCAGCTCGAAGAGCTCGTAGTCGAAGCGACCGAGAGGGCCCCTGCCCTCCTCGAACATGGCTTCCATGAACTCGTGGGTCTTGTCAGCGTCATCACNCCAGTCGGCGAAGGCGAAGATGCCCGGCGTGGGATCATCAAAGTCATCCTCGCCGGGAAGCATGTAGACGGCCATGCCGACGCCATGGGGCATCGTCAGCGTGCCATGGTCGAGGCCGAGTTGGTCATGCATTTCACCGAAGACGTCATCGGTGCCGAACTCTTCCCGGGTCATCTCGGCCAGGGCCTTCTTGAAACCGGGCGACTCAAGAAACTTCCCCATCGGCGTGGCGTTGAACTTCTCATAGCTGCGTCGCATGTCCTCGACGCCGACGACCACGAAGCTGCCCTCGGGCGCAAGATCGCGGATGGTCAGGTCGGACGTCTCGGCTGCCGACGGAGCACAGGTCAGTCCGACCGCGAGGATCGTCATCACGGAAGCTGTCTTGATCTGGTTGAAAATACGCATGAATACCTCCTCAGGATTGCGTGTCTTGTCGTGCACCGGTTCCTGCTGAAGACCCATCCTTGAGCTGAGGTGCCACGTCGAAGTCCCTTCGTGACGGTGGCCGGTGATAGTTGTGTCCGGAATTCGGGTTGCTCTTGTCGTAGGCAAAGGCCTCACGGTTCCGGATGAAGTCCTTGACGTATCGTGTCGGAATGGCGAAGCCGAGGGCCTCGCCACCGAGAATGCCCATGTTGGTGATCCCGATGACCTCGCCGTTGGTGTTGAACAATGGACCGCCCGAATTGCCGGGGTTGATCGGGGTGTCCGTCTGAACGTAGGTCAGTCCGTCGAAATTCCGCTGGGTGGTCGAGATCACGCCCTGGGTNAGGGTCCGCTCGAGTCCGAGCGGATTGCCGATGGCGAACACCGACTGGCCGATCTCGAACGCTTCGTCCAGTTCGAGTGGTGCGAACATGAAGTCCTTGCCATCCGGGTGCTTGATTCTGATCAGCGCCAGGTCCAGGTGGTTGTTGACGGCGATGATCTCGATGTCCTCGATGACGACTCGCTTGAGTGTTCCATCAGCCTGGGGGAACCAGACCGTCGCCCGCAGGCTCGTCTCGCCCTGGATCACGTGCGCATTGGTGATCGCGTGCCCATCGGGGCTGATGATGACCCCCGAACCGAGCCCGCCTGGTGTCGACACCTTGATCACAGCCGGACCGATTCGCTTGGCATGCTCCTTTGGACTCAACTCCGGAAGGTTCTCCGCCGTCGAGTAGAGTCGGCCGCTGTTGGTGATCTTGACCTGGGCGTCGGTGGTCTTCACATCCATCACGTCATCGACATCGAAAACGAGGATGTCCGGCCCCACGTCGAGCCAGATCCGACGATCATTCCGCTTGATCACCGTGCCCTCGAGCACGGAACCACTCTTGAGGACGACCTCGTCGGCCCTGGCATCGGATGCCCCGGCCGTCATCAGGACGATCGCGGCAAGGGTGATCATCGAGCTTCCGAGGATCTTCGGGACTGGTCGGGGCATGTCGCAACTCCGCAGGGATGTCTTGAAGGAGCTACTATAAGGTGATTCAACGGATATCGCCACGATCCAGATTCCAGACCGGAAGAGCCGACATGAAAGACACGAACGACCTGACCAACACCCGTTTCACCAGTCCCCGAGGCCGCACCAGGAACCTGGTGTCGCTGCTGATCACGGGTTCGATCCTCCTGCTCCCGGCGTCCGCCACGGCGCAGGACACGGACCTGGCAGGACACTTCGGCTTCGACGACCTCGAGGTCATCAAGATCGGCTCCAACGCAGGGCCGCTCCTGTCCGCCGACATCAACGCCGACGGACTGGTGGACCTGGTCGCCGTGAACAACTCCAAGAGCAGACTCGAACTGCACATGCAGAAGAGAAACGCCACCGAGACCGATACGCTCACACCACCGTCTCGAGCGAACGAACTTCCCGAGCACTGGAGATTCCGCAGGGAGAACGTCTCGGTCTCGGACAAGGTGACGGGCCTGGCCACCTACGACTTCGATGGTGATGGACTCGTCGACATCGTCTACTCCGGCCCTTCGACGCTCGTCTTCCTCCAGCAGGTCGAGCCGGGCGTCTTCAAGTCTGTTCGCAGGGAGACCGTCAAGGGAATCATGGGTTCCAGGGACGGGCTCGCGGTCGCGGATGTCCGCGGGGACCAGCGACCGGAACTGCTTGCGCTGGTCGACGGCGACATCAGGATCTGGAATCTCGATGGGTTCTCCACCTCGGGCGGCACCGACCTGGACGCGGGCAAGGAGAAGATGCTCGCCATGCTGATCGAGGACTACGACGGGGATCAGCTGCTGGACATCATCGGCATCGTTCCTGAGAACGACGCCCCAGTCCGTCTCTGGAAGGGACTCCGAGACGGGGACTCGGTCGCGATCGGTCCACAGCACCGGTTCGAACTGCCTGCATTGAGGGAGGCCACCATCACGAGGCTTCCCGAGCGTGACGGCGCGTTGCTGGCCATCATCGAGCGGGCCAGCAAGAGGCTGGCCTTCATGGAACTCCAGGAGATCATGATCGAGGATGGCGAGCAGGCGGAGGTGTCTCTGGAGACCTGGAGCTACCCCGACTCCCTGACCAGGAATCCCGACGTGCTCGTCGTGGACATCGACGGCAACCAGCTGCCCGACGTTCTGGCGATCAACAAGCAGTCGAACTCGATCGACCTGTTCACGCAGGAACCCGACCGCGGCCTGATGCCTCCGACTCAGAACCCCAGCTTCGCCGATCTGGAGGAACTGACGGCCATGGACCTCGATGGTGACGGCCGGATCGAGATCTACTCGCTCAGCGAGAAGGAAGGCGTGGTCGGCAGGAGCGAGTACGTCGATGGACAGATCCAGTTCCCCCAGGCGATCTCGATCAGCAAGGGACACGTACCGGTGACGTTCGAGTCGATCCAGTCCGCCGACGGCCCGATGCTTGCGGTGATCGCCAAGAGCGGCCGCAAGTACGTGCTCGACCTGGTGTCATCGGACGGCTCCGTCTCGACGATCGACCTGGGCTCATNGAGTCGGTCTCCCGAATCGATCCTCTCGATCGATGCGGACCAGGACGGTCGCCGGGACATGCTGCTGCTGACACCCGAGAAGCCGATGATGATGATCCACTCCACCGAGGATGGCGGANACGAGGNCATCCAGGGCGCCGAGATGGGACAGTACGGTCTCGTCAGCTCGGCCGAGGGTTCCAATACCACCACCTTCGATGTCGATGGTGACGGGCTGGAGGAACTGCTGATCGCAGACAGGAACTACATCAGGGCGCTGCGATACGACCCGTCTCAAGAGTCCGGTTCCAGCTCCGGGTGGCAGGTCGTGACGCAGATGAACGCGGACACCGACGATGCGACGCTCGTCTCGGTGACCGAGCTCGGCGGCGAACTGGCCGCCACCGACAGGGAACGTGGCGACATCGTCATCTTCAGCCGTGACGAGGATGGTCATTGGTCGCAGGACCGGACCATGCAAGTGCGTGGGTTCGACTTCTCCGGGATCAGGGCCGGCACCTTCGATGGTGGCGATGCCTCGAACATCCTCGCCCTGGGCGACCATGCCTTCGCGATCCTCAGCCTCGACGGGAACCGTCAGGTCCTCCAGGAGATCGCCTCCTGGCGAACCGAGGTGCCCACCAGGGTGCAACATGAACTCGCCGGGGGTGATGTCAACGGGGACGGCTACGCCGACGTCGTGTCGGTCGATGCCGGTGAACAGATGTGCGAGATCTTCACGTTCTCCGAGGCCGAACGCCTGCTCTATGGAACCGGCTTCCAGGTCTTCGAGTCGAAGATGTTCACGGGTGGGGAACCCAGGGAGTTCCAACCCAGCCAGATCATCATCGCTGATGTGACCGGTGACGACGCCTCGGACATCATCCTGCTCTGCCACGACAGGATCCTGCTCTACCCGCAGTCAACCGAACCGGGCGACTGAACCCGAACGACGGCCAGTCCGGACCACCGGTTCATCGATCGTCGATGTCGACCCATGGCTGCTCGTGGGGTCCCACGTAGGAGGCCTTGGGACGGATCAGGCGGTTGTCGGACAACTGCTCGATGCAGTGCCCGGCCCATCCGGCGATCCGGCTCATGGCGAACATCGGCGTGAACAGGTCGACATCCAGGCCGATCGAGAAGTAGGTCGTTGCCGAGTAGAAGTCGACGTTGGGATGGATGCCTCGATCCCCCACCCGCTCGTGCATGATCTGCTCGATCAGTCGGCTCATCTGGTACAGGTCGGTGTTGCCGGTGTCCGCGGCCAGCTGCTCGGCGAACGTCTTGAGATACGTCGCCCTGGGATCGAAGGTCTTGTACACCCGATGACCGAATCCCATGATCTTGTCCTTGTTCCGCAGACGTTCGTCCAGGTACGACTCCACGTCATCCATGGAACCGATCTCGTCGAGCATGTGCATGACCGCCTCGTTGGCACCACCATGCAGAGGTCCGCGAAGCGTCCCGATCGCAGCGGTGATCGCCGAGTAGAGATCGCTCAGGGTCGAGATACAGACCCGCGAAGCGAACGTGGAGGCGTTGAGGCCATGGTCCGCATGCAGGATCAGGCAGACATCCAGCGCCCGCTCCATGGTCTCGGTCGGCTCCTCGCCGGTCAGCATGTAGATGAAACCACCGGCGATGGAGAGATCCTGTCGGGGCCTGACCATGTCCAGTCCCTTGCGATGGCGGTCGAAGTTGGCGATCAGGGCGGGTGTCTTTGACAGGAGCCTCACGGCCTTCAGGTCGTTGGCCTCGGGCGTGTTGATATCAGCCTCGGGATCGAACAGTGCAAGCGAGGACACCATGGTCTGCAGGGCGTGCATGGGCGCCGCATCGGGAGGAATCGAGCGGATCATGTCCCAGGCCGGCTCCGGCAGTTCGGAGTTGGATCGGAGCAGCTGCACGAACCGGCCGAGCTCGTCGCGGGTCGGCAGCCTCCTGTTCCAGAGCAGGTAGACGACCTCCTCGAAGGTCGCGTTTCTGGCGAGTGAATCGATGTCGATGCCGACATATTCGAGGACGCCACGCTCCCCGTCGATGAATGACATCTCTGTTTCAGCGGCTACGGTCTTGGCAAGTCCCTTGTCGAAGCTCATCGGTCTGGGTTCTCTGGAGGTCTATCAACCAAACACGGCCCTGGCCGCCACGATGGCGGCTCCGCCAGTCGGTCCCGTGATCGGGATCCGGCCTCGATCGAGCATCGCACTCCTCGGCCGAAGCCGGGTTCCACTTGGCGACACGACTCGAATCCAGGGCACACCATCGTAAGGCTCAGAACCGTCCGTTTCAATCGCACCAGTTCAAGCACCAACCGGTATACACTTCCTGACATGTTCATCCCACTGCGGACGGAAACGGTGCTGCGGCGTTCCCCCATGATCACCCCGATCCTGGTGATGGCCAACATCGGCATCTACATCATCATGTTCATGGGTGCCCAGTGGGAGTTCTTCTCGATCGAACGTTTCATCCAGTGGGGCTGGCTCAACCCCGGGCAGTTCAGGCCCTGGCAGCTTGTCACGTACCAGTTCCTGCACGATCCCGGATCGATCTGGCATCTCCTGTTCAACATGCTCTTCCTCTGGGTCTTCGGAGCCGCGGTCGAGGATCGGATGGGCCGGATCGGGTTCGCCTGCTTCTTCATCCTCGGTGGCATCGCAGCGGGCCTGGGGCAGATGCTGGTCTCGAACAACCCGGTCATCGGGGCCAGCGGTTCCGTGACATCGGTCACGGGCGCATTTCTCGTCCTGTTCCCGAAGGTCAGGATCAGGACCGTACTGTGGTTCTTCCTCATCGGCATCTACAGCATCCCGGCCGCCTGGTTCATCGGGCTGTACTTCTTCATCGACGTGGCCAACCAGTTCATGGGATTCCTCGGCCGCGGCGCCAGCAACGTGGCGTACATGGCGCACATCTGCGGAGGAGTATTCGGGTTCACCGTGGCCTTCCTGCTGCTGGCCACCGGCGTGATCAAGTCACACCAGGTCGACCTGTTCCACCTGTTCAAGCAGTCCCGCAGGCGAGCGAACATGCGGGCCGCCGTGCGAGAGAGCCAGGGTGGTGTCTGGGATGTTCCCATCAGCAGCGAGGCCCCGGCAAGACGCAAGTCCCCGAAACAGGTTGCTTCGAGCAAGTACGCCCAGCAACGCAGTCGGATCATCGCTCTCGTACGGGGCCATGACATCCCCGAGGCGGCACGCCAGTACAAGCAACTGCTCCAGGAGGATCCGACACAGACACTGCCCGCCGAGATCCAGTTGGATGTCGCCAACATGCTGTTCGCCCAGGAGGATCACGAGACCGCCGCGACGGCGTACCAGCTCCTCCTGGACCAGCGTGACTCCGGTCGGTTCGCCGTCGACGTGAAGCTGGCCCTGTCGATCCTCCTGATCAGGCACCTGGACCAGCCGACGCGTGGTCTCCAACTGCTGGAGGGACTGGACGACCGCATCCGTGATCCGAAGCAGCAGCAGCTGATCCTCCAGCTGCGCGAGGAGGCCGGTCCATGAGCCTTGATCAACCCGGTGACATTCTCATGAAGATCTGCGGGATCCGGACGGTCGAGCATGCAGAGTTGGCGGCCGAGCATGGAGCCGATGCGATCGGCCTGGTACTGGCCCAGGGCAGCCCCAGGCGATTGACCCTCGAGCAGGCCAGGGCCATTCACGACGCGGTGCCCGAGGGGATCGAGGCCGTGGGCGTCTTCAGGAACAATCCAATCGAGCAGGTGATGCGGTTCCCCGGTCGATGGGTCCAGATCCACGGCGACGAGGACGAGCAGTTCATCAATCGCCTCGACCACAGGGTCATCCGGGGTTTCGGCTTTGACCGGGAGCAACTGGCCCGGTGGGATGCCTGCGAGAAGGTCGAGTACCTGCTGGTCGATTCCGCTGAAGCCGGCAGTGGCGAGGGCTTCGATCACGAAGCGCTGGCTGACTGCATGGCAGATCTGTCGACCCCGGTGATCATCGCGGGCGGACTTCATCCCGGAAACGTCAGGGAGGCACTCCGATGCCCCCGCCCCACCGGAGTCGACGTCTCCAGCGGTGTCGAAAGCGAGCCTGGCACCAAGGAGCCGGCACTGATCCGTGCATTCTGCAAGGCGGTTCGAGACCCGGACTGACTCAGGCGACCTTCTCGTTCTCGTCGGTACGGCGAATGACCTCGCGGGAGCCGTCCTGCTTCACGTCGACGGCGAAACCAAGCTGGACCAGGTGCTCCATGGGACCATGCGGTTTCTTCGACTCCTCCTCGAGAAGCTCCCGAGCAGGCGGGCTCGCGTAGGTGTTGAAGACCATGGCCTTGATGGTGCCCCACAGTCCGCCGAAGGACGTGAATGTCGAGTCGACGGCGGTCGCCTCATACCCCGAATGCACCATGCACTGCTGGCACTTGGGATTTCCGCTGGCGACCCCGTACTCCTCCCACTCGGTCTGGCTCATCAGTTCATCGAACGAGTCGCAGTAGCCTTCCTGGAGCAGGTAGCACGGCTTCTGCCATCCGAAGATGTTGTAGGTCGGGTTGCCCCATGGCGTGCACTCGTAGTCGCGCTTGCCCATGAGGAACTCCAGAAAGAGAGGCGACTGGTTGAAACGCCACTTGTTCCTTCCGTCATGTCGGTTGGAGAGGATCATCTCGAACAGCGTGTTCGTGTTCTTCCGCTGGAGGAACCCGCTCTGGTCGGGCGCCTTGTCATAGGCGTACCCGGGAGACACCATCATTCCCTCGACACCCAGGTCCATCATCTCGTCGAAGAAGCGTCGGACCGAATTCGGATCGGCTCCGTCGAACAGGGTCGTGTTGGTCGTGACCCTGAAGCCCATCTCGACGGCCGTTCGGATCCCGGCGGTGGCCTTCTGGTAGGTGCCTTCCCTGCACACGGCGAAGTCGTGATTCTCCTGCTGTCCATCCATGTGGACTGAGAAGGTCAGGTACTTGCTGGGGGTAAAGAGTCCCTCGTCCAGCTTCTTCTTCAGCAGCAGTGCATTGGTGCAGAGGTAGATGTACTTCCGACGCTTGATCAGCGCTTCGACGATCTCCTTGATCTGCGGGTGCAGCAGGGGCTCGCCCCCAGGAATGCTCACCATCGGGGCGGGGCATTCATCGACCGCTTTCATGCAGTCCTCGACGGAGAGATCCCTCTTGAGAATGTGTGGGGGATACTGAATCTTCCCGCACCCGGCACAGGCGAGGTTGCACCGGAACAACGGCTCCAGCATGAGCACGAGCGGATACCGCTTCTGCCCTCGCAGACGTCGGCCCAGCACGTAGCTGGCGACGGTCCACATCTGGGAAATGGGTACGCCCACTTGAGAACTCCTGAAGATCGGGTACCACATGGCCCCATCAAGAGGGCAGTGTACGCCAACAGGGCCACTTGATGCCCGCGAGAACGGGGTTTACGACCGAATAAGCAGGGGACGGACCCATTTTTTGACCGAATCGGTCTGAATTGCGATCCACTGGAACCCTCGCGCCGTACCGGGAGTGTCATGTCCTCGATCAGCCTCAACCAAGCCACCGGTCTGCTGCCATGGATCGTGAACCAGGCAGGCAGGCCCACCATCCTCGATCGTTCAGAGGAATCCCACCAAGGTCCCGTGCCGATCGGCGGGGCTACGAGGCGGACCGCTTCGAGTAGAGTGGAACAGGCCCCATGCACCAACGCATTCCTCAGCAAGGAGACGGAGTTGGAATCCAGGACGGACGAACAGCTTGTCGATGCCTACCTCGATGGCGACCGTGAGGCATTCACGGAACTGCTTGAGCGATACAGGAATGAACTCTTCCATTTCCTGATCCGGTTTCTCGGATCGAGGGCGGCTGCAGATGATGTCTTTCAGGAGACCTTCCTGCAGATCCACCTCTCCGCGGACACATTCGATACCAGTCGGCGGTTCAAGCCATGGTTGTTCACGATCGCAGCCAACAAGGCCCGTGACTACCACAGGCGACAGAAGCGTCGCAGCGCCCTGAGCCTTTCGGCCCCGGTCGGTGGTGCCGATGGCGAGGAGACTGATTTCATCGATCTGCTTGAATCGGATGAAGTACAGCCGGCTGAACCGCTGCTGGAGAACGAACAGCAACAGTTGGTCAAGCAGGTGGTCGACGAGATGCCACAGCAGTACAGGGAGATCCTGCTGCTGAGCTACTTCCAGAAGATGAGTTACAGCCAGATTGCCGAATGTCTCCAGATCCCGCTGGGCACGGTCAAGAGCCGTCTCCACAGCGCCGTAGCGCATTTCGCGGATTCCTGGAAGACCGCCAGGCATGATTTCAAGAGAACAGCATGACTTCCGGTGACAGAAAACAGCAACGGCCCGAGGATGTCCCTTCCATCAACCTTCCCCCTGATGACAGCGACATCCTCGATCTGTTGATCGAGCACGGGTTCAACGAGGATGCGATCGGACAGCTTCCAGTGGAGAAGCAGCGTCGACTCGACGTGCTTCTGGAGCACTTCCGTCGGCTGGACAGCTACCCCGTGGAGAACCCACCGGATGAACTGGTCGAGAACCTTCTCGGCAGGCTGCAGGTCCAGGAGCAGAAGCACCAGGGCCCGGCCACCCCTCAGAAGCACGTCGCCCTGTCGGCGGAGGATGCGGAGGTCCTCGACGCGTTGATCGAATCCGGATTCGACTCCCCCGCTTCCGGTCAGGAGAAGGAACGTGCCGACGCGATCGTCCAGGCCCTGGACATGCTCCAGCACTACCCGGTCGAGGATCCCTCTGACGAGCTGATCAACGCGACGCTGGCGAGAATCGACCGGGAGCAGCAGCGACAGGACGAGGCGATGAACATCCAGAACAGGACCGCCCCGGCACGTCGTCGCTACCGAATGCCCGACATGATCGCGGTCGCCGCGACGATCTTCCTGGCCATCGGGATCATCTGGCCAGTCGCCTCCATGGTTCGATCGATGTCGCTGAAGAACCAGTCACAACAGCGACTGAGGATGGCCCATGCCGGGATCATCGACTACGCCAACGATCATGATTCCCTGATCCCGATGACCAATGATCTCCAGCAGGCCATCGGCTCCTCCTGGAACCAGTACAAGCACAGCAGCAACCTTGATCCGCTGATCGAAAGCAACTACTGCGAACTGGCGAATCTCACGTGCCCGGGATGCCCCCAGGGCCACCGCTTCAGCTACCGGGTCCCACTGGGCCTCCAGGAGTCGGTGACCCGCCTGCGACCGGACACGATCATCCTGGCAAGCCGAAGCCCCATGGCGGCACCGATGCATTCCGAGTCAGCCACGATCTTCCAGCCCGTCGGCTCCACCAACAGCCGATCCCATGGTGGCAATGGCCAGAACGTCATCATGATCGATGGGGCGATTCTCTGGATGGACACCCCGATCATGGGTACCAGGGAGGGGCATCAGGACAACATCTGGCTGCCTCCAGATGCCGGCAACGGGACCCTGCCTGATACGGTCGGCCTCCAGAAGCACCAGCGGGACAACTTCCTCGCCAACTGAACCCCGGCGTCCACCCCCACCCCTGCACCCCATGGCTTGAGCATGGACCAGATTCTGTTATGCTGCCCGGTCCTGTCCATCGGACCCGGCATGGTTGCCGGGCCCCGGAACGGACGTGCAAGGGTAACCAGCCATGCCGAAGATCAAGACCCACAAGGGGCTTCACAAGCGAGCTCGAATCACCAAGAGCGGCAAGGTCCGCCTCGGTCGACCTCGAAGCCGTCACCGCAAGAGCAACAAGAGCGGGATCCAGGTGCAGTCGTACCGGGACCGCATCTTCGCCGCCGCAGGTGACATCAAGAGGCTGAAGGCGATGGTCTCCCGTCCGCTCCGATCACGTGAACAGGCCGAGGCCGCCAAGCAGCAGTGCGACAGCTGCTGCGATGCAGCCGCGCCGGCCAAGCCCGCCAAGGCCGAGGCTCCCCCAGAGCCCGAGACCAAGGCGGAGCCCAAGACCAAGGAAGACACCGAGCAGTAGCTCGCGACATGCGGTCGGCTGACACCTGCCGACCGTCCTGGATTGAATCGCCCGTCGGGCAGAGCTCATCGACGTCAGATGACCCCGCCGAGGCACAGTTGGAGGCAGNCAGATGCCACGTGTACGCAAGGGTGCAGCAAGAACAAAGGCCAGGCGCAAGCTTCTGAGGAAGGCTCGCGGCTACTACGGAACCAAGAGCCGGCACAAGCAGCAGGCCAAGGTCGCCCTGATGAGGGCAGGCCAGTTCGCCTATCGGGACAGGCGGAATCGCAAGCGTGACTACAGGCGTCTCTGGATCACCAGGATCTCGGCCGCATGCCGCATGCGTGGCACCAGGTACAACCTCTTCATGCATGGCCTGCAGCAGTCAGGCATCGCCCTGAACAGGAAGATGCTCAGCCAGATCGCCATCGACGATCCGGCCGCATTCGACAAGCTGGTGGACGCAGCCAAGGCGGCGTGAGACACCAGTTGGACCGGAACATCAAGTGAAAAAAACACGGCGGCTCGTACGAGCCGCCGTGTCATTCATGCTGCTTGCCTGATTCAGGCCAGGAGTGCCAGGACGCTCTGCGGCTGGCTCTTGGCCAGGAGCAGTGCCTGGGTCGCCGCCTGGCTGAGAATCTGCTGGCGGGTCAGCGCAGCGGTCTCGAACGCGAAATCGGTGTCACGGATCGAGCTCTCCGCTGCAGCGGTGTTCTCCAGGGCGATTGAAAGCGAGTTCATCGCGGTCTGGATGGTGTTCTTCTGGAACGCACCGAGACGACCACGCATCGTNGCGATCTCCTTGACGGCGCTGTCCACGACGCTCTGGGCGCGGGCCAGGTCGCCATTGACGACGTTGCTGGCACCACCGGACTTCAGGTCCGTCAGCGAGGTCAGCTCACCACTGGAGGTCCAGGTGTGACCGAGGTTGCCGGAACTGACGTTCTGGAACGCCAGCGAGACCTTGCCGGCCAGGCTCACGCTCGGGGACAGGTTGAAGTCCGCACCGCCACCTGAGATCGAGAACGAGCTCGAGCCGTCGACGGAGTTGATCGAACCGAGGGTGACGCTGATGTCGAAACCGTCGGTGGCGACCCGTGCTTCCAGCCCGCTGGTGACGGCCTGGATGCCGTTGATGGAGACCTGCGCGTCNCCGCCGTACTCCTTGAGCATGCCGTCGGTGTCTGCGACGCCATCAGAATCGTAGACGACGTTGTCGCCATCAAGGGTCTTCACGTTCACGAACGCGTCCTGGCCGAAGCCGACGCTGTCGATTCGAACCTGGGTACCGTCAACCGTCGCGGTGACGCCGAGCGCGTCCTCGAACGTGTTGATCGCGGACGCCATGTCGGCCAGAGTCGAACCCTGGGCGAAGGTGAACTGCTGCACGCCCTCGTTGCCTGACAACTCGATCGTCAGCGAGTCGGTCGCGGTCGAGAGGAACAGTGTTCCGTTGGACGCGGCCTGCTGGACATCGACGTCCACGGCGATCGGGTTGCCCGAGCTCATCCTGGCCGAGTTGACCTGGATCATGTTCAGTTCACTCGTATCGACGCCCTCGACCTGGTAGTCGTAGTTCCCGTTGAGCAGCTTCGTGCCCTGGAACGAGGTCGTATTGGCGATTCGATCGATCGCCTGGAGAATGGAGTCGATCTGGAGCTGGTTGGCCTCCTTCTCCTCCTTCGAGACGCCGGCGTCATTGGCGGTGGAACCGACGAGCCCCTGCAGCTCGACCAGCATGTTGCTGATCTCCTGGAGAGCGCCTTCGGCGACGTTGACGACCTGCTCCGCACGCTGGGCGTTGCCCATGGCGGCGTTGATTCCACTGATCTCGGCACGAAGGTTCTCGCTGGCGATGAGTCCCGAGGGGTCATCCTTGCCACGATTGATTCGAAGACCGGTGCTCAACCGCTCGAGCGAGGTCGAGAGATTGTTGTTCTGCATGGCGAGGACCCGCTGTGCGAGCATTGCCTGGACGTTGGTGTTGATGCGACTCATGAGCTGTAGATTCCTCCGTGATCTGCACCGCCGTTCTTCGACGGTCACATGGCTCTCCATCACGAATGAAGAAGCCGGCATTCGCACGAGCGAATGTCCCGATTGCGGCGGATCCTCCACGGCCATCGAATGTCTTGATTTGTGGGTGCCTCCGGCAGCCGTTGTCTCGTGGGGCTGGTGCCCTGTGTGCACGGTTCATCGACTGCCGGGGCAGCCCACTTCAGTTCAATACCGGCCTGACTCTGGTTTTTTCATCATTGAAAAAGGGGCTCCCGGCATGCCGGGAGCCCCGAAATCAACTGGATGTCCGAGAACTCAGCCCAGAAGAGCCAGCACCGACTGCGCCGAGGCATTGGCCGTCGCGAGCACGCTGGTTCCAGCCTGGTTGAGGATCTGAGCTCGTGTCAGTGCCGCCGTCTCGGTGGCGAAATCGGCGTCACGGATCAGTGACTCGCTCGAGGTGAGGTTCTCCAGGCCGATCTGCAGCGTGCGGATGTTGGTCTGGATGGTGTTCCGCTCGAAGGCCCCGAGACGTCCACGCATGATCGCGATCTCGGTGATGGCGTTCTCGAGAATCTCGCTCGCGCCCTGCATTTTGTCGGAGGAGAGTGCGTGCTGCATCCCTGACTTCAACGAGTCCAGGTGGAACCGGTCACCGTTGATGCTGGTGCCGCCGATCCTGCTGGCCGCGACGGAGTTGATCCCGACTCCGACCTGCAGGGCGGAATTGACCTCGGGGCCCAACTGGAAGCTCGCCCCACCACCGGTGATCTGGAAGCTCGAGGTCGTCCCGGCGACGCTGGTCGCGAATGATTCCGAGAAATCCATGTCCAGACTGAGTGTCGGTGCATTGAGCATGCTCGAAAGGCCTCGACCGGAGGCGATCGCCCCATTGATCAGCACCTGGACATCAACGCCCTCGTCCCTCTGGCTGGCCGATGCGGGATCGCCAGCGGTCTGGTAGGCGGCGAAGTTGTCGCCACCGGAACCAACGGCTCGTGCCGAGACGAATGCCTCGGAACCGTAGCCCTCGGATTCGATCGTGAACCCGGCGGTCGCATCGGCCGGATCGACCATCGAAGCAGTCACGCCGGTCGAATCCGAAACCAGGTTGATCGCATCGACCACGGAATCCAGGCCCGTTCCAGCAGCGAAGCTGACGGTCTGTACACCCTTGGCACCAGCGATCTCCAGAGTGAGGTCCTCGGACAGGGCCCCCGCGGCGAAGCTGTCGGCATCGCCCTCGACGAAGAGGGTGGCCTTCTCAGCTGGCGTGAGGATCTCGGCCTGCACGTCGATGCTGCCGGATGTCCCGAACTGGACGCTGTGGACTGACACGCCGGCGATCTCGGTGCCGTTGATGCCCTCGGTCGTGTACTCAAGCGAACCGTTGAGCAACTGGAGCCCGGCGAAGCTGGCGGTGTTGGAGATCCGCGTGATCGAGTCGATCGCGCTGTCGATCTGCAACTGGTTGGCCTGGACCTCCTCTGGGGAGATCGCGGCGCTGTTGGAGGCCTCGACCACGAGTGACTTGATCGAGTTGAGCATGTCGGATACCTCGGCAAGGTATCCCTCCGCCGTCGCGATCACGCTGCTGGCACGCTCGGAATTGGTGATCGCCTGGGTGAGACCCTGCATCTCGCTGCGAAGCCGCTCAGAGATGATCAGTCCCGCCGGATCGTCGGATCCCTTGTTGATCCGAAGCCCGGTCGCCAGTCGCTGCAAGCTGACCGACATGTCTTCCTGTGATCGCCTGAGATTGTTCTGAGCGATCATCGATGCGATGTTGGTGTTGATTCGACCCATGTCAATCCTCCGTGATTGTCGTGTCGTACGGGTTGATGTGGATGGGACGAGCCTTCAAGCTCGCTCCCGCCTGGGGTTCTTGGACCTGACCGGAACTGCATCGGCCATGAGGGCGCTTGCCGATCGCCTCGGACCATCCGAGGACTGGTTTCCCGGCAGCTGACTGACGGAACCGCTGAAGTCGGCCGCCTTCTGATTCTCACTCCTGATCGCGTCGTACACTTCCTTGCGATGGACCGCGACGTTGGCGGGCGCCTCGATTCCGACTCGGACCTTGTCTCCCCTGATGTCGACGATGGTGAGCGTGATCTCGTCACCGATCATGATCGTCTCGTCACGCTGACGGCTGAGTACAAGCATGTGATCTCCTTCCGTGGATGTGCTCGTTGGGACGGGGAATCCGTTCCCCGTTCATGTTCATGCAGTGACCGCGTCCGCGGCCGACAGCTCCATCAGTTCATGCCTGGTGTCCCATCGCTTGTCGGCAAGGACCAGCTGGACACCCTGACGGGTTTCCGGGTTGATCACGAGGGGGCCCTGCATGTTGCCGGTGAGAAGGCCTTCCCTCTTGTTCACGACGACGAGGACCTGGGCGTCGGCGACGTCGGCCAGTCCGAGCTCCTCCATCTGGTCCCTGCGGATCTGTGCCTGGTAGTCGGGCACCCACATCGCCGGGTCGGTGACCACGAAGGCCAGTTCCGGGCTCTCGGTCGACTGCAGCCAGTAGAAGATGGCCTGGTCATCGGGCTGAAGCAGTGCGAAGGATCGATAGCTGGAGAATCCCAGCATGCCGAAGGGGAACTCGAGGAGTCGCTCCTCCGCCACCTCGACCTGTCCGAAACGAGTCGTCTGAACGTTCATATCTGGCTCCGATTCTCGGCCTTCCATGGCGGACCCAGGACGCGCGTCCTGGTGGACCTCCTGTCCTCGATGCGACCGGCCGCTTGTCGCATCGAATGCTGTGTCATCTCGATCTCACCTCAGAAAATCCAGCAAGCTCAGCGAACTCGTCGCTGCTGATATGGTCAATCCAGCCTGCAACTGCTGCTGGAGGGTGGAGAAGCGGACGGCCGCTTCGGCGAAGTCCAGGTCCTTCATGCTTGATTTCATGGAGAGGTCCTGGATGAGAAGGTCTTCCTGGCGAACAACCGCATTTGTGATCCTCTGGGCCCTGATCCCGGCATGTGCACGAGCCTGGGCCACCCTGGAGATGTCGAGCTCCAGTTGTTCAACAGCAAAGGCGATGCCACGCTCATCGTTCCCCAGCAGGGCATCCCTGAGGGAGACGAGGTGGCTGATGACGCTCTGGACGGCAACAGTTGCGCGATCCTCCCCCAGGATCCGCCCTTCCTGGCCGGTTCCGAGGATTCCGAGGTCCTCGGCGGCACTGGAGCCGTTGAGACTGGTGACCGTGAAGGGATCGGTCCCTCCAGTGCCATCGACCAGGAGGATGCCGTTGCCGTCATCGGCCAGGCTCGCGGAGAATCCCTCGGCATCCAGCCCGGCTTCCNGCGCCGCCTGGTTGATCATCGCGAGGGCGTCAGACACCGTCGTCGCCCCGGCCAGATCGACNCTGAAGCTGGTCCCGTCCGAGGCCGTGACCAGGAAATCATCGTCAGCCAGGGGATCGGGCTCGCCAGTGATCGGATCGACCCCGTCGACCAGGATCTGGACCCCGAGACCACCGTTGAAGTCTTCAAGCAGGGTCGAGCCGGCCAGCGAGCGGACACCCAGCATCGTCGCCGTCTGCCCCCCATCGACCTCGCTGATGGACAAGGACGCGCCGGAAAGCTCGTTGAGAAACGACAACCGTGTCCGGTCTTCGGAGATCTCGACTCGCACCCCGATGTCCTGCTGGTGCACCAGTTCGACCAGGTCTTGGACGGTCTCGCAACCGGAACAGTCGATCACCCTGATCTGCTGCCCGTTGCTGATCCTCACCTGTCCGAGCGGGCCGTCGATCCCGGCGCACGTGTCCAGTCGTGTCAGCATCGTCAGGACCGGATCAACGTCCTTGCCCGATGTCACGGAGCCCGGCGCGAATGATCCGGTCAACCCGAGATCGGAGGCCAGACTGGATCCCTCCTGGTCGAGCATCTGGATGTCCAGGCCACCGCTGGTGATCTGGAATCGACTGCTGTCGGTTGGATCGATGGTGACATCCGCGGACGGATCGACCAGTTGGATCTCGTCGCGGATCGACTGCATCACGTCACCAACGGTCACGGCGGCGGAGAGATCGACCTGCTGAAGCTGCCCATTGATCGTCAACTCGATCACCCCCGGGGTCGCGCCCTCACCGACAGCACCGCCCAGATCCGACAGCAGGGTCGAATCGGTCATGCCCGGCTGCAGGTCATGATCACCCTGGATGCGGCCGCTGATCATGCCGAGGGCCTCGTCGGCACCCATGGTCACGGCACCGGAGATCCCAAGACCGGTGTCCGTGATGAAACCACCACCAGGTGCCGCCCAGCGATATCCGCCATCAAGAGCCTGGATCGGCATCGTGGTCGGATCAGTGCCCCCGAAGAGGAAGAGACCCTGGTGGGACCTGTTGGCGATGTTGACCAGGTTGTCGATCATCGCATCAATGACCTGCGACTGGGCCTGGCGGGTGTCAGCGTCGGCTCCGACCCCGACCTGTCCCAACCCGATCGACTTGGCTTCCAGCAGCAGGTCCGACGCCTCCGAGAGCGACTGGTCCAGCATGGCGATCATGCCATCTGCATGCTGCAGGTTCCTGAGCCTCTGCTCCCTGCCGAGAACGACGCCTTCCAGGACCGAGATCGCGCGAGCGGCGATCGGATCGTCGCTCATCCTGTTGACGCGATACCCGGAGGCCATCTGCATCTGAACGTCCAGCAACTGTCGATTGGTACGAGAGAGGCTACCCAGGAGCATGCTCGAGGAGAGTGAACCGGGAACCCGGTGCAGGACTGGTGGGATTGACATGCTCATTGCTGGTTCGCTCAGGTGATGCTCAGAAGTGTCTGCATGGTTTCATCGATGACGCTGATGTATCGAGCCGCGGCCTGGAACTGCCTCTGGAAGCTCATGAGGTTGACCGCCTCCTCGTCGAGGGAGACGCCGGAGACGGACTGTCGCTGCATGTAGAGGCTCTGGCTGACGATCGAAGTCGACTCGACCTGTGCATTGGCGGCGCTGACACGGACACCGAGGTCCCCCGCGGCGGTCAGCCAGAAGTCGGTGATCGAGGCGCCTCCGAGTTCGGGAATGCCGCTCTCGGCCAGTCCCGCGATCTGCATGGCCATGCCGTTGGCCGATTCGCCGAAACCGGATGCGGCGGCGAGCCTGGATGGATCATCGATCAGCTGCTGGTCAACCCCGATGCTGGCCGCATCAGAACCAGAGAAGAACCCGTTGACGCCGAGTGCCGCCAGGGCACCGCTGCTGTCATTGCCGAAGCTGACCGTCGCATCGGTGCAGTCGAACTGGAGGCTGCCATCGGCGTTGATGGAGACCTCCAGTTGCGGGGAGTCGACCGATGCGTTGATCGAGTCGACCAGATCCTGCACGGACATCGACGAAGGATTCACCTGGATCTGGTAGGTCGTGACCTCACCGGTCTGATCGTCGGTCAACTGGATGTCGAAGGTGCCGCTGCCGATCGGAAATTCGATGCCCGAGTCCGCCGAAGCGATCAGGGCCGCCGGATCACCCACCTGCACGCTCCCGGTGACCGAGGCCAGGCCTTCAAGCCCCTGTCCCTGGCTGTGCAGCCGATTGACCTGCCAGATCAGCTGGGATGCAAGCTGATCCAGCTGTTCCATCGCAGGCTCGATGGTCTGGCTTCTCTGAGCCAGGAGAGAGCCGATCGCACCGGAATCGACCACAAGGGAAGAGCCGTCCTGGGCCACGTTGATCGACATGGTCCGGCGGTCACCATCCTGGCGGACCTCCAGTTTGATGCCCNTGTTGTCCTGGCCGAGCACGACGGGTATCGAACCGACGAGCACATCGACCGACCCGTTCTCCGACTCGACGACGCTGATGTCCATGAACTGGCTGAGTTCGTCAAGGATCATGTCCCGCTGGTCACGCAGCCCGTTGGCCTGGCCGGATGCTCCCTCGACCTGGGTGATCTGCAGGTTCAACTGTGCGACCTGGTCCAGCAGGCCGTTGGCGGCCTCGACGTTGGCCTCCAGTGACGCGTCGACCTCCCGGAGAGTCGACTGGTACCCGGACTGGAGGTCATTGATCTTCGATGCCAGCGTGATGCCTCGCTGGATGACCAGTGATCGCAGCGGGCCGTCCTCGGGCGTGTTGCCGAGCTCGCTGAAGCTGTTGAAGAATGCCGAGAGCTCGCTGGAAAGTCCGGTCGAACCGAGCTCCCCCTGCATGACCTCCATCGTAGAGAGGTAGTGCTGGTTGATCAGCGACGCATGCTGATCGGAAACCGAGCTTCGAAGCCTGGCCTGCAGAGCAATGTCGACGTTTCGCGTCACGTGCCCGAGCATCACGCCGGTTCCACCGAACTGCCCCCTGCCGATGGGAACGCTTACGCCGGGAAGCAG
The DNA here is from genome assembly GCA_002711415.1 of Phycisphaerae bacterium. Taxonomy (GTDB): domain Bacteria; phylum Planctomycetota; class Phycisphaerae; order Phycisphaerales; family SM1A02. The sequence continues at coordinate 31,948 of PARI01000026.1, read as the reverse complement.
GTGGACCACCTGTCTGCTGTACCCTGGAGTGGCCGCGTTGGCCATGTTGTTGCCGACGACCTGGAGCGCCGCCTGGCTGGCCATGATCGCCGACTGCCCGATGTTCAATGCTCCGTTGAGACTCATGGGTGCACCTCAGCTCGTGATATCCAGGGAGACCGAACCGGTCTGTGATCGATGAAGGGAACCGTCAGGGCCGTACCGCCCCACCGTCTCCATGGCCGAACGAACCGACTGCATCACGCCGTCGATGTGGCCCATCAGCGTCTCGGCCGCCTGGCGAACGATCGCGCTGCGATTCTGTGTCGCCTTGATCTGCTGCCTCAACCGAACGCTCAGTTGATCCAGGTGCTCGCGAGTCACGTCATCCTCGATCGATTCCAGCACGTTGCTCATCGAGAGCGACTGGACCCGGGGAGCCTCGGTGCCGGTGAGCTCGCCTGCCAGCTCGATCCTCCTGGCATCGACCCTGCGGATATCCTCGAGGACGGATGATTCAGAACCGATCGCCTCCCTGAGACCCTCGGCATCGGCCTGCCTGATCGCGTCGGCCCTCATCTGGATCGCCTCCTGCATCGATCCATGCAGTGAATGAAGCTGTTCGAGAACCTCGCCGAACTCCTCGGCCGGCCCGGCCACGTCCTGCATGTCACGTTCCTGCATGGTCATTCCTGCCTCGATCCAAGGGACTGCTCGAACTTGCGTGCGATGGTGTCGACCAGGTCCATGTTGCCGCCACGGACGATCTTGTCCGAGAGATACTGGTCAAGCACCGGGCCGAGCCTCTTCTGGGCGATGCCGGGCTTGAAGGGTTCCGCCGCCTGTGACTGCTCCCGGATCGATGCGAGCACGGGCATCACGAAGGCCGAGCTGACCAGGTCGCAGGCGGCCTCCCGGAAGATCTCCATTCGCCGGGCACTCTCCGTGGAGGACTGCTCCTGCATGCGACCGAGCATTGATTCAAAACGATCGTCGACCGAACCACCGACTGGTTCGACGGGCAGTCGCGGGACCATCGAGTGCAGGGCGCTCGTGTCGATCGATAGGCTGCTCATCGGCTGATGATCTCCGCTGCAAGGGCTCCGCTGCGCCGAAGCTCGTAGATGATGTCGATCTGGTCGGACACGGGCACGTCAAGCTGGTCCAGCGCCGAGAGCAGGTCGATCAGGCTCGTGGACATGGGCTCGCTCGTGCTCACGCCGGCCCATCGGCTGACGTTGAGCTCCGGGTTCATCGGCGTGGGTATCATCTTCGGCGTGATGCTGGTGATCTGGAGACCGGCGGCCGCGATCGCAACGGGCTTGATCTGGACGTTCTCAGTCGCCACGATGACACCCTCGGCCTCGTTGATCACGATCCTCGCAGGCGTTCGAAGCAGGGTCTCGTCAACATGCAGTCCCATCAACGATGAGATGAACTTCGACGGATCCCGTCTCATCCGCTCGGGAACCATGACCTGGATCGTCTTCGGATCGATCACCCTGGCCAGTGAATCGTGTCCGAGGAAACCGAACTCGTCATTGATGATCGAGCTGAGGGTCTGCGCGACCGTGAAGACGGCGAACTCCTGGTGCAGGACCAGCTGGATCCGCCCGGCATCGTCCATGACCTGGGGCTGGATCGACTGGAGCATCTGTCCACCAGACCGGACGACGCCGGTCCTGGGATTCTCACCCTGGAGCTGGATCGTGCCGGAGCCCATCGCCAGTGGAGCCATCTGCAGGCCGCCCTTGACCGGAAGCCGCAACAGCGAGACGACCAGTTCCCCACCAGCCAGACTCGTGGCGTTGAACATCGTGCTGACCGTGATGTCGTACCGGTCGCCTTCACGGGAACCGGCTGGGATCTCCATGCTGACTCGAACCAGGGCGAAGGAGTCGGCATCCTCGAGCTCCTCCAGGCTGCCGATCGGGTTGCCGAGGTTCCTCAGCAGTTCCGCGTAGGGCCTGGCGGCGATGAATGAATCCCTGGACGTATCACCAGTCCCGTCCAGCCCCGTGACGAGGCCCAGGCCCATCACGGTGTTGTCCTCGAGACCCTTGATCCGGACCAGGTCCTGGATCGAGGCTGAATAGGCATAACTTGCGCTCGCCTGGACCACCAGGACCATCATCAGCGCAGTCTTGATCATGTCAGAGCCACTCATGTGCGGACCTCCTGTCCTTGCAATAGACTCACATCGTGAACATGCAAACACCGGGCCAAACCGACCAGACTTCCCGGGAGCCCTCCCCCGGACAGTCATCCAACGGCCCTGCCGCCATCGTGATCCTGGGGGCCGGGGCGTTCCTGACGATCCTGGTCGTGGCCTACCTGTGCACGTGGACGGGGGGCGGGATATCCAGCACGTTCATTCCGGCCGTGTTCGCACTGGCCCAGGGAATCCCACCCGCTCTGCTGTGGATGCTCATGGCGTTCGGGTTCGGCTGGCCGCTCAGGGCGGCACTGGTCAAGCATGAGAACCTGACCATGTCCCTGACCATGCAACTGGGCATGGGTGTGGGCCTTGGAATGTTCATGGACCTGCTGCTCGGATCTGTCGGCGTGCTGACCGCAGGCAAGGGCGTCTTTGCATGGCTGCTGCTGGTCGTCGGTTGCATGATGGCGATCATCTCGGTGAGACGACTGACCAGGCCTCGCCTGGGCGGGGGCAGCATCGATCCACTGGCACTGGTGTCGGTTCCGGCGATCGCCGTGCTGCTGGTGGCGGCGGCCAGTGCACCGGGCTGGCTCTGGCAGAGCGAGTTCGCCGGGTACGATGCGCTGAGCTACCACCTCCAACTGCCTGCGGAGTGGTTCCTCAACGGGGCCATCACTCCACTGCAGCACAACGTCTACAGTCACCTGCCGTCAGGCGTCGAGGCGACGAGCCTGCACCTGGCGGTGCTCGTGCAGGATCCGATCCAGAGTTCCACCGCGGTCCAGTGCCTGCAGGCCATGATGGTCATCGCAACTGGATGGACGGTCGTCGCCGTTGCACAGCGCGCAGGGCTGGCCAACATCGCCGTCGTGGCGGGCATTCTCCTGGTCAGCACACCGTGGGTGGTGATCGTCGGGTCGATGGCATACACGGGCATGCCGGTACTGCTGATGCTCGCCTGCTGCCTGCTGGTTCTTGTCGGGCCGGAACTCCTGCGCGAACGACCCGTCAAGACCGGCGCTGCGATCGGCATCCTGTGCGGCGGCGCGGTCCTGGCCAAGGCGACCGCCCTGGGCATGGTCATGCTTCCACTGATCCTGCTCATGGTTCTCTGGAGCAGACGCCCGGTGGTGGCGATGGTCTCGCTCCTGGCCGCCGCAGGATGTGGCCTGGCCATGATCAGTCCATGGCTGATTGGGAATCTGCTGGTGACTGGAAACCCGGTCTTTCCATTCCTTGCCGGGGTGTTCGGCTCGGGCCACTGGGACCAGACCCAGGTGGATGCCTGGGAAGCGGGCCACTCGGCAACTGCAGGCCTTGGCATGAGAATCCGGAGTCTCTGGGACCAGTGGTTCATCTACGGCATCGGTACCCAGAGCGGACCAGCCCATCCTTTGGCCGCCCAGTGGTCGTTCATCCCCGTGATCACGATCGCGGGAATCGTGGCCGGACTGTGTGAAGCCAGAACCCGACGGCTGGCCATGGTCCTCGGCCTGACGCTGCTCGTGCAGGTCGCCTTCTGGATGTTCTTCACACATCTTCAGAGCCGCTTCCTCCTTCCGACGGCGGTGGTCGGCTCACTGGCCGGGACATGCCTGGTCGCCTCGATCTTCAGGAACGGACCGGGCCAGGTCGGCCGGCTGCTTGTGGGGTTCATCCTGCTGGCTGGCTGCCTTGTTCCTGGGTGGATTCTCATGGTTGCCGGTGCACCACCGATGAACATCGGTGCCGCCGCACAGATGGCCGGAGGCACACCGCTTCTGTCGACTCGACTGTACCGCCAGAAGTATCTTCAGGAGGGAGAGCCGGACGTGATGCGACGGGAGTTCATGAAGCACCCGATCACGGCATTGAACATCGTGTGGCCGGAGGAATCGGTCTATGCCATCGGGATGGCGACGCCCTACTACTACACGAACCGACTGGAGTATCGAACGGTCTGGGACCGAGGCATCCTGTCCGAGGCGATGAGCCAGTCACCTGATGATCCGGAAGCATGGGTCCAGGCCCTGCGGGATCACGGCCATCAACTGCTGCTGGTCATGCCGAGCGAACTGGAACGATGGCGAACATCGGGCTGGCTTGATCCGAACTTGACGGTTCAGCGGCTGGATCTGCTGCTTGAAGGCCTCCCGGTGAGGATGCGGTTCTCGGATGGCTCGATTCTCCTTGACCTGCCTTCACGCGACACCGCTGGCTCACCACCACCAACAGCGGGATGAACTCAGGAGTCCTGGAGAAAGAGCTCGCTCCTGATTCGACGAACCTCTCGACGCAACTGCTCGAGGTAGGTCGCCACTTGATCAAGTGTCTGCTGGCTGCTGGCCTCGGCCTGCACCTGCGCGAAGAGGGTCTCCGACTCCTCCAGGAGTTCCAATCGTCTTCGTGGAGGCAACTGGGCATCGCGAGACTGCCTGAAGGTGGCGATGGCCTTCTCCATGACAGGTGGGATCACGGGGCTGGGATCCTCCGGTTCAGGGACCCGTTGGACCGCTTCGGATTCAGGTGGGGGCGGCTGTGCTGATGGCGGCTGCGTCAGGACCTCTCCTGCTTGTGGAGGTGGCGCCTGTTCATCCAGGGGTGGTGCCGGCTGCTCGGAGATGACAGGCTCGCTCGAGGCATGATCACCGCTGTCCTGATCTTGAGAACGGGTTTGAACGACCAGGACGAGTATCAGCCCGACGCAGGCAAGTCCAAGGATGATGATGACTGCACGAAGCCGACTGATCACGATCGACTGTCGTGCCAGCATCGTCCGCCTGCTGGCCTCGACCACGTCGACCGTGGGATTGGACTGCCCGGAAGCCGGGGCCGGATGGGCATGGGTGGTGCCATGCATGCCAGCAGGTGCAGGTGACCTCAACTGGCTGTCCGGAGCGAAGCTCGAGAGGCGTCTTCGCCCCTGGTGCTCCCTGTTGCCCGCGAAGTTGCCCAGCAGGCATTCGATCGCCTCCAGCTCGATGTGACTGACCTCCATCGGCAGCGGCTTGCTCTCGGGCAGTCCCAGTTGATCCCTCTGCCCGGACTGGTCGAAGCTGATCCCGCAGGTGGGGCATTGCGTGCTGCCGACCTGGATTGAAGCATCGCAGGCATGGCAGTAGCCGACGAGGTGAGCCACGCCAGGAACTCGTCGTGCCACGGTCCAGAACTGCCTGGTCGTCGGGCCTCGGAGAATGGTGTACCGATCGATCAGTCCTCGCTGGGCCATCGACACCACCAACTCGTACGAGATGCCCGGCAGCGCCTGGAACTGCTCGTGGTGGATGAACCATGGCCCCATCGCGTTATGCACGGCCTGCCTGGAGAGCCTGGAAAGCCCGTTGCCACAGTGGCTGCACTGCTCGGCCTCCGGCTGGGTCGTGGCGCAATACGGGCAGATGAAGATCCTGGTTTTCGCCATCAAGGCCTCCGAGGATTGACAACAGCAACCGGACGGGGATCATGCTGTGGCAATGATCCGTCCCTTCATACTCTACACCCTCGGCAAGGCAAGTCGATCGCTGGTGCTGGCACTGGCTTCGGTCGTGGCCGCTGGATGCTCGACCAGCCAGCCGGGGACCGTGACGGGTTCATCCGTCACCACCACGAACGGTCCGACCGACACACCTCCGCCCCGGCAGCGGCTGATCGCGACCGTCGATGGTCGCGTGGTCACGATGCAACAGCTGGAACCATCACTGGTCGAGATGGGTGGCGCGGTCGCCCTCGAGGAGCTCGTGCTGGATCGCGCCTTGGGACGCGAACTGGCTGCGCGTGGCCGGGCGATCGATGTCGAGCAGATCGAGCAGGAGCAGGTCCTGGTCCTGGAGTCACTCAGCAACGATGCTGACGAGGCCGCCAGGCTGCTGAAGCAGTTGAGACGGGACCAGGGACTGGGAACCCACCGGTTCGAGTCGCTGCTGAGGAGGAACGCCTCCTTGAGGGCGTTGATCGCGGAGGACGTCCTGGTGAACGAGGAACTGCTGGAGCAGGCCTACGACCAGTTGCACGGACCGACTCGGCAGGCCAGGATCATGTCGACCTCGAGCCTGGCCGAGTGCGAGGAGTTCCTCGATCGGCTGGAACAGGGAGAACGCTTCGGCGATCTGGCGGTCGAGTACTCCAATGACATCAGCGCCCAGCGTGGTGGACTGCTCGAACCCACGTCGCGACTTGATCCAAGCTGGCCTCTGCCCTTCCGCGAGGCGCTCTGGACGCTGGATGAGCAGGAGGTGTCCCGACCAATCCTCATCGATGACGGATACATCATCATCTACTGCCAGGAACATGCCCCGCCCAGCGGAATCCCGATGGAACAGGTCCGCGACGACCTCGCCAGGCTGGTCCGCCTGAGACAGGAACGGATCCTGATGGATCAGAAGGCGATCGAGCTGGTCGAGCAGGCGGACATCACCATCTTTGATGAATCGACCCGCAGGACATGGATCTCACCACGGGACAGGTGAGCCTCAGGTCCTGATCATCGTGAGTCGCCCGATGGCCAGGGGGATCAGTATCGCGACGGGAAGGAACACCGAGAGGCCGGCCGAGAGGCCGGGAACCTCCATCGTCATGCCGAGGAACGAACCCAGCAGTATGGGGATGGCCAGGCCCGCGCAGACGATGCTCCTGTGCAGCAGGTTCGACGGCTCCCGCAGCAGGAATGATGGCAGCGCAATCAGGAGTACGAGGAGATTCACCAGTATCCCGGCAAGCCTGGAGTAGCTGTAGCGGCTCAACTGGCGTGAGTCGACACCGCCCTCCTGCCGGATCTTCTTGATCTGGCGCAGGCTCAGCATCTGACCGTACTGGGCCGATTGCCTGACGATCAGCACGTTCGGACTCAGGTCGGTCTTCCACTCGGTCACGGTCTCGACAGGACTGACCACGGTCCCCATCGAGGCCTCGGTGTCCAACTGGGTCCGTATGGTCGCGATGCCGTTTTCAAGCTGCCATGACTGGGACTGGTCATCCCAGGTGGCCTTGGGAGCCGTGATGCGACGCTGGGCGGTTCCGAGCGGGTTCCGCTCGAGAATCAGCACCTCGCTGAGCGTGCCCGTTTCCGGTTCGAGCGTATCGGCCAGGAGCAGGTCCCCGTCCTGGTCGCGACTCATCATCACCTCGAACGTGCTCATGCCCCTGGAGAGGATATCCCTGTGTTCTCGGATCAGCATCGGGGCCAGCTTCGGGAGCATGACCTCCTGGTTGATCATCTGGAGAACGTTCAATCCGGCCGCGACAAGCATGATCACGATCGCGACCCGGCCAAGGCTCAGTCCCACGGAGAGCATCGCCACGAGTTCACGATTCCGATGCATCTGCGCAAGGGTGAAGCCCATCGCGCCGACGCAGAGAAGGCCCAGCATGTAGGCGTAGAACTGGAAGAGTCTCGGTCCGTGGAAATCGATGATGGCTGCGAGAAACCCGATCAGCCGACCCGGGTATCGCCCCTGCTCGACGGCCTCGTCCGCAGCATCGAGGAACCGCTCCAACTGGACGATCACGTCAATCGAGATGGCGAAGATGAACAGCAGCGCGAACAGGATGACGAAGTTCACGAGAAATCGAGTGATGATGTACCGGTCGATGATCAGCACGACGAATCAGTTCCTCGCCAGCTTGAAGTAGGAGAAGACGATGATGCACCCCATGAACGCGTTGCCCGACCACATGATGATGCTGCCCATGACGATCGAGTTGTTCTTGATCGACTGCTCTCCGCTGGAGATCAGGAGAATCGAGATGATCGCCGGAAGAAACGCGATCATGTAGATCACCAGTGGCTGACCGTGCCGGAACCTGATCGCCAGCAGCGCTCCCATCACCGCCAGCAGGACCGCGGTCACCGACATGGCGGTTCGCTGGGTCAACCTGGCCACGATCTCGTCCTTGACCTCCTCGATGAGCCTCTGGAGGGTCCCGATGCCTGTACGGATCCTCCTGTCCGTCAGTTTCTCGGGACCATACTCGCCGAAGTCGAGTGCAGTCGCCGCATCGATGAGTTCGACATTGCTCAGTTTCGAGTACTCGACCTCCGGGCAGTCGACTGGAATGAGCCTGGTGAGGATGGCGGGCCAGCGGGTCGCCGGTGCCTCCGGATTCCTCAGGTCCGTGACCGATCTGGCCGAGACCCGGAGATCCAGTCGCGGCCGGTCACTGGCGTTGAACCTGAGCATGAGAGTCGCCGACCGGGCGTCGGCTTCTCGCATCGCCTTGCCCTTCTCGAACTCGATGATCCGGACCTGCTGTCCCTCAGCCGGAAGGAGCCTGCCGGAGACGAGCCTGTCGGCATGGATGATGTACCGACGATCGGCGGATGGATCAACCAGTTCGAGCTGTCCGGACAACTCGATGCTCTTACCGAAGCAGTCCCAGAGCACGGTGGACTTCAAGGTGCTGATCAGAGGCGGTCGGGCTTGCGCAACGAATTCGAGCTCTTCCATGCGAGCAGGCAGGCTCAACAGCTGACTGAAGGTCATGAACTTCGGCTTCTGCTCGAACCTGCCGTCAAGGGCCACGGCCGCGGGCTCGGCCTGGGGAACGAACACCAGGGCCTGGTCGTCCCCCCGGTAGATGGTGGCGTTGACCATCGCCAGCTTCAGCATGGACTCACGTTCCAGCTGGTAGAGATCCACGGTGGCGTACTCTGCCGTGAATTCCGTCGACATCTTGGAGGCGGAGTCCAGTTCGACCGCGGCCACTCCGGTGAGGACGAATCGGCGATCGGCGCCGTTGCCCGGGAATTCATCGATCTCGTAGATCCCGTCGGCGTAGATCTGCGTGTTACCGAGATGAAACGCCTCCCCGTCCTGTATGGTCGAGATGAAGAGCGTAGAGGCGTCCTTGGCGATGGTCTCCTGCATCTTCAACCAGAACATCGGGATGATCGTGTTGACCATCAGCAGCATGATGATGGTCAGCACGAGGCCGAGCAGTCCCACCGGAACGATGATACGGAAATAGCTCAGCCCGCTGGCAAGCATCGCCTGCACCTCGTTGTCACTGGCCAGCCGATGCATGACCAGCGTGCAGGCGAACCCGATGGAGAACGGCAGCGCAAACTGCATCATCGGGATGGTCGCGAGGAAGATGTACTTGGCGGTATCCAAGGGGCCGAGGAGGTTCTCGGCCAGGGGCTTGATGGCCGCGCCGAAGGCGATCACGACCACGAGGATCGCGGTGGTCAGGATGAAGACCTTGCATATCTCGACCAGGATGTATCGCCAGAGCATCAGGGGCATCGACACCATGTTCCCAGCAGGATGCGATACGGGCAAATCGGACCTTCAGACCATGACGATGGTTCCGGTTGGATGACCTGGGAGGATTGAAGGGCCCGTTCGCGGAGCCGGCGAGTACGAACTTGTTGGCGTGGCGAAGATCGTCGACGGCAGGATTCGATGATCTGTACATGTGAATGCTGTGAAGGGGGTTCCGATGACCGACGGACCACATGTCAACATGAGCGGAATGGGGCGAAGGGGATTCACCCTGCTCGAATCGATGATTGCGTCGACGATTCTGGCGGGGATCGTCCTGGTCATCACCAGCGTGATCAGTGCCGGGCAGCAACAGGCACTGGAGGCCCAACTCCGCATCACGGCGACGATCGCCGCCGAGAGGCTCATGCACGGGATGGGCACCGTCGAATACGAACAGCTCCAGTCATGGAACGGATACATCCAGGACGTCGGCCAGATGGCCGACCAGGAGGGAGCCCTCCTGCCACCGATGTTCAGCAACCTCGGCAGGCGTGTCCAGGTCTCCCAGGAGACCGAATCGATCGATCAACTCGGCCTGACCATCATGGGAAGAAACCTCCGGATCGAGGTGTTCGATCAGGATGGACGCGTCATGGCGGATCTTGCCCGCTTCATACCCGAACCCAGCGAGGCAGGTAACACGCCATGAACCACAGGGGACTGACACTGCTCGAACTCGTGCTCGCGCTCTCGATCACCGCGATGATCTCCGCAGCCGTGGCGGGCATGCTGGAGGCGATGGCCTCGGGAGTCGCCACCCGACGGGATGTCAGGGCGCACCTGGTGACCGCCTCGGTCGCCCAGGCTCGCCTGGACACGATCATCGGGCCGAGTCGTTGCCTGCTTCAGGTCGACAAGGACGGTGTCGTCATCTGGCTCAAGGACACCAACGCCGACACCATGCTCCAGGCCTCGGAACTGAGATGGCTCCACATGGATGACGCTTCAGGCGAACTCCTGCTCGAACGCGTGAGCTTTCCAGGCCATTTCGGTCCGGTTGCAAGTTCACTGGAGGATCACACCCTGCTTGTCGATGCGGATCTCCAGGATGAACTGGAGTACTACAGGGGACGTGGTTGGACCGCGTCGATCCCCGTCGTCGATGGCGTCACGGGATTCAGGCCGGGCGTCCATGCGGACGTGCTCGATGCGATGGTGATCGACATCGAGATCGATCTCGAGCGGTTCGGGCTCACCCGAACGCTGGCGATCAGCGCCGGAATCAAGCTTCACCGGAGGCCCGCATCATGAACACCAGGACACCCCGAAGACGAAGGGGCATGGCGATGCTCCTTGTGATGATCTGCATGGCGACCGCGACGATCCTGGCGTCGGCCTACCTGGCCAGCCGGGAGAACTCCCCCGCCATCGCCGAGAACGTCCAGAACACCGCGGCGGCACGCTGGAGTTCGCTGTCCGGCCTGGAGATGACGGTCGCCATGCTCGAGACCGAGTTCGACTGGCGGACACACGCGGCCAACGATGGCATGTTGCTGTCGGATCATCCGATGGGTTCGGCGAACCTGGACGTCCGTGTCATCGACGCAGGCACCGGCATGCCACCGAACCAGCAGACCCGCTTCGTCCTGATCGAGGCGACCGCCAGGGTCAATGGCGTCAGTCAGGTCGCGACGGCCACGGCCGAGATTCCCCTTCCAGGCGAAGATGAATCGGTCGACGTGGACCTGAGTGAATTCGCGCTGCTCGCCTCGCGGGAGGTGAGGCTCGAGGGGATGAGCACCGTCGCACCATGGTCGACTCCAGGCACACCGTCTCCTTCCGGTTCCGGTGTGCAACTTGGCCATGATGATGGAGGACAGTCCCAACGGATCATGATCGGGGTCCAGTCGGGCGATCCTGGAAGGATCCGCTTCCTCGGCAACGCCAAGGCGATCAACTCCGCCCTGCTGAAGGTCTCCGGCAACCATGACAAGGTCACGCTCGAACTGAGGCCGGGGGAGATCGCGGACATCCTCAACATCCCGGACCAGTTCCCGATGCCGTTGCCTCCGCCGGCAAGCTCAAGGACCGACCACTCCGACCAGGACAGCAAACCTGGCAAGTGGCGCGGCGGCTTCGGTGGACTCATCATGGCGGCACCGAAGACCATCAAGGACGATTCCGTGCTCCAGGCACTCCAGGTCAAGCCGTACAAGACCACGACCATCAAGGGACCGGCCACCGTCCACGTCGATGACGATCTCAAGGTCCGGTACAAGGGCCGACTGAAGATCTCGGGCCAGGTGCAACTGGTCGTTCACGGCGACCTGCTGCTCCAGGGAGGCTCGATCGAACTGCTTGATGATGCCGAGCTTGACCTGTACATCGGTGGTCGAGTGGACCTGGTCAACGGATACATCGGTGACATGAAGCCGTTCTGGAGAATGCCGAGGATCGATGGCACCGAGCCGTACATGAACCAGGCCGAGCGACTGAGGATCTACGACATCGAGTCCGGTGATCCAGAAGCGTCGACCTGGAGACTGAGAGGAAACACCGTGGTCAAGGGCAGCATCTATGCGCCTCGGACCTCGTTCATCTCACGGGACAACGCGGCCATCTACGGAAGGATCGCGGCCGACGAGATCCACATGCGGGGCAAGTCGAGCATCTTCTATGATCCCGCCATGAGCACGGGCCTGGGTTTCACCGATGCGGACTCGCCCGCGTGGAGCGATGATGGAACACTTTCGCCGGCATTCAAGCAGTTGTCGGACCTGGGACCGGTCCAGCTGGTCCAGTTGTCCAACGTCGTCAAGCTCTCGATCAACTGCCTCGGCAAGATCCTCGAGTTCAAGCCGGTCATGGTCAGGGGTCCGCTGATCCAGCTTCCAGGAAACAAGACTCCGGGCCCCTCCCCGAGAACGACCCCGGTCAACTACGACCTGGTCAGCATCGGGACGGCCCTGGAACAATGGGAAGGCTCCGATGAGGTCACGCTGATCGACGCGGAGAAGATGCCATGAGGAAGCGAACAGGTTTCAGCATGCTCGAGCTGGTGGTGACCATCTCCATCCTCGCGGTAATCGTCATGGCGGCGGTCCCGATGATGGGTGATACGGACTCGGTCCGAGTCCAGGCGACCGCCGACCGGCTCGCCTCCGATCTTGAACTGGCCCAGTTGATGAACATCTCCACCCCGGCCGAGCCATGCTTGCTGCGACTGGATGAAGCCCGGGGCAGCTGGTGGATCGCCTCGGTGAGCCAGCCGGAGGCACCCTTGCTGGATCCGACCAACGGTGATCCGTATCTGGTCAGCCTGGGTTCGGAGTCCATGGTGTTCGCCGAGGGCGTTCGGTTCCAAGTGGACGGAACCAGCGGCCGTGACATCCGGTGGGATGCAAGCGGCAGCATGCTTGACCCGTCGGCCAGACCGTCGATCATCTTCCAGCGTGGCGATGCCTCGGTGGAACTCTCGATCGGGCCGACGACCGGATCGGTCTGGATCCAGGCCAGATGAACCTAGGCCCCGACCTGGTCCACAGATGGGTCGGCCAGTTCCATGCACCAGCGAGGTCCACGGATGACATGGGATCCGAGCTTGACCGCCCTGCCATGACGCCCATGGGGACGGAGTGCTGACCACGGAATGCTCGCCGGACTGGCGCCGAAGACCCTGATGAAGCTTGCCGGCACGAGGTGCAGGTGGTTCTCGTCGGCGATGATGTGCACGGACAGCCCGAGGTTGACCATGTCGATGCTGATGGACTGGAAGTTCCTGCGAACGGCGTCTTCAGTCGGCTCGACCCATGGGTACGGCTTCAGCATCGGTCGCCAGAGCAAGTGGAACGTGCCGAACATGATCCCGAGGATCTCGATCAGTACGAACGGCCCGATCAATACGCCCATGATGGCCGGCATGTTGCCCCACGCCGTGGCGAGGATCACACCGAGAGCGGCACCGGACAGGCCCAGGCACAGCATGACGAACAGCACGATCCTGACGGTACCGATCCTCCCCGGTGCCGGGGTCGGATTGGTGGCTGAATTGTAGGGATCACCGGTCATCTGCCTGACTCACCTGTGTGGCGGTCGCCTTGGCGGCCCCCCGGGTGGTCCAGGACGATCTCGCCGATCACGAGCACCCTCGCCACCGGGCCGTTGACGTCCAGGCCCTCGCCTGCTGCCACCGGGTCGCTGGCCATGCGATCGGCCCTTGCGGGTGAAGCTGTCATCGGGCATCCCCCTCCATGAACGGGACACGAAGGGAAACTGATCGGTGACAACGTAGTAGTAGGTACCATCGGGGAACTCAGGGGTCACGCCCGTGCGGCCGTTGAACTGGTCAAGGTCCCCACTGCCGGCAACGAAGTGATGATCCTCCTCGTAGGTTCCATCGAACATGCCTCCGGGACCCTCGGGCGCTGCTGGCCGCTGGCCCTTCCTGAGCTTCCAGCTTGATTGCAGGAGACGAACTTCGCTCTGCGGATCATCAGGATCCTCATACCCCCATGGCCCGTAGATCGGATGACCATCGGCGGCCCATCCGATCAACAGCGGGGCCTTGCCGAGCTGGTCGCCCGCGAGCTTCTTGACCAGGCCGTCGGGGACGGCGTGGTAGTGATAGGCCCCGTTGGGCTGCACATGTGCCTTGTTCGAATCAAGACCGAGGTTCCGCGTTCCTCCGATCGCCTCGATATGCCACCCGCTGTTCCGATCGTTGTTCCACCATTCAGCGGTCCCCGCTTCGAAGAAGACGCCATTGACCGCGACCCCGAAGCACGACATGCCCACGGGCACAGGTCGTGCCGCCTTGACCGGCTTGACCGGGACCCGGAAGCGATGGTCCTGGGCGGTGATCCGGTTCGGATTGCCCCTGTTCGGAAATCGTCCGGTCTCATGATCCGGCAGACCGTTGGAGACGATGTACCGGTGATCCCCTCGAACGACGATCGAGGTCCTCGGCGTATTCGGATCAGCATCATCCGGCCGGGCTTCCTGGTCCTCCTGGAGCCCATGGACATGGTGATGGCCAGGTCCATCATGATGCTCGTGACCATGATGGGCGGCGGCGAACCGAACAGGCAGCACCGGCATCACAAGAACAAGAGAGCAAAGAAGGGCGCGGGTCGATGTGGTTGTCATGCATGGGCTCCTTGTCATGTCGGTTCTCAGCAGGCCGAACTTTCCGTGAAGATCACGTTGCCGGGACCTCGTTGAACGATCAACGATCGGGGGTTTCAGGCACGATATCGGTCTGGAGTTCGGGCTGCCTCGCCCGACAGCGTCCAGGCTCGATCCCAAGCTCGCCCCTGATGATGTCCCTGGCGCCGGAAATCGCGACGCTCTTGTAGAAGGCGATGTCACGATTGCATCCCTGGCGGCCGAACCCGCAGTCCGTCGAGAGGATCAACTGCTCCGGGTCGATGTGCTTCAGTGCCAGTCGCACCCGATCGGCGACATCCTCGGCCCGATCGACCTGGAGGTTTCGGTGGCTGACGACTCCGACGGCGATCTTCTTGGGCAGGTTCCCCTTCATCGAACCGAACAACTCGATCTCCCGGAAGTTCCGATCGGTCATCTCAACCGTCCAGACGTCCCCGGGCAGCTCATGCAGGTAGAGCTCGAACGACTCCCTGTAACTGTCGTTGTCGATCACGCGCTGCATGTTCGGGTTGCCCCAGCAGGTGTGAATCCACAGCTCGACGTCGTCGAGTCCCTGGACCTCGCGCTTGAACGCCTCGACCATGAACTTGACCTCTTCGCTGTCGGCCCCGTAGGTGTTGGCCCAGAAGTGAAGGGTCGGCTCCTCGATCTGGATGCAGCGGCACCCGGCATCACGAAGAGCCAGCAATTCCTTGTTCATCGCCTCGGCCATGTCCCAGATGACCTGTCGATGATCGGTGTACTTGTCCGTGTAGAGGTCCAGGAAGAGCCCCATGACCTGCGAGCAGCAGGTCCCGAACTTCACAGGCATGTCCGAACGAGCCTGGGCGATCCTCCAGATCTTGGCGTAGTCAAGTGGCTGGTGCTCGATCTTGTCTACGACGCGCGGCCACCGCCAGCCGGTGTAGATCTCGTTCAGCAGCGTGCCAGGCGGATACCGCAGCCATGGGGAACGTGTCTGGTCCGACTGGAGGTAGTCACCATCAAGACCTTTCCACCGCTGCAGCGGGTAGTGATGCCAGGATCGCCCCGCCATGTCATCATCGCAGTGAAGGTCGCCATGGGTGACCAGGTCGAGCCCCGCACGTTCCTCATCCGCGACCACGACGGTCATGGCATCGGAGAACTTCTCCCGATACCGGGTGTCCATCATGCAGGTATCCAGGGGCCTCCCCCACATGCTGTCATCGAACCATCGGGGTCGGGGCCACGATCCAGTGACCGTGGCTGGAAGCACGAGATCCTTGGTGACGGTCAGCATATGCAGTCTCCTGTCGAGCTTGTACGATCAGGCGTAAGACGACCTGCGTACTACTGTAATGGGAACAGGATCGGCATGATGTCTCGAACGGACCGAGATTGAATGACGATCAAGGACAATCGGGCTTGGTCGACGGGCCACCCACCGTCACAATGAGGACCTGATGCTGGATAGACGCACGTTCATGCAGGCGGGATCGGCCACCACGCTCGCATTTCTCGGGCTGAGACGCCTCGTCCATGGCGAGGACACGGTCGCCGTCACGGGGGATCCATTGATCAAGGATCCACACAGGACCCTCGATCTCCCGGAGGGGTTCGAGTATGTCATCTTCAGCCGGCATGGCCAGGAGATGGATGACGGGTTCCTGGTTCCGGGACTGCATGACGGGATGGGGGCTTTCGCCGCCCCGGACGGCAGCACCATCCTCGTTCGCAACCACGAGCTCGGGAACGAGCTTCATCCGCGGTACGGTCCCTTCGGCTGGCAGAACCAACTGCTCGAGAGAATCGATCCTGCCAAGATCTACGACCGAGGCCATGGCCGGACACCCGCACTCGGAGGAACGACGACACTCGTCTACGACACGAAGATGCGACGCCTTCGGCAGCACTTTCTCAGCTGTGCCGGCACGGGGAGAAACTGTGCCGGTGGCATCACGCCCTGGGGATCCTGGATCACGTGCGAGGAATGGACCGCCCGCAAGGACAAGAACTGCCAGGAGGATCACGGCTACTGTTTCGAAGTGCCTGCCAATGACCGGATGGAACTGGCCACACCAATCCCGATCCGGGGCATGGGCCGGTTCAACCACGAGGCCATCGCGATCGATCCTGCCACCGGCATCGTCTACCTGACGGAGGATCGCAAGGACGGTCTGTTCTACAGGTTCATTCCCAAAACGCCGGGTCGATTGCTCGAGGGAGGTCGACTCCAGGCACTTGCAGCGATCGACCGGGACTCGATCGATACGAGAAACTGGCTCGAGAATCAGCCGCAAATCCAGGTGAACGACACGATTCCCGTTCGCTGGATGGACCTGGATCAGATCGATTCGCCACTGGACGACCTGAGACATCGGGGCCATGCCGGGGGAGCCGCCGTATTCGCCCGAGGCGAGGGAATCTGGACCGGCAGCGACGGGATCTACATGGCCACCACGACTGGAGGACCTGCGAAACTCGGACAGATCTGGAAGTACGTACCGAGTTCCGACGAGGGGACCGGGGCGGAGGCCTCCAGCCCGGGCACGATTTCACTGTTCGTCGAACCCAATGACCCGAGGCTGGTGAGGAACGCGGACAACCTCACGATCGCGCCGTGGGGGGACCTGTTCATCTGCGAGGATGCCGACGGACCTGTCGCCCCGGAGGGCAACAGGGTCATCAGGGTCACCAGAGACGGCACGATCCAGCCCTTCGCGATGAGTCGACTTGGCAAGACCGAGCTTGCGGGAATCTGCTTCAGTCCGGACGGTTCGACGCTGTTCTTCAACATGCAACAGGCCGGGGCGACCGTTGCGGTCACGGGCCCCTGGAATCGATACTCCAGCGGGTGATCCCGGCTTCAGATCGAATTGGGGCCACCACCGACGGACTCGTCCGACAGGGGGATCTGGACGGCGAACGAGATGCCCAGTTCATGGAATCGTCTTGCGATGGCGATGTTCACCTGTTCCTTGGCCACCAGCGATTCGTCCCAGTCCGGCGGAGCATAGTAGAACTTGTATCGAATGATCAGCGCGTTGTCGCCGAAGCGGTCGAAGTGCACTCGATACTGCGGTTTATCCACGATGCCCTCGGTATCGGCGAGGATCTCCCTGGCGGCCTGGAGTCCCTGCTCGATCTTCTCAGGTGGAGTGTCGAGCACGATCTTGACGATCCCGTCATGCCTGATGGAGGGCCGTTCGCTGATGTTCTCGATCTGGGACACGACCAGCTGCTCGTTCGGAACCGTGACGAGAGTGCCATCAAGCAGGCTGATCCGGGTCGAACGTATCCCGATGTCCTTGATGATCCCGAGCCCCTCTTCCATGGCGATGACGTCACCGAGCTTGAAAGGCCGCTCGGTCAGCAGGACCAGACTCGCGAAGAAGTTCTTGAGCGTGTCCTGAGCGGCCAGTGCGATGGCCAGGCCGGAGATGCCGGCACTGGTCAGGAGTGCGGCCGGGGAGAACCCGATCTCGCTCACGTTGATGAAGAGGATCACCAGCGCCACGATGATGGCGATGCTCTTGCAGCCGATGCGTATCAGCGAGGCATCGATGCCCCGGGTCGGGATCCTTGGCGACTTGATGATCAGCGTCGCGATGATCGATCCAATCTGGATCACGATCGCCATCAGGACGCCGACCCTCACCAGCGAGAGCAGCACCGTCATGACGAAGAGGATCTCCCCCGTGAGAAAGACGTGCTGGTCCAGGAAGTGGTCGAGGAAATTGATGCAGATGACCACGATCGACAGGGGAACGAGCCTGAAGATCCCCCTCGAGATCTCGCTGAAACCACGGCTGACCCGCCTGGACCACCTCACCAGGATGAACATCGCGGCCCCACACACGAAGACCGAGATGAACATCAGCATCCACTGCCAGATGGTCTGCTCCATGAAGTGAAGCCCCATCCACGAGGGCAGTGAACGGATGGAGAAGGACGGGACCAACCACCCCGGGGTGAAGTTGTAGAGCCTGCCCAGATCCGTCCTGAATCCGGGTTCGTAGGGCAGATCTTCGATCAGTTGGTAGTAGTCCAGCAACTGGACATTGCCGAGCTGCTGGATGTTGAACACCCAGCGACCAGCCTGCTCACCTTCCTCCAAAAGCGTGATCTCGATCGGAGTGTCGCCGAGTCTCCAGAACCTGGGGCGTTCATCAGGCGACATCGCCCTGAGCTCGGCGAGGTCTGGAATCTCTTCAAGTGAAGGGTGACCGACCCGTGCAATGATCTCGTAGATCCTGACGGCTCCGGTCATGCCCATATCGCGCCTGATCGCCTTGCCATGCTGGGTGATCCCCACGCATGCCAGGATCCGATCCTCCATCCATTTCAGGAGCGTCGTATTTTCCCGTGTCCGTCCCGAATGCCTCAACTCGTCGTAATAGTTCTCCATGGCCTGGAGAAAGCTGACCAGCGTCGCCCGGGGACTGACCGCTGTGGCATACCTCAATATGTCCGGGTCGATTCCATCCCGCTTTTCGGGGGCGACCTCCATGGCCTGTTCGACGGGCTCCTGCTGGCCTGAGAGAGAGACTGGAAAGGCCGCAAGGAGGCACAGGCATGCCGGGATGAGATGTCTCAGATACATCATCGTGATGGTTTCCCACGAGCAGGAGGGCCGAAATGAGGCTTCAGCAGGGCCCACAGGATACCCCAACCAGCCCCGGGGAATCGATCTGGACGCAATCTGGCACCCCGCCCCCATTTACACTAGAATCTCCCCACCTCATGGACCAGCGATCATGCGAGGCATCCCAGGGATGCCATGACCGCGGGATCTGATGAGGCGATCCTGATGAGACCGATTGGTCTCGAACGCAAGAAAGAAGAACGCAAGCTATGAAGATCTATGTTGGCAACCTTGCCTGGAAGACAGACACCGAAGGCCTTCGTGAACTTTTCGAGCAGTTTGGCTCTGTCTCTGATGCCATCGTGATTTCAGACCGCGAAACCGGTCGATCACGAGGCTTTGGTTTCGTGACCATGGACAATGACGATGAGGCTCGTGCCGCCATCGACAAGGCCAATGGCATGGATATGGATGGCAGGCCGCTGCGCGTGAACGAGGCTCAGCCTCGCGAACAGCGTCGCTGAATCAGCCACGTAACTGGTCGGCTTGCCTTGCTTGCCAAGGGATGAACCAGCCAGAAAACCACCTGAGCAGACGGATCAGGATCCTTCCTGGTCCTGCAGGCTGTCGTTTCGAAAGAACCGCTGGCATGCCCGCTCAATGACAAGGATCCATCGGTTGAGCCGATGGATCCTTGAAGTCATGCCTGGATCGAGGTGTTTCATCCGGCGCGTGCGCACTTGCCCCAGTTGCCCAGAAGCATCGCCAGGTCCGCGCCAGTGATGATGCCGTCTCCATCGAGATCGAACTCGGTGCCCTTCATCATCCAGTGTCCCAGCAGCATGGAGAGATCACCGCCATCGACGACGCCATCCAGATCATAGTCCCCGGTACATGGCGGCTCTGGCTCCACGTCGACGATCAACTGCAGGTGTACCGCGCTGCTTCCGGTATTCAGGATGCTCATGCCAACGGTCGAACCAATGGTCATCATGAGCCCAAGTCTCCCGCTGTCTCGAGCTTCCTCGATCATGTAGGTGGGAACGGTCAGACTGAAGGAGCCGTAGCTGTAGAAGCTGCTGACGTGATCCGGGCTCTGGAGCAGCTGCAGGGCCAGGGCCGAACTCATCGATTCGGAGGTTGCCTTCAGGTACAGGGAACCGTTGCCCCCCTGGTCGTTGTACTCCGTCACACCAGTGAACTTCGCGGAGACGATCGTGGCGTTCTCGGGAACCGTGTCCATGCTGAATATGTAGACCGCTGCCGACTTGCTCTGGACGCATGATCCGTACACGGTCTGGCAGTGCCGAGACCGCGTGATGGCCCCATTATGATTGTAGAGCGAAGAGCCCCACGAACAGCATCCGCTGTCTCCAAGCTGGGCGGTCTGCTGCCAGGGGATCTCGATGATCTCGTATCCACCTTGGGCAAAACCGCAGGTGAGCAGGCACGGAAGTGAAATCACAAGCGACATAATCGACTTCATAAACAACCCCCATTTCGTTTGGCTGATCCAGCCAAGCAAAAGAACAGCCTCATCAGGGCATCGGCTTCAGGCTCAATCAACCAGCGTAAAACGCCCGGTCGAAAGATCGTACACGCCGCCAACGACCTTCAATTCCCCCTTCTTGACCGCCTGCTGCAGGATGGTGGACATCCGCGGCAACTGCTCGGCGCTCATCAGGGCATTGACCCTGATCGCATTGGTCAGGAGATCCCCGTCCTTCTCCTTGGCTTCCATCACCGCCGGAAGGAACCTGCTGACAAGAGTCGGAAGGTTTCCAGGAAGCTCGTCGACATCATCGAAATTGTCGATCGCTGCATCCAGAGCCCCGCATGAGGAGTGTCCCATGACGACGATGACGCAGGAACCCAGGACCGAGACCGCGTACTCCATGCTTGCAACGATCTCGGTGGTCGGGGTGTTGCCCGCGACGCCGCAGACGAAGAGTTCCCCGAGATTCTGATCGAAGATGATCTCCGGCGCGACCCGGCTGTCGGCGCATCGCAGGATGATCACGCTCGGGCTCTGGCCCGTCGCGAGCTTCTTGCGATCAGCCGTGTGGTCATGCGAACGCATCTGGCCGTCGATGTATCGCTGGTTGCCCTCGAGCAGCTGCTTCAGGGCCTCATCGGGCGTGATGGCACGTTCAGCATTGGACATGCCGGGAGCATACCAAGTTGCGGCAAGCAACAGGCCCGGGATGAGGATGACCAGCAGAAGATGCCCTGCCCTGGCTGAGCGTGCTGAAATGGTTCTTGAAGGGGTCATGTAGAGCTCCTGTGTGAATACTGAGAAAAAGGTCAATATCAGCTTAGGCCGTATTCTTTGAGTTTCCTGTAGAGGGTCCGTTCACCGATCCCGAGCATCGAGGCCGCCTGCTCACGATTACCATCGGTCATGGCGAGTGTCTGCCTGATGGCTTCCTTCTCGATCCTGTCCAGACCAAGTCCGGCCAGCGACCCCATCGATGCGGACTCGGAGTCATCATCGGCCGCCCTGACCTCATCGGGAATGTCCCTGATGTCGATCTGGTCGTCACGGCAGCCGACCACCATGCGATGGACGACATTGAACAGTTCTCGCACGTTCCCGGGCCACGGACAGGCGATCAGTCGCATCATCGCGGGCTGGGTCACCGAGGGAATTGGCCTGCCAAGTTCGGTGGCATATCGACCGACGGCATGGTTGACCAGCAGCGGGATGTCCTCGCGACGCTCCCGCAACGGGGGAACGTGAATCTGGGCACCACGGATCCTGAAATACAGGTCCTCCCTGAATTCGCCACTGCCGATGAGGTTCTTCAGGTCACGGTTGGTCGCGGTGATGAATCGCACGTCCACGTGACGGGAGTCGTTCGAACCGAGCCTGACGACATCACCGGTTTCCAGGACCCGCAGCA
The DNA here is from genome assembly GCA_002711415.1 of Phycisphaerae bacterium. Taxonomy (GTDB): domain Bacteria; phylum Planctomycetota; class Phycisphaerae; order Phycisphaerales; family SM1A02. Next base: position 10,012 of record PARI01000026.1, on the reverse strand, counting down.
ACTTCGGTTGCATCGACACGGGCATGTCCCCGATTTCGTCCAGGAAGAGCGAGCCGCCATCGGCATATTCGAAGACGCCTTCACGATCCTTGTCGGCACCCGTGTACGCCCCTCGGACGTGCCCGTAGAGCTGGTCCTCAAGGAGCGACTCGCTCTGCCCGGCGGCGTTGAAGGTCACGAACCTCCTGTCCGCTCTCGGGGAACACCTGTGGATCGCCGCGGCGACCAGTTCCTTCCCGGTTCCGCTCTCCCCGGTGACCAGGACAGGGATGTTGCTCGCAGCGACCTGCTTGATCGTGTCGATCACCTGGAGGATCGCATGGGACTCGCCGATGATGCCCTCGAATCCCCAGGCAGCATCGACCTGATCCTGCAGGACGGTGTTGGCGTTTCGAAGCAGCACGGTCTCGGACGCCCGGTTGACCAGATTGCGGAATACGTCCAGATCAAGCGGCTTCTCGATGAAGTCGTAGGCGCCCCCCTGCAGGGCCGCCTTGGCCGTCGGCACGTCACCATGGGCGGTGACCATGATCGTCTCGGCATCGGCCTGGAACTTCTGGGCCAACTGCAGGACCTGGAGCCCCGAGTCTGGTGATTCCATGACCAGGTCGGTCACGATGACGTCGAAACTGCCATGCCTGAGCTCCTCACGGGCCGATTCGAGGCTGTTGACCACCGTGCAGACATGGCCGGGCTTCTTGAGGGCATCGGCCATGACCTGGGCATGCTCGATCTCGTCATCGATGATCAGGACCTGCGCACGGGGAACCTCGCCGGATGATCGGCTGGTCGTCAGTTCCTGCCTGGTCGAATCTTCAGGGCCACCCATGAGGGAAGATGATACCCGTGCTGGCTGTTGATGGTCGGGCTGATCCGATAGACTGCCTTGAGAGGATCATTCAGGACGGAGCCCGAAGACCCTTGATCATGTCCAACCACCCCCTGCCCATGGTCGGCCTCCCGTTGAAGGGAACCACCCCTCCGGCGATCCGATCAAACCGGCACGGGCTCGACGATGCTGGCCGGCCCCCAGCCATCCCCGCACCGTGCACGGGAACGAGGCCGGTGGACACCCGGATGGATCGATCAGGTCGATAGAGATCACGGAAGGATCGATGAATACACGCCAGCAGTCACAACCAGAGTCGACCAACAAGCCCCGGGAAACGGGCACGGGCCATGACTGGCTGATCGGTATCGGCGGCTGTGGCATGAGCGGCCTGGCCACCCTGCTCCAGCAAGGCGGGCGTCTGTGCTCCGGAAGTGACGGACAGGCCGGCCCCGTGACCCGGCGACTCACCGAGAACGGGATCCACGTGCACCATGCGAGCGACTGCAGCGTGGAACTGCCGGAACAGGTCGACCGCGTGATTCACTCCGCCGCGATCCCGGAGGATCATCCCGAACTGATCCAGGCCCGAGATCGAGGTCTGCAGGTGATCTCCTACGCCGAAGCCCTCGGCCTGACGCAGGCGGCTCACACGGGCGTCTCCATCGCGGGGACACATGGAAAGTCGACGACGACGGCCATGCTCGCGCACGTGCTAATCGAATGCGGTCTTGATCCGAGCTTCATCGTCGGCGCCCACTGCGAGCAGATCGGCGGCGGCTCCAGGTGCGGTGCCATGCGGATACCGGGCGATGGTCCCTACGGTGATCAACCGGGGATCCTGCTGGCCGAAGCCTGCGAGTTCAACCGTTCGTTCCACCATCACAGGCCGGTGCTGGGCCTGATCAACAACATCGAGGAGGATCACCTGGATCTCTACGGTTCGCTCGACGAGATCGTCAAGGTCTTCGCCCAGTTCGCACGGAATCTCCCTCCGGAGGAGTCGGGCGGACGACTGCTGATCGCGCACGAGGGCGCCCACCGTCGAGAGGTCACCGCAGGGATCGATGCTCCGAGCATGACCTTCGGGTACAACCCCTCCGCTGACTACCAGGTGTTCCAGGATGTCGCCGCCTCCAGGGCGGGCATCCTCCAGGACGGCGTGTGGCTGTGCCAGTGGTCGCTCTCGATGCCTGGCGAACACAACACCCTCAATGCTGCGGCCGCGGCCATCCTTGCATCCTGGCTTGGAGCCGACTGGGATCGGATCGCCACTGCGCTGGCCGGGTTCAGGGGACTGGACAGGCGAATGCAGCGACTGGGGACCCGGAGTCTCCGAAATGGCGGACGCGTCGTACTCTACGATGACTACGGACATCATCCGACCGAATGCGAGAAGACGCTCAAGGCGCTTCGCCAGGCCGAGGAGCCCGGCCGGATCATCTGTGTCTTCCAACCGCACCAGCACAGCCGGACACGATTCCTCCTGGACGAGTTCGCCACCAGTTTCAGTAACGCCGACGTGGTCATCGTCCCGGACATCTACTTCGTGCGGGACAGCGAGATCGAGAAGCAGCGAATTTCCGCCAGCGACCTGGTCGACCGTCTCAGGGACAAGGGCATGATGGCGATGCACCTGTACCCCTTCGAGGCGATCGTCGAACAACTGGAGATCATGTGCACCGATGGCGATCTTGTCGTGATCATGGGGGCCGGCCCGGTCTGGCAGATCGCCAACAGGTTCATGGAGGCCGAGCCGGGGAGAGACGCATGAACTCATCCGTACCGGCCACGCTCCTGTCGGACCTCCAGGTCGACGTCACCGAGAACGCTTCGCTCGCCGATGCGAGCTGGTATCGGATCGGCGGATCAGCCGACATGCTCGTGAAGCCTCGCTCGATCGAATCACTGTGCCAACTGCTCCAGCGTGCCACCGAACAGGAGATCCGGATCCGGGTGCTCGGCAGAGGTGCGAACCTGCTCGTCTGCGACGAGGGCGTCGATGGCCTCGTGATCAGCCTTGAACACGAGAACTTCAGGATGCTGGAGGTCGCAGCGGACGACACCTCCCCCCTGCTGGAGGTCGGAGGCGGCACGGACATGAGCAGGACGCTGATGGAATGCTCGCGAAGGGGACTTGATGGATTGAGCCAGATGGCCGGCATCCCGGCATCGATCGGCGGCGCGATCAGGATGAACGCGGGTGGTCGCTATGGAAGCATCAGCGATCACCTGCACTCGGTGACCACCATCGGCATCGATGGCACACAGCGTGAATACGGGATCGACGAGCTCGAGTTCGACTACCGATCGTGCTCGATCCAGGATCCGGTGATCACCGGCGCGACGTTCCGGATGCAGCCGGATGACCCGACCCGGGTCCGTGAGAAGGTCAAGGAGATCTTCCGGTACAAGACGGGGACCCAGCCACTGGCGGAGAAATCCGCCGGATGCGTCTTCAGGAATCCGCTCGGCCCTGATGACCAGAGGATCAGTGCGGGGCGTCTCATCGATGAGGCGGGACTGAAGGGAACCACCCGGGGTGGAGCATGCATCAGCGAGCACCATGCCAACTTCTTCACGACGACTCCGGGCTCGAGCACCGATGACCTGCTTGACTTGATACGGATCGCTCAAGATGCGGTCCACGAAGAAACGGGCATCCGGCTGGAGACCGAACTGGTCGTCTGGAGTCGACATGACTGGAGCAAGGACCGATGAGCCGCACCGTCGCCGTACTCATGGGTGGTCCCGATGGCGAGCGAGAGGTCAGCCTCCAGTCGGGTGCCGCCGTGGCCGAGGCGCTGGAGGAGGCCGGATACATCGTGCAGAGGCACGTCATCGATCGCCCTGAGATCGATGACATCATGTCGATCGAAGCCGACTGCATCGTTCCTGTCCTGCACGGCCCGTTCGGAGAGGGCGGTCCTCTCCAGGAACTGCTTGAACAGTCGGGCACTCCGTTCGTCGGGGCATCCAGTGCCGCCGCTGCCGTGGCGATGGACAAGATGGCCACCAAGCAGCGAGCCGCATCGCTTGGCATCAGGACTCCGGAGGCATGCTTGATCCGATCAGGCCAACCGCTGGACCTGGAGCCACCGCTGGTGCTGAAGCCGGTGGACGACGGCTCCAGCCTGGACATCGCCATCTGCAGGGATGCCGCGGAGGTCCGGCATGCTCGCCAGGTCCTGCATGGTGCGAGGCCAAGACTCATGGCCGAACGATTCATCAGGGGACGGGAGCTCACCGTCGGCATTCTCCGATCCAGGGCGCTCCCGATCATCGAGATCATCCCGGCCGAGAGTCACTACGACTTCGCCGCGAAGTACCAGCGGGATGATACGCAGTACCTGGTCGATCCGGAACTGCCCGAGTTGGTCGGTCAGACCTGCTCCAGGTGGGCGTTGCAGCTCTGCGAGGATCTCGGGTGCCAGGACATCGCGCGTGTCGACTTCATGCTTGACCAGGAGGGCCCTTGGCTGCTCGAGGTCAACACGATGCCGGGATTCACCAACCACTCACTGCTGCCCAAGGCGGCGAGAGAGGCCGGGATTCCGATGCCACAGCTCTGGGACGGACTCCTCAGGGAATGCGGCCAACACTCGTCGACCGGGACCGATGCTCGATCCGGGGGGTGAACCAGGCCGGGATTGATCGGGCGTGGTTTCATGGCCGGGTGGAGGGTTGTCCGAAATAGAGTGAAGATGGCACGCCGAAGCACATCACGAAAGACCGGCCGCGATCGCTCGAGCAGATGGCTCGGCCTGGCCGGCTGGATGCCGGGCCTCCTGAAGGGGCGGACCGGAACCATCATCACCTGCCTGATCATGGTCGGTCTGATTGCAGGCCTCGCCGTCGGGGTGCCCATGCTGCGATCCCAATCGGTGATCATCATCGATCCGGAGAACCTCCGGATCGACCTGGAGGACAAGCCGGCCTGGCTGAGGGGCAGCGACCTGGAATCGGTCCATTCGGCGGTTCGCAGGGCGGTGAGCACCGATCTGTACGAGGGGAATCTGGTCCGCATCGATCCAATGGACCAGCAGCAGCTTTCGAGGATCGCCACGGAAGTGATTCACACGGGTTGGTTCACCAGCATCGACCAGGTCACCAGGACCAGCAACGATGCGATCAGCATCAAGGCCAGCTTCGTCCGCCCCGTCGCCCTGGTGCAGTGGAAGGACCAGGCACACCTGATCGATGATGAGGGTCGGCTCCTTCCACGGCTGTACCAGATCGGACAGACCCCCCCGTTGCCCCTGATCATCGGTGTGACCCTGAACCCGCCACTGGTGATGGGACAGGTCTGGCCCGGTGCGGACATCGGCGCGGGCCTCGCGCTGGCCGAGTTGATCGGCATGCAACCGTGGAAGTCCCAGGTCGATGGAATCGATGTCGGTCAGTTCAACAGGCATGAACGGCTCATGATCCGCACGGGAAACGGGTGCCTGATCAACTGGGGACGTCCTCCGGGTCGAGAAGGCGCAGCGGAGGTGCCATCGAGCCAGAAGATCCGGTACCTGAGCTTCCAGGATTCCCGATACGGTGCGATCGACAACGGGTGTATCGATCAACTCGACATCTCCATAGACTATGTCGGAACCCGCTGATCGACCGTGAACCTGGAGTGACCGTTGAACAGTCGTCTCGACCACGAGGACAATCCGGTGATGAGGCTGCCACTGCAGATGCCGAGGGGCCTCGTCTTCGCCTCCTCGATCTGGCTGTTCGGTTCGTGGCTGCTGACCATCGGGGTCCGCGCACCGATCCAGTCCAGTGCCGCAAGCTATGTACCGGGCGTCCGGGTGCTGATCCTGCTCACGCTGCTCGGTGTCGTGACGGCCTGGCCGATGCTCCGGCTGAGCCAGGTCGCCAGGATTCGTCCATGCATGCAGTCGCTGATCGATCTTGCTGCGATCATGGCGATGACCCAGATCGTGATCTGGCCGCTGCGACTGGTGACCAACTGGCCGGTGGAACGGATCTCGCTGCTGACGGCGGTGATCGCCGGTTGGGGGTTGCTGGTCAGCGCAATCCTGCCACTGGGCACCGCACGCAGTTCAGGCACCAGCAGGCTCCTCTGCATGTTCCTGGTCCTGCTCCTGACCCTCGGCGGATCGCTGGCGTGGTGGGTTGCCGGGCAGGTCTCCAGCAGCGATGTCTCATGGATGGCGACCCTGAGTCCGTTCACGGATGTCCACCACACGATGTCCAACGGACAGGAGCAGGTGGCCGCGGGGCAGTGGAACCACGTCATCGTTCTCTGGATCGTCGCTGCAGGCCTCTGGAGCCTGCCTGCAATCGACCTGGCGGCTGCAAGGAGGCGGCATGATGGTCAGGTCTGACCGAGCCGGGTATGCTGAGGATCATCAGGCTCCGTGCACGGAGCCGACGCTCGCCTCGCCATCCGGCGAGGCTGTTGCTTGGAACCCGAACCATGGAATACATCACTGCATCGGAAAAGGAACAGCTTGAACAGAAGCTTTCAAACCTGATCTCTCAACGCAAGGTGATCACCGAGAGGATCGCCGAAGCACGGGAGCTCGGTGATCTCAAGGAGAACGCCGAGTACCACGCCGCTCGCGAGGACCAGGGGCAGAACGAGGCGAAGATCCGGGACCTTGAGGACCGACTCGCCAACGCCCAGATCGCTGATGACGCCGATGTCCCCGAGGGCATGGTCTTTCTGGGCACCACGGTGAAACTCAAGGACGTCGATTCGGGTGAAGAGGAACTCTACCGTCTCGTTGGAGAGGCCAGTGGAGACCTGACCGTCGACTACATCGAGGTCACGACCTCGAGCCCGATGGGTGTCGCCCTGATGAAATCACATGTCGGGGAGACGGTCAGGGTCGATCTGCCTCGCGGGGAACGGCATTACGAGATCGTCGAGATCGTCTGACCCGCACCCATCTCATCCATCCGGCGTGATTGCATGTTCACCTCCACGTTCCTAGGCATCTTCAGCACCGGCTTCTGGTTCTTCCTGGTCGAGTTCGTGCTGAGACTCGGGATGATCCTCTTTCTGCTGTTGCAGAAGAAGAAGCGGCCGAGCGTCCTGCTCGCCTGGATACTCCTGATCCTCGCCTTCCCGATCATCGGACTGCTGGCATATCCGATGTTCGGCGGGACCAGGCTCGGCAGGAGGCGGATGAACCGGCACAGGATGATTCTCGATCAGATCGACAAGCCGGAGTTCCACCTCTGGAACGATCCTCGCCCCCACCAGATCGAGCTCAACGAGTCCGAGCAGCAGTTGTCCAGACTCGCCGAGACGGTCAGCAGGTCACCGGCATCCAGTGGCAACAGGCTCAAGCTCTTCGGATGCACCGACGAGGTGATCAAGCAACTGGTCATGGACATCGACGTAGCCACCGATCACGTGCACATGTGCTTCTACATCTATCTTGATGACATGGCCGGAACCAGGGTGGGCCAGGCCCTGGAACGCGCGGTCCAACGGGGCGTCGACTGCAGGCTCCTGGTTGATGGAGCCGGCTCCAAGGCGTTCCTGCGAAGCCGGCTGAGGAGGCGACTTGTCGACTCGGGCATCCAGGGGATCGCCGCGATGCCCGTGAACTGGCTGAGGCTCCTGTTCTCCAGGATCGACCTCAGGAACCACCGGAAGATCGTCGTCATCGACGGCAAGCTCGGCTGGACCGGCTCCCAGAACATCGCCGAGGCGTCATTCGCCCCGAAGAAGAAGTATGCACCGTGGGTCGACTGCATGGTTCGGGCGGACGGGCCGGTCGTCAGGGAACTTCAACTGATATTCACCGAGGACTGGTACCTGGATTCGACCGACGACCTCGACGAACAGATCAAGATCGCCCCGACCTGGCACGAGGACGGGATACCGGCGCAGGTGATGGCGACCGGGCCGAACTTCTACAACGAGGCGACCACGCAGATCATCCAAGCCTCGATCCAGCTGGCCCGCCACGAGGTCTTCCTCACGACCCCCTACTTCGTTCCGGACGAGGGCACGTTCATGTCGATCATCGTCGCCGCACGTCGCGGCGTGGATGTGCAGATCGTAATGCCCAGTCGCAACGACTCGAAGCTGGTCGGTGCCGCCAGCCGGAGCTTCTACCAGCCGATGCTGAAGGCCGGGGTCAGGATTCATGAGTACACGAAGGGTCTCCTGCACGCCAAGACGATCACGATCGACAAGGACCTTGCGGTGGTCACCAGCGCGAACCTTGACCGGAGGAGTTTCAGCCTCAACTTCGAGGCCGGGCTCCTGGTCTATGACACCGATTTCGCGAGCCAGCTCCGATTCCTCCAGGGCAGCTACGTCGAGGATTCGATTCCGGTGAATAAGGACGAGTGGATGAAGCGGTCATGGGCACGAAGACTTGGCGAAAACACCGCCGGAATTCTCAGCCCGCTGCTCTAGGAACCGTCGCCACCCTGCTCCTTCACGGATCTCTCGATGGTGACGTGACTGCCCGGGGCCACCTCGGTCAACTGTTCGAATCCATCCGGCCAGATCACCGTGATCCAGGCCGATTCGGAGGAGCGGCCGATGCCGAAGTGGGCGATCGCTGGGGTCACGGACTGGAACGGCCCTCCACCGAGCAACCACCGCCGCTGGACCCGGCCATCATGTTCCAACTGCACCATGGAACCGAGACCGCGGGGATTGGCCGAATCCTCCTGCGGATCCAGCAATGAAACGACGATGAAATCGTCGTCCTGATCATGATCGTTCCTGAGCACGCGAAGCGGGCCGTTGAGTTCACCGACGATGATGTCCATGTCACCATCGAGATCCAGGTCGGCGAAGACCGCCGAGCGATCGCAGTGCGGCCTGCTCATGGCCATCGGCAGCATCGTCACTCGTTCGAAGCGATCACCGACTCGTTGGAACAGCAGCGGCGGCTGCCTGTAGTCCGAGTCCATCGTGCGTGTCGTGGCCTGTGGATAGACGTGACCGTTGAAGACGACGAGATCCTCGTCACCGTCATGATCCAGGTCGAGGAAGCTGGTGGCCCATCCGAGGTACGGTCGGCTCACTCCTGCCAGTCCCCACGTCGAGGTCCGGTCCGCGAAGAAACCGTCCTCCATGTTCAGGTGGAGCGTGTTGGTGTCACTGGAAAAGTTGCTCGTGAAGATGTCGGGGCGGCCGTTGCCATCGACGTCACCGATGGCGACTCCCATGGTCGCCTGCTCGGAACCCTCGATGTTGGTTGCCAGTCCACGACGGACTCCCTCGTCCTGGAAGCTCCAGTCGCCCTTGTTGATCCAGAGTTCATTGGGATGGCTGTCGTTGCCGACATAGATATCGGCACGGCCGTCATTGGTCATGTCAAGAATCGCCGTGTTGAGGCTGTATCGCGGATCCGAGGCGGTGAATCCACTGCTGATGCTTCGATCGTAGAACGTGCCGTTACCCAGGTTCTCGTACACGAAGTTGGCCTGCGCCTTCAGGCCATGTGGGCCGGAGAGGACCTTCTGCCCTCGAAAATCCACCTGGTCCGGCGGCGAGGCCGCATCGAACTCGAGGTAGTTCACGCCGACGAGGTCAAGATCCCCGTCCGCATCCAGGTCCCCGAACGCAGCGGCGGTCGTCCAACCGAGGTGGTCGACACCCGCCTGCTTGCTCACCTCGACGAAGGTCCCGTCACCGACATTGCGAAGGAGGACGTTCGGTCCGTAACAGCCAAGGTAGAGATCATCGAGCCCGTCACCGTCATAGTCCCCGACCGCGACCCCGAAGGTCCATCGTCGGTGATCAATGCCAAGGAAATCGGTGACCTCGATGAACCTCAGGTTCCCGAGGTTCCTCCATGCCTTCAGTCCGGGCCCCGCCTCAGGATCGGCCAGCGTCGCACCATTGGGCATCACCAGATCGAGCAGCCCGTCATCGTCGATGTCGATCAGCGCCAGGCTTCCACCCTTGACCTCGAGAATCTGGGTGGATGGAGACTCACCCGACTGCATGACGGCCGTGATTCCGCTGGTGTCCGTCACCTCGGTGAAGCGGATCGAGGAACTCAGTTCCAGTGGCTCGAGGTCCTCGACCATAGCCCCAGCTTCGACGTCCTCACCGTCCCTTGATTCGCAGGCCGTGGCGATCAAAAGGCTGGCAAGGCCGATCGCTTGGAGAATCTGCCCATACAGGTGTTTACTGCCTCTCTTCATCGCCCCCCCCTGCGATCTGCACATCCTGGGTCGATT
>PARI01000025.1 GCA_002711415.1 Phycisphaerae bacterium | reverse complement strand
TACAGGTGTTTACTGCCTCTCTTCATCGCCCCCCCCTTCGATCTGCACATCCTGGGTCGATTCAGTTTCGCCAGTCTCCCGGACCCGGCCTGCTCGTGCGGCAGAGACGGCATGCCGCTTTCGAGCCTCTTCGGCATCCTGGACCCGGCCGACCCGATCATACACTCGAGCCAGTTTGCTCCAGACCTCGTGATGAGCCGGGTACAGTTCGACCGCTCGTTCGTATTCCAGGATCGCCTGTTCATTGCGAGACTGCTGCAGCCTGAGATCCCCGAGCCGGGCATGTGCCTTGGCCAGTTCACGGACCCGACCGGGCATGCCCTCCTGCAACCGGATCGCTTCCAGGAACATCGGCTCCGCGCGATCATGATCGCCTTCGTCCATGTAGGTCAACGCAAGTCCGAACATGCTGTCGGCTTCTTCGGGAACCAGTGCCAGGTGGGCATTGAACTCCTTCCGCGACTGTGTCATCTGGCCGAGATAGTAATGGGCCCATCCACGGAAGTGGTGTACGTGGACTCTCTCGGGAAACTCCTGGAGAATGTCCAACGATGCCTGGTAGTGCGGAAGCGCCTGCTGGTACAGCTTCTGCTTGTGCTTGGACAAACCGAGGAGAAACTCCGCCCGGGCGTACTCCGGTCGCTCGGCCAGCACGGTCTCCATCGCCAACTGGGCCTGGTCAAACCGCCCTCCTCCGATCATCTGCAACGCGACCTCGACCCTGACATCTCGTGGAGACTGGGCAAGGACGACGGTTGGAGCCTTGGCCACTTCAATCGCCCCAGCCTGAGACGTGACCTGTTCTTCATAACAACCCGTTGATGCGGCCATGAGTCCTGTGGCCATCAACATCACCAGCGGTTGCATCCACGACCGCAGATGCCTCAGGCCGATGTGGATTTGAATCAGTCGAATCAGCACGGAAGGGTTCCTGATATTGGCCGGATCAGACCATGGCTTGAGTATCACAAATTTCACACCATCAGTGGAGTTGGATCATCCATGGCCCCCAGGAAATCAACGGGCCAATAAAAACGTAAATTACTGTAAATTATTGCCTTGCGACCAAAAGCCCCCGTGATTTCAGTCAGCCAAATGAGCGGTCCCAAGCAGGCCTGAGACCTCGATAATCCGCTCAAATGGGTGTTTTTTGAAGACAACCACACCAAGAGGTGTCAAAATGGGAATACTGGAAGGGACGATTGCAATACTGCGATTTTGAAACAAGTGAATGAATGTGTTCTCCGCGGGGGGGTCCAGTCGCGTGACTGCTTGTCAACATCCGAAGTGATCATTGCACCAGGAACTGAAGACATGATCAGAAAATGCAGGAACTCGACTCTTTTGCCTGACATCAGAATCGGGTTTGTACCATCGGCCATCGCCTGCACCATTCTGATGGGGTTCGGCGCGAGCCTTCTCCTGGCCGAGGAATCCCTGCAGTTGCAGCCACGACCTGGCGATCCACTTGACGGCCTGACCCCTGTCCAACTCGAGCGATTTGAGATCGGAGCCGACCTATACATCACACCAATCACCGCCGAGGCCGGACTCGGCCCCATCTTCAACAAGGCGGCTTGCGGAAGCTGTCACTCCACGCCGCTTGGCGGATGGGGATCGATCTCCGTGAACCGCTTCGGCTTGATTGATGAGAAGGGCAAGGAAGGCGGGTTCGACCCACTGGTCGACCTGGGTGGCCCCGTCCAGCAGGTCAGCGGCCTCAACGAGAGTTGTCTCGAACTGATCCCGGCAATCGCCAATCACCAAATCACCAGGATGACCAACTCGGTACTCTGCTTCGGTCTTGTCGAGGCCATCGAGGACGCGGATCTCATGGCGAACGCGGATCCGATTGACTCCAACGCTGACGGGATCAGCGGACGATACCTGATGGTCGAGGTCCTGGAGGACCCGAAGGGGCCAAAGCGAGTCGGCCGGTTCGGCTGGAAGACCCAGTTGGCCACGGTCCTCAGCTTTTCAGGCGATGCGGCCAACGGCGAAATGGGACTGACCAACAGGCTCGTTCAGGAGGAACAGGCTCCCAACGGTGACCAGGCATGCCTGGACGAATTCGACCTCGTGGCCGACCCAGAGGACCAATTGGATTCCGAGGGCTTCGGGTTCATTGATCGGGTCACCCACTTCCAGAGGTACCTGGCACCGGCCCCTCAGACTCCCAAGAGCGGGATGACGGGCGAGACCATCTTCAATGACATCGGGTGCAACGCCTGCCATGTGAGTACGTTCACCACGGCCAATGATCCATCGCTGGAGGCAGTGATCAGGAACAAGACCTTCAAGCCCTACGGCGACTTCCTCCTTCATGACATGGGACTGCTCGGCGACGGACACCCCCAGGGTCAAGCAGGCGAACTCGAGATGCGAACCGCCGTCCTGATGAACCTCCGCAACAGGGATCCGATGCTGCACAACGGCACCGCCGCCGGCGGCCTGTTCTGTGATCGAATCACCGCGGCAATCGCTGCACATGGCCCGTTCGGAGAAGGCGCTGCATCGGCCGCCGCATACAACGCCCTCAGCAGCGGGGACAAAGCGCTGCTGTGCCAGTTCCTGGACTCGCTCGGCAGGATCGAGTTCGACATGGAAGGTGACAACGATGTCGATTACTTCGACTTCCTGCAGTTCATCGACTGCTTCGTAATTAAAACGACGATCACGCCCGATGATCCATGCGCCATCTGCGACATCGACCAGGATGGAGATGTCGGCATGGTCGACTTCAACATGTTCCTCCAGGCCTTCGATGGCGAGATCGAGGACTGCAATGACAACGGCGATCCGGACCTGCTGGACATCCTGATGGGCGTCGAGGTCGACGAGGATCTCAACGGTGTCCCCGACTCGTGCGAGGCTTGCGTCGCTGACATCAACGGCGATTCCGTCGTCAATGGGCGGGATCTCGGTGCCCTGCTCGGCCAGTGGGACTCCAGTGGTCCGGCCGACCTGGACCAGTCCGGCGTAGTGGATGGAATCGATCTTGGTATTCTGCTGGGCCAATGGGGACCATGCCCCTGACTGGAACGATTGATCACACCTGATCGGGGCCCCTTCCGCCCCGGAAAAACGGATTCGAACAAACACCCCACCCTTCGAGTGGATTCACACTGACAGTGGAGCTAGGAGAGACACATGAGATTCACAAGCGCAATGACGATCACCGCCGGCCTGATGCTGACTGGAGCAACTGCACAGGGCCAATGGGTCAACTTCCAGGATGAGACTGGCTCGAGGCTTGTCGCTTCATCCGATCTCACTGTGAATCCCAACCTGGAGCACGAGGCCGCACACGGCGATCTGGACAAGGACGGTTGGATCGATGTCGTGGTCGTCAGGAAGTTCCCGGGATCCATCCAGAGCAATTGCGTCGGCACGAACATCCTCCTGATGAACGAGGGCGGCGTACTCGTGGATCGAACCGACGAGTACGCAACCGCGAGTGACTGGGAGGACGACCAGGGATTCCTCGCCATCACAAACGACCGCGTCGTGAAACTGGTCGACGTCGACGGTGACGGCTGGCTCGACATCGTCACGGCAACCACGATGAGCGACCAGATCGCCGACTGGGAAATCGGGCAGCCCCGCTGCTACATGAACCTCGGGGAGGACGGCTCCGGCAACTGGCTGGGCATCCGCTACGAGCATCAGAGGATCCCCCAGCTCTTCGCCGAAAACGGCTCCGTGGCCAACCCGAGGTTCTGCGACCTTGCCGTGGCGGACTTCACCGGTGACGGCTACCCCGACCTCTTCTACGTCGACTACGACACCCCCGAGACCTCCGGCACGCAGACCATCGACCTCAACGGTGATGGAGACACCAACGACTGCGGCGAGAGCCAGCAGAGCCCCGGCGAGAGTCCCAGCAACGACTTCAACAACAAGCTCCTGATCAACTGGGGAGACGATCCTGCCGGCCCCGGAGCAGGCTATTTCTATGATTCGACCAACACCAGGCTCTCCAGCGCACAGCTCAACGCAGCCTTCGGAAACGCCTGTGATGCCGGGGACATGAACGGTGATGGTGGCATGGACATCGTGTGGATCAACACACTGACCACCGGCCAGAACGTCGGCTGTCTCTACAACGACCCCGGCAATTCGGGACTGAGCTGGAACGGCCCGGACCAGATCACCGGAAACGCCCCGTACAACCAGGAGATCTGTGATCTGAACAACGACGGGCTTCTCGATGTCATCGTCGTTGACGACAGCCAGGACCGCTACTTCATCAACAACAGGAACGGCGCCGACGGACTCGCCAACTTCACCGGATTCACCATCGCCGACAGCAACTTCGAGTTCGGCAACACGGCCCGCTGTGGCGACCTGGACAATGACGGTTTCCAGGATGTGCTCATCTGCGATGTCGATGCCGACCTTCCGAGCTTCTGCCCCAGCTCGGGCAGGCGAATGCACATCTACAGGAATCTTGGAAACACGCCGAACGTCACGCTGGACGAGGTCGGCGAAATCATTCCGAACGAAATGCTTTCCTCCAGCTACGATGTGTCCATCTTCGACATCAACAATGATGGCTGGAACGATCTTGTCATCTACCGCTGTGCGGGCATCCACGTCTGGATGAACCAGCCGCCCGTCGCCCTGAGCTTCACGTACCCGGACGGCCTGCCCAGTATCGTGGGTCCCGGCGAGAAGAACTTCTTCCAGGTCCAGGCCAACCCGGTCGGCGGCTTCGTTGTCAGTGGATCCGCCAGGATCTTCACCAGCATCGATGGTGGCGCGTACACTTCGAGCCCGATGGCCAACCTCGGCTCGGACCTCTACCGCGCCGCCCTGCCCGCAGTCGACTGCGGACAGACCATCGAATTCTACGTGCAGGCCCAGTTGTCCACGGGCGGCACCTTCAACGATCCATCCAACGCACCGGCCGGTTCGTACGGCGTGATCGTGGCCACTGACCTCGAGGTCGTGGTCGAGGAGAGCTTCGAGGGTTCCACCGCGGGGTGGGCCGTCACGAACGAGGGCGGGCTGACCGCTGGCGCCTGGGAACAGGCTGATCCGAACGGGACCATCAGTGGTGGCGCCATCGCATCGCCGGAAGATGCCCATGACGGAACCCAGTGCTTCACGACCCAGAACGGCGCACCAGGTGGAAGTGCAGGCTCGGCGGATGTCGACAACGGCACGACCAACCTGTTCTCACCGGTCTATGACCTGTCCGATGGCGCAACCATCAGCTACTACAGGTGGATGTTCACGAGTGACCAGGGAACCTCTGAAGAGGATTTCCTCGTCGTCAGCATCTCCAACAATGGCGGCTCATCCTGGACGACCGTCGAGCAGACCAATGGCACCGGCAGCAGCTGGGAAGGGTACAGCTTCAACGTCTCCGACGTGATCAGCCCGTCCGCCAACATGCAGCTGCGTTTCTCGGTCAGTGACTCGCCGAACAACTCGATCACCGAAGCAGGGGTTGATGCCCTGACGATCGAGCAGTTCAACTGCGAACAGGGCACTACATGTCCTGGCGACTACAACAATGATGGCCAGGTCAACGGCGAGGACCTGGGCGCACTGCTTGGAGCATGGGGCACCGTGAACTGCGAAATCAATATCTCAGGCGCCAAGGGATGCCTCGTCGATGGCGAGGACCTGGGCGCACTCCTGGGCAACTGGGGATTCTGTAGATAAGACCGCCATGCACTTTCTGTCCGATGTACTCCCCGGCCACTAGGCCGGGGAGTTTTTACATCCACACCAGGGGCAGGATTTCTAAATTGACTCGATTTGGATATTTTGGACAATTGAAGAACAGCCACATGCTCAAAAAGGAAATCAAGGCATGAAACTCCTCGTTGCTTTCGGAATAACCAGCCTGGCACTTCCGGCTTCCCATCTTCTTGCACAGGACTGGGCGAGCTTCAACGAGGACACGGGAAACCGGATCGTGGCAAGCTCGAGTCTTGTCAGCAACGACACCGAGGAGAAGGACTACGCGTGGGGCGATCTGGACGGTGACGGCGACACCGATCTCGTGATCGTCAGAAAGCAACCGTTCACCACCACCGGCGGTCGCAGAAACGTGCTGCTCATGAACGAGGGCGGCATCCTGGTCGACCGGACCGTGGAGTACGCAACCGCGAGCAATGATGGCGGCAATGGTTTTCTCGATGAAACCAATGACAGGGACGTGGTCGTCGGCGATGTCAATGGCGATGGACTCCTGGACGTGATCACGCTTCCAGCCCTGAACCAGTCGCTCGCCAAGTCGATGTCGCATCCGAGGATCTACATCAATCTGGGCTCTTCGCGGGGCATGTGGCAGGGGCTCTTCTACGACGAGCCGAGGATTCCGACGATGCCGACCGCTCCCAACGGCTGCGGTCTGGCCATCGGTGACGTGACCGGTGACGGTGCCAACGACATCTACCTGACCGACTACAACAGCGATGTCGAGGACAAGCTGCTCATCAACGACGGAAACGGGTTCTTCACCGACCAGACCACCACAAGGATGAATGCCTCCTGGGCCTCCAGTGGCTTCGGAACGGCGGCTGAGATCATCGATGTCAACGGTGACGGAGTCAACGACATCGTCAAGAGCGAGAATGGACCTTCGAAGGTGACCTACAACAATCCTGCGAACGAGGGCTTCTTCTTGTCTCAGGAAGAGATCAGCAACGCAGCCGTGTACTTCATGAACACCGGCGATCTCAATAACGACGGCATGATCGACATCATCCTCGGGACGGATGGAGCCGATCTCTACCTGCTCAACCAGGGCAACGGGGCTGACGGTCAAGCCAATTTCGTGACCAGTACATTCTCATTCCAGTCCGGTGGCGATGATGGTTTCCCTGGCAACGTCGTGCTGGGCGATCTCAACAACGACGGCATGGAGGACGTCCTGATCGCCGACGTGGACGTGGACATCTCCGGATGTGGCCGCAGGCTCAACTTCTACAGGAACCTGGGCAACGTCCCCAATGTCACGCTGCAGGACCAGGGAACGCTCGGCCTCGGAACGTCCAACCTGACCGGTACCCATGACGTCGCGGTATTCGACCTCGACAATGACGGATGGCTGGACATGGTCATCGGCCGCTGCTCGGGGACGCAAGTCTGGATCAACCAGCCTCCGATCGGCATGGCGTTCAGCTACCCGACCGGTATCCCGGCCGTGCTCGAGCCGGGCGAAGAGACTCGAATCCAGGTGCGCCTGGTCGTGCTGGGTGACGGCGAGGTCGATCCGGATTCCGTGACTCTGAAGGCAAGCACCTCCGGTTCGAAACTGTCCATACCCATGGAGCAGATCGACACCGACCTCTTCGAAGCCTCACTGCCTGCAGTGGAATGCCCGGAAAGGGTCGAGTTCCATGTCGCGGCGGGCACGCTCTCGGGAACCAACTTCACCGATCCAACCAACGCCCCCACCATCCAGTACTCCTGTATCGCGGTGCTCGGAAACGAGGTTCTCTTTCGTGATGAGCTCGAGGAGGACGCTGCTGAAAACGGCTGGACCGTCCAGAACGATCCCAAGCTGACGGCAGGACAGTGGGAGCAGGCGGATCCGAACGTGACCATCACGGGCGGCCAGGTCGCCTCGCCCGAGGATGATGCGACGGCTAACGACGGCGTCATGGCGTTCATCACACAGCAGGGTCTTCCGGGAGGATCGGCCACCGCTGCCGATGTCGATGGCGGGCCGACGACCCTCTACTCCCCCATCATCGACTTCGAGGGCACGGACGGAACCATCACCTACGCACGATGGTTCTTCTGTTCGGACCAGGTCAATCCGATCGAGGCCGACGTGCTCGTGGTCCAGGTGACTTCAAACGGAACCGACTGGGTGCTCGTTGAGGAGGTCGATTCAACGTCGAGCCAGTGGCTCAACTCGACATTTACCGTGAGCGACTATGTCACACCGACATCGACCGTCCAGGTCCGCTTCATCTGCTCGGATATCGGAAACAACTCGGTGACCGAGGCTGGCGTGGACAACTTCGAGGTTCAGCAGTACATCTGCTCCGCAACCTGTCCAGGCGACTACAACGGTGATGGAGAGGTCAGTGGCGAGGACCTCGGCGCTCTGCTCGGTGCCTGGGGGACTGACAACTGCGACATCAACATCTCGGGAAGCAACGGTTGCATCATCAACGGCGAGGACCTGGGCGCACTCCTTGGCTCATGGGGGGTCTGCCGATAGGCTGCAGGCGATCCCGGAATTCATGAAGAGCCCGGGTGCTCCAGCACGATCTCTCTGTTCAGCCTGATCGAATCGGGAGGCTGGAGAACGCTTGTCGCACCATCAGGCCACTGCACCTCGATCGCATCGACGGTCTCTCCATCAGCCAGGCCGAGGGTCAGGACCGGTTCGACATGTGAGAGGTAGCTCCGGGTCGGCATCACGACCATGGACCGTGGCCCAAGGCTGGTCCTGGCTGACACCCGTGCGCCCACCGCATCCGGGTTGCCCCGGTTTCCAGCCAGCCTGATCCTGAGCCATCGTGTCGGCTGGTCAAGGTCGTTGCGAAGAAGCATCGGTGCCCCTCCGACCTGTGTCATGATGATGTCCAGGTCACCATCAGCATCCATGTCGGCATAGGCTGAGCCTCGACCGACGATCGGCCTTGAAAGATCTCCAAGCATCGGCCCTGGAACCTGGGCGAAGGCCAATGGAGCATCCGGGCCCATGTTGATGAAGACCTGGGCCGACTGGGCATGTCGCTGGCTCGGCTGGACGGTGTTGATCCGGTCCTCGATGTGGCCGTTGGTCTGGACCAGGTCCACCAGTCCGTCGAGATTGACGTCCATGAACAGGAGACCGAAGGACAGAACGCTTCGCGTCGGAGGGCCGATGCCCTCGGTGATCGCATCGTCGGAGAACACCATGCCTTCTCCACGACTGAGGTAGAACGAACTCATCTCGTTGGCGAAGTTCCCGATGGCGATCGCCCTTGAACCATCATTCCTGGTCCGTGCGATGTCGATCCCCATGGCACCTGTGGCTGAACCGTTCCGATCGTACGCGATGCCGCTTTCAGCCCCGATCTCCGAGAATGTCCCATCACCGTTGTTCCTGAACAGGTAGTTGGCGACGGTGTCGTTGGCGACGACCACATCGATATCGCCATCGGAATCGATGTCATCCATCGCCAAACCGAGGGACTTGCCCATGGGTTTCCCGGTGACAGGGTTGCGCACGATGAAACCGGCCTCTTCCGTGGCCTCATCGAACGTGCCATCACCCATGTTGCGGTAGAAGGACATGTCCTCACCCTTGAAGTTGGTCGGAGGGCCGTAGGCTCGTCCGACACCGGTCAACTGGTAGTCGACGGCCAGGTCGATCCCGGGGGACCACTGGATGTAGTTGGCCACCAGCAGGTCGAGATCTCCATCACCATCGGCATCGAAGAATCCGGAACTGGTGCTCCAGCGATCATCATCGGCAAGCCCCGCTGATTCGGTGACATCCTCGAAACGTGGTGGCATCGATTCCTGGCTCACGTTGCGAAGCAGCAGGTTCCGACCAACGGCACTGATGAAGAGGTCCCGGGCACCATCGCCGTCATAGTCCCCGACCGTGACACCCATCCCGTACAACGGCACGTCGAGGCCACTGCCCTCGGTGACATCGCTGAAGATGCCGGACCCATCGTTCATATACAGCCTTGATGTGCCCCCCCCGACTCCGGAATCACCCGGCCAGTCGGTTCCGTTGACCAGGAGGATGTCGGGATCGCCGTCCCCGTCGATGTCGGTGAACGCGCCTCCACCGCCCATGGTCTCGGGAAGAAACTTCAGTCCAGTGGCGCCGTTGTGATGGATGAAGTCGATTCCCGCCTGATCAGTGACGTCCGTGAAGCTCACGCGAGGCAACTGCTCGACGGCCGGTTGCTGCTGCCTGGCAGGGCCAGGGGTCTCGCCTCCCGACTGATCCACCGGGCCTCCGCCGGATCGACCGGCGAGGTACGTCACCAGCAGGCCAAGCCCGGCGACGATGAAGATCCCCAGAAGCACCAGGAGGCTCGCCCTGGTCGCGCGGCCGATCACCTGATCCGTCGGCTCGGAGGACACCTCCTCCCAGAGTCGCTCATCGGAATTCCGCCTGTCACTGGTTCCCATGCATGCTCCCGACGCATCGCTCGATCAATGGTTCGACCCTGCCCGTGAAGGCGCCAGGTCGATTCAGATCATAGATGACGATCGATTCGGCGGCCTTGTTCGCGGCGGGATACCTGATCCTCGCTTCTGTGATCGCGTTGTCACGGGCGTTGTCATCAACACGGTACTTCTCGTGCATCCCGAATGCATGCTCGGCCTCGACTTGATTGCCGAGTTCCTCCTGGACCTGCCAGAGGATGTACCAGCTTGTCGCGTTCTCCGGATCCTGGTCCAGCGCCTGTTGTGCAACCCGGGCTGCCTGTTTCAGGTATCCAATGCGGCCGCTCTCCTCGGAATCACCACGCTCCAAGCGAGAACGATCCTGCAACGCCCTCGCCAACTGGTTCAGCAGCCTGTAGTCGCGTGAAAAGTCGAATCCCCTGTTGACGGCCTCCTGAAACCTCGTGTTGACGCAATCCTCGTAACCACGGATCGCCGCATCCAGGTTCCCGTTCTGGTGATCGACGATGGCGGAGAAGTAGGCGATCGACCATGGGTACGCGGGATGCTCGCCCTCGGAAGCTCCCTTGAGGACATCCACCGCTTCGTCCAGGCGTCCCTCCTTGATGTAGACACGAGCGAGGTTCAACGCCCCGTCCCCACGGCCGAGTCGACGCACCTGCTCGAAGGCCGCCTCGGCCTGGCGGAGTTCGCCCCTTCCCGAACCACTGTCACCCTTCCGGTAGAGACCAATGCCGTAGTCGTTCCATCGCTGCCACAGCGGAAACTGTACGGGGTGCATCCGGGTGGTGGAACTGGCGAAGTCGACATCTGAGACCTGGAATGTGACAGAATCCGAAGCAAGCGTCATGACGGGAAGCTGATTCGGTGCATCATCGCCACGGACGAACTCCATGTACGTCGAATCGAACTTGCGATAGCGAAGGTGCGCATCGACCTTCAACGTTCCCGTGAGCCCCTCGGGCACTTCCAGAAGCAGGTGGGTCAAGTCCGCAGCACCAGGAGGTACCTGATGATCATAGAGCGAGACGAAGATGTCCTCCGGATTCCTCCGATCGATCCTTCGACCCTCCCGATCGACCACGAACGAGTTGTAGAACTTCGACCAGGGATCGACTCGGCCACCATCCATGCCTCCGGAGCGACCGATGATCCGGTCGCCATGGGACACCGTGACATCAAGCCACACCTGGTTGCTGTCGGACGTCCCCTGCG
The DNA here is from genome assembly GCA_002711415.1 of Phycisphaerae bacterium. Classification (GTDB taxonomy): domain Bacteria; phylum Planctomycetota; class Phycisphaerae; order Phycisphaerales; family SM1A02. Next base: position 70,542 of record PARI01000025.1, on the reverse strand, counting down.
TGAAAACGTGTCCCATCTCCAGTGTCCGCACGATCACGTCAAGCAGNTACGAACGACCGGACTCGAGAACCGGGATCTCCGGGCCGATCGGAGCGTAGAGTTCCGACTCGATCGTCCCGCCGTCGTGAATCCCGAAGATGTCGAGCCTGAAGACCCCTTCGTTGAACTGCTGGTGGGCCCTGATCACCTCGTCGGCATCCGGCATGTCGACCAGTCGGGGGATCGCCGTGTTGGCAGATGGGAACGAGTGGTCATGGAGTTTCAGCACCCCGCTGTCATCATGGACACGGGCTCCGAAATGCGTGCTGTCGACCAGGGGCATGTGGCAGCCGTTGCAGTTGGTCTGCGCCTGCAAGGGGTAGTACCAGCTCTGTATGCCGTGGCCCGACGCACCGCTGAGCAGCCATGAATCGTAGTGATCCTGACCCCTGAGCCACTTGTAGTCGTTCAGCTCGACCGGCAGGTGGACCTTGTGGCAGCTGCCGCAGAACTCGGCGCTCCGGTGCACCTGCGGCTTGAGAAAGGTCTTCTTGTGAAATTGTGGTTTTGCCTTCACGAGCTGTCGATTGACCCACCTGAGCAACGGACTCTCGCTGTGAGTGAACGGATAGAGCGGTGGCTCCTCGATCGTGTAGTCGGCGTTGCCCATCGGGCTGTTGATGTGGGTGATCGAGTGGCAGACGACGCAGTTGACCCCCGCCGATCCGAGCGGATCCGAATCCAGATCGTAGTCAGGATCGTCANACCTGGGATCATCGAACGCGCCGCTGAAGAACGGGACCGGATCATGGCAACCGGCGCAGAAACGGGACGCCTTCACGTCACCGTCCCGCTCGAAGAGCACCTGTCGCGTCTTCCGGACGCTTGCGGCGTAGGGAGGGTTGTTGAAGGAACTGAAGGCGTGCACGCTGTGTGCCCAGTCGTCGTGGACGTCAGGATGGCATTCCATGCAGTACCGGTTCAGCATGAGCGACCTGGCAGGAATGAAGTTCCCGGTCGAGGTTCTCGCCAGTGATGGATAGAAGTACTGCTCGCCGTCGGCCGGCCCCTCGACGTTCCACTGCCTCGGGTCCTGCGAGTGCAGGAACACCATCACGATGCTGAACGCGGCCGTGGCCAGTCCCCATCCGACCCCGAGCCTCCAACGAAGTGGCCTGCCTGCGAGTCGATGGAGCACGAAAAGCCAGATCACGGCAGCTGGCAGGATCACGTGAAGCCAGTAGACGATGTTCCTCGCAGCCGGATCAGCCAGGTCGATCCTGGCGAAGCCGAGATCAACCCGCGTGAGGGCGATGCCGGTCACCAGCACCAGGCAGGAGACGACCAGGAGCACGTATCCGACCCTGATCGCCCGTCGATTGGGTCGATGCCGGGCATTGCGGATGTGGAAGATCCCGAAGAGGATCAAGGGGAGTATGATCGCCAGGCCCAGGACGAGGTGTCCCATGAACATCCAGAGGTAGAAGTAATCCTGGTAGGTCAGCCCGGTCTTCCACTCGAGCAGGGTGATGCTGGCCAGATAGACCGAGTTCACGACCAGCAGCGCGAATCCCCCGAAGAGGATCCACAGCACCCACTTGAGCACCGGGCCCACCGGCTTTCGAGTTTTCACGGTCTTCTGCATTGCGTATCGACCCATTGCTGCCGGTTCAGAACCCGGAGAATCACTCGATCATAGGATCGTCGTGCCGTGCACCCAAGCCTCTGCCGTCAGACAGCTTATCGACCCGAGCGAGGCCTTCTTTGCATGATGGACTCGATTTCCTTGGGCAGTGAACGCCCGGCATCCAGGCCAGGTATGGGGGCCACGGTCCAGCCATCGCGCGTGAACAGATCCATGTCCTTGCACCAGCCATGCAGGTCGAGCACGTACCACCTCGTGGATCCGGCCGGGACGGGCCCGGGAGCCCTGAAGTTGATCTCGATGTCCTCGCCCGGGCCGAAGATCGCCGAGAGCCCGTCACGGGTACCGACCAGTGGGAGGACTCCTCCGAGCTTGGTATACAGACCTGTGGGAACACGCATGTCCTGGAGTGGAAGACGATCAATCGGATCGTAGTACGGAAGCCGCTGAGGTCCTGTTGTCCGCCTGCAGAAGCCAGGAGCATCCAGGGTCGCCGAAACCGTCTCGAGCATGGTCTGCGTCGCGCCCGTGGGTTGTGGCCTGCTGGAGCCGACACGAATGCGGTCCCAGTAGATCTCCATGTTCGTTCGAAGTCGAAGCGCCCTGGCCCCTGCTGGAAGCCCGTCCATGGAGAACGACATCAAGCGGGGCATGCCCGCTGGATATCCCAGTTGATCGGTGACCACGTGCCACCGTCCGTCCTGATCACGAGCTTCAAGGGTCGGTGCCTCGTAGGCGGCACCGGCCTGCCATGCGGCGAACATGGTCTGTCCATATGGATACTCGACCCAGCCATCGATCAGCAGGACAGGCGAGGAAAGTTGGTCCAGTGCCCGGTCAAATTCCATCGTGATGCTGAATGGTTCGGCCAACCGACCAATGAATCGCTCGTCGATCTGGCCGGGGTCGACGGCCGAGTGGTCCGCCTCAATGAGCGCTTCCAGGATGTCCAGTCCCGCATCATTGGTCGCGGATACCGGATCAACCACGGAATCGATGAAAAGGATCTCCGAGGTGGGCCTGTATCCACCGACCTGCATCCGTTCATCAACCGCCACCATCCATCCTTCAGGGACATCGACCGCGACCAGGTCCGCGGAGTCCAGGTAGCAGACCTCCTCCATCGGCTCACTCAACCTGAGCGAGAGGATACCGTCAACGGGTTTGATGGATCCGGCGGGCATCAGGAACGTCTCATGGGGCCGCGGATCGGAGAAAGTGCCTGGTTTGATCATGAATCCGATTCCACCGACGCCAAGCACGTCACTGACGAACGACCACCTGCTTCCATCATGGGCGAGCAACAGCGGACAACTGGAGACCTGGCGCTGCGTTTCACGGACAAGGTGGAACGCATCGGCATCCAGGTTCAATTCGGTCTGAAAGAGGCCGTCGGGAAAGTCCACCTGCAGGTAGTCGATCCTCGACGCATTGCCCAGGCCGATCGAGACCGGCTGCAGCGACTGGCCCGGACCACTGCTGGATCGCAGCATCGATCCGCTTGAGGTCCGGTTCCCGACACGGGCGAGGTAGTGCGTCCCGATCCCGTCACGGTTGCTTCGCATCTGCTGGGCCTGGTCATCACGTCCGCTGAAGGCGACCTGTGCGAAGCGACCTCGTTCGGGTCCGGGGCCGATCCACATCAGGGGCTGGTCCTGCATGGCGTACAGGATCGACGGTCCTCGCGTACCCAGGTTCGCCGGAATCCAGTCAACGAGGCCGGCGGCATGGAGTTCGTGCATCATGGAACCATCAAGCGCATGCACCGTGATTCGATCCCGGTGCTGCATGACCAGGTCGACGGTCCCGTTGCCATCGATGTCCTCGACGGCCAGTCGTTGTCTCGGAATCCTCTCCGACGACGGATCGCCGGAGATCACCGTGCCCGGCTGGGCCTTGAAGGCGAGTGCGTCTGTTCTCCAGATCCTGACGGACCCGTCATCCTCGGCGCTGAGCAGATCACCGAAGCCATCACCATCGAGATCCCGGATCACGACAGCCGATGCGGGGCTCCCGGTGAACTCCTCGAACCTGGGATCGGATTCATACTCCCACACGAGATCGTTCCGCCACACGTGATGCGGAGGTTCATCACGGATGACGACGATGTCCAGGTCCCGATCGCGATCGATGTCGCCCAGGGCGATCTGCCTGGATCCGGGGCCCGAATCGATCCCCGCCTGGCCCGCGATGGGTCGGAAGGAGCCGTTGCGATCGTTGTTGAGCAGTTGATCCGGCCCGTCATTGTTCACGCAGAAGATGTCCAGGTCACCATCGTGATCAAAATCGGCGAAGGCACCGTCCACCGTGTCCAGGTGACCGTCGGCGGTGCCGGTCCTCTCGGTCACGTCGACGAACCCCCCACCGGCCACCTGCTTCAGGAGGATGTTGTGCCCGTTGCGACAGACGTAGACATCNACCAGGCCGTCGTTGTCGTAGTCGCCCCAGAGCAGGCACCGGACAGCATCAAGTTCCGGTGGCAGTGGTGAATCCACCAGGCGGTATCCCCGCTCTCCCGGGGAATAGGCACGACTGGATCCGCCCTCCTGGAACTCCGAGACGACGACGATGTCGAGTCGACCGTCATGGTCGAAGTCGACGACGCTGGTGATCGCATCCGTCCCACCAATGCTGTTGCCTTGATTCCTGGGGACGAGGGGGCCGGGCTTGGNGAACAGGTCCGCACCCGAGCGGAACTCGGGGCGCGGCCCCTGTGGAACGATCGCCATGGCGAGCGGTCCCATCCGGGAGTACTTGAACTCGGCAAGCCTGGCGCGAGGATCATCCGCAAGACCCTGGAATCGCTGGAGGTACTCGGCCGCCTCCTGCTCCCTCGACAACCGCTGCAGCACCCGCTGAGCGCCAAGCAGCGGGCTTCGAAGCATCGGGTCCAGTTCAATCGACCTCATGTATGAGGCCAGCGAATCCTCCAGGTCGGAGTCCAACTCCTGGCACTGCCCCAGGTAGAACCAGGCATGAGCGTCCTCGGGGTTGGTCTGCGTCACCGCTTCGAAGCGCTTCGCGGCTCTGGCTGGACGACCCATGTACAGGTCGGCCAGGCCGGCGCAGTATCGAGCCTCGGGGAATCTGGCCCGATCCGCCAGGGCGGCCTTGAAGATCTTCAGCGCCCGTTCCTGTGAATCCGGTTCGGACTGGTTGAGTATCGAGATTCCAAGATCCAGCCGTGCGTAATGGTTCTTCGGGGCCAGTTGGACCGCCTCCTGGAACAGCTGCTCCGCTCTGGAGAAGTCGAAGATGCCCATCGCACCAACGCCCTCGTTCAACAGTTTCAAGACGCGGGGATCGGTTGAACCGGAGCTTCCACCACAGCCGCTGAAGAGGACAAGCATGAGCGACGCGAGGAACACGGATGCACGGCCAGGTACGCTGGTCATGATCGATCCGCCATGCTGGACGAGTTGGAACGCCCCGCCTTGATCCTGTGCTCCAGCGAGTCCTGGTCGATCGCGGAGTCCCCCGCTGATGGCATGACCTGTCGATCCATGTAGGAGTGAACCTCCGTACGGAGGTGCGACCTGGTGTCATGCCCCCTGCGTCGCTGGCGGGCATCGCGAAGCGCCGGAAGATCGATCGGGGCGACGACGACCTTCTCACCGGGGCCGGGGTCCGCCTGCGCAAGGATGCGGCCGTCGAAATCCACGCACATCGATGAGCCCGGCCACGAGAACGGCGGGTAGGCCGACATGCTGGCGCCCTGGTTGGCCGCGACCACGTACGTCATGTTCTCGACGGCGCGGGCGCGGTTGAACAGGGTCCACCAGTCCATCGGTTCGGTGGCTCCCCATGGATCCATGTAGGCGGAGACCCGGACGAGGATCTCCGCACCGTTGAACGCGAGCTGCCGGATGGTCTCGGGAAACAGCCAGTCATAGCAGATGGCCGTTCCGATCCGTCCGATCTCCGTGTCGGCTACCGGGAAGGGATCGTGTGGATAGTTCTCAAGGTCATGCGGGCTCGCGTGGAGTTCCCATGGAATCCACGGGTTGACCTTTCGATACCTGGAACAGATCCCGTCGGGACCGACAAGGACCGTCGTATTGAACAACGCCTCGGGATGATCCGGATCATGCTCAAGAAACGTGCCCGTCTGGATCCAGCAGCCGTACTTGCGTGCGATCCTCTCGTAGGCGTCGATGTGCTCGTTGGGCAGCTCGACCGAGAGCGTCTGTCTCAACTTCTTCAGCGTCGTGTGGATCGGAGCCGCATGCGAGAACTCGGGAAACACGAGTAGACGGACATCAAAGAACGGCTCGTACCCGATGATGGTCTGCTCGGCCATGCTGCACATGCGCTGGACACGTTCACTGATCTGGTCCCGGTGAGTCGGACAGTCGAAAGCGGTCTGGCAGCAGGCAGCGTGGTAGCGTTCACTCATGCATTCAGTCTACGGGAAGCCGTAGACATATCCAGTCAGTCCAGCTGGTCTATCCATGATTGCTGGATCGCCTCGAGAATCCGTTCATTGGATGGGTGCCCGGGCTCTTCGGCGAAGCCTTCCAACTGCTGGACCAGTTCACGCAATGATGGAAACGAGACAGTCAGCGGATCGATGTCCGGGTGGGTATCGGCCAGTTCCTCACCGATGCGTTCAACGTCAAGCCAGTGGAATCGATCATCCATGAGGCGAGTCCCTAGTGAGGGACCTCCTTGACCGCATTCCGGTTCCATGCGGGGATCCGGATGACGATCGGGCCGTCACCGATGACCTCGCATTGGCAGGCCAGTCGACTGTTCCGCTGTAGACCGGGGGCCTCCTCGACACGATCCTCCTCGGCCTCGGTGGATTCGCTCAGGTCGTCCATGCCCTTCTCCACGTAGCAATGGCAGGTCGAGCAGGCACAGACTCCCCCACAGGTGTGTTCCATGCTGATTCCATGCTCCAGGGCCAGTTCCAGGATCGATTCGCCCTTGGCGGCCATCAGGTCATGCTCGGGCTTGTCGTCCTCGGTCAACCCGTGCGGATCCTCGAGGATGATGCGGACCGGGACCGTGGCCGGGCCGTGGTCATGATCTGAAGCCTTCATGTGCATGTTCGATGTCCCTTGTTCAACACGTGATCGAGGTTCCGTATCATAGCCGCTCAGGAGAGTTCAAGTCATGCAGACATCCCGACAACAGATGAAGATCATCCATGACGGACCGGATGAGCTCCTGGATCCGCTGGCCATGACCAGCTCGGGATTCATGGCCGCTGCCATGAAAAGGGGCATCTCCAGGCCAGTCGCGCTCGAACACTATCGCGACCACCACCAACTGGGCCGTTGTGATGCGGAATGGATCCGTCCGGCCCTGTCCGCTCCATCGATGCTCAGGCGAGACGACACGACGATCAAGTTCCTGATGGACCTTGAGGAGAACACCCTCCAGACCGAGTCGGTGCTGATCCCCATGACCGGATCCACCGGACGTACCACGACAACCCTGTGCCTGAGCAGCCAGGTCGGGTGCGCGATGGGATGCCGCTTCTGCCAGACGGGACGGATGGGACTTCTGCATGACCTGCAGCCAAGACAGATCGTAGGACAATGGCACGCTGCGAGACATCACCTGGGCCACGTGATCAAGAACATCGTGTTCATGGGCATGGGTGAACCAACCGACAACATCGAGGCGGTCATCCAATCGATACGGATCCTCGCCGACCATCACGGTCCAGCCATAGCACCCAGGAACATCACGGTCAGCACGGTGGGCAATCCACGTGGCATCCAGCGACTGTCGGAACTGGCCGCCGAGGACGGCTTCCACAGGCTCAACCTCGCCGTATCGATCAACGCTCCCAATGACCGGATCCGGTCGGAGATCATGCCGGTCAACCGGGCATGGTCCATGGCCGAGCTGAAGCAGGTCCTGCTTGCCTGGCCGCTTCGACCATCCGGCCGTTTCTGCATCGAGTACGTGCTGATCCCGGGGGTCAATGACGGCATGGATGATGCGGATGAGCTCTGCCGGTACCTCGATGACATTCCATGCACCCTCAACATCATCCCGTACAACCCGATCGATGATTCTCCCTGGCCTGCGCCGGAGCAGTCTGTCGTCGACAGGTTCATCGAGCGGACGATTCGGCATGGCCAGTTCACCAAGAGACGCAAGACCAAGGGCCGAGCGACGATGGCTGCCTGCGGCCAGCTCGGGAACACGAACCTGTCCCGACCGTCAAGGCGCCGGTCGATGCTCCAGGACGAAGGGAACTGACCCGGTGTCCAACGAGAAGGATCAATCCAACGCACGTCCCTGGATCGAACCGGACCTGGACCGCTGCGCACTGATCGGGTTCTTCTGCAGCCTCTTCGGGCTGGTGACCTGTGGCGTGACCGGAGTCCCCGGACTGATCCTCAGCGGTATCGCGTTGCAGAGGATTCGCTCCGGCACGGGCAGGCCTCGTGGGGGCCGAATCGCGGTGGTCGGCATTCTCCTCGGCGGAATCGGACTGATCATTCTCCTGGTCTCAATCCTGCAGATGGGTCCTCTGGCGATCGAAGCCGCCCGCGTACGGGAGGAGATGTCCAGGCTCGAACTGGTCTCGTCACGGTTCCAGCAGTGGCTCCAGCAGAACGATCAGGCGCTGCCGGGGCGTTCGAGCTGGCACGAGGATCTCGGCCTCGACACCGAGCCGGCGGCGATGACCCGGGATGTCGTCTTCAACGCGGCGATCCCGTACCAGCGACTGGACCAGCTCGAGCAGCCCGCCGAGGCGGTGGTCTTTTTCATCGGCCGACCAGGCACACCCAACATGGCCCTGCCATCGACGGCGTATATACGCAACGGCGTTGGGCTGGTGATTCGGGGCGATGGACGAGTCGAGACCTGCCCGGCCGAATCGAGTGATTGGAATCCCTCAACGGGGGAAACCGGCATCGATCCTTGACCATACGGCCGCATCTGGATAGTGTCGCGCCTCCATGAGTGACACCACGAACCAGTCAAAGGCACTGGGCTACTCCAGATACCTGAAGATCCAGGAACTGCTCTCGCTGCAGGAGTTCCGCTCGGATCCCCCCGAGCACGACGAACATCTGTTCATCGTGATCCATCAGGTGTACGAGTTGTGGTTCAAGCAGATGCTCTGGGAGTTCGACTGGCTCATCAGTTCATTCCAGGCGGGCGATCGGGCGATGGCGACCTCGACGCTCAAGAGGATGCTGACGATCCTCAAGACGATGGTCGGGCAGATCGGCGTCCTCGAGACGATGACACCGATCTCGTTCCTCTCCTTCAGGAACTTCCTCGAGAGCGCCAGTGGATTTCAGTCGATCCAGTTCAGGGAGATCGAGTTCATCTGCGGGCACAAGCGACCCGAACTCATCCAGAGGCATGCCGAAGACCCCGAGGCCTGTGGCAGGCTCCAGAAGAGACTGGACTCCCCCTCCGTCTGGGATGCCTTCTGCCAGTTCCTCTCGGACAAGGGCTACGACATCCCGCGAGAACTCCTTGAGCGGGACCTGAGTCAACCGGCCCCGGAGTCCACCAGGATGCAGGATGTGCTCCTCCAGGTCTACAGGGATGATTCCGACCGCAGGCAGGTCTGCGAGTTGATGGTCGATCTGGATGAAGGGTTCCACGAATGGAGATACCGACACGTCAAGATGGTCGAACGCACGATCGGGATGAAGATGGGAACGGGAGGTTCCCCGGGCGCAGCCTACCTTCAACGCACGCTCTTCACGCCGTTCTTCCCCGATCTCTGGGCGATCAGGAGTCGGCTCTGAACCCGATCAACGCCCGATGGTCCCCCCACCCCCGGTGATGCGGATCCTGCCGGATCGCATGTCCCAGAGGACGCTTTCGGAGTGGATCGGGCCAGCAGCATCGCGCATGAGAACGGTGACCGTGCGACCGGGCCTCGCCCGGAGCGTCGCGATCTGCGTGTCGACGTTGTAGTCGAACTCGTGGCACTCGATGTCCTGCTTGGGTGTCCTGATGAAGACCCGGCCGACACCTCGAACTCGAAGGATCTTGGAGGTCTCCCCGAGCTCGAACCCCTCCTGCTGCTGTTGACTGGAGGACTCGTCCTCGGATTCACCCTGCGCGGGCAGTTCGCGTTCCACCGTGACGTCGAGTCGATCGGCGGTCATGGTGAGTGTGTCGTCGGGAACCAGCCCGGCGTGAAGCACCTCGATGTCGTCCTGCATCACGATCAGGTAACGACGACCGACCTGGCGTTCCATGCGCATGCCCTGGCTCCAACGGAACCGGGTCGTACCCTCGCTGGCGAACGAGCCCACCACGGCCTCCGACTTCTCGCCATCACCGACATCATGAACGAGCAGTCCACCCGAACCGATCACGCTGGCCTCCCCGGTATCCGTGTCGTACTCGACATGCTGGCCGAGAACACGGAACAGTCGGGGCTCACCCGTCCGCTTGGGATCAGGCCATGCCTGTGACTGCAACCGGGCGTCACCACGGGCGGTGAGCTTCCTGATCCGCTTGCTGCCGGTCATCATCGAGTCGACGGGCAGATCACCCGCCTGTTCGCCATCCTGAGCCTTGACCTCGGGATCGGCCCGTGTACCGGCAGGAACCGCCTTGTCTGCAAGATCCAGCGTGAGGCTGTCCCCATCGAGAAGGTCCGCCTCGGTTGCCGACGGCCTGCTCCTGACTTGAACACCTCCGGCAAGGTCGATCGATCCCCCACCATCATTGGCGGTGTTGTCATAATGCATCGAACGAGTCCAGCTGGCCTTGAGGGCTGGAATCTCGTCGAGCTCCGGTCGAGGGATCGGCCCCTTGGAATTCGGAGACACGACCTGATCGAAGTACCTGAACCGTCCCGGACCATCGGCGTGGGCGGATTGACGCTTGTCATCGAAGACGACGTGCTGGATCTGATCGGCGACGATGTTGTCCTGGATGATCAGCACATCACCCTTCAGCTCCAGGTTCGACTCGATGGCATTGCCCTTCATGCTGTCGGCGAAGACCCTGGCTCCCTCCGACAGCAGCACCTGGACCTTCTCAGTGGCTTCCACCGTCTCGATCTGGACGTTTCCTCCGTCACCGAATGGATCCTGCTCACCCTGGGCGGAGTCCTCGGCCGGGGCGGCCTGCTCCAAGGGGCGGGGACGGAAGGTCACATCGAGTGACTGGGTCCACATGGTCTGCTGGGGATCCGATGCCATGACGTCACCGGTCGCCTGAAGCCGCGATGGAATCGCCTTGCCCTGCTCCGATTCGGCCAGATCCATCTGGAGAAACTCCGCTCTCATTACGCCACGTTCACCGAGTCTCTGGATGTCGACCTTGCCGGCGGCCGTGATCTGCTCGATCTGCTCGGTGCGCTCGGTGGAGAAGACCACCTTCAGCGATTCCGAGTCGAGCAGGAAGTCGTCACTGTCGACGTGTACGTCCTTGTTGAACTGGGCGCTCCTGAGGCGGGAATCCTGCTGGCCGGGTGCGAACTCCAGGTCGACCCCACCGGTCCAGGTGATCTGGAGGTTCCTCTGGGTGAGGGAATCCGAATCCTGCAGGAACATCCTCGAGACGATCGATCCGAGCGCTTCGCTGGAGCCGTTGCATGCGACGACCATGCTCGTGTCGAGCGATCCGGACGCCACAGCTGGATCATCACCTGACGACTCCTGTTCCAGTTCCATCCAGCCCGGTCCTTCGAGTCCTCCCTTGCCGTCGGGCCGACGCAACCAGAACCGGTCGGCCTGCAGCTGCATCTGCGGACTGTCGACGATCAACGGTGTTCCGGACGACCCGATCAGTTCGACCTCGTCCTGGGCCGATCGATAGATCACGCGCGAGCACGTCGCCCGTGCACTGGAAGGCTCATCCACCAGCGTCACGATCTGGCCATCGATCCTGATGATGACGTCGTCCTTGGTCGGCGGAACCTGGTCCTCGGTCGGCACCGGCAGGAGAACGAGTCGACCCGAGTAGCTGATCTCGATGAGCTCGGCCTCGGGAGTCATCGCCTGCCCCGCGATCACCGTGGAGGCCGATGCCGCCAGCACATGGCCGCCGGCGTGCAGTGTTCGGGGTACAACACGGTCGAATCGACCGCCGGTGAGTCCGGCCATCTGGGACCCGAGTGAATCCGACTCGAGGCTGAAGACGGCCACGAGGGTGTCGCCACTGATCATGCTTCGCTCGGATCCGATCGTCCGGACGATCTGGACATCGTCGTTCAGGGTGAGCTTGTAGAAGCCGGGGTCGGCCGCCGGTTCCTTCGTGACGGGCTTGGATGCGACTGCGGGCGGCGCCGGCTTGGGAGTCGGTGTGCCGGCCGCCTTTGAAGTGGGCCGGGCCGGAGGGGTCGTGCTTGGGCTTGTTGCGGCAGCGCGTGTCGGTGGAATGTCCGTGGAAGGATCGCTTGCCGGGGCCACATCCTGCGTCGGTCGGGCGACCTGCTCCTGAACCCGGTTGATCCGAATCGGTGCGGTCGATCGGTCGACGAACAACTGCTCGATGCCGTCGCCCTGCTCGTCAAGCAGCAGCGTGAGACCCACGCCCTCGAAATGCACCTCGGCCGTGTCGACCGAGACGGCCCGGTCGCAGCGGATCTCGCCACGGACCTGGTCGAACTGGGCTTCGTCGGCATTGATGACCATGGCGGGCTTGTCATTGTTGATGTCGATTCTTCGGCCCTGACTCGGGCGGAACAACCTGATGACGACGTCACCGGTCATGGTTCCGGATTCAAGGGCTCGCTGCGGCACATAGGCCCGCCCATCGACCGCCTGGAGCGTCACGATCCGATCACCGCTGGGGTACAGGACCGCACGGGGCTGTTCCATCGCGATGAAACTGTCCGGGAGCGGATCGATCCGTCGGGCGCTGTACTGCTGGGCCAGTTCACCCGATTCATCCGCGACCTGGATCTAGGCGCCCTGCCGCAGTTGGATCGAGGTCTGGTCCGTGATGCTGGATGGATCCTGCGAGACGTCCGATTCGGTCAACGCCGAGGGTACGACCAGTTCTTCCGCATTGATGATCCGCTGCGGCTCTTGCTCGGTCGTGTCGGCGGGATCGAGGTTGATCGCCACCAGAATGACCAGGCCGCCGACGAGAACACCGCACCCGATGAGGATGAACCTCCTGGCTGCCTGGGAAGAACCGTTACTGGACTTGGTGAACATCATGGGCCTCCTGCCGGGGGAAGCGGACCATCACCCGGTGATCAACCGTCCAGCAGGAATCTCTCGATTGCACTGTCCCACTGGTCCTGCCGCTTGAGCAGGTGCTCGATCGCCTCGCGGACCGCTGCATGTCCTCCAGGGCGTACCGTGACGTAATGAACCATCTTGAGGATCTCAGCGGATGCGTCCTGGACAGCCATAGGATAGCCGACAAGGCGCAGAATGCAGGCATCCGGCAAATCATCACCCAGCATGGCCACCTCAGAGGCCTCGCATCCGACCTGCTCCAGGACTTCCCTGAATACGGGCTGCTTGTCGGAAACCCCCATGTGGAGGATCCGTACGCCGAGTTCCTCGAGGCGATGGACCAGGGCGTTGCTGGTCCGGCCGGTGATCACGGCGATCTCCAGCCCGAGCGACATCCACAGCTTCATGGCCAGGCCGTCCCGGACATGGAACGTCTTGGACTCGATGCCATGGTCGCTGATGGAGATCCTGCCGTCGGTCAATACGCCGTCCACATCGAGGCACAGCAGCTTGATCGGTTTGATGCCTGGTTCACTGTTCATGGACACAGTGTAGCCGTATGGACCGGATGCCGTCGATATACTCAGGAACCATGGTCATCTCCCGGAAGTTGAACCTGAAGGAACCGGTCACCTCGGCGATGAGCCAGGTGCAGACGACCGTCTGCGCCAGCCAGACGATCAAGGACGCCCTGGACACCCTCCGGTCCCGGATGATTGACCACAGGATCATGTACATCTACGTGGTCGATGACGAGGACGTCCTGGTGGGCGTGCTCCCGATCCGGGAACTGATCCTCGGTGATCGTGAGCGGACCGTCGAGAAGGTCATGCGCACGAGCGTCGTCCGGATCCGCATGGACGTGGACCTGGAACATGCCCTCGGCATGTTCGCATCCCACAGGCTCCTGGCCCTGCCGGTCGTCGATGACAAGGGCCGACTCATGGGTGCGATCGACGTGCAGGTCTACGCGGACGAGACGTTCGAACTGGCCCAGACCCAGCGTATCAACGACCTGTTCCAGGTCATGGGTGTCTCCGTCGAGGAGGCCCGCAACAGCAACGTGCTGCGAGGCTACAGGAAGCGGCTGCCGTGGCTGCTGTGCAACGTCATCGGTGGCATCGGGTGCGCCGTGATCGCGTGGTCGTTCTCCATGACGCTTGAGACATGGGTGGCCCTCGCCCTGTTCATCCCACTGGTGCTCACCCTGGCCGAATCGATCTCGATGCAGGCGATGACGTTCTCACTCCAGTTGACGCACGTGCCCAGCGTGCAATGGAGCACCCTGCTCCGGCGGATGAGGACGGAGGTCATCGTCGCGGCGATGCTCGGGGCCAGTTGTGGCGTGCTGGTGGCCATCGTCTCGTGGCTGATCACCGGCGACCATCGCATCGGCATCGTGCTGGCCCTCAGCGTCTGCTCGGCGATGATCAGTTCGTCGATCGCCGGAGGCCTGGTACCGGTCTTCCTGCATCAGGTCAGACTGGATCCCAGGATTGCGGCCGGACCGCTCGTGCTGGTCCTGGCCGACCTGGCCGCGACATCGGTCTATCTGGGCCTGGCGACCGGCCTGCTGCCGGCCGTGGTGGACGCGACCAGCTGAATCTGGTCACGCCTGGTCGTCCTCGACACCGACACCCAGTCGCCGAAGCCTTGCTTCAAGCGCATCGCATCGATGCCGCAAGCGACCGATCTGCTCGGCGAAGTGCAGCTTCAACTTCCTGAGGACATCCTGTCCGATCCCCAGTTCCGAACAGATGGCCTGTTCCCGTGCATCAAGCCTGTCGTCCTGGACCACGATGCTCGCCTCCTGGTTGCAGATGATCGCATCACGCTCCTGCCTGAAACGGCTCCTGTCCATCGACCCGTTGACATGGAGATACCGCAGTCGCTCGATCGCATCCTTGTGCTTCTGGTATCCGTTGACGATGACCTCGGCGAACACGCCACCGACCTTCCATGCGGGCACCCATCGATCCGCCCCGCGTTGTCGCACCTCGTCATCGACGTCGATGAACCCGCTCCTGGCCAGGGCCTTCAACTGGACGCTGTCGAGGCCGCTGGACCGGGTGCCATCGGCATGCATGACTTCGAACAAGCGCCTGGTGGTGGAGCCATCCACCTGGTCGACATCGACCTGGGCCGCCCACTCGGCCGTGGACATCGGGCGATCCTCCGGAGCCTCGTCGGGGGCGGGCTCCTGTTGGAGTTCCAGAAGCATGTCCCGTTGCCTGAGGTATTCCTTCCTCGAGAAGTAACCCTTCAGTTCCATGAACCTCAAACGGTCGATCGCCTCACGCGACTCGATGAACGCGTTGCGGATCGAGTCGGCGAAGACGCCCTCGTAGCTCCATGCGGGCATCCATGTCCTGGGCTGATCAGGATGGTCGATCGTCAACTCGTCCTCGAGATCGATCGAGCGGTCCGCCGCCATCTTGCTGAGCTTCTGGTGATCGAAAGGACCCGTGGACTGGCCGGACCGGTCCCGGACGAGATAGACACTCCTGTGATCGATGCGGCTCATGGGGATCACGATAGTTCATACTCGGGATGTTGGCGAGATCGTTCCATCACCGCCTCGCGGTCAGCCGGACGGGACCAGGACCAGGGCGATGATGTCGTAGATCGCATGGACGGCCACGACGATTCCGAATCCCCTGAACACGAAGAGCAGGCCGAAATACGCGCCTCCGATGAGGAAGAAGAAGATCCTCTGGAGCGAGTAGCCTCCATCGGCCGCCACGAGTGGGTGGTAGAGCGTGAAGCAGATCGTGGACACCGTGATCGCGATGGTGATCCCCCAGAACTCGCTCATCTTCCAGAAGTCCACCAGGATGGTGTGGACCACGGCGATGATGAGCATCCTGAAGATGAGCTCTTCGTACAGCCCAGCCCCGATCGAGAGCACGATCCTGCCTGCGATGGAGAGCTGTTGAAGGTCCCCAGGCGAAGTCGCCAGCAGCGGAACGCTGCGGGCGATGACCTGCCCGATGATCAGCAGTGGCATGGCCAGGATCATCGACTCGATCAGCATTCCCCCGAGAGTCGAGAGGTTGACCGTCCAGTCAAAGCGGCCGAGGAACTGCCAGAGCACCAGGACCACCACCAGCACGATCCCGGGCAGGCACAGGCCTGGAAGGCTCATGGCGGCCGAGGTGACCCCGAAGAGGTCGAAGAGCCTGATGATCTCGTGGTGCGCCTTGTTGGTGAGGATGCCCGTGTCGGACTTGAGAAGAACGATCAGCCCGATCTCGTAGATCAGGACCAACGGGAGGAGGAAGAGCAGGATCTCAAGGGGACGACGTGATCGCTCCCAGTATCCCGGGGCGACCAGTTCGACTTCACGTGATTGGGTCTTCTTGGATCTTCCCATGCATCGCTCTTTCCCCTCCATTCAACCAGCAGCAAGGGTGATTCTCAAGTGCAGCAGTCACGCAAGAAAACGCACGGGACGACCGGGCACGGGTTCGGTGGGTTCACGGATTCGAGGAGTCGATCAGGATGCCGAGGACTTCAACGCATTCAGACGTCGAGCCAAGCGACTCTTGCGTCGTGCTGCAGTGTTCTTGTGCATGGTTGAAGTCGTTGCGACCTTGTCCAGGACCGAAACGACTCGACGGTACTCGGTCTCCGCTGTCGTGACATCCTGCTTCGTGATCGCGTCCAGGAAGGACTTGATGTGCTTCTTCACGTTGTTCTTTCGCCAATGGTTCAATGCACGACGCTTGCTGCTCTGTCGGACACGCTTGGCTGCTGACTTGGTATTGGGCACGTGAGGATTCCTGGGAACGGATTTGAAGCAAATTCGAACTGGGCATTATGTCCTGAATCGGCTCCTGGGACAAGTGCCGGGCTCGAGGAAGCCTCCCGGGACCCCCTTGAGGTCCTGATAAAGGGGAAATCAACCCCTCGATGGCGTAGGCTTATCAGGATGCGGACCTCTGCAACCATCAAGGCGGCCTCGGTGACTTCGAGCCATTTCGATACCCGCACGGCCATCCACGATTGCTGCGACTCGATCGAATCGGGCCTTGGCGGAGGTGGTGACCTGTGCCTCTGCTTCTTCAGCTTCCACCACATCGGGGCCGCCAGGGCCGGCCTTGAACTGCTCCGGCAGAGACTGCATCCGGGAACGATGCTGGCCTGCAGTGCTCGCGGCGTGCTCGGGGATGCAAACGAGCTGGAACATCGGTGCGGGATCAGCGTCCTCTGCATGAAGCTCGGTGGGCTCGCCACCTGCACGCCGTTCGCATTGGATGCCTACAACCATCCCGGGCCTGGCATGATCGCATCGGCCCTTGGGATCGGAACCGAACACGCCCTGAGCCTGATCCTGGCCGATCCTTTCACCACATCGGCCGGGGCATCGGCCTGCTCGATGATCAATGCCCTTGGGGATGGAATCCCCTCCAGGGTCATCGGTGGCCTGGCCTCGGGTGCCAGCCGTCCGGGCATCAACCTGCTGGTGATCGACGATCATGTCCAGCAGACCGGTCTCGTCGGAGTGTCCCTCAATGGGAAGCTCGAGGTGGATGTCCTGGTCAGCCAGGGATGCAGACCGATCGGGAGTCCACTGGTCGTCACGGGAGCCAGGTCCGGTCGGATCGAACAGATCTCGGGCAGACCAGCGTTGGCCGTGGCCCGCGAGATGATCGACCAGTTGCAGCCATCTGAACGGTCCATAGCGGCTCAGGGACTGCTGCTCGGGCTCGCCGTGAACGAATACAAGGAGCGATTCGGTCGGGGCGACTTCCTGGTACGGAACCTCATCGGCATCGACCAGGCCAGCGGCTCGTTGCTGATCAATGACCAGGTCGGGGTCGGCCAGACCATCCAGTTCCACGTGCGGGATGGAGTCTCCGCAGCCGAGGACCTGGATCTGCTCCTGGATGGCCAGCAGTTCCAGCCACCCCCCGCCGCCGTCATCGCGGCCAGTTGCACGGGCAGGCAGGCTGGCATGTTCCACGACGACCTTGGAGATTCGGCGAGGCTTGCTCGCCGACTTGACCATGCTCCACTTACGGGCTTCCATGCCAACGGCGAAATCGGCCCGATCGGCACCCATCTGGCCATCCATGGCCAGTCTGTCTGTTGTGCCCTGCTGAGGGAATCACCAGCGGAGCCGCCCTTGGATGCCTAGGATGGCTTGACGGTCGGGAGGCGATGCCGGACACTATGTTTTCACGTCCAGTACCCCATTCGTCGGCGGATGCAGGCTCCCGGGTACGCAGAGGAGAAGTCCGAAAATGGCTATTCGAGCAGCTGGTGGCACCGGGGTTCTGGTCGCATTGATCGTCTTCATCATGACTACGATCTTCTTCCTGGTGATGACCATCGTCTTCTACTCGAAGTCGATGACCGAACAGCAGAAGGCCACCAAGGCTGGCCAGGACAAGCAGAACGTCATCCGCGACAGCGAGCTCCAGAGCGAAGCCGCCAAGCTGATGCTGAGCCAGAAGGGCGGCCAGAGCCTCTATGGTCACATGATGGCCCGTCACAACGACGTCTCGACCTTCGTGATGGGCTCCCCCGCCCAGCAACTGGACCAGATGAAGCAGGGCATCCAGATCCAGGATGGCAGCTCGGTCAAGAGCACGATGGACAACCTCAACGCGCAACTGCGACAGAGCCAGAACGAGGTCTCCAACCTCCAGGACCAGCTCAACTCGCGTGACTCTGAAATCAAGGACCTGCAGGGGCAGGTGACCCAGGCTCAGGACGATGCGCGGCGCGAGGTCGACAGCGTGAGGGGCACGATCGCCGGATACGAGCAGGCCGCCAACGACTACAGGGATCAGACCGCCGAAGCGATCAAGACGATCGAGGCGACCAAGGGGCAGATGTCCCAGCAGTTCGCTGATCGCCAGAACGACCTGGAGGGACAGATCGACGAGCTGAACCAGAGAGCCGCCGTCTTCCAGACCAAGAACCAGCAGCTCCAGAAGATCGTCGACGAGTTCAGGGTCAAGGCCCGCAACCCCGCCGAACTGGTTGACGGACGGATCATCGACGTCATCGATTCATCTGATCAGGTCTTCATCGACATCGGGTCAGAGGATCGTGTCGTTCCCGGCATGACCTTCGAGGTCTACGACAATTCGACGTCGATCCGGGTCGATCCGAACACACGCGGCCAGAACCGCGGAAAGGCGAGCATCCAGGTCATCAAGGTCGGGGACGTCACCTCGACCGCCCGCGTGACCCGTCGGACCCCGGGACGCTCGCTCGGCAAGGATGACGTCATCGCCAATGCCGTCTTCAGCCCGGACTACCGCTTCCGGTTCCTCGTTCACGGCAAGTTCGACATCAACGGTGATGGACGCCCGACGACCAAGGAAGCCGACTACCTTCGCAGCAAGATCATCGAATGGGGCGGCGAGGTCGTCGACGGTTCGGAACTGACCGGCGACCTGGACTTCCTGGTCCTCGGCGACGAGCCCCCGATGCCTCCCCCGCTGCCACCGGACGCAACCGACCAGCAGTTCAAGTCATATCTGGACTCCAGGACGGCACGCGACCAGTACGAGGAACTCTTCCAGCAGGCCTCTGAAGCACAGATCCCGGTACTGAACTGGAACCGTTTCGAGATACTCACGGGAACGACCAACCGCTGACGGCATCTCCCACGTGAGCAGGCGCGGCACCAAGGCGACGTTGAACGAGTGGATCCAGTACCTGGGACTGCGAGGCAGTGCCGCGCTGATCCAGTGCTTTGACCTGGACCAGAACCTGCACACGGCCGCGTCGATCGGCCGGCTCTATGCGCATTTGGCCCGCAAACGTCGGACGAGGGCGATCGAGAACATCCAGCGATGCTTCCCCGAGATGACGACCGAACAGGCCGAGGGGCTGGCGATCCAGTCGGTCGAGCACCTCTTCCAGCTGTTCATCCTCGACAGCCTCGCGATGCCCAGGTTGCTCACCCCGGCCTCGTGGCCCGAGTACGTTCAGATCGGCAAGCTCGGCAGCAGCCTGGACATGCTGCTGAAGCGACAGCCTGCGATCTTCATCACAGGACACTGCGGCAACTGGGAGCTCCTTGGATACACGCTCTCACTTCTGGGATTCCCGATGAGCGCCCTGGCTCGCCCCATCGACAACCCACTGGTGAACGACTGGTTCCTCGGAGTCCGGGAGGCTCGCGGCATGGAGATCATCACGAAGTGGGGTGGCACCGAGAAGGTCCAGAAGATCCTCAGGTCAGGCGGACGAATCGGGTTCATCGCTGATCAGAATGCCGGTGACGACGGCCTCTTCGTTCCGTTCTTCAATCGCCTTGCCTCGAGCTACAAGTCGATCGGGCTGCTGGCGATGAGGTACAAGGTTCCGATCGTCGCCGGACTGGCAAGGCGACTGGACGGTCGATTCAAGTATGAACTGGCGGCGACGGACTTCATCTGGCCCCAGGACTGGGAGGATCAGCCAGATCCGCTGTTCTACATCACCGCGAGGTTCAACCGGGCGATGGAGAACATGGTCAGGCAGGCACCGGACCAGTACCTGTGGCTGCATCGACGTTGGAAGAGCCGGCCCAAGTTCGAGCGGCAGTCACTCGAGTTTCCAGCCAAGCTCAGGACCAAGCTCGAATCACTGCCATGGATGACCCAGGACATGCTCGACCAGATCCTCGAGAACTCGAGGAAAGACACCCTTGAACTCGCCGCCGGGGCCGCCTGATGATGCGGACATGTACCAGCGAGGAACAGTCATGACCATGCTGCTGGACGGTACGCGGATCCTCATCGTCGACGACGACCAGGACATCCTCTCGAGCATGGAACTGGCGATCCGGAAGGCCGGCGCCACCACCTCGACGGCATCCGACGGCAACTCGGCGATCAGCGTCGCCCGAAGCTTCCAACCGGACGCCGTCGTGCTGGACATGATGCTCCCTGGCAGGAGTGGATTCCTCGTGCTTGAGAAGCTGCACGAGTTGGATCCTCGGCCGAGGGTGATCATGGTCACCGCCAACCAGGGCCGCAGGCATATGGCCTATGCACGCAGCCTCGGGGTCGATGACTACCTGCTGAAACCAGTGTCCCTCGAACTGCTGATCGAGCGGATCAGCTCGGTCCTGCTGCCCGCAACGTCCGAACAGGATGAGGGCGAGGTCGACGATCCGACCGGTTCGAAGTAAGGTTGTCCCTGCAGGCCGTGAAGCGGAAATAACCGGCCGCACAAGAACTCCAAGGAATCCACCCGATGAGTGCAAAGCTGTTCCAGATCCTCTCCCGTGAACAGGGCTCGCCCGATGGTGAAATGGCCCCGATCGCGGCGAGGGCTCAACTCCTGGACGACCTGGCCCGCCACAACACCGCGGCCGAGTCAGAGCAACAGCCCGACCTGCTCTACGGACCGGGAATCCGGATCGAGCTGACACCCGGAGAGGATCCGGTCAAGCAGATGCTGCTCTACATCACGGACGAGGACATCGCCTGGGACGTGATGATCCGCCTGGCTCGCCAGTTCAAGTGGCGGATCCACAACCCGACAGGCAGCCAGCCCGACCTGGAACCCTGAGCCCGAGGAGTGCGACGTACATGACAGGTCATGAGGACCAGTTCAAGCAGGGAGCCTCGTTCGAGGACATCGCCGGCGAACAGCGCCTCGAGGTGCTGGGCGCTGCCGTGGATTATCGAGGCGATATCACGATCATGCTCGATGATGCAACCACGATGACCGGATTCGGCTTCGACCTGTCATCTGACGAGCCCAGGTGCTTCAGGCTGATCTGCCCGGAAGACTCCAATCCAGTCTCGATCCATGTCGACCGGATCAGTGGCCTCAGCTTCAGCGGCAAGGACACCGCCGCGGGCAAGTCATGGGAGAACTGGGTCAAGCGCTACGCGGAGAAGAAGCTTGCCGGTGAGGAAGCCAGCATCGAATCAGAATCACTGGACTAGGCATAGAACGTCTTGAACCTGGAACAGGCTCAGGATTCCAGCGAGATCGTCGCCTCGATCAGCTCCTTGGCATCGTCGATGGCCACGTCCATGGAACTGACGCCGCGAACCTGCTGCATCGGATCAACCCGTCCAAGACGCTCAAGCCTGTTGCGAATCTTCTGGCGATCCTGCTGGAGGCTTTCCAGGAGTGCCTCGGCCTCGGCAATGAGCTTTCTGGCCTCGGCCCGGACATGCTCGGGAACCTGATCCTGCACAGCCACATCACTGGAGAACTCGGGCGAGTCCTCGGGAAAACCAGCCAGCCTGAGGGTTGGCTCGGGCGAGCTGGTACCGGCTTGCACTGGAGTGGTTCTACTCATCGGGGCGGCAATCATCCCAAAGACGCCATGTGCGGGCAAGTCCCGGAAACTGCCAAGAAAGGACCAATATCAGCCTGGCGGCTTCCAAGGAGCTCTGGATGCCCTTGTATCGGCCTTAGAACCGCCCAGGAATCCATAAATTCCACGATCTGACTAGGGCTCCGGCTCCTTGCGGGGAGAACCAAGCCGGCTGATTCCCATCGAGATGAAAAGGCCGATCATGGCCAGCCCGAGTGATCCAAGGGCCTGGAGGAAGCTCGGGCTGACGATCCTTGATGCCTGGTCCATGGGGTCAACCGCATCGACATCGGCCTGAGTCTGGAGCTGGACACCCTTGATGACGTCCCCGATCTGGGGAGCGATGGACTCCTGGAACGGCCAGAGACCCAGGACGGCACCGAGGAGCAGCCCGAGCAGCACGCTCAGGGTGATCCTCCGATGGCGTCGAAGACAGAAGCTCACGAGGTTACTCAGCCCGACGACCCCGACAAGCACACCGATTCCAAAGGGCACGAGGGTTCCCATGGCCGAGCTGAGCGCCTCGAGTTCCCCGTTTCTCAAGGCTGAGACCGAGGCCTTGATCGCCATGAGAATTGCCACGTACTGCCCGAGGATCAGGAGCAGGTAGCTGCCACTGATACCTGGAAGAACCATTGCCGCACCACCGGAGGCGCCGGCGACCAGCAGCAGCACGAAGGCCCCCTGTTGTGGACCATCGGCTCCGACCTGATGCTTGGTCATCGCCATCATGCCCATGACCACCAGCCCGATCACGACTCCGGGGGCAATGTCTGGCTTGACCGGCTTGAGCAGGTTCCAGACCAGCGGCACTCCACCCAGTGCCAGCCCGATGAAGAGACTGAACATGACCCACCTGTGGTGGATGACCAGGTGGACCACGGGACCGGCCAGCAGCAGAAAGGCCGCCAACGCAGGAACGATGATCAGGATGAGCCTGATGATCCCCCAACTGCTGAAACGGAACCGGGTCAGCGAGGCGATGCCGTCGACGAACGATGGATAGACCCCGCTGGCCAGCAGCATCGTTCCACCCGAGATTCCCGGGACCAGGTTGGCCAGGCCCATCAGGCACCCTCCGAGGACATGCCGAAGACCGTCCAGCGGACCGAGTGGTGCGCTGGAACGCTTGAGCGGCTCTGTCGAGTTGGAGTCAGGCATGGGAGTCCCGTTCTGGCTAGAGTACCTTCTCACACGATCCTGTTTGGAGAATTCGATGAATGTCCTTGTGACCGGCGGTGCTGGATATATCGGCTCACATGCGTGTCTGCGCTTGCTGAACGACGGTCATGCCGTCTCCGTGCTGGATAATTTCGTCAACGGCCATCAGCAGGCCATAGACGTGCTCCAGGGACTCGCCGAACCGGGCCGACTGACCTTCTGCGAGGGAGACCTGCGGGAGCGGGACAAGGTGGCCGCCCTGCTGGAGGATCGGTCGATCGAAGTCGTGATGCACTTCGCCGCCCTGGCCGAGGTGGGACAAAGCATGGGAGACCCACTGCTCTACCACGACAACAACTTCGTCGGCTCACTCTCCCTGTTGCAGGCGATGGACAGGGTCGGGGTCCGCCGGCTCGTGTTCTCGAGCACCTGCGCCACCTATGGCGAGCCCGATCAGACGCAGATCCCGATCCGGGAGACGTGCCCCCAGAGGCCAATCAATCCATACGGGGCCTCAAAGCTTCACGTGGAACGGCTGCTTGCCGACTATGCCGGCAGCGTTCCAGAATTCGCCTACGCGGCACTGCGGTACTTCAACGTTGCAGGGAGTGATCCGGAAGGAAGGATCGGGGAGGATCACAGGCCGGAATCGCACCTGATCCCGATCTGCCTGCAAGCCGCCCTGGGCAAGCGTGATCGCATGTCGATCTTCGGCACCGATTATCCGACTCCGGACGGCACGTGCATCAGAGACTATGTACACGTGGTCGACCTTGTGGATGCTCACGTCCATGCAATGCACGCCCTGGAACCGGGCGACCAGCGGCACTACAACATCGGGATCGGCAAGGGTCACTCGGTCCGCGAGTGCATCGACACCGCCAGGGAGGTCACCGGGGTCGATTTCGAGGTGGTGGAAGCCCCGAGGCGTCCAGGTGATCCTCCGACGCTGTTCGCCTGTTGTGACAGGATTCAGGAGGAACTGGGATGGACCGCACGCTACACCGATCTCACGGAGACCGTGAGCACGGCATGGAATTGGTTCAGTGCCCACCCGAACGGGTACGAGGACTGAGCCATCAGAAGCTGAAGGTCACTCCACCGTACAACTGCATGGCATCCAGCCCGGGATTCTCGCTGTAGGTCCGGGCGTTTGAGATGTGGTACCAGCGTGCACCGGTCATCAGGCGGGTGCCCTCGCAGATCTCATAGGTGAAACCGGCTCCAGCCTGTGGCGTGAAGTTGAAACTCGAACCGTTGAACGGCACGTCGTTGGTGGTCCCGAGAATGCCGCACCCTCCATCGACGTAGATCGACCACTTCTCTCCTGTGAGGAAGTGCCAACGGAAGAGCAGGTTCAGGCCGATGCCCCAGGCGTTCTCACCAACCTGGTCGTAGTAGGAACCGTCCAAGGACAGGCCCATGCTGATGTTTTCCAGGAAGAACCAATCGACACCACCACCGATCTTGCCGAAGTTGTCACGATCGAAGTTGCTGATCCAACTGCCGACGACATGCCACTGCCAGCTTCCAGCGGCGCCGAAACTCGTCGTGGCCTTCGGGTTGGCCTCGTCCTCATCACTACTGGAAGCAGCACTGGAGGCTGCACCGGATGCCTGGCCTGCAAAGAGGACCGGGGCATCGGTCGGATCGAATGTGTACTTCACCGCTGAAGTGGTCGTGGTGGATGCAGCCGCGATGGACGACCAGCACGAGGTGATCAAGACGACACTGATGATGTTCCTGAGCATGGATGATTCCCCTTCTGTGTGACGAGGATTGTACCCGATTCCATGCATGCTCGAAGCAACAGGGCTCGTCCCCGCTTGAGCGACACCGCCGAGGCGGTACAGTGTGCGAATGCAGCCACAGAAGATCATGGGGATCGGTTGCCTCTACTCGGACCCAGCCGCTCCCGTCGGATGCGGTGGTGTCGCCTGCGACGTGCCGATGGCCGCAGTGGCCATGGGACAGCACGCCTTCAGTGCCAGCAGGGTGGGCCTGGACCAGGCTGGCTCGCAGATCAGGAACACGCTGGCCGAGGCTGATATCAACACCGCCGCGATCCAGGTCGATTCGGACCTGCCGACCGCTCGGATCGCCCGGATCGCGTTCAGCAACGAGCCTCCAAGACTCGGAACCGACAATGCCATTGGCAACCTCCAGTGGGATGCGGACCTCGAGGACATGGCCATCGCCGCGGACGTGGTCGTCTACGACTCAGTCTCCAGATTCAATGGCCAATGCAGGTCGACCATCGATCGCGTGCTTGATTCTGCCAAGCGGGCGATCCGGATCCTTGATCACAACACGGACCTGGTTCAGGAGGCGGTTGATTCAAGCCTGGTCCTCCAGGCATTGAAGCTGGCTGATGGATGTGTCATGCCCATTGACCAGTTGGCATGGCTGGAGCCGGTCCTGCGTGACCTGACAGTCAACGAAGCGGCAGGCCGCTTCCTGAACGCCCATGAACTCCAGATGCTGCTGCTGATGGAACCCGCCCGGGGCATGGCAACGCTCCAGACGGCCGAGGGGACGATCCAGGCGAGTTTCCAAGGGCAACTGAATCGACACCAGGCCCTGGTCAGCCTGGTCCTGGGCGTCACAGCGGGGATGCCGCTGCAGGTCTGTCTCAACACCGCCATGGCGATTGGATGTGCCGATGCGGGGTCCATCGATACCTCCTGGCTCAAGATGGAATAATTCCAAGATGGCCTCAAAATCATGGTTTTTGTATAAAAAAACCGCCGTCCGAATGCTCCGACACTTCCAGACGGCGGCCTAGAAGCAGTCCCGAAGGACCGCTTTGAGGCGAGTGGATGTTTCACCTCTCCGTACAGTATCGGGGGATGTCCGCCGGGGTCAATGGCCATTTGACAGGTGCGAAGGAATATCTGAATTCGGTCGGCGATCGCCCTGCAGATACCTCATCAATGGCCCATATCAAGGGTCGGAGGCCGTCATTCGGGCCGGGTCTCGGAGCCTCCTCAGCCACCCAACTGGCTCATGGCCCGATCTCCCCTGCTGCCATGGGCCACTTCGGGCTTCATCGCCACGGAGGCCCTGAAGGCCTCCTGGATGGCCCCTGGACCCCCTGAGCCAAGCAGTGGCAGCAGGTCGATCTCACCACCATCGAAGAGGCAGCTCCTGAGTTCCCCGCGAGCGGTCACCCGGAGGCGGTTGCAGGTGTCACAGAATGGCCTGGTCATCGCGTGGATGAACCCGATCCTCCCGACCGCTCCAGGGATCTTGAGAACCTCGGCTGGCCCCATGCCTGACTCCATGTGCCGGGGAACCTCCTCCAGCCGCCCGAACTGGTCCCTGAGCCGCTGGATCAACGAGTCGGTGGGAACCAGTGGATCCTCGTCCATCTCCAGCAGGCGACTCTGTCCCAATGGCATGTATTCGATGAAGCGGATGGTCCAGTCGCGATCGAGACTGAGTTGGGCCAGTTGAATCAGCTCGTCGTCATTGACCCCCCTGACCATCACGACGTTGATCTTGGTGTTGGTGAACCCGAGTTGATCCAGTCGGTCCAGTCCAGTCCGGACCAGGTCCAGTCGCCCACCACCGGTGAGCCTCTTGAAGCGTTCAGGCACCAGGCTGTCCATGCTCACGGTCACCCTGTCGAGCCCGGCATCCTGAAGGGCGGAGGCTCGTCGCTGCAACTGCATGCCATTGGTGGTCAATGACAGGTCAGGAACTCCCATGGCCGCCAGGCTGGTGATGATCTGCTCCAGGTCCGAGCGGACCGTCGGCTCACCTCCGGGCAGCTTGATCGAGTGGACACCCAGATCGAGGGCGGCACCGGCGATCTCGCAGATCTGGTCGATCCCGAGCAGCTCATCCTTGTCGGAGAATGCCATGCCCGCCTCGGGCATGCAGTAGTGGCACTTCAGGTTGCATCGATCGGTCACCGAGATCCTGAGCATGCGCAGGTTGCTGATAGAGCGGGGCCCCAGCGCCCAGGATGGACGCGCATGCCGATCAAGGATTGGGAGTTCAAGAAGACTGCTCATGGGCCACACCCCTTGGTTCGGTTCTCAGCCCCCTTCGCTGCTCGGCGGAACCTCGGGAGGTGTGTCGTCCTGGTCATCAGCCGGTTCCGGGGAGACATCATCCTGTCCGGACTCACGAGCCTCCTCGTCCCTGAGAAAACGGCCAAGTTCCAGGGCGTCCTGGAGTACCTGGTCCGGATCATCAATCGCTGGTTCGAGGATGTAATGCCATTGGTTGGTGCTTGTCAGTTCGGTCGGGACCGTCTCCATCACCAGGTCGGCCCCGATCGTGTCCCATACCGGGGCGTTGGCCGAACCGACGGTCCATACGGGCTGGTACCCGGCCAGTTCCAGCCGGACGTCGTACCTGCCGTAGTAGGTGAAATCGACCTCGATCGGCGTCCGCCCGACCTCCCTGTCATTGAGCCAGACGCGGGCACCGGAAGGATCGGAGGTGATGTCGATCTTCCTGCGCACACAGCCTGTCGAGGCCATCATGACCAGCACCAACAGCAGGAGAATCGGACCAGGTCTGTTCATGGGGATGAGTGTACAGGGGTGGACGTTCTCTCGTCGAATTCATCGCCTCGGAAAGTCGAGGCCAGGTACGCCTCCTTGACCACCTCGTCGTTGATGATCGACCTGGGGTCGCCGTCCTTGAGATTCCGACCCTCGTGGATGATGTAGGCACGGTCGCAGATTCGAAGCGTCTGCTGGACATTGTGGTCGGTCACGAGCATCGCGATCCCCTCCTTGGCCAGGGCACGGACCTCGTCCTGGAGTTCCTCCACGGTGTGTGGGTCGACCGCGGCGAAGGGTTCATCAAGAAGCATGAGCCGTGGCCTGGTGATCAGGGCCCTGGCGATCTCGAGGCGTCGTCGCTCACCCCCCGAGCATGTTCGGGCCTGGTCGGCCTTCTTGTGCTCCAGGCCGAACTGCTTGAGCAGTTCCTCGGCCCGGGCGATCCGCTGCTGTCTTCCAAGCCGCTGCGTCTGCAGGATCGCCATGAGGTTCTCCCAGACGGTCAGCCGCTGGAAGACGCTTGGTTCCTGCGAAAGGTAGCCCATCCCGGCCAGTGCATGCCGGTACATCGGGAGATGCGTCACGTCCTTGTCCTGGAAATGAACGGTCCCGGATTCCGGGGTGATCATCCCGATCGTCATGCGGAATGACGTGGTCTTGCCGGCGCCGTTGCGGCCGAGCAGGCCCACGATCTCGCCGGGCTCGACCTCGAAGCCGACACCATCGACGACCCGCCGGCCGGCATAGCTCTTGACCAGACCCTGTGTCTTCAGGAGTGGCATGGTGTGATTCTACCAGCACATCAATGCGATGCTTGCTGCAAGGAGGCCGAGGCACGGGTTCAGTCGGATTCAGGCATCCCGGACTCCTGGATCCCGTTGCTCCTCTCGATGGAGATCCGGCTCACCTGGGTCGCGGTGGCCTTGAGCGTCGTGAAGAGTGCCCCATGTTCCTGGAATGACTCTCCTTCACTGGGGATCCTGCCGAAATGATCCAGCACGAAACCGGCGATCGTGTCGAAGTCATGGTCCTCGGGAATGTCCAGCCCGATCTGTTCATTGAGGTCACAGATGGCGAAACGTCCATCGACCTCGAAACGGTCCTCGGAGACATCGGTGAGCGTGGGCTCGTCCTCGTGCTCGGGCTCATGCTCGTCATGGATCTCGCCGACGATCTCCTCGAGAACATCCTCGATCGTGATCAGGCCGGCGGTCCCACCGTACTCGTCGACGACAATGGCCATGTGGACCTCGGACGTCTGGAAGTCGACGAGCAGGTCCCTGACGTTCTTGGTCTCCGGAACTCGGATCGGCTTTCGCAGGACCCGGGTCAGCCTGAAGTCGCTGGCATCGGTGCCGAGATAGGAGATCAGATCCTTGACGTAGAGGATGCCCGCGATCGAATCCAGGTTGTCCTCGTAGACCGGGATGCGGGAGTGACCGGCCTTGTCGATGAACGACCTGATCGAGGCGAGGTCGTCGGTGTACTCGATCCCCTCCATGTCGGTCCTGGGAGTCATCACGCTGCTGACATCCGTGTTTGTGAACTCCACGCCGTTCTCGAGCATGTCTGCGGCGACGGGATCAAGCCCCCCCTGCCTCTCCGTCTCCTCGATGCTGCGAAGCAGTTCCTGCTCCATCTCCAGCTTCTTGAGGTTGGCACCGGTGAGCCTTCGAACCGCTTCGTCAACGAAGCCGATGAAGCTGGTCAATGGTGCGGTGATCACGTCCAGCAGGTGGATCACGGGCAGGAGCCTGCCGACCAGTTCTACACCAGCATGCCTTGATATGGATGATCCGATGACGCTGGGAAACACCCAGAGCAGCACGATGGCGAGGACGCTCATGCCGATCAGCTCCAGGACCAGCGAGACCCCGCGTGCATCCAGGAGCACCGGAAACACCAGGACCAGGATCACCAGCGTCGAGCAGATGATCCTCCAGAGGGAGACCGCCTCGATCACGCGATGCATGCGCGGATGCAGCCACTCCATGCGACCGGGTACACCGATCTGCTCGAGGTACCGACTGAGGGACCCCTGGGAAAGTGAGCTCAACGCCGTGAACATCGCCGACAGGATCGTCGAGAGGATCAGCAGCAACACGAGGATTCCACACTGGAGCAATGTCATCTGGCGTGATCTCCCGACAGTCCGCTCCCGGGATTGAAGATTGATCCGACACCGATGGACTCGAGCAGGCGATCCTCCTCGGCATGCATCAACCGATGATCCTCCTCGGACTGGTCGTCATAACCGGCAAGATGGAGGATCCCGTGCAGGCAGTAGAGCAGCAACTCCTTTTCGATCCCGTGTCGGACCGACTCGATGTTCCTGAAACCCTGGTCGATGCAGACGGCGATGTCACCGTCAAGCCGAGGACCGTTGCCCGGCGCTGGCCATGTCAGGACATCCGTCGGCTCATCGATGCCATGTGATCGAATGTGCATGTTTGTCATGGAGCGATCGCCGACGACCCGGATCCTCACGGATTCGATCGGGCTGGGCAGCAGGGGCGCCAGCAGTTCCAGTTGCTGGAGGATCCACGTTCGATGTTCCGGCCGGAGCGGAACGTCAGGGTCGACCCCAAGGTCGAACACCCCCCGTTGTTCAGACGGGTCGGCTTCATCCGAATCGACGGCGGTCTCGTCGCGGTCGTCATGGATGACCGGCGCGGAAGGAGCCGCTGCCTGGGAATCGGTCTGATTGCTGGTCATGTTCATGCTGGCCACTTCCATCATGGATCACCACAAGCATACGCCCATGACCGGCGGAGTCCAATGCCGCCACCCTGCAGCCATCTCCAAGAGGGCCTCACGGGTGCATTCAAGCCGAATCGATCGTTACCGGAACGAACTTCGGCACGATACGGGCCTCGAATTCCGGACGGTACTTGTTCACGATCGTCCTCACCGCCCAGTTGTTCCCATCTGCGAGCCCGCAGATCGTGGTGCCCTTCATCGAACCCATCGAGCCGGCCAGTTCCAGGAGCAGGTCCAGGTCCTCGCTCGTGCCGTCACCTCGCTCGATCCGGGTCAGCAGCTTCAGAAGCCAGCCTGATCCCTCCCTGCATGGCGTGCACTGCCCACATGACTCGTTCTTGAAGAATCTGGCGATGTTCCTGGCCACGGCGACCATGTCGGTCTCTTCGTCGAAGATCGTCGGGCACGCGGTACCCAAGCCCATGACGTCGTACCGGGTACCGATGTCAAAGTCCATCTCGGCATCGAACTGGTCCGGACCCAGGATGCCCATGCTCACGCCGCCGGCGATAGCGCCCTTGAACGCCTTTCCTCCACGCATTCCGCCGCAGTACTCGTCGACGAGTGTCGAGAGCTTGATGCCAAGGTCGACCTCGTAGCAGCCCGGCCTGTTGACATGCCCGCTGACCCCCATGAGCTTCGGACCGTAGCTGGGGGCCGCACCGATGCTGGATTCGCATCCCATCGTCTTGAAACGGTCGGGCCCTTCCTGGACGATGAACGGGACCGCCGCGAGGGTCTCTACGTTGTTGACGATGGTCGGCCTGTCGAAGAGTCCCTTGACCGCGGGAAACGGAGGTTTGATCCGAGGCCAGCCTCGCTTGCCCTCGATCGCCTCGAGCAGCCCGGTCTCCTCGCCGCAGATGTAGGCTCCGGCACTCCGGTGGAGAAAGCACTCCACGGCGAAACCGCCTCGGCCCATCAATCCACCAGGGCCGAAGATCCCATTCTCGTAGGCTTCCTCGATCGCCTTCTGCATCACCTTCGCCTGGTGGTGGTATTCGCCACGGATGAAGAAGTAGGCCGTATCCAGGCGGCATGCATAGCAGGTGATCGCGATCCCCTCCAGGACCAGGTGAGGATCGAAATCGCACAGCAGTCGATCCTTGAACGTTCCGGGTTCGGCCTCGTCACAGTTGACCGCGAGGTATCGCCGATCACCATCGGGCTCGGGGAGGAATGTCCACTTGAGACCACACGGGAAGCCAGCACCACCGCGTCCTCGAATCTGGGAGTCCTTGACGGCACCCACGATCTTCTCCGGCTCCATCGAGAGCGCCTGCTCGAGCGCCTCGTAGCCACCGGTACGACGGTACTCCTGGAAATCGACGATGTGCCGATCGGCCGGATCACCCCATGGAGGCGTGGGTATTCGCTTTGTCAGGACTGGGGCATTCATCTGTCTGCACCTTCCTGGTCTGGCTGCCCCGGCGACCGGGCCGCGTCGGGAGATTGCTTGAACTCGATCTCGTCGATGGTCGTTCGCCGGAAGGTCAGGTTGCCCTTGTCATCCTCTCGGACACGGGTCCCCACCACGTGCGACTCCCTGGTCGGATCGGACTTGATCGCCCGGGTGATGTGCCCGACGAACTCGCCGAGGCATCGCATGATGGGCTTTCGCTCAGGCATCAGTCCCCTCGCTCCTGTGCAGCCTGGTCAATCAGCCTGTCGACGGTCTCGATGGTGAGGTTCTCGTGCAACTCCTCGTTGAAGAGTGCCACTGGCGCGGTGTCGCATGAACCGAGGCACTCCATGGCCAGAAGCGTGTAGGCACCATCATCGGTGGTCTCGTGTGGCTCGATGTCCAGACGCTCCCTGACATGATCCAGCAACGCCTGGTGGCCACAGACCTCGCAGGCGATCGACTGGCAGATGCCGATCACGCAGCGACCGACGGGTTCGAGGTGGTACTCCTCGTAGAACGTGACGGTGTCCAGGACGTCCGCAGGAGTGATCGAGAGGAACTCGGCGATCTCGATCATCGCCTGGTACGGCACGTGCCGATAGGCGTGCTGGATCTCGTGGAGGATCGGCATCAGGGCCCCCATCGACGTGGCGTACCTCGGAAGGATCTGTTCGCGGAAACTAGCCGCCATGTCCGCCGTCAGGTAGGGCTCCTGCCTCCTGTCGATCTGCATGGTTCCTGATGGCTTGGTCTTCCAGGACATGTTCGTTCCTCGTCGTTGATCGAGTCAGCGATCCAGTTCGGCGGCGATGATGTTCAGCGATCCCAGGATCGCCACGACATCGGCGATCTGGTGTCCCTCGATGAGCTTCGGAAACACCTGGTAGTTGATGAACGAGGGCGGTCTCGTACTGGCCCGCCATGCACATCGGTCACCGGAAGCGACCACGTAGAAGCCGAGCTCGCCGTTGGCGGTCTCGTTGGCCCCATAGCACTCGGCGACGGGCGTGTCCCATCCACGGTTGTGCATGAAGATCTCGAACAACTGGATGACACCCTCGATCGAACCGTACACGTCGGCCTTGTCAGGCACCCTGACCTTGGCATCGGCGACACTGTCGATCGAACCGGTCGGCAAGTTGTCGATCAACTGGTCGATGATGCGAGCGGACTGCTTGATCTCCTCGACACGGACGAGATACCTCGAGAGCGAGTCGCCCTCTGTTGCAATGGGAACCGAGAACTCGACCGGATCGGCGCCCCGACCATCCCAGTTGGGCTCGTAGCAGAGATAGGGGTCATCCTTGCGAAGGTCACGACGCACCCCGGCGGCCCTGGCGATCGGACCCGAGAGGCTCCAGGCGACGGCCTCTTCGGCGGTGATCGAACCGACGCCCTTGAGGCGGTCGACGAAGATCCTGTTCCTGTTGAGCAAGGTCTCGAGGTCATTGATGGCCTTCGGCAGCCTCACGTCGATGAAGTTGCGGACCATTCGGGAGAATACCTCGTCATCGGGAATGTCTCTCCAGGCACCACCGACCCGGGTCCAGTCCGGGTGGAACCGCTGTCCCGTGACGTAGTCGATGATGTCGTAGATGAACTCACGCTCGTTGAACCCGTAGAGGAAACCCGTGAAGGCGCCCAGGTCCAGTGCCGCGGCACCGACGCACAGCAGGTGGTTCTGGATGCGACCCAGTTCAGCCATGATCGTTCGGACGACCTTGCACCGTGGGGTCAGCGAGATCCCGAACAGCTTCTCGACCGCATGGTGCCAGGCGATGTCGTTGCTGATCGGGCTGATGTAGTCCATCCGGCTGACGGTGCAGACGTACTGGTTGTAGTCGTGGTTCTCCCCGAGCTTCTCGAATCCGCTATGGAGGTATCCAATGTGAGGCGTGCAGCGTGCCACCCGCTCACCATCCAATTCCAACACGAGCCTCAGGGTCGTGTGGGTTGCCGGATGCTGCGGACCGAAGTTGAGGACCCAGCGGTTCTCGCTACCGGGGTGATCCTTCAGGTACTCGGTTGATTCGATGTCCAGGCCGATTTCCTCGGCAGGCTGCAATGTAAATGGCATCGAAACGGTCTCCTGGACCGGTGTACGGGATCGAATCAACAGTATACGGGCTGGGGTACGATTCCGTAGATCGGCTTAAACCCTGAATATAGCCCCCATCTTCTTGCCCAGGAGCACGCTTGAGGCAATCAAGGTCACCGCCAAAAGGCACATGCCCCAGGTGCCCATCGCGCTGGCTACGTACTGGCCGTCACCGAGTCGCTCGTACAGGATGTAGATCGCCTTGGTAATCGGGAAATCTGCTGCTCGCTGAGCGAGGATCAGACTGTCGGAGACCTCAAGCATCGCGAAGCTGAATGCCAGCAACGCCCCGGCGATCACGTTGGCAACGATCAAGGGCAGCACGATGCGCCTGGTCACCAGTCCTCGCGAGGCGCCGACGTTGAGTCCGGCCTCCTCCAGTTCGATCGAGGTCTGGTCCAGGCCCGCCACCGTCGACCGGACGACATAGGGAAGACGTCTCACGGCATAGGCGATGATCAACAATGGGAAGGGGTTCGGATCCGTTCCGAGCACGCTCACCATCGAGGCCAGGGGACCCGAGTCCAGCCAGGCGAACCAGGTCGACGGCATGAACGGTTCAAGGACATGCGCGAAGAGGCCGGGCATCCCGGGGCTGAATGGCCACTCCAGGGTCATCGCGACGTACCCGAAGGCCATGACCAGTCCGGGCACCGCAAGGGGCAGCATGCTGAGGGCATCGAGCACGCTGCGTCCTGGAAGGGTTGAACGGACGAGGATCCTCGCGATCATGACACCGACCACCACGTCCAGGAGCATCGCCATCGTCGCCAGGAAGATGCTGTTGCGGATCGATCCGACCGCCAGGGGATGGGTCAGGGCCTCGGCATAGTGTTCACCTGTAAACGCCCGAGGCAGGATCGATTCGTACCACTGCCCCGCACCCGAGATGCTCGTGAGCACCACGCCGATGTGCGGGGTCGCCGCGACCAGTGAGACCAGTCCGAATGCGGCGATCGCTCCCACCGTCCCCCAGGTTCCCAGCCGCCGCATCGACGATGCCCTGGACGCCTTGGCGTACATCGCATGCCCGCGTCCACCGAAGGTCATCTTCCCGATGAGGTAGAACAGCACCGCGCAGGTCAGCATCACGGCGGTCAGCGCGAACGGTTCACGCGAAGCCTGCATCGCCTTGATGCCGTTGAAGATCTGAACCGGGGTCACCTGGTGGTACTCGAACATCAATGGCGTTCCCAGTTCCGTGAAGGACCAGATGAACACGATCGTGCACCCGGCGAACATTCCCGGACGGATCAGGGGCAGCCCGATGCGGAAGAACGAACGCCACCGCGATGCACCGACGTTGGAGGCGGCCTCCTCCAGGGCGGGATCGAGGTTGGCAAGGGAGGCGACCAGGTTCAGGTACACGATGGGATAGAGATGCAGCGCCTCCAGGAGGACGATCGCCCAGAAACCGCCGTCACCGAGAAAGTCGATCCCCTGCTCGATGATGCCCAGGTCCATGAGGATCGTGTTGAGCGAACCGCTCCGACCGAGGATGTGCCTCAACCCGATCGCCCCGACGAACGGTGGAAGGATCAGGGGGATCAGGATGATCGCGCTGAAGAACCCCTTGCCGACGAACTCGCAGCGAGATCCAAGGATCGCCAGGGGCATCGCGATGATGATGCAGAGGATGGTCGTGAAGATCGCGATCGCCGTCGCGTTGATCAACCCGGCCCGGAGGACCGGATCGGTGAAGACAACCAGGACGTGGTGCAGGGTGAACCCTGAGTCCGACTCGAATGCGCCACGGATCGTCAGCCAGATCGGGTACAGCAGGAACATGCACAGCAGCACCAGGAGGCTGATGTAGATGATCCACTGGAGCTTGGTCCGTCCGTGCATGGCAGGAATCTACCACAGCCGGTGAAGGTCAACCTGTTCCTGATGACGAGCTGGATCAGAACCAGTTGCCCAGCAGGACCCCCAGGTCGACGCCATCGACGAAGCCACTGCCATCCAGGTCGGCATCCGGATCACCACTGCCCCAGGCACCAAGAAGGAGGCCGAGATCGACTCCGTTGACGAACCCGTCTCCATCGATGTCACCTGGAATCGAGCCGGGCTCGGTTTCCGGGATGATCCAGGCCAGGCCGACCTGAGCGGAACTGGCGCTTCCGCCGGGCTTCCTGGACAGTTCCAGCACGTAGTCACCGGCGACCAGCCCGCGGACGTGAAGATGCTCCACGTTGTCCACGACGCTCTCGCTGACGACATTGCCAGACTCGAAGTCGGCCAGCCCCGAATCGCCGACGAGCGATCGGAGCGAACCGTCACTGTCGACGGCATGGAGTTCCAGGTCGACATCGGCGAACGAGTAGCTGCTGAAGCTGGAGTTGACCAGTCGGTGCCAGGTAGCCAGGAAGACGAGCTCGTCAACCTGCTCGTGGATCGTGAAGCGGTAGTAGGTGGAACTGTCCTGGGCGGCGAATGCAAAGTCCCACCCGGTGTTCCCGATGGTCGGCCTTGAAGGAACACGGGCCGCCCCGTCCTGCTCCTGACTCGTGTAGATCAGGTGCGAGCGGTTGATGTCCAGGGTCCCGACACCGAAGACGTCGTCAAGCGGCGTTCCGGTGATCCCTCGCTGCGAACCCGTACCGGGATTGTTGGTCCAGGTGGTCGACTTGTTGGCACCGGCCAGCAGGCAGGCCTTGATGACGGCGCTCTCATCGGCCCAGATCGAAGGGACCTCGCCGAGCTGCTCGACTTCCATGAGGATCGCCGCCGCAGCACCTACCACCGGGGTGCCCCAGCTGGTCTGGCTCGCGGGCACCACGATATGCGGGATCTGGCGCCCACCGCCATCGACACTGCCGGACGTGTTGGCTGATGCATGCGCACCGCTCTCGAGCCCGACAGCAATGCCGTTGTACATGTGGGACATCAACTGAAGCTGCTGCCCGTTGGCCCCGTTGTTGACCCCGTTGACCCAGATCGTGTCATCACGGACGACCGCGAAATCGGCTCGGCGGAGGACGGCGTTGTCATTGGTCGAGTTGTTGAAGGAGCCGATCCAGCTGTGGTTGAAGACACGCAGATCATTCGGTGGCGAGAGTGGAGGGAACGAAGAGGACAGGTTGATCCTCAAGTACCCGTTCTGCAGGAAGTCGTTGACCTCCCAGAAATGCGCCAACGGAATCCCGTGGGCGATGCTCGTCGGCCATCCAAAGTAGCTCTTGGCCACGGTGTTGGCATGCGAGGAGTTGCACGTCGAACCACTCATGTAGATGAAATCGACATCGGTGAAATGTGATGCATCGGGGTTCGCCCTGTAGCAGCCGTTGTTGGCGATCTCGACCTGCCCGACCGCGATCCCCTCTCCGTTTGGCGTGTTGGACTGTCCGCCGAGTCGATCGATCAGGTCCGTGTACCCCACGCCCTCCCAATCGGCGATGATCGTGGCTGTCGGGAACAGGATGCCCAGCAGGAACGTGGACGAAAGGATGCGCCTCATGAATCAGATCTCCGGTTTCAGGTGCACAACAGACCGGACGGGGCCGGCCTTGATTCAACCATTTCAACAGTAGCACCATGGTCGCTCAAGGCAATACCGCATCCAGAAGGATGTCCATTTGGTCCGGTATCTCTGTTCTGACGATCAGGAATCGCCGTTGAGGATGACTCCCGGATGGGTCGGAACCCTGCTGGGGGCCTCCTCGTCCACGACGAGGATCTCGACTCTGGCATTGGTCCGATCGGTTCCGGCATCCTGGGGCAGTGCCTGGAGCGGATCCTGGTCCGATGCCGAGAGAATGCGGATGCGTTCCCAGCGGACTCCCTGCTCGGCCAGACGCCTCGAGGCGGTGAGTGCTCGATCGAATGCAAGCTGGACCGCTTGCTGAGGATCCCTGTAGGCCTCGGCGCTTGTGGCATGTCCTCGAACCTCGATGATCGAACTCATGCCGCGGATCCGCTCGGCCAGTTCATCGATCCTCCTGGTCGAGACCTCGTCCAATCGTGACAGGTCGTTGTTGAAGGAGACCACCGCGCCGAGTCCGTAGTACTCGCTCGTACGAACCGTGTGCACGGTGTCGTGATCACCCTCGAGACCGGGGTCGAGCGAACCGGGAACCGACTGGCCGTCCTGCTCCTGGCTCTTCTGGAGATACGCCTCGATGAATCGCTGCTCCTCCGGATTGCTCGAGTCCAACGGAATCGGATTGTTGAAGGCCTTCCTGACCTCGTAGACGAATTCATCCCATTCGATCCCCGAACCGACACCGGCCTCGGCGCCGTCGGCACCGGACTTGTCGGCGATGTTCATCGCGAAGAGGATCACGAAGAACCCCATCATCAGCAGGACCATGTCGGCGAAGGAGATCAGCCACTCCGGGGCCCCCTCACGCTCCTCCTCCCCGAAGTGCGCACCGGAAGCCGGAAAAGGACTGGCGCCGCGACGGCGAGCATGCTCGGGAGCGGAATCGTTGTGTTGCTGGTCGGACATCGACTGGCTCCTGTTCATGCAGCCTTCTTGATGAAGTTCTGCCGCGAGGCCTGCGGGACGAAAGCGAGCATGCGTTCCTGGGTGGCCCTCGGGTTCTCACCCGTCTGGATCGAGAGGATTCCCTGGAGCATCATCTCCTTGCCCATCAGTTCCTCGTTGGATCGCATCGAGAGCTTGTCGCCCATGGGTCCGGCGATGCCGTTGGCAAGCAGTGCGCCGTACATCGTCGCGATGACGGCGATCGCCAGGAGATTGCCGAGGGTCTCGATGTCACCACCGAGATTCCCGAACATGCCGATCTGCCCGATCAGCGTGGCCACCAGGCCGTAGCCGGGAGCATAGAGCTTGATCAGGTCGAAGAACTTCTTGCCGGAACGATGGCGTTCCTGCATGGCCACGATCTCCATCCTCAGCGTCGTCTCGACCATCTCCTCGTCGGTCCCGTCGACGACCATCCTGACTCCCTGCTTCAGGAAGGAGTCGTCAATGGTGTCCAGGTCCGACTCCAGCGAGAGGATGCCCTCGCGGCGAGCCTTTTCGCTCAGCGTGTTCATGGTGCTGACGGTCTGCTCCAGGCTCATCCGCCGATCAAACATGAATCGCTTGACGTACCCGGGTACCTGCCGAAGCTTCGACAGCGGCATCGCCATGAAGAGGACACTGATGGTCCCACCGAGAACCATGATCAACCCCTTCTCGGAGTAGAACATGGCCAGGTGACCTTCGGACGCCCGCCAACAGACGAACGACACGCAGACCACGCCGAGAGTGATACCGATGATGCTTGACTTGTCCATGACGCGATGCCTCCGGGACACGAGAGAACAGCTGTTCACGCTGGTGCTCACCTCTGATCGGTTCGTGGGGGCGGGCTCTGGATGGCCAATCCATGTTGTTTGCACCGGGAGTTCCGGTTGTGAGGGCACCCACTTACCGGACGCCCCCTGGTGCAGGTGATGGTGGTATCGTCTGGATCCCGCGAGGACCCTCCATGAGCAAGCCCCTGATCATCCGAACCGACGAACTCGACGACGAGTCCGCTTCATGGGTCAGCCAGCACGCCGACCTCGCTCACGTCGAGGTTGATTCGCCCGAGTTCCAGAAGTTCGCCGACGAGGCCGCAGGTCTCCTGGTGAGGACGGCCACGACGGTCGACGAGGCCCTGCTTGAACGGATGCCTCGGCTCAAGGTCGTCGGTCGTGGTGGCGTGGGCATCGACAACATCGACGTCGGAGCCTGCCAGGCCAGGGGTGTCCGGGTCGTCTACACGCCCGAGGCGAGCACGCAGGCGGTCGTGGAGTACACCCTCGCCGCGATGCTGGACATGGTCCGCCCTCGCATCGTGCTGGATGAACCGGTCGACCGCACCGAGTGGGCGTCGCTGCGAGCGGAGATCGTCGGATTCCACCAGTTGAATGAACTCTCCATCGGGATCCTCGGCATGGGCAGGATCGGAAGCCGCCTGGCCGGCGCACTCGGCTCGCTCGGCTGCACGATGAACTACTGCGATCTCCGGGAGATCCCCGCACAGGATCGACATGGCGCGACCCCCCTGCCGATCGAAGGACTCTTCGCCGAATCCGACGTCATCTCGATCCATGTCGACGGACGAAGCGCCAACCGGAGACTCGTGAACGAGTCCCTGCTTCAGAACGCATCCTCGAGCCTGCTCCTGGTCAACACGAGCAGAGGGCGGGTCATCGCCGAGGACGACCTGGCCGACTGGCTGCAGGCGAATCCGCTCGCAGCCGTTCTGCTGGATGTCCAGGAACAGGAACCTCCGGATCCGGCCAACCCGTTGTGGGAACTGGACAACTGCTTCATCGCCCCGCACCTGGCCAGCCGGACACGAACATCCCTGGCCAACATGGGCAGGGTCGTTCAGGACGTGGTCGCGGTGATCCAGGATGAACAACCCACGTGGCAGGCCGACCCGTCCGACCCGGCCCTTGCCTGAGCCCGTCAGCTCGAGCTGGTGCCAGCCCCCGACGGGGAGGCGCCGGCGTACACGGCGGCATCACCGAGCTGCTCGGCGATCCTGAACAGCTGGTTGTACTTGGCATTGCGATCGCTCCGGCACGGCGCGCCGGTCTTGATCTGCCCGCAGTTTGTCGCGACGGCGATGTCGGCGATCGTCGAATCCTCGGTCTCGCCGGAACGATGGCTGCACACGCTGGCGTATCCGCTGCGACGAGCCAGGTCCATCACCTGGAGCGTCTCGGTGAGCGTTCCGATCTGGTTGACCTTGACCAGGATCGCG
The DNA here is from genome assembly GCA_002711415.1 of Phycisphaerae bacterium. Classification (GTDB taxonomy): domain Bacteria; phylum Planctomycetota; class Phycisphaerae; order Phycisphaerales; family SM1A02. Next base: position 29,846 of record PARI01000025.1, on the reverse strand, counting down.
TTGGCGCAGCCCTGGTCGATGCCTCGCTGAAGAAACTCCTGGTTGGTCACGAAGAGATCGTCACCGACCAGCTGCACGGTGTCGCCCAGCGCCCTGGTCAGTCCGGCCCATCCATCCCAGTCGTTCTCGGCCAGGCCGTCCTCGATCGACCGGATCGGCCATCGATCACACCAGTCGCTCCAAAGCTGCGTCATCGCATCGGCATCGACGATCCGATCGGGATCGCTCTTGAAGAAGCGATACCCCTTGCCGTCGGCCTCGTTGGCCAGTTCACTCGTGGCCGGGTCCAGCGCGATGAAGATCTTGTCCCCGAGAGAGTATGCGGAGCGATCAACCGCTCGTGCGATCATCTCGAGAGCCTCCTCGTTGGAGCCAAGATCCGGCGCAAAGCCGCCCTCGTCTCCGACGGCCGTCGAGAGCTTCTGCTCGTGAAGCACCGTGCTGAGGCAGTGGTAGATCTCGACCCCGGCCCGCATCGCGGACTGGAAGTCGGCGAACCCCTGGGGCTGGATCATGAACTCCTTGAAGTCGACCGTGTTGTCGGCGTGCTTGCCTCCATTGAGGATGTTGAGCATCGGGACCGGCAGGACGTGGGCATCATCTCCACCGAGATACCTGTAGAGCGGCTGGCCAGAGGCCAGGGCTCCAGCCCGAGCAGAGGCGAGGCTGATCCCCAGCATCGCGTTGGCCCCGAGAACCCCCTTGTTGGGGGAGCCGTCGGCCTCGATCATCAGGGCATCGATTGCTCCCTGGTCGGTCGCGTCCATGCCGATCAGTCGCGGGGCCAGCACCTGGTTGACGTTCCCCACGGCGCGGGCGACCCCCTTGCCACCAAAGGCATCCTCACCATCACGGAGTTCGACCGCCTCGTGCTCGCCGGTGCTCGCACCGCTGGGAACCATCGCTCTGCCCAGGACCCCGGACTCCAGGATCACGTCGCACTCCAGCGTTGGATTGCCCCTTGAATCAAGCACCTGTCGTGCATGGATGTTCGTGATTTTCGACTGCATCAACCGGCTCCTGCTCCTGGTGTCAGCCCGACTATAGCAGACACCGAAGCAGGTACGGATCAACCACGGCGGCGACGGATCACATGGATCCGCCGCCGCGAACTCGTGGCGTGTCGTGAGAACGATGTCTACTTCTTCAGCTTCCAGCTTCCAAGCAGGAGTGCCAGGTCGGTTCCATCGGTGAAGCCGTCTCCATCGATGTCCCCATCGGGCGTCATCCATGCACCGAGCAGCATCGCCAGGTCCTCGCCATCGACCGTACCATCACCGCTGAGGTCGGCGGGGTCGGTTTCAGGTTCCTCCAGGATGGTGCCCTCGAGGCAGTCGATGACGTGCTGACCCCCACCGAGCGCGAGCGTCTCGACCACGCCGTTGAGCCAGAGAAGCGTGCACGATCCCTCGGCACCACCTGCGACCGAGATCCCGACGCCACCGAGCACGTCCCCATGGGCATCGATGTAGTCGTTGTAGATCCGACCTTCACCATTGATCTCGACGTAGATGTGGGTCCCATGGTCGGCGGTCCGTACGGAGACATCGCTCATCGAGCCGATTGAACCGGCGAAATCGAATTCGGCCACGCATGCGTAGGTCCAGAGCTCCTGTCCGGATCCACAGGCCAGACCGGTGCTGTCATTGACTGCCTGGCCGTCCATGAAGAGGGTGCCGTCTGGCAGTGGCAGTGGACGTACAAGACAGTCGATCCCGTGTGTGGTGAACGTATCGCCAGGGCTCCCCACTACGATCGCAGCAAGATCCTCGAAATCGTACGTGCAGTTGCTCAGCGGCTCCGCATCGATCCAGAATTCCTGTCCCCCGATGACCAGCTTCTCGGTCACGCCACGGAGGATGACTTCACCGCAGTCGGCTCCGAAGCCACCGGAGACGACCTCGATCTTGACACCACCGAGAACAGCAAGGTGCGCATCGATGAAGTTGTCGAAGATCGCGTAATGACCGTTGATCTCGATGTTGATCACGCCACCATACTCACCGAACAGGAGCTTCAGGTCGGGCTGGGGACCGATCGACCCGGCCAGTTCCATCCTGGCGTTGATGTTGTTGAGCCACAGGCGATGATCGTAGTTGCAGCCCGGGCTCTCGGGCATCACGGTCGCCTCGCCGGTGCAGGTCGGCATGTGGCCCGGCACGGTGAAGCAGTCGAAGAAGACCTCGATGCCGTCTGCCGTGGTGATGTCTCCAACGGCGAACGTGCTGCCAAGGGCATGGTCCTCCCACCTGGGTGCTTCTGCAGCACAGGGGGCGGCTGAACACAGGGATGCCAGGAACAACGAGTTCACGAGGCGCTTTGAAAACTTGGACATGAATTGACCTCCAGGAATGACGCCATATACGGCGATTTGTCACCCACATTCCGCGGAGGCGAGGCATTTCTCTCAGCATGGGTTCGATTTATTTTCAAACAGCCCAGGCGGGGCTCGATGGGCCGCATTCAGTGGTGATGACTCGACTCCAGCCCTCGTGAGGCCAGCCTGTTGGCCGCATCAAGCGCCGCGACCTTGTAGCACTCGGCCAGCGTGGGGTAGTTGAAAACGGTCTCGAGGAAGTACTCGAGTCCTCCACCCAGCTTCAGGACCGCCTGGCCGATGTGAACGAGCTCGGTCGCCTGAGTACCGATGCAATGGACCCCGAGAAGGGACTTGTCCTGGGCATTGAAGATCATCTTGAACAGGCCGGTGTGGTCCCCGAGGATCTGACCCCTGACGATCTCGCGGTATCGGGCCGTCCCGATCTCGTACTCCACCCCCTCCTGCTCGAGCTGTTCCTGGGTCGAGCCGACCATGGAGATCTCTGGGATCGAATAGATGCCGTAGGGAAAGTCCCTGCCCATGCACACCGTCGGCATGTCGAACATGTTGCGGACGGCGATCCGCCCCTGCTCCGAGCTGGTCGCCGCCAGCGATGGGAACCCGATCACGTCACCGGCTGCATAGATGTTGGGCCTGCTGGAACGATACTCCTCGTCGACGATGATCCGCCCACGGTCGTCCGTCCGGATGCCGATGGAGTCCAGGCCGAGCGACGCGGTCTGGGCGACTCGACCGATCGAGAAGAGGGCGATCTCGGCCCGAACGCTCCGACCGGATGCCAGGACGACCTCGACGCCGTCACCGATGGCGGTGACATGGTCGACCGATTCCTCGAGCATGAAATCGGCACCGCATGATTCCATCTGGTGAATCAGTTCACCCGTGATCTGGCAATCGACGAACTCGAGCGGCTTGTTCCTCCTGTCGATGACGGTCACCCTGGTGCCAAGGGCGCAGAACATGGACGCGTACTCGATGCCGATGACACCAGCTCCGATGACCACGAGGGAGCCGGGTATGTGCGGAAGCTGGAGGATCTCGTCACTCGTGACGATCCGCTCGGGATTCTGCTTGGTGAACTCGGTCCGGGCCGCCGTGGTCCCTGTGGCTATGAGCACGAAGTCGGCGGTACATAGAACGGCTCCTTCAGACGTGTCGATCTCGACGGTATTGGCATCCACGAGATGTCCGGAACCCCGGTAGATCCGCACGCCGTTGCGCTCCAGTTGATCCCTGATCACAGAGGCCTCGACATCGATGACATCGACCACGCGAGCCCTCAGGTCGTCCATGGTCGGTTGGCCACACCCGGTACCACCTCCACCAACCGGCTGCATGTCCCTCATGCTGGAGACCACTGCTTCGCGGAAGGTCTTGCTCGGAACGGTACCGGTGAATACGCAGACGCCCCCGACGCGTGCATCTCGTTCCACGATCGCGACCGAGCGGCCCAACTTGGCCGCCTGGACCGCCGCACGCTGCCCCGCAGGACCGCTGCCGATCACGATCAGGTCGTAGTGCTCTCTGGGCAAGTCGATCTCCGGGCAATGTGGACTCTGGTTGACCGGGCTGGATTCTACCGTCTTCGCGGAATACCAATATGGTTGTCCTTGCATGCCGACCTCATCTTCCACGAGAATGAACCCATGAACATCATCCTTCACGCCGGCCTCCTGATCGGCTGGCTCTGCACGGCATCACAGTCGACCGAGCCGGTCCAGGAGGAAGTCCAGACCAACAGGGAGGCACGCCCCCTTCACTCACCCCAGGAGGAGGAGGGATTCGTCTTCGCGATCATCGGGGACAGGACCGGAGGTCCCGCAGAGGGCATCAAGGTGCTGGAGGAGGCCGTCGATGACATGGCGTTGTTCGACCCCGACCTGGTCATGACCGTCGGGGACATGATTCAGGGATACAACACGCGCGGACCATGGATGAACCAGATGCGCGAGTTCCGCGGGGTCATGGACCGCCTGACCATGCCGTGGTATCCGGTCGCGGGCAACCACGATGTCTACTGGCGGGGACCCGATGCCCCGGAGAACGAGCACGAAGGTCACTACGAGGAGCATTTCGGCCCGCTGTGGTACAGCTTCATGCACAAGAACAGCTGTTTCATCATCCTCTACTCGGATGAGGCCGATCCCGAGACCGGGATCCGGAACTTCTCCAGGCCGCAATCGCAACGAATGAGCCCAGAGCAGTTCCAATGGCTCCGGGCGACCCTCGCAGATGCGAGCGATGCCGATCACGTCTTCTGCTTCCTGCATCACCCCCGCTGGCTGGGCGGCAACTACGGTGACGACTGGAACAAGGTCCACGACCTGCTGGTCGATGCCGGCAACGTCTCGGCCGTGTTCGCCGGTCACATTCACAGGATGCGATACGACCCGGACGATGGAATCGAATACTTCGCCCTGGCGACCACCGGGGGTGGACAGTCCAGCGTATCCCCGGAGGCCGGTTTTCTCCATCACTTCAACATCGTCACGGTTCGCACAGACGGCGTCTGGATCGCCACGGTTCCGGTCGGTGAAGTCATCGATCCGAGGGAGATCACCGGGCATGTCAGCCAGCAGGTCCGCCTGCTGTCCCAGCAGAAGCCGGTGATGGATTCGAAGATCGTGCTGGAGCCGGATGGGGCCGTCGATTCGGAACTTCTGGTCCAGGTGCACAATCCTTCCGGCATGAAGGCCGAATTCGAACTCATCCCCGACTGCGAGGATTCAAACTGGTTCTTCTCCCCCGACCACAGGCATGCGATCCTCCAACCAGGGGATCGCAGGGAACTCGCGTTCAAGGTGACCCGGATTCCAGGAAGGATCGATGCGTCGTTCCGATGGCCCGTGATGCAGATGCGCGTGGATGCACTCGGAGAGAAGGCGAGGTATCCCCTGGCAACGGTCGAGACCCCCATCCCGATGCGGATCCGGATGAAGAGACCTGAACCGAGCAGCTCCTCGATTCGACTGGATGGAGTCGGCGATGCGATCGTGGTTCCCAGCGATCAGGTGAACCTGCCGCAGGGACCGCTGACCGTGGAGGCCTGGCTCAAGGCCGACGCCTTCTCCGAGCGTGTCGGCCTGGTGGCCAAGAGCGAGTCCAGCGAGTACTGCATCTTCGTCAGCAACGGCATTCCGCTGTTTGAGGTCCATCTCGATGGCGCCTACCGCGTCGCCCGGGCCGATGATCTCCGTCTGCGAACCGGTCGCTGGTATCACCTCGCCGGGGTCTATGACGGCTCGGAGGTGCGGCTTTACGTGGATGGTCGCCTCGTGTCATCGAGCCCGTGCAGCGGCACCCGGACGCTCAACGGCCTGCCGCTGGTGATCGGCGGGGATGTTGATGCAGCGGGCCATCCGACGAGCTTCTTCCAGGGCGAGATCGACGAGGTCAGGCTCTCCATCGGAGCGAGGTACACCGGGGATTCATTCGAGCCGGCCAGGAGGCACCAGCCGGACGACGATGCCGTCGTACTCCTGCATTTCGACGAGGTCTCCGGCAGGCTGACCCATCTGGATGGGCGGCGTGACAACGCCGCTCGGCTGCATGGTGATCCTGAACTGGTGTCATCGGACAGGCCGTAGACCCACTATCGGGACACCGCCTCGACGACCGCTCCCGTCTCCACCGACCTCCTGAAGAATCGCTCGAGGTACCGGTACCGCAGCGGAATGAACGTTCCGGTCACGAAGCTCGTGAAGCCGATGTCACGGATCATGAAGAACCATGCACCTGACTGGATGACCACGGCGTTGGTCATGATCGCGAACCCGCATCCGATCAAGGCTGCAGTCGGATCATGGCGGTTGGGAATGACGAAGATCCAGACGAGAGCCAGCATCGTGAACAAGCTGATCAGCGAGACGATCACCGCGTTCTTCTGAAACTCGGTGTTCCGCAGGAACGCCGTCGGATAGCCGAACAGACTCAGGATGACCGAGCCGCACAGCAGCAGCAGCAGCAGTCCGTAGGTGGCATCGGAATCATTACCGTAGAGCGCGAGTATCTCGTGTCCGAAGATCGCTATCGGCGGAACGATCATGAGGGTCACGATCGCATTGGCTCCGGTCATCGTCCTGCAAAGGTAGGACAGCCGCTCGTTGAACCCACGCTCGAAGAGCCACGAGATGTCCGGTGTCCCGGAGTTCTTGAACGCGGCGCGAACGATACCGACGGGCATGACCGCACTTCGAGCCGCAGCGAACATCCCGGGAACGACCCCACCAACGAACGCCTGGAGTGTCAGCAGGGGCACGGAACCGCGTAGGATCGCCACGAGCGTGTTGAACAGCAGTGGACGGGCCTTGGCATTCCCCTCGCGGGCATCGTACTCGGGTGTCGCCCCTTTACAGTATCGAGAGATGAAATGAGAGGCGATCAGCAACTGGAGGCTCATCGCGATCGCCGCTGTGACGAGCTTGATGACGATGACCTGCTCCGCCGTGATCTGCTCGAGCATGAAGTGGGCCGTCACCAGCAGACCAATCAATGCCAGGGGCTGAATGATGTACTCGACGATGTAGGCTCTGGTCCACTGCTTGACCGATGCCGACACCAGTTGGGCCACATCCCAGATGTTCCAGAGCGGAATCTTGCAGAAGGCCAGGGCCATCAGGAACTTCGTCTGATCACTGAGAGGAAGCAGCAGCGTCACGCCGATGCACAGGCTCGTGACGATGATTGAGCTGAGGACGACACGCGTCATCACGTACCTGAAAAGTCCGAGGAACCTGTTCCTGTCATCTGAGTGCTCGTACTCGGGCAGGAACACGGTCAGGATGTTGCACAACCCGCCCGTGGCGGCGATCCCGATGATCGTCGCGATCAATCCCACGACGACGACGTCACCGAAGTTCTTGAAACCGGCCCACCTGGCGATCATCACCTGCGCCGTGATCACCAGGAGGAAATCGAGGATCCTGTACCTGGAGAAGCTGAACGCGCCGATGAGCATCGAGCCGAGCAGGTGCCGCCTGTGGGCCCCGTCATGCTCGGTGATCCTGTGCCTCACGTGGTCCCGCACCCTGTACCCGTCCTCGGTCTGCTCGAGCATGCCCTCGTGCTTGAGGGTCTCCAGGTGAGGAATGACCAGGTCCTCCGGCACCTCCATGCCGGTTGCGATCGATTCGAGGGTGAGAGGTGAATCATGCGGCCCCATCCACTCGAGCAGATCGACGGCCTTGTCGTCCAGGTGGCCGAAGTGGAGCACGCCACTGGAATGAACACCTCGAAAGCTGTCCACCCCGTTGGCGTAGTCAAGCAGCCCCATGTACTTCTTACCGATCACTCACGTTCTCCGGTGCGACGGCCGGGCAGGCCATGAGCGCGGATCTGGATGAATGAAGAACCCACGAGCAGTATCCTGAAGCATGATTTGCACGGATACTGCGATTCAATATGCTACAACGTGAGTGCCCGTCATGAAAGAGAAAGACCGATTCAATTTGGCCGGCGGCGCCGGATGGTTCATCGCTGCCCTGCTCGGCACGATCATGATGTTCACGAGCGGGTGCAGTTCCTTCGGTTCATCGAAGATCGTCCCTGATCGGTCCGAGTATTCCGAGGCCATCAGGACCAGCAGTTCCCAGCAGTTGTTGATGAACATCGTGAGGCTTCGCCTTGGTGGCACGCCGGAACTGCTGGACCTGACCCAGATCGTGAGCCAGTACCAGATCCGCACGACCGGAGAGGCCGGCGGCTCGATCACGTCCGGCCCCAACACGTACCCGTTCTCGATCGGGGCCTACATCCAGGAGACACCGACGGTCACCTACAGCCCGGTGACCGGAACCGAATTCGCCACGCGGATGCTCGCCCCGATCGATGACTACCAGATCTTCCTGCTCAGCAGGTCCGGATGGGATCTTCAGAGGCTGATGTCCGCGGTGGTCCAGAACATCAACGGGCTTGAGAACCTGCCGACCTCGGTCGGTCTCTCGGCCAAGTCGGTCCCAAGCACGCTGGAGAAGTTCGCGGAGGCGACCTGGCTCATGGAAATGCTCGAGACCGAGGGAGCACTGGAAATCTACCTTCAACAGGCTCCTCCTCCACCCACTCCCGCCGCCGGAGGTAGCAAGCCATCCGGTCCTGCAGCCAACCAGAAACTCCACTACGTCCTGGCCTTCACGACCCAGGAGAACAACGAGGAATTGACCGGGAAGATCAGCAGCCTGAAGACCCTGCTGGGCCTGGACCCGGATGTCGACGTCTTCCCGATCCTCATGCACCCGGCCAAGGGTTTGGCCGGCAGGGAGATCGTGATCGAGATGCGGTCGATGCTGAGCATCATGCTCTACCTCACGGGTGGAATCGTGTTGACAGAGGATCTCGCCGAGTACTATCCCGAAGTGTTCAAGCAACTGAAGGACCGGAAGGAGGACGGATCCTGGCTGCATCCGGTCAACTTCTTCAGGATCCACTGTTCGAAGACCAAGCCCGATTCGGCATACGTCAAGTGCAGGATCGAGGGATCCTGGTACTGGATCGAAAAGCACGACAGGACCACCAAGACGACCTTCACGCTGATCCAGTACCTGAGCCGGCTCCAGGAGGCTCGTACCAACAGCGACAACGAGGGCATACTCCTGACCATTCCGACGGGCTGACCCAAGGGAAGGAATGCGGGGCTGCAGGCATCGGCCCACAGCCCCATCGCATCCTCTCTCCCACCCGGATTCGGCGCACCTACTCAGGGTCAGCAGGACTGTTGTTGACGTAGACGTTGGAGGGCTGGCCGGGTTGGCCGGAGGCTTCGAACCCGAACGTCACGCTGTCATTGTCATCGACCATCTTGTTGTAGGTCTCATGCATCACGAAGACTCGGCCCTCGGACTGATCGACCAGGATCGCATCCCAGGCGTTGACCAGCGTGAACGGCGCGTCGAATGATGCGTTCCAGCAGTGCAGGTGAGAACCGGAGTCGTTGTAGATCGTGATCGATCCGATGAAACCGCCCTCCCACTGGTTCTCTACCTGGAACGACCAACTGAGGCCGTCGATCTGGCAGTCGTCGAGAATTCCGTCTTCGTTGACGTCGTTGGCCGGGTCCTGCAACTGGCACCCATCGGGGACCAGGTCCATGTTGCAGTCCTCGGCAAGCCCATCCAGGATCGCGCATGCATCCGAGATCCCGTCACCGTCACAATCGGACAGGCCCTCGCATTCATCGGGGATGCCGTTGAAGTTGCAGTCAGCAGCCCCCTGCTCGATGTCGATCGAATCGGACTGGCCGTTCCCGTTGCAGTCGTTGCCGCACGGCCCCCATCCTGCAAGCAGGAGTGCGATGTCGCTTCCATCGGTGTTTCCATCGCCGTCAAGATCAGCCCCCGGCTGGTTCCATGAGCTGAGCATGATCCCCAGATCGACTCCATCGACCAGGGAGTCCTCGTTCAGATCCGCCGGGCAGTCCGGGGCGGGCCCGGCGCCGAAATCAACGTCACACGCGGCGTAGAACCCCTCCCCGACCGGGTCAAGCCTCTGCCAGATCACATAGATGACATGCTTGCCGCTGCGTGCCGGCAGGATCGTGTTGAACTTGTAGTCCTGGCCGTCAAGCGTGACCGGGCCAAGATCCAGTTCCTCCATCTGCGCCCAGTTCAGCGGCTGGGACGTATCCCAGTCGTCGGTGGTGATGAACGCGCGGAAGACGCTCGGGTCATGGGGCGTGGTCGCGAACCAGACGAGCTCGTACGGACCGGATTGCACCTGGGTCGAAGGCCAGTCGTCACGAACCAGGTCCAGGCCGGCGTACTTGCTGTTTCCAGCAGATGCCAGTTGCCCGTCCGGGATGTACTCCCAGTATGGAACCGTGGCCTGGAACTCCGGATCGCCCGGAAAGAAGTTCACGACCTCGTTCCAGTCGTAGAGCGGCTGGGTCCCATTGACCTGGATCATGGCTTGGACGGCTGCCGACTGCGGGTTCTCAGGTCCTTCCTGGAACGCGCTGTAGACCCGGCTGATCGGCTTGGCCATCGAACCATGTCCGTGGACCAATGACGCACATGCGATCGTACATGCAATAGCTGCGGTGCTCTTTATGTTCAAAGCTGTCTCCTTGCGCGGTGGGGCGACATCACTATACGAGCGAAGTGGGCGGGTATTGATGACTGTTCCGGGAACAATCCACAAGCCAGATGTACTCCCCATCCGGGGGCTTGGTTCCAATCAAATCCATCAAACATTCCTCACCCCGCTGCGGCTGGGCGAGAGCCCAACCAGACAATCCATTCTCATCCAGCAGGTCCATGCACGGCCGCCTGGATGATCGCGGTGAGCACGGATAGGGCTCACCCCTCCCGGTGACTGCTTGAAGAGGCTCACAGGTGCCGGTCTCGGCCAAATCAACGGGGACGGAGGGGCGCCCGGGATATCCCTGTATATTTTCTCACTCCTCAAGCAGGGAGCCTGAAGGGGCTGGCTTCAACACCAGCCCACGCAACACATGAACATCATCCAAGTCACCCTGTTCATCATGGTCGGCGGAGCTGGTGGAGCTCTGGCACGATTCGGCGTGCAAGGGCTCTTCGCCACCAGGACTCCCCTGCCGGGGTGGCTGGCGATCATGGTCGTCAACGTGACCGGCAGCTTCATGATCGGACTCCTCGCCTGCTGGCTTACTGGGGAGGCCAGTCACCTGCGACTCGAACACCTCTCACCGGCGCGGATAACCCAGGATGAAGTGGCGATCTCCGAGGCACTGGGGATCTTCGTGATCGGTTTCTGTGGAGCCTTCACCACGTTCAGCACCTTCTCCCTGGACAACTTCCTACTCCTGATCACCAACAGGGGGCAGTTCCTGCTGAATGCCGTCTGCACGACCGTACTCGCGTACATCGCGGTGATGGCCGGGTGGTACATCGGGGGGAGCCTGCTCCCATGAAACTCTTCATCCTGTGCATGGGAATCGGGTTGGGAGGCGGCATCGGGGCCACGGCGCGTCATGCCTGCGCCTGGCTGCTCCACGGGATCATCGGACTCCCGGAATACGCCTCGATCATGATCGTGAACATCTCAGGCTGCTTCCTGATCGGCCTCGTATTCTTCCTGCTCGAATCCATGATCAACAGGACTCAGCTGAGCAAGCTGAAGAAGTGGAAGGCATGCGAACCCCTGATCGCTGATGGCCTGTGGCCCGAGAGCGATCCGACGCAACCGGTCGCCAGGGACTTCAAGGAGGAACTCCAGGCACAACTGCTCGCCGGCTTCCTGATCACGGGGATCCTCGGAGGCATGACGACCTTCAGCCTCTTCAGCCTTCTGAGCCTGAACCTGCAGCAGAACGACCAGCACTGGACAGCGATGTTCAATACCGCCGGCTCCGTCCTGCTCGGACTGATCGCCACCTATCTTGGGCTTCACACGGGAAGGTTGCTGACGATCAGGCGTAGGAATGCAGACCAGTGATCACGAAGTTGATGACGATCCAGTTGAACAGCATCACGAGGCAGCCCAGCAGCGCCAGCCACGCCGTCCAGAGCCCCTTGTCCCGGACCTTCAACCGCACGTGGATCAACAACGCGAAGATGATGAACGTGTTGAGGGCGAAGACCTCCTTGGGATCCCAGCCCCAGGGCCTTCCCCAGGAGTGATCCGCCCAGATCGCCCCCATCGCGATCCCCGCCCACAGCAGCACGAACGAGAGCTCCATCAACAGCATGGTCACTCCATCAAGCACCTGCCCGAGTGACGCGTTGTCCGTGTCGGCGAGGGCGTCGGGCGTGGACGTGGTGCCCCTGAGAATGAGCGCCCCGGCTCCGCCTGCTCGGACGTAATCGGCCGATCCACCAAAGAGCCTTCGCAGCAGGTAGAGCCCGGCACTGACGGCCGCCATGAAGATCAGGCAGTAGCTGAAGATGATCACGTTGGTGTGGATGTAGAGCCAGATGTCGTGCAGAACGGGCATCTTGTTGGAGATGTTCGGATCCAGGTACAGCGGAAGGAACCTGGCGGCCATCAACGCCACCATGCTGGCCATCGCACTGCCAAGGGCGAAGATCCCATGCATCGCGGTGCGTCGAGCGATCAGCTCCATCACGATCGCGAGGCATCCGCCGAACCATGCCGCGGTCGTCACGGCCTCGAACATGTTCGAGTTGGGCCATCGATCCGCGATGTACCACCTCAGGAGAATGCTGAAGGTGTGCAGCCCGAAGGCGATCAAGAAGACTCCCAGGCCCGCCCATCGAGCCGGGGGCCATCGGTAGACCATGCCCAGCAGGAGCAGGATCACGCTGAGCATGTAGATCAGCCACACCCAGGTCATGCTCTTCTGGTTGAAATACCAGCTCTCCCAGCTGAGGCGACCGGTCTCGGGATAGACATCCGGCGAGAGTTCCTGGAGCTGCGTCGCAAGCGTCGCCATCGATTGGTTGACCGCATCGGGGTCATGCGTGTTCCACGCCTCGACCAGACCCATCCACGTTTCCGTGATCGCCGCGATGTCGGACGGATCATGATCGGCATAGGCCGAAGCATCCATCAGGGCGATTCCTGAAAGACTCTGCCAGGGTGCCGTTTCACCTTCGACTGCCGGGGGAACGATCCTCATCCGGTCCAGGAGGAAGGCAGGCTCTCTCACGATGAGCGCCCCGTTGATCGCGTCGACGCTCGAGGCGGTCCGGATCAGGTCGCGGGAGAGGACCTCGACGAGTTCCTGCGCCGACGGCCTGTTCAGCAGCATCGGGGAGACCAGCCCGGTCTCTCGGAAGGCCTCGATCCGATCACCCAGAGTCGGGTCCTCCATCAACAGCGCGTCAGCGATCTTGTTGCGAACGAGCTTGTTCTTGACGTAGACGATATCGGCGTCCTCGTAGGCATTCGGACGCAGCATCATGTCCATGTAGGTGAACGAGGGTGACTGCTCGTTGATGCTCCGGGATCCACTGACCACCGACATGAGGGTGTTCGCATGGGATCCAAACGACTTGAGACGTCCGTCGACCTGGACCGCCAGCGATTCGATGGGCTCCAGATCGACCTGCTCGATGAACGTCTGCTGCTGGGCCATTGCAGCCGAGGGCGCAATGAGCAGAGCCAGCAGCAACGACGCGACCCTTCCGAATCCGGTCATGATGTACCCCCCGGCCGGGGCTGGGCATGCTCCAGTCGTTGGCGACGCTTGATGATCGGCTTGATGTAGAAGGCGTAGATCATCCCGATCGTCGCGATGATGCAGCCTGCGAGCTGCGTCCAGACTCCATGCCTGTTCCCGACGCCGAGCACGGTGTAGTTCAGTCCCATGGAGGCACGATCGCCTTCGAATCGGGCCGGCTCGGGGGGATCCCACTGTGACTGGAAGTAGGAATAGCCGCCCCACTCGACGGGCTCATTGACACTGACCGGCACGGGATTGGTCCAACCGGCATCGGTCATGAAGCGGATCATGCTCGTGTAGTTGCGGATGCTGCCAGCCTGCCCGGTGTAGCCTCCCTGGTGTGTCGTGAGGATGAACTCCTCGAGGGCGATTCCCGTCGGCAAGGGCAGCCTCTGTCGGGAGAACATCAACTCGACCTTGGTGCCATCCTCAAGCCGCAGCAGGGATGGGTTGTAGACCTGCCTCCTGAGCAGCTCTGATCGATCCCTGAACGGGTACTGGTGGTACTCCAGCCATACCGGATCATTGCCGGGCACGCGGACCTGGACCTGGCTGAACAGCTCCCTCGCATCACGATTTCGCTGTTCCGGTGGAGCGATCACTGGCCGTGACTGCTGGACGGCCCGGGGAAGATACTCCGTGAGCAGCAGGGACAGGCTCCCGCTGGACAGTGGCACGGGAACACCGACGGAGATCGGCTGCACCCTGGCCTCGGCCTGGCCCATCGAATCAAGCGCGTCAAGCAGGCGAAGCTGGTTCGGATCAGGACCGGCCACGAGCATCAACAGCGAATTGCCGCTGCCGGGCTGGTAGCTGACCGTGATGGTCTCATCGAGCAAGGTCGGACCGGAGTGACCGGTCGGATCTTCCAGCATCTGGTCGGTCACGTCACGAGTGAGGCTGGGATCACTGAAGACCCATCGCCGGATGGTTTCCTCGCCGGGCGTCTTGATCTCGATGATGGCGACGGAAGCAACCCGCTCGCTGAGAATGATGTCGTCCTGTACGGCGATGACGCGGTAGGAATAGCCCGAATCGCCGACCGGCGTGAACTCGAGCGCCGGGTTGGCCGCTTGGACGTCATCGATGATCATGTTCATGTCACCATCAATGCCCTCGACCTGGAAGGTCAGCGATGGCGGTTGCCGCAAGGATTCCAACTGCTGCTGGTCCTGGACGAAACGGAAGGCAACCAGCCCGTTGTCACCGGTACGACCCCGTGGATCCATCGCCGAGAGCTGGTACTGCTGGGATGCTCCATCCGTGGATGACAGCGTCAGCCAGGCCATCGGGTTGATCGGTGCCGTGGACGGCCCGGCCTTGTACCGTGTCCGGGTCATGGCGTAGCGAAGATACCCGGTGATCCGGATGTCCATGCCGGGAGCGGGATCGTCCGGCGACACCGCGGAGACGGTGATGTCCAGCGGATCGACCGGTGGCGGGCCGCCGGGGAACAGCCAGGCATCATCCTCGCTGCTGAGGTAGTCGTTGTAGAGCGGCATGCCATGGATCGGTCGCTCGACCCAGTCCAGTTCCCCGGGCTTTCGAAGGTACACCGCGAAGCTCTTGGCCAGATCGTTGCGAAGGTAGAACCAGCCTTGTGATTCATAGTCCAGTTCGACCTGGATCGAGTCGTCCACCAGCGTCCGACCGATCTCCTTGATCGCTCTCTTCATCGGCTGTGTCGGATCCTCCGTGATCACCATGTCCTCGGTGTACTCGGGATACCCCGCCAGCAGTTGCCTGATGAAGCGGCCGTCCGGCCCATCGACGAGCAGGTTGACCGAGTAGGTCCGCTCACCGGCATCCTCGCCAGACAACAGTTCCCAGGACGGATCGATCGAGAGCACATCGAAGTTCCACGCCCGTCCGTCGTGCTCCATCTGAGCCCTGTTGCCGGGCATCGCGACCAGGGAGGCGGTTGCGAGGGCCTCGCCGGGCCGTTCCGGATCAACCAGCGTGATCGCCATGCTCCGTCGAACGATCGGCGCGTCACCCTCGACCTTGGTGCCGAAGTACATGACACTGCCGACGCACAGGACGATCACGCCCGTGTGGATGATCCAAACACCGTAGTTCACGGGCTTCAAGGGGATCCGCCTGATGGTGGTGACGACGAGGGTGGTGCAGATCAGGACCATGAGGACATCGAACGGCCACCAGTGAAACCACTCGAACTCGGTCATCTCGAAGAACCGCCACTGCCTCATCTGCTCGTGAACCCATGAGTCAGGGTGGAACAGGTTGGGATGGATCGGGTAGAGGATGCCGGCGGAACCGATCGTGCAGTAGACGAAGAGGATCGACAGCAGAATGATCCCGAATCGGACGCTGCTGAATAGGTCGAACAACCGCCTCAAGGGCTTCGCACCAGCACCACCGCTGCGACGGTCTTCCTGGACTGTTTTGGCGTCTTCGGGAGTCGTCATTGAACCGCTCATGTTCCCTCGTAACCGGCCCTCGATAGATCGATCACTACATCCTACGCTCTGCAAGAAATCCTGTCGCGGAGGCCTGGTTTTCAATCCCGCCGAACACCGTATGATAGTCCGCTCGAACTTGTCATTCACGATGGACGGTCTTCACCGGAGGTTCCCATGCAACTGACCCGCCGCCCCCTGCTCCTGATGCTCCTGATGATCCTGGGCTCACTGCCCCTGGCTTCCTGTGAGAAGACCACGGAATCCGGTGGCGCCACGAAGGCCCCAGAGGCATCCGTCGACCCCTCGACCAAGTCGAAGACCGACCCCCATGACTACGTCCTCATGAAGACCAGCATGGGCGACATCGTGCTGCAACTGGATCCGGCCAAGGCACCCATCTCCGTCAAGAACTTCCTGGACTACACCGAGTCCGGCGCGTATGACGGCACGATCTTCCATCGCGTGATGAACGGCTTCATGATTCAGGGCGGCGGTTTCGACGTACAGATGAAGAAGCGTCCGACCAATGCTCCCATCAAGAACGAGTGGCAGAACGGGTTGAAGAACACCCGTGGCTCCATCGCGATGGCACGCACCCAGGCTCCGAACTCGGCGAGCACCCAGTTCTTCATCAATGTCGTGAACAACCCGAACCTGGACAAGCCGATCTCCGGTGGAGCCGGCTACGCCGTCTTCGGTCGCGTGTACTCTGGCATGAACGTCGTGGACTCGATCAAGGCGGTTCCAGTGTCCTCGAGGGGACAGATGCAGAACGTGCCGACCAAGCCGGTGATCATCGAGAAGGTCACCCGGATCAACAAGGCGACCGCCGACTCGATCAAGGCCGCCCCGACCGGCGCCAGCTCGAAAACCGTTCCGACAGGCACCCGGACCACCGCCGCCTCGCCGGCGAAGACCGACAAGAACGAGGACATCGAACCACCCGCGTTCCGCTGAGGAACTGGTCGGGCTCAGTCATCCGAACCGAAGTTGATCCCCTGGGCCAGGGGAAGCTCCGTCGAATAGTTGATCGTGCAGGTCTGGCGCCTCATGTACTGCTTCCACGAGTCGGATCCCGATTCGCGACCGCCACCGGTGTCCTTCTCGCCACCGAATGCGCCACCGATCTCCGCTCCTGACGTGCCGATATTGACATTGGCGATTCCGCAGTCGCTGCCGAGCGGCCCGAGGAACTTCTCGGCCTTGCGGACCGAGTCGGTGAAGATCGCGCTGGACAGGCCCTGGTCGACGTCGTTGTGCATCTGCATGGCCTGATCCAGATCCTCGTACTCGAAGATGTACATCAGGGGTGCGAAGGTCTCCTGGCGGGTGATCTCGGGTACCTGTCCCGCAGGAACGCGCACGATCGTGGGCTCGACGAAGTAGCCGTCGCTGCCTGCGAACCGCTCGATACCCTCGAGTCCACCACAGAGGACGCTGCAGCCCTGCTGGATGGCAGCCTCGATCGCCTCACCCATCCGTTCGACCGAATCCGGGGCGATCAGCGGACCCATCAGCGTCGATGGATCCATGGGATCACCGATGTTGACGCTCTGGTATGCCTCGACGAGTCGAGGTGTGAGGGTGTTGACGATGTCACGGTGACAGAGAAGCCGTCGGGTCGAGGTGCATCGCTGTCCGGCCGTGCCGACGGCGCCGAAGAGGACCGCACGAACGGTCATCTCCAGGTCGGCGTCATCGGACACGATGATCGCGTTGTTGCCGCCGAGTTCGAGCAGGGCCCGGCCGAGCCTGCCTCCAACGACCTCGCCGACCCTCCGGCCCATGCGGCAGCTGCCGGTCGCGGAGATCAGTGGAAGACGGCGGTCGTTGATCATCCGCTCACCGACCTGGTCATCGGTACCGATGATCAGCCCGAAGATGTCGGCGGCCTCGCCCGAACTGGGCGTGAAGATGTCCTGCTCCCTCATGACCTGGTGGGCGATGTCGGTCATGGCCACCGCGGTCAGAGGGGCGACCAGGCTGGGCTTCCAGACCATGGCATCGCCGCAGACGGCCGCGAGCATCGCGTTCCAGGCCCAAACGGCGGCCGGGAAGTTGAAGGCTGTAATGATGCCCATGGTGCCGATCGGGTGCCACTGCTCGTACATGCGGTGGCCGGGTCGCTCGCTGTGCATCGAGAGACCGTACAACTGCCTCGAGAGACCGACGGCGAAGTCGGCGATGTCGACGCATTCCTGAATCTCCCCCACGCCTTCGGCCCTGATCTTGCCGACCTCGAGCGTGACCAGCTCCCCGAGCTGGTCGATGTTGTCCCTGAAGGCGTTGCCGATCCGGCGGACGATCTCACCACGCTTCGGTGCCGGTACGAGGGCCCATTCACGCTGAACGGAACGGGCACGCTCGACGACCGCGTCGTAGTCGGCGGCCGTCTGGAGCTTGACCGAGGCGATCGTGCTTGAATTCGAAGGATTGATGCTCGCGACCACGTCCGGATCGCTGTCCACGCCGATGCGTGCACTGCCGGAAATCCCGAGCCCGCTGATGGTGTCTGTCTTGCTCATGACCAGACAGGGTACATCGAGACGGTCCCCCTGTGTGTGCGTTCAGGGTTGAATCAAGCGGGAACTTCCACCGTTCGTGCAGTACACTGGCAGGCAGAAGACCACGAGGAGTCGGACATGCCACTGGATCGAAACGGGATCACCCAGCGAGCTGCGAAGGAACTGGAAGACGGGTTCTACGTGAACCTGGGCATCGGCATGCCGACCCTGGTCGCCAACCACGTGCCGGAGGACATGACCGTCTGGCTCCAGTCGGAGAACGGGCTCCTGGGCATGGGCCCATTCCCGTCCGACGACCAGGTCGACGCCGACCTGATCAACGCGGGCAAGCAGACCGTCACCGGCGTCACGGGGCACAGCTTCTTCTCCAGCGCCGAGAGCTTCGAGATGATCCGCGGCGGCCATGTCGACCTGGCGATCCTCGGTGCCATGGAGGTTTCACAGCATGGCGACATCGCCAACTGGATGATCCCGGGCAAGATGGTCAAGGGAATGGGCGGCGCGATGGACCTGGTCGCGGGCGTCAAGCGAGTGATCGTCACGATGGAACACTGCAACAGGAAGGGACAGCCCAAGATCATCCCGGAGTGCACGCTCCCCCTGACAGGCCGGAACTGCATCGACATGATCATCACGGACCTGTGCGTCCTCGAGATGGATCGGTCGAAGAACCTCTTCTCACTGGTCGAACTGGCGCCGGACGTGACCGTCGACGAGGTGCTCCAGAAGACCACGGCCGAGATCCTGGTGCCGGAGAACGTCCAGCAGGTCTCGATCTGAGAGAAAACAGACAGGCCGTGATCACGGAGTGGATTCGTGACCACGGCCTGCCTGATTGATATCGACCAGCCGACCACCGGAACCTGAATCGCCGTCATGGCGGGGCCGGTGATCCGGTCGAAGGGGTCAGAAGTCCTTGGACTTGTGCTGCATCTGGGCCTTGAGCCTTGCAAGAATCGAGCTGTGCATCTGGCTGACCCGGCTCTCGGAGAGGTCCAGGGTCACGCCGATCTCCTTCATCGTCATCTCCTCGTAGTAGTAGAGGATCACGATGAGTTGCTCGGCCCGGGCAAGTCCCTTGGTCAGGAGGTGCTGCAGATCCTGCTTCTGCACCGCATGGACCGGGTTCTCCTGCTTGGTGTCCTTGATGACATCGATTTCACGGACGTCCTTGCTCGAGTCGGTCTCGAACCACTTGCGGTTCAGGCTGACGACACCGACGGGCCGGGAATCCTTCCTGACCTTGTCGAACTCGCCCTTCTCGAGGTTCATCTGCTCGCAGATCTCCTCCTCGGTCGGAGGCTGTCCCGATTCCATCTCGAGCTTCTTGCGAACCCGTTCCATCTTCGAGGTCCTGGCTCGGACGAGCCTGGGAACCCAGTCCATCGCCCTGAGCTCATCGAAGATAGCGCCACGGACTCGCTGGGTGCAATAGGTCTCGAACTTCACGCCTCGATCCGGGTCATAGGCGTCGATGGCATCCATCAGGCCGAAGAGCCCAGCGGACATCAGGTCGTCGACATCCACCTCTGAAGGAAGCCTCATGTGCATCCTCTCAGCGGTGTACTTGACGATGTCGTGGTACTTCTCGATCAGGAAGTTCCTCAACATGTCATTGGAGTCATCCCTGTAGGCGTACCAGACATCCTCGATCGGCATCTCATGGATGGACTCGAGGGTGATCTTGATCGCCTTCCGTCGTCGGGTGTTACCGGACTTGGTCGAGGTCGACCGTCGTCCCTTCACCGTGGACTTGGATGTTGAAGAACCAGCTGCCTTCTTCTTGGTGGCAGCCTTGACAGGCGTACGAGACGCACGTTTTGTACGTGTGGTGGTTTGCGGCATCGGTCTGCTCCTTGACCTATCCGGGTTTGTCGCCAGGCTCATGACCACTCATGAACCTCACAATGGAATGTCCGCCGATCCTTGACGAACGTGACGGGGAGTATACATAAGAACCCCCCGAGTTGGCAATTCCTTTATCAGACGGCCTGGATTGTGGCATCTTTTGTTTCGACCTGGCTGCCCTGGTCGCTCTGTATGGCCCCAGGAGCCGCTTCGGCCGTATCCAGGGCTACATTTTCGCCCCCCTGCCCCTGCATGACCCCCTGGTCCGCTCCAGCAACATCATCCTCGCCCACAGCCTCCGACTCGACCGAAGAACCTGCCAGGACGAACCTTGCCAGGTGCCCCAGCACGTACCCGACGGTGTAGCAGATCAGCAGAGCGAAGAGGGCTCGCAGGAGGATGGTCATGGCCGGGTTCGTCGACTGAAGGCCGACGATGATCGAGACCGAGAAGCTCACGAGTCCGAAACAGGCACCGACAAGAAGTGGCAATCGCTGGAGAGGATCTCCCTGGTCGACGCTCATGCCTGGACCTCCTCATCCTGTCTGGACGAGATCCACTTGGCGAGTCGCTTGAGGAACCCGGCCCCGGTCGGGGCCGCAGAACCGGTCTGCCAGGTCTGCATCAGCCGCTGAGCCAGATTGCTGATGGCCTGTGAAGCAGGGGCCTGGGGCGCCACGAGCGTGAGCGGCCGACGTCGGCGCACGGCACCACGCACGGTCATGTCAAACGGAACCACCCCGGCCAGTTCCAATGGCGTTTCCAGGAAGGCCCTGGAGACCTTGTCCAGCCTCTTGTAGACCTTGGACGCCTCAGTCCGGCTGGTGGCCATGTTGATGACCAGTTCCGGCCGCGTACCTGGAACCCGGCCGACAAGCGTCTTGATCGCCCCATAGGCGTCGGTCATCGAGGTCGGCTCGGGAGTCACCGCGACGAGGACGCGGTGAGCCGCCGCCGCAAACGCCATCACATTGGATCCGATCCCAGCACCGGTATCGATCAGCAGGACGTCCACCCGTCGCTCCAGATCGGCCAACTGCTCGAGCAATCGCCTCCTCTGGAGACCGTCCAGGTCAGCCAGGTCGGCGACACCGGAGGCCCCGGGGACCAGGAAGAACCCGCCTGGACAGCGAACCGTTGCCTCCAGGAGCCTGCACTTGCCTGTGATCACGTGCTCGAGCGTTTGCCTCGGACTGAGACCGCAGAGAACGTCGACGTTGGCCAGCCCGAAATCAGCATCGAGAACGCAGACCCGTCTGCCGCTTCTGGCCAGGGCCACGGCGAGGTTGACCGTGAGATTGCTCTTGCCGACCCCCCCTTTTCCACTGGTGATGGCGACCGCCTGGGCCAGGCGTGTGCGCGTCGGCTCGACGGGTTCCTCGGGCGACTCGGTCGCCGGGGCGAAGCTGACCCGACCGGTCCTGACGCTCGCCCCATGACCATCGCCCGACTCGGCCCGGGTGGCCGAAGGAGCGTGCTCCACCTTCACGCCATCATTGAACAGTTCCCGGAGCTTCTCTGCTTGGTCGATCACGCGTGCACTTCTCCATTGATGACCAGGTCGGCCAACCGCTGCGGCCTGGCCACCTCGATGTGATGCGGCACTTCCTGGCCGGTCGTGACGTAGCTCACCTGCTTCTTGATCCGCGTGATGACGTTGATGAGCACACCGAAGCTGACGGCTTCATCAAGCTTGGTCAGAACGACCTTGTCGATGCTGACGGCACCGAACGCCTCGGCCTCCTTCAGCAGCACCTTCTCGCTCGCGGTTGCGGAGAGAACCAGGTGCACCTCGTGCGGGGACGCCGCCTCGAGCATCGCGTTGAGCTCGTTGATGCGATCCGTGTCGTTCTGGCTCCGGCCCGCCGTGTCAATCAGGATCGCATCCATGTCCTGCAACTGGCCACATGCCTGTCGCATCTGCTGGGGAGTCTGAACCACCTTCAGGTCCAGCCCGATGATGTTGGCATAGGTCTGCAACTGGTCGACGGCCGCGATCCTGTAGGTGTCCGCGGTGATCAGCCCGACCCGGGCCCCCTGCTTGATCTTGAAGGTTGCCGCCAGCTTGGCGAGGGTCGTCGTCTTGCCAACCCCGGTCGGGCCGACCAGGGCGATCGTGCTGGGTCGCCCCTCACGCCGCCACTCGGTCGGGGCCGGCTCGGTCTCGGGAATCAGCGATCCGATCCGCCGGGACATCTCCAAGCGGATCCGCTGCTGGTCGGCCAGGATCTCCTGCGGACAGGTGTCCAGCAGATCCTGGACGAGTTCCCTGGCGATCGGTTCAGCCAGTTCCTGTGACACGAGCCTGGTGTAGAACTCGGCCAGAGGATCAGGCAGCGAGTCATCGAAGGCGGGCTCCTCCGTGTTCACGGACGCGGCAGGCAGGTCCTGATTCCGCGACAGTACCTGCCCGACCATCTGCTTGATCGCCTGGAGTTCCTGCTCCATCGTCGCCATCGATGAGGAGACACCGTCGCCCTGGACGGGTTCGTCCTCGACCAAGCGATGACTGGGCGCAGTCGCATCGACCGGCGTGGTCGCCAAGGAATCCTCAGCCGACTCCCCATCATGGTCCGCCTGCTCGATGACGAACCGGCGGGGCCGGGGCGGTGGCTGTTCGCTGACGTGGTCATCCACTGGTTCGCGAGGCTGAGCCGTCAGGGTGGATGAACTGGTCGAGTCCACAGGTCGAAGCCGCCCTTGCTGGATCACCTCGGGCACAGGGTCGTCGCCAGACAGGTCGACCGGCTCGTCCAGAGCCCTCTGCTTGAGTTCCTCCCGGCAGGTGGCGGCCAGGGACTCCCGCCGTCGCACGTGCTCGTCCGCGGGTGTCGAGGGGGGATCCGCGTCCTGCTCGGCCACGGGAATCGCGGAGGTTCGTTGATACGCCTGCACGGCATCGGACCTGGCGGGGACCGGTACGTCAACGACTGCGGGCGTTCCGGACGCGTCTGCATCGACCAGTCCGGCCTCGTGCGCATCCTGATCGTTGGCGCTTGCGGTCACCTCGATGATCGTGCGACTTCCGAAGCCAAGCAGGCCACGTCTCTTGAAGGTTCGCGTGTGCAGGATGATGGCATCATCACCGAGGTCCTGCTTGAGTACGGCCAGGGCCTCCGACATCGTGTATGCGTGGTAGGTCTTCAGGTTCACCGCGTTGCCCTCCATGGCAGAGGTGTCATCCAGCCTCGAGCGGATCCAAATCCTTCCGGATCCATGGTGAACTCAACACCTGCTCAAGCAGCGCCGACAACGGGTTCGGCAGCATGGCTGGTCGGTTCCGAAGGCAACTGTACCAGACCCACGCTCTCAACGTCGAGTTCCCTGATGACCTCGTTGTACCCGAGAACGACCACCTGCGACATGCTTGTTTCAAGGATTTTCCGCACCGAGCCTCGAACGCTCGGGCTGGTCAGCAGGATGATCTGCCGGCCGGCGACGGCCAGGGGCTGCCCGTGCCTGCTGACGGCCGCGGCCAGTGCCGCAGCCATCTCCGGAGGCATGGTCACCGAGGTTCCAGCGGCGGATCGGTCGATGTACCCGCTGACCAGTTCCTCGAGGGTGGGATCCAGGCTGATGCAGTAGAGCTTCATCCGTCCGTCATCACCCTGCTCGGCCAGTTGATGACAGATCATCCGCCTCAGGGCGTTTCGAACGTACTCCACAAGCACCTCGGGATCCTTCGTATGGACGGCCCAGTCCCCGAGCGTCTCGATGATCGTCTCAAGATCACGGATGGGAACCGATTCTCGAAGAAGAGCCTGGAGCACCTTCTGGAGTTCCCCCGTCTTGACGACCGCGGGGATCGTCTCGTCGACGAGCTTGGGCGACTTCTGCCTGAGGGCGTCCAGCAGCGCATTGACCTCTTCGCGAGTGAGCAGTTCATCCGCATGCCGCTTGATCAGCTCGGCCAGATGCGTCGCCACGACACTGGTGGGATCGACCACGGTGTAGTTCATGGTCTCGGCTCGCTGACGCAGGTTTGACTCGATCCAGGTCGCCTGCAGCCCGAAAGCCGGCTCGACCCCGGGAATCCCGTCCAGCTGGCCCGTGGCGACACCTGAATCCATCGCCACGACCAGGTTCGGATGTACCTCGCCACTGCCGATGACCGAACCGCGGATCTTCACGCGGTACTCCTGCGGTGACAACTGCACGTTGTCGCGTATGCGCACAGGCGGGACGACGATCCCGATCTCGGATGCCAGTTGCCGCCGGATCATGGCGATCCGCTCGAGCAGATCACCACCTCTGGTCGCATCGACCAATTGCACCAGCCCGTATCCGACCTCGATCTCGAGCGTCTCGACACCCAGGAGGTCATGCGGTTCGGGCTCACTGCTTCCGGCCTGGGCCGCCTCCTGTCTGGCGCGGTCCTTGTCGGCCTGCAGCCGGAGCTTGCCCTGGCGGGTCATGAAGAAGGCCAGGCCACCCACGCCGAGGCTCGCCGTGACAAGTGGGATCGTCGGCAGCGGCGTGACCGCCAGCAGCAGCAGGAAACCACTGATCAGGTAGAGACCGATCGGCTGGGATGCCAGCTGGGCGGGGATCTCGTCGCTGATGGTCTTGCCACCACCGGCACGCGCCACGATGAGGCCGGCGGCGATGGCCACGATGAAGGCGGGCACCTGGGAGACCAGGCCGTCGCCGATGGCCAGCAGTCCGAAGACGTGCAGCCCCTCGCTCAGCGTCCAGCCCTTCTCCAGCAGCGCGATGCCGAAGCCGCCGATGATGTTCACCATCGTGATGATGATGCCCGCGATCGCGTCACCCCGGACGAACTTGCTCGCACCATCCATCGCCCCGTAGAAGTCGGCCTCTCGCATGATCTGGTCGCGACGACTGCGGGCCTCGTCCTCGTTGATCAGTCCCGCGGCGAGGTCGGCGTCGATGGCCATCTGCTTGCCGGGCATCGCGTCGAGCGTGAACCTCGCGGCGACCTCGCTCATCCTGGTGGCACCCTTGGTGATCACGACGAACTGCACGACGATCAGGATGATGAAGATGATCCCACCGACGATCGGCGAATCACCAGCGACGAAGTTTGCGAAGGTCTCGATGACCTTGCCCGCCACGTCCTGGGCGTCCTCCGGGGTCTGTGCCTCGGCCGAGAGGATCAGGCGTGTCGATGCGACATTGAGGACCAGCCTGAAGAGCGTCGTCGCCAGCAGCAGTGACGGAAAGACGCTGAACTCCAGGGGCCGCCTCATGTAGATGGTGGTCATCAGCACGATGGCGGCCAGCGAGATGTTCAGGCAGATCAGCAGGTCCAGGACGCCCGGCGCCATGCGAATGACCAGGACGACGATCAACAGGAGGAACGAGACCGGAACGATCAGGTGTCGCTTGGAGGCGATCCAGAACAGGGGCGCCGGCAGCTTGATGCCAAGTTCAGGCTCAGCCATGTCGTGCTCCCTCGTTGATCATGACGCGACCTTCCCACTCAACTGGTAGACGTGAGCCAGCAGTTCCGCCACGGCGGTGTACAACTCCTCCGGGATGTGCCCACCGACGGGCACATCGCTGTAGATCGCCCTGGCCAGGGGCTTTCGCTCGATCACGGGGATTCCATGCTTCTGCGCGATCTGCCTGATGCGCATCGCCATCAGGTCGGCGCCCTTGGCCAGGACACGCGGCGCGACCATGGTCTCCGGGTCGTACGCGATCGCGATGGACAGGTGTTCCGGATTGGTCACCACCACATCGGCCTTGGGCACGTCGGTGGCGATCCTCTGGAGCGACAGCTGCCGCGAGACCTGCATCCGTCTCCTCTTGACGTCCGGGTCTCCATCGGTCTGCTTGAACTCGTCCTTGACCTGCTGCTTGGTCATCCTCAGGTCCCGTGCATGCTTCCATCGCTGCCAGGCGAAGTCGAGCAGCCCGAGAATCAGCAGGATGGCCACGATCCGCATCGCAAGGCCGAAGAGCATCCAGCCCGACTCGAGGAATGCCTCGACCAATGGATGGGTTGGAAGAACCAGGATCTGGTCCCAGTAGCTCCAGATCGTCCAGGTGACGACAAGTGCGACCACCAGGACCTTCATTGAATCCAGGCTCGCCTTGACGATGGCCTGGAGACCGAAGATCCGCTTGAACCCGTTGATCGGATTGAGCTTCTGGAACTTCGCCTTCACCGAGGCGGGCGAGAAGAGCCAGCCGACCTGGATCACCTGGGACAGCCAGCCGAGCAACCATGCGACCACGAGGATCGGCACCAGCGCCAGGATGCCGGACATGATCGACTGCTCCAGCGCCGCAGGAAGTGCATCCAATGTCACGATCGCGCCGGCCCCACCGGATGGATCCAACAGCCGCTCCAGGAGAACCGCCAGTCGCCAGAACATGGGCACCAGCAGGAGCATGAGCCCGATGCTCATCCCGGTGAGCATGAGCGCACCGGCCAGGTCCATGCTGCGAGCGACATTGCCTTCCTCTCTCGCCTCCCGAAGGCGACGAGGTGTCGGGGCTTCCGTCTTTTCGCCGAGGTCTTCCGCCACGGATGTACTCCATCAGGTGCTGGTGCCGGGAAATCCCTGGAACCAGGTGAACAATGAATCCAGGATGCGCTCGATGCCGGTGATCATCACGCTCTCGATCACCACAAGCCCCGCAAGGATGGTTGCGATCCCCATGATGATCCTGAGCGGGAATCCGAGGCTCAGGATGTTCAACTGCGGCACCGTCTTGGCGACGAAACCCATCGCGACCGTTTCCAGGAAGATCAGTGCAAGCAGCGGCGCCGCGATCCTCAGCCCGATCTCCATGGCCGACAGCAGCAGGCCGGTCAGCAGCCTGATCGCACCGCTGCCGAAGAACATCTGCCCGACCTGCACGTACTCGAAGCTGCGCACCAGCGAGAGGACCATCGCCTCCAGACCGCCCATCGCCAGGAAGGTCGCCAGCGCCAGGTAGAACAGCAGCTGTTCCAGAACATCGGCCTCGCTGTCGGAGGCCGGGTTGTAGAACCGGGCGAATCCCAGACCCATCTGCTGGCCCATGACCAGACCAGACGTCTGCATCGCGAACAGGGGGATCATCGCGACGAAGCCGATCATCAGGCCCACGGACACCTCCATCGCCATCAGTGGAACCAGTTCCATCAGCGACGCGTTGGCCGGAACCTGACTGACCATCGCCGAGGAGAGCAGCGGGTAGACAGCGACCGCGAGGATCACGACCAGCAGCGCCTTGATCCTTCCCGGGATCATCGGGCTGCCCAGCACGGGCGCGAAGATGAACAGCCCACCGAGGCGCACGAGGACCATCATCATGGGTCCGAGGTGCTGGATGATGACCTCGATCATGTTCATGGGCCTGGCTGGGTCCTTCCTGGGTCATGTCCCGGTGAACATGAAGGATGAGAAATCAAGCATCTTCACGGTGATCCACCCGATGAGGAAGACCGCGACCAGCAGCATCACGACGATCTTGGGAACGAATGTCAGCGTCTGCTCCTGGATCTGGGTGACCGCCTGCAGCAGGCTGATCAGCAGGCCGACCAGAAGCCCGGCGCCGAGAATCGGCGTAGCGATCATCAGCGTGATCAGCAGCGTGTCTCGAACCAGGTCTAGGGCGGATTGATCCATCAATGAACTCCGGGGAACAGGCGGGCGGTCATCCGATCGGGATCGCCATGAGTGTCCCGAGGTGAGGCTGAGCAAAACTGGTCATGAGAGAGCCGACGACCAGCTGCCACCCGTCGACGAGCACGAACAGCAGCAGCTTGAACGGAAGCGAGATCAACACGGGTGGAAGCATCAGCATGCCCATCGAGATCAGGAGACTCGAGATCACCATGTCGATGACGAGAAACGGCAGGTACACCCGGAAGCCGATGAGGAAGGCGACCTTCAACTCGCTGAGGACATAGGCCGGCACCAGGGTGAGCATGTCCACGTCGGATCGACTGAGGCTTGCAGGGTCCGACGTGTCCATGCCACGGTAGTTCATGATCATGTAGACGCCGGACCAGTTCCCGGTCGTCTCGATCTGTTCGAACATGAAGTTGCGGAGCGGCTGCTTGGCCTGGTTCCAGGCGACCAGCTGGTTGGGCTGGCTTCCATCCAGGTAGGGCCTGAGTCCCTCGTCGTACATCTGGCGGAATGTCGGCGCCATCACGACGAATGTGATGAAGAGGCTCAAGCCGACGATGACCTGGCTCGGCGGAAGCCCCTGGGTGCCCAGGGCCTGACGCAGCAGGCTCAGGACGATCACGATTCGGGTGAAGCAGGTGCAGAGGATCAGCAACGCCGGCGCCAGGCTCAGCACGGTCAGGAGAATGAGGATGTTCAGGCTCGTGGAGAGTCCACCTTCGAGCCCGGGTACATGTTCGGAGACATCCTCGAGGATCCCGATCGGGTTGACCGAGTCGATCGGGGGGACTGTGATCTGTCCCGGTGACACCATCACGCTGGCGTCGACGGCTCCTGCCGGAAGCAGGATCCAGGTCATGCACGCGAAGACCAGCAACGCACGTCGCATCAGGAGCCGACCTCCTGCACGTGACGTGCTCGAACGCGCGGCCTGGTCAGGTCGACGGTCTCGATCCCGCTGCGACGACCTGACCCCTTGGCGAAGCGGCCGAGGCTTCGTCGAAGGGCCTGGTCAAAACGAGGCCTTCCCCTCTTCTCGCTGGCGGAGCCGGATTCGATCCTGGCTCGAAGCTGTGCGATCTCGTCCTCGTCGACGATCTCCGTGATGGTGCGGATCCCCTGCGGCGTCTGGTGACAGCAGACGACCCGGCGACCCACCTGCAGAAGCAGAAGTTGCTGCTTCCGGCCCATCGGGTAACGAGCCATCACCTGCATCACGCCCGCGGGAGAGCGGCCGCAGACGGCCGCCGGCCCGAGACGCCTGAAGAGCCAGCTGCACCCGAGGATCAGCCCGACCACGATCACGAGTGAGCCGACGGTCCGTATCGTGCCACTGCGACGAGGATCGATCGAATCCATCAATGAACCGCTGCCCGTGTTGGCCGGCCTCGCATCAAGCAGACCGTTGGGTGACCCAAGCGGCCTGGATTCAAGAGCAGCCTCCTCGATCTGGGGCTGCTCGGACTGCGGGGCGATCATCGCCATCGCAGCGGTACGGGGCACGAAGACGACGGCACAGACCAGCACCAGGCCGGCAAGACCGGTGACGGAGATACCCTGTCTGAAGTTTCCTCTGGGGTGCATGTCGCCTTCCATGGCTGCAGTCTGGTTGTCCAGCCCGGGCACCTCCTGTGCCCGGTGACGTTCGCTGAGGCCGTCCTAGCCTTCCAGCGATGTCTCCTGTTCGATCACCTCGTTGATCCTGACACAGAAATTGTCGTTGAGTACGAGCACTTCGCCCCTCGCGATCAGGCGCCCGTTGACGAAGACGTCAACGGGATCGCCAGCAGCCTTCTCCAGTTCGACCACCGAATCAGGCTTCAGCTTCAGGACATCCTCGATCAGCATCCGTGTTCGACCCATCTCGATGCGGACATCCAGATTCACATCATCGAGCATGCCGATCGTGGCCGTCGATCCGGACTGCTGCGGCTGGAGGTCCGGAAGTTCCAACCCGGCCTCCGTGGCCGATGCTTCAGGCTGCCGAGCTTCAGCCGGGGTCGAGCCAGTGGCACGCCGAAG
>PARI01000024.1 GCA_002711415.1 Phycisphaerae bacterium | reverse complement strand
GAACACAAGGTCGCGATGATCGACATGCTTTCTCGTTCAGGCCTGTCCCGGATCGAGGTCAGCAGCTTCGTCTCACCACGGGCTATTCCACAGCTCTCGGATGCAGTCGAGGTGTTCGCCGAGATCCGGCGACACGAGGGCGTCGAGTACTCGGCCCTGGTTCCGAACATCAAGGGCATGGAACGAGCGATCCAGTGCGATGTCGACTCGGTCGCCGTCTTCACCTCGGCAAGCGAGTCGTTCTGCCGCAACAACATCAACACCGATATCGACGGTTCCCTGCAGAGGTTCGAGCCGGTTCTGGCCTCGGCACGGGACAACGGGATTCCCGTGCGTGGATACATCAGCTGCGTGGTTGCTTGTCCCTATGAAGGGCGCATCGACTCCGTATCCGTCCGGGTGCTTGCTGAACGCCTGCTTGGAATGGGTGTCTCCGAGATCGACCTCGGGGACACGATCGGGGTCGCCACGCCTGCGGACATCGAGCAGTTGATGCATGAGATCTCAACCCTGCTTGATCCCTCCGAGATCGTCCTGCACCTTCATGACACCAACGGCCTCGCGCTGGAGTGCGCGATGAAGGGATACGAGATGGGCGCCAGGAAGTTCGACTCTTCGTGCGGGGGACTCGGTGGCTGTCCCTACGCGCCGGGGGCTGCGGGCAACCTCTCCACGGAGCGACTGGTTCAGGAGTGCCTCGACAGGGGCATCGAATCGGGCATCGACCCGGAACTGGTTGCCGAGGCGGCACGACTGGTGTCAGCAAGTGACGACTGATCATCCTCGGGAGGTGTGCCGGTCACAGCGGGGGATTTGCCGCTCTCTTGATCGCGGAGGTCGTAGCGTCCGTGCGTGCGATGTTCCCGGAGGATCCATCGGTCAGCCTCGAAGCGGATCGGGTGGGTGCTCAGCACGTCCGCCTCGAGCAGCGCGCCGAGCGGCCGTCCCGGGAAGCCGAAGCAGCCCGTGTTGATGATGTCGCGGCCGTTCCTCGAGTAATGCCCGGCATGATGACTGTGGCCGACCAGAACGATCCTGGTGGCGGGCACGTACTCGCTGACGAAGGCGTCCACCAGCGCCGGCATCGTCCACCAGTATTTCACTACGTTGAACACCGATCTTGGACGGACGAGGATTGCCCGGTTGCCCGTCTTGGAGAGATCCATGCTCACGTTGGCCCATTCCTTGAGGGACGCTCTGGCCAGGGCGTCGAACATCTCGTCCATCGTCGAGGCTCGGGAGTCCTCGACCTGTTGCTTGTAGGCCGACTCCAGGACCGAGGCGTTCGGGCTCCATGGTGCGATGGACGGATGCAGGACATGACCGTGCGTGATGAAGATCCGTCCCTCTCGCAGTTGGAGATAGTGCGCTTGGCCGACATCCGGATCATGATTGCCATTGACCAGGTCGAGCCGGGTCCCGCACCGTTCAGCAAGCTCTCGAAGTCGGTCCAGGGCGAAGGCGGCCTCCCTGGAATGTCGTGGGTGATGGATCTCGGCCGTGTCGCCGTTGATCACCAGATGATCCACCGCACGGAGCAGTTCCTCCAGGTGTGCCGGGTCGAGCACGGACAACCGTCCCCTTCCCAGGTGCGTATCGGAGATTACCAGTGTCCTGCTCGGCATGTGGTCACCCATGGCCCGTCGTGTTCTAGGTCAATCGGCCTGCACGGTCGGCCTCTTGAATCAAATGCGGGATCAGTCTCCGCACTCGTCTCTACGACGGCCGAACGTGATGGTTCCCTTGCCAGCCCTCTTGGATTCAAGGGCCCTCTGGTCGGCGATGTTCAGTAGGGAGGAGGCCTCCTTCTCGTCCCATGGATAGGTGGCCAGCCCGGCCGAGATGCTCAGTGATCCGGGAGCGTCCACGCCGAGCTTGGGGAACCGCATGTCGCAGACCTGGGCTTGGAATCTCCTGGCGATTGACTCGACCGAATCAGGACTTCTTGAGCCGGCCTTTCTCGGGCCCTCTGGATCACAGAAGATGACCACGAATTCATCGCCACCGATCCTGAAGACGCGATCACCCCTGCGGATCACGGACTTGAGCAGTTGCACGATCTCCTGGAGCACCTGGTCACCGGCTTCGTGTCCGAACTGGTCGTTGTACATCTTGAAGTTGTCGATATCGAACACCATGAGACTGACCTCGCGCCGCTGCTGCTTCGATCGGACGAGGATCTCCTGGATCGATCGATCGAACGCCCTGCGGTTGCCCGCACCGGTCAGATCGTCGGTCCATGCCAACCTTCGGTAGTGATGGTGGATCCTGTCCAACTTGAGCCATCGTGCAAGCCATGCCGACCATGGTCTCAGCTGCTCCGCCGTCGCCGACGGCGAGCCCAGCTGGCCGAAGAGTTCTCCTCTCCATGACACGACGACCGTGTTCATTGACCGATCGGCCTCCGTGGGGCGACCCTGCTGGTCGGGTGCATCCTGTGCCGGGATGAACTTGATGTCATCGAGAGCGAGTTTCTGTCCGATCAGCCTGATCGCGGTGTCCAGGAGAACACCCTGTTCATCGAGCAAGTCGTTGATCAGGTCGACGTCGCCAAGCAGGCGACCCGGATCACGGTCATCATCCTGGTCGTTGATCTGCTGGACCAGTCTCTCCTTGGCTTCTCTGACCTGGCGGGGTTCAACCGGGGAGT
This sequence comes from Phycisphaerae bacterium, assembly GCA_002711415.1. Lineage (GTDB taxonomy): Bacteria > Planctomycetota > Phycisphaerae > Phycisphaerales > SM1A02. The sequence goes on along the minus strand of PARI01000024.1, from coordinate 28,756 downwards.
CGATCTTCGGCTCCAACTGTGCCGCATTGATGACCCTCGCCGTGTCCTCGCGAGTGGCCGGGATGAGCAGGTAGTCGTCGAACCCCTGGCTCAGGGAGTCCCGTGCCTCCTGGGCCCTGGAGTCGGGTGCGACCATCACGAGTCGAAGTCCCGGATCCAGCCGGTGAAGCGAGCCGCTTGTCCGGAGCGGTTCCTGCCCCGGCGCATCGCACGAGATGAACACCGTCGTAATTGGCTCCCGTGCCGACGAACTGCTGATCGTGCCGATGGCATCGAATACCGACTCCGAGCGGAGGCACGGCGACTGAAGCATCGGCTGGATCAGCTCGTATGCCGACGATGCCGTGGCGGTCTCCGCGACAAAGATGGCGCCTCCACGCCTCGATCGTTGTTGTGCCTGGTTCATGTTCACGTGTCGTTTCCGGTCCCCGGCTCATCCTTCAATGTCCAGGGGTCATCCTGGCCGGCGTCCTCCAGGCCCGCGTCATCCTTGGTCGAATCACCATCAAGCAGTTCCAGGAGCATCGCGATCTCGGCCTCGGTCACCGTCGGACCGTCACCATCATCATCGGGAGGCTGGCACACCCCGACGGCTGACTCGGCCTCCGGTTCAGGCTCGAGCTCACCCGTGAGCTTGAGCGATCCATATTCCTCCACGCTCCCGACCCCCTCGATCTCCGGCTGATCCATGACTGGTTCACTCGGTTCGTCCTCGACGGCGCGTCCGGGCAGGATCTCGACGGCCATGTCATCGTGACACGACCAGATGGCGACATCACACATGTGCTTTCGGATCGCATTGTACAGGTCGGTAAGATCCGCCCACCGCTGGTCGTCTGTGATGATCAGCACCGTCCTGGTCAGTCCGGGTGTTCCCCAGTCGGACCGGGTGGCCCGCTCCTTCTCGAACAGGCAGACCTGCACCATCGCCTCAAGCGGATGGTCCACCGTGATCGACCGGACGGATTCGTCCTGGACGAGCCGCTCAAGTCCTGCGGACAACGTTTCATTGGTACGTCGAAGCAGGACGCATCGCGTGTGTTTCGAGACCGCACGAACTGGATTGAACAGGCTAGATTCCATCTCGATGGCTCCCTTCCAATCCTAGCACAGGACATGACGTGGGCATCGGCAAAGAATGAAGGTCCTCATGTTGCCATCAACGGCACCAGCAACGCCCGATCAGCGACCCTTGAACGGCCTTCTTGATCATGTATTCCGAATTATCGCACCCAGTGGGTGCGTTCATTCACAGGTTGACTCGATGAATTCCCGGATCAAGCCGCGGCCCAGCGGTTCGTACTCGGTTCGTTCCGGATGCCATTGGACACCCCTGTAGTACGCCCTGTCAGGGTGAACGACCGCCTCGATGACGTGGTCGTCGGCCGTTGCGACGACCGTGAGATCCCCTGGATCGTCCACGGCTTGCTTGTGGTGGCTGCTGACAGCCCCGCTCCAGAGATCCCCCCCGATCTCGTGTACGGCCCCATCAACGTGGTTGCTGGCGGTGGGGAGGATGTCCGGGAGGTGCTGGTGGAGTGTTCCCCCGGCGTGGAGGCACATCAGTTGCATGCCGAGGCAGATGCCCAGTACTGGAAAGTCCTCCCTGGCCGAGGCTGAATCAAGCAGTGAGAGCTCGAACTCCTGTCTTCGTTGATCCATCTTGGTGGCCCTTGGATCGGTCACGGTGCCGAAACGCTCCATGATCGGATCATCACCACCACTGAGGATCAGTCCATCGAGTCGGTCCAGGAGGCTGTCGGTTTCCAGCGTGCACGGGGCCAGCAAGATCGGGTTGGCTCCGGATGACAGGACCGCCTCGACGTAGGTCGTCCTGCAGGTGAACCGGTCGCCGGCGACATCGGTCGTTATTCCGATCAGGGGGACATGTCTCATCGATGTACAGGGTATCGGCCATTGCCCCTGCAAGTGGACAGGCCACCATCAACGGCGCTGTGGGGGTTCGCCGTGGATCGTGGCCTGCCAGAGAAGGAGGAGCCAGATACGCGGTTCTGCACTGACGGAAGGAAGGTCGTTCAAGCACCAGCCCAGGTGTTCTGGATCTGGGTATTGAATCGAAGCCTTGGCTCCTCGTTGATTCATACGTGACACGCGTCTGTCCTGTTGCATAAAACGCTATGCAACAGTGACTTCCGGAATTATCCGCTACTTGACGCTGACCGAGACCTGAAAGGTCTTCGCTGGAGCAACATCCGTCTCCCATGGCCTGCGGTAGACCATCTTCAGTTCCACGGTCCCGGTCCCGGCGGCCCTGAAGGTGTCGACCTGCGTTCCGGTACCACCAATGACTCCGGGATCGTCCGGGACATTCCTGGGCGTTCCGACCTGCTGGAGTACCTGTCCGTCGTTGTCGGAGGCTTCCCAGACGTAGCCGGTCCCTGCGGTGTAGCGAAGCTTGACCTGGAGTTCCTGTCCCACGCGGAGCTCGATGCTTGAGCCGGACTGCGACTGCTCGACGACCCTGCTCGCCATGGTCGACTGGCATCCACCAGTACCGATGCCGAGTGTCAGGAGTACGGCCACGAACATGGACAGTCGCATCAATCGGGGTGCATTCACTTCCAGGGGTCCTTTCTACTTGGTTCCGAGCGTGTTTGTGGAGAACTCGATGATGCCCTCGAGGATCATCTGGGCGCCGATCGCCATCAGCACGAGCCCCATGAACCGCATGATGATCTCCTGGACTCCGGGCTTGATGTGCTTGCCGATGTATCCCGAGAGGAAGAGAACGATCACAACGATCAGGATCATGGACGCGATCGCGATCAGTGACAGGGTGTACTGCCAGTCGGTCGTGGCTCGACTGGTCAGGGCGATGATCGTCGTGATGGCACCGGGACCGGCCATGATCGGCATCGCGAAGGGGACGATGATCGAATCGCCCTCCTGTGTCGGCGTGCCATGGGTCGTTCGATGTTGAACCGTGGTCGTCTTGCCGCCGAGCATGTGCATGCCCATCATCAGGATGATCAGCCCGCCCGCAGCCTCGAATGCGCTGAGCGGGATACCGAGGAACTTCAGGATGTAGGTCCCGCCGAAGGCGGCCCCCGTGAGGATCACCACGATCACGATCGAGGCCTTCAAGGCTTCCTTGCGAGCCTGCTTCGCGTCCATGCCCTCGGTCATCGAGACGAAGATCGTCGCAGCGAGGATCGGGTTTAGGATGGCGAACATCGCCATGAACGCCTGAATGAAGATGCTGAAGTCCGAGGTTTTCATGATGGGGGATGATAACACGCCGAATCGGGCCCGTTGGCGAGGGTGGACGGGCTTCGGCTTGATCAATTTCCCGAATCGAGTACCCTGTCCTGTTCGTCGCCCCTCGCAGGAAGAGGGGCTGCCACGGCATCCATGACGATCGGAACCCAAGATGAGCCAGTACCACGCACCCCCGTCAATCACCAGCAAAGTCGGCACCGACGGCAAGTTCTACGTCGATTACAAGAGCATCGACGAGCTTCGCCGGATGATGACACCCAACGGCAAGATCTACTCGCGCAAGCGGCTCCAGTTGTCGGCTCGACAGCAACGGCAGGTCGCTCAGGCGATCAAGCGGGCGCGATTCATGGGCCTGCTGCCATTCACCAGCGCGACCGTCTGAGCCGATTCATTTTTCTTCAACGCCTCGGCCGACCAGCCTCAGGACAAAGCTCCTGAAGCAGGCGTACGCCGTCCTCATGCGGAGGATCCGAAGCCCCTGGTCATGCGGGCTGTGTGCCAGTCCCTTGCGAACCCAGTGAAACGCCTCGGCCGGCCGGCCTGATTCCAGCGATGCCAGAGCCAGGTTGTGGTGGCTGGACGCGCACGTCGGATCCATGGCGAGGACCTTGTGGCAGGAGCAGATGGCCTTGTCATGTTCCGAGCACTCGAACTGTGCTCGAGCCAGCTTTCTCCAAGCCTCCACATCGCCAGGGTCGGTTTCGACGATCGATTGCAGCACTGGGACAGCTTCAAGGAACATTCCCGAGGCCACCAGGAGGCAACCCAGCGTGTACCGATCAGGAAGACGAAGCGTGTCCGGGTCGTTGGTCAGCTGCTCGTCGAGATGCCGGCGCGCCTCGGGAACCCTGTCCAACTGCACAAGGCAGTCGGCCAGGTGGATCCGGATGAGAGGGAAGTCGGGGCAGAGCTTTAGGATGAGCTCGTACTCCAGGTGTGCCTGCTGGATGTTGGACTGCAGGATCGCGACCTGACCCAGTCGGAAGTGAGCATCCGTGTTGGCCGGTTCGATCTCCAGGACACGGCGATACTTCTCCGATGCCTCGGCGATCCGCTCCTGGCTCATCAGGAGGTCTCCGAAATCGATGAGCGTGTCGATGCTGCCGGGATCCTGTCGAAGCTCCTGCAGGTACATCTGCATCGCCCGTTCGACCTTGCCGTGGGCTGCGAGGATGCGTGCAAGCCTCGCCCTGACACCTGGGATCTCAGGGTCCTGTCGCAGGGCTTCCCTGTAACACCATCCTGCGCGCTTGAGCTCACCTCTCTTGAGGAGGCTTTCGCCCATGGCCGCGAGACAGTTGGGCAGTTCCTCGAGGCTCTGCTGGGCGAGGAAGTACGTTGTCTCGGCATCCTCGAGTCGATCAAGATTGGTGTACGCATCGATGAGGTGGCTGAATGATGCTTCCGAGGTCGGGTCCTTCTTGATCGCGATCTCGAGCCACCTGACGGATTCCTCGTGCTTGCCGAGCCTGTTGGCGAGAACGCCGACTGCGATGAACGGCTCCGCCTCGTCGGGGAGCAGGTCGACGGCGATCCGATACGCCTCGTACGATTCCGCGTCCCGTCCTGCTGCTTCGAGGGTCAGCCCGAGGTTGAACTGCCAGTCGCCTCGGTCCGGATCGAACTCGAGCGCCTTGCGAAGTTCGGCCTCGGCTTCAGGCCATCGACCCCGCTGGTAGAACTCGAGGGCCCGGTCGACATGATCTTCCGCGTTGTTCCAGTCATTGATCATCTTCTGCGGTAAGGATATACGATTGGAGTCGGTTCTGGAACGGGTTGGGCGTCAATCGCCGATAACGAGATTGATGCTGCAGTCCGGTATCACGTGGCGCGTCGATGCTGCACGGACCTACTATGATTATTGGCAGGAACATCCCTCGATGAACACTCGTCCCGGTTCTATTTCGATCAAGGAACTCGTGGCATCCACGGCACTTGCATGTCTGGTGTCGCCATCGATCTCCATCGCGGCACACGGGCCGTGGCCCCACCCGTTCTCGCCCCAGGACTCCAGGCAGGATCCCGCTGATGATGACCTGCTCTGGCTCGAGGCGATTCTCCAGAGTTCTTCCAATGCGCCCGAGATTCGCCGTGGAGCCGCAGAGCGGCTTCTCAGGCTCGACACCGATGCCAGCCATCGCATTCTCGACCGGCTTTTGAGAACCGGTGACGAGCAGCAGGCCATGGTGATCCTCGATGCCCTGGAGGCTCATGATCAGGTTCCTCTGGAGATGGCCGAGCCGTTGCTCTTTGTGCTGCAGGCCAGCCAGTCATCGCTGCATTCGCCCGTCTCTCGCCTGTTGGCACGGACGGGGCGTCCAGGACTTGAAGGGGCCATCGCGATCGCCTCGGACACGAACCGGAGCGACCAGGAACGAGTCGGCGCAGTCTACGCACTGGGCTCCTTCCGTGAACCTGCATCAGCGCAGGCCCTCATCGACCTTCTCCAGGTCGAGCCGGCTGAGTCCGAGACGATCATCAACGAGGTCTGCCTCAGCCTGGAACGCCTCAGTGGTGTGCGGTACGGAGCAAGGCCCCAGTTGTGGATCCGATGGTGGGACCAGTACAGGGACAAGCCGCTGGACAAGTTGCTCCAGATCATGGTCCAGAACCTGAGCGAGCAGCTTGCCGATGAAAGCGGCCGCGTCGATGAACTGCACACGACCGTGGACATGCTTTCCAGAAGACTCCAGGAGCTGTATTCGGAATACCTGCTGACCCTAGACCCCGAGCGGAGACAGCAGGCGATCGCCCAACTGCTGGATGACCCGATGGTCCAGATCAGGCTGTTCGCCGTCAGCCAGGTGGAGCGACTGCTGAGGAATGCCCAGCGTCCCTCGGACGAGGTCGTGCTGAAGTTGAACCATCGACTCTCCGATGATGAGCCGGAGCTTCGCATTCGCAGCGCGAAGCTGCTGGGCGACCTGGGCGTGGAGGATCTTCCACAGCGACTGGCGGCGCTGATGCCCAGCGAGGTCAACCCGAACGTGAACCTCGCCTGGCTGGCGATACTCGAATCCTCGCCTCGGCCGGAGTTCTTTGACGAGGCGATCAGGCACCTGCAGGATCCGGAGCTCGCCGATTCGGCGGCGCGGCTGCTCACCGCGATGCACGATGCAGAGGCACTGCCCGACGGATGGCAGCAGAAGGTCCAACCCATCGCTCGCCAGTCGTTCGAGGGTGGACACGCCCCCGGCATGATCTGCCTGCTCGCGCTGGCCGGTGACCAGGAGGACCTGGCCAGTGTCCAGCTGATGCTCGAGGATCCTCGGCCGCTGGTTCGACAGAACGCTGCGGACGGAATGAGACGCCGGGGCCTGACCCGACCGTTGCTGGCCTATGCGCGGGATCCCGTCATCTACCCCATTGTGCTCAAGTCGCTGGGTGATCATCCGGAGGGACTGTCCACATTGGCCCAGCTGCTGGAACTGCCTCCGGGCGAGGAACACGAGGTCGCCTGGCTCGGGGCGGCACGCCGTATCGCGATGCAGCTGCCACTTCAGGACAGGCTCGACGCCGATGAGATGCTGAGCAGCACTGGCCTGGTCGACCCGCCATTGCGGATCGAACTGCTCGAAGCCGTCCTTGCCGGTGACATCGAAGCGATCGACACGGCGACACGCCTGGCGACCCTTGACCGTATCAGCGGCCTGCTGGTGAAGACGGGCAAGCCCGAGGTCGCGTTGGCACTCATCGAGGAGAGCGGACTTCGTGACGATCCTTTGATCAAAGGTCGGCTGTTCGAGGCAGCGCTGCTCAGCGGCGACTTCGCGCTGGCCCAGGATCTACATGCCAGTGGAACGCCGTGGATCGAGCAGTTCAAACGCCTGGTGCTCGTCGATGCCGAGGCGGCAACCATCCTCGAGCAGGAGATGCTGGCACGGTTCGAGACCACCCTCACAGAGGAGGAGCAGGCCCGGTTCGAGTCGGCCAGATCGATGTTGGCCGAGCGAATCAAGCAGGAACAGTCCGTGCCTGTACAACCTTGAGCTGGAACGATGACATTGAACCAATGATGGCCCCACTCGCACGGAGGTTGTCCAGTGCCGAGCGGATCGTCTGTTTCTCAGGAGCGGGACTGAGCGCCGAGAGCGGCATCCCGACCTTTCGTGACGGGGCCGGTGACGGCCTGTGGTCCAGGTTTGACCCGATGGAACTGGCCTCTCCCGGCGGGTTCCAGAAAGACCCCGAACTCGTCGCCAGTTGGTACCAGTGGAGGCGGCGGCAGTTGCTCCAGGCACGCCCCAACCCCGCCCATGAAGCACTGGCCGGCTCCCGCGTCTGCTGTGTCACGCAGAACGTCGACAACCTCCTCGAGCGTGCCGGGGTCCCCCAGGATCGGATCATCCACCTGCACGGACGGATCGACCATGATCGATGCAACGGTCGCTGTGGCCATCATCAGCCGATGGACACCGGCCTGCTGGAGACCGACGTTGCGCTGCAATCGTGTCCCAGATGTGGAGATCACCTGCGCCCGGCGGTCGTCTGGTTCGGCGAATCGTTGCCCGAGGCCGCTTTGATGGAGGCCGACCGACTGTGTCGGGAGACGGAAGTTCTGATCGTCGTCGGAACCAGTGGTGTCGTCTGGCCGGCGGCAGGGTTCATCGAGCTCGCTTCCGGTTCGGGTGCTCATGTGATCAACATCAACCCTGAGCCTGGTCCCATGGATGAACATTGTGACGTGAACCTCCGCGGATCGGCCGCCCGCCTTCTGCCTCGGCTGCTGGCCGATTCCGGCTGAGAGGCGATGCCCCTGTCGATCGCTTATGATGGCTTCATCGATCCACGTGTCCATGTGTGACACGACGAACACCTGGTCAAGTCAAGGAATAATGTCGATATGGCCAAGCGGAAGAAGGGCCCCGTCGCCGGAAGCGGGCGACGAAGGACAACGAGAGCCCCTCGTGGGGCCACCACGCGATATGAACATGACTCGATGGGTCGCATGACCGTTCCATCCGATGCGCTGTATGGGGCGACGACCCAGCGCGCCGTCGAGAACTTCGCCGTTTCAGGCCGGCCGGTGCCGAAGCAGGTGATCGAGGCATTCGTGCTGCTCAAGATGGTCTGCGCCGAGGTGAACATGGAACTGGGTGAACTTCCCAGGCGCCAGGCGACCGCGATCACAAAGGCCTGTGACGAGATCATGGAGGGACTGGTCAGGGAGATGCCTGCCGGCGAGGATCACGTCGGCTGGATGCGGCACTTCCCGATCGACGTCTTCCAGACTGGTTCCGGCACAAGCACGAACATGAACGTCAACGAGGTCATCGCCAACGTCGTCGCGAGTCATCACGGCAATCCAATCGGATCCAAGGATCCCGTCCATCCCAACGACCATGTGAACTTCGGCCAGTCCAGCAACGACACCTTTCCGACGGCGATGCAGATCGCCGGTGCGATCGAGATCAGGGAGACCCTCATCCCGGCACTCAAGGCATTGTCCAAGGTGCTCTGGGCCAAGTCCAGGAAGTGGGACAAGGTCGTCAAGATCGGTCGAACGCATCTGATGGATGCGACGCCGATCAGGGTCGGGCAGGAGTTCTCCGGGTACGCCGCGGCGGTCGACAATGCCGTCGAGCGGGCGGAGGCGGCGCTGGAATCCCTCGCCTGGAACCTGCCGATCGGTGGGACCGCCGTCGGGACGGGGATCAACAGCAACAGGCAGTTCGGTCGCAAGGTTGCCAGCAGGCTCTCCAGGATGACGAAGATCCGGTTCAAGGAGGCGGACAACCACTTCGAGGCCCAGGCGACCNGGGACTGCATCGTCGCCGCCTCGGGGCATCTTAAGACGATAGCCGTCTCGCTTTCCAAGATCGCCAACGACATTCGATGGCTCGGGTCAGGTCCGCGATGCGGACTCTTCGAACTGTCACTTCCGCCGACCCAGCCTGGTTCGTCGATCATGCCGGGCAAGGTCAATCCCGTCATCTGTGAATCGGTCATGATGGTCGCGGCCCAGGTCGCCGGCAATGACACTGCGATCNCCCTCGGCGGATTTGGCGGTATCGGTTCGCTCCTGGAGCTCAACGTGGCCATGCCGATGATGGCGGACAACCTCATCGGTTCGATTCGCCTGCTGGCAAACGCGTCGACGATGTTCAACCAGCGTTGTATCGACGGGCTGGAACTGAACCGTGACATCGCGATGGGCATGGTGGAGCAGAGCCTGATGATGTGTACCGCCCTGGCGCCGGAGATCGGGTACGACCAGGCGGCCGCGGTCGCCAAGAATGCGTTCGTCAGCAACCAGACCGTTCGGGAGTACTGTCTCGCCAACGGCATCCTGGATCCGGAACGGCTCGACGATCTGCTGCACCCGTACTCGATGACCGAGCCCGGACTCGCCTGAGATCGTGAATCAGTAGACTTCCAGCATGCATCGACGCGTCGGTCTGACCCGCCGCTTGATCTGCTGGTCCGTCCAGTCCTTCGGATCGATGCCTTCAAGTTCCTCGTGAACCGTGAAGTAGTTCTCGCCGAGCTGGTTGGCGCCCAGCATCTGGAAGATGCCGACCTGCATGCCGGCGAGTCCGCAGATGTACATGAGCGTTCTCGGGTTCGCCAGGAAATCCCTGTGCTGCTGGATCTGGTTGTCCAGGTAGTGGTGGACGTACCGCCCCTTGGCATTGACCGGACCGGTCTCGCGGCTGATCACCCTGTGGTAATGGAAGTTCGGGTGATCCTTCTCGAGCCTCTCGAACAGGTCGTCGTAGAGAAGGTCCGTGGAGTAGGGCGCTCCCATCACGAGGTGGACCTGGCTCTTGCAAGGGCCATTCTTGCCCTCGAACAGTTCCATGCACATCCCCCTGAACGGGGCGATCCCGGTCCCGGTGGCCAGGAACAGGTAGTCATGGGCCTCGTGATCGGTCGGCAGCAGGAACCGCTTGCCACTGGGTCCGGTCACCTTGACCTTGTCTCCCGGTTTCAGGTCGCAGAGGTAGTTGCTGCAGACTCCGAGAAACAGCTCATGGCGATCATCTTCCTCCTCGTCGGCGGGGGAGTACTCGTCGATCAGCCTCTTGGGCGTCGTGGAGATCACCTTGCCTTGGCCGTCCTCGCCCCAGCGAGGGCTCGCCACCGAGTAGAGACGGACCTTGTGGGGACGCCCCTTCTCGTCCTCGCCGGGCGGGATGATGCCGAAGGACTGGCCCGCCCAGAAGTTGCCCTCCAGCGGTGTGCCGGAGAGGTCGATCGAGACGTGCCTCACGAAGCTGGAGGATTTCCCTTTCGTGCACAGTTCGCTCAAGACGATCGTGCCCGTCACCGGTTCGGCGGGGGTGGCCAGATGCATCTGGACATCGGGGATCTTCGGATCATTCGTCATGGTCGTAGTCATTGGATGAACCCATACTGTACTACACATTGCACCTTCCCGTGAAATCGAAAAAGCCCGCCTTCATCCCTGAAGGCGGGCTCACACGAGACTCCAGAACACCTGGAAGAGCCTGATTCGTCCTTGAAGACTCAGTCGAAAGCGGTACTCACCGTGGGCAGTTGGACCGTTTCAAGCAGGAGATTGGTCTGGATCCGGAAGTTTGATTGGCTTCTGTGTCGCTCGGCGAAGAAGAAGTCGAGGTTGTAGACCTCGCCGTCGGTGAGTCCCAGCCGGTCCAACTCGACGACCTGTTCAATCGCTCCGTGCACGCCACCGAGATCGATGACCATCTTCCCGTCGATGAAGACCCATACGTCGTCGTCCCCACGGAAGGTGAAGACCTGGGCGCCGTTGGCGTCATAGGTGAACTCCGTGTGGAGCTCGAACGTGAAGTGGAAGTTCCTGTCGGGAACGCCACCGGGGTTGCCGAAGAGTTGGCCCTCGACCGGGAAGAAACCACCAAGTGACTGGTAGAACGTGTTCTCGTCGCTGTCGAAGACGTATGAGCCGTCAGAGCTTCTCTCGAGGGTGAGGATCAACGCTGTGGAGGTGTTCACCCCGAGCACGTCCCGGTACCACTGGTTGAAGCTCTCGCTGTTCTTGATCCCGCCCTTGCAGCTGGGCCCCGGGTACCCGGCCTGGTCACCGAGGCTCGGATTGTACAGGTGGAAGCAGATGTTCTGGCCCGAGGCGTTGGTCCATTGGGCGTTGGGGTAGACCTTGAAGCCGTTGCCCGTGAAGACCGGCTTGCCATCACTGCCGAGGTTCGGCGAGATGTTGCCGCAGTAGAGCCCGAAGCCCTTCCTGGGTCGTTTCTCGAAGTCCGGATGACCGCCCTCGACAGTGCGTTCCTTGAAGTCCCTCACGACTCCGATCAGATCGATCTTTTCGGGTGGATCGCTCTCGGGCGTGGCCGGGGCCTCCGGGATGGCAGCGAGACCTGATATGCAGATCGCCAGAGCGGAGGCTCCGATGATTCGTGGATTCTTGGGGGAAAACAGCATGTGAACTCCTTGGCCGTGGGGGATCCAACCTCCAGAAGCAACGGTACGATTCATTCCTGATCGTCCAATGCATGGGCCTGATCAAGTCGGCATTTGCCTGTACCCTGTGCAAGGAAGTCCGTTTGTGCCGATTATGAGGGTGATGAGCCCTGGGCCCCTGTTTTCGGGCATGCCCGGCCTGATGATCCCCCCCATGCAGTCAGAGGAGCGAAAGCCATGGATGTCTTTCGAATTGAAGGTGGCCAGCGTCTCTCAGGAACGTCCGCGATCGATGGTTCCAAGAACGCCTGCCTGCCCCTGATGGCAGCATCACTGCTGACCGATCATCACATCAGCCTTCACAACGTCCCCGAGCTCAGTGACACCGGGAACATGCTCAAGTTGCTCGAGGAGCTTGGCTGCACCGTCGAGGGTCGTCATGGCACGGTCGCCATCTCCAGCGAGGATCGCAAGCAGGTGCATGCCCGCTACGACGTCGTCCGAACGATGAGGGCCAGCATCTGCGTGCTCGGCCCCCTTGTCGCCAAGCGTGGCCGTGCGGTCGTCGCGATGCCCGGTGGTTGCGCGTTCGGGGCCAGGCCGGTTGACCTTCACCTTCGTGGACTGGAGTCCCTTGGAGCCAAGGTCACGCTCGAGGGTGGTGACATCATCGTCACGGCCGACCGGCTCAAGGGCAATACCATCTTCCTCGGGGGGCCGTTCGGTTCGACCGTGCTGGGTACCGCCAACATCATGTCGGCCGCAACGCTCGCAGAAGGGACGACGATCATCGAGTCCGCGGCATGCGAACCCGAGATCGTCGACCTGGCCAGGATGCTCAACTCGATGGGGGCGAAGATCACCGGTGCGGGCAGCCCGCGGCTGGTCATAGAGGGTGTGCCTGAACTGTCCGGGACCGAGCACACCGTGATGCCGGATCGGATCGTGGCCGGCACGCTGGCGATNGCTTCGGCGATCACCAATGGTGACGTGGTGCTCACGGACTTTCCGTACGACTCGCTGCTGGCCGTGATCGACCGGCTCTACTACATCGGGGTCAATGTCGAGAAACTCGATTCTGCCGAGCCAGCCGACCGCTGCTCGGTCCGGGTGACCAGTCAGCGGGACCTGAAGCCAGTGCTGATCACGACCCAGCCGCACCCCGGATTCCCGACCGATCTGCAGGCACAGTTCATGGCGTTGCTCTGCCTGGCCAAGGGCAACAGCACAATCACAGAGAAGATCTATCCCGAGCGTTTCATGCACGTGGCCGAGCTGACCAGGATGGGCGGCAAGCTCTTCCGGCAGGGGCCCACGGTCATGGTGGTCGGTGGCGAGCCACTGGTCGGCGCCCCGGTCATGGCCAGTGACCTCAGGGCCTCGGCATCGCTCGTGCTGGCCGGGCTCGCCGCGGAGGGGACGACGATCGTCCATCGCGTCTATCACCTGGATCGCGGATACGTCCAGCTCGAGAAGACCTTGTCGAGCCTTGGTGCACGGATCCAAAGGCTCGACGAGGAATCCGTCGGCTCGATCAAGGCACCGGTTGCGGCCGGCGATTTCAGCGTCGGTCGTTAGGGCCCGGGTGTCGGATTCACCTGGAAGTCCCGGGTGATCAGCTCAAGCAATCTTGCCTGAACCTGGTCGAAGCGGGCGATGCTCCGTGCAAGACGCAGTTGCAGCAGTTCCCTGAGTTGTTCATTGTCCCGGAGCAGGTCGCTGTCATCGATGATCGCCGATTCGTAGGCGGCGTTGGCCGCTTCCAGGTCAGCACGGGCCTGGAGGATCTCCCTTGTGATCTGCAGGAGAAGCTCCTCGTTGACTTGCTCCCAGTTCGGGCTCGACATCAGGTTGCCGATGATCGACAGCAGACGCGAGCCGAGCTCCTCCCGCGTCTTCGCCACTTGCTGACCCGCCATGGTCGACTGGGCGATGACCAGGTCGACCTGGCNACGAAGATCCGGCATCGCCGAGAGGGCGATCTCCTGCAGTCGGCGTCCATCCTCAAGGCCGTTCTGAAGGTTCTCGACGAGTCGCCTGCTTGAGGGGGCTATCTCCTTCGTGAACGGCTCCTGGATGGCGGCCAGGTCAGCCGTGATCGCGTTGAAGTTCCGCGTGACCAGGCTGGAGTGATCCTTGACCATGGCCATCGAGTCGCTCGCGCGTGTCCGCAAGGCACCAAACTCATCCCTGAGCCGGTTGAAGTTCGGAATCACCTCCTGTCCGACCATGTCCACGAAGTGCTCCCCTGAGGACTTGAATGTCATGGCCCGTGTCTTCCACAGGTCGATGTCGAACTGGAGGCTCTGCTTGAGCAGGCTGAACTCGGCTTCAAGCTCGTCGATCGCATCGGTCATCAGTCCTGCCTCTTGCTCGGACATCTGGATCAGGGAAATCGCTTCGGCGATCTCGTCGATGCTTCTCTTCATCTCCATGCCCACCAGGATCGTCAGCCCGTCCCGTGGTGGGCTGGACTGAAGATGTTCATCCGGCTCGACGAGGACCGACTCTCTCTCTGGCGCGATGTCGATGATCTCGAGATACGTGCCTGATCCGACCAGGGGAGCCGTCGGGATCAGCCGCATGTCATCGAAGATCCTGAACTCCGGATCCATCTCGATGACGACTTCCTGGAGGAGAATACCTCCCTCTTTCCGGGCCAGGTGGCTGATTGACTCGACTTGTCCCCACTGGATCCCCCCGTACACCACCTCGGCCCCGGGAAGTAGTCCATTCAGCCCGAGGTGTACCGGGACGTCCAGGATGTACCGCTTCTTGTTCAGCCGATCGAGCAATCCTGGAAGGGTCATCGCAATCACGATGCATGCAACGATCAGTGCGGAGATGGTGATTCCGGTCCGCAGGGTGCTCGTTTCTGTGCCGCGTTTCGTCGACATGATGNCCCGGTCAATCCTCGATCAGGATGTTGAACAGTTGCTGCTGGGCGGTCTCGTACTGGTCGAGTGACTGGAGGATCTCGTCGCGAAGCCTCTGCTCGGTCCGCTCATCCAGTACGAGATCGTCCCTGGAGTCGAGGATTGACTCGATCGCCTCGGATGTGAAGCGAAGGTGCTCGGTCGCCATGACGAAACTCCTGGCCGCCTCGTACAGCATCTCCTGGGAGAGTTCCCTGGAGGACGGCTGGTACATGAGCTTCCACGGGCTCCGGCGGATCTCGATCGATGTCAGCTTCAACTGNTCCGAGGCGATCCTCGCGTTGGCCAGGAACTGGCGGATCCCCGGCATCTGCTCGTCGAGCGTCTCCTCCGCCTGCTGCATGATGTTGGCGAAGCTTGTGATGCCACGATCTCCATCGTCGAGGATCCGGTCGATCTTCTCGATCGTCTGACTCTTGATCCTGTTCATCAGTTCGCGGCCATCCTCGGTCATCACGACGACGTTCTCCATCGTCGTGTTGAGCCGTGGCGTGTTGTCGTCAAGGATCACGCCGATCTTGCCGACTTCCCGCCTCGCATCCGCGATGAGCCCGACGGTCTCGGCACCCGCAGTGTCGAACTCGGCGAGCGCGCTTTCCGCCGAGCCCAGCGTGTTGTCGATCCGCGACCTCCACTGACCGTAGTCGGACCTGATCGTCGCCATCAGCTTCGAGAGATCATCGACGATTCCGGATGCCTTGGCGTAGTCCTTCTTGAAGTCCTGGTTCAGGACATTGGTGAATCCGACCAGGTTGTTGATGATCTGCTGGGCGTGCTCCGAGTTCTTCGTGCCCAGCATCGTGGGGAGCATGCCGGTTCCGGGTTGCGCCCTGATGATCGCACCGGGGGTGAGCCTGGCCTTATCCTCTCCATCACCGCCGACCGTGCTGAAGTTCAGGGATGCCTGGCTGCCGAGCAGGGGAGCGATCCGTCCGACGAGCGGTGGCGGGTCGGAGTAGAGCGCGATTTCGGCGTTCAGTTCGATGTCCACGAGGATGTGCGAGATCTGCCCGTTGCTCTCGGAGTTCTCGAAGTCGATCCCGATGACCCGACCCTCCTGGAACCCCCCGACGGAGACCGGTGATCCGACGCTGAGCCCGGCAATGCCCTCGTTGATATCGAACTCGATCCTCCAGTCGTTGGTCGAGCGCATGTTCAACTCCGACAGGGAGAGCATGACGACGACCGCCAGCATGATCGCCAGGCTCATGAAGATGCCGGCCTTGAGGTTGTTCAGTTTCCGTTCGTCGGTGGTCGACATGGCTGGAGCTCCATTTCACTGCCTTGCATGTGATATCACGCCCGCAGGGGATTGGCCAGTTCAGGCACCTCTCATGTCTTTGGGATCAGCCTGAAACCAGTTGTTCGTTGGTCTTGAACCTCTGGAGGGCCTTGAGGAGCTGCTCGATCTGGGCATGGGGCGGGACGTTCATGAGCCGCCTCCTCAGCGCGGTGACCGTCTTGAGTTCCTTCTCAGGCATCAGCAGTGCTTCCTTCCTGGTTCCGCTCGCGGCGAGGTTGATCGCCGGGAAGAGTCGTCGTTCCGAGATTGATCGGTCGAGGATCAGTTCCATGTTCCCCGTGCCCTTGAACTCCTCGAAGATGATCTGGTCCGCTCGTGATCCGGTGTCCACCAGACACGTGGCGATGATCGTCAGCGAGCCACCCTCCTCCGCTCGTCGAGCGGCCCCGAACAGCTGCTTGGGCACGTCGAGGGCTCGCGAGTCAAGTCCGCCGGACATCGTCCGACCACTGCTTGCATACTTCTTCGAGTTGTTGAAGGCACGACCAAGCCTGGTCAGGGAATCCAGGAGCACGACCACGTTCCGCCCTGCTTCGGCCATCCTCTTGGCCCTCTCGATCGCGAGGATGCCGAGGCTGAGGTGTTCCTCGATGTCCGAGTCGTTGGACGAGGCGAGGACCTGCGCCGGCACGTTCCTCTTGAAGTCGGTTACTTCCTCCGGGCGTTCGTCGATCAGCAGCGCGACGAGCTCGACCTCGGGATGATTCCTCTTGATGCCGAATGCGATGTTCTGGAGAAGAATCGTCTTGCCGGCCTTCGGTGGTGCGACGATGAGTCCGCGGGTTCCGTAGCCGATGGGGCAGAACATGTCGATCAACCTGCACGCGGGAGGGCAGCCCTCGTACTCCAGGTTCATCCGTGGTGCCGGGTCCAGGGCCGTCAGTTCCTCGAAAGGCTTCCTGGATGCGTACTCCTCGGGCTGGAGTCCTTCGATCTGGAGCACCTTGTCCACCACCTGCCTGGTCTTTCGGGGTCCGCCGGAGCGCCTTCGTCGCTTCGACTTGCGCCCGACGACTTCGACGGTCATCTGCTGTCCTTCGCGAAGAGGAATGTCGTCGGCGAGGGCCAGTGGAACGACCGGATCATCCGGATCCTCGACGAGTCCGTCCTCGAACTGCCTGAGGCGCCCATCGGTTCCCTTTGGCAGGTCCAGGATCCCCGTGGCCACGCGTGGCTCCGTGGGAGCGGACTGCTCCTGGCCATCAGCGGCGACATGTTCGTTGTTCTGTTGCTCGGACACTGAAACGTCTTCTCCACGATCGCGGATCAATCAAGCCGTACCACCCGGACTCTTTGGTCCTTTCAGGTGATCCACGTTCAGGCAACTCCACTTGTTGATGACATCCGTTCTCGTCTCGCACCTGTCGGCCAGTGCGATTGTCGAACCAGAATGAGTGGATTGATGTGACTGGAAGGAGTGCCGTTGGCTGGTGTGCAACAGCCCTCATTCACCAGTGAAAGTAGACCAACCCCCCATGTGGCTGTCAAGTGGCTCCGGCCTCGAAGCGGTCGGCCCAGGCAGTCGCAAGTCTGCCGGCCGAATCCGCATTGGCCAGCAGCAGTGCAATGTTCGATTCGAGTGACCGGCCCGCGGTCGCCGACTGCAACCTGGCCAGCAGGAACGGGGTCAGTTGCTGGCCGGAAATCTTCCGTTGTTCCGCCTCCTCCATGGCGTTTTCGATGATCTGGTCGACATCCTCCCTTGGAATCGCCCATTCACCGGGGACCGGTTGGACCAGGAGCAGGGCCCTCGCCATGTTCAGGTCGACGAACTGCGATCGCATCAATTCCGTAGCCGCTTCGATGGATTCGACGTGATGCCTCAACGCCAGCGACGGATCGGGTTCACAGGTGAAACAGGGCATCTGTGTACAGCCGACGCCGATGGTGGGGATTCCAAGTTCCTCGAGTCGCTCGAACGTCGCCGGGACGTCGAGGATCACCTTTGCGCCGCTGCAGACCACGGCGATCTGCCTGCATGACAGTGCCTCCAGGTCCGCGCTGACATCCGGGTGACGAGCCCAGTCGCGGTGAACGCCCCCGATGCCCCCTGTCGCGAAGACCTTGATCCTCGTATCGGCGATCGAACTGATCGCGATCGCGCCGGCGACCGTCGTACCGCCCGTGAGCCCGCCAGCCATCACCGGGGCCAGATCGGCCGTCGAGATCTTCGAGACGTCCTCCCTGTCGGCCAGCGTCTGGAGTTGCGGGGCATCGAGGCCGACATGCAGCACGCCATCGATGGCCGACGTCACCGCTGGGATCGCCCCGGCCCTTCGAACCGCGTCGGACATCTGCCGCACCACCTGCAAGTGGATCGGTCCCTCCGGATCCCAGCCGGAGTCCGGCGACTGGTCGTTGCCTTGCAGGCATGCCGGGACAGTGCCCAGTGGCGTCCTTGGAAGACCATGGGTCATCACCGCGGTCTCCAGTGCGACGACACCCCGGCATGACTCCAGCGCCTCCCTGACTTCTTCGTTGATGATGGTCTGGCTCATCTGCGTGTCACCCGTCTGGGCTGACGGGTTCCGTCCGGCTACCGCCTGCCCGACCGGAGGCGACCTCCAAGTCGCTTCGATGGCAGGCCCGTGGGAACGAGTCCGCCCGGGAACTTGACGCTGTCGCCCGAGTCGGTCGGGGTGTTCGGCAGGTTGTCTCGGCGCTTCGTCGAGATCTCGTCTGTCTTCCGTGATTCGTCGAGTTCACGCTTGGCCTGGACGTCCTGCGGAACCGGTCCGGGCTTGAAGTCCGGATACTCCAACCGCTCGATCTCGACGTTGGTCAGCATCTCGATGCCTGTCAGGAGACTTCCCTGGTCCGGGCAGACGAAGCTCCATGCGACACCGTCACGGCCGACCCGTGCGGTGCGGCCGATCCTGTGCACGTAGACCTCGGGATCCTCGGGGATGTCGTAGTTGATCACGTGGGTGATGTCGTCGATGTCCAGGCCACGCGCGGCGAGGTCACTGCAGATCAGAACCTTGAGGTCTCCCTTTCGCAGCCTCTGGATGACCCGGTTCCTCTTCTTCTGGTACATGTCCCCATGGATCGACTGGACGTCAATCTTCTTTGACTCCAGGTACTTGGCAACAGAATCCACTGTCCGCTTGGTCCGGCAGAAGACCAAGGTCAGGGCGGGCTCCTCGTGCGTGAGCAGGTGCAGCAGCAGTTGCCGCTTGTCCCAGGGCTCGACGCTCAGGTACTTCTGATTGACCCGGGATACGGTGAGGCTCTTGGCGGTCGTGACGATCTTCTCCGGATCGACCATGTATCGCCGGGCCAGCCGCTCGATCTCCGGTGAGAGCGTGGCCGAGACGAAGATCGTCTGGGGCTTCGGTTTCATCTTGCCGAGGATCTTCCTGATGTCGTCACGGAAGCCAATGTCCAGCATCCGGTCGACCTCGTCGAGGATGACCATCTTCATCTTGTCGTAGGACAGGAGCCGCCGATCGTGAAGATCCATCACACGTCCGGGGGTGCCGATGATCAGGGACGGCTTCTTCTTGAGTCGCTCGACCTGGGCCTTGATCGGTTCGCCTCCATAGACGGCCGTGATCCGGTGCTTGGTCCGTGCGCCGAGATCCCGGATCTCCTGGGCGATCTGGATGGCCAGTTCCCTCGTCGGGACCAGTACGAGTCCGCACATCGGTGTGCCCGGGTCCAGTGCCTGAAGCATGGGGAGTCCGAACGAGGCCGTCTTGCCCGTGCCGGTCTTGGCCTGGCCGAGACAGTCCTTGCCGGAGATGGCGATGGGGATCAGGGCGGCCTGGATGTGAGTCGGGTTCTGGAAGCCCAGCTTTGAGGCGGCATCGATGATCGACTGGTCCAGACCGAGGTCGCCAAAGGTCAACTTAGTTTCAAAGATTTCACTCATTGATCGGTCGCGCTCTTCGAAGTGGCGTCTGCCAGCATCGAAGCTGCAGAACTCTTGATGTCGAGTCATGGTAGTGTTACCACAGGGCCGATACAAATGAAGAGCGATTTGCCCCGGTTCCCTGCATGGATTCACGATGCTGTCAACGAGCAAGATTCGGATCGATCTAGCGGCCATCGAGCAGAATATGCATGTTCTGCGGGACGGGGTGGGGGAGCATTGCCAACTCTGCCCGGTCATCAAGGCCGACGCCTACGGGCTCGGGGCCTGCCGGATCGCCCCGGTTCTCTGCCACTCCGGAGCCGATATGCTGGCCGTATTCAGCCCGGCCCAGGCCATCGACTTGACCCGTCATGTCAACAGGCCAGTGCTCGTTTTGATGCCCATCGAGACCAAGGAGGCACTCGAGCCGCTTCGCCCGCTGCTCGTATCCGGACGGCTGCAACTGGTCGTCCACGGGGTCTCCCACATGGCATCCCTGGAGCAGATCGCCTCCCGCCTGGGTGTGGTCGTTCCCGTGCACCTGGAGATCGATACCGGGATGAGCCGGGGTGGCGCCAGCCTCCAGGAGTCTCCGCAGGTGCTCGAACAGATCGCACGCAGCCGCTGGATCCGCCTCTCGGGCATCATGACGCACCTGGCCAGTGCGGCTGATGATGAGGTGGCATGCGACCGCCAGATGGATGCCTTCGATGTCTTCTGCTCGACCCACCAGGCCCTGATCCCGCCCGAGTGCGTGGTGCACCTGACGAACACCTTTGCGCTGCTTCGACACAAGCGTTTCCATAAGTCGATGGCCAGGTTCGGCCTGGCATGGGCCGGGTTCGGTTTCGATGATGAGGAGCAGCCTCACCAACTTGATTCATCGCGATTGCGTCCTGTGTTCACATGGGAAAGCTCGATCATCCACGTGAAGACGATCAGGAAGGGCGAGCAGGTCGGTTACGGCGGAGGGTGGATTGCCGGACGTGACAGCGTCATCGGCTTGGTGCCCGTCGGCTACGCGGATGGATATCCCCGGGGAACCTTCGGTGGACGCGATGGCCCCGTGGCCCATGTCAGGATCAAGCTTCTCTCTGATGGAAGCGGGCTGCACAGGCACGCCCCCGTGATCGGTGCGGTCAACATGGACCAGATCATCATTGACCTGACCGATCTCGCCGAGTTGGCACACCAACCTCGTGGCGGTGTTGGAACCGGGGTCGAGTTGATCAGCAACGATGCCGATGCCCCAAACAGCCTCTGGCTGATGGCTCGTGGGGCCGGCATGTCGCCGCATGAACTGTTGTGCCGCCTGAACCCGAGGATTCCTCGCATCATCGAGCAGCAGACCAGGTCGACTTTCGTGTCCGAGCCGATCGAATTCAAGGCATGATCGATACATTACATCTGATTTGACGAGTTCCACATCCGGGGACAGGTGTGGATGTCGTATCTCTTGTACTGTGGGGGCATGGGATCGACCTGTGAAGTCGCCATTGTGGGAGGTGGGCCTGCCGGCTCGATCGTGGCGTTCAGGCTGGCGCAGATCGGTCGGGATGTCGTGCTCGTGGACAAGGGGCCTGCTCATCGCGGCAAGTGCTGTGGGCACTGCCTGAATCCTCGAGCACTCGACCTGCTGCAACAGGCCGGCGTGCTCGAGTCGATCATGCCGTTGGCCAGCGGACGAACCGAGCGGCTTCGCGTTCTTGAACCGGGTTCGACACCACACCTCGAGGCCTCGCTGTCACGACACCCGCGGTCCCGGCAGTCGCATCACAGCGGGATCCTCCTTCGGCGAGACCGGTTCGACCAGGCGTTGATCGAACTGGCCCGGGAGGCAGGAGTCCGGGTCATGAAGCCGGCCAATGCGCGACTTGAATCACTCCAGGAGCGAGGGGGCTTGCTCCGGATCCGTCGGCCCGATCACGATGAAGAGGTCCTGTCGGCTCGCCTTGTCATCGGTGCTGATGGGGTGGGCAGCCAGGTCGCCCGTCACGCCGGTGTTCGGACCACCAGCGGGCGCAAGTTCGGCTTCAGCTTCGACGTCCCGGCAACGGGCGATACCGTCGAGCCGGGGACCGTCCATATGTACCTGGATGACTGGGGATACCTCGGGTTGGTCAACGAGGAGGGGCGTGTCCATGGAGCGGCACTGGCCTCATCGCGACATCCACAGCGAGAGCCCATGGCGCTGCTTCGACACATGTGTCACCGGCATCCGGGGCTTGAATCGATCATCGGTGATGCCGTGTCCGGGCACGATGAACTCGAACTGATCGGTACCGGACCGATTCCCTGGCGCGTCACATCGGTGTACGGACCGTCCTGGGCGCTGGTCGGTGATGCGGCTGGGTATGTCGAACCGTTCACCGGTGAAGGCATGACATGGGCCATCCACGGCGGCATGTTGCTTGCCGATGCGATTGCACAGTCGTCCGGAGCATCATGGGGGGCCGAGGCGGGCGCGCGATATGCACGCCTGTACCGGACCCATGTCCGATCACGCCAGGGAACGTGTCGCCTTGTCTCGGGGATCCTCTCCCGACCGAGGCTGCGATCATTCGCGTGCCGGACCAGCCGGACCTTTCCCATGATCAAGGATCGATTCGTTCGAAAGGTGCTCGTTTCATGACCATTCCGAGCGAATCAGTATCCGGAACCGGCGTCCTTCCAATGGATCGACGGGCGTCCGGCGTTCCGGGAGTGAAGCCGGCGGTCTCACTGCTCGGTCTCGGGGTGGCGACGCCCGGACTGACCAGGACCCAGCAGGATCTTGGAACCGCTTTGGAGACGGCCTGGGGTCTGGACTCGACATCGGCGGAACGCTGGTGGCGCATCGTCAACGGTTCCGGCATCGAGTCGCGTTCCGGCGTGGTGATGCCTGAGCGGATCATGGATCTGTCGACGGCCCAGCGAATGGCCGAGTACGTCCGACTGGCTCCTGGACTGGCACGTGAAGCCGCGGAGAGAGCGATCGGAGATGCCGGGGTCGACCGGTCACGAATCACGGACCTGATCATCGTCACGTGCACCGGCTTCAGTTCGCCCGGAGTCGATGTTGCGCTTGCAGCCGAGTTGGGCCTGTCACCGAATGTGCGAAGGAGCCAGGTCGGCTTCATGGGTTGTTTCGGTGGAATCCTCGGGCTTCGCACCGGTGCAGGCATGTGCGCTCTGGATCCTGTTGGGGTGACGCTGGTGGTGTGCGTGGAACTGTGCTCGTTGCACATCCGTCCTTCACATGACGTGGAGAACCTGGTCTCGGCGGCCCTGTTCGCTGATGGTGCCGCAGCGGTCGTACTGTGCGGGGCCGCGTTCGAGGGTGATCGTGGCGACGCGTCGGGTCTCGTCCGTCCAGGCATGACCTGCCTGCTTCCAGGAACCGATGCGCAGATGACCTGGACGATCACCGACGAGGGATTCGCCATGACGCTGGATCGAAAGGTGCCCCGTCACCTCGGGGAGAACCTGGATCACTTCCTGGATCAGCTCGGTCCGGTCGACTCGGTGCTGTCGCACCCCGGCGGTGCAGGCATCCTCGATGCAATCGATGAAGTCATCGAGTCCAGGGACCTGCCCTGCCAGTCGACCGCATCTTCTGCCTCAAGGTCCGTCCTGTCCAAGCACGGGAACATGTCCAGCTGCACGATCCTCTTCGTGCTCCAGCAGTATCTCCTGAACGGGGGGCACGTACCGGCGGGCCTGATCGCGTTCGGTCCCGGACTGACGATGGATGCCGTCATCATCGATCCGGTTGATTCATGAGCCGACGTGTTTGCCTATGATGGTCAGTCCACCACTTGTCGGAATCAGGGGATCGCAGATGGAAAACGCGCTGGTCGACCATGCACGCATCGGGGTCGTCCCATACCTGAATACGCTGCCGTTGATCAACGGATTGGATCGACTGGAGGGGATCGACCTCCAGCGGCGGGTGCCGAGCCAGTTGATCGGGCTGCTCCAGGGCGGTGATGTCGACGTGGCCCTGTGCTCGAGCATCGACTACCAGCGAAGCAGCCATCCGGTGGACATTCTCCCGGTCGGCATGCTCGGCTGCGGTGGGGAGACGCTCACCGTCCGCCTGTTCTCCAGGATCCCACTGGACCGGGTCCGGACGGTCGCCTGTGACACAGACAGCCACACATCGGTCGCGCTGCTTTCGATCATCTTCGATCGGACGTGGAATCAGCGCATCGAGGTCGTCCCGTTCGACCATGCCACTGCTGGACGCATCGGGGCTGATGGCCCTGAGGCGATCCTCCTGATCGGCGACAAGGTCATGTCCAACACGCTGGACCAGGCCGTGTACGAGCATCAGCTTGACCTCGGCACGGCCTGGGCCGAATCGACCGGGATGCCCTTCGTCTTCGCCACGTGGTTGTGCCGCCGTGATGTCGACGAGGATGTCGAGCGTCGGATCCGCCGTGCCGCGATGGTCCTGGACCGACAGCGTCGCCACAACGACCAGAGGCTCGAGCGAATCGCGTTCCAGCACAGCGGCGACAACGGATGGGACTTCGAGCAGGCCAACCGCTACCTGGGAACGCTGCTCGAATTCGACCTCGGCGACGCCCACGTCGAATCCCTTGATTTCTTCTACAAGGAAGCGTTCCGCATCGGCTTGATCGAGGAGGTCCGCCCGGTCCGGTTCCACAGCTGAGATGCCCCGAAGGCCCAGGTACACGATCAAGGCCATGGAGGAACTCGCCAGGCAGTTGTCCTTCGCCTCCAGCCAGGCGCACCTCAGGCAGATGATCGCGGCGGAGGACCTTCTGTCCGAGCTCGAACCGGCGCGGACGTATCCCATCGACTATGTCATCTTCCGCATCACCGGCTATAGATCGGATCTCGAATCGGGAGACACGCTGCTGCTCGGGGAGGCGCTGGCACGCAACCTCCTGGTCTTCATCCAGCAACTGAGCGAGCTCGTGGACCTGCGCCCCGATTCACGTCCCGGTGGGGCATGGACCATGGAGCAGCTGGCTGACCGGCTCGGCGTGTCGTCCAAGTCGATCCAGCGGTACCGGGGCAGGGGACTGGTGTGTCACTACATCAAGTTTCCCGACGGTCGAAGTCTCGGCTGCTTCGAGGAATCGCTCCAGGGATTCTCCGTGGACAACATGGAACTGCTGGAACGGGCCTCCGCGTTCACGCGTGTCGGCGAGGAGGAGCAGGAACGAATCATCGCTGCGGCGGGATCACTTCCTGAGTTGGAGACGATCGGGATTCACGGGGCGTCCGTCGAGTTGTCCTCCAGGTTCGAACGCAGCATCGAGACGATCCGCAACATCCTTCGAAGACATGACATGCAGGCCGCGAGTCCCTTGTTCCCGCCCCAGGCCTCCGATCGCGAACGGGCCGGGCGACTCCTGGATCGATGCTGGAGCATCTCGCGTCGACTTGACCGGGTGGCGGCGAGACTCGGGGAGCCTGTCCCGATCCTGAGGAGGATTCAGGCTGTTCGCCAGGCAAGGGTCCTTCGGCGGATCCACCTGAACTGGATCGACCCGCCGACGCTGTCGATGGAGGACTCCGAGAAGGTCATCCTGTCGTCTCCCGGTATCGGTGACTCCGAGGAGCTTCCGTACTCGACGACCGACATGCACCTGCTTCTGGAACAATTGAAGCGCGAAAGTCGGGCGTCGATCCCTTCCGAGTGGGACGAGGACGCGCTTCTTGCAGGTCGAAACCTGCTGATGCGGCGTGCCTCGGAGGCCATCGGATTGCTCGATCCCTATGACCCGTCGATCCGAACACTGGATCGGATCCAGTCCGATCTCCGTTGGGCGATCCTGGTGAAGAAGCGCCTGATCCAGAGCCTGCTGCCCCAGGCGCTGCTTCGCATCGAGCAGGTGCATGGTGGGTCACTCGAGGGACTGCCGGAGGACCCCCTCTCAACCATCATCAACCGGACGGTCGGGATGATCTCCTCGCACGTCGATGGATTCGATTCTCGGCGAGTGGGTTCGCGATTCTCGCTGGAGGCCAGCAAGCAACAGACCTTGCTTGCCCGTTCGATGGACTACGCGTTGAACCGCGCATTCGCACGTGACCCGTTGCTGCTGAGAAGCGGGCTGGCCAGCGCCCGGCCTGCTGGCAGCCGGTTCATCGTCGATGACATTCTCGGGAACGTGGATCACTTCCAGCACATGGTTCTTCCCCCGGTTCCTTGCCTGCAATGCGTGGACGATCTCCAGTCGGATCATGCTATGCTGCTTCGGCGGCGATACGGGTTGGGAGGCATGCGGCCGAGAACGGCCGAAGAACTCGCCCGGGAGCACGCCAGGCGACTGGATTCGATGCTCGCCGAACTCGAACAGGCACACATTGCGCTGCGGCGATGTCATCGGGACACGACAACGTCCGCCTGATCGACACCTCGATCGAGCGTGGTGTAAGCCTGGTGTTGAATCAACGCTTGGAGAACTGGAACCTGCGACGAGCACCAGCCTGGCCGTACTTCTTGCGTTCGACCTGACGTGCGTCCCTGGTGAGGAACTGGTTGTCGCGGAGGATGTGCTCGAGCGAGGCGTCGTACTTCAGCAGCGCCCTGCCGAGACCGAGGATCACGGCACCGGCCTGCCCGGTGAAGCCGCCGCCACGTGCATTGACGAAGACGTCGATCTTGCCGTTGGTGCTGGTCTTCTCGAGGACGCTCATGAGATTCTTGTGATCCCGTTCCTCGGTGAAGTACTCGTTGTACGGCTTCTTGTTGATCGTGAACTGCCCGTCGCCGGCCTTGATGCGGACGCTTGCGGTCGCCTTCTTGCGACGGCCGGTGCCTCTCCACCATCCGTGCATGTCCGCAGGCTGCGAGACGCGTCCGGGCTTCGCCGAGGGCATGTCCTCGGTCGAGACGGTCGTGGTCTCTTCGGTCGTTTCCTGCGTGGTGGTGTTGGCTTCTGCGTCTTGGTTGCTCATGTCGTGCTCAGGAGAGTTCGATTGGTTCTGGCTGCTGTGCCTGGTGTGGGTGATCCGAGCCGGCGAAGACACGGAGTCGGCCCGCCATGCGCCGACCGAGAGGTCCGCGTGGCAGCATTCGCTTGATCGCGGCCTCGACGACTCGTTCCGGATGGCGTTCCATCGCGGTGCTGTACGTCTCGGTCGCCTTGCCCCCGGGGTAGCCACTGTATCTCTGGAGCGTCTTCTGCTCGGCCTTGCGGCCGGTCAGCACGATCTTCGATGCGTTGGTGATGATGACGTGATCACCGCAGTCCACGTGTGGCGTGTACTCGGGGCGATGCTTGCCCATCAAGACCCGTGCGACTTCCGTGGCCATCCGTCCAAGAACCTTTCCATCCGCGTCAAGGATTCTCCACGACGTGGAGATCTGTCCGGGCTTTGCATGAAAGGTCTGTCGTGGCATCTGAGTACTCTGGATCCCTGGGGTTCGCCTGTCCGCATCGATACCGCATCGACGCGTGGTGCGAATCCGACAGAATACAGGGGACACCGTGCCTGTCAAGCCAACCCGCTGCTTGGCAGGTATCCTGACGGTCCATATAAAAGGCGAGCAGGACGCATCGGAGAGCCCGACAGATGGACCAAGTTTCACATGCCATCCGACCGAATTCAGCCGAAGGCGGCGACCCGGGGACGGGGAACCCGCCTTCAGGCCACCCCTGGTGGTCACACCTGGCCTGGCTGGTCGTCCTGGTCGCCTCGATCCTGACATGGCTCCTGCTGCCGTATCTGGCCGAGGAGGCTGATGTCAACGCCCCCGCGATCAGTCCACCCGGCATCCAGATCGAGTTCACCGGCCGGATTCTCATGGCCATGGAAGACATGTTTCCAGGCGATAACCAGCTTCTGGTGTCCCAGGCAAGGCCCCTCCTGGACGGCTCACTCACGGATCAACTGGCCTACCCGGTCCTGGTCGGCCTGATGCTCGGGGACTTCGAGGATGCGCTGGACTCGATTGACGTGTGCATGGAACACATCGCTGATTCACACCTTGACCGTGAGGACAAGGATCAACTGGAGTCCGTCGCCTCCGACATCAGGACGATCCTGCAGCAGCGCCAGGATGACGCGGCGGCCGTGGTGGATCTTGATTCGGTTCAGCAGTCACGTGCCCAGCGAATCCTCGGCTGGTTCGGGGAGTTCATGGTCGCCGAAGCCGGCTCGAACCAGGTCATGCTGGACCAGTTCAGGAGTGCTTCGGGTCGCTTGTTCCTCACGCTGATTGGTGCGGCCGTCTGGTTCCTGTCCTGTCTGTGCATCGGGTTCATCGGGGGCATCATCTTTCTCGTGTGCGCCCTGAGCAACGTGATTCGGAGTCGTATGGGTGACTCCAGGCTGGATCATGTGGTCTACCTGGAGACGTTCGGCATCTGGATGTTCCTCGTGCTGCTGCTGCGGCTTCCCATCGCCTTCCTGCCCGAGCAGATGCACATCCTTGGTGGTGGCTTCGTCATGCTCATGTCCCTGGTCGTCCTCGCCTGGCCGGTCCTGAGAAGGCGAGGATCGTTCAGGCAGGTCTGCATGGATGTGGGTCTCAGGCGTTCCGAATCCCCTGGTTCGAGCTCCGGAAGCGTCATCTACGAATCGATCTGCGGTTTTTTCGGGTACTGCATGGGCATTCCACTGATCATCGCAGGCTCTATCATTTCCCTGATCCTGGCCTGGATGTACCGCCAGTTCTACGGGGAGGAACCCGGCATGGCGTCCCACCCGATCCAGGACGTGATCGCCGGAGGAGGGGTGCCGGTCATCGTCCAGGTCTACTTCGTGGCCTGTATCGTGGCGCCGCTGGTCGAGGAGATTCTCTTCCGGGGGGTTCTCTACAGGTACTTCAGGTCGATCGGCAGGACGCTTCCGAACTGGCTGATGATCCCCATCTGGATCTTCCTGTCATCGTACATCTTCGCCGTGATTCATCCACAGGGCGTGATCTTCGCACCAACGCTCATGGGCATCGGTGTGGCCCTGGCGATCCTGAGGGAGTGGCGAGGCTCGCTGGTCGCACCGATGGTCGCTCACTGCGTGACCAACAGCGTCACGATCACGTTGAACCTGCTGCTGTTCTCGTGATGACCTCAGGTTAGTCGGCGAGCTCGA
>PARI01000023.1 GCA_002711415.1 Phycisphaerae bacterium | reverse complement strand
TTTCGAAGTAGACTCCAGGCCCGTCACGATCCCCGCGACAAAAGGCCGGATCATGCGTCACCGGCCGATTCACTACGATTGGGTCGCCAAGTTTTCGCTGGTGATCAACCCGGACGTTCTAGACGAGGACGTCATCCAGCAACTTTTAACGGAAGGCGGAGAGCGGATAGGGATCGGCGATTTTAGGCCGGAAAAGGGTGGTCCATTCGGCGTTTTTCTGATTAAGGAATGGGCTGCCCTATCTGATGACGAGCCGCTGGCTGCTGAATAGTTTTCAGGGCCGGGCAGGGCAGGACAAGGCAGGGTTTCAATTTCAAGTTTTCTTGGCGAAGCCAGGCGATGCGGTGCAACGCTCGGCAAGGCTGGGCCCGGCAAGGCAGGGCAGGACAAGGCAGGGTTTCAAGTTTTCGCGGCATGGCGCGGCGCGGCGTGGCGAAGCCAGGCGAGGCAAGGCCAGGCCCGGCTGGGCAAGGCAACGACAAGGCAAGGTTTCAAGTTTTCCCTGGCTGGGCTGGGCTAGGCAGGGCGAGGCGTGGCAGGGCAAGGCAAGGACAAGGCAGGGTTTCAATTTCCAAGTTTTCAGGGCGGTGCATGGCTCGGATCGGCAAGGCCGG
This sequence comes from Phycisphaerae bacterium, assembly GCA_002711415.1. Classification (GTDB taxonomy): domain Bacteria; phylum Planctomycetota; class Phycisphaerae; order Phycisphaerales; family SM1A02. Next base: position 23,450 of record PARI01000023.1, on the reverse strand, counting down.
GCCAGGCGGGGCGGGGCTCCGCGAGGCTCGGCTCGGCATGGCAAGGTTTCAAGTTTTCACGGCATGGCGCGGTGCGGCCGGGCCGGGCAGGGCCGGGCTGGGCAGGGCGAGGGCAAGGCAGGGATTTAACGCACCAGCGCACGCCCAGCAGCGTCTAGCGCGCGTTCATCCAGGACGTCGCAGGCGAGCAAGCGGCGATCGGAGGCCCACAGGACCCGGTAACCACCCGGCAACGGTTCGAGCTCCGCAAACAGATCCGCGGATAATAGGACCAGCCGCGCGGGTTCGGGCTGCTCCAGAACGCATATCCCCCCGGATCCGCTCCAGGTCCGAACCCGCGCGTTGGTAGATTGCACATGGCGTAACATGGCCCTTTAACCATGCGCGGTTTTCGTCATCTTGGCAAGTCGATGATTTAGCGGCGTTTTTTGCGGCTCAGGATATCCGTACCGCGCCGCGCGTTTTCCTCACTGCGATCTACATAGCCAGAACTGGTCGAAACGTCGCTATGCCCCAGGAAGTCTCTCACGAGGAAGACGTCGCCCGTTTCGTCCGCAAGCTTCGTCGCAGCGGCATGGCGCAATTTGTGCGGGTGATCCAGCCCTAGCTGGTTGATCACCTTCCAGGCGCCGCGGGTCGTAAGTTGCGGAAATTCCGAGCGTTTTCCTTTCATGGGGATAAAGACCCAAGTGCCGCCGTCGCCCCTAACTTCGATCCAGCGTTGCAGGGCCGCGCGGGCCCTGTCGCTGATAGGCCGGGATTCCCGGGCTCCGCCACGCATTTTCATCTTAACCGACACTGAGTCCGCCTTGATGTCAGATAAGCGCAGCGAGACGACCGATCCGACGCGCAAGCCGCTATCAAACATCAAAAGCACCATCGCCAAGTCGCGGCGGGCTTTCGCGGTGTCGAGGGATTGGAGCTCACCGATGACTCGTTCCAGGTCCCGCGTCACATACTCGCCTCGAACCTGGACTTTCGCCTTGAAGCCGGCCCGGAATTTGGGCCGCTTGATCTTGGGAATGTACGAGTCCGCGCGGTAATCCGCCATATGATCGACCCACGATCGCAATGACGCCAGCTTGCGCAGGCGAGTCGAGGTGGCGAGCTTTTGATCCTGGGATATCTCCCCCGCCCGCCTGAGGATCGCCGTTTTGTAAGCGTCCTGGGGACTCTCGATGCAGAGCGCCGCAAGCTTTTCCAGGGACGCCTTCATACTACGCGCCCATAGCTCCAGGTCCTTCGAGTAGGCCGCGCGGGTGTCCGCGCTCATTGGCGCATACCAAGCCTGAATGATCTCGTTATAGGGCGCCTCTGGGCGACGTGAGGCTATAGAGCGGGTCTTATACGTGTCGATAACCACGGGCATGAATTCGTCCTTTGAGGGTAACTCCGTGCCTGAAGTTTTCCTTATGGCGCCAAGTGGCCGTTTATCCTTCCACTTTTTGTCGTGCCATACCATAGTATACATAAGACAAGTTATGTCCACCTGCAAGGCTAAACATCAACTAAAGCCCTTCTAAAGCATCGGCAACGCGCAAAGAGACTTTAGGCTTTTCCGAATAACCTCCACCCGCTACCGTCGGAGGAACATGGAAAACACGGCTAACCACTGGAGCCTCGCCCGCAACGATCGCGGCGTGCCCTATATCGTCGCAGATCTATTAGATAGGAGCGCTCGATCGTCTCCTGGCCACGATCAAAGCGTCATTGACGACGCGCAAAACGGCGATCAAGGTGCAATGAGCCAAGTGATTTCGTGGATCGAGCAAGACTCACACTGCGAAGAGACGCTGCTGCGGGCCCACTGGGCACGCCATGCGCTCGCAGATAACACTTTCGTGACGGTCGGCCACCCAGAGACTCACCGCGGGATCGATGCCAAGCGCACAAACAAGGGCGACTATCTTGTGGAGCATAGCTCTGACTTCATTCTTCTTGACGAAGAGCAGTGGGAAATATGGCGAGATCACGATTTCAGCGACGAAGACAACGATCCTAACCCGTTGCGGCGCCGATTTTTCGACGATTGGTCGCAATGGGGCTCCGAAGTCGAATGGTCGGAAGAGTACGAATGCTGGGCTGTTGTCGCTGAATAACCACCGCCCGCTAACGTCGAATGATTATGCAAAACACGGCTAACTCGACTCAGTACAACCGCATGATGACCGACCCCGATGGCTCCGAGTGGACCCGCGCGAATGGGGAGCCGAAAACGGCTCACGGCGTCACAGGAGTTTCGACTTTATGCGGTCGCGTATTGATCACGGGTCTTCTGGACTGTTTTAACCGCTGCCTGAGCTTTCTTGTCGAGTCCGAAGATTGGCAGGCGTGGATAGACGGATCCCATGAGTGGAGAGCCAGGCATGGACTATTGCGGAATCCCGCCTGTTACCATTCCCGGATCGATGTCGAGTGGGATGCTGAAAAAAACCGATGGGCGCCGATTAGCGCCTAACCCCGCCCGCTAACGTCGCCTGCTAGCCCGCCTCGCGCGGGCTTTCGCGTTTAACGGCGAAGCATCCAGAGCAGGCCCCCGACGCCTGCCAGCGCGGCGAGAGCGGCTCCAGGCGAAGCGCTGGGGCTTGCCCCCGGAATCGCCAACTCTGCCATCTTTAGCGGCGGAGGCGGCTGGTAAGTAAGCGTTTTGATTGCGTATTTTCCCCCCGAAAGCCGGCAACGCGCGTTTGATTGCGCGATCACGATGGCATCCCTTAACTGCTCTGCGTCCAAAAATCCGCCCATATTTCGCGCGGCCACGTCGTCTGGGTCCACCTCGCAGATTTCGGGGCGCTGTAGAAGGTCGCGCAGGGCATCCACACGCGCTTGTCCCCGCGGTCCGGCCGGATTTGCTGGGGTCGTATACGGGAGCAAGACAGGCGCCTGGCCATCCCCAAATAGCCTGGCTCGCTGGCGATCTCGCAGGGCGTCCAAGGCGAGCACTGGAGCGCATTGAAGGCCGACAATGTTTGCCAGCTGGCTGGTCGCCCACCCGTCCTCGGCAGGCTGGTAATTTTGCCTTCCGAGCGCCCCACTATCGACCGCCTGATAGGCCCACTGCGCGAGAAAAGCCGACCCTTTGCGGCCTTCAATCTGGCTGCGAGACGTTTCAGGCCGATTTGGAACCACGGTTTTTCGCGTTTGCCATGCGATGTCTCGAAGCATGGGCCAGCCGAGATCCGCGGCTGCTTTATTCCACAAGTTTTCAAGTGTTAACGTGAAATCGCAGCGCTGGGTTGAACCCTCGAAATTCGCCCACAGAATCGACCCATACGCCGATGACAGCGGATTTCCATACCAGGCGATTGGGTTCAAAATTTCACGCGCCAGATGATGGCAGGCCAAGCGCCAGCGATTGATCGCCTGGGTTGTATCAACGCCAGCCATCAAAGCAGAATCGGCGTTTAGCGCCTGCCATAGCGTGGCGCCCATGCTGGCGAGCGTGGGAAGGTACGATCCGGTACTGGCCCATTTGATCCCGGCGCTCCAATATGGCGCGCAAATTTTTTCATCCGCGGGGGCATAGTGATCAGGGACGAACACCGGCGCGCTCGCATCGTAGCGCCTTGCCACCGCTCCCGTCCCAGGCACACAACCAAGCCGCGGATCTGCCTCGAAATCGTCCGGATCGGCTTCAACCATGCCAACCGACCATCCAGGGCGCCAAGGTTCGTTGGGGCCCGATCTACCATCCCGCAACTCTGCCGAGCACTCGGTTAGCATCGGACTAAACACGTCCGTTAGATCCATTTCGTTGATCGCGCTGATAACCTTTTTGCCTGCTGCAACGTCAAGGCTCGCGCCGGTCTCCAAAAATTCATACGCCGCAATTTTGTTTTTCACCCACGGTAAACCTTCGAAATCGGTTCCGTAATCCTGAAGCCCGTTTCGGCGATCCCAATTGCCATAATAAGCGATATAGGCATACTTCAGGACGCGAACCACCGCGACGACGATGTTAACCCACGGAACGTTGCTGGCTGCGTCGCCCACGGAGGAAAGCGCATCCTGGACGGCTTGCGAGTTTTGGATCCATTGAACACTTGCGCGGCCTAATCCGCTGTCCTGCAAGGAAGACAACCAGGCGCGCACGGCCTCGTTAAATTGCGCTTGGTTATCGCCTACGCTTCCGACCCAGCTAGATCCGAGCGTGGCGCTGCTGCTCTCCCAGAGCATGCGCGCGCCATCGGTCCATCGTCCGCGAGGCATGCCGAAATGGGTTCCGACCATGGCATACATGGCCGCAATGTCGGTCTGGACTGCTTTTGCACCGTCGCCCCGGATCTGGCTTTGAGCCTGCGCTAGCCATGCTTCCGCAGAAATCGTGTATTTCGCGGGCGGGATCGGCGATTGAACGTCGGACAGGGACGGGTAGACCCAGCCATAGTCCGTGGCGGACTCGTTAAACCAGCGGGTAAACCCTTCCCCACGCATGGTTCACGCGTTCCTAGCGATAAGGTAAAGGGATCCGAGCGCGAGCACGGCGAACGGCACTGCAAAGCCAGCGCTTCCGGTTAGGCTTTTTTTTGCTCGCGCTTTAAGACGATTAGCCATGGGGCCATGCTTTCGACAGGCCTTCCCTGGGAGTCCACCGCGATCTTGTCTTCGATCTTGGCAGTATTGGAAACATTGCCGCCCACCAAACTTGCGACGCCGTTTTGCACGCTATAGACAACCGCGCCATGCGAATTGTAGCGGTTGCCGCTGCGGGGCTTTACCAGGACGTCACCTGGGTTAAGTTGGATCTTGTCAGCGTTTTTTGGAATTGAATGGGCCGTCCATGGTCCATCGGTTGCGATCACCTTTTCCACGTATTTCCGGTGCGCTGCAGAACCAGGAAAGTCACCGCCAAGAACGTACGAAACAAAAGCAGCCGACCACGGGATGTTCGGATCTCCGTTCCATCCGAAATTCACGTTATCCCAGTACGCTTTAAGCGTTTCGAACATCGATGGGTCAGATTCTTTCTTCCCTGCCCAGATTGCAAGCTGGCCGCTAATCCGATCTGCAATGCCAGCGACACCAGAATTTGGGATCGTAGACTCCGCAGGCAAGCTGAGTTCGATCTCTTCTATGATGTTCACGACGGATCCCTCCCCAAAAATACGGTATCTCCAGGCTGCGACACGCCAAACGCGATCGCGAGCACGTTAGGGCTTAGCGGCAGTTTGTAACGGTCCGCAACGGTTTCGGCGAATACTTCGAGGTATGGTGGCAGGCAGCGGATAATCCAGCTTGCGCAGCTATCTCTGGTGCCGTATCGCCTGTTTTCGCATACGGTCGCGCAGCGCCACACGAAAATACTGTCCGCGGGCTGAAGTTCGATCCGGGCGCTTTCCCGTTTTGCGTAGCGCGTGTGAGTTGCTCGGACGCGGTGAATACCTTTAGCGGGGGTGCAGTCCCACCATAAGGCGGTCCCATCGTCATCTTCCTCGCCAGCATCCAAGACGACATGCGACCAGCCCATGGCTCCGGACACGCGATCAACCATGCGACCCCATCCTGTCGCTGGCGCCAGCAGGATGATGGCAGCCATATCAGCGGATCCATCCCTGCGCGCGCGCGACGAAATAGGCACCGAATCCTAGCGCTGCGACTGCGCCAAGCCCTGCGCCAAACTTAAACGTGTCCTTGACGTCCTCCGCCACGTCTTGCTTAAACTGTTCCCACGCGTAATCGAGCGCTGCGATGCCCGCCTTGTTTGCGGAATCCAAGATCCGCGCCTGCGCAAATAGTGGGATGGTCTTGCCTTCGCCCATATAACCGCCATAAACGAGCGGAACGGCGACAAGATCGACCCAGCGCTGGGTGGGCGTGAGGGTGTTCGGCATCTGCTCCAAGAAGCCTTGGTTCTCGTCCTTGATCTGTTCGAGTTGATCGCGCGCGCGCTCGATGTCGCCGATCGTGTCCTTGCTGAGTCCTAAGAGAGCCCAGTCTTTGCTAGATAGCCGGATCGCGGACTGGTACGCGTCATCCAGGCCGCGATCTGTATAGGCGATCAAAAGCGCAATCGCAGCGGGCGTGAGCCGGGGCTTGAACCACTTTTGCACGGCCGATACGAACGGATCCGGGCCCGTGTCTGGCCTAGCCAGTGCGAGCTCCAGCGCTTCCACGTCGGTCTGGCTGAGCGCGTACTCCATGTCAGCGGCGCCTTTCTTCGACAAACTGGGCACGGATGAAGGCGTACGCAGCCGCAAAGATGGCACCGCCCACCGCGGCATAGAAGCCGGTCACGATTGGGTGCATGACTTCCACCTTTTCCGGCTTGGTCTCGTCCTGCGTTTCGATCTGCCCGATCATGCGTTGCCTTCTTTCTCTCGCGCGGGAATCGGCGCGAGCGGCTTACCGGTGAAATTTCCGCCTTGCGCGATCTGGTTAAGATAGGCGCTCAGGTGGTTGATGTCTCGACTGTGCCGCTTGATCGCGCCCTGGAGCTCAGTTAGCTCTTTCGCGATTTCGACTTCGCGACGCTGTACCGAGTCTTTCAGGGCGTCAAACTTACCCGCCATTTTATCAACGGTGGATTCAAGCCGCTGAATCCACCCACGAATAATGACGCCAAGAAATGCCAGAGCTACGCCAGCGGGACCGCTCGCAAGCAATGCTTGTGTGATGTCGCTTTCAGTCATCCAAACCCCTTTAGGAAGTCAGGCGAGAAGATGCCTTTTTTCTTTGCCATCTTTTCGTTTATGTCGTTTGGCTGGATGCCTAGCGGATCTCCGCAGCTATTGTCGCTCGCCGCAACGTCAACCCAACGCCGTCCGCGGGGGTCGTATTCGTTCTCAAAATAGGCGTACATTGCGACGTAAGTATTTCGATCGACGATGCCATCCGTCCGGAGTTTGACAGGCATGGGGATCGCGTCGTTTGCCGCTCGCTGAAACGCGGCTGTGATTTGACCTGTTAACGTTCCGAACTTGCCATCAGCCCAGTCGATCGGTTTCGGCTCAAAGTCTACGTCGCCCCATGATCCGCGCAGTGTTGGGGCTCCTTGCGCGTCTAAGGTGTATTTTCCCCAGTCGATCTCGAAGTATCCGCACAGCAGTTTTTGCCATGCCTTGACGGTCTCGCCCGACGATCCTGGCTTTAGGTCGCTCCACGGTTGAATGCTAGCCACACACCGTCCCTGAGCGTTGCGGGTGTAGCCTTTAGGGCAATCCCCCGGCTTAATTACCGGATCGTCGTCGTCGTCCTTCTTCGGCTTGGCAAACGCCGCAACGCCAGCCGCAAGCATGCCAAGTCCCAACGCCATCAGAATTGTGTCATCCGATTTCATGTGATCGTGATCCCCGCTGCGACAACGTCCAAATTGCTCGCGTCTGTCACGTTTGCAATCTCCAGTTGCACCGTGTCCCCACCTTGCAGGGTAGCCCCTACGCCGTACGACAAAGAGACCGGCGCGGCTGTCGAAAAGTCCGGCGTTGTGGCGGCAAAGGCACCGCTCGGGGCGCCGTTGATTAGCAAGCGCGAGACGATCACCCTTGGGGTGAAAGCAAATCCCGCCGCAACTTGAACACTCAACGAAACCTGAATATCTGCCGAATAGGGCGCGATCCGGTCGAACTGCAAGAACTGGTTGTCAGTTTGTGCGCCCACGGTCGGCTGTAAGGACACACGGACCGCCGAGGGTGACAGCACAAAAAGCGGTGTTGCGGCGCCGCCTACCGGGACGAACACGCCCGGAGCTGGGATTACGGTTAAGGCATTTGCAACCAGTGCCGTCCCGCGTTGCTGCGAGTTTGTGAAGCCGACGCAACCAACTGCCTCGCCCTGTACAGCGCTCCCCGTGGTCCCAGGCGGTAGCGCTCCAGGCTGCGCAACGATGGACGGCGTGCCGCTTCCCTCAAAGGCGCAGCTAGCCACGCGAAGTGTTGTGACAGCGCCCAAAAGTTCGTAACCGATGCCAGCGACGGGCCCAATCGAAATGGCAGATTCCGTAAGCGCAAGGTTCTGGATCCGGCTTCCGATGCTTAGGCTCGCGCCGATGCCCGGAAGCAGTCGATCGGGAGCATAGACCTGGTTGTCGATGTTACAGGCGATTACCGTCGCTAAGTTGCCAGCGTTTCCAAATCGGATTCCGTAGCTCGATGCTCTATCCAAGATCCGCGCGATGGAAAGGAACACGCCGGATCCCGTGATAAGGACACCTTCCCCGCCCGGACACGCGGTAGACAGATTCCATAACACGCAGTCCTGCCAGGTTCCGAGCACGCGCACCGCAGAGCCGCCTGGGTCTGTCTGCACGATAGCCAGATCTTTGATCGTGCCGCCAGAGCACTGAATGGTTATGCCGGACGAGCCGCGCACGCTATCGACTAATGGATCGTCGCCCGCTGCGACGCTTGAAGGCGGAAGCACTAGCGTGTTCGCTGCGACATTGACTGCGCCACAGAACTTGTAAAGCGTGTCAGGGAGTAGGTTGATTTCGCCTGCTACCGGCGCGGGTAAAGTCGCAAACGGATCGGCCGCTTCTACGATGACAGTGTTCGCGCACCCGCCACTTGGACCGGGTGGGCCCGGTGGGCCGGGTGGGCCCATCCCGCCACCGCCTGGCTGGCCTGCTATCGTCGGACCACAAGGTGAACACCCGCTCATACCGATCCCGCTCCGTTCAGGGCTAGATAGACTTGCACCGCGCTCGGCACGTTCTCGAAGCTTACGCGCTTGTTTGCGAAGCTTGCGGGGATTCCCATTGCCGCGAGCGCCTCGCGAAAGTTTGCGGCGCTTTTTTGATAACCGACGCTTCCTGGGTCGCCCATGTTTCCGGGTAAGCGCCAGCCCGCGTGGAGATTCTCCCAGGTCGGATTCTTCTTGAAACGCTGCCACCTGGACAGACCTAAATTATAGGCAATAGCCAACGCAATAGCCCGTTTGGGGTCAAATACTGACCATGGGTCATAAGCTTCCGCGACGCCCTGGAGCTCCGTGCCGCGATAGGCAACCGCAACGGCGTTGGCTGGCAGGAGTGCCCAGAGTCCGCCCGATCCGAAACTCCAGGATTTTCGTCCCCAGGGCGAACCGCTAATTGCACCCCTCTTAACTTGTCGATCATACGCCTGCGCCGCGGCTTTCGCTTCACTGGCACTTTGGACGATATCGGCGTTACTTGGCGCGCCTTCGCTTGTACCTCTGCCCTTAAGCGGGTTCCCGCGGCTTTCAATCCAAGCTTTCGCCAAAAGGAAATCGCGCCAATCGTCTGGCAATGAAGCGCGCTCGGAGTATTCGACGATTAGTTCGTAGCCGTCCGCGTTTTCAAGAGACGGATCGACGATAGGGCGCGGATCGTCTCCCGAGCTTGAACCCGCGAACACCAGGGCGGCACCTGCCGCCATGGCAACGACGGCGATCAGTCTCACGCGAAATCCTCGGCTTTCGGCTTAAAGCGGGCGGGATACTCAGACGCGCTAAAAGTCCAGTCAAACCCAAGCTCTTCGGCAAGGTTTTGATATCCGCGGCTTGCCATAACCTCTCGCATCGCGGTTGCAATCTCGCTTAAGGATTTTGTTGCTCCGGGAATGCTTGCCAAGAATTCCGTTGTTGCTTTGGCGTAGGCGATGTACGGGTCCTGCTTCTGCAATGCGTTGTAAGCCGATTCAAGCGCCGGATCTCCGTTGGGTGCATCGCCTCCAAAGCTGTCTAACCATGCCTGCTTTGCTGCGCTGATCTTGGTCGCAAAGTCGTTAACCTGGGATTGCGTGGGCACGTTATCCGCGTTCCATGCTTCCAGGATTTCCGCGCAGTCCGGCCGATAGGTCCCCAGCATGCCAGCGATTACCGCGACGCTCCCCGTACTTGCCAGCGCGCCCATGTCGAGCGGCTCGCCTTCCACGTAATACTCCGGCTTAAACCCATAGCCAGCGTCCACATATTCAAGCACGGCAGGCACCATCGTCTGCCGGAAAAATTTGGGCCCGTAAAACAGCGACTTACACCCTGGAGCGATCCATGCGTCATCCGACGCAATGACGTCCGGCTTTGTGTCGCTGATATCGCTCGGGTCTACCTTGTCGCCCGGCTTGGCTTTGATCTTTTTCCTACACTTGCCGTCCGAGCCTCGAACAAGTCCAGGTGCACAATTGACGGTCGAACCATCGGCGACACACTGCCCTTGCGCGTTGCGGGTGTAGCCTTTGGGGCAATCTCCCGGCTTGATGATTGGATCGTCGTTGTCGTCTTTTTCGCTTCCGCCTTTCAGCAGAAAGTAAAGACCGACGCCGATTGCAACAAGTGTTGTGGGTTCCATTTATACAGCACCTTCCGCGGCTTCTAGAGCCGGCATGACTTCCGCGGGTTTGCGGATTGCGTAGTAAACCGCGGCGCCCACGGCTGCGACAACAACGACACCGATTGCAGTTGGAATAAGCTCCAGGCTCTTGCGTGGCGCCTTGCGAGGAAATCCGGGTATGACGGGAGCAGGAACACCAAGACGCAAGGCCGCGCCGTCTAGGCGCTCTAGGAGCACGGTCGCACGTCGCAGCGAGCCGATTGATCGGTCAATCGTCGCCCTGAAATCCGTAGGCAGTGAGCGCTCGGGTGGGACTGCGTTGGCGTCAAGATCGGCGAAATACTGTTCGGCCTCGATATCCAGGCCCGGATCGACGACTTGCCCACGATCTCGGGCAATGTTTGCGATTTGCTCGATCTGGTATTCCACCGCGGCTGCGACTGCGTTGGAGCTTGCGTGCCAGTCCTTGGCATCCTGCCTGGTACAGAACGCCGGGCACGGCTTTGCCGGTGTCGCTCCAGTTGTGGAACGCACTAGGTGTTCATAGGTGGCGCCTGGGTTTGTCATGGTCACCCCATATATTCGGCGCCATAGTCAGGCGGACATCCTACAATTTGCGGGGGGTTGCTCTGTGTGTCCGGGTCTTCGAACCCTAGCGCCATGATTTCTGGTGGAGGCACGATCTGAGTCCAGTCTGACATGGGATAGGCGCCGATCTGATACCAGCCGGCGTTAAGCTCTAGCCCGTTTGCTCCGTTAACGACAACGGTGGCAAGATCGATCCCAGGGAGCCACAGAAGCTCGTACTCAGAAAAGGCGGGATCGTTATTCTTGATCGGGTTTAGGTTTGTGTTGCCTGCGTGGCTGGGTTTACCCCACCTTTCGTTGCGGATAGGCGCCATGCCTTGCGCCATGCGAGCCGCTTGATCTGCCTGTTTAGGGCGCAGCCGAATAGCGCGGCCGCTTTCAGGGTTTTTGTAAGCGCTCGTAAATCCCCAGGTCCCGTAAACCATATCGTTCCAGGGCGAACACCCGATCGCGTTTTTGTATCCGTTTCGCCAAGCTGTACGGTTAGCGGCCTCGACTGCGAGCGCTTGCGCTTGCGGCTGCGTGGCTCCCATGGCTTGCGCTTGCAATGCCGCGGCAGATCCTAGCGCCTGCTTTGCAATGCTGTTTAGCGTGTCGCCCTGTTCGACTCGATAGAATGAGCCCGGCTCTGGATATTCCCGAACCAGAGAGTCCATCAGCATTTCATAGTCTACGTTCGGCGGTAACGGCTGCGCTGGGTCACCTGGAAGCTGCGCAAACCCACCCGGCCCCATGTCTGGATCGTCTGTACCGTCGCCCGCAAAACCTTGAATGGCGTACTTCGACGCGCCGCCACCAGATGTACCGAAGTCGCCACCTGGGGTAGGCACGCAAGATCCGGCTCCAGTAAGCTGGAAGCCGGGCGGGCACTCCTGGTTATCAGGAATGCAGACTCCGAAATCCCCCAATCGGTAACCATCTGGACAATCGTCTGGCTTGGGCGTTCTCTTAATGCTGGAACTGCTTACGCCAGCGGTCGCGTCCTTTGGACGGAGCAGGAAATAGGCAGCCACGGCTGCAATCGCGACCGTCGTTGGCTTGATCTCAGGCATCGCCGAAACCCTCCACGTCGTCTAAATAGAGCTTAGCGGTGATGATTTCTTCGTCTTGGCTTTCGTCCGACTTTTTTTTGTTTGACAGTATGAGCGCAGCGCCAGCAAGCACAGCCAGACCGATGATTAGCTTATTATCCATTTGTTCCCCCTCGCGTGGGCGCCGTAATCTGGAAATCCCAAAGCAGCAAAGCGCTGGCAGGTAGCGCGGCGCCATTGTTGACCGTGACAATGATTTCAGTTTCGCGCGGGCTGATTAGATCACAGGGATAATCCCACGCGATCAAGTCGCCCGTTGCGATTGTAGGCGCAAACAAAAGCGTTTCAGTTGCTAGCGTCGTTGTGTTGCGAAACGTAATGGATGACGGGATGTCCGCCGCTGCGATCTGATCAAGGTAAAGCGAGATCCGAAACGAAACGACCCGGTAAGCTTCCGTGTCAGGCGGTAGATAGGGCTCGGTCTGGAGCTGGCCCTGCCCTGCTGTACCGTCAAATACGGCGCTTGTTTGGCGTACGGTCGGCATTATTCGTTCTCCGAATCTGGCCCGTTGACGGCGTAGTCAGTGTCGATCGCGATTAGAGCCCGCGCGCGTGCAAGGCATCGGAGATAGCAGCCGCGCTCGTGGGTTCCCTGCTTGGCAAAGGGGTTCCATGTCGCCGGACTTCCCCAGGGCGTCACAGGGTAGGAGTGCTTGCAGGCGTAAAGGGCAAGCGCTTCCGGATCCGTGATGCCTTTAGACATGCCGCTTTTGATCGCGATGTTGACGTTGGTTGACATCCACGGGTAGGGCGTTGGACTCGGCTTGCCCTGCGCGTCGTTCATGCGTTGCCCGTATCGCATACGTTGCGATCGCGGCGCAGGCGTACGCGCACATAAGCCGCCGATGACGAGGCCGATAGCGATCGCGGGTATCATCCGAGACAGTTCCCTCCGTACGGGCTTGCTGGGTCGCTTGAAAACTGCGGGACCTGGACTTGTTGGACGCCTCGCGTACGCGCTGCGAGCCCGCATGTGCCCGTTGAACATCCGCCCACCTCGAATTCGGGCCCGGCTTGCGGCGCCTTGCTGGCGCAGTCGGAACACTCGCCGCAGCTGCACGCGGCTTTTGTGCCGTTTTCCATGTAATCGACGAGCTCCGCGGACGGGTCGCGCTGGGTGCCATCGGCGAACGCGATCAAAGCATGGAAGTCGCCTGGAATGTGATGGCCGTATACGTCCATCATGGGGACGATCCGAACCTCGCAAGCTTTACCCTCGCCACGATAAATCGCGCAAAAGTAGCACGCGAGATCGTAGCAAGTGCCTTCACCACGTTCGAGCATGACTGGGCACGTGTCGAGTCGCTGACAGGCGCTGGCACACTTCCTGGCTTCCGGTCCGACGTAACGAAATTCGTATTCGTCCGCGAGGCATGAGGGGCAGCAAGGCGCCTCGATGCCCACCTTTTCCGCGGCGTCTAACCAGATCTGGTTGCACCTGACACAAGCCTCGGCAATGGCTTCCAACGTTTCGCACATGAAATCGACGTCATCGACGAATTCAAACTTGATCGGGACTTCGGCGGTCTGCATGGCTCAAAACTCCAGACTAAAGACGAGCGCCCATTGACGAGCGACGCCGGGATCGGGGTTAGCGAGGGTAATGTAGGACGCCTGACCTGGTATCTCGACTTTTGGAGATACGCGCGTGGCAGGGTTTACGGCGACTTGACCGAGCGTGAGACCTAACGTGTTATCGGCCCATTGTTTGAAGTCAAACACTCCAGGCGTACCCGCGGCGCCTTGTAGGATCGTGACCTTCTTAGCGGCGGGTGGGATCTTGACCGTGGTCGCAATGCTGTTTGCGTCACCTGGAGCGGCAAACAAGCGCTCTGTAAGCGTTGCGAAGCGGTCGCCCACCGGAGCGTCCTGCATTGAGATCGTGCCAGCGATCAACGATTGCGCGTAAGTTGTGCCAGCGGGAATGGTGAATGTGTCTACCGCGGGTGTACCGTCGTTTAGGGAAAGCGAGCCTTCCGGGACTAGCCCTTCGACAACGCATTGATCCGAGCAAATGGCGAGCTTGATACCCGCGCCCACGTCAATGTCCACGTAACGATTGCGCTGGCTTTCGTTCTGATAGCGCAGCCGAAAGCGCAGCGGTGACGTCCTGGTCGCGTCGATGTTCCCGCTCTGCCAGGAGTTTTGGGGCCCGTTGTACCTCGGCTGGATCGTCGTAGGTGCGCCTGCGGTCGCCTCGAAAAACTGCGTGAAGCCCCAAACTTCGATATTCCACCAAACCGTTTTGGGATACGGGATCCCTTCGTCCGTGGGATCGCGGTCTAGCGGCATCGACTCCAGGAAATTTGAGATCGGCTTGAACGTGTAACGTTCGGTGTCTCGCACTTGGTAAAGCACGCTGTACGAGTTACCGGCGCCAACCCATTGAGTGTGATATCCGGTTTTTAACCATCGTGACATCGCGTGTTTCCTCTATAGAAAAGCCCGCGGGTGTCCAGGCACGAAACACCCACGGGCAGGGAACGCTTAATAAGCGAGACCGGCAGGGGTGCCGGACGCGTTGCCGATGACGTCGCCGAAGAGAACGCCGATGCAGTGCGCAGGAACAGCAGTGAAGTTGTTGATCTGCAACTCCAGAGGACGCGCGGTGTTGTTGATCGGGGAGAGGACACCCCAGTCCGTGGGCAAGACCCAGAAGGTCCCATCGAACAGGTCCGACGGAGTGAAGACGCGTGCATTCGCGTTGATGTCGCCGATCTCCACAACCCTCGGAACGTTGTTTATCGTGATGTTAGATAGGGCTAGAGGCACAAGCGTGGCTCCTTGACCGCCCGCGCCAGCGTTCACGGTGATCTGATCCGTGCCACCGACACTAGACGCCTCCAGGCCACGCCACCAGAGTCCGCGCACGCGAAACTGACACGCACGCTCCGAAGTAATTCGGATGATGCGGGTAGTGTCCCGAACGACTGGCCCTTCGTCGACGTTGGGCGTGCTTCCCTGAGTTTTCAGGGAAGAGAACGGCAAAATGCTCCACCCGCAAAACTCGGCGGGATCGTATTCGCAGCCGCTCATGCCTGCGAGGCAGTTGCCACCGTACGGCGACACCGGATCACCGGTGGGCACGGAGGGTGTCTGCGCGCCGCCCATCTGAGCCATTGCCATCTGCTGGCGCACGGAGGGTGCTCCAACGCTCACTCTTCGTCCGACGCTAGGAGTTACGGCGTTGTTGAAGTAGGGCTTATTTCCGCCGACGCCGAATCGACCGCCGATGCTAAGATCGGTGCCGGTTCCGGCTACGGTCTGCTTGAACTGTTCGACCAGTTCATCGTTTGACATAGTCATGTCGTGATCCTTTTCTGCCCGCTAACGCGAGCGGTTAGCCGCGGGGGTCACCCGCGGGAAATTTCAGCCCTTGGACGAGCCCATCTCGCGCAGGTAAGGCACAATCGTTCCCATTGCGATCCCTTCGAACAGATCGCGGCCGCTCTGCTTTTTGCTCATCAGGGCGCCCACAAGCGCGGCGCCGCCGATAGCAAGATCGGTGTCTACTTTGTCGCCAAGCTTGGCGGGAAGCGTGCCGCGGGCTCCGAGATAGCCGACGCCGTACGAGGTACCGGCCGCAACAGCAACGCGGGTAATCTGCCCTGCGCTCTGCTTAGCGGCTGCTTTGGCTCGCTTCGCTGCGCCTTCGTAGCGCTCCACCTTTTTGTTTGCTTCAGTCCGGGAAAGTTGAGTTCCGTTTGCCATTGTCTAAATCCTGTTCAGCTTCGCCCGCGCGAAGTTGAAAGGCGGGCACCGCCAAAAAACATGCAAAAACAACAGTTTGCGTGCAATACGGCGCGCGCAGGTTGCGAAATGTAGATAAAATCCCGCGCAATGACAGAAGAAATAGACGCAGCAGCGGCGGATGCGCTTGATCAAGACGCGATCGAAGCGGACGAAATCATCAATGACGAGATACCCGATGAATTTCTGATGTTCCTCGGGCGGCACTGGGAGCAGACAACGGCCGCGTGCATCCAGTGCGACTACGGCAGAGGCTCATGGCAGACGCTTAAACAGCGCGTGCGCGTGTCGAGGGACCGCCAGCAACAAGTGACGATGCCTGTCGATGAAGGCGCGACGCGGATCTTGGAGCACGTGCGCAAGCATTCAGAAGGCGACCGGCCCGCAAAATTCTACCGCGTCCGATTGATGATCATCGATCCCTCTACCGGCGCCGCGTCGCGCTTTCATCGATTGCAAATAGGATACGGCGCTGATGGTGAAACCGTTATCAGTGACAGTGAAGGCGAGAAAGGACCCGGCGCTGACTATTGGCGCGTATTAACCGAAACCTTCGAATCGTTTGGAAAGCAGGCGATCAAGGCCCATGCAGCCGTAGCAGAGCAGGCCAAGAACTTTGCGACGTACAGCGAGCAGATGGTCAAGATGTCCGAGGCTAATATAGCCATGGCAGAACGCGTCGTTACGCATGCTGTCGAAGTGGAAAAGGTCAAACTAGAGGACCGCGATCGCCAGCGCGAGCACGAAAGCGACATGCACAGAACGGACAAGCTTGGAGATATGGCCCAAACTTTGGGGCCGATCATCCTGCAGAACATGCAGCAGAACGCCGCAAACAAGAAAGCAGAGCAACCAGACATGAGCACGCCCGAATCTGAATCCGTATCCTCCGCCCCGTCTCACTCGCCTTTAGCTCGGGAGCTTGCTGTGTGGTTAGGCGAGCTGGACCGATCGCAACGCGTCGCGTTTTGGCAGGCTTTCGAGGATGACGAGCGGACCTTGATCGAAGCGGCGACGCGCGCGACCAATGACGNCGAAGTCAAAGCNCTGGTCGAAAAACTNCGCGAGACCCTCGCCACGTCGGATCGNCTCCAGGAACTTCAGGCAAACTTAATNCANGCAGTCGGACCGGCGCACGCNATCTCNNTGCAATCATTCNTNGAAAAGGCGGTNGCGTGATTNCGGCGAGATCTTGACTTTTCAGATCGCGTCCGGCACGACTGGAGTCATGCAATTTTGGACAGCAGACATCAGCTTCGCCGCCAAGGCGATGATGGCATGGCTGGCTGAATTTGCCGGCGGATACGAAGTGGCACCCGGCCTGCTGAAAATTTCAGTTGCCGAGCTAGCATCAAGCCTGGGCACGCAAGAAAGTTATTTGCCCTGCGTGCTCGATGAACTGCAAGGTTCCGATCTTCTATCTTATCGGCAAATATGGCCCGATTACGCGATCTACATTCCCGATCGAGTGGAATGCCTCGTATCGCAGGACGCACTAACTGAATTTTACTTAGAGTGCTTAGAGTCTCGCTTATCCGAAAACGCGGATAAGACGAGCGCCAAACCCGCTAACCGCTTTTTTGAAACGCCGATAACGGCCGATCCAACCCCTAACGACGCGCGAAAACAGGACACTGAAGAGCAGAATCGGACATCAGACCCACCGGACAGCGGGGTTCCCGCAATTCTCGAAAGCATCGAAAACAGCGTTTTAGACGGTGTTTCGCAAACAAATTTGCCGGGGGGGGGACCTGGCTTTAGTCCAGGGGGGGGGTTGTTGGCGGGAGCGAGCGAAGCGCAGCGACCCGGGAGCTCCAATCAACCCGGATCTGAACTTGGAGTTAGTAACTCCGATCAGACTCCTACAAAGCAAGCCCGATCCGATCGTAGTCAGTTAAAGACCGCGGATAGCGTTAGCACCGAACCCGCCAGCCGAACCGCGGATAAGCCGAAAAGGTCGGATAAGAAAAAACCGCCGCGCCGAGTNGAGAAAGTCTCGAAGGCGGACGAAGCGACCGGCCCNGTCGATTTCGTTTGCCAGTGGATTGACGGCTTTAGGCGCGAGACCTTGCTCGCGCGGGGATATTCGGCGCCGCGGTCCCGCTGGTCTGCGAAGTCGCGAAAGTCTGTTACGGACCTTCTTTCGGCTAGCTACACCGTCGCTGACTTTCAGCACGCCTGGAAGGTTCAAGCCGCCAGCGAGCTATGGAACGGGGAGAACCATAAGAAAGCGCTGGCTTACTTTAGCTGGACCACGGTCCACCGCGAAAAGAACTTCGCCCGGAANCTGGANACGCCNCTNGTNGACGNNNGCGACGAGATCGCNAGCTCCGGCGAGTCTCGCGAATACACCGATCACCGTAAGTACACGGACGATCAGATCGAGGAAATCCGATGAAGCGGATCAAGGATTTGATCGCAAACGCCCTGCCCGGCAACAAGAACGCCAGCGGGTTAAGTTTCGAGGAATTCCGCGACTCGGCGCCGCTGCGCGTCGATGGGCAGGAGTGGTCCCCAGAGGCTCTCTGGTTCGCCTGGAGCACTGGCACCGCCTTGCACTTGGCCGACCTGCCGGACACCTTCGAGGACGAACCAGACGCCGATCCGGGCCCGTCCGAGTGGCACCTGGCTATGCTACGAAAGGGCGTTCCCCCGCGCGTCGTTCGGTGTCTGGAAGGCGACTATCAGATCACGCCTGCCATGAACGCGGCGAAGCGTTGGACCCAGGGCACGTTCCTCTGCTTGTCCGGTGAATCTGGTGTCGGTAAGTCCGTTGCCGCGGGCTGGCTTATTAGTAGGGGCCCGTTAGGCCCATGCCCCTTCACTCAGCCACAAGGGCACGAACAGTTTGCTTACTGGCCACATGGACCACGTTGGACCAGGGCAACCGACCTAGCGCGGGGCTTTGACGAGATCCCAGGCGAGATCAGGCGCGCGAGCGTGCTCGTCATTGACGATTTGGGCGACGAAAAGAACGACGAACACTCCAGGGCGCGGCTTTCGTCGTTGTTATCCGAGCGCGACGATCTGCAGGCGCGGACAGTGATCACGACGAATCTAAACGCGGCCACGATTAAGCATCGATATGGCACGCGGTTCGTGGATCGCATCAAAGGGCATGGGTTCTTGACCGCTATCCGCGGGGAAACGATGCGCGCCCGATGAAAGTCTCGCGCCTGCGCCCTGGTGAACGCTTCCGGGCACTCCATGACGACCAGATCTGGCTTGCTTGCGACGAAACCTGCGTCGTCCCTGAAGTGCATCGGGGCGGCGGTGTATCGGCTCATATTTGCCGCGTGGCGTCCTGCAACGGCAAGCGCAAGGCGTTCCGATTGTCGGATTATGTCCGGGGGGTCCCATGACAATCGCGATCGGCGTTGCATTTTTCGCGGTCACGTTTTCGGCGGCTGTCGTCTTGGCGGCTTGTTTAGGGGGCAGTCGTGAGTGACCCCGCGCGAAGTAAGGCCAGGAAAGCCTATTTGGATTTTCTCGCCAAGATGCGCAAGCAGGGCCTAGCACCCCACGAAATCCTGGGCGTGATTACGCGTCTGGAAGAGCGATTGCACCGCGATCGNTTAGAGCAGGCAACTTTTGAAAAACGGAAGAGGGAATATGAACGAGAGCACAGCAAAACCAGAAAACACTAATCGTCCGATCGTTAGGCAGAGCACTTACCAGCAAATGGCGGATCAGGCAGGCGTCGATCGTGAAGCTGTTGCGGTCGATATCAGGAAATTCATCGCAGCGAATCCGGAGGCAGAATCGTGGTCAAAAGACGCCATTTTCTCGCTGGCACTGACGGTTCACAAGCTCNGTCTATCGTTGGCACCTGCCATGGGCGAGGCCTTCATCATGCTTGGCCGCAACGGATGCGAGCTTGTGATCGGATATCGCGGGCTTCTAAAACTCGCGCATAAGTCCGGCCGAGTCCGCGGCGCCGATGCCCAGGTGGTACGCGAGCGCGATGACTTCAAGATTAAACTTGCGGGCGAGTCGTACGAAATCGAATGGTGTTCAGATGGCGCAGGGATGTCCGATCCGGGTCCTATCGTGGGCGCATTTGCTCGCGTGTTTATGGAAGACGCCCCTACGATCGTCACGGTGATCCGCATGGACGCCGTGTTAGCCCTGCGCGAGCGCAAGGGTCCGATGTGGCAACGCGAGCCCGAACAAATGGTCCGCAAGACTGCGCTGGCGCGAGCGCTGCGACTGGTTCCCGGACTTGATGAACAACTTGGCGAGCTTGCAGGCGAGGGAGACGACCATGAATCCTGAAACTGAGCTCCTAGCCGCGTTAAACCATTTTCAAGGCGATCGAGAGGCACAGGAGACCGCGTACACCTATTCTCGATGGATCCAGCGCGGCATCCATCATGCCCAGTTCGCCGTCGAATTCGGCCAGACTGCGCGCGACCGGGACAGCGCGGAAGTGTGGGTTAAGCAGGCAGGGCGCGTGGTTACGACTATCCGGCGCTGGCTTGCAGAACAAGGGGTCGAGTTATGACGCTGCCCCTACCCCTCAATGAGCCCGTTCCAGAGCGTGAAGGGCACTCAGATGCCTGGTACACGCCCGCGTGGGTGCTTGATCGCGTGCGCGATCAATGGCGAGACGGGATCGATCTAGACCCGGCGTGGCATCCTGCGTGCCTCGTCAAAGCCCGCAAGACGTACACCCTAAAAGACGATGGTTTGAGCCACGAGTGGACGGGCAATGTCTGGAACAATCCGCCATATTCAAGCCCGCGGGCGTGGATCCTAAAGGCACGTGCCAGCGCTAAGCATGGCGCGCGTGTGTTGCAGTTGGTCAAGTTCGATCCATCGACGTCATGGTTCAATCTGATCTGGGAGTCCGCAACGTCGCTCGCCATCTTCCGGCGTCGGATGTCGTTCGTCGCAGGGTCCGAGCGCAAGGCGACCACGGCGAACTTTCCCGTGTGCCTTGTTTACTGGGCAGGCGTAGGGGCGCCGATCGATAACTTCCACCGCGTGTGGAGTAAACACGCTCAAATTGTGCACTGGGAGCCCTACGAACGATGAAAGAATGGCAAAGGAAAACACCCCGCTGGCTTGCCGAGGAACTCCAGGCGATCAGAAACCTAGTGGAAGACCTGCTAGCAAAAAGCGAACGGATCGAAAGCGTGACGCGTCGAACGCTAAAGGAAACGGAAAAGCAAAACGCGAAAGCCGAGGCCAAAACGTGATCAAAGATAAGTATCAGATGACTGGCAACCCGGGCCCTATTGCAGACGAACACGGCTTGACAATGCTCGACATAGCTGAGGCTCTGGCTCGCATTGAATCCTTGATAGGTATGCTCTGCGAGTTTGTCGAAGATACGCCGGAGGGCCCGATCTTGTGTGTTAGCCCGGTGCGGGTGCGCAAAACCCCCACCTCACCTTTAGGCGACGCTCTCATGGCAATGATGAGNAAAAGGAAAGCCGAGGGCGAAACGTGATTATCAAGACGATCAAGCACGTCGAGATCAACGACGATAAGACCCGCGTNAACCTNCATCACCCNGATGGTTATGTNACNGGCNTTATCCTGGAGCCNGANCANCCNTTCCCNNTNGCNGATACNGNNTGCGTGATTGAAGCCGGNCGCGTCGTNTTNCAGNTNNCNGACGGNNCNAGNNANACCGCGTTACAGCACGCNCCCGCGCTAGANGCNTTCAANCGNAGCGGCGCCGCGCTGGCNACTNTGNTTTATGANCGATTGAACGNNTCGANCTGGGGNCGCCGCGTCCTGGGGTCCGATCTCGTCCATAGGCGGTTAGCTAGCCTTGTGGCGCGCTCTGCCGACGTCACTCAGGCGCATGTTCAACAATGGTGGGACTCTGCCCCAGAGCGGCATAAGCCGAAAGTTGAGCCGGTCGAATGAACCTCGTCGTTGAAATTCCAGGCGTCGGGAAGATGGCGCTAAGCACTTTTGATCGCCTGCGCAGGGCCGTTAAAAACGCTAACGGCAAGCCGATCTGGTTAGATAAGAGCGAGACCGGATTAAAGACTAAAAGCGAGCTCCGCTGGCGGACCGCGGAAAACTTAGGGCTGGCCGACCTGCGCGAACACGGCGAACGATATCAGGTCACGCTCACTCTTCTCGGCGAAATGGTCCTAAACGATGGAAAGCCAGCGGAATGAACCGATCGCCCTTCGTAGCCGCTGAAATCCGCCTGCGCTTGCTTCGCTGGCGCGCGCAGAATTGCAGGTTGTCGAAACGCTACCTAGAGACCGTGATCCCGATCGGGGTGCACCCCCGATACAAGTCGCCGCACCCGCTGTTTAAATGGGGTTGGCCGTGAAGAGGATCCAAGTCATAAGGCCGGAAACATGGGGCGTAGCGTTCCCATACGCGTGCGACCCTAACGATCGTCTCACTCACGCGTGCGATGCGTTGAGACACCAGGAGTACACGTGCCCCTTTTGCGAAGGCCTTATGACACCTGTTGTACCGAAAGAGACTAAGATAGGGGCAGAGATAGATGCGGACGGGGGTCCTATATGCGTTAGATCAATCTCCCCTCACTTTAGGCATCACCCTAACCAATCGTGCCTGGAGTCTAAGGAATTAGAAGATAAGCGGCAGACGGAGTGGGATAGCGCAGGAGAAACAGAGAAACACGCGCTTATGAAAGGTCAGATCGCGTTAGCTCTAAAGCTTTACGCTAAACGCCTTGCATGCGGCAGAGAATCTGATCCAAGGTGGCCTAACGTACGCCTGACTTTTGTCTGCTCGCTTAGGATCTGCGCTAATGGAGTCAGGCCAGTCATCGATTTCCCGGTGGAGTTCGACGACGCCAAGATCGAGCGCAAGATCCCCGGCACGAACAGGATCGGCGATGCCGTCACCTTGTTCAAAGGCCAGGTCACTTCGGTTATCGAAGTGTGCGCTAGTCATCCAGTTTCGAGGGAAAAGCGAGACGAGCTAAACGCGGCAGGGATCCCATGGTTCGAAGTGAACGCGAAACACTTTGACCCGCGGCACCCCTCAGATTTGAAAGTTACGCAGTCAAGCAAAGGCCCTGTGTTCTGTCACATACATCAGAAAGAGCAGGCGCGTTTTGAGGCCAGAGCGCCCGAACGCGTCAAGGCGAGAGAACGGGCGCGGCGCAGGGCTGGACTGTTGGCCCACCTGCGGTCACTGCGACCGCCGCTGAGGCTTGTATCGGATTTCCCGTCTGCTAGCCCCGATCGCGCTCGATCGAGTGGCGCACAATCGGGCTATGTCGAACAGTGGCACGTGATTACAGATCGTGAACACCAAATCTGGAATTGTCTTCCGGGCGGCGGTCACACGCTTTACAAAGTTTCCAGGCTGGCCGATGCGGTGCAACGCAAGGCAAGCCACGGCAGCGCAAGGCATAAAAAACGAAAGTAGACAGGCACATGAAAACAGTACACGTCAAAATTCAAGGCACTACAGCACTCCTGCAGCATCGTTTCGGCGCGGAAGCCCAAGCGGCGAGCACCAAGAAAACGCGAGCCGTCCAGATCAAAGAAGACAACCCGCGCGAGGAAGCGGAAAAGGTCTGTTACCGGGATCGGGATGGACACCTCTATCACCCGTCCGCGTCCATCGCTCGCTTGTTGCGCGAAGCCGGCGGGGCGCATAAACAACGCGGCTCCAGGAAGTCGCTCAAATACATTGTCCCGGCTGGCGTCCGCCTGGCAGACGACGTGATCGAGCTTTATGAGCTCGACGGAGTGACCCGCAAGACTGATTTCGAGGTGGACTCCCGGCCCGTCACGATTCCGGCGACAAAGGGCCGGATCATGCGTCACCGGCCGATCCACTAC
>PARI01000022.1 GCA_002711415.1 Phycisphaerae bacterium | reverse complement strand
GTATCGCATCAGAATGCACAGCAGCTCCAGTCAGGAATGGCACGATATACGCAGTCTGAATCGGACAATCCACTCAACCACTTCTCGACGGCCGCATTGCACGGACCGGGCTGTTCCCACGGAAGGTTGTGCCCACAGTCCTTGATCACGGTTGCGGTGCAGTCGGGCATGCACTCGGTTGCTTCACGCTGAAAGCGTGGTGGAATCAGTTGATCCTGGTCGCCGATCAGGGAGAGGACGGGAATCGCGAGACGCCTGGCATGCTCGTCGACGTGAGGGTCGGCCAGTATGGCCCTGGTCTGGTTGATGAAGGTATCCGGCCCGACACGCTGGACCATCTCCAACCATCGATCGGCCAGCTCTTCGCGGCGGGACTCCTCGGCGAACCCCATGGCGACCGACTCGCGAAGATTCGAGAAGGGCTCGCCTGAGGCGATCCGGTCGTGGACCTGCCTGACGATATCCAGGTACTCCGGCGGCGCATGGGTCCAGGACGAGACGAGGATCACGCCCACGATCGAATCCTGTTTGCCGGCTGCAGCGACCTGGGCCAGCCATCCTCCCATCGAGAAGCCGACCAGGATGATGGGGGAGGGGTCAACAAGAGAATGAACGTGTTCGGTCATCTCGGCCAGGCTTTTAAGCCCGTCGTAGTCGACTGTCCTGCAGCAGCCCTCTCCGTGGTGATGCTCCAGCGACTCGCGGAGCTCCTTCATGGAATCTCCGTCGCAGCCGAACCCGGGAAGCAGCAGGAACATGTGATTCATAGAGCCATGAGTCTAGTAGAGCCAGTGGCATGGTGGCCTGCCTGCTCCAGGCCCACGCCGACTGGAAGATCCACACGCCGTCGCACGATTCATGTGCCTATACAGGGTTGACCATTGTTGATTTCGAACCATAAATGCTAATCTAATCGCAAAATGAGCCATGGATTAATGGCAATGTCTTGTCAATTTCATTACAGTACATTAATTATGAAATGAAATCCTTTTGCTCGCACTTCTGGTTGTGGATTGGTCCAATACGTTTGGTTCAAGGATTCCACCCCGTGTAGCAGCAGGGCCAGGGCTCCAACAGGGAAACAGGGGACATTCTGGTTCTAGGCATGCATCCTGATGCACGCCGGTTATTGCATGAAAGGGACCTGGGCATATTCGCTGGTTGGGAACAAAAGGGATGTGTTTAAAGTCGTACTAACCTGAGAGTAGATGAGGAGAGATGATGTTTGGAATAAATCAGAAACGAGTGTTTGCATCGGCAGCTACAGCCGCTCTTGTATTTGCAGCAACTGCAAATGCAGATGTCGTCTGGGACGAAGCCATCGATGGTTCACTTTCCACCGATCGATTCAACACGACTGATTTCGGCACCTTGGCAGTTGGCAGCAACAATGCCATTGGCTCAACTGTTTCGGGGATCAGCAAGTTCTTCACCTTCACGATTTCTGAAGGAACGGAGTTTTCTGCATTGGTCGTCGATGGTTGGGAATCCCTGGATGATCTGGGTTTCCTTGGCATAGTTGAAGGTGATTTCTTTGATGTCGATCCGGCAGCTCCCGACGTGACCCAGCTGCTTGGGTACTACCACTATGGACTGGAAGATATCGGACTTGACATTCTTCCAGCGATGGGTGCTGCTCCTGGTGCGCAGGGGTTCGACGCACCGCTTGGCCCAGGGACATACTCGTTCTGGGTACGCCAGGGCGGACCGGATATTGCAGACTGGAACCTGAACTTCGTAGTGACGCCTACTCCGGGTGCCATCGCGATTCTCGCTCTTGGCGGATTTGCAGGCACTCGCAGACGTCAGTGATATAATAGATCGTGGGGACATTGGTGATTTTGTAATTTGCATGTAATAGAAAATGAAAGATGTACAAATGAAACTACTTACAACTGCCCTGGCACTCTCGGCATTTCTCGCATCATCGGCCGCAGCCGACCTGATGTGGGATGAGCAGATTGATGGAGATCTCTCTGACGATCACCTGAACCCGACCGAGGTGTTCACCAAGGGTGTCAACAACAATGTCCTATTCGAAACAACTGCTGGTGATGACCGGGACTACTTCACCTTCACGATCGAGGAGGGCTACGAGCTGTCCGCGATCATCCTCAACCTGTTCGAAACCGAACCCGAGGGCAACCTCGGCTTCATCAGCATCAACGCCGGATCCACGTGCACGGATCCGGATGCTCCTGATGTGACGAGCCTTCTTGGGTATGCGCTTATCGGTTTCGGCAATGTCGGCAACGACATCATGCAGGACATGGGGCAGGGTGGAGGTGCACAGGGATTCAGCGGCCCTCTCGGCGCAGGAACCTACACGATCTGGGCCCAGGAAACCGGCCCCAGCAGCGATCTCTGGTCATTGAACTTCGTCGTGAACCAGATTCCAGCACCGGGCGCTTTGGCTGTCCTGGCGCTGGGTGGTCTTAGCATGTCGCGAAAGCGTCGTCACTGAGATCAATCGGACTCCATGGATTTGAGGCGGCCCGGCAATGAATGCCGGGCCGTTTTTTTTTACGATGCAACAGTCTTCTCAAACTCGACACAAGGCGATCACCATGTACACGGTCATCATCGGAATCCTCTGCGTGTTGCTCAAGACCGTCCCCTTGCATGCTGTTCAGCATGAAGGAGCCCTTCGGCTTCCGAATCTGATCTCCGATCACATGGTCATGCAGGCGGACCAGCCGATTCACCTGTGGGGATGGGCCGCCCCAGGCGAGTCGATCAGTCTCAGGCTTGGGTCGAATGCCCCAGTCCGGGTCGTGGCGGATCAGGACGGTCTCTGGAATGCCGTGTTGGATTCCATGAGTGCCGGATGGGAGCCCCTTCAGTTGGTTGTCCAGGGGCAACAGGCAAGGCTGACCGTCGAGGACATTCTCGTTGGAGAGGTCTGGTTCTGCTCCGGCCAGTCCAACATGGGCTGGTCGATCAGGGGATCGGATCATGCGGACCGGTTCCTGGCCGATGCCGATGTTCCGGGCGTGAGACTGTTCACGATCGGGCATGTTTCAGCTTCCGCTGAAGTGGATGATGTCCGCGGTCGGTGGGCGCCATGCACCCCGGAGACACTCGGTGATTTCTCGGCAGTGGCCTATCACATGGGGCGAGATCTGCATGAACAGCTTGATGTTCCGGTGGGCCTGATCCATTCCAGTTGGGGAGGCAGTCGTGCAGAAGCCTGGATGCATCCGGAAACACTGGGTGCAACAGATCCCGGCAGAGACCTCCAGCAGCGATGGCAGGTCCTGCATCGTGAGTTCTCGATCGATCCGGCCATGCGAGCCGGCAAGCAGATCGATGACTCGGCCTGGCTGGAAGGAGCAGTGGGGGGGCACTTCGAATCCTTCGGCCTGGATGATGGTGTCAACGGCCTCTTCTGGCAGAGGATTCCGGTCAGCATTCCTGAGCAATGGGCCGGGAACGACCTGGTCGTGTCCCTCGGCATGATCGATGACGATGATGTCACCTACTTCAATGGTCATAGTATTGGCCAGACACGTGGTTGGCGGACGCCACGGCGGTACCAGATCCCAGGAGATCTGGTCCAACCGGGGCACAACATGATCGCGATCAGGATCACCGATGGATCAGGCCCGGGTGGCCTGCATGGAGACCCGGAGCAGTTTCACCTGCACCTGGCAGCGGACCCGGCACAGAGGGTGCTCCTGGAGGGGCCATCGAGGCTGCTGGTGGCTGCGGAGACCTCGGACATCCCTCGCCAGCACCGGCCCTCCCATCTCTACAACGGGATGCTCGAGCCCGTGTTCAAGTTTCCGATCTCAGGGGTCGCCTGGTACCAGGGCGAGAACAACGCCATCGGTGACGGTGCAGCCTCGGACTACGAGATCCTGCTCCCGAAGATGATCGATGACTGGCGAGAAGGCTGGAATCGCGAGGACCTGCCATTCCTGGTCGTCCAGCTTCCCAACTGGGCCCATGGGGAACAGACATGGGACTATCCCGGTGTGAGGGAGGTGCAGAGAATGACGAGCCTCGCCCACGACGCAACGGGCCTTGTCGTCACGATCGATGTTGGCGATCCCGGTGACATCCACCCCGGGAACAAGCACGATGTCGGCCGCAGGCTCGCTCGAATGGTACTGGCCGATGTTCACGGAAGACCGGTCGTTCGGTCCGGGCCGTCGCTCGAGTCGATCAAGGCGATGCCAGGGCTTCATGAATTCGTGGTCACGTTCGACACGCACGGCTCAAGTCTGGAAGGTCGGGGCGGCCAATGTCTGGTCCATGGGTTCCAGGTCTCCGATTCCCAAGGGCGATTTCATGACACCAACGGCGCCATCGTCTCGGCTGACATGGTGCACGTGTCGTTGCCGTGCGAGGTCGAGTCGATCGATGCAAGAACGATCCTCCGCTATGGATGGAAGCCGGACCCTGGATTCAGGCATGTTCCGTGCGACGGCTCACACTCACTGCTGCCCGGTCTCTTCAACATCGAGGGGATGCCAGCGTCCCCGTTTCAAGCCTCCATTCAACAGGGAAGTGGCTGAAGATAAGTCCTGGCGAGGTTGTGGCAATGGGCGTTACTGGACTCGAACCAGTGACCCTCGCTGTGTAAAAGCGATGCTCTAGCCAACTGAGCTAAACGCCCCGGCCTGAAGTATACGGCTTCATGAATCCGGATCCCATCCAATCGACTCGTCGGTCGTATCGGCTGGCGGCGACGCCTCGGCGGGCATCTCCGCGGATCCGGCAGACTTCCTGGAGCCCAACGCGTCCAGGATCGAGTCCATGACCGGGCCGGATGGGATCGAGTAGGGTCGGAACTTCTCCATCTGGCCCAGTTCCTCGTTGTACAGCAATGCCCTGTGCGGGCCCAGGCGTGATCCGAGTGGTGAATCGATCAACGTGCTTGAATCCGTGCCACTGAGCTGGAAGAGGCCTCGGTAATCGAACTCCCTCAGCGAATTCCGATCAAGCGTCCGGTGGAGGTTCGTCACGGTGTCGCACCACGAGAGCACGTGGATGCCGTAGACGGGACCTTCCCTGAGTATGAAGCCAAGGAGCTGGCTTGGTGAATCGGCCGTGGCCGAATCGCCGAAGGAGAAGTCGTCCTCGTTCCTGCGCAGCATTCGATAGCGGTGAAGACCGTGGATGAGCACGAATCCGGATGGACGGTCGATGTCGTCGGCCTCCTGTCGCGACTGGATCTCCGCGGCGATGGTCCGCATCGCCTGTTCGATCGATCTCCAGGGCACGACCTGGTGGGCGTGCGGAAGTCGTTCAGCGACCGACGCCAGCAGGCCCGCATGCTCGTCATCAGCCGGTGTCCCATCGAGGATCCAGAAGAACCCATCAGCCGGGCTCACCTGCGCGGCCAGTGACAGGAGACTCGCGGTCGAGATCGCCAGGGCCTGTTCATCTCGCTGCCCGACCAGAATGAAGTTGGAGCCGGACTGCCTTCTGAACACGGCCGCAGTCGGGTCCTTGATCGCGATCGCATCACCCAGCCATGCACGGGGCGACGAAGGCCTCTCGGGCCATGTCTTCTCCTGGAGCAGGGACTCGAGTTGGGGGTTCGCCTGGAGGTCAGCCTCGGTGTTGCCCTCGAACACGATCGGTGCGGCCACAGGGTGATGAGGCCTGGTCTTGGCAAGCGTCTCCACCTGGCCGAGGTATTCATCCCTGACTGATTCAGGAAGCCAGCAGACCTGGAACGGATTGTTGCCGTCAGGGAGTCCGCCCGTGTCGTTGTAGATCGCCTCGCCCGGCCTGCTCAGGAGACGAGCAGCGGCATTCTCGTCCGAGAGGATCAACTGGGAGTCCGCTTCGTTGCACTGCAGCGCGATTCGGATCGCCATCTGGCCCATCGTTGTTCGTGGCAGCGAATAGGCGCCGCCAAGGGTCTGTGATCCGAGGATCACGTGAATGCCGAACGCTCGCCCCTGCCTGACGGGCCTGTCCAGCAGCAGCGAGGCGTCCTGGGAGAGCTTGTCGTCCTCGACGAAGATCTCCTGGAACTCGTCGATGATCAGGAGTGTCCTGGGCATCGGCTGATCAGGGCATGCCTGGCGATAGCCCTTGAGATCCTGGACCCCGGCGTCACGATACAGTTCGCCTCGCTTCTTGAGTTCCGCGTCCAGTCCCTTGAGCACGCTGAGGCCGAACTCGCGATCACTCTCGATCGCGACGGCGCGTGCATGGGGAAGCTCGTGCCCTGCATAGGTCTTGAACTCGACGCCTTTCTTGAAGTCGATGAGGTAGAACTCCACCTCGTCCGGGCTGTACCACAGCGCCAGATTCGTGATCATCGCGTGCAGGAGGGTCGACTTGCCCGAGCCGGTCTTGCCCGCGATCAGCGCGTGCTGAGCCGTACCCTCGCCGAGAACCAGCGACTGGAACTTGGTGGCGCCGGAACGCCCGAGTTCGACGGTGAGGATGTCGGCACTGTTCCTGCTCCAGAGATTCTCATCCGAACCCGGGGCGATCATCTTGAACGGAACCTCGACACGGTTTGCATCCTTGGCCAGACGACCGATCGTACGAAGGCGATCGATCATGAAATCCGTCGCAGGGGGTTCCGAAGGCGTGAACTCCAGCTCGGCGTACTCGGGGGCGTTGAACGTCAGGCCATGATCGGTCGCCTCGATCACGATCGCGCCTGCTTCCAGATCCTCGATCTTCACGTTGGACGGAAGCGGCTGTCGCGTATCCAGGTGGATCAGGGTGTACACGCCGCACTTGGTGCCACTTGAGATGATGCTCAGGAGTTTCTGGGCGGCAACATCGGTGAAGTTGGTCGGAAAGTCCGCGATGACCAGATAGCGAAACGGTTCGGCGATCTCCCCGGCCTTCTCATTGTACTGCTCGATCGTGTCAAACTCGTTGCGAAGGTACTTCTGGATGACCGTCTCCATATGCTCGCAGAGATCGTTGAGTCGATTCTCAATCTGCCTCGGATCGGTCCAGATCCGGTCGCCGACGATGCCTTCGGCCTCATCCTCCAGGTGCATGAAGGCCGCGAAATTCTGGCCCAGTGCGACCGGATCCATGATGGTGAACTGGACCTTGCCCGGCGGGAGGCTGGTCAGCAGTCGGAGCATCGCCTCCTGAATCAGCGACAGGGACTCCTCTCGCCCGGTGGCGGCTGACTTGGCCAGCAGCGAGCTCCGTTCTGGGAACGAGAGCATGGCGGGTACGTCCATGGAGACCTCTCGGTCCAGTTTGAGATCATCCTCCTCGGGAATACCTCCCTCGATGTCCGCCAGGTCGAATCGCACGGATCCGATCGGAATCGAGTCGAGTCTGGACATCTGCGGACCAAGTTCCTGATCCGACCAGATTTGATCGTTCCACGACGGGAACATCGAGGCGCATTGCTGGCCGACCTGCTGGAGTTGGTCCAGGCAGGTGTTCATGGAGTCATGCCACCGGCCGCAGATCCGGGTCCGTTCCTTCTCCGATTCAGCCTTGATGACATCACGAGTCCTGTTGTATCGCTCCTTCTCGTTCTTGATGGCCATCGTGTACTCGTGTTCGAGCTGATTCATCGCCTGCTCGGCCGCATCCTTGGCCTCGCTAAGGGTCTTTTCATACTCGGCCACCTCGGCCGCCTCCATCTCGGGCAGCTTGGACTGGATCGCATCGATGCGATCCTGCTTCATCTGTTCGATCTTCTGAAGCTGCGGCTGGTACTTCTCCTTGGCAAGGGTGACATCCTCCTCCATATCGATCTTCTTCTGGGCCTC
Organism: Phycisphaerae bacterium; assembly: GCA_002711415.1. Lineage (GTDB taxonomy): Bacteria > Planctomycetota > Phycisphaerae > Phycisphaerales > SM1A02. The sequence goes on along the minus strand of PARI01000022.1, from coordinate 35,822 downwards.
CTTCAGCTGTCTCTTTGCATCAGCATCGGCCAGGAGACGTTCGGCCGCGGTGTCGAAGATGTCCCTGGCGATCCGGATTGGCTGGTATGCCTGAGTGACCTGCCTGGTCGCGATCGTGTAGACGATGGCAAGGAGCACGATGAAGATCAGCGTGCCGATTCCGAATCCAAGCAGGAACTGGATCCAGTAGTCCAGACCTGTCGGAAGCATTGTGAGGACTCCAAGCAGCACCAGGATGACCCATGGAACCAAGATCACGGGGCCGATGAAAGCTCGCGGGACCTTCAGGGCCGCGAGGTCCTCGTAGCCTGCGTTGGCTTGCTTGATCTGCTCGATCATCGCCTGCCGCGGGTGACGGAGCGCCTTTTCGCGGATCTCGGGATCGTATGGCAGGAGCCTCGGGGTCTTCTGCTTGTACCGGTTCAGGAGCAGCTTCGCCTGGTCGGTGAGTTGGCGGAGGCGTTCCCTGAGCGTCTGGATCTCGTCGCGGAGTCNCTCGTATTCGATCTTGGGCTGGTCCCGCTGCTCCTCGTAGAGCGCCTCGGCCCTGAACTGCCTCCACTGCAGCTTTTCCGAGGTCTGTGACTGCTGTGCGGTGATTCGCTCATCGATCGATTCAAGGGCTCGCTCGTAATCGGTCCTGAGCTTCTCCATCGCTTTCTTGTGCCGTTTCTCGATCGACTTGACCTGTTCGCGGCCCTGATCCCTGGCCTGCCGGCGATTGGTCTTGTAGGTGGTATTGAGCGACTCGATCGTGTCCTTGTGTTCCTGCTCGTTCCTGGAGATGTTGGAGGCCTCGTTCTCCTGTCGGGAGTTCGAGTCCTCCTGCCTGAGGCGAACCGACTCCCTGATGCCGGCCATCGACGCCTGGGCATGAGTGAGCATGCACGTGGAGTGCAGCTGGGTCGGATCGTGTTGATCAGTGCTCCCGGGTTCGGTCATCGGCCACGCTTCTTGAGCTGTTGAAGTTGCTTGAGTTCCTCTTCAGAGGGCTCCTGGTCGGTCTGGAATTCGAGGTCCTGGCAATGCCGCCTGGCCTGGTTGATCTTCTCCTGCATCTGCTCCATCGCGTTTACGGCGGCCCTGACCCGTGGCTCCAGGGCCTCCAGCCGTCTCTCCTGGAATGCGTGAGCGACCGGATCATCCCATGACTGGCGCACGACATGCCAGTGGGTTTTCAGGTCGCGAAGGCCGTTCTGGATCTTTGCTCGTGCCGAGTCCAGGCTCATGGCTGCCTCCAAGTGTGTTCCAATATTATCATTTAATCAGAACCGGGACCCTCATGCGTTTTCATGTAATCCCTTAGCAGCAGGATCTTCTGCCCATGATCGACAAAAAGATACTCGTGATCATCCTGCTCGCGTGCCTGCTGGGCTCGGCCCTGACAACGGTGGTCACGATCCTCTTCGATAGCAGGCTCGCCGGATCCATGCTGATCAGTTGCATCCTGACAGGCTCTGCCTGCATCCTCATCCTCATCGCCGAGCTGCTGCATGGACTCAAGAAGGTCAGGTTCATCGGCTCGGTACTCGCGGTCACCGTGGCCATCGAGTACGTCTTCGCCATGGCCCTGACCTGGTTCGACGTTCTTAATGGCAACTACCTGGATGAGATGGCGGGCACGATGGGCCTGATCGTTCCCTGCATGCTCCTGTTCATGATCGGCTTCGGTCTCCTGCAGTCGAATCTGTCCAGGCTGTCCGGCTACATCGGACTGACGGGTACGTCCCTCTCATTCCTTGTCGGCGTCTTCCTGATCTGGACCGACAGCTGGATGCCGTTCACACAGACCGAAGGCGGCATCATGCTTGCCTGGTCGATGTTCTGCTCGGGCTGGCTCGCGGCGCTCTGCCTGCTGCCAAGAAACTGGTCAATTCCCAGGCCAACGCCGGGCCAGATCACCGGATGCCTGTTCACCCTGCTCTTCCTGATCCTGTTCGCCTGGCTGTCCCTCAAGGTCATCATTCTCCAGATCAATCAGCGAGATCTTGTGGACATCGTGTTCAAGCTGGATCTTCTTGACCTGGTCGGGATCAGTGCGAGCATCGCCTGGCCATTCGCGGCATATGGATTCATCGGATGCCTTCCCCTGTCCGGCCGTTTTCGATACGCCAGGATCGCCTGTATCCCGATCTTCATCCTGACCTCCATCTCGACGACCATCGTCATCGTGGGTCTCTCGGACTGGAGGACCGCCAACATAGATGCCCTTTCCGCCTTTCCCTGGTGGATGGACATGGCCCAGCGAGTACACATCGCGCTGTGGGTCATGGTCGCCTGCAGCATCCTGGCGACGGTCATCGTGGCCATGATCCGTGTCATCGTCTACACGCCCGGCCAGTCCGCCTTCACCCAGTCATCCGTACGTCTGTTCTGCCCGTACTGCGGTCAGAAACAGGGGGTGCCACTGGGTGAGTCCGAATGCCGTCGGTGTGGGCTGTCGATCTGGGCCTGGTACCAGTACACCCACTGCCCAGTATGCCGGTATGACACGCAGGGGCTGACGGCGGATCAGTGTCCTGAATGCGGCTTTGAATTCACGGGGCCGGTCAAGGCTCCCGGACAGGGATCACCAGTCGGTGTCTGAAGATCAGGGCTGGTCCTCCTGGTCCTCCTCCTGGGTCTTCTCCGGATCCTCCTGCTGGATTCCTTTTCGTCTCATGGAGCCTCTGGCCTTGTCATCTTCCAGGGGGATCTCCTCCTGCAGTTCCGTGTAGATCTTCTGCATCTGGGGAGGTCGGGTGTTCTTGTACTTCTCCAGGGCGAGGATCATCTTCTTCAACATCTCGATCGAGTAGGGGATGTCCCATTCGGCGGCGTTGGACAGTGGCTGAACATGACCCTTGTACGAGATCTTCTCCCTCACGAGCTGGTTCATCCAGTACTTGACCGCGGTGACCCTGTGCTGGGCCTCTTCAAGGCGCCTGTTGGCCTTCTTCAGCAACTTCTTCTCGTCGACGACCGACGGCTTGGATCCATCGACAGCCGGCGTGTTCTCCTTCCTGAACAGAGCGCTCTTGCAGATGGCGACCTCCTCCTGCCGCTTGCGGACCTGANNTTCCCAGCGAGACAACTGCTCGGTCTGGAGCCAGACGTGAATCCTGTCGACATGGGAATCGGCTTCGCTGAGGGCAGCCTTGACCAGCTCGTGGTACTCGATCAGCTGCGCGCGGAACTTCTCCAGCGCGAGAAACGACGTGATGTTTGCGGCTTCCCTGGACATCCGGAATTCACCGTTGCTGGATGTATTCCTCGATCCGCTCGGCCTTCCTGATCAGGAAGGGGATGTGCCCCTCCGTCACCTTCGTGAAGCGAGCGAGCACCTTGATCGCATGATCGAATTCCTCCGAGAACTTCGCCTGCTCCTGGTCTCGCCAGGTCTGTGCCAGGGTGCCCATCCTGTTTCTCAGCTTGGACATCTGCCCCTGCAACTCGGTATTGAACTTCTTGAGGTCGTGGGCAAAACGTCGGAGTTCGCNCGGGTCGACTACTGCCTTGGCCATGGTGATTCCCCAGTCTCTGTAAAATGCATGTGGTCTTGAACAAGTGTAGGCTGTCGCTTCCGACGTAGAAAGCGGAAACGATTTGACCCGGGAAGGCAGGGCGTCAAGACTGTAGGCCGAGGACCCATCGATGCAGACGGCAAACCTGATCAACGGACAATGGACCCATGGTGGCGGTGACACCTTCGGGGTGATCAATCCCGCCGATGACCAGCTTCTCGCGGAGGTTCCCATGTCCGGCCGCCAGGAGACCCTGGCAGCCATCGACGCCGCCTCCGAGGCTCTGGCCCCCTGGCAGGAGCGTACGGCCAGGGACCGTGCAGACGTCCTCCACGAGCTCTCTCGACTCCTCCTGGAGCAGGCCCCTCGGATCGGCAGAATCCTGACGATGGAGCAGGGCAAGCCCATGGCCGAGAGTCTTGGCGAGATCGGATACGCCGCCAGTTTTCTCGACTGGGCGGCCGAGGAAGGCTGTCGGATCTACGGCGACACCATCCCGGCATCCAGCAACAACAAGCGAATCCTCGTCCTGAAGCAGCCAGTGGGCGTGACCGGGGCCATCACGCCATGGAACTTCCCGGTCGCGATGATCACCCGGAAGCTGGGGCCGGCCCTGGCCGCCGGATGCACGCAGGTGATCAAGCCGGCTGAAGACACGCCCCTTTCGGCACTGGCCCTGGGTGAACTGGCCTGCGAGGCCGGCGTGCCGCCTGGTGTCATCAACATCATCACGGGGGATCCCGTCGCGATCTCCGATGCCATGCTGGGTGATCCCAGGCTCAGGAAGCTCTCGTTCACCGGGTCTACGGAAGTCGGTCGCATACTCATGCAGAAGGCGTCGACCAACCTCACCAGGCTCAGCCTTGAGCTTGGTGGTCATGCTCCATTGATCGTGTTCGATGACGCCGATCTGGACATCGCCGTCGCCGGGACCCTCGCATGCAAGTTCAGGAACATGGGGCAGACCTGCATCTCCGCCAACAGGTTCATCGTGCATGACTCCATTCACGACGCCTTCATCCAAAAGCTCCAGGACTCGGTCTCGGCACTCGTGGTTGGCAACGGTCTCCATGAAGGAGTCCATGTCGGCCCACTCATCAACGACCCGGCGATCGAGAAGGTCCAGCAGCACGTGGACACCGCCGTGGCCTCGGGTGCCACGCTGGTCTGCGGTGGATCGACCACGCCGATCGAATCCATGTCGGACCGCTTCTACCAGCCAACGATTCTCATGGATGTCACGCCTGAGATGCTCATATGCCAGGAGGAGACCTTCGGCCCGATCGTCCCGGTGGTCAGGTTCACCGAGGATGACGAGGCCGTCAGGCTGGCCAATGCCACGCCGTACGGGCTGGCTGCCTATTTCTTCACAAATGATGCCTCCCGGGTCATCCGGGTCTCGGAGGCACTGGAGTACGGCATCGTCGGAGTCAATGATGGAGCCCCGTCCACGGCCCAGGCACCATTCGGAGGGGTCAAGCACTCCGGGTACGGCCGGGAGGGTGGGCGGTATGTCATGGATGAATACCTTGAGACCAAGTACGTCTCCTGGCAGTTCACGGACTGAGGCGTCTGATATCCCGACATCCTGTTGCGGGAGCCGGTCCCGATGCCTAGGATTCGCCCGAGCCAGCGGATACAGCACACGAGGAGACGACCTGATGGACCAGTCCAGGGACCTGATCGCCAGGCGACGGAACGTCGTTCCACCAGCGGTCGCACAGTTTGCAGGAGATGCCACGGCTGAGAGGGCCGAAGGGGCGATCATCATCGATTCGGATGGTCGAGAGGTCATCGATTTCGCCGGTGGCATCGGTGTCATGAACGTCGGCCACTCGGATCCGACCGTCGTCGAGGCAATCTGCCAACAGGCTCGAAAGCTCCAGCATGCCTGCATCCACGTGGCGACTTACGAGCCGTATGTCGCCTTGTGCGAGAAGCTGGTCGACATGTTCCCACATGGAGATCAGACCCGAGCGATGCTCGTCAACTCTGGTGCCGAGGCCGTCGAGAATGCCATCAAGATCGCTCGCCAGGCGACCGGGCGCCCGGCTGTCATCTGTTTCACCGAGAGCTTTCATGGCAGGACGCTGCTGGCCACGAGCCTGACAAGCAAGGTCGGCTACAAGGCCGGCTGTGGCCCATTCGCCCCTGAGATCTACAGGACCGACTACCCGAATCTCTTCAGGGATGGATCGCGCCTGGATGTGGAGGAGTTCTCTGAAAGGGCCCTCGATTCCTTCCGGCGATTCCTGGTCAATACCGTCCGGCAGGCTGACGTGGCGGCTGTGATCCTCGAATGCATCCAAGGCGAGGGCGGCTTCGTCCAGGCGCCGGCTTCATGGCTGCGCGGATTGCGAGAGCTGTGTGACGAGCATGGAATCATCCTGATCTTCGACGAGGTCCAGGCAGGATTCTGTCGCACCGGAAAGTGGGCCTCCTACCAGCATTCCGGTGTCACGCCCGACCTGTCCACGTGGGCCAAGTCGATGGGGGGCGGTCTGCCGATCTCCGCCGTGATTGGCAAGGCATCGGTCATGGACCAGGCCGCCGTGGGGACACTGGGTGGCACCTATGGTGGAAATCCGGTGTCATGCGCCGCAGCACTGGCGACGATCCGGCGGATGGAGGAGCTCGACTTGAACACCAGGGCCGAGCAGGTCGGTCAACGGATTCGCCAGCGTTTTCTCGAACTTGCGACCCGGTGCCCGCAGGTGGCTGATGTCAGGGGCCTCGGGGCCATGCAGGCGATCGAGATGTACGAGGATGATTCCCGTACCAGGCCGGCGACCAGCCTCGTCCACACGGTCATCCAGGACTGCCTCAGCAAGGGCGTCCTTGTCATCCATGCCGGCAGCCATGGGAACATCCTCAGGGTGCTCTGTCCGCTGGTGATCACGGATGAGCAACTGGATCAAGGTCTTGATATCCTGTGCCATTCGATCATGGAATGCTCGGGGCAGACCGAATCCTCGCCTGCCTGAGACGTGTTCCATGACCCCATAGGCCATGTTCCGGGCCGCCAACGAGGCAGTCGAAGATGACACCATTCGCGATCGCAGGTCTCCAGCTGAAAATCGATGCCGAGTCGGACAACCTCGAGCACATCCGGCACAGAATCGACGTCCTGATGCACCTGTATCCATGGGTGCAGATGGTCGTCCTGAGCGAGTTGGCCGCGTTCGGCCCCTACATCGGGAACGCCCAGCCACTGCCCGGTCCGACCGAGGAGTTCTTCCAGGAGATCGCTGTCCGCCACTCGATCTGGCTGGTGCCTGGTTCGATCTTCGAGCGCTCGGATGAACTGGTCTACAACACGACCTCGGTGATCAGCCCGACTGGTGAGGTCATCGGCCGGTACCGGAAGATGTTCCCGTTCCTTCCATACGAGGAGGGGGTCGAGTCCGGCTCGGACTTCCTGGTCTTCGACATACCGGACATCGGACGTTTCGGGATCAGCATCTGTTATGACATGTGGATGCCGGAGACGACTCGCACCCTCGCGGCCATGGGTGCCGAGGTGATCATCCACCCGAGTCTGACCAACACGATCGATCGAGATGTTGAGCTTTCGATCGCCCGTGCATCAGCGGCTACCAACCAGTGCTTCTTCATCGACATCAACGGCTCCGGAGACGGCGGCAATGGTCGCTCGATTCTCGTGGCTCCGAATGGAGACATCCTCTATCAAGCCGGGCACGGGGAGGAGATGATCCCGATCGAGATCGATCTTGATCGCGTCCGACGATCGAGGGAATTCGGGCTTCGAGGCCTGGGCCAGCCCCTCAAGAGCTTCAGGGATAGGAGTGTGCACTTCGGAATCTACGAGGGGAATGATGCCGCCGGGGGCTACCTCGGTCAGCTGGGCCCACTGGCCAAGCCCGAGCAGGGCTCGAAGGTCGGGCTCGAACCCGAAGCCCGCCAGGAGGATGCTCCATGAGCGAGGAGTACACGATTCCCGGAAGACGGCACGCTCCCTATGACGCAGCCGCACTTCGTCGGGATACGTGGGCAAACCTCCAGGTCCACGTCCACTGGCTCGAGCAGATGGAGCGCGAGTCCGGGGACACCGGGACACCAATGGAACTGGTCAGGAGAGATCTCGGCATCCTCAAGGATCTCGAGCAGTACTGGGCATGGCCCGGCATCACCCGGTTCAACCGCCTGTTCGATCTTCTGGATCAGCCAGACATCGAGATGCTCTGGCGCGAGGTTCACGAGATCTCCCGGCTGGTCGCTGCAGACCGGTACAGGGACCGCGTGATCTCGTTGGTCGATTCGCACAGGCATGACCAGGGCGAGTCGGGCAAGGATGATCAGGATCTGCATCGACAGGAATCCAGACCGTACTTCGAGGTGCTTGTCGTCAACGACGAACAGGAGAACGACCAGGCCGAGTTCCGGGAACGACTCCTTGAGTGCCGCCGGGAGGAGGATCAGTTCGTCTACAACCCGATCTTCGTCAACAGCTTCGAGGATGCGGTCATCGCAGCTCTGTTCAATTACACGATCGAGACGTGCCTGGTCCGCTACAACTTCGCCTACCAGACCGACAATGATGCCCCGATACTCCGCCGGTACCTCGAGCTGCTTGAAGCGGAACACCCCCGCATCGCGTATGGCTTCGACAGGAGCGTGCAGCTGGCAGAGATACTCCGGGTGCTCAGACCAGAGCTTGACCTCTTCCTTTTGACCGATGCGACTCTGGAGACATCCACGGGAAGGGTTGGCCAGCACTTCCGCCGCAGCTTCGACCGCTTGGACAACGCCATGGAGGTTCACTTGAGCATCCTCAAGGGGATCCGTGAACGTTACAAGGCCCCGTTCTTCGAAGCCTTGAGGCACTACAGCACCAAGCCGACCGGTGTCTTTCACGCGCTCCCGGTGGCTCGTGGAAAGTCGCTGTCCAACTCCCACTGGTGCCGTGATCTTCGTGACTTCTACGGTGACACGATCTTCCTGGCCGAAACCTCCTCCACCGCTGGTGGATTGGACTCGCTCCTGCAGCCTCACGGCCCGATCAAGGAGGCCCAGGAGAAAGCGGCCATCGCATTCGGAGCCGACCGCACCTACTTCGTGACCAACGGCACCTCCTCTGCCAACAAGATCGTCGTTCAGGCGCTGGTCAGCCCCGATGACATCGTCCTGGTTTCCCACGACTGCCACAAGAGCCACCACTACGCCCTGATGCTCTCGGGGGCCTACCCGATCTACATGGATGCCTATCCCCTCGAGGAGTTCTCGTTCTTCGGAGCCGTTACGATCCGCCAGATCAAGAAGCAGCTGCTGGAGCTGAAAGCCGAGGGCAAACTGGACAAGGTCCGCATGCTGCTCCTGACGAACTGCACCTTCGATGGCATCACCTACAACCCGATCAAGGTGATGCAGGAGATCCTCGCAATCAAGCCGGACATGATCTTCCTGTGGGACGAGGCGTGGTTCGCCTTCGCCGGCTTCGAGGCGCAGCTTCGGAAACGAACGGCCATGTGCGCTGCCGAGGAACTCAGGGAGATGTTTCAGAGTGATGAATACACGGAACGGTACGCCGAGTGGAAGGCCGGATTCGATCGAAAGGATCCCGGCCAGGAACGAACATGGCTTGATGGCGAGCTCATGGCCGATCCAGAACTGGCCCGCGTCCGCGTCTACGCGACCCAGTCGACCCACAAGACACTGACCTCCATGCGACAGGGATCGATGATCCATGTCGCTGATGACGAGTTCGAGCACGAAGTCGAGGGGGCTTTCGACGAGGCCTTCATGACCCACACATCGACCTCCCCCAACTACCAGATCCTGGCCTCACTGGACGTCGGGCGTCGACAGGTGCAACTGGAGGGGTACGAACTCGTCCAGAGGAGCGTCAGTCTCGCGATGGCTCTTCGTGAGAGGATCTACGAGGATCCGATCATCAGCGAGTGCTTTCATGTCCTCAGGCCGGCCGACCTGATCCCGGCCGAGTTCCGCCCGAGTGGGATGGAGTACTACTACGACCCCAAGGAGGGCTGGGCGAGGATGGAGCAGGCCTGGCGGGAGGACGAGTTCACCCTCGACCCTACCCGCGTCACGCTTCACATCGGCCTCACCGGGATTGATGGTGACCAGTTCCGTCACCTTCTCATGGACGAATACGACATCCAGGTGAACAAGACCAGCAGGAACACGATCCTCCTGATGACCAACATCGGGACGACCAGGGGTGACATCGCCAATCTCGTCGAGGTCCTCGGCAGGATTGCAAAGGACGTCAAGGACTCGAGAAAGCGATCCAGTGACGTCGAACAGGTCATGCGCCAGAGTCGCATCGAATCGTTGACTCACCAGATTCCACCACTGCCGAACTTCAGCAGGTTCCATGACCTGTTCAGGCCGGATCCCGAATCCCGGACGCCGGAAGGGGACATGCGAAAGGCGTTCTACATGGCCTATGACAAGGCCAACTGCGAATACCTCAAGCTGGATGGCTCGATCATCAAGGCGCTTGAATCAGGTCGCGACGTGGTCTCGGCTACCTTCGTGACACCGTATCCGCCCGGCTTTCCGATCCTCGTGCCCGGTCAGATCATCAGTGACTCGATCCTTCGATACCTCAGGGCCGTTGATGTCAAAGAGATTCACGGATACAACCCGAGATGGGGACTCAAGGTGTTCACGCAGGAAGCCCTCCAGGGAGGATGTGAACATGAATCGATCGAAACCGGTTTCGTGAAATCGTCCAGCGACACGAACCCGAATCAATGACAGGGACCTGAGAAGCATCCAGATCACGGGGATACCATGGCGACGACGACCAGGAAGAAGACGGGCTCGAAGAAGATGAAGAAGAAGGCTCAGGCCTCTCGACGGACGAACTCGGCATCGACAGGCCGGGCCTCTGCACGCAGCAAGACCTCTTCCACGAGAAAATCCTCCAGGAAGAAGACGCCGAGATCTCTGGTTGTCGAACGCAAGCCGGCGCCCCGCAAGAGGCCTCCCAGGCTCAACGGGATCTCGGACATCAGGCGATTCTTCTACCGCAACGAGACCCCCGTCTACTTCGTCAGCGCAACGAACTTCAACCTCCTCGGAATCGACGAGTGGGTCAGGAACTTCTCGTACATCAACAACATCGACTGCTTCGATGGCCAGCATCCGAATGTCCTGGTTCCCGCCGAGAAGCCCCACAGGACCTTTCAGAGCATCGAGGACATCAACAACTATCTGCTCTCACACAAGGAGGTCATCGATGAGGTGACCCGCAAGGGCGGGGGCAAGGCCGTCTTCCTCATGTTCGACCAGGAGACGGAACAGTTGTGCCGTGACATCGGCCTTGAAGTCTGCTTCCCGCCTGCCAGCCTGAGGGAGGCGATCGACAACAAGATCGAGACGACCCGGATTGCTGACAGGGCCGGCGTCAAGAGCGTACCGAACGTCCTCGCGAAGGTCGGAAGCTACTCGGAACTGAGGAAGGTCTCCAGGCGTCTGGGCCAGGACCTCGTTGTGCAGACCGCCTTCGGTGATTCCGGACACACCACCTTCTTCATCTCGTCTGAAGCCGACTTCAAGAAGCACGAGGACGAGATCATCGAGGCACCCGAAGTCAAGATCATGAAACGCATCAACTGCCGCGGTTCGGCGCTGGAAGCCTGTGTCACGCGACACGGGACGATCGTCGGTCCGCTGATGACCGAGTTGGTCGGCTTCAAGGAACTGACGCCCTACAAGGGTGGCTGGTGTGGCAACGAGGTCTTCGCTGGAGCGTTCGATCGGCGCATTCGCAACCACGCCCGTCGCAGCGCCGTCGCATTCGGCGAGGAACTGCGGAAGATGGGATACCGCGGATACTTCGAGATCGATTTCCTGACCGATCTGGACAACGGCAAGGTCTACCTCGGAGAGGTCAATCCCCGCATCACCGGGGCAAGCTCGATGACGAACCTCGCCGCATTCGCCCAGGCCGATGCGCCGTTGTTCCTGTTCCACCTGCTCGAATGGATGGACGTGGACTACACGATCGACGTGCATGAACTGAACAAGCACTGGGCCAATCCGGATTACATCGACGCCTGGAGCCAGTTGGTGATCAAGCACACCAGCGATGATGTCGATCGCATCACCGACGCTCCCCAAACGGGGATCTGGGAGCTGGATTCCAGAGGGAGGCCGTCCTTCAAGAGGGTTCAGACGCATCGACGGACCGTCCAGGACGAGTCTCAGGCCTTCTATCTTCGCATCAGCGGCCCGGGCGATTACCGCTACGAGGGTGCGGACCTGGGCATCCTCGTCAGTCGAGGTCGTTTCATGACCGATGATTTCAAGCTGAACCGCAACGCCAAGCGTTGGATCAAGGCGATCAGGGGTCTCTACGAAGCCGAGCCGGTCGGCCTCGCCGAGGCGATGCCAGTCCAACACGCAGCGGAGGTCGCGCAATTCAAGATGATGTGAGTGAAGTCGCCACGTCCCTTCTCTTCGAGATCGAACGGGAATGGACGCCGGGTCCTGCATGGACGGCTCTGTTCCAACGGTTCTGGCCCTCGTACCGGAAGTGGTATCTCTCCGAGGGAGACATGGCCAGGCCGACCTATGCCGAATGCCGCAACGCGATCAGGCAGTACATGCCACAGCTCGAATCCACGTGGTCGAACCTGTGTGAACTCGCAGGCGGGGGAGATATCGCCTCGAGGTTCCTCAGTCTCTATCGACCACCACCGTATCTGGCCGGATGCTCGCAGGCGATCAGCCTCCAGGGCGGGCCAGCCCTGGTGCGGAACTACGACTACTCGCCCGAACTGACTGATGGTCTGTGCCTGGCCACCTGCATGAACGGCACCAAGGTCATCGCCAGCACGGACTGTCTCTGGGGCGTGCTTGACGGAATCAATGAGCACGGTGTCGCGATCGCGCTGTCCTTCGGCGGTAGCAGGGTGGTTGGAAGCGGATTCGGTGCCCCCATCATCGTGCGTGCCGCACTCGAGACCGCCCACAGCACGCACGAAGCCATCGAGATCATCAGATCGATCCCCTCGCACATGGCCTACAACATCAGCATCGTCGATGCCGAGGCTGACTACGCGACCGTGTATCTCGCGCCCGGCAAGCCGTCCGTGGTCGACCGGGTTCGTGCCGTCACCAACCACCAGCATGAGATCGAGTGGCCTCGGTACGCCGAGATGACCGAGTCCGTCGAACGTCGTCGAGTTCTCCAGCAACTGATCGATTCAGGAGATTCGCTTGACGAGCTGGTCGGCCGGTTCATGACGCCTCCGCTCTACCGGACGGATCATGCTCGCGGATTCGGCACGCTGTACACCTCCGTCTACCTTCCGCGAACTCTGCAGGTCCGGTTCGCCTGGCCGCACAAGGCAGTCACCTTCGGATTCGACGACATCAAGTCATGCGCCCTGGACATCACGTATCCGCCCGGTGTCGCCTGAGCGACCCGTGAACGGTTCTTGGTGTAGCATGAGGCCCGAGGAGCCCATACATGACCGACAAGCAAGCGGATGCAGCCAAGAATCCAGCTGAATCGACGCCCGTCAAGCACCACCTGCTCAAGAAGACGATCATCGTCATCATCGCGATCTTGCTCTTCGCCGGCCTCGCCATCGGTTCGATCGCTTGGTGGCGGTATGCCGACCGACACCCATCGACCAAGGATGCGTACATCCATGCCTATTCGGTCACTGTCAGGCCGCAGGTCTCCGGCCAGGTCATCAAGGTCAATTTCATTGACAATGAGCCCGTGAAGAAGGGCGACGTTCTCTTCAAGATCGATCCACGTCCGTTCATAGACGCCTTGGAGAAGGCGCGGGCTGAGCGGATCCTCGTCGAACAGGAGATCACATCAGGACTGGCCAAGGTCCAGGCGGCCATGACGATGGTCCAGCAGGCGAGGGCCCAGCTTGAGACGGCCGAATTCAGGGACCGACTGGTCCAGCCGATGCTCCAGGACCAGGACGTCTCACCCCTGACGGCCGTGGCCGCACGCGACAAGCTCCTGGAAGCACGAGCACGTCTGGCCAACGCCGAGGCCACATACGAGAGTCTCGATGCCGAACTCGGCGATGAGAAGGCCCAGGAGGCTCGCATGCGGGCGGCCATCGCGGCGGTCAAGCAGGCCGAACTGAATCTTGACTGGACGACCGTCCGCTCACCTGCTGACGGGCACTTGACCCACTGCATGCTGAGCGAGGGACAGTACGTGTCGGTTGGTGATCGCCTCTTTCCGATCGTCGTCGACGGTGACTGGTGGGTCCATGCGAACTTCAAGGAGACCGACATCAGTCGAATCAAGGAGGGGATGCCGGTCCATGTCATGATCGACATGTACGATGGAACTGTGTTTCATGGGACCGTGAAGAGCCTGTCAGTCAGTTCCGCTGCCTCCTTCAGCCTGCTTCCACCGGAAAACACCACCGGCAACTGGGTCAAGGTCACCCAGAGAATTCCCGTCCGCATCCGGCTCGAGGACCAGGTCCCAAGCAAGCCGTACAGGGTCGGAGCCAGTTGCGAGGTCCGGGTGAACACGGACGGACTTGGAACAGGATCGGGCACGCACGACCAGCAGCGACCTGAATGATGCCCGAGAAGCCCACGGACACCCAGTACCCAAGCGGCGCACGGCGCATGATGATCCTGATCACGACGCTCATGGTCGCGGTCATGGCTGCCATCGATCTGACCATCGTCACGGTGGCGCTTCCCCACATCCAGGGTGCCCTGGATGCGACCCCGACCAGCATCACGTGGATCGTCACGATGTACACGATCGGCCAGGCGATCTCGATCGGTGTCATGGGTCACCTCTCCAAGCTGATGGGCCGGAAGATGCTGGTTCTCGTATCGATCATCAGCTTCGTGAGCTTCAGCTGTCTCTGCGGACTTTCGACGAGCCTGGACGAGATGGTGATCCTCCGGTTCCTCCAGGGGATCGCCGGGGGGCCATTGATCCCGTTGTCGCAGTCGGTGATCATCGACAGCTATCCGCCCGAGTCCCGTGCCAAGGCGATCTCGTTGTGGATCATGGGCGTCCTGGCCGGCCCAGCGATCGGCCCCATGATCGGTGGATACCTCACCCAGCATCTCAGCTGGCAGTGGATCTTCTTCATCAACCTCCCGGTGGGAATCCTGGGCTTCTTCCTCAGCATGGCCTACATATCGAGGGTCGCTCCGGTCAAGGTCCGGACTGACTGGATCGGATTCGTGTTCCTCCTTGTCGCAATCTGCAGCTTCCAGATTCTCCTGGACCAGGGGAACATCCTTGACTGGTGGAACTCCAAATCGATCGTCTGGCTGACGATATCGTCCATCGTGTTCGGATTCCTCTTCGTGGGCTGGTCGATCACCTGCTCGAACCCGCTGATGGAACTCTCCCTGTTCAAGAACATGAACTTCGTGATCGGATGCCTCATGATCTGTCTCATGGGAATGATGTTCCTGAGCATCCTCGTGGCCTTTCCGATCCTCCTGGAGGACATCTATCGATGGGAGATCGACTTCGCGGGGATGGTCATCGGCACCTTCGGGATCGCCGGCATCTTCGGCGCCTTCGTGACCGGCAGGGTGATCGCGAAGGCGGGTGCCCGGCTGATGTCATTTCTTGGATTCACGGTCTCCGGAATCGGTCTCTTCTGGTGCAGTCGACTCAACCTGGACGCCTCGCCGATCGAGGTCATCGCCCCCATATCCGTTACCGGGGTTGGACTCCTGATCACCTTCGTCTCATCGGTCACCATCGCGATGTCGTCGATCGGTCCTGAGCACCGGGATCAGGGAACGGGGATGTTCAACTTCATCAAGACACTTGGATTCTCCTTTGGAGTCACCTACGTCTCGACGATGATCTATCGAAAGAAGCAGTCGAACTTCTCCATCTATGGTTCGGACCTGAAGCCATGGAGCGACGGCGTGCTTGACTGGTCCGAACGACTCGGCAACATGCCGACGGACAGTGCCCAGTTCGCGGCGATCCTCTACGCAGAGCTGTCCAGACAGACCGCGATGGTCTCGATCTCACAGACACTCGTGGTCACATCAGTCCTCGCATTCTGCTGCATTGTGACTCTTCCCCTGGTCCGGATGAAGAAGTCCTGAGCATGAACATGAAACAAGGCCCCCATCAGAGATGGGGGCCCTGGTCAACGTTGATGCCGAACGGGTGCTACTCCTCCTCGCCGCCGATGAAGCTGGACAGCCTCTGGCGACGGACCGGGTGCTGGAGCTACCTGATCGCCTTGGATTCAACCTGCCTGACACGCTCCCTGGTGACCTTGAAGATCCTGCCGACCTCCTCGAGCGTGTAGGTGTATCCATCACCGATCCCGTACCGAAGCTTGAGGATCTCCCGCTCGCGATAGGTCAGTGTCTTGAGAACATCGTTGATCCGAGAGCGAAGCATGTCGCTGGCGGCGGTGTCCGACGGGGATTCCTGTCGCTCGTCCTCGATGAAGTCGCCGAAATGCGAGTCCTCGGATTCTCCAACGGGGCGATCGAGGCTGATCGGATGACGAGAGATCTTCATGACCCGGCGGGTCTCCTCCACGGGCATCCCGGCCTTCTTGGCGATCTCCTCGGTCGTCGGCTCGCGGCCGAGTTCCTGGAGCAGGTGCTTCTGGATGTTCCTCAGCTTGGACATCGTCTCGATCATGTGTACCGGGACACGGATGGTCCTGGCATGGTCCGCGATCGCTCGCGTGATCGCCTGGCGAATCCACCACGTCGCGTAGGTCGAGAACTTGTAGCCTCGCTTGTACTCGTACTTGTCCACGGCACGCATGAGGCCGGTGTTGCCTTCCTGGATGATATCGAGGAAGGGGAGGCCCCTGTTCCTGTACTTCTTGGCGATGGACACGACCAGCCTCAGGTTTCCGCCGGAAAGTTCCCGCTTGGCCTGCTCGTACTCGCCGAAGACCGTCTCGATCATGCGGACCCGGTCATTGAGCTGCTTCGGAGTCTCCAGAACGAGCCTCTGGAGTCCCTTGAACTCCTCTTCCATGACATAGACGTCTTCAGGATCGTATCGATCAGGGAACTTCCCGGCCTTGTCGATCGTCCGGGAGAGTTCCTTGAGCTTGCTGTTGATCGAACGGAGCTTCCTCAGCAGGGGCTGGATCCGACCGGTTCGCAGGCAGCATTCCTCGAGCAGGGTGGCGATCTTGCGCCGCCGGCTCTGGATCCGGGCCCTGGCGTTGCTCATGCGAGAGGAGTCCTCCAGTTCGCCCTCGACGCGATCCCATTCATCCCGGTTCTGGTCGAGGAGCTTGAGGATCGTCCCCGAGTTCAGGGGGATGCGGGCCGCGATCTTGTCCTTGGCGTTTTCCTCGGCCGTGGAGATGCGCATCGTCCGGTCAAACGGAAGATCGCCCGCATTGACCTGCTTGAGTATGTCGCATGCCTGCGAGGCCGCGTAGTCGGATTCGAGCACGCGGCGCCTGAAGATCATCCGAGTGGTCTCGATCTTCTTGGCCAGGCGGATCTCCTCCTCACGGGTCAGCAGGGGAATCGTCCCCATCTGCGTGAGGTACATTCGGATCGGATCGTCGATGCGCTTGGAACCCTGCTCGGCGATCGCCTGTTCGACGGCGGCCTGCGTCTCGGCATCATCGAGGATCTCTTCCTCGGCCGGCTGCTGCTGCTGCTGCTGCTGGCTGCCCTCGGCCTGTTCAGGCTCGTGATCGTCCTCGATCATCTGGACCTTGGGAGCACGCTGAGCCTTGTCGGACTTGTCCCGCTGGAACTTGAGATCCGTCTCCAGCGGCGGAGTGAACAGGCGATAGCGACGTCTCTTGACCTCACCTTCGTCGATCAGGCGGATGTCCTCGAGCTGGATCTGTGCGAGGAGTTCATCCAGTTTGTCCGGATCCACGTAGGAATCAGGCAGGACGGTGTTCAGTTCCTCGTAACAGATCCAGTGGCGCTTCTTGCCGAGTTCAAGCAGTTCATGCAAGGACATGTGGCATTGGGGGATTGCAACACTCACTTCATTGAGCTCCTGGGTTGGGAGGGAATGGAATCAGTCTGGGAATCCGAGCCAATTCTGGCTCGGGCGATCGTGGTCATGTCAGGTCCTCGCTCGCGGAGTTCCTGGAGTCGTCTCTGGACCTGCTCCGGGGTCTGGAAGGCATCGGCCTGGCGGGCCGTGCGGTCGTCCTCCAGCCGAATCGTCGAGGCCAGGTCCCTCGCGGAATCCTGGAGCAACTGGATGATCTCGCTGGTGGCCTCGGGACAGAAGTCACTCGTCCTGTAGTAGAGGTCACCTACGAGGGCGGAGGTTGCCTTGTCAGGAATCATCGACATGATCTCCTGGATCTTCGCCGAACTTCCGGACTCGGCCAGGCAGGTGAAGATGGTCCTGTGCTCGGGAACACTGAAGCTATCCGCGTCCAGTTCGAGCGATTCCTCCAGCAGTTCACTGTTGCACAGGAGGATCCCGAGTACACGCTGCTCGGCCTCACGGCGAGCAGGGCTGGCGCCGGTGCCGGGCAGTGGATTGATGGGAGCGTCCGTCGAGTGTCCCTGGTCCGCAGCGGGTCGCGGTCGAGCCTGGCGGGCCGTCGGAATCGACGAGAGGATCCTATCAACAGGGATCCCGGTAAGATCACTGAGAGCGGCCACGACAAACTGCTTTCGGATGCCGTCCATGGAGGCGAATCCGAGCGTGCCAAGGTGTTCCAGCATGTGCATGAGCACCTTCTGGCGATCCCAGACCGACTCGGTCTCAGACAGGGAACTCCTGAACCGGGCGAGCATGAACTCCAGCGCATCGGGGGCGGTGTCGATCGCCTGACGAAGTCGGTCGGTGCCATCGGGACTCTTCAGGAGATCATCCGGGTCCATGCCTTCCGGGAGTGTCGCGATACGAAGGGTGATCGATTCCCCCATGAACAGTTCCATTGCGCGATCGGCGGCCTTGGCCCCGGCGGCATCTCCATCGAACAGGAGAACGACATTGTCAGTCAGGCGTCTCAGGAGGCGGACATGATCGGCGGTCAGGGCTGTGCCGAGTGTCGCCACAGTGTTGGAGAATCCGCCTCGATGGCATGCGATGACATCGGTGTATCCCTCGGTGACGATGGCATGACCTTGGTCGATGATCGCCTGTCGTGCCTGGTGAATGCCATAGAGGGACCTGGACTTGTGAAAGAGGTCGCTTTCGGGACTGTTGAGGTACTTCGGCGAATCCTCCGCATCGATCTGTCGGGCGCCGAAGGCGATGGTGCGCCCCATCTCGTCCATGATCGGGAACATGATCCGGTTGCGGAAGGCATCGATCATTCCGGAACCGTCACGCCTGGGCTTGAGCAGGCCGGCGGCCACGAAGACCTGGTCAGAAGGCAGGGGGGTGCTGCGGCTGGACTCTCGCCGCGCCCGCTCGATCGTGTCATGGAACTGGTTCCATGCGTCGGGCGAAAGACCCAGGCCGAATCGCTGCTGCATCTGCTCGTCGATGCCTCGCTCAAGGAGCATCCCGTTGATCGGGTTTGAGTGATCGCAGCGGGCCAGCTGAGACTGGTAGAACTTGCAGGCACAGGAGTTGGCCTCGAGCAGATCGCTCCTGCCGATGCCATTGGAATCGGATCGCCTTGCGGAGTCCCTGGTGGTCAATTCGAAACCGGCTCGATCCGCCAGTGCCTTGAGGGCTCCTGGAAAATCAAGCCGGTGGTAGTTCATCATGAAGTCGATTGCGTTTCCCGAGGCTCCGCAGGCGAAACACTTGTAGAACGCGTTGCCCTTGTGCGTGACGACATGCAGCGAGGGCGACGAGTCGTCATGGAAGGGACAGATGCCCACGTGCTCCCGTCCCTTCCTCTTGAGGGAGATGTGCTCGCCAACGACGGCCACCAGATCTGTGGCGTCAAGGACTCGTTGTCGATCATCATGTTGCTGCATGGTCGTCGTCATTATCGTTCAGTCATGTGATCCGGGCCTCAGTCAGGCCGTCTGCTCCACCAGGGTGTTCACTCGCCCACGAATCCCCGTGATCAAGAACCACGGGAACCTGCATGAACGGGCAATGAAGACGTGATGGTCCAGATGGTCGACCGATTGCCGGGACACCCGACTCGATTCGTACCAAATGACCATGGGCAGGCCCATGTCATGGCAGGTATGTTGCATGTCTCGGCCACAGGAGGGAGTGTTGTTCCGGTCGCATTGGGTGCCAACGTGCGTGGCGGGTTGCGAACTTTCGGAGCCGGGAGTCCTGTAACGAGCCTGAAAAGGATACAACTTGGAGATTGTAAGGCAAGTTGTAATCGGGAAATTTGGCACAAAGACTCCATTTTACCACCATGACGGCATACTGGTCCGATAGGGGGCGGCGAAGTCATGAGCCAGGTCGGATGTTGAAAGCAGGACGGAGCCGGAGCCGGATCAGGCCTCGGAGTTCTGCTGGCGGGTCCAGGTGTACTTCCGCTTGGCAGGCTTGACCAGCATTCCCTGCCGGATGGCCCTGGCGGTGATCTTGACCCGCTTGGGGACGCCATCAACCAGGGCTGTCACGCGCTGGATGTTGGGCTTGAAGGTTCTCTTGGTACACGAGGTGATCTTCGTACCGACACCACCGAGGTACTTGGCTCGACCCCTGAGGCGGTACTTGTTGCCGGACTTGGTCTTGGCCCCTGTGAAATCACATACGCGTGCCATGGAGAGCTCCTGATCAATCGAACTGGGCAGTATAAGAAACCAGCAGGTGGTTGGCAAGAGACCGTCTGAACGGGGGCGATTCAGGTCTTGGAGGGTTCCAGGAGGCAGAATCCAGCGGCCACCAGGCAGTCTCGCAGGCCCAGATCGTCCTGGAGACTGAATGCGGAGGCCTCGTGGCTGTCCAGGTCCAGGACGCAGAGAAGCCCCTCAGGGCTCTTGCAGGGGATGACGATCTCTGACCGGTCCCTGGGGTCACAGGGGATGACCTGGTCGGGATCGATCTGGGCCATGTCCTCGATGAGAATCGTCCGCTGGTCTTCAAGGGCCCGGCCACAGGCCCCGTTCATGCCGATTGGACTGCAAGCCGGGCGATCCATATGGGGGCCCAGAAGCATCTGGCGATGTCCCGTCTGTTCATCAAGGTGATAGAACCCGAGCCAGGACACCGAACTCGACTGGAGTTGACTCCAGGCCAGTTCAACCAGGTGCGACATTGGATCCACGGCTTCATCGATGGATGAGCTGATCAGTCGGACAAGTTCGTCATAGTCGCGGTCGATCCGTGCCTGGCGGATCGATGGATCCGGAGTCATGCGGATTCCTTGGCCTGTCTGGGGACCGCCAGCTTCTCGAGATCGACACCATCCTCGATCGCCTGAGCGGTGAAGACATACTCGACGTCTTTGGAGTCGAGTTCCGGCAGGGCGTACATGTGATCGAGCATCATCTCGTCCATGATCGCCCGCAAGGCTCGTGCACCGGTTTCTCGCTTCATGGCCCGTTCCGCGATCAGGTCCAGCGCATCATCGGTGAAGCGGATGCTTGTGCCCTCGAGCTCGAAGAGGTGCTGGTACTGCCTGACCAACGCATTTCGAGGTTCGGTCAGGATCTTGACCATCGCATCCTTGGTCAATGGAGTCAGCGGGCATACGATTGGCAGGCGACCGACCAGCTCGGGAATCAGACCGAACTCCAGGACGTCGTCTGCCGTGACCTGGGCGAGAATCTCGCCGGTTTCCCGTGACTTGTCAGCTGCAGCGTCCGACTGGTTCGTGAAGCCGATACGGCGCTTGCCAAGTCGCTTGCGGATGATGTCGTTGATCCCGACGAAGGAGCCGCCGCAGATGAAGAGGATCTGGCTCGTGTCCATCTGGATGTACTGCTGTTCCGGGTGCTTTCGTCCACCCTGCGGGGGAACGTTGGCCACGGTTCCTTCAAGCATCTTCAGCAGTGACTGCTGGACGCCCTCGCCTGAGACATCACGGGTGATTGAGACGTTCTGGCTGGTCTTGCCGATCTTGTCNATCTCGTCGATGTAGATGATTCCACGCTGGGCGTTGTCCAGGTCGTAGTCGGCGGCCTGGAGCAATTTCAGGAGAAGGTTCTCGACGTCCTCGCCGACATATCCGGCCTCCGTGAGCGTCGTGGCGTCGCCGATGGCGAAGGGCACGTTGAGAATCCGGGCAAGGGTCTTGGCAAGGAGCGTCTTGCCCGTGCCGGTGGATCCGATCAGGAGGACATTGGACTTGTCGAGCTCTACAGGCGAGTCCTCGTTCTCCATCTGGGTCAGTCGCTTGTAGTGATTGTGAACGGCGACGGCCAAGGCTCGCTTGGCCTGGTCCTGGCCAATCACGTACTGGTCAAGGAACTCCTTGATCTGTCGTGGTGTCGGGATCTGGTTGAACATCGATCGCGTTCCGGAGACGCGTCGTCGTTCCTGCCTGAAGATGTTCTGGCAGAGATCCGTGCAGTTGCTGCAGATGTAGACGTCGTTAGGTCCCTCGACCATCGGGCCGACTTCACGGGACGTCTTGCCGCAGAAGGAACATGTGGTCACCTTGCGTCCCCTGAACCCTCCGTCATCTCCTCCGCCACCTCCAGAACCACCGCCGCCTCCCGGCGTCTCATGTTCGCTGGTCGAAGAGGCAGTCTCGGAATGTCCGTGACCGTCATCCGAACCGGAAGATGCTACGACGTGATCGTCTATGGACGATTCGCCATGGTCATCACTTCGGAGGCTGTTCTGTCGATGCGATTCGTGCATTGGACCATCTCACTCGCCCTGGAGGCGTCTGCCTTGCATACATCCCGGACCAGATCCGGGTACTGCATGACCCTCAACATCCAGTGTATCGGGAGATAGGGGATTCGTCTTGAAACAGCTGAAAGATTGGCATCGTGTTGTCGACAACAGGTCCGGTCGTGAGGGTTGGATCGATACCGGACTTACGCCGGGGGCTGATCGGATTCGCCATCGTGGCTGCGGGCCTGCTGGATCAACGCCTCACGAGCCTTCTGGAACTCCTCGTCCGAGAGTTCTCCGGACCGGTGGAGCTGGCGGATGTCCTCGAGCGTGAATCCCCCCTGGCCAGGTCCCTGCGACTTCGTCGTTCGGCGGATCATGAGGACGAACGCGCCCCCGACGATCACGACAAGCAGGAGCAGTCCGAGCCAGGGAATCAGCTGTTCGAGCAGGATGTCCGACGGTGCCACCGTNGTGGTGCCGCTTGATGCGACCAGTGGTCGGGCTGTCAACATGAAGTGACCCATGGTGATGCCGATGCGGGCCTCACTCGGACTTGCCCGAGGCCTTCTTGGACGTCTTCTTGGTGGACTTCTTGGTCGTCTTCTTCTTGGTCTTCTTCTTCGAACCGGATGGCGAGCCGCCCTGGCCGCCCGAGAACTGCTCGTTCCACTGCTCGGCTGGTATCTCGGACACCTCGGCCTGGTCGATGATTCGATCGATGGCCTTGTGCTCACGGATCTGGAGGCCGATCTCGCCGAGGCCACCAGACTTCTGGAGCTCATTTCGAAGCTGGTCAGGCCGGACACCACGCTGTGATGCCATGTAGGCGATTCGGGAGTTGATCTCGTCGTCACCGACGGTGATGTCCATGTCCTTGGCGATGCGAGTGAGGATGAAGAGGAGCTTGAGCCTCTTGACCGCCTTGTCCTCGGTGTCACCTCGCATGCGAGCCAGTTGCGTTTCGACTTCCTCGGCCTCGAGTCCCTGGTAGATCAGTTCCATCCGCTGTCGTTCCATGGTCCTGTTGATCTGCTGGGAGGTGAGCTTTTCGGGAAGTTCGAACTTGACCGTCTCGGAGAGATGGTCGGAGACCTGCTCACGCATCGCGCTTCTCTGTTCCTGGTCCCTGCGGTTCTCCAGCATCATGCGGACCTGTTCCCGAAGATTCTCCTCGCTGCCAATTCCGAGCTGCTCGACCAGCTGTTCCACGGTCAATGGCGTGATCCGCTCGGCCTCGCGTGCGGAGAAGGTGATCGTGAGCTTCTTGTCGCGGATCTCCTCTCGCTCGTGACCCTTGGGGCCGACGGTTTCGAGCTCGATCTCGCACGGAACGCTCTTTCCGATCATCATCTCGGCAAGTCCGTCAATGATCAGGCCGAGCACCTGCCCCTGCCCCTCGTCTTCATCCGGCGAGGGAACGACAACGACGATCTGGTCGTTCTCGAAGAAGACTTCGTCAGAACCCTCGATCACGACCTTGACCGGCCCCATGACCTTGTCCATGGCCTCCAGCGGGCCCTTGGTCCGCTCGCCGTTGCCGAAGCGGTACTGGGTCCTCGTGATCTCGGCCGAGATGTGTTCATCCGAGATCTCCATCATCGGCTTGCTGACTTTGATGGAGCCGAACTCCGGGATGTCGAACTCGGGCATGACCTCGATCGTGAATGAAAACTCGAAGGACTTGCCTCGCTCAAGTTCAGGAAGGGATTCCTCGTCATGGATCTCGGGCTCGCCAACCGGATCGATTGACTCGTCCTGGATCGCCTGTGAATAGGCTTGCGAGATCAACTCCCTCCTGGCCTCCTCGCCAAGGGCCTTTCCGAATCGTTTTTCAAGCAGTGCCTTGGGTACGCGGCCTTTTCGGAAACCGGGAACGACCGCCTGCGAGTTCAGTGCTCCAATGGATGTCTCGAACTTCTGGTCGACCTGGTCGGCCGGGATCGTGACTGTGAGCTTGCGTGCGGCAGTGCCTGCGGACTCGTTCTTGACCTGCACCTGCAGCTTCTCGTCCGAGTCGTTTCCGTGTTCTGCCATCTGTGTATCAGTCATTTGAGCATCCACCTGGAGTAGGAACACCTGTCAGCTGCGGGACCTCGTAGAAGACAAGAAAAAGCCCGCTTTGGAAGCGGGCGAGGATACCACAGAGGGCAGGGGGCAACCACCGAGGAGGTGCTACCTGACCAGCAGCAGGTCCGAATAGGTCGGCATAGGCCACAGGTCCTTGCTTATATGACCCTCAAGGTCGTCGCAGACATCTCTAAGCCGATCCATCGATGGTCGGATCTGGTCCCTGACATGCTCGGCCTGGCGTTCCGGCTTCTGGTAGGTCTTGGCGAGTACCGACTCCAACGCCTCGACAGAGTCCCTCAACGAAGCGACCCTTGCAACCATTCCGGCCAGCGAGGCGGCGCCCGAGGCATCATCGATGCCCACGGCTCCTGCGGAGGCGACGGCATCGGCCAGTTCCGACTGCTGTCGGATGGCGGCGGTGAGCACCTCGGTCCGTGCCATGGTGATCATCGTCCGGGCCTCGATTTCGACGATCGTGGTGTACTGCTCGAAGAGGATGTCGCAACGGGCCTTCATCTCCCGTGAGCTGAGTACGCCATACTTGGAGAACATC
Organism: Phycisphaerae bacterium; assembly: GCA_002711415.1. Taxonomy (GTDB): domain Bacteria; phylum Planctomycetota; class Phycisphaerae; order Phycisphaerales; family SM1A02. The sequence goes on along the minus strand of PARI01000022.1, from coordinate 11,047 downwards.
TGGATTGATTCCTTGGACTTGAGGCATCCAAGTGCATCGGCGGTCGACCTGAGGTTGGGAAGCCCTCGCTTCTCAGCCTCGGCGTGCCATTTGTCGCTGTAGTTATTGCCATCNAAGCATACCCTGCGATGCTTCTTGACGACCGACTTGAGCACGGACTTGACGGCAGTGTCCAGCTTGTTCCTGCTGGGGCTCTTGCCGGCCTTCCTGGAGATCTCTGAGGCCATGAAGTCAAGGCTCTCTGCGACGATCGTGTTCAGGATCGTGTTCGGCCAGGCGACCGACGCGGTCGAGCCGACCGCCCTGAATTCAAACTTGTTGCCGGTGAACGCGAATGGACTGGTCCTGTTCCGATCGCTCGTGTGGCGAGGAAGCTCTGGCAGAGTCGAAGCGCCGAGATCGACCTGTCCCGGCCGCATCGTGGATTTGGGCGACCCCTTCTCGATCTGGTCGAGGATGTCCGTCAGCATGTCACCGAGGAAGATCGACATGATGGCCGGCGGAGCCTCGTTGGCTCCGAGGCGGTGATCGTTTCCAGGCCCGGCGATCGAGGCCCTCAGCAGGTCCGAGTGCAGGTCGATGGCCCTGATGACCGCACAGAGAAACACCAGGAACTGGAGGTTGCTGTGTGTATCGTCCTGGGGATCAAGAAGGTTGCTGCCGGTATTGGTCGTCAGGGACCAGTTGTTGTGCTTGCCCGAACCATTGACGCCGGCAAACGGCTTCTCGTGCAGGAGGCAGACGAACCCGAACATGGGGGCCGTCGATTCGAGCACGTGCATCGAGATCATCTGGTGATCGGTGGCGACATTGATTTCCTCGAACATCGGGGCGATCTCGTACTGGCCAGGGGCAACCTCGTTGTGCCTGGTCTTCACGGGAACACCCAGTTCGTAGAGACGCCGCTCGACCTCGGACATGTAGGCACGTACCCGGTCGGGAATCGCACCAAAGTAATGGTCGTCAAGCTGATGTCCCTTCGGAGGCGGAGCGCCCATCAGTGTCCGGCCGCAGACGGCCAGATCCAGCCGGTCCTTCCAGAGGTCGGAATCGACCAGGAAGTACTCCTGTTCGCAGCCGAGTGTGCCGTTGACACGCTTGGTGTTGCGATCGTTCTTGAAGAGTTTCAGGATGCGCATCGCCTGCTTGCTGACCGCGTTGATCGAACGGATCAGCGGGATCTTCCTGTCCAGCGCCTCGCCTGTCCACGAGACGAAAGCCGTCGGAATACAGAGGGTCGTGTGCCCGTCCGTGGATTCGAGTATGAATGCGGGGCTCGTGGCGTCCCATGCCGTGTAGCCTCGAGCCTCCCACGTGTCACGAAGCCCGCCTGAAGGGAAGCTGGATGCATCTGGCTCACCCTGGATCAACTGCTCGCCGGAGAACTTCTCGATCGCAGTTCCATCACTGTTGGGCGAGAGAAATGCGTCGTGTTTCTCGGCAGTCGTTCCGGTAAGTGGTTGGAACCAGTGACAGTAGTGGGTCGCGCCATGCTCGATCGCCCAGTCCTTCATCGCCAGGGCGACGGTGTTGGCAACGGCCGGATCCAGGGGAACGCCCTGGTTGATCGTCTTCTGAAGATTCATGAAGACATCGGGAGGAAGTCGCTTGAGCATGACATCGCCACTGAACGTATGTGATCCATACGAGTCACTTGCTCTTCCTGTGAAGTCCTGTGTGTCCATGGTGTGAGAATCCTGCACGCCTGCCTGCTCCTTCAGTCTGCTCATGCGCATGCTATCGTCCTGATTGATGGTTCTCCGGTTCCAAGGCCAGATGTTGTGGCCACATTTCCATGCACACACATCATATCGATCAGGCTCACCGTGAACCCGGCGGTCAGGGAGCCAAATCAGAGAATTATTCCGCGGGCAGGGATCGTTCCGGTTACGGCACCTCGTGGTCGCGAGTCTGCGATCGAGATGGCCCGGGATTCACCAGACCATGATGGTACGGGTTGCCAACTGGACCAATCGACGACACCATACCAACCCATGATGACCGACCCATCCACAGATTGCCCTGTCTCAACTCGATATGCCCCAAGCCCTTCCGGCCATCTTCACGTCGGTGGCGCTCGGACGGCCCTGTTCTGCTGGGCCTTCTCCAGGCGCCATCACGGCAACTTCATCCTCAGGATCGAGGACACCGACCAGAAGCGATCCAGCCAGAAGGCGTCTCTCGGTTTCCTGGAAGACCTGGACTGGCTTGGCATCGATTGGGACGAGGGGCCTGAATTCGCCGGTAGTGGCGGGGGCGATCATGGGCCGTACTACCAGTCCCAGAGACTTCCGATCTACGACGAGCACATCATGAAGCTGGTCGAGGCAGGGCACGCGTACTGGGCGTTCGAAACTCCCGAGCAATTGGATGCGGCCCGGAAGCAGGCGCGGGCCGAGGGGCGGGCATACCGGTACGACAGGGCCGCACTGGAGTTGGATCCTGCCGAAGTCAGGCAGAGGCTGGACCGTGGCGACCACGCCGTCGTCCGGTTCAAGGTCCCTCCTGGCGAGGTGACGTTTGACGACATGGTTCTTGGTACCACGACCTTTCCGGACGGGGAGATTGATGATTTCATCATCCGCAAGGCCGACGGGTTTCCGACATACCACCTGGCAGTGGTCGTCGATGATGCCCTGATGGAGGTCTCGCATGTCCTGAGGGCCCAGGAGCACCTCAACAATACGGCCCGGCACGTCCTGCTCCAGCGAGCTCTTGGATTCGGGGTACCTGCCCATGCCCATCTTCCACTGATCTTCAACCCGGACGGCTCAAAGATGAGCAAGCGTGACAAGGACAAGGCCCTGCGCGCCCACGTGAAGACGCTGGGCCTCGGTGGCCCGCCGGCTGGAACGATCGACGACGATGTCTTCCAGAACTGGCTCAGTGACAAGAGGTCGCAACTGGAGATCGAACAGGCGGATGCATTGGCCCGTGCCCTTGATTTCGAGCTGCCTGAGATCAACGTCAACGATTTCAGGTGTTCGGGCTATCTTCCAGGCGTGCTGTGCAACTTTCTCGCTCTCAACGGGTGGTCACCGGGCAACGACCTTGAAAAGTTCGACAATGCATTTCTTGCCGAGAACTTCACGCTTGACCGTGTCCAGAAGACCCCGGCGCACTTTGATCGGATGAAACTGCTCGCGTTCAACCTGGATGCGATACAGGAGCTGACCGAGGACCAGTTCCACACGTTGCTGCGTGAACATGCAGCAGAGTATCGCCCCGAGTTTCTCCAGTTGATGGATCAGGAGCAGTTCCGCACGTTCTCAGAGAGCGTCCACGAACGATCCAAAACGCTAGACGAGCCATTTCGCACGAACCGATTCCTGGTGATTCCGGACGAACAGGTCACCTGGGATTTCCAGTCCAAGCCCGTGAAAAAGGCCCTGCTCAACGGTGATTCTCCCGGGATCAGCCACCTGCCTGCATTGAGGCTCCTCCTGGACTCGGTTGATCCATTCGATTCAGATACCCTGGAGCAGGTCCTCAAGGACTACGCCGATCAGAAATTCGATGGCCAGCTCGGCAAGGTCGCACAGCCACTCCGTGTCGCGGTCAGTGGCGGCACGGTCAGCCCACCGATCTTCCACACCCTGCAGATTCTGGGCCGAGACTCGGTCCTGAACAGGATCGATGCCTGTATCAATACAGCTGCATCTCTTCCTTCAACCTGAACCGTGTGAATCAAGCCATGGATCAAACCCGAACCCGGGACACTCTCGTGCCCCGGGTCGGTGAAGCACACGTGACCAGCAAGCGTATTGGATGTCCTGGGGCCAATTCGAAACTCCTGCTGAATTGATCACGAATAATTCGATGCCAGCCGAATGAAAAAGACCCCTCCAGGGGAGGGGTCTTCATGATGGTGTTTGTCAGCGATTCGGCCGTTCAGCCGCCACAGTTGGCAATCGCCTTGTCGGCGCAGCTCTGGTCCCACTGGACCTCGCAGCAGAAGGCGTCGATGGCACAGACGATCTCCTGGCAGACCGGGTCGGCGCATCCAGCGTCGACCTGTGCTTCGAAGCAGTTGCTGGCCGGAGGCTCGTCCTCGCACTTCTGTCCCCAGGCGCCAAGGAGCATGCCCAGGTCGACTCCGTCGACGATGCCGCTCTGGTCGATGTCGGCGGCAGGATCAGCGGTGTTCCAGTTGCCCAGAAGAGCGCCGAGATCCTCGCCATCGACGATTCCGTCGCCGTTGATATCCTCTCGGCAATCATCTGGACCGGGATCACCACCACGAACGAGGCTGCCGTCATCAACCCAGACGGCACCGGCTGAGGAATTCTCCTGGTTTATCTGGCAGACCAGTTGCACGTCAACGGCACCCTTGGGTGCTACGGCAGTCGTCTGGACCAGCACCCACTCGTTCTCCACGAGGTCCGGATCCTGTCCATCAAGTCCGATCTCGAGCTCTCCACCCAGATAGTTGCCCTTGCCATCGAAGAACTCGACAATCAACCAGAACTGGTTGGTGCCGCCCTTGATCGTGTCGAAATCTGGTGTCTGGACCCATGCGGATCCGGTCCAGGCCTCACCCTCGGTCACGACACCCTGCACATACTGGTTGATGCCACTCTGCCCGCTGCCATCCTTGTTGTAGGGTCCGAACATCTTGGCCGAGCAGCAGCCACTTCTGACGGGGAAGTACTCGCCAAAGCAGTTGGCGTACATGTACCAACCGTTGAACTGGCCGTTCCAAAGACCTTCCAAGGACGGATTGATCAACGGAAGATCTGGGTTGCGATCAGCGACCTCGAGCTGGATGTTGTCAAACCACACGGCTCCAGGCTCACCAAAGTACTGGAAGAAGATGCAGACAACTCGTGCCTTGACAGCGAATTCCGGTGCGATTGCAAGGAGCGAGCCCTCGACCCATTCGTCCTCGATCATCGCTGGATCCAGCCCGTCAAGGACCCGGGCCTCGCCAAGCTGGACGATGTTGCCATCTTCGCCAACGAACTCGACCTTCAGACCAGCCCAGTTGGAGTTGCCCTTGATCGAATCGAAGCTCGGGCTGAGCAGATCAGCCGTGCAGCGAACAATCTGTCCGGGGTCCACATCGGTGTAATCAGTCGTAAAGGCGCCGGAAGCCTGGTAGTCGCCACAAAAGCAGCCATAGGTCAGAAGGCTGTTGGTGCCATCAGAAGCTGTTTCAGTGCTGAGGTATGCATTGGAGAATGTCGTCCAGCCTGGAATCGTGCCCGGACGCTTGCCGGTTTCCTCGAAGCTGGGATTGGCGACCGGCAGTTCCTGGGCCATTGCCGTGCATGAAAGAAATGCGACGCCAGCAATGGCGGTCAAGGACTTGATGCTCATCTTGAACTCCCCTGTAGATCTGGAAGGGCACTCCTCGCTGGGAATGCAGAAAAAGGACGACCTGCTGGCCGCTTCGAATTCGATTGCAACCAATCTAACTCCTTGCATATCAAGGATCAATGCTCAATATTGGTTCTTCAGGCATTCCAAATCCACTTCCTAAATCACCCAGATTCACGTCAGACATTGCTGTCCTCGCGATATGGACCAGAAATGTGTTCCATTTGAACGTTGAATTCTGCCTTGAACCCATTAAATTGGAGTTTGTGGATGAAAGACCAATTCGTCCAAGACTCTGATCCATGGAGAGAAGGCAAGGGGACCTGGCACGTGGTGTCAGGCCTTTTATGTTTGGACCTGATCAAGACTGGAGATGCGCAGTCCAGTCAAGGCCCAGGACCGCTAAGCCCTCCGGGGTTGGAGACAAGATGATGATTCGTACAACTCTGTTCAGTACGGCTGCTGCACTGCTTGTTTCAGGTGCTGCTCACGCTGAAATCCTCAATGGAGGTTTCACCGATGGGGCAGATCACTGGAACCTGTTCGGTGGCCATGGACTCTTCGATTATTCAGCCGATGGATTCGAAGGTATCGAAGGGAACGGGCTCGCTGCATGGGGTGCTTACGATGGCGCCGGATACAGTGGCGCCGCCCAGGACATCAACGGCACATGGAATGCCGGCGACACCATCGAGTTCGGCGCCGACTGGTATGTGCCAAATCCGGACCCGTTGCATGGTGACAACCATGGATTCATCGCGTTGAACTTCTTCGGTGCTGATGGTGGCTGGTGGTTCAACGTCGTGAGCCCCCTGATCGACCACGCTCCGGGCACTTCAGGCAGTCATTCACTCAGCTACACGCTGGACGAGGGTGCTGCAGGTGCGGCCAGGATCGAGTTCGTGATGATCTTCAGGCAGCCTGAAAACCATGGTGGACCAAGCGGTGCTGTCATCTACGACAACGCCTTCGCCAACATCGTCCCGACCCCGGGTGCCCTGGCACTCCTGGGAATCGCAGGACTCGGCATGAGGCGACGCAGGGCCTGATCAACAGGACCCAACCACGCTTTTACAAGCAGCCGTCAGGATCTCCTGACGGCTGTTTTCTTGACATGCCCGGATTCCATGGCCAGTTTGCACGATCCTTCCGGGCGACTACAATTCCATGTCCAACGATGTTGGAAACGGGCCATTGGCGCAGTTGGCTAGCGCGCTTGTATGACACACAAGAGGTCACTGGTTCAAGTCCAGTATGGCCCACTTCCATGAACCGACAGCCTCCACGAAGCCCGTGGAGGCTGTTTCGTCACGAGGTACATCTGACGTGACGATGGATCAAATTAGCCGGGCAGGGCGATCCAGCAGGTTTCATCACGACTGATGCGTGCATGTCTCAATTGCCCGGCACGAGACTCACGTCGGTAACCGTGGCGTTGAACAGGCCCCTGGGCTGCTTGGACAAAGGCACCGTGGCGGCAAGCTTCGAATCGACGTACACGTGGTACGAGTTGCATTGGAAGCAGATCACGAAATCATACGTCTTGCCGTTGATCGTCGACCTGATGCCATGCCGGGGATTGAAACAGTCGACCGGGTTGCCACCCAGAGGCCTGGATGCCTTGGCCAGAGCCTCCGCCAGTTCGTATCGAGTCGCCATGGTCGGTCTCAATTCCTTGAGAACCCGCCAGCCCTGGAATGTGCGGATGCCCATCTTGTTCTGGTTCCCGTATTTGAAGTCCAGGTCCGGATCGAGCGAATAGACCAGGCAGTCCGTTCCCTTGATGAGTGATTCCCATCCTTGTTCGGGCATCAACGATCCCTCTGGCAGCAGGGGCGGAGTTCCAGCGTTCAATGCAGTCGAGCCTGAACAGGCGTTGAGGACGGGCAGCACCCAGCAGAGCAGCGTCGGCAGGATCAGGCGAATCATGGCAACAGTCACTCCTTTTGATACATGATAGCCATCCTCTGGCCATGGGAGATCCTGTTCCAGGATGAATCCGCGCTGGGCACGTTCGCTGCGCCCATGACGCTATGCTTGGTTCATGCACATCCTCATCACCCTTGTCCTGTTCGGTTCCACGATGCCACTGATCCACGATGGGCCTGATCCCGTCCTGAGCTACCCGCTGCAAAGGGATGACCTGTCCGGGAATTCACTCCAGGGCCGACACGGTCCACCGATCGTGATCTCGACTCCGATCCACTTCGTTCCTGATGAACATGGCGGTGGCGCAGAGCTCCACGAGTCGAACATGCTGCTGGTTGCCGAGGACATCACGAAACTCAAGGATGAACTGCCCCAGAGAAATCTGACCGTGTCGGCATGGGTTTCGGTGACGACCCCGAGGCGATGGGGCGGCATCTTCAGCTGCATCCAGGACAACGACGACTACGAGAAGGGATGGGTGCTGGGCTACGACAACAGTAACTTCACGTTCGGGCTCGCCTCCATGGCCGCTGATGATGGCAATGGGGCGATGACCTACCTGGCCGGATCAACACGATATGAACTGGGGCGGCTCTACCACGTCATGGCCACCTATGACGGCACGACCATGAAGCTCTACGTCAACGGAAGACTCGATGCCCAGTCAGCCACTCAGTCCGGCGACATCCTCTACCCTGGAAGCGGCCCGGTTTCGATCGGGTCCTACATGGACGACAACGAGTTCCATCCCCACGAGGGCCGCCTCATGGACGTCCGTGTCTACGACCTGACCGCAGGGCCGGGCTGGATCGCCGATCACTTCCAGCATCATGCCGATCGAGTCGCAGGCCCTCCACGAATTCCACCGGAGCGCGCCGTCTCGGATCAACTGGACTGGCAGGTCCCGCCGTTTCTTCAGTTCGCGACGACCGATTCGATCCGTGTCGTCTTCCACGCGACCCGACCGGTCACCGGAAGGCTTCTCTACGGCCCGACCGCCGAATTTGGACAGACGATCTCGATCAATGAGCCGGTGATGCTCGGCGAACTCAAGATCGAGGGGCTGAAGCCGTCGAGCCCGTACTTCTACGCGCTCCAGCTGTCTGACGACACGGGCCAGCAACTCCGGACCGAGGTCCTGAGCTTCCAGACGGCGGCCGATCGCGGGACGCCCATCACCTTCGCCATCCTCAGTGACACGCAGGACAATCCCGAGGTCTCCGGCATCCTGGCCGATCACATCTGGGAGCAGCGCCCAGGTTTCCTGATCCATCCAGGCGACCTGACCGGGACGGGTTCGAGCAAGACCGATTGGACCGAGGAATTCTTCCCGAGCATGTCGACGCTGCTGTCCCGAGTCACGATCTATCCAGTTCTGGGCAACCACGAACAGGATGCCCGTCACTACTATCGATACTTCTCGCTGCCATCGCCCGAGTACTACTACGGCTTCAGCCAGGGTGATGTCGACTTCTTCATGATCGACACCAACAGGAACGTCTTCCCGGGATCCGAGCAGTACACCTGGCTGGACAATGCCCTCTCTGAATCGGATGCCCCGTGGAGAATTGTCGTTCATCACCATCCTCCGTACTCATCCGACGAGAACGACTATGGAGATGCATGGAAGGGCCGTTCCAGCCGGGGCGACCTGAGGGTCCGCTCGCTCACGACCCTGTACGACACGCATGGCGTCGACCTGGTTCTCAATGGGCACATCCACAGCTACGAGCGGACATGGCCGGTCCGGAAAGGCCTGCCCGTCCAACGCGATGGCGTGATCTACACGATCACCGGTGGCGGTGGAGGCGGCCTTGAGACGCCGGCCCCGACACGGCCAGGCTTCAGCAACACGGTCAGGCGAGGGCATCATTACTGCATGATCCGCGTCAACGGTGACATCCTCGAATTCAATGCTTATGACATCCAGAACAGGCTCTTTGATCACATGACGATCGACAGGAGTCGAAGACGGGACTCCTCCATCAACAGCGCGATGGCCGAATGAACAAGGGAGTCCTGCTCGGGACTCCCTCGTTCCATCCTGGGCCCGTATCTACCACTGGACGTGTTCGATCAGTATCTCAAAGTCTGCATGGTCGACGATGCCGTCGAAGTTGAAGTCGTGATCTCGGCTGCCTGTTCCCCATGCGGCATAGAGGAGCCATACATCCCTGCCATTGATGATCCCGTCGTGACTGCAGTCCAGCGGCCTCGTCTGGATCAGCGTGCTGCCCATGTACTCGCCTTCACTGGAAGAGGAATCGGCGACCATCCGAAGGGTGTATGAACCTGGGCCGAGGACCATCTGCTTGCTGTCATTCAGCTCCTCGATCTTGGTGATCTCGGCCTTGATCAGGGGAGCGGCGCCCCGTTGATCCGGACTCACCATGGCCTGAGACCACATGGACCAGATGTCATGGTTGAAGACGTTCTCTACGCTGCACCTGATTGCGATGGGATTCATGACCTCGATGTCCAAGTCATGGGAAGTTCTCAACAGTGCCCTGGACCACAGTCCTCCATTTGCCCATCCGTCCCCGGTTCGCCATCCGGCATGTTCGTGCCACCCGTAGATCTCACGGCTGTTGAACTGCCGACCTATACGCGCCTCGCAGTGTGCTTCAGCATATCCCTGGACGCCTTTTGAATCCGTGCGAACGATCGACGTGTAGTCTCCGTCTGGATGCTGTTCGAATCGTCGCTGGCTGTCTGCCCACGGTTCATTCTGGTTGAACATCAGTCGCGACGTGGCCCACATGCGGGACTCCTTCAGGATGTACGGCATGGCAACGAATCGAAATCTGAAGCCAGCCATCGATCGTCTGAACATGATCTCCCGTTCGTCGTGGGAGACTCCAGCCGAGGTACTCAATTCGAATTCGTACCTGCCTGGATCGAGCTGGAGTTTCGTGATGTCGCACTCGACCTGATGATCCTCCCTGAACTCCCGCCCGGCGATCCTTCGCCCGCCGATCTCCCTGATCTTCAACTTGACCGCGGTCCGTCCCTCGACGTTCATCATGTCCATCCATATGTCTATGTCCACATCACAGGCCACCTGCAACTCGACATTGAACTTGATCAACGAGACCGAACCTCCTGACGTGCTGCACAAACATCCGGGCATCCTGTCCAGCCAGACCTGTGATGCCAGGACACCCGAGACGAAGTCGGTTCCGACCACGCTGTCCTGGTATCCCCAGGACTGCCCGCTTACATCGTCAGTGCCACCGTAGAGTGCTTCGGAACGGTTCCAGACCGATGCGTTCCGATACGTCTGGTTGTACTCCTGATCAAACTGGTACTGGGCCGATGAGTCCGACACCCGGAGCGATCCCCTGACGTATCTTTCGACAGGCTCGATGCGGATGCCCTGGGCCATCATCACGTCCGCTCCCATCGTGGCGACAGCAAATGTGGCCAATGCGGCCATTCTGGTCATACGTGCCATTGGTATGTGCTCCTCGTTGTCCTGTGCCTTGGGCCGCCCATGGCCGCCCTCTACAAGGGATCCGCTCAAGGATGATCGATCTTGCAGCAGTGCGTGATTTTTCTTGCCTTCCCGGCTGCATGCATCAAGGATTTGATTGACTGTCTCGATGTCCAGGGCCAGAATTGACTCAAGAGCAGGAGGTCACGCATGCACGGTCCAACACTCATCCTGGCAGCAGGCATCGCCTTGGTCACGTCTCCAGCCGCAGCAGCAAGTTCGCAGCGATCTGCACATCTCAGTGCAGGGTCCTGGTGCGCGATCACTTTGTCAGTGCCTGCGCCCATCTTCTTCTCTTCTTGTTCT
>PARI01000021.1 GCA_002711415.1 Phycisphaerae bacterium | reverse complement strand
GCTGGTCCTGCTGCTGCTGATCCTGCTGTTGCTGGTCCTGCTGTTGCTGGTCCTGCTGCTGCTGCTGCTGCTGCTGCTGTTTCTTGATCTTCTTCAGCTCCTGGATCAGGGTGTGGGTGATCTCGGCATTGATCCTGCTGTCACGATCGCCTGGCTCGGCCTCGATGGAGTCAAGGTAGAACTTCAGGGCGGTATCAAGGTGTTCAAGTGCTTGATCCAATCCATCCGGATCAACCTGCTCCTGGCTTGACTCGAGATCGCCAAGCACGCCCGCATAGGTTGCGTTGCCGGCATTGAACATGGCATCTGCCGCGAGTGCGTTGTCGGCATTGATCGCTGCGATCTCGAAGAGTTCCCTGGCCTTCTCGAAATCGGATTCCCGGTAGGCGAGCACGCCGAGGTTGTAGGCCAGTGCGGCGGTTTCCCTGCTGAAGGCCGACTCAGCGTAGAGCGCCTCCGAAAGTTCGACCTGGGCCGGTGTCATGACCCGGTCCTGCTCGATGATTGCCGGACCGGATGCATCCTGGGCATGGGCGAGGAACGTCCAGCCATGCACGGCGACGCCCACCATGGCGAGGGTCGTCAGATTCAACAGGTTGGATCCTCGTCGTCGATTCATGCAGGAACCCCTCCCCCTGTTCGTGCGGGCCGTCGATCACTGAAGAGGCATTCCAGGACCAGCAGGAACAGGGCGATCGCCACGAACCACTGGAATCGTGGGGTGGCCTGTGCCACGTTACGCTTCTCGAATTCCATCTGTTCGACATCCGCGATCGTCGTCTTGAAGACGGCGCCCATGTCGACCGCACGGGTTCCTGCCGGTATGAACGCGCCTTCGCCCGCAAGAGCCACCTTTTCCAGGAGCACCGGATCCATCTTCGACCAGACCACCTCGCCCTGGTGGGTCACCCATGCCCTCTGTCCATTGGCCACCGTGGGAATCCTCGCACCATCGCCGCTGCTGCCGATGCCGACCGTGAACGTCCGAATTCCCTTGTCGTTCCATGCCTTGGCGGCAGCTTCGACCGGGAAGCTCTCCATGTCCTCGCCGTCGGTGAGGACCACGATCACCTTGCCCGTTCCGTCGTCATCCAGGAAGCTCTCGGAGGCCAGTCGGATCGCATCCCCCAGCATCGACCCGCCCCTGCGTGCTTCCCGGGGGTGAAGTTCCTCGACGGCCGTTCGCACCGCAGGGTAGTTGACCGTCAGGGGTGTCCTCACCGTGGCGGTTCCTGCGAAGTCGATCAGTCCGACCCGATCGCCCGTCATCTGGCTCACGGCATCATCGATGAACTGTCTGGCGCGTTCCAGTCGGTCGGGCTTTGCATCACCGGCAAGCATGGAGCGGGAGACATCGACCACGAAGAAGCACTCGATGCCGCGCTGCTCGACCTCCTCCTCGGTCCTGCCCCAGCGAACATCCATCAGGGATATGACGATCGCGGCCAGGGCAACCATCACGAGGGACGATCTCACGACGGGCCTGGTGAGGCTGAAGCTCGGGCTGATTCTCCGGAACAGGGCGGTGTCGGCGAAGATGGCGGCGGCCCTGATCCTGCGACGGAAACTCCATGCCACCACTGCAGCCAGGGGCAGCAGTATCCAGATCCAGTTGAAGGCGGCGGGATTGTCGAGGCTGAAGTTCATGGGATTGACCTGTACGTCGTGCTTGAGAGCAGGAGTTCGAGTGAGATCAGGAGCAAGGCGATCACAAGCAGTGGTGGCAGCCTGAAGCCGGCGAGGTCGAATGAATCGACCGCGAGATCCCTGTAGGTCACGAACCGCCTCTGCTCGGTCTCGGTCTTCTCGAGCTGGTCGATGGTCTCGTACACCTTCACGAGACTGTCCGAATCGGTCGCCCTGAAGTAGCGGCCACCGGTGGTCTCGGCCATCGCTTCCAGCGTCTCCTCGTCGATGGTCACGGGAACATCCTGGTAGACGATCCGGCCGAACCGCTGGACGGGCACCTTGGCGTATCCCCTAGTCCCAACCCCGATCGTGTAGATGCGGATGCCGTATTCGGCGGCCAGTTCCGATGCGATGATCGGATCGATATCTCCAGCGGTGTTCTCGCCATCGGTCAGGAGGATGATGATCTTGCTCTTGATCCTGTTCCTCGCCTCACCTTCGAGTCTTTCGTCGGCATCACGAAGTCGCTCGACGGCCAGTGCAACCGCATCGCCGATCGCCGTGCCGTCCTCGGATCGATCCATGGCCAGCTTCACCTGGTCCAGGGCGAGGAGCAGGTGGCCATGATCCAAGGTGAGTGGACAGATGCTGTCGGCATACTGGGCGAAGCTGATCAGGCCGATCAGGTCGTCCGGTCGACCTTCCAGGCCGTCACCGCCTGCGACGAACTCGGTCGCGACGTCCTTGACCGCGGCCAGCCTGTTCACCGGAACGCCATCGATGGCGAAGTCCATCGCCTGCATGCTGCTTGAGCGATCGACGAGCATCTGGATCGCGATGCCCTCGACCGCGATCCTGGTCTGCTGGTTGGCCCTGATCGGCCTGGCCATGCAGATGATGAGCATCGCCAGGCCGAGCATCCGCAGTACAGGCAGCACGGGCCTGGTTCGGACGACCCAGGTGCGACCGCATTGAAGCAGTGGCGAGATCGAGCTGAAGCCGATGGTCGGCCTTCGCCTGCTGCCCCATCGGAACCAGCCAAGGGGTACCAGCAGGAGCAGGAGCAGCCACCACGCTGAATCAGGATGGAACCCGATGTTCATGCGAGTCCCTCCAGTGTCCTGGTTGCGGTCGGGCCGTCCTGTTGATCATGGCTGCCGGGGGGGTGGTGCCGTCATCAGCGATATCGACCGGCATGGTCGTGTCGATGAAGTTCCTCGCCTCGTCCATCGCGAGATCGCATTCGGAGGCGCCTGGCCTGTTGCCGGCGAACTTCACCCTGTCCGCGGCGGCGAGGAACCGACCAAGCATCCGCTTCTGTTGTTCATCCAGCATCTGCTGGGTCCTTGCGATCGCCATGAACTCATCGGTCGTCTGTTCAGGAGCGGCGATTCCAAACCGTCGTTCCATGTAGTGTCGGATGACGTCGCTGAGCCACGTGTAGAACTCGTGGACCTTTCCTTGCTCGGGCAAATTCTCGGATTCAATCCTGTTCAACTGCTCGTGCGCCCATTCATGCGGTGTTGGTTCAGTAGCAGGCCTGGGCCTCCGGGCCACGAGGAACACGATCACGCCGATCGCCGCGATCGCCGTGAATCCAGCAACGATGATGATGGTTCCGACATGGTCCGGCTCATCGAGACTGACCGCTGTCCTGATGTCCTCGAAACGACCCGGATCGAACTCGCCAGCAAGCAGGCTCTCCACCTGGATCATGCTCGGCTTGGAGACCATTGGCTCACCATCGGTGAAGGTCACCTCGACAGCGGGCAGTTCATGGCGCCCCGGTTGGAGACAGTAGAGGGCGAAGTGCCTTGTCATGCGGACTCGCCCGTCCTCGAAGTGCATGTCGGTGTCGGAATCACCACGAAGCATGAACGGTCCGTTCTCGGCCAGTTGGAGCCTGATCGTCGGCCCGCTTTCGGCCGGAGCGGTGACCGTTGCGCCGATCGGGATCGATTCCCCGACCTCGACGGATCGATCCGGGTACGAGATCTCCAGGGCGGCCCCGTCGCCAGATCGTTCATCCCTGCTGATGATCGCGGACTGGTCCTGATCCAGTTCGATGCATCCGTGCAACAGGAGCACGATTGTCGGTGTGATTGTCAACCAGCGAACAACGCTCATCGACTTCGTCTCCGTTCTCGTTTCCTGAAGTAGTCGGTCAACGGTTCCACGAAGGATTCCCCCGTCCTGATCTCGACGGGTTCAAGACGCATCCGCCTGAAGGCCTGCTTTCGCGAGGCGCGTTCCTCGTGGCGAGCCGCCGCATATCTTTGACGCACCTTCCGGCTGGAAGTGTCCACCATCACCCGCTGGCCGCTCTCCTGGTCGGTGAGCTCGATCAGGCCCACATCCGGGAGCAATTCTTCCCTCTGATCCGAATCGATGACCGGGATCACGTCATGCTTTCGCCGGGCGATCCGAAGCGAGTGCTCGTAGTCGCTGTCCTGGAAGTCGCTGACGATGAAGAGCACGGATCGTCTCTTGAGGACCCTGTTCAACTCGTCCATGGCAGCACTGATGTCGGTGCGTCGTCCGACCGGCTGGATCGTCAGGAGTTCCCTGATGATCCTGAGCACATGACGGGTTCCCTTCCGCGGCGGCACGTATCTCTCGACCCTGTCGGTGAAACACAGCAGCCCGACCTTGTCGTTGTTCCGGATCGCACTGAACGCGATCGTCGCGGCCAGTTCGGCCACCAGTTCCCGCTTGAGCTGGCCATTTGATCCGAAGAACTGGGAACGGCTCAGGTCCACGGCCAGCATCACGGTCAGTTCCCGCTCCTCTCTGAAGAGCTTCACATGGGGGGCCCCGGTGCGTGCACTGACGTTCCAGTCGATCGTCCGGACGTCATCGCCGAGCTGGTACGGCCTGACCTCCTCGAACTCCATGCCTCGGCCCTTGAAGGCGGAGTGATACTGTCCTGCCATGGCGTTGCTGACAAGGTGTGTCGTCCGGATCTGGATCCGGCGGATCTTCTTGATGAGTTCATTCGTGAGCATGGTTCGTGAGAAATCCCTTTCCCTCGATCATGGCACCGGGACATGCTCCAGGATGGTCGTGATCAGGTCGTCGGTGGTCTTCTCTTCCGCCTCGGCCTCGTAGCTGAGGACGATCCTGTGCCTGAGCACGTTGTGGGCGACATCCTTGACATCCTGCGGTACGACGTAGCCTCGTCCTTCCAGGAATGCATGGGCCTTGGCGGCCAGGGTCATGTTGATCGTTGCTCGTGGGGAAGCTCCGAACTCGACGAGCTCCCTGGTGGGAACCTCATGTCGTTCCGGCTCACGGGTGGCCACGACCACGTCCACGATGTAGTCCTTGATGCGTTCATCGATGAAGATGCTGTCCACCACGGACCGGGCCCTGCCGATGTCCTCCGGGTCCAGGACCGCCTCGACCGGGTTGCTCGTCTGCGTCGACGCCATTCGATCCAGGATCTGGCGTTCCTGGTTCGGGCTGGGGTAGTCGATGACCAGCTTGAACATGAAGCGATCGACCTGTGCCTCTGGAAGGGGATAGGTGCCTTCCTGCTCGATGGGGTTCTGCGTTGCAAGTACGAGGAACGGGTCATCCATCCTGAAGGTCTCGGTCCCGATGGTGACCTGTCTCTCCTGCATCGCTTCAAGGAGGGCGCTCTGGACCTTTGCAGGGGCGCGGTTGATCTCATCGGCCAGGATGATGTTGCTGAAGATCGGTCCCTTCTTGACCGCGAACTCACCCTTGTCCTGCTGCCAGATCAGCGTGCCGATCAGGTCAGCAGGCAGCAGGTCGGGCGTGAACTGGATTCGCTGGAAATTGGTCCTGATGCCGGAGGCGAGGCAACTGACCGCCGTGGTCTTGGCCAGTCCGGGCACACCCTCGATGAGGATGTGGCCATTGCACAACAGCCCTGTGATCAGGCCGTCAAGCAGTGGTTCCTGCCCGACGATGACCCGGTGCATCTGGTCCCTGAGCAGCCGGAATGGATGGCTGTGCGCCTCGACCTGCTGTTCAATTGCTGATACGTCGTTCTGGGAAATGGTCATGCTTCCTTGGTGATCCTCTGCTTGGGGCCGGATCCATGGCACGCGGCATGGCGACCGGCCTCAGTATATGAAAACCCCGTTCTCCGCAGAATCAGGGCCACTGGGGGCTCTACGAGCGGATTTCCAGTCGGGTTCGACCATTGGCCAGCGAACAACCGCCGGACACCCCAGAGGGGTGCCCGGCAGCAGGTAGATACTCATGAATCCAGGCTTCGAGACCTTCGTGGTCAGATGGACCATTGCCCCAGGAGGGCGCCCAGGTCGACTCCATTGACGATGCCATCGCAATTGATGTCGGTCACGGGGTTGCTGGTGTTCCAGGATCCGAGCAGTGCTCCAAGATCTTCGCCATCAACAGATCCATCCTTGTTGAAATCAGCACTCTCGGGGCAGTCGGGCTCGATCTCAAGGATGCCTCGCATGTCCAGGAAGCAGTGGGGGATGCAGTAGTAGTAGATGCTCTCGGTCTGCCCCTTCGGAATCTGGAAGTGGAAGAGCTCGCCCTCATCGATTGGAACAGCGAACAGCGGCTTGGCAGCGGTGGTGCACTTGGAATCAGGATCCTCCTCGGTGATCGTGTGGAATCCACCCTTCTGGTGAACCCAGAGGACCACGTCGCCTTCGCCAACCTGGATGACGGCCGGGTCGAAGCTCAGGCCGTTCACATCGACCACATGGTCAGCAACCGTGATGGTCCCCGTCATGCCTGCACCACAGTGCGGGATGCAGTAGTAGTCATAGGTGAGTCCACCTGAACCCGCTGGTACCGTCCAACTGAAGGAAGCGCCTCCCCGGAGGGTGCTGTTGAACGTGCCATCACCACTGCAGCCTGATCCGCTGGTCACCGTATGGGTGAATGCATTCGGATTGGACCAGGTGATGGTGTCCCCTGGGGCGACAACAAGGGTATCCGGGGAGAAGTTCAGCCCGGAGATCGTCACCTCGTGATCGATGGCCATGGCAGGGGCGCTGGCAACGGCCAGGCACAGGGATCCCAAGAGTACGGCAGCGTATCGAATTCTCATGTATTCACCCCAAAATGAATGGATGTACAGTAGACACCTGAACCAATATCTTGGTCGATCTCACGGGGCAGTTCAAGATGAAAATAATCAACAAGTACTCTAAAAACAGCCATAATTTGCATCCAGAGGGGTTCCAGTCATGACAGGCAAGTTCGCCAGCATCGGATTCATCGGGGCGGGAGTTATGGGCACATCGATGGCTCGCAGGCTCATCGATGCCGGGCATCAACTCCATGTCCATACACGGACTCGATCTCGAGCTGATGGTCTCCTCGAGGCCGGTGCCTCGTGGGCGGAGTCTCCCCGCGAGGTGAGCCATGTCAGTGATATCGTCATCTCGATCGTCGGCCATCCCGGTGATGTCCGCGAGGTGCACCTTGGGGAGCACGGGACCTTGGCAGCGTCAGAACCGGCGCGTTTCATCATCGACATGACGACGAGCACGCCGGACCTTGCCGTGGAGATCGCAGGCGAGGCTCAGGCCCGAGGCGTCGAGTCGCTGGATGCCCCGGTGTTCGGTGGCGACATCGGTGCCCGGGAAGGACGGCTTTCGGTCATGGTCGGTGCCAATGATGGGGTCATTGAAGAGGTTCAGCCGGTCCTGGAGCCCCTGTCTTCAACGGTCGTCCATCATGGCCCTCCCGGATCAGGCCAGTTTGCCAAGATCATCAACCAGGTCCTGGTGGCCTCCTCCATGGTGGGTTCCTGCGAGGGGCTTCTCTTGGCCAGGCGGGCCGGGCTGGACCTGTCGAAGGTGATCCAGACCGTCGGGTCAGGAGCAGCCGGATCCTGGACGATCAACAACCTGGGCCCTCGGATGATCGAGGGTGATTTCGACCCTGGTTTCGCCATCGAGCACATGGCCAAGGACCTCTCCATCGCCCTTGAGCAGGCCAAGGCCCTTGGACTGGATCTGCCGGGGCTGGCGCTGGCTCAGGGGCTCTACACACATCTCCTGGAGGCTGGCCACGGTCAGAAGGGGACGCATGCCCTGTTCCCTGCGATGGAGCAGGGGGACGTTCCCGGCTGAGATCTTCAACCGGATTTCTGCTAGAATCCGGGGCTCCGCCATAGATGGCTGGAAAACCCGGATCCAGGAGACGATCATGTCCACGACCCTGACACCCTGCACCACCGTCAACTGCACCATCAAGCAGGTTCCTGCAAGTACGCGTGGGAAGAAGACCATTCTTCGCCTCATGCAGATGCAGCCTGAGATCCGCCGTGGCCTGTCCATGCTCGCCAGGCGTCGCCGCCAGACCGACAACATCCCCACCAACAGGGCTGGTCGAATCTGGATCAATCGCAAGAGGGCGACGAGGCTCACCCGGGTCGAAGTCGGCAACGACTTCACTCTCCGACTGACCCCGCAGATCATTCCCGACCTGCAGAGTGTCAGCCGCTACCTGGACATCGCCGAAACCAAGTAAGCCCACCCAGCCAGTCAGGAACCACGTCTACGCCTATCGTGCGCCGTCTGTACATGGCAACAGGCAGTGTCATGTCCGACATCGATCATGCCGGATTGAATGGTGATCCACACATCATCCAGCATGGTTCATTGGTTGATGCTGCCCGTGTTCATCATGCTATTCCGGAGTCGAATCGTCGATTCGCTGTTCAGTCTGCTTGATGATGTCCTCGGCCATCTCGAGGCGATCTGGATCCGGCACGGCACCAAGTGCCGAGAGGTCCGCCTTGTCGTTGAAGTGGTGAAGGATCCAGTCGATCCTCCCTGAATCGTAGAGCGAGTGGAACAGGTCGACCGTGTGTGGGCAGTACCAGGTGCCCTTGTGTCGTTCCAGTTCCGCCAGTGACGCCCTGGCGGCTTCCTCGCCGATCTCCTCCCGGTACGGCCGGATGCTCGTCATCGCATCGAAGGTGTCGATGACGCCGAAACGACGGGCAGGCTGTGGGATCATGTCGCTCTCGAGCCCGTCGGGGTAGCCGCTTCCATCGAGTCGCTCATGGTGATGCCGGACGACGGTCAGCAGGGTGGGATCGGTTTCGCCCATGCGAACAAGTCGTTCGTGCCCCAAAACGGTGTGCATCTTCACGATCTCGTATTCCTCATCGGTCAGCCTGCCTGGCTTGGCGAGGATTCCGTGTGGAATGTCGATCTTCCCGATGTCATGCAATGCGGCTGCCTGCATGAACTGGTAGACGTTCTCTGGTGCCAGTTTCAGGGCCTCGGCCACCGCCTGGGCGTACAGCGTCACCCGCCACGTGTGGGCGGCCGTCGAGAGGTCCTTCAGTTCGACGGCGCGGATCATCGCATTGGCAACATCCCAGTCCATGGCTTGATCATAGCACCATGAAGTGCGGTGGATCAGCAGGGGCGTGACAGTATCGCCTGCCTCAGGGGCATCAGGACGCTGGGGATGACCCGTTCGTCCACCAGGCGTTCCCCGGTTCCGCAGAGCATGCCGAAGATCGTCTTGAAGTCATCGACGTGCTGGAGTGGCCCTGCCTTGCGGACGGTCAGGTAGACGCTGATGGGTTCATTGGTCCATCCGCTGGCGCTGCCCTCCTGGGCCCTGGATCGTGACTTGATCTCGACATATGCCTTCAGATCACTCATCTCATCGATGCCCATGCCGATCAGGGGCTGTGATTCGACGACCGATTCCCGGTCGTGGTCGATCAGGCCCGCCAGCGGGCTGTTGGCCAGGAGCGCGTCGAACACGACCTCGTCACGGTTCATCTGGGCTTCCATGTCGAAGCCGTAGACCAGCTCGATGTACTCCACATCCAGGGGGCTGATCGAGAGGAAGTAGGGGGCCGTCTCCAGAACGAGACCATGCAGGTGATAGGCGTCGTTGATCCTGCTCGGATTGACCCAGCCGCTTCTGACGGAAGTCCGCCGCATCGCGAGCCAGCTGTAGTTGCGTTCCGTATCGGATGATTCCAGGGCGAGTTCGTCATCGAACCTGCGGAACTGATCCATCGCGGGCAGTTCGCGACGCACCCGGTCGAACAGGTCCATCACGGTCTCCCTGCTGGACGGCAGGTCCATCTTCAGCGCGATCTTCTGGTTGATGTAGAAGTCCGAGCAACCGGCGTCATACGCGTCGGGCATCTTTGGGGTCGCCTCCTTGCCCCCGTACTGTACCCCATCGATGAAGACCGGGAACCCCGTCTCAAGTTATCCACGAACGAGCTTGTCAATTGCGCCTGAGAAGAGCAGGTGGCCTCAGGTAGGTGATCGTGCGCCAGAGCCACTCGAAGGGCCCCATCTGGAAGACCTGCAGCCAGGCCACGCTGAAGATGACCTGAAGCACATAGAAGCCGAGCACCAGCAGGACCAGGGAGGATCTCTCGACCGAGCCGAACATCCCGAATCCCCACCAGTACATGATGGTCGTGGCGACAAGGGTCTGGAGGAGATAGTTGGTCAACGCCATCCGGCCGACGCTGCAGATCCAGCCGACCACCCTGGTGAGGCCTCCGCTTGAAACCAGCCATGAACCCAGGCCTGCGAATCCGATCGCGATCGAGACGGTTCCTATTTCGCTGAGAAACGCGCTGGCAATGCTGGTCCATCCATGGGTGAATCCCCTCATCGCGAACAGGAACCCGTCGAGGATCTCCAAGGGCAGCCCGATGGAGAGCCCCATGATCGCCGCCTTCTTCTGGAGCAAGATCCTGGAAGGGTCGAAGAACCCGACCTTTATCATCGCTGTGCCGACCAGGAACATCGTCATGACGTGCCATGCGTAGCTGAAGAAGACCATCACGATGAAGAATCCCCAGGTCATCACCCGGAAGGCCAGGGCATCGGCCAGCGGACCTTCGGCGTAGGCATTCGACTCGGCCGCGAGCAGTTGTTCACTCGCCCATGGATATGTCTCGATCGCCTGGAGCCCAGTTAACAACTCGCCCCCCTCCTCCATGGTTGGAGCAATGAGGGGGAACTGCTTGCCCAGGGCCTGGAAGAACGCCAGAAGGCTCATCAGGACGATGCAGACGGTCAGCAGCACTCCTGCCGTGATCAGTAGATTTCTCGGCGAGAGCTTCAGCAGTGGAAGCAGTACGAACCCGAGACAGGCATAGAGGACGAGTATGTCTCCATACCAGAAGCCGATGGCGTGTATCAGGCCGAAGCACAGGAGGACCAGCAGTCTCCGGACATACATCCCCGCGAATGGCGTGTTCCGTGCCCTGGCCCGCATCCACTGGATGGTTACGCCGGCACCGAACAGGAGGGAGAACAGAGAGATGAACTTGCCCTCGGCGAGAATCGCGACGAGGAGCACGCTGATCCTGTCAGCAGTTGATTCGAGCGTGTCTCCCGGGGTCAGGCCCAGTTCGACAGGGAAGCTGAAGAGCGGAATGTTGACCAGGAAGATCCCGAGCAGTGCGAAACCGCGAAGCAGGTCCAGAGAGGCCAGTCGCTGGCCGGGTTGGACCGGGGCCAGTCCGGCGTCACCAGGGGCTCCGTGATCAACCGGTTTCATCGGTGTCCGTTTCCAGGAATCCCTGCATCCAATCGGCGAGCATCGAGGTGTCTGAAAGATCCTGGACGGCCAGGTCCGGGTCGTGTTCTGACAGTTCCTCCAGGGTGAACCTGCCCGTGGCCACGGCCAGTGACCGGCACCCGTTTGAACTGGCGCAATCGATGTCGTGTGGGGTGTCACCGATGACGATGACATGCTTGTTTTCGAGGTCTCCGCCGATGCTTTCGGCGTACTTCTCAAGTGCAACCGGTATCAGGCCCGGTCGATTCGGTGCATCCGAGCCCCAGGCGCAGACGGTGAACAGGGAGGGGTCCAGGCCCGCGGTGCGGATCTTCAAGGCGCCTGTTTCCGGCCAGTTGCCCGTGAGCAGCCCGAGGGTCACGTCCTTCCACTCATGGACGATTCCGACCAGTTCGGAGACCCCGGGGAGCAGGTCGATCCGTGCTTGGCCGGACTGAATCTGGCGTCCGAGGTCTGCTCCATAGGCTTCACGGAATCGATCCATGATCTCCGGTGTGACCTCGACATCGTACTTGGCAGCGAGATCACCGAGGATCAGTGGGTCCAGTCGCCCGCTGACCTGGACGCCGTCCAGCGTGTAGTCATGTCCCGGCCGTACCAGGTTCATGGCGGCGATCAGCGCTCTTCGCCCGGCGCTGTAGGTTTCCAGGATCGTTCCGTCGATGTCGAACAGTACGAGCATGGTGATGTCCGTCTACCCGACCGCCCGGGTGATCTTCTCCGCTGCATCATCAAGATCATTGGCCGTGATCATCGAGGGAAGGTCGGTCTGCGCCTCCTCGAGAACCCTGCGTGCCTCGGTGACGTTGGTGCCCTCGAGTCGGACGACCAGCGGGACCGTGAAGCCGACGTTCTTGGCTGCGGTCACGATCGCCCTCGCGATGGTGTCACATCTCATGATCCCTCCGAAGATGTTCACGAGGATGCCCTTGACGCTGTCATCAGAAAGAATGATGCGGAATGCCTCTTCGACGGCCTCCTCGGTGGCGCTGCCGCCCACATCGAGGAAGTTCGCGGGTTCTCCACCGTGGAGCTTGATGATGTCCATGGTACTCATGGCCAGTCCTGCCCCGTTGACCAGGCAGCCGATGGTCCCTTCAAGGGCGATGTAGCTGAGGCCGAACTCCTTGGCTTCCAGTTCGGCCTGGTTCTCCTCAGCGGGATCGAACAATGCCTGAATGTTCCTGTGACGGAAGAGTGCGTTGTCATCGAAGTTGAACTTGGCATCAATGGCCAGGACCTGTCCATCGGGATGATCACTGGACGGGGGGGTCAGGATCAGCGGGTTGATCTCTGCGATGCTCGCATCTGTGCCGTTGAAGAGGTCGACCAGCTTGAGCATCACGTCAGCCGCCTGCATGACGGCCTTGCCCTTGAATCCCAGCTTGAACGCCAGGTCACGGGCCTGCCACTGCTGAAGCCCGATCAGGGGATGTACCTGGACCTTCAGGATCGCTTCAGGCCGGTCATGGGCGACCTGCTCGATCTCGACACCACCCTCGGCCGAAGCGATCAGTGTGGCGCAGCCACTGTCACGATCAAGCGTCACGGCCAGATAGAACTCGGAATCGATGTCCACGCCCGATGCGATCAGCAGCTTGCTCACATGCAGTCCGTCCGGGGGTGTCTGTGGAGAGACCATCCGGTTGGTGAACATGAATCGGGCGGCCTCGTGCGCCTCTTCGGCGGTCCTGGCGAGCTTGACGAAACCCGCCTTTCCGCGACCGCCGGCATGCACCTGTGCCTTGACAACGGCCAACCCGCATTCGGCTTCGAACATGTCGCGCGCGACCTGATGCGCCTCGTCAGAGGTCGTGACCATGGAACCTGCCGGAACAGGGATTCCAGCATCCGCAAGCAGCTGTCTTGCCTGGTATTCGTGGATCTTCATGTGTTCACCTTCCGAGCCGGGAATCCTATCAGGTTTCGCATTCGGATGCCCCGTCTTGACTCGCAGCACCGATCAAGCATGGATAGACTGGACCATGTCATGAGCACGTTCCACCGATTCGCCTCTCTCACGATTCCCCTTCTCCTGATCGGTTTCGCCTGGACTTCGCATGGATGCCGGAAGTCGTCCTCGGCCGATCGAGGTGTCGAGGCATCGCCATCGGTCTGGGCCGTCAACGAGCCACTGGCGACCTTCGCCCGCCGTATCGGCGGGGACACAATCGATGTGACCATGCCGTTTTCCGCCCTCGATCCATCCGTGGCCAGCCCGGACCGGGAGACGCTCATGGGATTCCAGCAGGCCGACCTGATCCTATGCAACGGGGCCGGATACGCCGACTGGATCGAGTGGGTCTCGCTGCCCAGGTCCAGGATGGTCAACACGAGCCGGCATGGCCGGGATCGCTACATCGAGCTGGCGGAGATGCTGACCCATTCCCATGGAGACGCCGGCGAACACCAGCACGTTCAGCATGTGTGCCAGACATGGTCGGATCCCCTGATTGTTTCAAACCAGGTTGACGCAGTCCGTGACGCTCTGGTTGAACTGCTCCCGGCCAACGCAGCGGTCTACACCGAGCGTGCAGCCGGCCTGAAGCAGGAGCTGTCCGACCTGGATGCAAGGCTGGCCCTGGCGCTCGGCCGGGTGGGCCCAGTGATCTTCAACGGTGACGGCTACCGCTACATCCAGAGAGCCCACGCCGCCGATTCAATCATCCTCGATTGGCCCGGGAGCAAGGCCCCTTCCAGAGAGCAGCTGGATCAGCTGCCCGGACAGGCGGAGGTGATGATCTGGCGATCACGGCCTTCAGAGCAGGTCAGCCAGTTGCTCAAGCAGCAGGGGCTCAGGATCGTCGTCCTTCATGTCGATGGCGGCAGGATCGATCCGGGCAGGGACTACGTCGATCAGCTGGAACTGGACATCAAAGAACTCGAATCGATCGCCCCGGCACCGTGAGGCCGGCCCTTCCAGAATGGCCCATGATCCTGTTGGCGACTGGATCCTGGTCGTCCTGCTACAATCCCACACTGCTCGCTGGACAGGTGGCCGAGCGGCTGAAGGCACCGGTTTGCTAAACCGGCGTAGTGGTTATACCGCTACCGCGGGTTCGAATCCCGCCCTGTCCGTTCCAATTCCGTGTCATTCGGACATGTTGATGCATCGGTACGGCCGAAGCTCATCGTGTCCAGTTGGCCAGCAGGAGGCCCAGGTCGGTCCCCAGCACGAAACCGTCCAGATCGATGTCCGCGACCGAGCCCGGGTTGGCGCCCCATGCAGCCAGCAGGATGCCAAGGTCGACACTGTTGACGAGGCCATCTCCATCGAGATCACCCGTAGCGGGTCCATCCACCATCGACTCGATCTTGGCATGATCGATCTCGTCGATGATGCAGTTTCCGTCAAAGTCCATCATCTCGCATCCTGGAGCGAAGCCGCTGGCGTAGCAGTCATTGAAGATGTCCAGATCCTCCTGGTCCACCTGCCCATCATGGTTGCCGTCACCGAGTTGCTCCTCGGGATAGATCGTCCATGTCATGTTCGCAGGCAGGTTCTGGAGTACGCGGGTGCTCGATCCGCCTGGCCAAGTCGCCGTAACCGACTCGACCCGGATCTGGTCGTCGAGCCCGAAATGACGTACCAGTTCGTTCTGGCCGAGATACCCGTTGCCTCCGGCGAAGATCTCCCTCTGCTGCACACCGGTGGTCGTGTCGATCTCGATGCGAGAACCGATTGCCTCGGGGTTGCCCTGGAATCCCGCCATCCTCAGCTTGATCCAGTTGCGATTCTGCCCCTCGTGATTGATGTACATCTGGATGTTTCCCTCAAGGTCGCTGTTGATCATGTCAAGGTCACCATCGAGATCGATGTCCCCGACCGAAGCGCAGTAGGAGGGCTGGTCCGATGCGAGCACATTCATCATCGCGGCGGCCTCGAATGTCGGTTGACTCCCGGAATTGAGGTAGAGCGAGTTCGGCTCGAACATGTTGTTGACGTATAGATCCAGGTGCCCGTTGTTGGTCAAGTCGTAGAAGACCGAACCCCAGCCGGTGATGTGGGTCTCCACGCCCCAATCAGCGGCGCTCTCGATGAACGTGCCGTCCCCCTGGTTCAGCAGCAGTGGATTGATGCCCTTGTTCGGCTGATTCGAACTGGCGATGTTGGTCATGTAGAAGTCAGGCCATCCGTTCCTGTCGAAGTCTCCGACGGCGAGCCCCATGGAGAACAGCGCAAGGCCCGCTCCACTCGACTCGGAGACATCGACGAAGACACCACCATCATTCCGGAAGAGCTCGTTCGGAGGGTTCCCGAACAGGAAGCCACGGTCATTGCTCAGATAGAGATCCAGATCCCCATCCCTGTCGTAGTCGGTCCACGCTGCAACGAATGTCAGTCCCAGGCTGTCAAGGCCCAGTGCCGGTGCAATGTCGGTGAAGGTGCCGTCGCCATTGTTGTTCCAGAACTGGTTGCCGATCCCCTCCGTGCCGGCGATGGCCCCTGGGTAGTTGCAGACGTAGAGGTCCAGGTCACCGTCAAGGTCGTAATCGACCCAGGCGGCATCCTTTCCAGCGCCATCGGCGATGATGCCGCTGGACCTGGTGACGTCGATGAACGTGAAGTCCCCGTTGTTCATGAGAAGCTTGTCAGGCATGCCGATTTGCGTGAGGTAGAGATCCGGATCTCCATCGGCATCCATGTCGCCACAGGCGAAAGCCGACGCCTCGCTGAGTGTCGGTATGCCGCTGCCAACGCTCCGATCGATGAAGTGGCCGGTTCCATCGTTTTCGAAAATGCCGACGGTGCCGTCCTCCCTGCCAACGACGATCACATCAGGATCACCATCGGAGTCCAGGTCGCTGAATCCCGCACCGAATCCGTAGATTCCCTCGGTCTGGGGGTAGTCCTGGATCTGGTAGACGAGCCCGCGAGCGACGGCTTCCTCCGTGAATGGCGACAACTGCGACATCGCCGGATGAACGAGGCATGCTGTCGCCAAGATGGCGATGAGCACATGGCCAGTTGTCCGTCTACTCGAATCCATATGTCCCCCTGAGGGAGTCGGTCAGAAATCCGGTCTTGATTCTCGGACCTCCGCGACCACCAGCACGGCCAGTTCCTCAAGTGTAGCACGCACTCGAACCGGTTCGAATCCCGACTTGTGTGTTTCTGGTGATCCTCACCGGGCAAGACCTCTTGGCCCACGAAAAAAAGGGCCCTGCATGTCGCATGCAGGGCCCCGTAATCTCAAACAATGGCAGTGGGATCATCCACCGATGTCATCCCCTGGAGGCTCGCCGAACGCCGAGTAGGTGAAGTCGATCAGATCCCAGTGGACCTCGTGTCGTTTCGAGTGTCCCCAGGTATGGGTGACCAGGCGAAGGGTGACCTCTCCGTTTTCGTCCAGGTAGAATGCCGGGTCGACTGTTGCCGGAAGCTCGACCTCGAAGTTCACCTCGTATGGCCACAGCAGTTCAACCGCGAGCAGTTCCCATCGATCTTCTGCATGGTTCTTGATGAACGGCAGAGCCACGATGCCCCAGATGGTCGAACGGCCCTCGATTTCCATCGAGAGTGCCGCGAACTCCTCGGGCTCGAACCCGGTGCGCAGACTGACTTCAACATCAGTCGTCATGCCCGGCAGGATGTAGT
This sequence comes from Phycisphaerae bacterium, assembly GCA_002711415.1. Taxonomy (GTDB): domain Bacteria; phylum Planctomycetota; class Phycisphaerae; order Phycisphaerales; family SM1A02. The sequence goes on along the minus strand of PARI01000021.1, from coordinate 97,238 downwards.
GCACGCCACGCATCTCGCCGACGTCCGCTCGCTTTCCAGCAATCTTCAGCGAGGCAAGATCATCCTGAGCGAGGCTGTACTTGGTTCCTTCGACCAAGGTGCCCCAGATGACCTTGATGTCATACGGGTCGATGGCGAACACGCCGCTGGTGAAGACAGCGACAGCACACGAGCGAGCATTGGGGAAGACGCCGATATTGCGGACCTCCTCGCCAAAGAGCGTGTCGCCGTTGCAGACCGAGTCTTCGGTCGAGGTGTAGCGAAGTGGGTTGTCATAGTCGATCGACTGGGCCGCGGAGCCGTTTGACCGCATGATCTGCATCATGCCACCTGCCTCAATACCTGCCTGTGCGGTCGGGTTGTCTGGCGGGAAGGCCACGCCGTAGACCTCCTTGGCCAATGGCTGGATGCATGCGGCAAGGCCGGCAGCCATCGGACAGGCGCTGCTGGTCCCGTTCATCGTGTGGGTGTACTCGCGGAGGCGTCCGACCTCGAACACCGAATCAATCTGTGGATTCGCACCCCGGAAGAGGTTTCCGTATCCGGTCGTGCAGACGGCGGTGCCCCAGGCACAGCAGTCCACGCTGGCATTCCAATCCTCGTTGTCGAAGCTGCTGAAGTCCATGCGAGAGAATGGGTTGTCATACGCCGGGAACGGAACGGCACCTTGGCCAGCGCCAATGGCACCGACGATGATGGCTCCACAGCGGGGCCTGTCTTCACTGCCTGCTTCAGGACCGACCGGCACGCAGTCGTTGCCCGCCGAGATGAAGTTGGTGATGCCGAGGTCACTCGCAAGCCTCAATACCGTCCAGTTGCCTGGGTTGGTTGGGAGGGTCTGCTGTTCGCCGTTTTCATCAGGAGGTGAGCCGATCGAGTAGCTCAGGATGTCGCCAGGCCCGAACTCGAGCGCGGCACTGACGATCGCGTTCTGCAGTCTCGAGCCTTCTTCAAGACTGAGGGTCGGGAAGAAGTAGCCCTGTGCGTTGTGGGCGATGCCGGTGACACCGAATCCATTGTCTGCTGCGACGATCATGCCAAGGCACGCCGTGCCGTGGTTGAGATACCCGTCGTCGAAGAACAGGATCGTCTGGCCTTCCTCGGCGATGACCTTTGGCTGCTCCAGCGGGGTTCCGCCGGTTCCATCGGGACCGTGAGGAGTGGCCATCGTGAAGTCCTCGTGGTTGATGAAGGCTGCGAATTCGATGACGCCGACCTTGATCCCCTCGCCGCGAAGCTCGGCTTCGCCATCGGGGTTGTTGTCGATCAGGTATCGCTCGTAGATCTGGTCGATGTCCGAGAGGCCGAAGCCACCACCGGTCCAGCCCTGCTCGAGGAAGTGGGCGAAGTCGTCGAAGTTCTCCGGTTCGAACATGGCCGGATTCGGGTTGTTCCGGTCAAAGACCACCGGCCACTGGTGCGTGTAGGCCTGTCGTCCCCGGGTCTCACGGATGCCGCCGGGCAGTTCGCCTGAGTCGGTCAGCCTGCTGGAATACGTCGGGGTCGGTTCCTCGACGGATCCGCTCTGGCACTGGTTGGCCAGTTCGGGGCTGGTCGCGAGGTTCACGCACTGCTGGTCCCATTCGCCGCCACAGCATTCAGGCAGGATGAAGCAGACCGTGGTGCAGCACTTGGGCTGGTTGCATCCACTGCCCTCATGGGTCTCGAAGCAGCTGGAGCTCTGGACGGTGACTGCGACAGGCAGCAGTGCCGGGTTCAGCCCATCAGCCTCAACGAAGCCTTCAACACCTGGTGCGGTGCCTTCGGGGTTGAGCGTCTGGAGGTTGGACAGGCAGGGATCGTATCGATCAGTCCATCCAAGGTCGGGCTGGATGTCATTGTAGATCGTCGCCGTACAGACCATGTTGGCGATGGCCGCACAGACCTGGTCCCAGCCGACGGCACTGGCTTCATCGACGCAACGGGGCAGGATCTCGCCCACCAGGTCGCAGCAGTTGCCATCCAGACAGCCCCATTCACTGACGGGAACTTCCGGATCGTCACAGCCATTTTCCGGCTGGGGGTTCTCGACGGGCCTGGTGCATACCTGCCAGGCGATCGCGACACAGCCATTGTCCCAGTCCTCTGCCGTGCATTCCGGATCGACTTCGGCGACCGCGGCGAGACAGTCGGCATTGTCACAGGCTGCGGCATCCAGAACGGTGCAGTTGCCCGGGTTTCCGATGACGAAGTTGGGCGCGTTGCACGTGATGCCTTCGCCCGCAGGTCCGGTTCCACAGTTCTCGTCACCGCACTGGAACAGGATGAGTTCCGTATCGATGTGAACGTACTCGATGTAGTCGAGGTCGTTGAGGGCTCTGGCCGTGGCAACCATGTCCTCTTCAGCGACGTCGACGAACATCATTCCGGCCAGGTCGGGCTGAGCCCAGCCCGAGTTGAGCAGTGCTCGCTGTTCCAGCTGGGCCAGCACCTCCGGAGGTCGGTTGATGTACTGCTGGATGGTGCCGTTGTACTGAGTGATGATCTGGTCGACCTGCCCGATGTTAGCCCGGTTCATGCTGATGGCACGATCAGATGGGGTTCGCGGGGCCCTGGCACGGACGTCGTCCATGAACTTGACGATGATGCGACCCGTCCAAATCGGTTCCCCGGTCTTGCCGTTGAAGGGAAGCACGATGTCCTCGGTCGCCTTCTTGCGTTGGGGCATCCTGGCCTTGATGACGCCTGGCTCGGGGATCATGCCCATCTGTATCAGCGTGTTTTCATTGATGACCGGGTACTGGTAATCCAGTTCCTCCTCGGCTTCCGAGACAACGGATGCAGAAACCTGGCTGAAGATGGCAAGGGTCGCCACCAGCAGGGTCAACGGTACGAGTCTGAGCATGTTCACGTCTGAATCTCCGATTTTGGCCTTGGTAAGGCGGGCGCATCATGCTGACAGCGGGCCACGATCTTGTCTGATCCACGTGCATGCTTCAGGTAAACCTGCAAGGATGCACTCAGTGTCCTGTTCTGGCCCCGTAAAGGTCGATCCTCCGAGATCTACAGGGTTGGCCTGTTGTCGTCTTCCATCCTCCCAGCCTAGGCGCACTTCGTCAAACCGGGCGATGGAAGTCTTGGAAAAATATGCAGTTGTGTATAAATCTCAGGCTCCGCTGAGGTTGCTCAGCGGGCCCATGACACGGTGTCCGATGTCCCGCCGATGGAAGGCCCCCTCGAACTTGATGCAGGAAGCGGCCCGGTTGGCCAATTCCTGGGCTCGCTGCAGGTCCTCGGCCATGGCTGTGACCCCCAGAACCCGTCCTCCAGAGGTCACCAGGCGTCCCTTTTCATCGATCGTGGTTCCGGCATGGAAGACCTCGACCTGCTCGTCCGTCCCGGCGGTTTCAATGGCCTCCTCGATGCCTGTGATGGGTACCCCCTTGGGATAGGGCCCCGGATATCCCTCGGAGCAGACGACGACGCAGCAGGCATGCCGTGGGTCGAACTCGATCGAGGTGTCGATGAGCGTCCCGGTGGCCGTCGCCCACAGGACGTGGGCCAGGTCTCCCTTGAAACGCATCATCAGCGGCTGGCATTCCGGGTCACCGAACCGGCAGTTGAACTCCAGAACTTTCGGTCCGGCTGCTGTCAGCATCAGGCCTGCGTAGAGCACGCCTCGATAGACGATCCCATCCCGCCTGAGCCCATCGATCGTTGGGACCAGGATCTCCGAGTGGACCAGGTCCATCACTTCCCTCGTCGCCAGTGGAGTGGGGCAGTAGGCTCCCATGCCTCCGGTGTTGGGGCCGGTATCGCCTTCGCCGACCTGCTTGTGATCCTGTGCCGGATCGAGGACGGAGATCGTGTGTCCATCCACCAAGGCAAGCACGCTGAGTTCCTGGCCTTCGAGCCGTTCCTCGATCACGATCGAGTTCCCGGCCTCCCCGAAGGTGCGGTCCTCCATGATCATGTCGATCGCCGCGACAGCTTCGGTGGCATCGTTGCAGACCACGACACCCTTGCCGGCGGCCAGCCCCGCCGCCTTGACAACGCAGGGCTCATCTCGTGCCGTCACGTGACTCCTGGCATGCTCGGCATCCGTGAACGTCTTGCCATCAGCCGTGGCGACGGCTCCCTGCCTCATGACCTCCTTGGCATAGGACTTGTCACCTTCAAGACGGGCCGCCGCCATTGAGGGGCCGAACACCACACGGTGATCCGAGGCGAGTTTCTCGGCCAGGCCGTCGACGAGTGGCGCTTCCGGGCCGACAACGATCATGTCGATTGACTGGCGATCGCACCATTTCTGCGTGTGGAAGAGGTTCTTGGCATCGATCGATTCAGGACAGACCTGCCCGATCTGCTTCAGGCCGGCATTGGCCGAGGACTCGACCCAGAGTTCACCCAGTCGGGGTGACTGACGCAGCTTCCAGCCGATGGCGTGTTCCCGGCCGCCACCACCGAGCAGCAGGACGTTCAGTTTATCAGGGCATGTCCTGGGCATTCGATCATTGCTCCCGTTGTTGAACGTGCATTCTACTTCAAGGCGAGGCGGCTGAGTTCAGGCTTCCTGCTCGGCAAGCCATCTCTCCGCCTCGATCGCCGCCTGGCATCCCATGCCTGCAGCAGTGATCGCCTGACGGTACACGCTGTCGGCCACGTCCCCTGCGGCGAACACGCCTTCGATGTTGGTCCTGCTGGACCGGGTTGAGAGCTCGATGTAGCCGCTCTGGTCGAACTGGATGCCGCTGTCCTGAAGGAAGCCGGTGGCGGGGGAGTGGCCGATCGCGATGAACAGTCCGCTGACGGGAAGTTCCTTGCGTTCGCCGGTGACCGTATCCTCGAGCATCACGCCAGTGATCGACTCTTCGCCCAGCACGTCGACGACCTGTGAATTCCAGATCACCTCCNCATTCGNCGCATTGAGGATGCGATCCTGCATGGTCCTGGAGGCACGGAACTGGTCCCGCCGGTGAATCACATAGACCTTCGAGGCGAACTTGGTGAGGTAGCTCGCCTCCTCCATCGCCGTGTCGCCGCCGCCGACGACGGCGAGGGGCTTGTCTCGAAATGCGGGGAGTGCTCCGTCGCAGACGGCGCAGGCACTGACCNCGCCGCCGGAGGTGGCCAGCCGAAGCTCGTTCTCAAGCCCGAGCCAGTTCGCNGTCGCCCCCGTCGCGATGATGACCGCCTTGGCTCGGACCACGTCACCATCGGACGTCTCCAGACTGAAGGGGCGGCTGGAGAAGTCGCACTGAACGATGTCCTTGGACACGACCTGAACGCCGAATCGTTCCGCCTGCTGCTGGAAGTGCTGCATCAGCTCGGGGCCGCTGACTCCCTCGGGAAATCCCGGGTAGTTCTCGACCTCGGTCGTCAGCATCAACTGCCCGCCGGGAAGAACCGGTGCCGGATTGCTCTTGGGGACCCCGATGTAGCAGGTCGGGGCCAGTTCGGCCCGCGCGGCATAGATCGCAGCGGTCCAGCCGGCTGGACCTGATCCGATGATCACGACATCCTGGACGGTTGACTCCTCGCTCAACGGGTCACCTGCCTCAGCACATCACGCCAGCTCAATCGACCAGTCCTTCCTCGCGGGCAAGCTGCCGCACGGGAGGCCATATGATCAGGTCGCCGTTTTCGCCGTTGAAGGTATGTTCGCTGTACATGTTGTCCCTGAGATCACGGCCCTTGGCGTACAGCACGCAGCCAGTGATCCAGACACGACCGATCGCCGTCTCGATCGCCTTGCGCTGGTCACCGAGGTACCGGTAGATCAGCCTGCCATATCCGGCGTCATAGGGGTCGAAGTCGAATCGCTTCGGGGCGTACAGTGCGTAGACCTTCTCCTTGTCGTTCGGCCATGAATCGAACTCGACGTGGTATCCGCAGAGTCCCGCGGAGATCGTAGTGCCGTTGATCTCCGTGATCAGCTGCTCCCTCGCCCTGAACAGCAGTTGGATGTCGGTGACCGTCATCATCACGGCGGCGTACCGGATGGTGTTGACCTTCGAGAGTTCCGTAGGCAGGTCCATCATCTCGTTGTACTGCCGCATCTTCCATCGCCGCCACCAGTCATCGTAGATGTCGGTGAGCTTTTCCTTGGATGCATCGAGTGATCCATGGACCTCGGCGATCCTCATCCATCGCTTGGCCGCACCGAACTGCGTCAGGGGGGCGTCCTTGGCCTGGATGACCGAGAATGTCGATGCGAAGACCTCCGGATCGGGCTGCCCATCATCGTTGAAGGCTGAATCCAGGACGGCCTCGGCTACGAGGCGATCGCCTTCAGGCATCTCCATTCGCTTCAGCCTCTGGTTGTCGGTCGGCTTGAGAAATGGGTATTCCTTGGTGCCCAGTCGACGAAAGATGTCGGCGGGAACCTGCTCGAGGTACTGGTACATCAGGTTCCGATGGGATTGCAGGCCCTCGGACAACTCCTGGAAGCTGAAGAACTTCTCNTGGAGCATCTGCTGGTCGCAGGCCTGGCGGAGCATCCTGAGCGTGGCCATTCCGATGTCGAAGGCCTCGTCGAACTTCTTGTCCTCGGCCAGCCGGTTCATCTGCGCGGTGCCGAGAATCCCCAGCATCCGGATCGCCTTGAAGTACGGGTAATCCATCGCCGCGATGTTGCCGTCAATCCCGACCCGGATGCACAGGCCGGCTTCCCGGAATTCGCTTGGAACGTTCTCCTCACCGTATGGCAGCCCGAGGATGAATCGGTCCTGTGTCTGGACCATCACGTCGGTGACGCTGGTGTTTGCCTTGGCCCAGTCCGCGACCTTGTCCCAGCCGTCCATGCCGTTCCAGACCTGGATCAGACTCTCTGAATCGTCGATGTTCGCCGGGGGATCCGTCAGTTCGAGGTAGGCCTTGAAGAGGGGGTCGTAGCTCTTGCTGCTTCCCTGGACGCGATCGAACGACTCGTTGAGCCGCTTCACCAGGTTGGGCAGTTCATCCTTTGCAGTCGCTGGCTGGAGATTCCAGCAGAGGCCGCTGCCCAGCAGGATGGCGGCCGTGAACCAACGAGTCAGCGTCGTCATTCGTTTGCGTCTGGTCATGAGCGAGGATGGTCTCCATGTCCCAACATGTCGGGCCCAGGGTGTCCGGGATCCCGGCCTGCGGACTGGTCAATGTAGCAAAAACGGGACAGGCGGTACCAAAACGGCCATGGCTCCGTCACCGGGCTTGTTCGGATTCGTCCGGTGCCAGTCTCGAGATGATTCGTGCACCGACGGAGTCGCCCCAGACGTTCACGCTGGTCCTGCACATGTCCAGGATCCTGTCGACGCCGAGGATCACGCCGATGGCGGCCAGTGGCAGTTGAGGGACGTCTCTGGGCAGGCTCGTGTTGACCGCCGCGATGACGATCACCATCGTCACCAGGCCGGCTGATGGAATGCCCGCGGCCCCGATCGCAGCGAGCGTCGCCGTGATCACGACGATGAGCAGTTCCCCGAACTGGAGTTCGATTCCGTAGAGTTGGAAGAGGAAGACCACCGCGATCGCCTCGTAAAGGGCCGTTCCGTCCATGTTGACCGTCGCCCCTAGGGGCAGCACGAAGTTGCTCGCCCGCTTGGAGCATCCGCCCTCGTTCTCGGCGGTGTCCAGCGTGACCGGAAGTGTCGCGGCACTGCTGGCGGTACCGAAGGCCAGCAGCAGCGCTCGTCTCATCCTGAACATGAACCGGTAGGGGTTGGCCCTTCCGAAAATGGCCAGAATCACGGGAAGTACGATGAACGCGTGGGCCAGGAGGCCGCCGAGCACGATCAACATGTACATGCTGATCGGGCCGATCAGGTTTCCGATCCCAACGACGCCCACGGTGTAGGTCACCAGCATGAAGACGCCTATGGGTGTGAGCCAGACCACCCAGTTCACGATGATCATGAGCCCCTCGAAGAGCCCCTGGAACATCCTGACAGCAGGGAGCGTCCTTTCCCCTCCCACGGCCAGCGCCAGGCCCAGCAGCAGAGAGAAGAAGATGATCCCAAGCGTGTTGTTCTTGGCCATCTGTTCGAAGAGATTGGTCGGGATCAACTGCGTCAGGATGTTCATCCACGCGCTGCTGACCGTCTCATTGCGTTCGGCGCTCTCGATCCGCTCCCTCTGTTCCTCGTACTCCTCGCTCTGGAATGCCATCTCGCCCTGGGTGCGCAGCTGCATCGACTGTTCCTCGGTCAGTCCGGTTCCCGGCTGGATCGTGGCCACCAGCGTCGTGCCGAGGATGACCGCCAGGAGCATCGTCACGAGGTAGTAGAGAATCGTTGANCCGCCGATGAGCCCGAGCCGACTCGGGTCACCGATGCTGGTGACCCCGACGACCACCGATACCAGCACGATCGGGATCACCAGGAGGCTCAGGGGTCGGACCAGGACCAGGTTGCCCCACATCTTGAATCCATCGATGAANGAGCTCGAGGTGTCCTGCTTGTAGAGGATCTCGCCGAAGATNGCTCCGGCAACCAGGCCGAGGATGATCAGGATGGTCAGGAGCGTGCCCTTGTTCATGGGCACAGGGTACCCTAAGACGGGTTCCCGGTACGTCTGCTGGCTGTCCCTTCGTGTATCCTGCTTCCCGGTGCCCCCTCGTGGCGTGTTCAACAGGAGATTCAAGGGTCGTGACAATGCCTGATTCCAACACGGATCCACAGGTCCAGGCAAAGCGGCCGCTGCTGTTCACGGCCTTCGAGCCCTCCGGTGATGCACGGGCGGCGGGGGTCATCGCCGCCCTGCTCCAGCGTGATCCAAGCGTTGAGATCTTCGCCTGCGGCGGCCCCCGGATGGAGGCTGCTGGTGCCACGCTGATCGAGGAGACGGCCGTCGATGGAGCCATGGGTCTTGGGGCCCTGTCCCACGCGATGGCCGTCAGGAAGGTGCAGCGGAACATCGCCAGGTGGGCGAGCCGGTACAGGGTTGTCGCGCACATCGCGGTCGATTCGCCAGCAGCGAACTTCCCGATCTGCAGGATGATGAAGAAGCAGGGGGCCTGTGTCGCCCACCTTGTCGCACCTCAATTGTGGGCATGGGGTGGATGGCGCATCAAGAAGCTGCGTCGACTGAGCGACCTGGTGCTGTGTCTGCTTCCGTTCGAGGAATCATGGTTCATGTCCAGGCAGGTCAACGCCCGCTTCATCGGTCATCCCGTGATCAACAGGTCCATCGACGAGGCCGAGTTGCAGCAGCGCCGGAACACGCTCCCTCAGGGTTCGCCCAGGATTCNCGTGCTTCCCGGTTCGCGCAGCGGGGAGGTTCGCAAGAACACCCGCATGCTGGTCGCAGCATTCACGGAGATCCAGGGCCGGTTCAGGGGAACGACGGGCCTGGTCGTCNCGTCCGATGATCGCGTCGCCCGCCAGGTGAGGAAGCTCGTGCCCGCGATGCCGACGGGGCTTCACCTGGCCATCGGGGATCTCGATGCAGCCATCAACTGGTGTGACCTGGCATTGACCGTCTCGGGCACCGTGACACTGGACCTGGCCAGGCAGACTCGTCCGATGATCGGTGTCTACAAGACCGATCCGCTTTCATGGATCGGTTCCAAGCTTCTCCTGCGGACCCGGTACAAGCTTCTTCCGAACATCGTTCTCCGCCAGGAGGTCGTCCCAGAGTTCGTGCCATGCCTCGGTCGAGTCGGGCCGATCGTCCAGGAGGCGGCGGAACTGCTCAAGGACACCCGGAACCTTGCCAAGGTCTCCGAGGGCCTTCGGCACGTGACCAAGCAGTTCGACGGCCATGATCCGGACAGGGAGGCCGCCGAGATGATCCACCTGCTGATCACGCGAGGCTCGGTCGGGTTCGAAGCGGCGATGCAACAGGCGGAGACCATGCCGGTGGCATGATCCTTCAACCCACGGCCGCGAGCATGATCAGCGCGGCGGTGTTTCCGATCGAGTCCGGAATCTCGATCGCCCTGGTTACCGGGTGTCCGATCGGCAGTCCCTCGTCGACCATCACCTTCACCCACGTTCCGGCATCCGATTCGAGGACCGACAGGTCCGAGCCCAGCACGATGATGAGTACGGCCTTGTGTACCAGTCGCCTGGCGCACGCCAGTCGCTCGATGGCTCCCCGCGTGTCCTTGAGGAACTGTCGCGTGTAGGCATGGTTGGGGCCCTCGGGCTTGAATTGCCTGATCGTGACGCACTCGAGCCAGAACGCCGCCTCAGGTTGGACGGCTTCGGCCGGGTCGAAGAGTGTCGGCTCGGACCGGGACTGCTCCAGGGGCAGCCCGTCCGGCGTGAGGACCAGGTCGCATCGTCCCGGGCGGGAGGAGCCCGCATGTTCGTCATCGCGGGGGAACCGCACGGACTCCCACGCTCCGAATCCATCCGTTGCCGCCGAGCTGGCGACGAGACGGACCATGTCATGGTTGTCGATCGAATCGATCCCGTTGATCGCCTGCTCGAGCCTGAGTCGATCGACCTCCTGCTGGAACCCGCGTGTGATCGCCTCGGCGATCTCAGCATGAAGCCACATCGAGGTTCTCATGAGAAGGGCCAGATGACTGGAATCAGGGCGAGGGCGATCACGGCGATCAGCAGGTTGAGCATGCCGCCGCAACGGATGTAGTCACTGAATCTGTATCCACCGGGGCCGTACACCATCAGGTTGGTCTGGTAGCCCAGTGGCGTCGCGAAGCCGCAGCTCGCGGCGATCATGATCGCGAAGACGAATGGCAGGGGACTGGAGTCGAGTGACTGGGCCGTGGTGATCCCGATTGGGAACATCAGGACGGCTGCCGCGTTGTTGGTGATCAGTTCCGTGAAGAGCATCGTCACCAGGTAGATCACCACCAGCGAGAGCCAAGGATTCCCAGCCACAAGGGACAACAGCCCTCCGGAGATCCCATCGGCTGCCCCGCTCTGGTCCATGGCCCGACCGAGCGCGAAGGCCGATCCGATCGCGATCAGCAGTTGCCAGTCGACGCTCTTTCTCGCGACCGTCGCGCTGCAGCACTTGGTGGCGATCATCAGTCCACCCGCGAGCAGCGCCGCCGTTACGAGGTTCAGGAGTCCGGTGGCGGCACTGGCGACCATCCCTGCCAAGATCAGGATCGAGAACCAGCGACGGTTGTGCCTCATGCGAGTCGCGTTCTCAACCTGCGAGATCAGGTAGAAGTCGCGGCTGTTTCGATGGTTCTCCACGAAGGAGGGATCGGCTTCCAGCAGAAGCGTGTCTCCCGGCCTGAGGATGATGTTGCCCATCTTCTTGCGGATCCGGTCCCCATTCCTGCTGGCTGCGATGACCACTGCGTTGTACATCGTCCTGAATCGACCCTGCTTGATGCTCTGCCCGAGCAGGCTGCACGTGTTGCTGACAACGGCCTCGACCAGGATCCTGATCCGTGGATCCGAATCGAGCTTGAATGTCTGTCGCGTCGCCGGACGGAGTCCCGCGATCTGCTGGAGCTCGATCACCGAGTCGACGACCCCGACGAAGACGAGGCGGTCGTTCTCTCGCAACACCTCGTTGGGCGAGACGACCGTCAGGACCTGCCGATCACGCTCGATCTCCATCAGGTACATCGCATCCAGTTGTCGCAGGCCGGCCTCCTCGATGCTCTTGCCGACCAGCGGGCTGCCGGCCTCGACGACCATCTCGACGGTGTACTGCTTGGGGTCGTCGTACTGGCTGAAGGCGGGCTTTCGGTCAGGGAGCAGGAAGCGGCTGAACAGCAGCAGGAATCCGAGCCCTGCGATCGCGCATGGNATNCCGATCCAACTGATCGAGAACATGCCGAGCNGTTCGCCGGCGATCTCGCCCCGCTCGATGCTCGATCCGTAGAGCCCGGCGACGATCAGGTTCGTGCTCGTGCCCAGTAGGGTGCAGAGTCCTCCGAGGATCGCCGCGTAGCTGAGCGGGATCAGGAGCTTGGACGGAGAGATCCGGATCTTCTTGCACCAGTCGTCGATGACCGGCACGAGCGTCGCCACCAGCGGGGTGTTGTTCATCAGTGCGCTGAAGAAGCTCGTCGGGATCATCAGCCTGGCCTGGGCTTCCGTGACCGTACGGGGATTGCCAAGGAGGTTCGNACTGATCCTGGTGAGCACGCCCGTCTCTCGCAGCCCNGCGGCGACGACGAACAGGACGCCCACGGTGATCACGCCCTCGTTGGCGAAGCCGACCAGGGCCTGTTCCGGGTTGATGATGCCGAGGGTCAGCAGCACGACCATCGCCCCGGCGAGGATCATGTCCGCGCTGAATCGAGTGAATGCCAGCCCGCACAGGGCGAGCAGTACGATGCCGATCGTGATCCAGGCTTCAATACCCATCTGCAGGTTCATCGACGCGAGACGGTCAACCGCTCCACCGTTGGATGGCTGGATCAGTTAGGACCGGCGGTCGCCGGAGAACTCTCCTCGTGACAGCTTCCTCATGTAGTCATGATAGGCACGCATGGCGATGAACCCGAAGATCAGCATGATGGGAATGTTCGCCCAGAGCATGACTCCCGTGCCCAACGTCGTCAGACCGTCAAGTTCCTTGTCCGTGGTGATCAGGCCGGGGAAGGTCGCCACGATGATCATCAGGCAGTAGAACAGCTTGTACGGGAACACGCTGGCCTTCCCGAGAAGGAAGATCATGCCCTGCTCGCCGTAGTAGCTCCAGGAGATCATCGTCGAGATCGCGAACAGCCAGGCCGCGATCAGTACAAGCCACGTGCCCAGGCCGGGAACGGCGCGATCAAACGCATGGGATGTCAGCGCCGCTGACGGGTACTCCTTGTAGACCTCGTTATCGACCAGCGTCGGTGCCTGCTCGCTCTGGATCGCTCCCTCCTCGAACACGATGGCGTACGAGCCGTCTTCAAGCAGGGCGACCTCGCCATTGATCCTGATGCGGGTGGTCCCGGTGTCGCCGTTGATCTCGCTCACGTCGGCCATGACGAAGACATCGTCCTCGTTGACCCAGTCCTTCTTGGTCGTGACGATCGCTTCCTTGTGCTTCCTTGGAAGCGGAACGTGCCACTGCTCGATGTCATCACGATCGTTCGGATCCGGATCACCCCAGGTGCCGAAGTTCCACGTGCCCTCCATCTGGCCTGCGGTGAACGTGTGCCCGTCGGCGAGCGTCGCCTCTCCCTGTCCGCCACGATCCCAAGCCCCCGTGGCCAGGATGACCAGAGCCGTCAGCGTGCAGACGATGATGGTGTCGACGAACGGTTCCAGTCCGGCCACGACGGCCTCTCGAACCGGTTCCTTCGTCTTGGCAGCGCTGTGGGCGATCGGGGAGGATCCCTGGCCTGCCTCGCTGGAGAAGAGGGCCCTCTTCATGCCCCAGAGGAATGCGTACCCGGCCGTGCCTCCGACGAATGCGCCGGCGGCCTCGGTCGGCATGAACGCCCTGGTGAAGATCAGGCCGAAGATCCCCGGGATCCGGTCGATGTACATGATGATCACGACGATCCCCGCCAGCACGTAGAGGATGCACATGAACGGCACGAGGATCCCGGCGACGTGACCGATCCTCTTGATGCCGCCGATGATGACCGCACCCACGAGAATGGCCAGGACGATGCCCACGCCGATCGTCGGCATGCCCGTGGCTTCCNCGGTGAGCAGCCCGACGTTCCATGCCTGGAACATGTTGCCGCCCGTGATCGCGGAGATCAGCAGGGTGACGCAGAAGATCACGCCGATGATGGTTCCGATCGGGGCCAGCCCCCACGCCTGGAAGCCCTTCTTGGCCACGTACATCGGGCCACCGAGCGGTTCATCGGGATTGCTGGTGTCTCGGTAGAGCATCGAGAGGGTGACGCTCGTGGTCTTGAGCGCCATGCCCGCGAGCCCGACCATCCACATCCAGAAGACGGCACCCGGGCCACCCAGCGCGATCGCCACCGCGACACCACCGATGTTGCCGAGTCCGACGGTCGCCGAGAGCGCGGCTGACAGGGCCTGGAAGTGCGTGATCGCACCGGGATCCTTCTTGTCGTCATACTTGCCTGCGGTCACCGCGGTGCCGTGGATCAGCGCCCGGTACTGGCAGAATCCGGACCAGATCGTGAACAGGACGCCCACGCCCAGGACCACGTACAGGACCGTGTTGTCCCAGATGACTGTGTTGATTTGCTCGATGAAGTGATTGAATCGATCCATGGTTTTGTTTGCTCGAGTGTACGTGGTGAGAAAATCTGATCAGTGCGACTGTTTTATGGCGGAGTCCAGATCGACCCGCTTCCATATCAGTTCATGAGGTTGAAGGAAATCTCGTTCACATCAATCAGGCCAACTTTGTCAAGAAGAACGATGACGACGAGTATGGGTGCGATGAATCGAACCAGAAAGAGCCACGTGCCGGCGATGCCTCCATTCAGATCGCAGAGCTCGGCTTGCCGGATGCGTGCGGGCATGATCCAGCCAGCATAGATTGCTATGAACAGGCCACCCAGGGGGAGCATCCAGTTGCTGGTGAGCAGGTCCATGGTGTCGAAGAAGGTCTGTCCGTATCCTGGCAGCCAGGAACTCATCAAGAATCCCTTGCTGTTGGCAAATGCAGTGATGATGCCTACGAGGAAGATTGCGCCTCCCATTGTCCACGCCGCACGTTGGCGAGTCCAGTTCTTTGAATCGATCAGATAGGAAGCCGTGACTTCCAGGAGCGAAATGGCGCTGGTGAGTGCGGCGAACACCAGGAGGCCGAAGAAAATGATGCCTAGGAGCATTCCCAATGTGCCCATTTCGGCGAAGGCAAGTGGCATGCTCATGAATACAAGGCCCGGACCGGCTGAGGGATCCTGTCCATAGCTGAAGATGATCGGGAACATCATGAGGCAGGCAAGCAGTGCGATGGCGGTATCCAGGCAGGCGATCGTTACCGACTCGCTGACAAGGCCCTTGCTCTTGGATTGCTGGTAGGACCCGTAGGTAATCATGCACCCCATGCCAAGTGATAGCGTGAAGAAGGCGTGTCCAAGAGCTTCGAGTACTCCTCGTGGTTCCAGCGCAGTCGGGTCAGGGCTGAACACGAAGTCGATGGCTCGGGCAAATCCCGGCTGGAAGATGCCATAGATGACCAACGCGACGATGCATGCCATCAGCAGTGGCATGAGGATTCTGCATGCTCGTTCAATGCCACCGCCGACACCGGTGGCCACGATGAGGATGGTGGTGAACATGAAGATGCAAGCCCAGAATGTCGACGTCCACCCGTCTCCCAGCAGGTTCAGGAACAGAGTCGTCACATCCTCCCGGATCAATTGGCGCCGCTTGAGTGTTTCAGCGGCATCACGGATCTGGAGGTCATCCATCGCATTGATCTTTGCTGCGGCTGCCTCTTTGATTGCCTGCTGGGATCCCTGTAATTGAGGCAACGCCGATTCGACTTTTTCAACGGACTCCGCGATGGCAGGATCTTCAAGGAGTCGCTGCTTCAGGGATTCATCATCGGCCGCATCCCTTGCGGTGTTGTAGTCGTCATACATTTCCCAGGTGGATGGCGAGAACTGTCTTCGCCATGCTTTCTTGCTGGATTCCAGTTCAAGGTGCGCCTCGTCCTGGATCAATGCGGCTCGCATCTGGTCCATTGACTCGGTGGCGCGATAGACCATGGCATCTTTCTGGGCCTTGTCACCGATGTTGTTGGTGAAGCCAACAATGGACTTGAGCGTGTAATCCATCGCCCAGCCCGCAACCACGATGTAGAACGACAGAATGATGAACCCAGCGATCACCCCCAACCATCCAACCATGCTCCAGCCAGTTCGTCCCCCCTGGAGCTTCTTGAAGGCCTCGATCGGTTGAGCCTGAGCTGCACGCCCGATCATGATCTCGGCGATCAGGATCGGGAGACCAACCAGAGCGATGCAGAACAGGTAGATGATGACGAAGAGACCGCCGCCGTTTTCGCCGGTGATGTATGGAAACTTCCAGATATTTCCGAGCCCGACTGCAGAACCCGATGCAGCCAGGATGAATCCGGTTCGAGTAGCCCACTGGCCACGATTCGCAGTCATGCGTTCTCTCCCGGTTTGATGGACACCAGTCGCACGCCGTGCCTGCGAATGATACACGATCGGCTGGTGAGAGCGGACTTTCCGGCCTGGAAAGACCCGGCCACTCCCGGGTGCTACCATCTGGATGTCATGCGTGAATTCAGACTGCAACAGGAGTTGTCCAGGTACCGGGTGGGAGGATTCGCCCTTCCCCTCGGGATCATCCCCGGTGACATGATCGAACCTGTCCAGGGCTACACGGTCACGTACAACGCCGGTGAGCACGAGGAGCCTGACACCTACACCTTCCACGCGGTCGTCAGCCATGAACGGATCATGCGACTGGTCAACGATGCGTTCGAGCTTCTGCCTGACTCGGTCATCCCGATCATCGAGATCGGTTCACGCGACGCCTATCGCAGTCTTGATGTCTACGTCTCCCAGATCGAACTGCCGATCCAGGAGTTCATGGAGTCGTGGCACCGATACAAGGCCGTCCTCCTGGAGGACGCCTCGATCGGGATCGGGGCCAACAGCAACGAGCCATACCTGGAGGTCTTCCTCGACTGCTGGAAGGGTGTCGCGATCCACGCCCCGCTCGAAATGCGGCAGTCGATCGAGACCCTGTTGGCCGAGCACGGGCTCGAGGAGGTCCAGTCGACCTGGCAGGACAACGCCGAGGGTGATGACGTCACTCATTCCGGGGTCCGTGAGGTCCTTGAGATCGTGGACGATGAATCGGCGGATCTCGATGAACTCCTGCACCGACTGCGAGAGGAGCTGGCTCTGGATCTGAACATCGATCCCGAGAGCAACTGCGACGAGACCGGCAGGGAGCTCGGCATGACGCTGTGGCAGGCGGTCATCGTCGCCGAGCCGACGGCGGGTGATCCGTCCGAGGGTGCGTACCTGACGTTCTGGATGACCGCATCGAGCCTGCGGCAGGTCGAGGAATTGATCGACCAGGCCATGCAGGTCCAGGATGTCTGGGTGTGCGAAAGCCTTTACTCGGTCGACCGGATGGCGTTTGACGAGCGTCCGGACGACCTGGCGGACTTGCCGCTGGTCCGTTCGGAAGCACAAATCCACTTCGTGGAGGTCGATCCGTGGGCGAGCCGAGCTACGCCCGAGCAGGAAGGTGCGCGTGATCCGTTCGACGAAGATGACGACGGGACGGCCTGATGTCCGACCTGCCGATCGATTCGAAGCAGCAGTGGTATTCCGGCGGCCTTCGCTTCACGTGCACCAGCTGTGGTAACTGCTGCACCGGTCCGCCTGGCGCCGTCTGGGTGACGATCGAGGAGACCAAGGCCATGGCCTCGAAGCTCGGTGTCCAGGCGGACGTCTTCCTGCGAACGCATGTGCGACGGATCGGGAGCCGACTGTCCCTGACCGAGCAACTGACCGAATACGGGCACGACTGCGTTTTCCTCGACCGCCAGAGCATTCCCGGCAAGGCCATCTGCGGCGTGTACGAGGCTCGGCCCGTCCAGTGCCGGACGTGGCCCTTCTGGCCGGAGAACCTTCTGGACCGGCAGGCCTCGGACCAGGCCAGGCACGACACCCCGTGCCCGGGCATGGGTCATGGCCGGCACCACTCGGCCGAGCAGATCCTCGTGCAGTTGACCCGATCGATCCAGTCGGAGGATTCGGCATGAGACCGAGGGAACCAATCGACCATGAACTCCTGGACACCTGGATGAAGGCCTCGGCGGAGCAGGAATTCGAGCACCTGATGGGATCACTCGAGGTGATGGTCGCTGAACAGACGCTGGCTCGACGACCGCGCTGCATCGGCAGCGGTCGCTGCTGCAGTTTTCAGTCCTTCGGCCACAGGCTCTACCTCACCGGACTGGAAGCGGCGAGGGTCATGCGTCGGACAACTCCGCCTCATGGCCATGATGGGGACTCGTGCCCGTTCCTCGAGGATTGTTCATGCTCGATCCACCTGGCCCGGCCCCTGGGCTGCCGGATGTTCTTCTGCGATCCCGGGGCGACTGACTGGCAGCAGCAGTTGCATGAGACGGTCCTTGGAAGCATCAAGCGATACCACGAGGACATGGGAGTGCCGTACCTCTACGCGGACTGGCTCGTTCTGGCGGAGGCCTATTCAGGCCGAACATGAGAGCCCGGATGAACAGGAACCCCGCCGATGGCAGGGTTCCCGTGATCAGTCAGGTATGTGTCCGTGCAGGTCAATCCGAGGGATTGTCCTTCAGGATGTCCTCGATGTTCGGAGTCGATTCGAACGAGTCCTCGGTTTCATCAACCTCATCGCCGAAGTCGCTCATGACCTCGACGACCGGCGCGGCGCCGATCCGCTCGGCACCAAGGGCCTCGGCATGCTCGGCGGCTTCAGCGATCATCTCGGCCTCGACGTTCTCGTCCTCCTCTGGAACCTCGACGAGCTTCTTCACGCGGGAATTGGCGTACTCGTTGAAGCCGGTGCCGGCTGGGATCAGGTGACCCAGCAGGACGTTCTCCTTCAAGCCGAGCAGGTGGTCCTCCGCACCCTTGAGCGCGGCCTCCGTGAGCACCTTGGTGGTTTCCTGGAAGCTGGCGCCGGAGAGGAACGATTCCGCCTGAAGCGAGGCTTTCGTGATGCCCAGCAGCAGCGTCTTGCCGCTGGCAGGCTTCGGCCTCTTGGTCTTGGCAGGAGTCTTGCCCTCGGCCTCGGCGACCGCGTTGGCCTCCTTGACGTCCTCCTTGGAGACCAGTGCATTCAGTGGAAGGTCCGTGTCACCGGGGTCGACGATGCGAAGGCTCCTGGCGATCAGGTCATTGATCTGCCTGAAATGGAACCGGTCGATGACATCGTTGGGCAGCAGCATGGTGTCGCCGATGGACGTTATGGCGATCTTGCTGAGCATCTGCCTGAGGATGACCTCGATGTGCTTGTCCGAGATCGGCACGCCCTGGGCTCGGTACACGTTCTGGACCTCATCGAGCATGTAGACGAACAGTTCCTCCTCGCCCTTGATCGCGAGGATCTCCGCCGGGACCTGGGGCCCCTCGGTCAGCGCGTCGCCGGCCTCGACTATGTCACCGGTGTGTACCAGCAGGTGCTTGCCCTGAGGGACATGGTGATCCTCCTCGATGCCGCCTTCGGCGATGATTCGGATGGTCATCTTGCCCTTGCGCTTGTCGGAGTGCAGTTCGGCCTTGCCCGAGATCTTGGCCAGGACGGCTGGATCCTTGGGAGTCCGTGCCTCGAAGATCTCCGTGACCCTGGGCAGACCACCGACGATATCCGCGGATCGTGCAGCTTCCTTGGGTTGACGAGCGAGCATCTGCCCGATCTTGATGGCATCTCCTTCCTTGACCTCGATACGAGCCTTGGCGGGCAGGTGGTGGAAGTCAAGGATGTTCTCATCGTCATCGACGACGGTGATCTGTGGATGGAGGTCACCGGTGTGCTCGGTGACGATCATCTCGTCGCCGCCACCTCGCTTCTGCTCGATCCGGAAGGTCTCGCCCTCCTTGATGTCCTTGAACCGGACGACACCGCTCTTCTCCGCGAGGATGGGGGTCCTGTGCGGATCCCATTCGACCAGGATCTGGCCCTTCTTCACGGACGCGCCGTCGGGGATCTTGATGACCGCACCATAGGGGACCTTGTACTTCTCAAGCTCTCGTCCCTTGGAGTCCATGATCATCATCTCGCCGTTCCGCTTCAGGGCGGTCAACATCGTGGTCCCGTCCTCGTTGGCGACCTCGACCTCGTTGCAGTCCCTCAGCTGAACCGTGCCACCCTGGGCAGCACGGTAGCTGGTCTCGACGAGCCCTCGTGCCGCGATGCCGCCGGTGTGGAAGGTACGCATCGTCAACTGGGTGCCGGGCTCACCGATGGACTGGGCCGCGATGATGCCGATGGCCATGCCCTCCTCGACGAGCTTGCTGGTGCTCATGTCGGTGCCGTAGCAGTTGGCGCAGACACCGCGGGCGGTCTCGCAGACGAGGGGGCTTCGGACAAACACCTTGTCGATGCCCATGCCCTCGATCTTGGAGGCGATCTCCTCGGTGATGATCTGATTCTCGCTGACGATGGTCTCGTCGGTCACCGGGTTGATGATCGTCTGCCGGCTGATGCGGCCGATGATCGACTCGCTCAGGGGGACGTCGATCTCCTCGCCCTTGTAGATGGCCCTCTTGGCGATTCCTCGCGAGGTCCCGCAGTCGCCTTCGAGGACGACCACCGACTGGGCGACGTCGCAGAGCTTCCTCGTGAGGTACCCGGAGTCCGCCGTCTTGAGGGCGGTGTCGGCCAGGCCCTTTCGAGCACCGTGGGTCGACGAGAAGTACTCCAGGACGTTCAGTCCCTCGCGGAAGTTCGCACGGATGGGCGTCTCGATGATCTCGCCGCTGGGCTTGGCCATGAGGCCACGCATGCCAGCAAGCTGCTGCATCTGGCTGACGTTGCCTCGGGCGCCCGAATCACTGAACAGGTAGACCGGGTTGAGATAGCGATCACCCTCACCCTGATCGATGTCGGTCTCTCGTCCAGTGTTCAGATCCCGGCGGTCGGTCTTGAGGGTCTTGATCAGCTCCTTCGTGACTTGTTCACGGCAGTTGGCCCAGAGGTCCAGGAGCTGGTTGTAGCGTTCACGTTCGGTGATGGCACCGGCGTTGTAGAACTTCTCGACTCGATCGACCTTCTTCTGGGTCTCGTCGATCAGCTCGGTCTTTCGATCCGGGATTCGCAGGTCGGTGACGCCGAAGCTGAGGCCCGACGTCGTCGAGTAGTTGAAACCGACATCCTTGATCGCGTCCAGGAGATCGATGGTCGCCGGGCGGCCGAGCCGCTCGTACGTGTCGTCAATGACGCGAGCCGAACCCTTCTTGCCCAGGCTGCAGTTGTAGAACGGCATGCCGTCGCCGAGGATGTCGTTGAAGAGCAGACGTCCCATCGTGGTCTCGACACGACGGTTCTGGGACATCGCTTCGGCCGCACCGGTCTCCTTGTTCACCAGCTCGGTGAACCTGGCAAGTCTGACGTCGATGTGATCGTGCAGATGGATCGTGCCCGACTGCCACGCAAGCCACGCCTCGTCCATGTCCTTGAAGCGGGGCATCTTCTCCTGTTCCGGCTTTTCGTCCTCGTTGGCCACGGTCAGGAAGTACACGCCCATGACGATGTCCTGGCTGGGGCTCACGATCGGCTTGCCGTTGGCGGGGCTGAAGATGTTGTGTGTCGAGAGCATCAGCACGTGTGACTCGGCCTGCGCCTCGACGGACAGTGGCAGGTGAACCGCCATCTGGTCGCCGTCGAAGTCGGCGTTGTACCCGGTGCACACGAGCGGGTGGATCCTGATCGCGTTGCCCTCGACCAGGACCGGTTCGAACGCCTGGATGCCCATGCGGTGCAGGGTGGGGGCGCGGTTCAGCAGAACCGGATGGTTCTTGATGACCTGCTCCAGGATGTCCCAGACCTCTGGGTCACGCCTCTCGAGCATACGTTTGGCCGACTTGATGGTGTCGGCGAGGCCGTGCTCCTTGAGCTTGCGGATGATGAACGGCTGGTACAGCTCCAGCGCGATCTTCTTCGGGAGTCCGCACTGGTAGAGCTTCAACTCCGGACCGACCACGATGACGCTACGGGCGGAGTAGTCGACACGCTTGCCGAGGAGGTTCTCCCTGAAGCGGCCCTGCTTGCCCTTGATCATGTCGGTGATCGACTTGAGCGGTCGGTTTGACGAGCCCAGCACCGGTCGCCTGCAGCGACCGTTGTCGAACAGGGCGTCGACGGCCTGCTGGAGCATTCGCTTCTCGTTCCGGATGATGACCTCGGGGGCGTTCAGGTCCATCAGCTTCTTGAGACGGTTGTTCCTGTTGATGATTCTCCGGTAGAGGTCGTTCAGGTCGCTGGTGGCGAAATTGCCGCTCTCCAGGAGAACCAGCGGACGGAGATCCGGCGGGATCACGGGGACCACGTCCAGGACCATCCACGTCGGATCGTTCTCGCTGTTGCGGATCTGCTCGACCAGCTTGAGCCTCTTGGAGAGGTCCTTCTGCTTCTGCTTGCTCTTGGTCTCGGTGAGAGCCTGGCGGAGCTCTGCGGCCACCTCGTCCAGGTCGAGCTGGTTCAGCAGTTCCCTGACCGCCTCGGCACCCATCATCGCGGTGAAGCCGCTGCCGTACTTCTCCCATGCGGAGCGGTACTCGTCCTCAGTGAGGACCTGCTTGGGAGTCAGGTCGGTGTCGCCTGGATCGGTCACCACGTAGTCCTGGAAGTAGATGACCTTCTCCAGATCGCTCGTCTTCATTGCCAGGAGGTTGCCGAGCCTGCTGGGCATCGCCTTGAAGAACCAGATGTGCACGATCGGTGCCGCGAGGTTGATGTGCCCCATCCTCTTGCGACGGACCCTCGAGTGGGTGACCTTGACGCCGCAGCGATCACAGATGATGCCCTTGTACTTGGTGCCCTTGTACTTGCCGCAGGCGCACTCGTAGTCTCGCTCCGGGCCGAAGATGCGCTCGCAGAACAGGCCGTCCTTCTCGGGGCGGTAGGTGCGGTAGTTGATCGTCTCGGGCTTCTTGACCTCGCCGAAGCTCCAGCTCCGGATGTCATTGGGGCTCGCAAGTGTGATCTTGACTGATCCGTAGTCGTTGACGCGATCGAATACGCTCTCTGACATCTGCTTGGTTCTCCTGAGCCTTGCCGGCGGCGGCCGGGGTCGACTCGCTTGTCTGTAAACGGGCCTGGTGCCACCCGATCATGTCGATTCAGAAGAGGCTCGTGGCCTCCTGCTCCTGCTTCTCGAGCATGATGTTCATGCCGAGACCCTTGATCTCGTGGCACAGCACGTCAAAGACGACGGGCATGCCAGCCTCAAGACGATTGGTTCCCTTGACCATCGAGTCGTAGATCTTGGTCCTGCCCTCGACGTCGTCACTCTTGACCGTCAGCAACTCCTGCAGCACGTATGCAGCACCGTACGCCTCGAGTCCCCAGACCTCCATCTCACCGAATCGCTGCCCGCCGGTACGGGCCTTGCCACCCAGCGGCTGCTGGGTGATCAGGCTGTAGGGGCCGGTCGCTCGTGCGTGGATCTTGTCGTCGACCAGGTGGTGCAGCTTGAGCAGATACATCACGCCGATCGTCGTCTTCTGGGTGAACGGTTCGCCGGTCCGGCCATCGTAGAGCTGGATCTTGCCGCCGTAGGGCATCCTGGCGAGGATCTGCTTCGTGTCGCCGGGATTTTCGCCTGTCTTCTCGAAGTCGTCGATGATCGAGTTGACGTGGGTGTTGGCCTCTTCGACCGCATCGAAGATCTCCTGCTCGGTCGCGCCGTCGAACACGGGCGTCTCGGCCTGGAAGCCGAGGACCTTGGCGGCCCATCCCAGATGGGTCTCCAGGATCTGGCCGACGTTCATTCGACTGGGAACACCCAGTGGGTTCAGAAGCACGTCGATGGAGGTTCCATCCTCGAGGAACGGCATGTCCTCCTCGGGGACGATCCTCGCGATGACACCCTTGTTGCCGTGTCGACCGGCCATCTTGTCACCGACCGAGAGCTGCCTCTTGGTGGCTAGATAGACCTTGACCATCTCAAGGACGCCGGAGGGCAGTTCGTCGCCACGCTTCATGTGCGTGAGCTTTCGCTGCTTCTCCTCCTCGATCGCCTTGATCCTGGGCCAGAACTGCCCATGGATCACGACGGCCTTCTCCTTGACCTCCTTGGAGCCCTTGAGCCACTTCTCGCTGAAGTTCTCGATCTGCTCCATGATGACCTCGGGAATGTCGCTTGCACCGACCTTCTGCCTCGTGGCAGGGTCGACCATCTCGGTTCCCAGTTGCTCGTTGATAGACGCGACCATCTGCCTGAACAGGGCGATCGCCTTTGCGTCCATCTCGGACTCGTACTTCTTCATGTCCGTGTTGAGTTGCTTCTTCTGGTCGTCGGAAAGGTGCATCCTGCGGCTGAACCGCCTGGCGCCGATGACGATACCCTCGGTGCCGGCGGGGACCTCAAGCGAATCGTTCTTCACGTCCTCGCCGGCTCGGCCGAAGATCGCGTGGAGAAGCTTCTCTTCCGGGCTCAGCTCGGACTTGCTCTTGGGGCTCACCTTGCCGACGAGAATGTCGCCGGGGCCGACTCTGGCACCGGTCATGATGACGCCGTTCTCGTCGAGATTGCGAAGCATCTTTTCGCTGACGTTGGGGATGTCCGGCGTGAACTCCTCGCGGCCGAGCTTGGTTTCCCTGATCTCGACCTCGAAGCTCTCGATATGGATCGAGGTGAACACGTCGTCCTTCACGAGCTTCTCATTGATGACGATGGCGTCCTCGAAGTTGTACCCGTCAAAGGTGTTGAACCCGACCAGGACGTTCTTGCCGATCGCGAGCTCGCCGTCTAAGGTCGAGGCGCCATCAGCGATGATCTGGCCCTTGGCGACCTTCTGCCCCAGCTTGATGATGGGCTTCTGGTTCTGGCAGGTGCGCTCGTTGAGGCCCACGAACTTCCTCAGCTCGTACTCGTCGGCGTTGTCGATGATGATCCTCTGCGAGTCGACGTAGGTCACCTCGCCGCCCCTGCGGGCCTTGACGATCATGCCCGAGTAGTTGCCTACGATCTTCTCCATGCCGGTGGCGATCAGCGGTGGATCGACCTTGATCAGCGGCACGGCCTGTCGCTGCATGTTCGAACCCATCAGGGCCCTGTTGGCGTCATCGTGCTCGAGGAACGGGATCAGCGATGCGGAGACACCGACGATCTGCTTCGGCGAGATGTCGACGTAGTCGACGTCTTTGGCGTCTGCCAGTGCAAGGTCGCCTGCGATTCGTGCCAGGACCTGGCCCTTGGCGATCGAGCCGTCCTTGTCCAGCACGTCGCTCGGTGCCAGCACGGAGGTCAGTTCCTCGTCGGCGCGAAGCGGGACGACGTCGCCAGTCTGCTTGCCCTTGTTCAGCTTGCGGTAGGGGGTCTGCAGGAATCCGTAGTCGTCGATCTCAGAGTAGATGCCAAGGGAGGCGATCAGGCCGATGTTGGTTCCTTCCGGGGTCTCGATCGGGCAGATTCTCCCGTAGTGCGAGATGTGCACGTCGCGAACCTCGAAGCCTGCACGCTTCCTGTTGAGTCCGCCGGGCCCGAGTGCCGAGAGGCGTCGCTCGTGGACGAGCATCGAAAGTGGGTTGGTCTGGTCGACGACCTGGGAGAGCTCGCTGCGGCCGAAGAAGAACTCGATCGCACTGGAGATGCTCTTGGAGTTGACCAGGTCCGCGATCTTGCTGAGTTCATCCGGATCCTTGACGCTCATTCTTTCCTGGACGGTCCGGCGGAGCTTGAGGAAGCCCTTGCGCATCTCCTCGACCGCCAGCTCGTCCAGCGTCCTGAGGCGCCTGTTGCCGAGGTGGTCGATGTCGTCGATGTGGGCATGGCCACCCTTGGCGCGCAGGTCCATGATGTACCTGATCACGGCAAGGAAGTCTTCGCTGCGGATGTACTGAACGTCCTCCCCGACGCTGGTGTACTTCGGGTCCTTGTCGAACTTCCTGTTGATCCTGAACCGACCGACCCGGCCGAGCCTGTACCTGTTCTCATCGAAGAACTTCTCGGCGAACAGCGAGTTGGCCTTGTCGACCTGCGGGGGGTTGCCCGGACGCAGGCGGCCGTAGATCTTCAGCAGCGCTGCCTCGTGCTCGGTGATCTCCGCGAAGAAGTCGAGCTTCTCCTCGGCGAGGGTGTTGAGAATGAGCGGATCGGACGCATCGGTAATGACCCTGACGCTCTTGAGTTCACTGCTCTGGATCGCTTCGAGGCCACGCTCGCCGATCTGGGCACCGACCATGCAGTATTCCTCGCCGGTCTCGGTGTCGATGATCATCTCTGCCGAGTAGTGCTCGGGGCTGAGCTTCTCGACCTTGACGTCGCTGACGTCATAGAACTCCTCGAGGATCTCGTCCGTGCTGGAGAAGGTCTCGGCCAACGCCCTGAGAAATACCGTCGCGGGCAGCTTGGTGGACTGGTCGATCCGCATCGCCAGCACATCCTTCTTGGTGACCTCCAACTCGATCCACGATCCACGCTCGGGGATGATCCTCGCCGAGTGCAGCGGGCGGTCGCCGAGGGAGGAGATGATCGAGAAGTCGACGCCGGGGGAGCGGTGCAGCTGGCTGACGATCACTCGTTCGGCACCGTTGACGATGAATTCACCGCCGCCCATCATGATGGGGATCTCACCGAGGTAGATCTCTTCTTCCGGTACCTCGTCGACGCCTTCACGATGGAAGCGGACGCAGATGCGGAAGGGCATGCCGTAGGTGAGCCTCAGTTCGCGGCACTCGTCGGGCGTGTACCTGGGTTCGTCAAGCTTGTAGTAGAGGTATTCCAGCTTCATCGAGCCGTCATAGCTCTCGATGGGGAACACCTCGCGAAGCAGGGACTCGAGTCCGAACTTCGGATCCCGCTTGTCATAGGCCTTGTTCAGTTGAAGGAATCGCTCGTACGCGTCCTGCTGGACTCTGGCGAGGTCCGGAACCGGAGTCGCATCGCCACGCTTGGAAAAGTTACGAACCGATTGCATGGGCATCTGGGGAACCCCTCTAGACACTGACAGACGACGCGCCGTTGATCTAAGATCCGGTGAGTCGTCCTGGAATTGAATGCGGTGATATGAGATCCGCTGCCGCCAAGCCCTGAAGTCTATTCGGGTCCCTAGGGTCCCACAATGCCATCACAAGGGGGACTTCGCGATTTTCTTGAAAAAATCCAACAAATTTGCCCTTGGTGGCACATCGGGCCAAAAACAGCGGGAGCCCGCCATGAACAGGCGGGCTCCCGGGGTTTCCTGTCGCAGGGGGGCTTACTTGAGCCCGACGGAGGCTCCAGCCTCCTCCAGTGTGCCCTTGAGCTGCTCGGCGTCTTCCTTGGAGAGCTTCTCCTTGACGGCCTTGGGAGCCGAATCGACCAGCTCCTTGGCTTCCTTCAGGCCCAGGCCGGTCGCCTCTCGGACGGCCTTGATGACCTGGATCTTCTTGTCGCCAGCGGCCTCGATGATGACGTCGAACTCGGTCTGCTCGTCGTCGCCACCTTCATCGCCGCCACCAGCCGGGCCGGCCATCATCACGGCACCACCAGCTGCAGGCTCGATGCCGTAGGCATCCTTCATGTAGTCAGCGAGGTCGACGGCTTCCTTGAGGGTCAGGCCGGCGATCTCGTCTCCCATCTTGGAGATCTTCGCGTCGAAGCTCTTGGCTTCAGTGGTCTCTGTTGCTTCTTCAGACATCGTTTCGGGTACTCCCAGTTTCAAGCCTGTCATTCAAGAGGAGCTGCCGTGCAGCTTTTAACCCAGGGGCCAGTCGAATGACCGTTTTTGTTTCGTTGATCAGGACGCCTTGGTGATCTCCTCACCACGTTCGAGACGTTCCTGGATTTCCTTGACGATCGCAAGCAGGTTCGAGCCTGGGCTGGTCGCCTGGCCGACGAGCTTGCGTGCGGGGCTCATGACCACCGTGACGACGGTCGCCTGGGCCTCCTCGCGGGTCGGGAACTCGCTGAGTCGCTTGACGCCCTCGGCGCCTTCGAAGTACTCGCCGTCCAGGACCGCGCCCTTCAGCTTGAGCTTCTTGACCTTCTTGGCCCAGTCGACCAGCTCGCGGGCCACGTCGACGACGCTTTCGCCACCATAGACGATGGCCGCGGGGCCCTTCAGCGAAGGCTCCAGCGACTCGAGGGGGCCACCCTGGAAAGCCTTCCGGGCAAGCGAGTTCTTGACGACCGTGATGTAGATCGCCTTCTTCTGTAGGTTCAGCCTGAGATCGTTGTTCTCGTTGGCCTCGATGCCCCGGACCTCGACCACCAGCGCGCTTTCAAGATCATTGAAGCGGTTCTGGTAGTCCCTGACGATCATATCCTTGATGGGCTTGCTCATCGTGTGTCTCCTGCGTCCCGGTACTCAGACCGCAACCTGTACGGATGGGGTCATCGTGCCGCTGATGACGCATTTCTTCATGTACGTCCCCTTGGACGAAGCCGGGCGAATCTTCTCGATCGTGTCGATGAAGTAGGTGAGGTTCTCCGCGAGATCCTCTGCGGAGAAGCTGGACTTCCCGATGATGCAGTGGATGTTGCCACCATCATCATTGCGGTACTCCTGCTTGCCGGCGGAGTACTCCTTGACCGCCGATTCGACATCAGGGGTGACGGTTCCGGCCTTGGGGCTCGGCATGAGTCCCTTGGGGCCGAGGACCTTGCCCAGCGGGCTGACGACCCTCATCATGTCCGGGCTGGCGACGGCGACGTCGAAGTCGAACCAGCCATCCTTGACCTTGTTGACCAGTTCCTCCCCACCGGCCTCGATCGCACCGGCCGCCTTGACCGGATCGACCTTGTCAGGCTGGCAGAAGCAGATGACCCGTGCGGACTTGCCGATGCCCTTGGGCAGGGCGATCGAGCCCCTCAGGGCCTGGTCGGCCTGCTTCGGATCGATGCCCAGATGGACGACGACTCCGATCGTCTGGTCGAACTTCGGAGCCTTGAACTGCTTGACCGCATTGACCGCTTCCATCGGGGGCAGTGGTTCGTTCGGCCTGCTCTGGAGGTTGTCCCGGGTTCGCTTGCTCGGCCTGCTCATGACTGTCCCTCCAGTTCAACGCCCATCGAGCGGCACGTGCCGGCAATCATCATCATGGCGGCCTCGACCGAGCCGGCATTGAGATCCTCCATCTTCTCCTCGGCGATCTCCTTGAGCTGCGCGTCGGTGATCACGCCGACCTTGTTCTTATTGGGCTCTCCTGAGCCCTTCTCGATCTTCAGTGCAGAGCGGATGAGGACGGCTGCTGGAGAACTCTTGATCTCGAAATCGAAGGACCGGTCGCTGTAGACCGTGATGACACAACCGACGATCTTGCCGTTGAGTTCCTTCGTTCTCTCATTGAACGCCTGGATGAACTGTCCCGGGTTGACGCCATTGGCGCCAAGTGCAGGACCGATCGGGGGTGCAGGTGTTGCCTGCCCCGCCGGCGCCATGATCTTGAATACCTTTTCTACGGCTTTCTTGGCCATTGTCTTCTACCTCCAACTGCATCCGGTTCGTGGTGCCGGCCTGGCACCTGCTGGTGCAGTCGTACGAGCGGTCTGGAATATTGAGCCGGGCAGCATAGCACAGTCCCGGCTGGTGGACAATGGTCGATCGCCCGGGCCAGCCCCCGGTGGGGGTCAGCCCGTCCAGGCCCCGAGGAGGACCCCGAGGTCACCACCATCGATCAGGAGGTTCCCGTCAAGGTCGATGATCGCGTTCTTGGTGCCCCAGGCCCCCAGGAGAACGCCCAGATCCTCGCCATCGACGCGGCCGTCATCGTTGAAATCTGGATCGGCGATGATCTCGCCGCCATGGCTCCAGGCGGATGCCGGGATCACCTGCTTGGACACGCCCTCGCCTGCCCAGCGGGCGATGATGCCTGCACCGCCGCCACGCTCGAAGAACTCGATCCTGATGGCATGGGTTCCGGCCTCCAGACCGATGTCGCCCTGGCGTTCCTGCATCGGGTGAAGCCCGTCGTTATCGACGACGACCTCGTCACCGATGAGCAGTCGTGAACCGTCATCGGACTCGAGGTAGAACGTCCAGAACCCCGGGGTGTCGACGGTGATCCAACCGCTGAACACCGCGCCGACATCATCGGACAGTCCGCTGTTGATGAACTCGCCGCCGGTGGAGCTGAAGTCCACCTCCGGCTGGATCTCGTCACCGATCGGCGTGAGCGTGTCGAAGTCGGGCAGGACAGACAGCGGCTCGAGCTGGTAGTAGTCCACCCGGATGCCGGGGGTGTCGCCCGTGGGGTTCTCCGCGGGCCTGAACGAGTCGATGTCCACACTGACGGTTGCCGACGCTTCCTGCGGGAACAGGGCCGCGTTCCGGATCACGTATTCGAACGTGTCGGTGCCGCTGATGGAGGTATTGGGTTCGTACAGGAGCTGGTCCCGTCCATCGGGGCCGGATCCCTCGCTGAGCGAGATGGTCGCGCCCTGGCTGCTCGTCGAATCGAAACCGACCAACGTGATGGGTTCGCAGTTGGCCTCGATGTCGTTCCTGAGCACGTCCAGGAGGATCCCGGTGTCGTTGGTTGTGGTCACGGTGTCGTTGACGGCGAGCGGGGGGCCGCTGAAGCCGCCGTAGTCGCAGTCAACCGAGTCCAGGAGGGCCCACATGTTGTCGCGGTTGGTCGGATGGAACTCAAGGAGGATGTTGCTCAGCCCGCCGCTGCAGAGGTGGCAGTAGCTCATGATCGTGCCGGGAAGCTGGCTGCAGTCGTTGTTACCGCAGCCATCGACTCCGATCGAGTGCGTGTGGGGAGCGCCGAAGTTGTGTCCGAATTCGTGGGCCACGACCATCAGGTCCCAGTTCTGGTCGTTCAGGTCCTCGATGGGTATCGGGAACGAGCCGTTGATGTTCGCCGACAGCGCGTAGGCGAAATCGCCACAGAGCCCCGGCAGCCATGCGACTCCGCCACCGAGGGAACGGCCCGAGATGAAATGGGCCAGGTCGCGCTGGACGCTGTTCATGTTCGCGGCCCAGTAGTTGCGGAATTCGCCGAGCTGGTCACCCGTGCCGCCATCCTGGGTCCATGGGTCGTCCGGGGTCTCCCACAGGCGGATGTAGCTCGCATACATGTGGACGTTCAGTTGCTCGACGTAGATCTCGTTGATGGCCGACATCAGGGCTGCCAGATAGTTCAGCGTGGCCGTGACATTGCCACCGAAGACGTTGCCAAGCAGCTCGTAGTCCGTCTCCAGGGCGATGGAGATCTCGCGGCACTCGCCCGGGACCAGGGAGGCCGTGGCCGTTCCATGCCCGACCGGATCAGCCGGATCCGGTGTCGAGCAGAAGTGCTCGGCAAGGTCGACCAGGTGTCCGGCCAGGTCGGTCCTGTAGATCATCGGCGGAAACCCCGGCTTGGTGGCGACGATGTACTGGTGAGTTCCGACCTTCATGTATCCCTGCACACCAGTGTCATCGATCGCAAGCGATACGAGTGAGTCCTCGACACCGATCACGGTCCCGCCAAGCAGCACGATGTCGGGTGCATCCAGCGGAACCTCCTTGATCCGTCCGTCCCTGGTCTTTCTCATCGAGACGATCCTGCTCCAGGGCCTCGTGATCTCACGCCGATGGAGGTGGAGGTCCAACGACTGGCCGAACTCGACCGGGAAGTCCAGAAGCGTGACGTGCTCAAGGTCCCTGATCCGGTCCAGTTGCTCGCGGTCGAGTTGAAGTGGGACGACGCCGGCGACCTCGAGCTTGGTTGAACGACGCATGTCCAGCCTGTTCAACGGGCTCTGCAGGACCTCGGAGCTGGCCATGGCCCGGGTGCCGACCAGTGGCAACAGCATGCCAAGTGCGGTGATGATGATCAGTGGCATGGTCTTCCAGTTTGTTGAATCGGTCATCTTTATCTGGTCTCGCTCTCAGGTTTGAAACATCGACACGCTCTTTGGTTTGATCCGCGGGGACCCGGTTGGTTTCAGATTCAGGCCGATCGAAGGGCCAATCTGCAGAAAATCTCGATTCCATGGGCGATCGCCGCATCATTGAAGTCGAACGTGTCCTGATGCAGCAGGGGCATCGAATCGCTGCCCCGGGGAATCAGCCCGAGTCCGAAGAAGCAGGCCGGAATTTCCCTGGCGAAGTAGGCGAAATCCTCTCCTCCCATGACCGGATCGACCATGTCATGGACGTTCTGGGCGCCAAGGGTGCCGACCCCGGCCTCCCTGAGAAGCTCAACGGCCTCGGCATCGTTGACCAGCACCGGGTAGCCGTGCCGGTAGTCCAGTTCCGCCGTGCACTCGTGCGCCGCCGCGATCGATGCAACGATCTGCTCCATCCGCTCAATCGTCCGCGCCTTGACCTGTCCATCGATCGTGCGAACGGTGCCGGCCAGTTTCGCCTCCGATGGGATGACGTTGAATGCCGTTCCGGCATTGAACATCGTCGTCGAGATCACGACCGAATCGGTCGGTGAGGTGTTTCTGGAGACGATCGACTGGAGAGCGGTGAGGATCGCGTTGGCGGCGATGATCGGATCACGGGAGCCATGCGGCCAGGCTGCGTGTGAGCCTTCACCACGGATCGTGATCTCGAAACGGTCCGACTCGGCCATGATCGGTCCGACACGGGTCGTGATGGCGCCCTGCTCGGTCTGTGGCCAGCCGTGGAGCCCGAAGATGTTCTCCAGTGGTTCACCGATGAGCGAGCCGTCGAGGCAGCCTTCCTGGACCATCAGGTCGCCGCCGGCACCACCTTCCTCGGCCGGCTGGAACAGGAACGTCACCGGTCGTGGCAGGCCGTGTTCCCGCTGGATCCTCGCCAGGATCTTCGCGGTCCCGATCAGGATCGTGGTGTGACCATCATGACCACAGGCATGCATGCGTCCCTCGTGCGCCGAGGCGTAGGGCAGGCCGGTCTTCTCGAGGATCGGCAGCGCATCCATGTCGGCCCGCAGGCCGATCGCCCGCCCGGCATCGCCTGGCAGGTATCCGAGAACACCTGTTCCCTTGGCGAGACCGTCGACGTGCTGGATGCCCTCGGCATCAAGATGGGTCTTGACCACGCCGCTTGTGCGTTCCTCCTGGAACATCAACTCGGGATGGGTGTGCAGGTCATGCCTGATCTGGATCAACTCATCGAGTTGCTCGTTGATCATCGCCTTGAGCTGCTGGTCCGTGATCGATGCGGTTTCCACTGTCATGCTCCGTGAGGTCGCGTGGTCTGTGACCATCTCATCCTAGCCGCATGCATGCTGGATTCCTATGCCTTGATCCTGTGAAGGCCGATCCGATCCCGTCCCTGGTTGATCCGGGCCATGGCCTTCTTTTCATGTCGAATGAGCCTGCACAACTGGCTCATCGTGATCCCGAGCATTCCGGCGGCTCCGGCAAGGTCGTAGCGACGGGCCGTGACCAGGTCCATGGCTTCTGCCAGAAGGGTCGGATAATCCTCGTGTCGTGGATTGATCGGCATCTTGTCGCCTTGCCGTCGCTGCGCCCAGAGTTCACTCGGCCGCTGGCGTTTCGGATCGATCCTCGTCCGGCACTCGATCGCCAGGCGTCGCCTGAGTCGGTCGATGGCACGCGACCTGTTCTGGTGCTGTGATCGTCGTTCGGTCGCCGTGACCGACAGACCGGTCGGATCGTGGATCAACTCGATCGCGGTGTCGACCTTGTTCCTGTTGGTGCCGCCAGGCCCGCTGACCCGCCCGGTCCTGGTCGTGCACTGGGCCAGTAGATCCTGTGGATCAAGTGACGCAGGGTGCGGTGGCTGCACGAGCAGCTTCTCATCCTCTACATGCATCCGTGGTGCTGGCATGGCTCGATTCTACACCGCGACCGATGAAGACACGGGCCGGTCACGTCGCCGCTGCGGTCAGGGCCAGGTCATCACGCCGTCCACGCCGGAGGTCCCGAGTGCCCAGTGACGCGATCATCGCGGCATTGTCCATGCAGTACTCGGGCATCGGCAGGTGCAGTCGTGCCTGGTGTTCCTCGGCGACCTGTTGGAGCATCCGCCTGGTCGGCCCGTTGGCGGTGACGCCTCCGCCGGCCAGCAGCGATCGCACGCCGTGCTGCTGGATGGCCCTGGTCAGCTTGATGCGGACGGCCTCGATGGCCGCATGCTGGAAGCTTGCGGCCAGGTCGGCTCGTCGCTGGTCGTTCATCGGCGGTGGTGCGCTCCACTGGTCGTTGCCACCACGTCCGGAAGGTCTTCCTCGGACCTCGTACAACAGCGAGGTCTTCAGCCCGCTGAATGAGAAGTCCAGGCTCTCCTTGCCGAGCCTGGAGACGGGGAACCGATAGGCCGACGGATCTCCGTCGGTGGCGCATCGCTCCAACCTCGGCCCCCCCGGGTAGCCCAGGTCCAGGATCGTGGCTGCCTTGTCCAGCGCTTCGCCCATCGCATCGTCGATCGTGCGCCCGATGAGCGTGATCGACTCTGACTCATCAATGAAGTAGATGTTGCTGTGGCCTCCGGAGATCACCAGGCCAAGGGCTGGCAGTTCCGGCTCGGTTCCACCCAGTCGGACCGACCAGATGTGCGATTCGACGTGATCGACACCAACCAGTGGCAGGTTCCTCATCCAGGCGAGCGTCTTGGCGGCGGTGACTCCGACCAGCAGCGAGCCGATCAGGCCCGGCCGGTTGCCCACCGCGATCCCGTCGATCTGGTCCCAGGCGCATCCGGCTCGCTCCATGGCCATCTCGACCGCAGGGAGGATCCGCTGCACGTGTGCCCTGGAGGCGATCTCGGGAACGACACCGCTGAACTGCTCATGCAGTTCGTGCTGGGTCATCACGATGCTGGAAAGGACATCCGACTGGTCGACGACGACGGCGGCGGCCGTCTCCTCGCAACTACTCTCGATGCCCAGCACCGTCCAGGATCGTCCGGAGGCCTCGGTCATCGACGCGCCACCGGTTCATGGCCGGCTTGTCGGCTTGGATTCCTGCTCGTGCAGATGGCTTCAAACGGAATTGGCATGATGTTCACCTTGGGTCGATGGATGCATGATACGCTTGGCGGCGCACCATGAAGGACACCGACCGTTCCGACATCACGCTCCAGCAGGAAAAGGCGATCCTCGTGGGAGTCCTGCTTCCGGATTCCAGGCGTGATGCCAACGATCCGCTTCGAGAGCTCCGGGAACTGGCCCGCACGGCCGGGTCCAACATCGTCGGCGAGATGATCCAGTCATTGAAGGTGCCCCGTGGGCAGACCTACCTCGGCAAGGGGAAGGTCGAGCAGCTCAAGGAGATGATCGGGGAACTCGAGGCGGGGGTCGTCATCTTCGACAACGAGCTGTCGCCCAGGCAGATCCAGTCTCTGGAGGAGCAGACCAGCTGCAAGATCATCGATCGAAGCGAGCTCATCCTGGACATCTTCGCCAACCGGGCCACGACCAAGCAGGCGCAGCTCCAGGTCGAGATCGCACAGCTGCAGTACACGGCCCCGAGGCTGCGGGCGATGTGGTCGCACCTGGGCCAGGTCACCGGCGGCGCACCGATCGGTGTCGGCACGAGGGGGCCCGGCGAACAGCAGCTCGAGGTCGACAGGCGACTCGTGCAGCAGAGGCTGTCGAGGTTGAAGAGCCAGCTGGAAGAGGTCCAGGCAAGGCGCACCCGCCAGGTGCAGAAACGCCGGCTCGATCATTTCACCGCGGGTCTCGTCGGGTACACCAACGCAGGAAAGAGCACGTTGTTCAACGCGTTGACCGAGGGCGGGGCGCATGCAAGCGATCGACTGTTCGCGACGCTCGGCACACGAGTGGAACGTTGGAATCTCGGTGGCGGCAATTCCGCGATGCTCTCGGACACGGTCGGGTTCATCCGCGACCTGCCTCATCACCTCGTCGCGAGCTTCCGCTCCACGCTCGAGGAGACGATCTTCGCCCATGTACTGCTGCTGGTGGTCGACACGAGTGATTCGGAGGCCGAGCAGCACCTGGACACCGTGCGGTCCGTCCTTGATTCGATCGAGGCCGACCAGGAGCAGATCGTCGTCCTCAACAAGATCGACCGACTGAGGGAACTGACCGAGCGGACGGGCGCTCACCTGGATCGCCCCAAGCGGACGCTCGAGCAGTGGATGGAGGCCGAGCCCGGCGCCATCGCGGTCAGTGCCACGACCGGCGAGGGTCTGGACATGCTGGCCGATCGGGTGCTTGCCCTGCAGAAGGGTATGCTCAGGACCGTGAGGCTCACGCTGGAACTGTCCGATTCACGTGGAGTCGACTTCGTCGAGAAGCGAACCGAGGTCATTGACCGGGAATACGTCGACGGTCATGTCCACCTCACCACAGTCATCGGCCGGCGACAGATCGAGGAACTGCTGGGCGGCGGATCCAGGGTGCTGATCGATGGCATCGAGGCGGTCGAGGCGCTGCGACGAGACTGGGATCCAAAGCCCGAGCGGGCGACGCGGATTCCGCCTCACCTGCGATGATCAGGCGTGATGACGCTTCGGTCATGGATGTCAAGCGACTTCTGCAGCATCGACTCGAGGCCCGGTGCCGGTTCGAATCCCGGCCGGATCCACAGTCTACGCCGTGTCGGATCGACCTCCGGGTCGATGTTGACCCACACCACCATGGCGCTCTGGCTGTATCTGGACTCGGACCAGAACCCGTCGTCACTCCGTCCATGAGCGACGCGACTGCCCGGTGGCGGGATCCGGTCCCATCGTTCGACGTGCGAGCCAAGCAGCGCGTTGTCGATGATCATGTTGTCGCCCTGGCCGGCACTGCAGATCACGATGATGTTGTCACTGGATGGCATGAACTGGGCATAGGCCTTCTTCAGAAGCGACTGGACACGCTGGACCTGCCCTTCGAACGCCCGGGAGACACCGATGGCCAACGTGATGCAGTTGCCATCCCACTTGGCCATGATCCTGCAGCTTCCGAGCTCATTGCCGTCCTGGTCCCTGGCGATGAATTCGTCACCCACGCTCGCATGCTGGATGAACTCCGAGCACAGTGACACGTACTCCTGCATCTGCCGGTCCTGCAACGACGGATCCCAGTCGATGGCGACGACGTACGGTTGCCTGATCTGCTCCAGGTACCGCAGCCTGTTGGAGATCAGCAACTGGCCTGACCCTGGCGTCTTCGTGACGAAGTTCTTGACGTGGAGGTAGCACTCCCGATCCTCCAGCATCACCTTGAAGTCGCATGTGCGCCCGCTGGGGGTGGGGACCTCCAGTTCGAGCCTGCAGCCGGAGTCCACGAGCAGGCGGGCCAGCTCGACCTCCCCGAGGGTGCTCATGTACCGGGTATCCCGGGACGGGGCCTCCAGTCGCTGGAGCATCTCCGAGGCCTGGCGGCGGGGGATGCTCGCCTCGGTGGACTGCTCGATCATTCGAAGCCAGTCCACCAGTTCGGCTTCACGCCCCAGTCGCTCGTTTGAAACATCCGGTCTCAGAATTCATCTCCAGATCCAAGGCTTCCCAGCTTCACGATACACCGACTCGGACCGGCAGGCCCGATCAACCCGGATCATGGCAGTCAGAATTGATGGCTCCATGAGAATTACCGGAACAGCCGCCATGTCGATCCCGTGAAGTTTCCGTTCAAGCTCGTACAGACAGAACTTCCGACTGCAGTGGACGCAAAGTTTGCTGATCCATGCAACAGTCGGGCCGGATTCGCTCCGATGGTTCCACCAGGTTCATCCAGGAGGGACTACGCCATGCGTCTAGGAGAGATTCTCGTACAGTCAGGGTGCCTCAACAGGCAGCAGGTCGAGCAGATCCTCGCCGAGCAGCGATCGTCGGCCCGCCCGTTCGGAGCGATCTGCGAGCAGCGGTATGGCATCGATGCATCGAGGATCGAGCAGGCATGGGCCACCCAGTACGCGTACCTGACCCGTTCGGTCCCTGTGAACCTCGACGATCATGACCCCGCCGTCGAATCGATGGTGTCCCGCCGTCAGGCGTGGCAGTTCAGGATCCTTCCGATCCGCATGGATGACGGGGCGCTCCAGCTGGCCACGACCGAGGAGGACCTGCCCAGGGCCCTTCGGTTCGCCTGTCGGATCATCGGCGTGCCGGTCTTCTTCGTGCTGGTCTCGCGCGGGGAACTTGCCGGGGCACTGATGAAGCGATACCCGATGGTCGGCATGGACGATTCGTTCCTGGAGTGCCCGACGTGGGAACGTGGGTCCCATCATGGCGGCGACGATCGTCGCCGCGAGTCCGCCTGAAGAGGCTTCCGGCAATGGCAACTCCCGGACTTGAACCGGGGACACCCGCATTTTCAATGCGGTGCTCTACCAACTGAGCTAAGTTGCCGTCAGCATTCTCCTGCTGGGGTTTGCCAGCGTACGAAAGACCGCCTTCATGTCAAGCACGCCGTCAATCGGCCAGTCGAAGCCCGGCGACAGACTGCATCCTTGATCCATCTTCGGGGCACCGAGGTTGTTCCCGGGTCAGTCCCTGTCGACCTTGAAGCGTGGTCTCGAGCCTGCCCAGGAGCCGATCGGTCAGCCACATACGCATCGGCCTCGTGCCTGCATAGCTCATCATCGTCGGCTGGAGATCGCGGTGTCCGAGCCTTGAGTTCCGTTCAAGGTCCAGCATGAATCGGCGCGTGAAGAGTGCTGCCTCGGTCGCATTCAGCCTGAGCAGGCAGGCGTTTGTGAGGATCGTCTCGTACTCGGCATGCAGGTCCGCCCAGGCCAGGTGTGATCCCTTGCAGCAGGCGACCGCCTGCGTGATGTCCGAGATGTGGTTGAGAATCCTGCCCGGCCTGGTGAGTCTGCCCAACTGGACGCATTCCAGATGTGCCATCACGTCCTCGAGTCCGATCCGGTACCGGCCCGCCTCAAGGCTCGCATTCTGGAAGTACGCCATCCTGATCCGATTGACCAGTGTCTTCGGGATCAACCGGGGATCGTTCCTGTGGACCGATGCAAAAGAGACCGAAGCCCGACTCCCGCCCAGCATGGCCGGGCTGGTGTCAGGCACGAGTTCGCACGTGACTTCTTGCATTTGACCGCCTCCTGCGGTGGCACCAGCCGAGTTCCAATTTCGAGGCTCATGCCCCTGGCTGCTGCCGTGACCCAATCAAGTGTACGCACCGATGCCGTTTCGTCAATGATCGGTGCTGCTGATGGCCAACTGGTCGAAATCGACCGATTCGATCTGGACATTGCCCAGCAGGTGATGCCTGACATCCTCCAGGACGGGGAATTTCCGTCTCCATCGCCTGAGGTCCGCCAGATCCAGCTCGGCCTGGAGGACGGCCTCGCCGTCGGAGGCCTCGTGGATCACCTCACCCCGTGGGTCGATGATCATCGATCCGCCAAGGTAGTTGGTGTTCGGATCATGGCCGACCCGGTTGGCCGCCACCACGAACGCCTGATTCTCGATGGCTCGAGCGATCAGGAGGCTTCTCCAGTGCGACTGCCTCCTGGCCGGCCAGCTGGCACCGATCGTGAAGACCTCTGTTCCTGCGAGGGTCGCCAGTCTCCAGAGTTCGGGGAACCGGAGGTCGTAGCAGATCATCGGGCAGACATGTACGCCGTTGCAGCGGGCCAGCAGCAGCCGAGCGCCCGATTCGTAATGGGGCGCTTCGGTCATGAACGGAAAGATCTTCCGATAGCTTCCGAGGACGGTTCCGTCCGGGCACACGATCGAGGCGCAGTTGTGCACGGGCCCTGACGGGGTGCCGTGAACGTGCCCGGACTGGATCCACATGGAGTGGGATCGGGCCATCGCCGTCGCCCAGCCCAGTGAATCGCCTTCGCATGTCCGTTCCGTATTGATGCTGAACCCGGTGTCGGCCAGTTCCGGCAGGACGCAGAAGCTGCCTCGTTCCAGGTTCGATTCGGCCAGCATCTGCTGGATGTGGCCCTGGTTGGCGGGCTTGTCCTCCCAGGCGATGTCATGCTGGATGCAGGCAAATCTCATGCCTGCATTGTATCGTGATCACATGCCTGGGCTGACGATCTGGCGCAAGTGGATCCTGCTTGGATTGCTCCTGGTTCCCTGGTGGGCCATCCTGGTGGCTGTCGCCACCTTCGCGATCACCGCCATGATCCGACCGGACGAGCCGGACAAGTGGCTTGAAGGCCTTGTCCAGATGATCCGGAATCCCGAGGAGTTCATCGCGGACGAGGGGTGGTTCTACTCCATCATCATCCCGGTGACCGTGATCGTGTTCTGCCAGGCGTTGATGTTGATCCCGACCGTGTCGCCACCGAGAAAGGGCGTTCATTCACGACGCTGGTTCATCAGCTTCGCGGTGATCGCCTTCTTCGCTGCAACGTTGACGCTCGGAGTCCTCATGGGCCTGATGGAGCTGATCGATGTCTGGGAGGATCACTTCTGGGCCAAGCCGTATGCCTGGCTGTCAATCCTGCTGACCATGGCCGTGAGCTGGTCGATCTGGACCTGGGTCATCCTGCGGTACTCCAGGAAGCATGATGTCACGAACATCAACAGGATCCTCGGGCTCCTGCTGTCGGGAACCGTCATCGAGATGATCGTACTCGTCCCGATCGATGTCATGGTCAGGCGTCGCAACGACTGCTGCTGCGAGACCGGGACCTACTGGGGAATGATCATCGGCCTCAGTTCGATGCTGTTCCTGGCCGGCCCCGGCGTCCTGGTCCTGCTGGGCAAGCACAGGCACCATGCCTGGAGCCGGAATCACTGCTATCGATGCGGGTATTCCAAGGGCCCCGAGCCCCGGGGCCGCTGCCCGGAATGCGGTGCCGATTGGACTGACGGGGGAAAGGGCGACCGACGGGATTCGAACCCGCGACCCCCTGGACCACAACCAGGTGCTCTAGCCGACTGAGCTACGATCGCCAACCAAGGTGGGTGAATCTAGCCTCACCCGGTGCCCGGGTCAATATCGTGGCCGCTCGTTGCAGGTCTGGGGCTCACGATGCCGACATTGGTGATTCACCCCGCGTGATGTTACAATGCAACGCTTCCCGGTATTTTCAGGAAAAACAACCCGATGGCGACAGTATCAGCTTCCGTGCTCGCAGCATTGGATCACCCGTCCATCCACAGGAACCTCTCGGCCGGCTCCCTGATCGAGCACGCGGTCCGGCGCGAAGAGGGTGTTCTGGCCGCCAATGGCGCCCTGATGTGCGACACTGGCGAACGGACCGGACGAAGCCCTTCTGACAAGTATCTCGAGGATACGCCCGGCATCCACGAGCACATCGCCTGGGGCAAGGTGAACCAGCCGATCAGTCCCGAGAACTTCGCCGCGCTGGAGAAGCTCGCGATCGATCACATGAAGCGGCGACCGAGCCTGTACCGCTTCGATGGATACGCCGGCGCTGATCCGAAGTACCGCCTTCGCGTCTCGGTGCTCACCGAGGAGGCGTGGCACTGCCTGTTCGCCAAGACCCTCTTCATCAATGCGCCCCAGGATGTCCAGGAGCAGTTCGAGCCGGACTGGACCATTATCAATGCCTGCAACATGCAGATCGACACGCCTGAAAACTACGGGGTCAAGAGCCCGCTGGCGATCATCCAGAGCCTCGAGCAGCGAAAGGTCATCATCATGGGCACCCGCTACGCGGGTGAGATGAAGAAGTCGATCTTCTACGCGATGAACTACGACCTGCCCGACCTGGGCGTCTTCCCGATGCACTGCTCGGCGAACGTCTCCCGTTCCAACCCCGATGATGTGGCCCTGTTCTTCGGCCTCTCGGGAACTGGAAAGACGACCCTGTCCGCCGATCCCAACAGGGATCTCGTCGGTGACGACGAGCATGGCTGGAGTGATGACGGTGTCTTCAACGTCGAGGGCGGGTGCTATGCCAAGTGCATCAACCTGTCACCAGAGGGCGAGCCCGAGATCTACAACGCCATCCGGTTCGGGTCGGTCCTCGAGAACGTCTCCCTGGACCCGATCACGCGGGAGCCCGACTACGACTCCGCCGAGAAGACCGAGAACACCCGGGTGACCTACCCGGTCAACTTCATCCAGAACGCCAGGATCCCCTCCACGGCCGGCCATCCCAGCAACGTCGTCTTCCTGACGGCGGATGCCTTCGGGGTCCTCCCCCCGGTGAGCCGACTCACCCGTGAACAGGCGATGTACTACTTCCTCAATGGATACACATCCAAGCTCGCCGGGACCGAGGACGGGGTCACGGAGCCCCAGCCTGGCTTCAGCCCGTGCTTTGGTGGTCCCTTCCTGCCGCGGGAGCCGATGGTCTACGCCGACTGGCTCGCCAGGCGGATCGAGGAGCAGGGGTCCGATGTCTGGCTGCTCAACACCGGGTGGACCGGTGGTCCCTACGGTGTCGGCAATCGATTCAAGCTGTCGTGGACTCGCACGTTCGTGGACAGGATCCTTGATGGCAGCTTGGCCAGGGCTGAATATGCGGCCCACCCGATCTTCGGCCTGCACATTCCGACCAGCGTCGAGGGCGTGCCCGCCGAGGTCCTGGACCCGCGGAACACCTGGACCGACAAGGACGCCTACGACGCGCAGGCCCGGAGCCTTGCCGAGCAGTTCAGGCAGAACGATGCGAAGTTCCAGATCGACGACGACGTCAGGGCGGCCGGGCCCAACGGCTGAGTCTTCCCTGG
Source organism: Phycisphaerae bacterium (assembly GCA_002711415.1). Lineage (GTDB taxonomy): Bacteria > Planctomycetota > Phycisphaerae > Phycisphaerales > SM1A02. The sequence continues at coordinate 55,306 of PARI01000021.1, read as the reverse complement.
CCACACCCCCTGATTCGACCGATAACGCCCCAGAATCCTGCCCCATGCAGGTCCCCGGGACGCCTCGGTCCGAATGATCCATCGAAAGCGTGAAACCGGCTCAACTGGACCTCCGGTCGTGCCGATCACCTAGCCGTGCACAGGTGTGCGTGTCCGGCTGCTGTGGCGACGTCTGCCATGTCGGTCGAGGCCAGAACAAGTGAGAACGACAATGAACCAGGACAAGGACGTATTGACCACAGGTGAAGTTGCCAAGATCTGCAACGTTGCCAGCCGGACCGTAAGCAAGTGGTTCGATTCAGGGCAGCTCAAGGGATACAGGATCCCCGGGTCCAAGGACCGCAGGATCCCCCTGGCCAACCTTCTTTCATTCATGCGCAAGCACAACATCCCCATGGACGGCCTCATGAGCGGTAATCCCCGCGTGCTGATCGTCGATGGAGAGGATGAAGTTCGTGACACGCTTTCACGCGTGCTCGCCGCCCAGACCAACTACGAGGTCCGGACCGCGGAGAACTGCTTCGCCGCCGGTGTCGAGTGCGAGCGTTTCAGGCCGCACGTGATGCTGTTGAACGTGCATCTTGCCGATGCCGAGGGCTCGGAGCTGTGCAAGTCGATCAGGGAGAACGAGGATCTCCAGTTGACCCGCATCATCGCCATGAGCGACAAGCTGACCGATGGACAGTCGGGACAGCTGGTTCACCGCGGCTATGACAACGTGCTGAAGAAGCCCTTCAGCGTCAGGCAGGTCATCGAGGCGATCGAGGGCGCCCACGCCTTCGTCTACTGATTCCCTGAAGCCACGCCGGCAACGCCCAGCATGCACAGACCAGATTGGTTCCCCACGGGACGGCTTCGGCCGTCCCGTTGTTCATTGGCTCCTGAAGAACCAGCCATCGAGGCCGCTGTGAACATACAATCTGGGGATGAGGATCGCCGCCATCCAGTCCAATCCCGTGATCGGTGACATTGCGCGCAATGCCGCCATGCTGGCCGAGTCGATCCAGGCCGCCGTCGACAACGGCGCGGACCTGGTGCTGGCCAGCGAGATGGTCATCACCGGATACCCACCCAGGGACCTGCTTCTGCGGCAGGGAATGGTCGAGGCCGCCGAGGCCGCGGTGAGCGAACTGGCGGCGACGTTCCCGGCGACCACGATGGTCATCGGATCACCTCGACGCGTGGTGGACCGGTCCAGGCCGGCCGCCAACAGCGCGATCATCTGCAGCAACGGCGGCGTGACGGCCGCCTGCGACAAGCTGCTGCTGCCGACCTACGACATCTTCAACGAGGATCGATGGTTCTCTCCCGGGACCGGTGGATGCTGGTTCGAGCACGACGGCACACGGATCGGCGTGCTCCTGTGCGAGGACCTGTGGCAGGCCAGGGACGTCTCGGTCGATCGTGACTACGAGATCTCGCCGGCCGGCCAGTTGATCGAAGCCGGATGCGACCTGATCCTGACACTTTCGGCCAGTCCGTTCATCAGGGGAAAGCTGCGCACACAGCTCGATTTGATCGGCCAGTTCACCCGGCGATGCTCGACGCCGCTGGTCTGCGTCAACCAGGTCGGTGGCAATGATGAACTGGTCTTTCCGGGTGGCGTGATCGTCAGCGATGGCTCGGGCACTCGACGGGTCTCGCCGTTGTGGACTCCGTGGACGACCCTCGTGGACCTGGCTTCCGGCACTCTGGAAGTGACCGGTGGGATCGACTCGGCCGGGCGACTCCAGCCAGGCCAGTTCGGTGATGTCCCGGATGATCCGATGTCGGAGATTTACGAGGCCCTGGTCCTGGGGATCAGGGACTTCGTGGCCAAGACCGGCCACTCCGCCGTCGCCCTGGGGCTTTCCGGCGGGATCGACTCGGCCCTGGTGGCCACGTTGGCGGCTGCAGCAGTCGGCCCGGATTCTGTTCTGGGGATCCTGATGCCCGGCCCGTACTCATCGAGTGGTTCAGTCGATGATGCGATGGAACTGGTCGGATCGACTGGTATCAGGCATCTGAAGATCCCGATCGACACCGCGCACCAGCTTGTCTCGAGTTCGATCTCCAGCCAGGCAGGGGATGTCGAGGGGGTGGCGGATGAGAACATCCAAGCCAGGCTTCGAGGACTCGTCCTCATGGCCGTGGCCAACAAGGAAGGATCGCTTGTCCTGGCCACCGGCAACAAGTCCGAGCTGGCCGTCGGGTACTGCACGCTCTACGGGGACATGTCCGGCGCCCTCTCGGTGCTCGGTGACCTGTTGAAGACCGATGCATGGTCACTGGCCCGTTGGATCAATCAGAATCACGAGGCATGCGGGTTCGACTCGCCGCCGATCCCGATCAACTCGATCGAGAAGCCGCCGTCGGCGGAGCTTCGCCCGGATCAATGCGACCAGGACTCCCTGCCACCGTACGAGCAGTTGGACCAGGTCATCCGTTGCTGGGTTGAACGCGAGATGTCCGTCGACGCGATCGCCGACCAGTTGGGGATGGACATGGAGCAGGTTCGACACTGGACCGGGCTCATCGATCGCAACGAGCACAAGCGCAACCAGGCGGCCGTCGTACTGAAGATCAGCCCGAGGGCATTCGGTTCCGGTCGGCTCATGCCGATTGCAGCGAGGGATAGCTCTGCGAACCGGGACGCTGGAGCGACCACTCCACGCAGCGATTCGGGGTACGAAGCGACCCGGCCTGTATGAAGCGACCCGCCTCGATCTCGTAGGCCGTGAGCGGGCCACCGCCAGCACATCCCGTGTCGATGTTGACCACGATCGGGTGTCCGTCCCGGTCGAATCGCTGTATCGGCGAGTCCACCGGGCGATGACCGACCACGAGCAGCCCGTCGCTTCCGTCATAGCGATCCCACCAGGGAACACTGGTGGGGGCGTCCTTGAGGTGGATCCTGCTCTCGGTCGGTGTGCCAAAGAGCCCCAGGTCCGGGTCGATGCCGGCATGCAGCACCGTCCATCCGGCCCCCGGCGGATGCAGTTCTGATCGCTGAACGACCTCCTTCAGCAGTTCGTGTGCCGTGTCGAGGGCTCCGGCCCGATTCAGCGCCTTGATCGAGACCTGTTCGTGGCTCGGCAGCTCGTTGATCGAGCGGCCGGATTCCAGAGCTTCGATCGCTTCGATCATCCTCAGGTCGTGGTTGCCACAGACCATCACGATCTCTCGACCGCCGCGTCTCCACCGGCCGATCTGGTCGACCACGCCCGCGGGATCTGGTCCCTTGGTCAGCAGGTCCCCGACGAAGACGATCCTCGAGCGAGGTCGACTCAGGTCGATCCAGCGACGGAGCATCTCCAGATGCCTGGCGCAGCCGTGGACGTCCCCGATCGCGATGGTGGTTCCCTGGGTCGCGTTCATCATTGTTTCGTCGACCGACCCGCCCCCGTGGCTTTGGAAATGCCGTTTGAGAAAACCTGAAGCCGGGTACAATCGTCCGCATGCCCCGGATTCAACGACTTCCTCAGCTCCTGGTCGACCAGATCGCTGCCGGTGAAGTCATCGAGCGACCGGCCAACATCATCAAGGAACTGGTCGAGAACTCCATCGATGCCGGTTCGTCACGGATCCGCATCGAGACGTCCGGTGGAGGCCGCGACCTGGTGCATGTCGTCGATGATGGGTGCGGAATCAGCGCCGATGACCTGCCACTGGCGATCGAATCACATGCGACCAGCAAGATCATCCAGGTCGAGGACCTCGATTCGATCGGAACGATGGGGTTCCGCGGGGAGGCGCTGGCATCGATCGGTGCCGTAAGCCATCTCTCGGTCCGTTCCAGGACCGCTGAGGACGATGCCGCATCACTGCTTCGGGTCGTCGGGGGCGATGCGAATCCGGTCGAGCCCGCCGCCGGCGCGCCGGGCACCTCGGTCAGTGTCGAGCACCTGTTCTTCAACACGCCGGGTCGTCGCAAGTTCCTCAAGACCGATCGCGCCGAGAACGGCCGGATCGCCGAGACCGTCAGGTCCATCGCGATGGCGCATCCGTCGATCGGGTTCACCCTCGTCACCGATGGTCGGACGGTGCTGGAACTGTCACCGACCAGCCAGCCTTCACGGCGCGTGATCGACATCCTCGGGAAGGAGTTCCAGGAGCAGTTGATCGAGGTCTCCTTCGATGCGCCGTCCGAGGGCATTCCAGGCGGGCCGAGCGTGTGGGGGCTGCTGGGCACTCCCGCGATCGCACGTGGCAACTGGCGGAATACGCGGTTCTACCTCAATGGTCGACTGATCCAGGATGCCTCGCTTCAGCATGCGCTCAAGGAATCGTATCGAGGCCTGGTCGAGCCCGGTCGCTGCCCGACCGCGGCGCTGTTCCTGGAACTCGATCCGAGACAGGTCGACGTCAACGTGCACCCGACCAAGATCCAGGTGCGGTTCCGGGACCCGCAGTTGATGCATCGTGTCGTCAGGAGGGTCGCCGCCAAGGCGCTGGATCAACGCGACCTGGTCGCTCCGATGCCGCTGAACCAACCTTCATATGGCCATCGTCCCGACTACGGCTCCGGTTCCGGCACGACCAGGTCCATCCCCACCCCGACCAGCACGACCGCATCCCCCGGCATCGAGTACGCCACCCTGGCCGAGCAGGTCGGCCCCGCGGTCGTCGCACCGATCGACCCGGAACAGTCGATCCCGATGGCGAGGAAGGCCAGCAGGGTACTCCAGGTGCACCGAAAGTACCTGGTCGTCGAGGACGAGCAGGGGATGCTGCTGATCGATCAGCATGCACTGCATGAACGGATCCTCTTCGAGAAGCTCAAGCAGCGCGTCGAGGAGTCGGACATGGACATCCAGCGGATGCTCGTGCCCGCCGCGGTCCAAACCGACCAGGCCGGCCTCGAGGTTCTGGATCAGTTGCAACCGGTCCTTCAACGACTCGGCATCGAGGTCAGCCCGATCGGACCGGACACGCTCGGCGTGCACTGCTTCCCCGTCCTGCTGCTTGAACGCAAGGTCGAGCCCGGCCCGTTCGTGGAATCGATGCTGCAGAGCTTTGCCTCGGGCATCGGGCTCGGTGAGGAGGCGGTGCTCAGCGAGGTGCTGGACATGATGGCCTGCAAGGCGGCGATCAAGGCCGGTGATTCACTGACCGATCGCGAGATCGCCGAACTGCTGCAACAGCGTGAACTCGTGGAGCGGTCGAGTCGATGTCCCCATGGGCGACCGACGACACTTCGGATCGGCATCGACGAGCTGGACAAGCGGTTCGAGCGCCGCTGATCACCCTCCGCTGACCGGTGGAATCAGCGCGATCGTCATCCCGTCCTTCACCGGGGTGTCCATCGGCACGTACTCGTCATCGATGGCCGGCACCGAGGCCTCGAGCAGGTCGAACAGTCCCGGGTGACGCTCTCGCAGTTGCTCGACGGCATCGGCAACCGTCGCGCCGGCCTCCATCTTCATGGACACTTCAGCGGTGCCGGCGATCTCGGCCAGCCGGGCAAGCAACACCAGCGTGCAGTGAATCATGGTGACTCCGGGTCGATCGTGGAACCAGCATACGGAAGGAAACGGACCGATGCGTCCTGTCCAAGCGTGGTCGATGCAGGCAGCTGCACGAGGCCGTTGCTCATCGCGGCATGGGCCATGTCGCCCGAGCCGGCCCATGCCGGGACCCGGATCCGTCCGCTGGTTCCCAGCACCGCCGGGCGGAACCGTTCACGCCGTGACGGACCGATCGAGTCGGCCAGTCGACCCGTGCGCCATGGCAGATCGCTCGGGGTGCCGGACGCCTTCAGCAGGACCGGCCAGGCGAACAGGTGTGCCGTCGCGAGCACCGAGACCGGATTGCCCGGAAGACAGAGCACTCGAATCCTAGAATCGATGGTCACCGCGGCGATCGGCTTGCCTGGTTGGATCGACGCGCCCCGAAGCGCCCAGTGGCCACCCAGTCGCTGCACGGCTGGTGCGACGTGGTCCCGGTCTCCGGCGCTGATCCCGCCGATCGTCACGACCAGGTCGGCCTGCTCCAGGGCGGCCCCGATGGCCTCGATGGTCGAGTCCAGATCGTCCGGCGCGGTCGTCTCGTGGACGACCCTGGCTCCGAATCCCCGCATGAGCTGCTTCAACATGACGCCGTTTCCATTGCGGATCTGGCCGTGCTCCAGCGTCGACCGTGATGGTGGGACCAGTTCATCGCCGGTGCTCACCAAGGCGACCGATGCCGTTCTCACCAGTGGTCGGACCATGCCGACGGTCGCGGCCAGTCCCATGGCGACCGCATCAAGCCGACTGCCTGCAGGCACGAGGATCGCACCGGCTCGGGCATCGGCTCCGGTCGGGTGGATGTTTCTTCCCGGATCGACATGGTCGGGTGTGAACCGGACCGGAGACCGCCGGTCGCTCATCTCGTGCTCGATCACGCAGTCCAGTGGATCCGGGACGGCTGCGCCCGTCGCGATCGTGATGCATGAACCGGGTGGTGGGGGTGCAGCCAGGCGCCCACCCGCAGGCAGTTCCGCATGGACCTGGAACGGTCGGTCGGTCTCGTATTCGCTGCTTCGAAGCGCGTACCCGTCCATGGCCGCGCGATTGAACGCGGGCATGTCTCGATCAGCCTTGATCGGTTCGGCCAGGACGGTGCCGGCGGCCTCCTCCAATGGAACCCTGCCGGGTTCGATCAGGCCCACCTCATGGAGTACCGAGTCGATCGCCTGGGCGTATCCGGGCAGCTGGGTCGTCGACACCGTCGGGGTCTCCATGTCATCGGCGAGGATCGTAGAGCAGGTCATCCTGGGAGAGGAAGCCGTTTCGAGGATACCCCATGATCTCATCAAGCAGCGTCTGCGTGGCATGGATGCCCTCGTGGGGATCCGTCCTTCTGGAGCAGTGGCCGTCCAACCATGCGCAGCAGCAGCCATCACCATGTCGAAACGCCTGTCCGCCCGCGTAGACCATGCCGATGTTGTTCTCCACGGTGTTGCCAGGTGCCCGCATGAACTTGTTGGCCCCGCTGGCATATCCCGCATCGGCGAAGACGACCGTGTTGGCTGGCGCGTGCCACTGGGACGGAAGCACCCCGCGACGGACGTTGTTCCAGCCATCGAGTATCTGGCCATCGGGTCCCGGCACGGGATACCGTCCCTCGGCCCCGATGAAGCTCGTGTTGTAGTTGTAACCGGTGTACGGATCAGCTCCGAAGTTGGCGTCTCCTGCGAACCCGGGACACTGCTGGACCTCCAACGGCTGGTCCGTGTACGACCACAGCACGCCGGGGGTGATCGTTCCATCGGCTTCCTGGACGAAATCCCATGCCCGGGTCGAGATGCCACCATTTTCGACCTCGTAGAGTAGCGCCGCCGGGAACGCTCCGCCATTGACCAGCGCGTAGGACTGCGCCGCCGTGATCATCTGCCGGAGGTTGGACTGGCACCGCCCCTGGAGCGCTCCTCGCCTGGCGCCGCTGAGACCTGTGAAGGTCATCGCCAGCAGCATGCCCACCAGCGCAATGGTGACCACGACCTCGACGAGTGTGAACCCTGCATGCCTGGTGTTCAAAACCATTCTCCAAGCAGGATGGCCAGATCGAGTCCGTCGACCAGGCCGGAGCCGTCGATGTCCGCCGGTCCACCGGCGATCGCCCACTGGGCCAGGAGCATCGCCAGGTCGTTCCCGTCGACTCGACCATCTCCGTCCAGATCCGATGCGGGCGCGTCCTCCACGGCGGTGACGTCGGCGAAGGCATCGATCTCTATGATGGTTCCAGGCGTCTGCACGCTGATGCGCACGTACCGGATCGAATCGAGACCCAGGTCGGCCAGGTCGATGCCGGCGCCGCCACCTGAACCGTCGTAGGCCTGGACCAACTGCTGGTGATTCATGCCGAGCAGATCCTCCAACTGCAGGTCTGGATCGACCGGATGCGTGAACGAGGTCTCGATGCGGCCGGGCGACTGGTCATACGGTCCGTTGTCGACATACCCCATCGTGGGATAGAGGCCGTCGGCCTCGACCGAATCGACCAGGTGCCATCGAGAGCCGTCGAGGGAGACCTCGATCATGCCGCCTTCACTGTAGAGGCCGGCCACCATGCCGTTGGGTGGTCCGGCATCGATGAACATGCTGTTGCCGAAGACCAGCAGGTCGATGCCGAAGGGGTTGGCGGGATCGTCAATGACGGGTTCCTCGAACCCGACGACGAGATGCCCTCCCGTGCCGATCGAGACCAGTTCATTGGGGCCGAACGCCGGTTGGAACGGGCTGACCGCGATCGGGTCGAACTTGAATCCGCTCATTCGCGTCGGCATGCCCAGGGCTGCTTCCGGCGTGTCGTACGGAAACGTGTCCAGACCCGGGACGTAGTCGATGACGGAACTTGCGTGGGAGGATGGACCGCTCTTCCCGCTGGCGAGCATCGGGCAGGTCAGGGCCAGCACCATGATCAAACGCGTGAAGACTGCACACACTGGAACACCTCCAGGTCAGACGAGGCGATGTCACGGACATCGCCGGGTTGAAACGGACGCCGGATCTGGTTGCAGCGGGATCGGCCCGCATGACTCCCGATTCGCGCAGGCGTCCACGACGGACTCGAGCAGGTTTTCCGGCTTCGGGCCGGGTCACCCGCCTTCCCGTCGATCTTCGACAGTGGCCTCATGGGTGCCCGTGTCAGTCATTGACTGCCCGTCACGGCGGCGCGTCCGCGGTGGTGTTTCACCACGCTTCCCTCGATGCAATGATCACGCTCGGTTGCATCGGCCGGTCTTGAACACCGGCAATTCGAGTCCCCTCCACTCTACTCGATCTCCAGCAGACGTGTCCGAGTCGATTCTTTGACAATCGAAGCGGATCAGGGATAGACTGGCGTCTCGCTCAGCCGTCCCCGGAATGGATCAAACCCCATTTCGAGGCTCACTCTGACGCCCCGGACCGATCTCGGATCCTGCCGGGAGTCTCGATCGCATGCCCTCTCCAGGGTTGTGGAGGAACAGATTCGATGAAACCATTCGCCATCTCCAATGCGCTTGCATGCGCTCTTGCGCTCTGCGTGGTCTTCGCAGGTGCCGGTCACGTGGATGCCTCGCCGGCCATGCCCGTCATGCAGGACTCCGATGACGCTGACCAGTCCAAGCTGCTCGAGATGTTCGTCCACTACGTGCTGATCGCCAAGCCGGAGCTGGCCGAGGCCAATGGCAAGGCACTGCTTGATTCGGGCATCACGGATGCCGAACTGGCCACGCTCGTTGACGAGTCCAAATTTCAGGACCGATTCGATCGCGCGATCAGCCGTGGATGGAACATGTCAGACGGCGTGAGCGAACTCGCCAGGACGATCCATTCCAGGGTCGAGCAGGGCAGGCACGACCTCGCGAGGAATCCGGACCGCATCACCGAATCGATCAAGATGCTCGTGGGCACGCTCCGACAGAAGATGTTCGGTGAGCAGCGTCTGCTGGCCGCCGGTGAATACGCGATGCCCCAGCTGCTCAAGCAGATCGTCGACGGTACGGATCCACAGTTGGAGGCCGAGGTCACCAAGGTCATCGAGCAGATCAAGCGGCAGGCCGTGATCCCACTGTGCGTCGCGCTTCCAGATGTGGATGCCGGTACCCAGAGGAAGATCTGCGACATGCTCGGGCAGATCGGCTGGCCGACGGCGGCCCCGTTCCTCCTGGAACTGGCCCAGAACTCCGAGACTCCGGAGAACGTCAAGCTCGCCGCAATGCGGGCCTATCGCAGGGTGGGCGGGCAGTCCGACAACGTCGCCAGCCAGTTCACCGCTCTTGCCAGGCGGTACTTCAACCAGCAGCAGAGCCTGATTCCCTATCCCGGTGACGCCGACAACAACTTCTGGCGTTACGATCACTTCGCCGGGCTCCAGGGCACACCGGTTCCCACGAACATCTTCTGCCAGGTCATGGCGATGACCATGGCCAGAGACGCCCTCGTCCACGAGCCCAGTGATGCGACCGCGTTGTCGCTCTACGTGGCCGCCGACCTGAGGCGTGAGAACCAGATGAAGGCCGGCCAGTCCGACCCGATCTTCGGTGACAACAAGCAGTACAGCCCGCAGTTCTTCGCAACCGCCAGCGGTGTCGCCACCTGCCAGGACGTTCTCTCGATGGCGATCGAGGACCTGGACACGCCACTGGCATCCGATGCCATCTTCGCGCTGTCCAAGAACGCCGGCGCCAGCAGCATCCTCGAGTCCGGTCGTCGGCAGCCGCTGATCGAGTGCCTGCACTACCCGGACCGCCGCATCCAGATGGATGCCGCGCTGCTCCTGGCCAACGCGATGCCCGATCGCTCGTTCCCGGGCGACTTCACCGTGATCCCGATCCTGGCCTCAGCGGTCGGTTCCGGCGAGAACATGTACGCCACCGTGATCGCCAGCAGTGACGAGGATCGTCGCCAGCTATCGACGCAGCTGCAGGGCATGGGTTTCACCGTCCTCACCGGCGGATCGACCTACGCCGAGGCCGAGCAGGAGATCGTCAACTCGGTCGGCATCGACCTGATCGTGGTCCGTGGAGCCGACAGCATGGTCGAATCCACCATCTCGTCGATCCACAACTCAGGGCTGACCAGGGCCATGCCCGTCCTGGTGGTCGCTCCATCGACCGACAAGGTCGCCATGGATCGGATGTACGCCGATGATCGCCGGGTCAGCATCTTCGCCGCCGGCGGCAACGATGACCAGTTCGCCAGCACGGTCTCCAATCTCATGGATCGCGCCTCGGGCGGCATGATGACCAGTGACGACGCCCTCGAGTACACCATTCGATCACTCGAGACGCTCATGGCCGTCGCGATCAGCAACAGCCAGGTCTACTCGATCAATGATGCCCAGACGGCGCTGCTCGGTGCCTTGAAGACCCGTGACGGCGCCATCCAGGNGATGGTCGCCCAGGTCCTGGCACTGATGGATTCGGAGAAGGCCCAGCAGGCCCTGCTCGATGCGGCCCTGTCGGCNACCGGCAACCAGCAGATCGACCTGATGAACCAGGTCGCCACCTCCGCACGGCACTTCGGCAACAAGACCATGCCTCGCCAGGTCGACGCACTCCGCACGCTGATCCAGTCCTCGACAGGGGACACGGCCGACGCGGCTGCGAACGCCTACGGCGCGCTGGACCTGCCTTCGTCGGAGACGGTGAAGCTGATCGTCAAGTAAGTCACGTCGCCACCCTAGCTCAGTTGGTAGAGCGGAGCTTTCGTAAAGCTCAGGTCAGGGGTTCGAGTCCCCTGGGTGGCTTTGTTGGCCTGAGTGTTGCTCTTCAGAGCGAGGCGCCGTTGCTGGCGATCACGCCGGAGTACCACTGCGAACTCTCCTTGGGCGTGCGCCGTCCGGTCGGGTAGTCCACGTGGATCAGGCCGAATCGCTTGGTGTACCCCTCGGCCCACTCGAAGTTGTCCAGGATCGACCAGTGGAAGTAGCCGCGCACGTCGGTGCCCGCCTCGATCGCCTGCCTCAACTGCTCCAGGTATCGGCCGGTGTAGTCGATGCGGTTGATGTCATGGACGCGTCCATCCCTGGCGACCCAGTCCATGCTCGCAAGGCCGTTCTCGGTGATGTAGATCGGCAGGTCGTATCGCTCATGGACGAACCTCGGTCCCCAGTGCAGTGCCTCCGGGACCACGGGCCAGTCGAAGGCCGTGATCGGGTGACCCACATCGAGCGGAACATCCCTGGCCGCGCCATCCTCGTCCAGTTCGACGTATGAACCCTGGTAGATGTTCAACCCGAGAAAGTCGATGGGCTGGTTGATCTGTTGCATGTCGCCGTCGGGGATCGAGGGCATGTCCGAACCGAACACCTCGATCCCATGGGACGGGTACTCGCCCAGGCACACCGGGTCGAACCACCACGCGTTGCTGAAGTGATGGTCACGCTCGACACCGTTGGTCTTCCGGCGGGCGGCCTCGATCGTCTCGTCCAGCTGATCCACCGGGCAGCAGGCCCGACCGACCCCGGTGAATCCGATCCGGCACTCGTTGGGCGAGCCCGACCGGATGGCCTGCACGGCCAGCCCGTGCGCCCGGAGCGTGTTGTGCCCGGCCAGGAGCTGGTCATGCAGGGAGAGCTTGAGCCCGGGCGCATGCGTGCCGATCTTGTGTCCAAGGTCGATGTAGACCTGTGGCTCGTTCAGGGTGATCCAGTGGGTCACCCGGTCCCCGAGCCTGGCTGCGACCAGTCCAGCGAACTCACCGAACCACTCGGCGCTGTCGCGCTGGAGCCAGCCTCCACGTGCCTGCAGGTCCGAGGGGAAGTCCCAGTGAAAGAGCGTGACCCACGGCTGGATCCCCGCCTCCAGCAGGGCGTCGATCAACCGGTCGTAGAACCGAAGTCCCTCCTCGTTGGGTTCGCCGATTCCCGCGGGCAGAATGCGGGGCCACGAGATCGAGAGTCGGTATGCATGGAGCCCGAGGTCCGCCATGCAGGCGACGTCCTCGAGGTACCGGTTGTAATGGTCACAGGCGACCTCGCCCGTGTGCCCGTTCCGGACCGCTCCCTCGATGTCACAGAAATCATCCCAGACCGATCGGCCGCGACCACCATCGAAGGCGGCCCCCTCGATCTGGTACGCCGCCGCTGCAGCTGCCCAGAGAAACCCGTCGGGAAATGGCATGTTCATTCGGCTCCGCTGGCGTACGTCAAGCACGATCGACTCGCTAGGATTGTAGCGATGTCATCCACGCGTCTGGTTCATCGTCCTGATCGGCTGCCCGCGCTTGCTCGTGCCCTGGCCGTGCTGCTGGTGATCATGCTGCACGGCCGGCCGGTGACGGCTCAATGGAAGCTGGTGCTTGATGAGCGGTTCGATGAACCCGGCTCACGCCTGGACGGGTGGACCACCTTCGGGAACGTCCAGCCCTCGGGCGATGATCCGGAGGGCGGGTCGGCCCTGATCCTGTCCGCCCAGGAAGCTGGCGGGTACTCGGGGCTCTTCCAGGAGGCTGGTGGCACGTTCGTGGCCGGGGACCGGATCACCGCGACCGCCCGGTACAGGCCGGGGCCCGGACCAGCCGATCCCGGGGCCGTCGTGCAATTGAAGCTCGAGTTCCACGACTCGGGCGGGCAGCTGCTCCTGGCCGACAGTGCCGATGGAGGCCTGCAGGATCCTGAACGCTCCTGGCAAGCAATCTCCGTCAGCTCGGAGGTTCCCCATTCGACGGCGACGGTCCGCGTCGTGCTCATCCTGGTCCAACCCGAAGGTCGGACCGGTTCCAGCGTCTTCGTCGACGACGTCACCGCCATCCGCCAGTCGGCTCCACCGGACCTGCTCGAGGATCGTGGTCGCTTCGAGACAAGTGATGGTGGAGCGATGGGATGGACGGCCTTCAACAACGCGTTCATCGACTCCAGGCTCAAGCGGGGTGGACTCGGTGGATTGAAGACGTGGGGCCCCTTCACCGAGCCGTACTCCGGTTCCGGGGTCCAGCGTCGGGTCGAACTGCCACGGGTGGTCCCCGGTGAACAGATCACCGCCGAGGTGTTCGCCATGACACCCCCCGGTGATTCGGTCGAGCAGGGCGGCAACTTCGCGGTCCTGAAGATCGAGTGCCTTGATCGTGATGCCCGCGTGATCGCGCACAAGGAGTCGCGTCCACTGGATCCCTCACGGGATCCGATCGAGCCCGGTCGCTGGTATCGATCGAGCGTGTCGATGGAACTTCCTGAGAAGACCGCCTCGGCGAGGGTGATCCTCGTCTTCGTGCAGCCGCTTTCCGAAGGTGGCGCCATCGTCTTCGACGATGTGACCCTGGTCCGTTCAAGCAGGGCGGATGTGAACCTGCTGGACAACGGTGATTTCGAGACCCCGTCCTCCGGCATCACCGGATGGACGACGACGGGCTCGGTCTCCCATTCCAGCGACATCCGTCGCAGTGGCGCCGCCTCGATGATGCTGAAGCCCTCGCGACGGGAACCCGGCAGCAACACCGTCGCTCGCGCCGAGGTGATCCGGCCGCGTCCGGGTCGCCTGGAGCTTGAATGCTGGATTCTTGACCGGTCATCAGCCCGGCGGGACGGCGAACGTCCTCGACTGCTGATCTCCACGGACATCCTTGACGAGGATGGAAAGAGCCTCGGCACGAGCGATCGCCAGGTCCTGCTCGGCGAGCAAGAGACTGAAGGCCCCTGGAACCGCGTGAACATCCCGCTCGACGTGCCCGGGCCGGTCGGATCGATCAGGATCACCATGGAGCTGGTTGATGCCGGTGGGACCCGGACCACGGTTCATGTCGACGACATGGTGCTGGAGGGCGCCGGGCAGGAACGTGCCGGAGCCCCGATCCATCTACCGCTGGTCAACCCCGGCTTCGAGGGCGGTGTGCCCGATGCGGCGACCTGGGACGTGGCCGACGGTGCCTGGAGCCACAATGGTGAACTGCAGTACTACGCTCCTGATGCGGCCACGATCGACGATGGCACGCTGGTGATCACGACCCGGAAGCGTCCGGTGGGGGACCGGCAGTACAGCTCGGCCCACCTGAGCACGAAGGGGCGTCACGAACAGGCCTATGGCCGGTGGGAGATCCGTGCGCGTCTTCCGGTCTCACAGGGCATGTGGCCGGCGATCTGGCTGCTGCCGGTCGATGGAAGCTGGCCGCCCGAGATCGACATCATCGAGCTGGTCGGCAAGGAACCGGATACGGTCCACCACTCGTTCCACTGGGGGCCGCTTCGTGACGGGCTCAAACCATGGGATCTCGGCCAGACTTCGACCACCTCGACGGGGCCGATGAACTTCTCGGGACGGTTCCATGACTTCACCGTCGAGTGGACGCCAGGCGCGATCCGCTGGTACGTCGATCGCACGTTGACGCATGAGCACCGTGAGAACATTCCGACCGAGCCGATGTACCTGATCATCAACAACGCGGTCGGCGGGTTCTGGCCGGGGCCTCCTGGTGAGAACACGAGGTGGCCCGAGACGATGGAGATCGACCGGGTCAGGATCTGGGAGTGGACCCGGGACTGATCAGCCCTTGGTGCCCGCCGTCGATATTCCCTCGATGAACGATCTCTGAGTGATCAGGAAGAGCAGGAGCACCGGCGCCGTCATGATGACCGTCGCCGACATCAGGAGGTTCCATGGTGTCTGCCCGATCTTCGAGACGTACAGCTGGAGACCCAGTGCCAGCGTGAACTGGTCCCTGTGGTTCAGGAAGATCAACGGGGCGAGGAAGTCGTTCCAGACGTACATGAAGTGGAGCAGGGCGACCACCAGCAGCGCCGAACGGGACAGGGGCAGGATCACGTGGAGGAAGTTGCCGAAGTGCCCGCAACCGTCGATCCTCGCCGCTTCGTCGAGTTCGCGTGGCAGCGTCAGGAAGAACTGCCTCAGGAGAAAGATGCTGAACGCGCTGCCGAACCAGGCGGGAAGCCACAGCGGCGCGAAGGTGCCCACCAGCCCTGCGGAGCGATACATCACGAAGAGGGGGACCATCACGACGGGGAAGGGGATCATCATCGTGGCGAGCATGACGATGAACATGATCTTGTTGCCTCGCCAGCGGATCCGCGCGAACCCGTAGGCGCAGATGGCGCTGACCAGCGTCGTTCCAGTGACCGAGAGCACCGCCACAAGCAGGGTGTTCCGCAGGTAGAGCGGGAAGTCGACGGTCTCGTCCGTGAGGACGCCCGTGTAGTTGTCGATCGTGCGTCCGGTCGTCTGGGCCAGCCCGCCCGAGACCAGTCCAGCTTCCGGGTCGGCCTCGCCAGTGGAGATCAGGAACATGTAGGCGATCGGCGCCAGCGCGACGATCGCGACCACGACCAGGATCCCGTGGATCAGGAGGCTCATCTGCCTGGCCTGGTTGCCATGTGAGGTGTGCATGGTTCAGGCGCCCCTGTAGTAGACGTACCGCCGACCGATCAGCAGGATCAGGAGCGTGAGGACGAGGATGATCGTGAACTGCACGACGCCCAGTGCCGAGGCATACCCCATGTCCCCGTAGCTGAACGCCTGGTCGTAGATGTACATGGAGTAGAAGTAGGTCGCCCGGTCCGGTCCACCCCCGGTCATGATCACCGGGATGGCGAAGACCTGCATGGCGTTGATGATGCCGATGATCACGTTGAAGAGAATGACCGGCGAGATCATGGGCAGGGTGATGTGGACGAACCTGTTCCATCGACCGAATCCGTCGATGGCGGCGGCCTCGTACAACTGTCGAGGCACGTCACGCAGTCCTGCCAGGTAGATCACCACGGCCGGGCCGACCGCCCACAGGCTCATCAGGACCAGTGCGGACATCGCCCAGAAGCGGCTCCCGAACCAGTTGGGCCCCTGCAGGCCTGCCCAGCCCACGGTTGTGTTGATGGCGCTGTTGACCATCCCGGTGTCGGCGTCGTAGCCGAGCTTGAAGATGACCGCGACGGCGACGACCGGCAGCACCGATGGCGCAAACACCGCCGCCCGCCAGAAGGACTGGAACCTGGCCGGCTTGGACAGCAGGACCGCCAGGGCGATCGAGAGGATCGAGCCGATCACGATCGAGGCGCCGGCGAACAGTGCCGTGTTCCAGAGGACCGTCAGCAGCACGTCGTCCTGGAGCATCCTGGCGTAGTTGGCCAGGCCGACGGGGATCGGCTTCTCCAGCAGCGTGTAGTCCGTGAAGCCGTACCAGAGTCCCATCGAGACCGGGATCACGGTGAACAGGAGGAATCCCACGATCCAGGGCGAGATCCACAGCAGTCCGACGGGTGTTGAGTCGTGCTTCAAGTCCCGGTGCCCTCCCAGGGATCAGGCTGGCCTCGCCGCCTTCGGCGGGCGGCCGCCCGCTGGAGAATCTCCGTGACCTCGACCTGGACCCGTTGAAGCGGCTTCGTCGCCGAGTCGGATCGCAGGTTGCCGATCGCATCGATCGCGCTGCCCAGGGCATCCCCGAACTCGTCCCACTCGGCGATCCTCGGCGTCGTGAAGCCGTTGGGACTCCGCAGAATCGCCTCGTGCATCATGACCGCGCGGTTGGGGTGATTTTTCCTGAAGGACTCGCTCGACTCGGCCAGTGGAGAGGGCTTGGCGTGGCCGGAGTTGAGCAGTTCCATCATCTCCGGTGTCTGCGTGAACCCGATGAATTCCATCGAGGCCTCCGGGTCGGGCGCCCCGGTGGGCACGATCAGCACGTCCGACTCGATCGGGCCGTACGGGCTTCCGGGTTGGCGAAGATCCGCCGGTACGGGGAACGGGCAGGCACCGTAATCAAAGACATCCTTGCCCAGGTCCTGCTCCATGAACATCGGCAGCCACGGGCCCTGCAGTGTCGTGGCCAGACGACCGCTGAAGAAGTCGCGATAGGGGGAGGGGTTGTCGACCATCGCGCCCTGGAACCGGCGCATCCGCTCGAGTCCCCATCGTTTCGGGAAGCTCTGGTACCAGTCATAGCCTCGGATGTTCTGGCTTGAGTCCACGTGGGCGACACCGGTCGACTGGTCGTACAGGCTGCCGCCGAAGAAGTACCCCCAGCACCAGCTCCACCACCCGGGGTCACTGGGCAGGAAACCGGCTCGCATGACGTTGCCCTGGTCGTCCAGCACGGTCAGCTGCCGGATCATCTGGTCGAACTGCTCGAGGGTCTCCGGTGGCGCATCAGGATCCAGGCCGACCTCCCTGAAGATCTCCCTGTTGTAGTACAGGGCCACGGAGCTCGGGGTGCTCGGGGCGCAGACCTGGATCGATCCTGTGAACAGCAGTGGCACCAGGGCCGGGGCGTAGTACTCTCGGGTGATTCCCTGTCCGGCGAGGTTCTCAAGCGGCTGCAGGGCGCCGCACTGGACGAAGAACGGAACGTTCCTGTCCCAGAGCCCCAGGACGCCCGGTGGATCGCCTCCGGCAATGGAGATCTTCGCCTTCTGGTCGATCCCCGACATGGTCAGGTAGTTGACCAGGATCCGCCCCTGTGACTGGTTGAATGCATCGACCACCTTCTTCATGGCGGCTGCCTCGTGACCCGTCCATTTCTCCCAGTAATCCACCACGATCCGGTTGCCGTCACGGGAGCCCGAGGATCGCCTGGGGCCCAGGGCGATGTACCCGACCCCTGCGGCGGCGAACAGGCCCAGCGCGGTTCTCCTGGTGATCGTCGAGCTGGCGGATGTTCCGGTCATGCCACCATGCTATCTGCTGGTGCGCGATGCAGGGTTCACGTATCCATGAGACGGTCTTCATTCCCGCTATCGGTCGATCCACCGAGTCCCAGCTTGAGAAGGATCGGCCGGCCCAGTTCCATCAGGTCCCTGATGGACCTTCGCTGGAAGACGAGCATTAGGATCAGGTAGCCGGGGAACCCGATCAACACGATCAGCACGAGCTGAAGAAGGTCGACCATCCATCCGTCGACGAGCGTGTTCCACGGAACCATGTAGGCTGCAAGTCCTGCCGCTGCGAACGAGACCACGCCGGAACCGATCGGTATGGCGACCTCCTGGAACACTTCCCTGGCCCTGCCGCCGATGACCCGCATCAGGATCATGCAGGAGACCGGGGCCATCAGGCAACGGCTCACGGTCAGGCCGATCGCGACGGCGAGGGCCTCGCCGAGGAATCCGCCGATCGACATGAGGACGACAGCGAGGATCAGCTGGACCAGCTGGAACTTCCAGAGCACCGAGAACTGTCCCTGTGACTTCAATCCCTGAACGCCCGGTACGCTCATGCAGGCCATCGACTCGCCGATGAGCAGCACCGCGAACACGGCGGCCGCCTGCTGCCAGTCCGCGGGGAACAGGATGTTGAACAGGGGGATCGAGCTCACCGACAGGCACAGCGTCAGTGGCATGATCAGGACCGTGTAGCAACCGAGTATCTTCCTGAATGCGGCATGGTATCGATCCCTCTGGTCACTGATGCGACTGAGGATCGGAAGAAACACGCTTCCGGTGGTCGCGGTCAGTGGAAGGATGATCTGGATGGTCAGGCTCATGGCGAAGAAGTAGGAGCCGACGATCGTGGTGCTGTGGAAGACACCGAGGATGAACGTGCCTGCCTGGCGACCGAGGATCTGCAGCAGTCCGTTGCCCATCAACATGATCGAGTCGAGGAACAGGCTGCGGATCCTGTCCATGCATGGCCTCAGGCTGAAGCCCGGCCTTGTCATNGACGTCAGTATCACCAGTCGCAGCAGGGCGCCGCACAGCATTCCGACGATGAGGCTCGCGGCTCCGAGTCCGATCAATGCCAGCGTGATGATGCTCGCCGTGTGTACGAAGGCCGTGATGCTGTTGACGATCGCGACGATGTTGAACCGGAGCTCCGCCTGGAGCCGGGCCTCGAACAGGTTCGACAGGCCGTTCATCAGCGGAACCGGCAGCATCATGAAGATCAGGGGAAGCATGTCCGGGTCCTTGTAGACCCAGATGCTGAACACCGGTCCGATCACCGCGATGCCGATCGCCGCGAGGAACCCCATGAACACGACCAGTTGCGTCGCTGGCAGCATCAGGTCGTCGAACTGCTTCTGCCTCTGGATGAGGACCTCGCGAACACCGTTCTGGCTGTAGACCCCTAAGACCCGGGTGACGGTGTAGACCAGGCCGACCGTACCGAAGGCCTCCGGCAGCAGCAGCCGGACGAGGATCAGCTGTCCCAGGAGGGCGAAGAGCTTGTTCGCCAGGTTCTGGCCGAGGATCCAGGCCAGGCCGGAGGCCAGCTTGCTGCTCATCGGCATGCTCGTCTGCCAGGCGTCCGATTCCCTGTTGCCCTGGTCTGCTTCGGATGTGTTGTCCGGTTCGGAGGTCATGGAGTCTGGTCCGATAGGGGATACGCCATCATAGAACCCATTGTCGACCATCTGGGTTCTGCTGCTGGAAGGATGACTGGCCCCAATCCAGTGTAGCGCCTCGCCCAACCAAATGCCTGTTGATACCATCGGGTACCCATCCGGGTCCCTGCCGGCTCGAGCCGGCACCACGAGCACGGGAAACTTCCACCACACGGAGCCAGAGCACACATGGGCAGTCGTTCCAAGCATCATGAAACACCGGGACAGCACCATTCGCACAAGAGGGTCATCCACAAGATGACCCCGGGGCATATCGGGAAGCTGTTCGTGTTCTACCTGCTCCTGTTCCTGATGATCTTCGCCTTCGCCGGCTTCATCACCGGCGACTGGCTGCCCGGCGGCGGGTACTACGAGATCGTGATCCTCGTCGGTGTCGTGGTGGTCGCGGTCATCGCCACGATCGTCCATGGCCGGGGTCGCAAGTGGACCTCGGTGGATGACATGGCCGAACGTCTCTAGCAGCGAGGTACCTATGTCCAAGATCCCATCGATCGATCGTCGCGGGATGCTCAGGGGTCTCGGGGCACTCACGCTGGCGCCACTGGCCACGGTGACCTCGGCGGCACAGGAGGATTCCGGTGACGAGCCGATGCCGCCGAACCGGATCTCCCTGGCGCAGTGGTCGTTGCACCGCATGATCAACCAGAAGAAGCTCGATGCGATCGAGTTCGCTCCGTATACGGCGAAGACCTTTGGTCTCGATGCCATCGAGTACGTCAGCAGCTTCTATCGAGGCCGGACCTCGGACCGGGCCTACATGAAGACCCTGAAGACCAAGGCGGCCGATGCGGGAGTCATGAGCCTCCTGATCATGGTCGATGGGGAGGGCGCCCTGGGCAACCCGGATCAGAAGGCTCGGATCACCGCGGTGGAGAACCACTTCAAGTGGCTCGAGGCGGCCAGGTTCCTCGGGTGTCACTCGATCCGTGTCAACGCCGCCAGTTCCGGCACCTGGGACGAACAGATGCAGCGAGCCTCCGACGGCCTGAGGCGACTGAGCACGCACGCGGCGACGATGAAATTGAACGTCATCGTCGAGAACCATGGCGGTCTCAGTTCCAACGGTGCCTGGCTTGCAGGCGTCATGAAGATGGTGAATCTCCCCAATTGCGGGACCCTTCCCGACTTCGGCAACTTCATGCTCGCCGACGGCACCTGGTACGACCGGTACAAGGGAGTCGCCGAGCTGATGCCCTATGCCAAGGCGGTCAGTGCCAAGAGCAGGAAGTTCGATCCGGACGGGGCCGAGACGACGACCGATTACGCGAGGATGATGAAGATCGTCCGCGATGCCGGGTATACCGGTTACGTGGGCATCGAGTGGGAGGGAGGGGACATCAGCGAGGTCGACGGCATCATCGCCACGCGTGAACTCCTGCTGGCCAACGGCTGCATCTGTCGCCAGGCCGTTCCACCGGCATCGGAGAAGAAGAGTTGAGCGATCAGGCCGACCGAGTAAGAGATGATTCGGCACGAAGGCGCCGTTACTTCAAGGTCAACATGTGCTGGATCCTGCTGTTGCTGTCGATCTGGGCGTTCGTGTCCTTCGGCTGTGGCATCCTGCTGGCCCCGTGGCTGAACAACTTCACGCTGCCCGGCACGATGTACCCGCTGGGGTTCTGGTTTGCGCAGCAGGGCTCCATCTACATCTTCGTGATCCTGATTTTCGTCTACGTGCTCCTGATGAACAGGCTCGACCGCAAGTACGGTGTGAAGGAGGCCTGATCGATGGACGTCCAGGCCTGGACATTCCTGCTCGTCGGGTTGAGCTTCGCCCTGTACATCGGCGTCGCGATCCTGTCCCGGGCCAGTTCGACCGGCGAGTTCTACGTGGCCGGCAAGGGCGTCTCCCCGATCGCCAACGGCCTGGCGACTGCCGCGGACTGGATGAGTGCCGCCAGCTTCATCGGGATGGCCGGCTTGATCGCGTTCGACGGCATGGACGGTTCTGTCTACCTGATGGGATGGACCGGCGGATACGTGCTCCTGGCGCTGCTGCTGGCGCCGTACCTGAGGAAGTTCGGCAAGTTCACCGTTCCCGACTTCATCGGCGATCGCTATGGATCGCAGGCGGCCCGTCTCGTGGCGATCATCTGCGCGATCTTCGTCTCGTTCACGTACATCGCCGGGCAGATGAAGGGCGTGGGCGTCGTCTTCAGCAGGTTCCTCGAGGTTGAGATCCACTGGGGCGTGATCATCGGGATGGTGCTGGTCTTCTTCTACGCCGTGCTCGGTGGAATGAAGGGGATCACCTACACCCAGGTCGCACAGTACTGCGTGCTGATCTTCGCCTACACGATCCCCGCGGTGTTCCTCGCGTTCATGGTCACCGGGAACCCGGTGCCCCAGCTGGCGCTAGGCTCGACCGACGAAGGCGGCATCGGGCTGCTCCAGAAACTGGACGGGATGCTCACGGACCTCGGTTTCAAGAACTACACCGAGTACCACAAGAACACGCTGGACATCGTCTGCATCACCGCGGCCCTGATGCTCGGCACGGCCGGCCTGCCACACGTCATCATCCGTTTCTTCACGGTCAAGCGGGTCAGGGACGCGCGAAGCTCCGCCGGATGGGCGTTGTTGTTCATCGCCGTCCTCTACACGACCGCACCGGCCATCGCCGTGTTCGCCCGTACGAACCTGCTCGCCACCGTTCCTGGCACCGCCCACGTGGATCAGCCCGGCTGGTTCAAGACATGGGAGGATGTCGGGCTGATCAAGTGGAACGATCTCGATGGTGACGGGATCGTCACCCATGTCGGCAAGAGTCATCCGACCATGGCCAACGAGCTCGTGATCGACAAGGACATCATGGTCCTGGCCAATCCCGAGATCGCCGGACTGCCCGACTGGGTGATCGCCCTGGTCGCCGCAGGAGGACTGGCCGCTGCCCTGTCGACCGCTGCCGGTCTGCTCATGGTCATCTCCAGTGCCGTCAGCCACGACCTCGTGAAGCGGACGTTCCGTCCCAACATCTCGGAGCGAGGGGAACTTCTGGCGGCGCGCATCGCCGCATCGGTGGCCGTGATCTGCGCAGGACTGCTGGGGATCTGGCCGCCCGGGTTCGTCACCCAGGTCGTCGCCTTTGCCTTCGGCCTGGCGGCCAGTAGCTTCTTCCCGGCGATCCTCCTGGGCATCTTCTGGAAGCGGTTCAACGTTGCGGGTGCCGTCAGCGGCATGCTCTGCGGGATCATCTTCACCGCCGCATACATCATCTGGTTCAAGTACTTCGATCCGAACAGGAGCATCGAGGGGCCCAATCCGAACTGGTGGTTCGGGATTTCTCCGGAGGGGATCGGCACCCTCGGGATGCTGCTCAATTTCGTCGTTGCGATTCCCGTTGCGCTGCTGACCCCGCCACCATCGAGGGAGATCCAGGACCTGGTCGAACACATCCGGACCCCGGCCTGAGGCCGCCCGGCTTCCATGGCGTGATCAGGCTTCTTCAGTGGAGTGAGCCGCCGTCATGTCCAGTCGGCGCCGTATCCGCGAGGAAGCGATCCGCTGGTAGTTCTCGACCCTGTGGAACTCTGCGTACCTGCGGACCCGCGCCTGCTCCTCCGGTCCCCATGGCTGCTCCAGGGCCTCGCCGATTGCCCGGGCGAATGCCTCGATGTCAGACACGTCACAGGTCCATCCGAGCTTCTCCTCGGTGATGACCCGGTCGATGCATCCGCGATCCACGCCCAGGGATGGTCGGCCCGCGGCAGCGGCCCAGAGAATGATGCTCGATCGGCCCGAGTGGTTCGGGTATGGCGCCGTCACCAGCGTCGAGGCGGCGGCAACGTCGAACATCTCATCAGCCGAGAAGAATCGATCCTGGCAGATGATGTGCCCATCGGTCTTGAGCCTGGCGATTCCCGGTTCCTCGAGCACGGCCTTGATCCTGTCATCGTGGGGTCCACCGAGCACGAGATGGGAGTCCGCCGCATCCGCCCGGCGGTGATGTTCGGCGAACGCCCTGATCAGCAGGTCGGCGCCCTTTCGGGAATCGATCATGCCCGTCAATGAAACGATGCGTCCCTGCTCCGGCAGCCCGAGTCGCTTCCTCGCTTCCAGGGCGGTGTCCGGTTCAAGCGGTCGAAGCTCGATCGGGTTGGGTGTCAGCACCATCTCGGTGGCGGACGGGCCCGGATCGATTACCCGAGCGAAGTCATAGAGGTATTCGTCATCCAGGTGCAGTGCCGTGAAACCTCGCTTGCGTGCCAGGCGGCGGAAGAGCAGGCGTTTCATTCGGTCGCCGAACCCGGTGGCGGTGGGGTAGCTGAAGCCCCCGCGGTAGAGCCACGCCTCGATCGGGATCCTCGAGGCGATCGGGTTGGTGTTGAGCCGGTTGTTGACCGCCAGGATCTGCCACAGTCCATCGCCGTACATGATCCAGGCATGGTCCGGCCGGGTCAGTTCGAGCGTCCTGAGGAACTCATTGGCCCGGTGTCGTGCGTTGCCGAGGGTGGTGCCGGGCGCGTCGCTGCAGCAGGTCACGTACTCCAGGCGGTCGCCGAAGTCCTTGAGCGTCTTGTCGAACTCGTCTGACTCGATCGCCCGGGGCTTGGTTGCCACGATGATGTCGATCGGGAGCCCCGTGACGCCGGGCAGCATTCTCGCCAGGTAGGCGAAATGGTGGCCGGTGTGGTTGGGTTCGTAGATCAGCAGCTTCATTCGGTTTCAGCCGACCGTCGAGGTGGTGCTGCCAGGCGGCTGGTGTGGTCCCTCGACAGTTCCGCTGTCGGTGTCCAGACGTGGACCCTCTGCCATCTGGTCCTGTTGGCGGGCCCGTTGCCAACGAACTCCAATCTACCACAGTTGAAGGGGGGGGGACCGTGGGAGCTTCGAGCCTCCGATGATGGGATCAGCGTCCTTCCGGCCATCCCCATTATCATGCACGCTCCAACATCCACCAGCGAGATCCCGTGTCTCGTCGAGCACACCATCTACCGAGGACACCATGGCCGACTTCATCGAGCATCAACACGCCGGAACCAGCTACAGGCATCCGGTCGTTCGCCCGCAGCAGGACGGCCCCTCGCCGGCGATCATCCTGGTTCCGGACTATCACGGTTGCACCGACTACGCCCGGTCGACTGCCGAACAGTGGGCCCGTCGCGGTCATGTCGGTGTGGTGATGGATCTCTACGGTGATGCGGGGATGCCACCGACCGGTCCCGAGGCCGGCCAGGCGATCCAGCCACATTTCGCCGATCGTCATGCCAACGTCGACCTGATGCAGGTCATCATCGATCGGATCAAGGAGGATCCCGGGGTCGATCCGGATCGGGTCGTCGTGATCGGGTACTCATCCGGCGGCTGTTTCGCGCTGGACATCGCCAGGACCGGGATGGATGTCCTTGGTTGCATCAGCTACTGGGGAGTCATCATGCCGCTGGACAACGTTCCGCCGCCGATGCAGGAGGCCACGCCGGTCAAGGCGAGTGTCCTGGTGATCCAGGGCTATCGAGACGACTTCGTGCCCACCAGTTCCATGAAGGCCCTGACGGACGACCTTGATCGACGGGACGCGGACTTCCAGGTGCACCTGATCGGCGGGGCCAAGCATGCCTTCAGCCTGAAGCAGGAGGACAACCTGGAGATCAGGAGTGGTGAGAATCCGACCCTGCTGCTCTATGATGAGGTGGCCACGACCCGGGCGGACGCGTTGTGCGTCCAGTTCGTCCAGGAACTTCTCGACAGGACCACCTGAGAAGGAACCACTTGACCTCCCGGGCATCGGGCCTTCGGAGACGGTAGCCTGTTGAACATGATGGAAGCACCCATGGCAGAGGTGACAACCAAGGCGAGTGGAGCCCGAAGAGACCGCGCGATCCTCGTGACCGGGGCCGGTGGCGAACTGGGACACGGACTGCTCAGGTCCCTCTCCGGCCAGGTCGACGAGCATGGCGAGGCCCCCTGTGTTGTCGCGATCGACATCCGTGAGCTTCCGGCCGAGCAGAAATCGTTGTGCGACGACAGCTTCTCCGGAGACGTCTGCGACGAGGGCCTCCTGTCCCGGCTGCTCGCCTCGTACGAGATCTGTGAGATCTACCACCTGGCCGCGCTGCTTTCGACGAGGGCCGAGTTCGCGCCGGAGACCGCCCATTCGGTCAATGTCGGTGGAACCATCAACCTGCTGAAGCTCGCCGCCGAGGCAGCGACCAGCCATGGCCGATGCGTCAAGTTCTTCTTCCCAAGCTCGATCGCGGCGTATGGCCTGGCCGACCTTGAGACCAAGTCCGCAGCCGGCGCCGTCACCGAGCATCAGCACTGCACCCCGCACACCATGTACGGCTGCAACAAGCTCTCCGGCGAGAACCTCGGTCGCTACTACGCCGGGCACTACCGGAAGCTCGCCAAGGACCGGATCAGGAACCCGATCGACTTCCGAAGCATCCGGTTCCCGGGCATCATCTCGGCCGAGACCGTGCCGTCCGGCGGGACCAGTGACTACGGTCCAGAGATGATCCATGCAGCCGTCAAGGGTGAGCCGTACGCCTGCTTCGTCCGACCCGACACGAGGATCCCGTTCATGACCATGCCGGAGGCGGTCGACTCGATCAGCCGGCTGATGGCGGCGCCAGCGGAGGCCCTGGGCACCTCGGTCTACAACGTCCGTTCGTTCAGCCCGTCCGCGGAGGAGTTCATGCAGCTGCTTCAACTGCACGTGCCCGGTTCGGGCGAGCACATCGAGTTCGATCCGGACCATGCTCGCCAGTCCATCGTGGACAGCTGGCCGGAGGACGTCGATGACTCGGCGGCCCGCAACGACTGGGGATGGGAGCCGGCGCACGATTTGCACAGCGCCTTCGAAGAGTACTTCATGCCGGTCATCAAGACGATGTACGGCAAACACGATGTCCAGGAGAACCGATGAGCACGACGTCAACCGGACCGTTTCATGATCGAAGTCGCCAGATCCTGGACCAGTTGAGCGACACGGGCCAGATGAAATCCCTCCAGATGATCGAGGGGCCCATGGATGCGACGATCACGCTTCGCGACCACGGGGAGGTCGTCTGTCTCTGCTCGAACAACTACCTCGGCCTGTCCAATCATCCGGAGGTCGTCGAGGCCGCCATCGAGGGGACCCGCCGCTATGGTGCCGGGACCTCGTCCGTCAGGTTCATCTGCGGGACATTCGAACCTCACGAGAGGCTCGAGAGCAGGATCGCCGAGTTCTTCGGGGTCGAATCGGCCTACACCTTCGTCAGCTGCTGGAACGCCAACGAGGCGATCTTCCCGACCCTGTGCGAGCCCGGCGACATGATCATCTCGGATGAGCTGAATCACGCCTCGATCATCGACGGCATCAGGTTGTCGGCGGTGATCAAGAAGGGACTCAAGAAGACCGTCTACGCGCATTCGGACCTGGATTCACTCCGCCAGAAGCTGCAGGCCGCCCGTGATGACGAGGAAGTCACCGGGGCCGTCTGGGTCGTCACCGATGGCGTATTCAGCATGGAGGGCGACATCGCCGACCTTCCCGGGATTCGCGCCCTGTGCGACGAGTTCGGCGCACTGCTCGTCGTGGACGATTCGCACGGGACAGGAGTCATGGGCCCGACCGGGCGTGGAACGCATGAACATCACGGCATGGCCGGAAGCGACATCGACTTCTTCACCGGCACCATCGGCAAGGCGCTTGGTGGAGCGGCCGGTGGGTTCGTCGCCGGCAGCGCCGACGGGATCGAACTGCTCGTCCAGCGAGGAAGGCCCACGCTCTTCTCCAATGCGCTGCCCTGCTCGGTGGCGACATCGGCGGACAAGGCGATCGAGATCCTCATGAACGAGCCCGAGCGAGTCCAGAAGCTCCGAGACAACGTCGCCTATGCCCGCGAGGGGATTCGTGGTACAGGGTTCGAGGTTCTTGAAAGCCCGACGGCGATCTGCCCGATCATCGTGCACGACACCGCCAAGGCGATCTCGATGAGCCATCGTCTTCTTGAACTGGGCGTATTCGTCATCGGGTTCGGGTATCCGGTCGTCCCGGAAGGGGAGGCGCGTCTTCGGGTCCAGATCTCCGCGGCTCATGAGAAGGAGCACCTGGACACGTTGATCAAGGGACTCATGGTCCTTCGCGAGGAATACGACTGAATCGAGCCGGCGTGCTAGTGGACCTTCAACTGCGGTCCCGTCGAGATCGAGCTGACATCAATTCGTCCCTTGATGGACCTGGCCATCGATTCCAGGGCGCTTCGCGTCGCAGCCGTTGTGGGCGCATCCGATTCGAAGTTGTCCATGGGCCTGCCGTCATCGGCGGCCTGTCGCATCGCGCTGGTCAGCGGAATCGCCCCGAGAAATGGAAGTCCCCTCGTCTCCGCCATGACCTGGGCCCCGCCCATGCCGAACAGGTCGTGCTTGGATCCATCCTCACCGAGCATGTAGCTCATGTTCTCCACGACACCGAGCACGTCCACGCCCAGTTGCGAGAACATCATCGCGGCACGGACCGCATCGTCCTGCGCGACCTTCTGGGGCGTGCAGACGATGACGGCGCCACTGAGGGCGACCATCTGCATCAGGCTCAGCGGCACGTCACCCGTGCCCGGTGGCAGGTCGACGACGAGGTAGTCCAGTTCCCCCCACTCGGTCTGGAACAGCAGTTGCCTGAAGGCTCCGTGGGCCATGGGGCCTCTCCAGACCAGTGCCTTGTCCGGCTCGACGAGCTTGCCGATCGACATCGCCTTGATGCCCGCCGTCTGGAACGGGATGAACGTCTTGTCATGGACCTCCGTCTGCATGTCCTCAAGTCCGAGCATCGTCGGGATCGAGGGTCCATAGATGTCTCCATCCAGAAGGCCGACCCGGTGTCCCTCGCGACCGAGGGCGACGGCCAGGTTCAGGGCAACGGTCGTCTTGCCGACGCCTCCCTTGCCAGCCCCGACGGCGACGACGTGCCCGACACCGGGCAGTCGCTGGGCCTGGTCACTGGGGGTGCTCTCGGCGGTCTCCTGTTCGCCGGACTGATGACCCTCCAACTGGATATTGATCGAACCCAGTGGAATCGACTTCTCGGCACCAACCTGTCTCAGTGATGCCTCGACATGGCTCCTGAGCTTCCCGGTTGCCTCGGGGTCATCGGTGTCCACCGAGAGGTGAATCGTGATATCCGAGCCATTCACGGTGAACTCCCGGACGCATCCAAGGTCGAGTATGTTCCTGCCGGTCTGTGGATCCTTGACCCTCGAGAGGGCTTCCTTGATGTCCTGATCACCCATTGTCATGGAAAAAAGGCTCCTTCTGACCACTTGTCGGACCATTCACGGAAAATGATGGTCCCGAACCTGCATCATAGGCAAATTAGAATACGGTAGGACCGAATTCATTGACTGTCGGCACTGGGAGGGCTTGAGAAGACTCGGTGCTGAGGAGAACCGGAGAACCCAGATGATCATCAACGCGACGGTACTCAAGAGACTCTGCATGTCACTGGCCATCTGCAGCCTGCTGCTGGTGCCTCCGATGGCCATCGCCCAGGAGGATCAGGGCGTGCTCGGTGGCCCGAAGATGAACGAGGGTGCTCGATCGACGGCCGATGGCGGGTACTCGATGACCCAGGGACCATCCATGATGGGGCAGTCCGGCAGGGTCAAGGTCCCACCCCGCGTCTGGTTCCAGTTCGTCCGCGATCTCGATCTGGAACCATCCGTCGCCAGGGAGGTGATGCCGGTCGCCATGAAGTTCTACAGGCAGTGGCAGGACTTCCAGAAGAAGCAGGGCCAGGATCTCCGGGAGATCCAGAAGGCCATCCGGGAAGCCGGGAACGATGACGATGCCCGGCGCGAAATGGAGATCAGGCGTGACGCAATCATGGCCGAGATGCCTGATGTCGAGGCCGCCCAGGTACAGATCTGGGAACTCCTGCCGGAACCATCACAGGAGCAGTTGCGGATTTCGATCGGGGAATGGACGACCAAGGAGACCGAGCGGCGTGCCAGGAGACGGCAGCAGCGGGAGTCCTCGGATCGACAGGTCTCCAGCGACAGCGACTCGATGACCAGCAGGGACTCGTCCTCCATGTCCGAAAGTGATTCCTCCTCGATGTCCGACCGTGATTCCATGACAGTTCGGGACGGGCAGGTCGTCCAGGATTCATCCTCCCGAAGCAACCAGGGAAGGGGCCAGGGGCGGATGGTCTTCGACCGGATCCCACCGAGGCAGATGTATCAACTGCTCATGCAGGTCGACATGACCCAGCAGCAGCGCAAGGCGGTCGAGGAGATCGCCAAGTCGCTCAGTGACCAGTCGCGATCATTCCAGAGGACTCATGGCCGGAGGATCCGCCAGATTCAGCAAAGCCTCAAGAACGATATTCTCGAGCAGGACGAGCGTGATGCGTTGAACACTGAACTGCAGGAGATCAACTCGAAGGCCCCGAAAGTCGCCGAGGCAAGGGGCAGGATCATCACGATGCTGGACCGGCAGCAGGCCGACCAGTTCGCAGAGTTGATCAAGGAGTGGGCCGAATCCAATAGGTCACGTCGCAGTCGTGGCCCGGACGAATCCCGCAAGTCGCCTCCCAGCAGGGATCCGATCGAGTTCGAGTGACGTCAGGCGGGTCAGTTGCCCACGATCATGCCGACACCGACAGTCTCGTAGGTCGATTCCTCTATCAGGATGAAGCTGCCGGTCTGCCTGCATCGACGATATTCGTCGTAGAACAGCGGGTGGGTCGTTCGCAGCTTGACTCGACCGATCTCGTTGAGTTCGAGGTTGCCCTCGGTCTCCTCCCGTCGCATGCTGTTGATGTCCAGGCGGTACTGGGTCTCCTGGATCATGCAGCGGCATTCCCTCGTGGTGTGCTTGAGGATGTACTTCTTCCGGGGTGTCATCGGCACCTGGTTCATCCAGCAGACCATGGCCTCGAGGTCCTGCCCGACATGGGGCTGGTTGTTCTTCCTGCAGATCATGTCGCCCCTACTGATGTCGATGTCGTCCTCGAGTCGAAGGCAGACGGCCATGGGAGGAAATGCCTCGTCCAACTTCTGATCCATCTGCTCGATCGACTTGATCCTCGACTCGAACCCTGAAGGCAGGGCGACGATCTCGTCTCCAGGCCTGAAGATGCCGCTGGCGACCGAGCCGCCGTATCCGCGATAGTCGTGGTGCTCCTCCGAGTGTGGACGGATGATCCATTGGACCGGGAACCTCGGGTCGATGAGATTGCGGTCGGAGGCGATGTGCACGTTCTCGAGGTGGTGAAGCAGGGGGGAGCCCTGGTACCAGTCCATGTTCTCGGATCGATCGACCACGTTGTCGCCGCACAGGGCGCTCATGGGGATGAAGCTGATGTCCGAGACGTCCAGCTTGGCGGCGAATTCCCTGAAATCGGAACAGATGTCGTTGTACACCTGCTCATCCCAGCCGACCAGGTCCATCTTGTTCACACAGACGACCAGGTGGGGGATCCTCAGGAGGGAACTGATGAACGAGTGCCTCCGGGTCTGTTCGACGACTCCGTGCCGGGCGTCGACCAGGATCAGTGCCAGGTTGGCGGTGCTGGCGCCCGTGACCATGTTCCTGGTGTACTGGATGTGGCCGGGGGTGTCCGCGATGATGAACTTGCGCTTGGGCGTGGCGAAGTACCTGTAGGCCACGTCGATCGTGATTCCCTGCTCTCGCTCGGCACGCAGCCCGTCTGTGACCAGGGCGAGGTTGACGTTCTCGTCTCCACGTCGCTTGCTGGATTCCTCGACGGCCTCCAGTTGGTCCTCGAAGATCGTCTTGCTGTCGTACAGGAGTCGGCCGATGAGGGTGCTCTTGCCGTCATCGACGGAGCCGCAGGTCATCAGACGGAGCAGGTCCATCTTCAGGTATGCATCATGATCGATCGAGGGTGTCGCTGTGCTCATGTCTTGCCCTGCTAGAAATAGCCTTCCTTCTTGCGATCCTCCATCGCCGCTTCGGAGAACTTGTCATCCGCTCGCGTGGCGCCACGCTCGGTGATCCTGGCCGCAGCCACCTCGGCGATGATGTCATGGATGTTGGAGGCTGGGGAATGAACCGCGGCCGTGCAGGTCATGTCTCCGACCGTCCTGAAACGGACCGTCTCGGTCCGCGGCGTTTCTGAATCATCGATGGTGATGAATGGTGAGACCGGAAGCATCATGCCGTTGCGGTCGATGACCTCCCTCTGGTGGGAGTAGTAGATCGAGGGGATCTCCAGTTCCTCGCTGGCGATGTACTGCCAGACATCCATCTCGGTCCAGTTGCTCAGGGGGAAGACCCTGATGTGCTCACCCTTGCGGATCTTGCCGTTGTAGAGGTTCCACAGTTCGGGCCTCTGGTTCTTCGGATCCCACTGGCCGAACTCGTCCCTGAAGGAGAAGATCCGCTCCTTGGCCCGTGCCTTCTCTTCGTCCCTCCTGGCACCCCCGAAGGCGGCATCGAACTCGAACTCGTCGATCGAGTCGAGCAGGGTCGTCGTCTGCAGCCTGTTCCTGCTCGGGTTGGGTCCGGGCTCCTCCTGGACCCTGCCGGCCTTGATCGAGTCCTCGACCTTCCGGACGATCAGCTGCTCACCCAGCTCGGCGGCGCGTCGATCCCTGTAGTCGATGGCTTCCTCGAAGTTGTGCCCCGTGTCGATATGCAGCAGGGGGAATGGGAATTTCGCGGGGCGGAACGCCTTCTCGGCGATCCGAAGCATCACGATCGAGTCCTTGCCACCTGAGAAGAGCAATACCGGACGTTCGAACTGGGCCGCGACCTCCCGCATGATGTGGACGGCCTCGGATTCAAGGGTCTTCAGATGTGTCAGTGAGTAGGACAAGGGGGTCTCCGGATGTTGTCCGAGCGTATAGCACCCGGCCATCCACTTCAACCCCTGCCACTCACGGAGGTTCCGATCAAGGAGGCGGCCATCCCGGCAACAGGGCGCGGATCAACCTCCGCCGAACACGCGAAGATCGTCGTATTCCTCCACGACTTTCGGGGTCCNGAATTCAGGATGAGTCACGATGTTGTCGATCGGCGAGCCTACATCCCCGGGTCCATCGAACCGTGAAAAGAACGTGCGATCCGGGCCAGCCGAGATAAGCACGTAGCGTCCTCGAGGGGTGCCGATCAGAGGCTGGTCGACCTCTCCGAAGGCGGCATGTCGAATGATCTGGGCGAACGTGGAGTCGGGGTCTCCAGAGGTCACGAGGATGCTGTCGGACTGGNCGTCACCGCTTTCGCCCAGTTCGGGTACATCGAAGTAGGGGTAGAAGCAGCTTCGCGTGAACTGAGGAGCGTCATCCAGCATGCCGACGAGCAGGCCGGTGTCCCTCATC
Organism: Phycisphaerae bacterium; assembly: GCA_002711415.1. Taxonomy (GTDB): domain Bacteria; phylum Planctomycetota; class Phycisphaerae; order Phycisphaerales; family SM1A02. The sequence goes on along the minus strand of PARI01000021.1, from coordinate 22,314 downwards.
GTCCTGGCATAGATCACGGGCATGCCCCATGCGTCCACGATGTCCGGGATCCTCAGGTTGTCGACGTCCGTCCCGGCATCGGTCATCCTGACCGGTGTCAGGTCGCTTTCCTTGGGGGAGTAGAAGGGCTGGTACTGCCGCCCCTTGATGAAGGGGCCGTTGCCGATCTGGTTGATGTTCACCTTGATCCTGAAGTTACCGTTCGGGCCGTTGAACACGAGTTCCTCCCAGCCAGCACTGCTGGAGAGCGCGTCGTATTCATCGGTTGTCAGGTCGATCTCGCGCACGGCGCCGCCAGCCAGGTGCAGCAGGGCGTTCTCCGTGCCGGAGATCTGTGGATCATTGGCCAGGATGGGTTCGGGAACCAGGCCCGGGTAATACCCGAACTCGTGGTGGAACGCGTCACAGGCCTTGGCGAACTCCTCCATCGTCGAGAGGGTCTCTGTCTCCCTGGCCTTGGATGCCACGATGCCCAGTGCGGGCAGCAGGATCGCCACCAGCAGCGNGATGATCGCTATGACAACGAGCAATTCGGTCAGGGTGAAACCACGGAGGCGCTGCCCATGCTCATGGACGGCTCGTCTGCTTGGAATGGTCATCTTCATTGTTTCCTGGATCATGGCGACCTCGTTGGCCCTGGTGATTGCAGGGGACATCCCCTGTGGTTGAAGGCCTCGCCACGCTCATCCGTACACATCAGCATACGCAATCCAGCCCGGGGGCGTTGCGGTTCAGGTGATTTTCCCGTCCTCACCGACCGCCCCGATCTGCCTGATGCCCTCGTAGACCGCGATGGCCACCGCGGTGGCGAGGTTCAGGCTCCTGGCTCCAGGGTCATCGACCATCGGGATTCCAAGGTGGCTCTGGAGGCCCCATCGATCCAGGACATCCTTTCGAACTTCCGAACTGACCCCGTCATCCTCGGATCCGAACAGGAGGTAGTCTCCCTCTTGGAAGGAGGCCTCGTGAATGCTCCTGGAGGCGGACTTGGTCAGGAGCACCAGCCTTGAAGGTCGCTCCGAGGCGAGAAAGGCCTCCCAGTCAGCATGCTGTCTCCAGTCCAGCAGGTGCCAGTAATCCAGGCCCGCCCGCCGGCGTGATTTCTCATCCAGGTCGAATCCAAGTGGATGGACCAGGTGGAGCCGACAGCCGCTGACGACCGCCGTACGGCCGATGTTGCCCGTGTTGTTGGGAATCCGGGGCTCCAGGAGCACGATGTTCAAGTGCGGTCCAGCCATGGTCTCAGCAGGTCCCGGTCAAGCCGGGTGTGGCCCGGGAGTACATGCTCCGGGACCGGTGGTATATTGGTCCTTCTGGACGGATCCGCCCCGATCTGGGGTGAATCCACCATCACGAGATTCAGAGAAACCGGAGCGGACAGATGGCTGACTATACCACCGTGGACATTCGAAATGTCGCCCTTGCCGGGCCCAGTGGCTCGGGCAAGACCACCCTTGTCGAATCGATGCTTGTCGATGCCGGCATCATCGGCCGGGCTGGAAAGGTCGAGGATGGCAACACGGTTTGCGACTACGACGACCTGGAGAAGGACGCCAAGCACTCACTGGACAGCGCTTTGGTCCAGATCGATCGTGGTGGCACGCACATCAACATCATCGACACCCCGGGCCAGATCGACTTTCTCGGTCGCGCCATCAGTTGCTTCCCCGCCGTCGAGACCGTCGTCCTGGTGATCTCCGCCGACGAGCACATCGACACGGTCACCCGCCGGGTCATGAAGATCACCGAGGAGCGAGGCATTCCCAGGCTCATCGTGATCAACAAGATCGACCATCAGGGTCAGATCGACTCGCTGTTGTCGGGATTGAAGGAATCCTTCGGATCCGGCTGCCTGCCGATCAACCTTCCGGCCGAGGGGGGCACCGCCGTAGTCGACTGTTTCAAGGCCGATTCCGGTTCCAGCGATATCGGCGATGTGTCGAATCACCATACCGCGATCATCGACCAGGTCGTCGAGGTCGACGAGGACCTGATGGCGACCTATCTCGAGGAAGGCACCGTGGATCCTGACAAGTTGCATGACGCCTTCGAAAGCGCTCTGCGGCAGCAGCACCTGGTCCCGATCTGCTTCACCGACGCCCGCAACAACGTGGGCATCACGGAACTCCTGGACATCATCTCGAATCTCTGTCCCAACCCGACCGAGGGCAATCCTCGGAGGTTCAAGGTCGGTGAGGGTGACGATGTCACCGAGTTGGTTCCTGAGCCCGATGCCTCCAAGGCATGCCTTGGACACGTGTTCAAGGTCTCCTCGGATCCCTATGTCGGAAAGCTGTGCATCTTCCGGGTTCACCAGGGAACGGTTACGGCCAACAGCCAGGTCCACCTGGACGATCACAAGAAGCCGATCAGGGTGTCACACATCCACTCGATCCAGGGCAAGCAGCACACGGACGTCTCCAAGGTCATCGCTGGAGACATCGGCGCGGTAGCCAAGATCGACGAGATCAACTTTGACAGCGTGATGCATGACGGGACCAGTGGAAGCACGATCCGGTTCAACTCGATTCCGCTGCCCAAGCCCATGTTCGGCCTGGCCATCGAGGGGACGAGCAAGGGTGCCGAGACCAAGATGGGCGAGGCATTGACCAAGCTGTCTGCCGAGGACCCGACATTCAAGACCGAACGGGTCATGGCCACCAAGGAACTCGTCATCCGCGGACTCGGGGAACTCCACCTCAGGATGAAGCTGAAGATGCTCAAGGATCGCTACGGCATCGAGATCGACAGCCGACCGCCCAAGGTCGCGTACAAGGAGACCATCACTTCCAGCGCCGAGGGGCACCATCGTCACAAGAAGCAGTCCGGCGGTGCCGGTNAGTTCGGCGAGGTCTTCCTCCGGGTCGAACCCGTCGAGATCACCGATGACTCCCCCGAGTTCGAGTTCGTCGACGACACCTTCGGCGGCTCGATCCCGAAGCAGTTCATGCCAGCGATCGAGAAGGGCATCAAGCGGGTGCTTTCCGAAGGCGCCATCGCCGGCTACCCGCTCCAGGGAGTCAAGGTCAGCGTCTACGACGGCAAGCATCACCCCGTGGACTCCAAGGAAGTCGCGTTCATCACGGCCGGCAGGAGGGCGTTCATCGATGCGGTCCAGAAGGCCAAGCCAGCCCTCCTGGAGCCGTTCGTCATCCTTGAGATCACCATTCCCAACAGCTATATCGGGGACATCTCAAGCGACCTTTCCGGCAAGCGAGCCCGGATCCAGGGGACCGACGTCCTCCCGGGCGACCAGGCGCTCGTCCGAGCCGAGGCGCCGCTCTCGGAGGTCATGAGCTACGCCAACCAGCTCAAGTCGATCACCGGGGGTGCCGGGTCCTTCGCCATGGAGTACAGCCATGACGAGCAGGCTCCCGCGAACGTGCAGGCCGATGTCGTCGCGGCATTCAATCCGCAGGAAGACGAGGACTGAGCGAACCCGACCCTGCACGACAGGATACGATGCAGCCATGATCCGAGTCGGACTGGTCCAGGCGCTGATCCCGCACTACCGGGAACCCGTCTTCAAGGAACTGGCGAGTCGCGAGGGCATCGACCTGACGATGTACGCCGATCTTGGCGCCAGGCACGGGTCGCTGCATGGCGCCCGTTCGGGCTCCGGGTTCACGGTCATCGATGCGAAGGAGCGGTACATCGGTCCACTGCTGGTGGATCCGGCCACCATCCGTGCCGCACGGGGAGGGCACGATGTCCTCGTGATGTCCTGGCGAACTCGTTCCCTGCTCATGCCGACCGCGATCAGGATGGCTCGACGTCGTGGCGCCGCGGTGGTGGTCTGGGGACACGGTTACAGCAAGTACGACACGCCCAGGCGCACCAGGATGCGCATGCGGGTCGCTCGTGACGCGGATGCCTACCTCACGTACGATCCGGTCACCGCTGAACGCCTCGTCGAAGGAGGGCTCGATTCGAACCGGGTGTTCTGCGCTCCCAACGCGATCGACCAGGGGCCGATTGAAAACCAAAGGCGATGGTGGTTGGACCGTCCGGACGAACTGGTCCGGTTCCAGCAGGAACATCGAATCGATCCGGAGAAGACGCTGGTCTTCATTTCCCGGATCGAACCTGACAAGAGACTGGACATCCTCATCGAGGCCATGAAGCATGCGAGGGCGGCCGATCCCTCAATGACCCTGGTCGTCATCGGCGATGGATCAGCCCGCGAACAGTCGGAGGACCTGGCTCGTCGGCTCGGGGTGGAGGATGGTGTCCGGTTCGTCGGGCCGATCTACGAGGAGAAGAGGCTTGCGGCCTGGTGTCTCTCGTCCTTCTGCTTCGCCTACCCGGTCGCCATCGGGCTCAGTGCGATGCACGCCTTCGGGTACGGCCTTCCAGTGGTCACCTCCGACGACATCGGCGGGCACAACCCGGAGATTCACGCGATCAGACCTGGACACAACGGGCTCTTCTACAAGGATGGGCGGGTCGAGGATCTGGCGGCGAAGTTGCTTCAACTGTCCCGTGACCGGGACATGCAGCATCGCATGTCCCAGGAGGCGCTCGGTACCGTCACCGGACCCGATGGGTGGACGCTCACGAACATGGTCGATGGTTTCGAGCGGTGCATCCGTGCCGTGGCGAGGATGCGTGGGAAGGACTGACTCACTGAGGTTCGCTATTCGCCGCCGTCACCCTGGGTCCGTTGATCCTTCTGGTCCTCGATTCCAAGATCCGATTCAGGAGGAAGACCCTCGCTGGTGTCGATCGCCTCGCCGCCGATCGCTGGATGGTTTTCAATCTGCCTCTGCCTCTGCTCCTCGGCTCGCTGTCGCTCCTGCTCGGATTCCTTGTCCATGCTGGCTTCCTTGCGGATCGACTCCTCGTGACCGACGCTGTCCAGTTCCTCGGTCTCCTCGGCAGATCTGAAATGATACGGATCGGGCGGTTGTTCCTTCCAACTGGCGCCCTTGGTGATCTGGCGCACCGTCTCGCGACCGATCTTCATCATTTCCCGCTCCAGGATGTTCCGGTCGACATCCGTCTTGAGGCGTCCCTCGCGGGAGGCGCCACGGTGCAGGTATACGGTCTGGGTCGGGAAGGCGAACTCGATCCNCATGGCCTCGGCCAGTCGCATGATCTCGGTCATCAGCCTGTGGCGTTCACGCAATTCGGTCTGCCAGTCCGGGGCTTCCCAGAACACGTAGACCAGGATCTCCAAGGCGGACGCTCCGAACTCGTTGAGCCAGACCTGGTAGTAGTCCTTTCTCGTGTACGGGTGCTGCCTGACGATCTCCCTGATCCCCTCGGCGAAAGCGTCGACCTCCGCCGGACTCGTGTCGTAGGTGATCCCGATCTTGGTGTTCCAGCGGCGGTACTTCCGCATCCCGTAGTTGTCGACCTTCTGCTTGGTCAGGATCGAGTTGGGAAGCGTGACGAGCGAGTTGTAGAACGTCCTGACGCGCGTCGATCGCATCCCCACCTGTTCGACGGTTCCTTCGACTCCATCGACAACGACCCAGTCGCCGACCTGGAACGGTCGATCGAGGATGACCGTCATGCTGCCGAAGAAGTTCTCGATCGTGTTCTGTGCGGCGAAGGCGAAGCCGATACTGCCGAGCCCGACGGCTGCGATCAGCGGTCCGATCTGGAAACTCAGGAACTCCGCCAGGTTCATGATCGCGAGGATGATGATCAGGATCTTGAGCGTCTTGCTCACGAGCGGAACAAGGATGTCGTCGAGCTTGTTGTCGGTGCCCTTGGCCTTCTCGCCCACGATGTCGGCCACCGTGTCGGTCAGCCTGAAGGCCGCGACGATGATGGCCAGCACCAGGAAGACGTGCGCCGCCGGATTGAGGATGTTGAAGACGAGCAGAGGCAGGTCCAGGCTCGGCAGTACCCAGATCCACAGGATGCCGGTGCCGACAAGGCCGAGCCCACGGATGGTCTTCCGTGTCCGTTGCAGTGGCATCTGGACTTTCAACTGGTGGTTGATGACCTTCAAGAACGCCCTCAGCAGGAGCCGGAGCACCACGTCAAGGATCAGGCCCAGCAGCAGCAGGGCGGCCAGCCCGGCCCACTGCCAGTACGCCAGGAGGAGAATCTCGCCGCGAAGGTAGTCCGGCAGCATCTGCCGGATCCTTCCCGCGATCGACTGGTCGACGATCTTGTACCCGGTCTTCTGGCTGACCTTCACCAGCGCCGTACTGAGGTCATCGAGGTTGGCCAGGCTCAGGGTGTCGCTGCTGAACTTCCACCGGTTGGTGGCGGTCTGGACGAGCATGATCTCCGCATCCGGGGCGCATTCCTCCAGCAGCTGGGCGTACCGGTTGACCGCCTCCTTTCCCTCAAGATCCTTCAGTCGTATGCCGGGCTGGTTGTCATGGATCGTCAGCGGGAACAGCTGCCAGGTGGTCGTATCAGGATCTGTCTTCGTAGGGAGCAGTGGAAGGATGTCCTGGTTCACCTGGAGGAAGTCCATCACCTGCATGAGTCGCTTGGCGACCTGCGACTTCACCGATGTCGAAGTCGTACCCGAGGAGAAGTTGAGCGTCGAGTTGACCTGCTGCCTCGCGATGGGTGTCCTGAGCATCCCCTTGATGAAGGTCTTCACCGTGGCCCGAGGCGAATCGAGCAGCTCGGAATCCTGGTCAGTCCCAGGGTCCTTGGCATTGGCGTCCTGTTTCTTGTCCTTGTCCTCCAGAGTGGAGAGGACGCTCTGCACTGGTGCTGCGACGGCCATGCCGGGAGACATGTGCGACAACCCCACGAGGATGGACAGCAGCACCGCGATCGTTCGAGGGCCGAGTGTTCTCGATGGCATGGCTCTGGCTCCTGGAGGCCAAGTGGAACACCCCGGATAGGATTCGAACCTATGACCTATGCTTTAGGAAAGCATTGCTCTATCCAGCTGAGCTACCGGGGCATGAACCGGAAGTATAGGACAAACAGGCAGGCCAGTGCGGATCAGGCATCGCCTGGGCGGTCTGCCTGCCGTGCGGTCCGCCTGTCATGTGCCGTCCTGTTGGGGTTCCACCCGCCACCGACCCCCAGGGGGAGAATCGAGAGGGATGGGTCATTGAGCTTTCCGCTGACCCTGTAGGTGACGATCCTGTCCGTCACGCTTCGCAGGAGTCGACCAACGGCACCAAGCGAATGCTGCACCCTTTCCAGCGGCCCTGCGTTGAGCCTGAGGTCGATGACTCCGTCGAACCACATCGCTCCATGGCCATGGGCTCCGAGGAAGCCACTCGTGAGATAGAACGAGTCGATGTCGATCCGTTGGTGGTCGAAGTGAAATGCGATCTCGGCACTGTCGTGACCTCGTGGTGCCGTGACTTCGCTCTTGATGGAGTCGTCCAGTTCCTCAACCAGCTTGGTGCCCGAGAAGTTGCCGTCCTCGATCGACAGGTGTCCCGTGCCAGCGATCGACTCCGGGAGCCCGGTCGTGTCGCCGGTGATCTCGCACTGGGCATCGGCGAGCCCTGCCAGGGAAGAACGTGTTCCATCCTTGCGTGGCGCCATCGCCTCGTGGATGTTGATGTCACTGGCCTTGAAATCAAGCTCGAACTTGTACGGGGGGTGCAGGTCCAGCCGGCCATGCAGGCCGAGCTGTCCACCAAGGGTCCGAGTGGTCATCGAGTTCAGCTGGATGGCTGCATCACGGGCCCAGAACTGGAGGTCCATGGTCTTGATCGGAACCTGGAGATCGCCAATGTGAGCGTAGGTGTCAAGAAGCACGATCTGGCATTCGCCCATGCTCCTGTCCAGATCGTCGATGTCGATCTGGCCGGCACCCCTCATCTGCAGCTTGCCGGATATTTCATTATTGGAGATTGTGTCCTGCAGAACTGGTGGAAGTATGTCGTCAGTGGACTCATCGACCTGCATCTGCATGTTGAACTTGTCTATATCAAACACGAGCGTGTCGATGTTGAACCAGCTCACCATGGCGATGTCGAACAGATCTGGGCGAACCAGGTGGGCATCGATGAAGAACCACTCCCGTCCCCTCTGGGGCCTGCGACCTTCCGGATCATTCTCGTCTTCATGACGGCTGTTCAGGTCGAACGTGAGTCCGTTGATCACCTGCGGGTCAGGATAGTTGGCTGATCGATAGATGAACGAGCCGTCGATGACCTGGACCAGCTTGATGTCCAGTATCTGACTCACGGCGAGAGGAAGCCCGTTGTCGTCCTTCTTCGAGTCCTCCTTGATGAACCTTTCGAATCCAACGACCTCTCCGTTGGAATCGACGTCCAGCTCGATGCTCGGCTCGGTCAGGATGATCTCGGTGATCAGGATCGGTTTGCCTCTCTGGGGTATCTCGCCAAGGGTGATCTCGATGTTCCTGGCGGAGAGGATGTCGACCCCCTCGGCGGTGAGCTTCGCGTCATGCATGATCGCCGTGAACGGAAGTCTCAGTTGGAACCTCCCGAAGCTGAGTTCGGGATTGATGTTGTCGCTGGCCAGGCTGAGGATCTGCGATCTGACCCATGATTCCACGCCGAGCTTGAGCAGGCCGAGCAACTGGTTCCTGAACAGCCAGCCTGAGAGGACCAGGCATGCGAGAATGATGAGGATGAGCCATCGCTTCTTCATGGTCGGTACCACACCCTCAGGACGACCGGTTCAGCAGTGACTGGAGGCTGCTGATGGCACCATAGCCGTTCCATGCAGCGAAGATCAGCAGCAGGACCGGGCCGGCGGCGGCCGCATGATCCGGATCGATCCAGTCCAGGATCGCCACCAGGATGAACATGAGGGCGCTGCCCATGCTCACCAGGCAGTAGGCCATGTTGGCCAGCAGCGGTGCAGCCATGTACAGCCCGGCTGAAACTGCGAAGCAGATCGCCGTCGCTTTCAGAGTGAGGTCGAGCATCAGCCAGGCGGGAACGATCGTCCCGTCCGGAGTGGTCCAGCTGCCACCGGTCCCCAGGAACCCGAAGTAGCCGAAGATCAGGGCACTGACCAGCATCACCCCCGGTCCTGCTGGAAGCTGTCGGGGGGCACTGGAAGGTGCTGGTTGGTTTTGCTGCATCGGTGACTTCTCCTGTCTGGATGATACCCGGTGTGCTGTTTCCTTGAGATTCGAGGCCGACTCGGCCATCAGGATCCCACGATCCATTACAATGCCATTCTTCGCGAAAACACTTTTCAACACCCCAACATGAGGAACCGGGATGTCCATGACGATCGAATCCAGCAGCTCCAACTTGACACATGAAGACGTTGTCCAGGTCCTCGAACAGGTCGAGACCCGGAATCCTAACGAGCCGGAGTTCCTCCAGGCCGTCCACGAGGTGCTTGGCAGTCTTGGTCCGGTCCTTGACCGTCATCCCGAATACGTGAAGGCGCGTATTCTTGACAGGATCGTCGAACCCGAGCGAGTGATCGAGTTCCGCGTTCCCTGGGTCGATGACAGTGGCGATGTCAGGGTGAACCGGGGCTTCCGGATCGAGTTCAACAGCGCGATCGGCCCCTACAAGGGCGGTCTCAGGTTCCATCACTCGGTCAACCGAAGCATCCTGAAGTTCCTCGGGTTCGAGCAGGTCTTCAAGAACAGTCTCACCACGCTGCCCATGGGCGGGGGCAAGGGTGGATCCGACTTCAGCCCCCATGGATGTTCCAACGAGGAGATCATGAGGTTCTGTCAGTCGTTCATGAACGAGCTCTATCGCCACATCGGTCCTGACACGGACGTGCCAGCTGGTGACATCGGCGTCGGTGGACGCGAGATCGGATACCTCTACGGCCAGTATCGGAAGCTGACCAACACGTTCACGTGCGTCCTGACGGGCAAGTCGACCGAATGGGGCGGCAGTCTCATCCGGCCGGAGGCGACCGGGTACGGCAGCGTCTACTTCGCCGCCGAGATGCTGCAGACCAGAGACATGACCCTGGACGGCAAGACCTGCCTGGTCTCCGGTGCAGGCAACGTGGCGCAGTTCACGATCGAGAAGTTGCTTGCTCTCGGGGCCAAGCCGGTCTCGATCTCCGATTCCTCAGGCTTCATCCATGATCCGGATGGCATCACCCACGAGCGACTCGAGTTCCTCATGCACCTGAAGAACCATCGGCGAGGTCGGGTCCACGAGTATGCGGAGAAGTTTCCCTCCGCGAGCTTCCATGCAACCGAGCCGGGTGGCGACAGCAACCCGCTGTGGCAGATTCCATGTGACTGTGCGTTCCCCAGCGCGACCCAGAACGAGATCAACGAGATCGATGCCAAGCACCTCGTCGACAACGGGTGCTACCTCGTGTCCGAGGGAGCCAACATGCCCACGACCAGTGCCGGACAGGCGATCTTCAAGCATGCGGGAATTCTCTACGGCCCCGGCAAGGCGGCCAACGCCGGTGGCGTCGCCGTGTCAGGACTGGAAATGGCCCAGGCATCCCAGCGGATGTACTGGTCGTCCGAGGAGGTCGATCGTCGGCTCAAGGGCATCATGGCCTCGATCCACAAGGCATGCATCGACGCGGCCGACGAGTATGGAACGCCCGGGGATTACGTCAATGGGTCGAACATCGCCGGATTCACCAAGGTCGCGGATGCGATGATGGCTCAGGGAGTCATCTGATCGGTTCCACGGGCGAACTCACCTGGATTCCTGGATGTTCTTGATCTCCGCAGCGCCGGTGGTCTTGAAGCTGGCCGAGCTGGTCGTTCCATCGTAGAACAGCATCGAGGCGCCGCTCACGTTCGCATCGAGGGATGTCAGCGCATGGACGGAGGCCTCCGAAGCCCCTGACAGGCTGACCTGGACGGTATCCGAGAGCAGGTTCATTGCGTTGGCCTGGGAACTCCCACTGCAGTCCAGGGCGAGTATTCTCGCCTGGCCGAAGATCTCCAGTTCCGATGCGCCACTCATGATGATTTCAAGATCCTGTGCATCGATGTCATTGACCCTGGCATGGATGCTCCCACCGAGATTGATCATGTCGAGCGAGGTCAGGACCAGTTCGTACTGGACGCCACGGGTTGGTCGTATGCTTCCCGAATGCGTCAGGTGAAGGGTGTCACCAGTGACAACGGTCTGGATGTTGCCGGCGAGGATGTTTTCATCCGTAGTGATGGTCAGCACTTCGCGTGAGCCGAACCTGATCGTGATGTCCCCGACGCCGAGAGCATCGATGGCCATGATCCCAGTGATCGGGACCGTCTTCGTCGTGATCTTGCCATTGCCCTTGGTGGCGGCGCCCTGCTGCCCGCAACCAGTGCAGAACACCAGCATCGTCAGGATGAACATTCGGATGCTCGACGGTTTGATCAGGCTCATGTGTTCCTTGCCGGTTCCGGAGAACGGTCCGGCCTCCCTCGTGGTTTGGTTTGATCCTGTTGGGATATGATTGTCCCAAGGAGATCTCCAGAATGTCAATCGGATCGGTGTCGAATGAACGATATTACGACCTGGCGCCCCGGCTCCAGGAGGAGGACCCGGGATGGACGTGTTCCGTTGGAATCAGGACCACGATGACTCCAACATGCTGCGGATCAAGATCCCGCACCTGAATCACGTCATGGCACTGTCCTGCGAGGCCATGTGCGAGCAGCCGCGTGAAACGGGGGCCGGAATCGAGGCGTTCCTGGGATTGAAGCAGCCGTTCCCGGATTCGACATACGAGCGTTCCTTCCCAACGCACAACATGCAGGGGGAACCGTCCAGGCTCTCCAACTTCAACCAGAAATCCCATGCCCGGCTGTCAGCCGAAGCCATCGAGTCGATCACGAAGGTGGTGGAACCCGTGCTCGGGGAATTCGGGTATGACCGACTTGAGAGGCCGGCTGACGGATCGTCGCGGGCCGGAACCGGATGCTCAGTCGCGAGGCCGGGTGCCGCGCATCACCATGCTCTTGTAGAGCAGGGGCAGTCGGCCGCTTCCGGTCCAGGTGATGTCGACGAACCCGGCTCCTTCGAAGAGCCTCCGGAGCGTGGACGGGCTCCAGAACTTGATGTGCCCGCCATCCCAGAGGGGATTCGTGTGCTTGTCGAACTTTCCCGTGAGCGTGATCAGGAGGTTCTTCAGATACCCGTGGTAGGGGGTGGTCCCGATGAGGATCCCGCCTGGCTTCAACGCATCGAAGCTGGACGACGCCCACTCGCGCGGCGCGTAGAGGTGCTCCACGACCTCGGTGGACACGACAATGTCAAAGGGTTCCTCCTGGAGTTCCTCCAGGAGGTTGGGCCTGATCACGGTTTCCACGAACCGGACATCCGGATAGGCCTTTCTTGCTGCTGTGACTCCGGATTTGGAGGGCTCGATCCCCACGACCGTGCAGCCTTGTTGCTGGAACCAGCCTGCCAGCGAGCCATTGCCCGAACCGATATCGAGGACGCGGACCCCCTGACGGAGCGTTCCAGCCAGGGACCTGATGGGCGCCAGGTTGTACGCCACATGATGAACGAATTGAGCATCCTCGAATTCATGTTCATATACATTAGGCATGATCTGTGATCCCTGGGCTCTTGTCTGTCGACAGATGAATTCGGAGTATACCCATCTTGCTGATCCGGCATCGGCCTCCAAGTCATGAGCATGCCCGTGGAATCGATTTATGACAAGCCCGGAAGTGATGAATTTGCTGTTCCAGATGCCTCTGCCGGTGCTGGCTCGATCCAGGGTGTCTGGGCCGCCTCGTTCTTCCAGCAGGGATCCGATAATGGGGCTGTATTCCAGCAGCAGCACCTGGAGATCAACCACTGGGAGGATTGCCGCAGCCGGAATGGCGATGTACGCTTGGATTCCACGAAAGGCCTGCATGAAGAAGAAGTTTCGAAGCAAGGTTCGAAGGATCGTCTCAAGCGTTCAGGAGCGCGATGGCCTGCTGCGCACGACGTCCAGCAAGATGCTGGCCTTCCTGGGCCGCAACTGCGGTGGGCCAGAAGGCTCACGGGCCGTCATGTTCCACATCGGCCGTTGTGGAAGCACCGTGCTCGGGAACATGCTCGACGAGGAGCCCGGGCTCTACTGGGACAGCGAGGCGCTGTATCCTCGAATCGGACGTGTCAGGATGAATCCCGGGATCCTGCAGGCCGAGCATTTTGACCGTGAGACCTACATCCGGGAGATCCGCCGTCGCTTCGTCAATGCCGGCCAAAGGCGATACGGCTTCGAACTGACGTACGATCACGTGCACTACTTCGGGATCACCGATCCTAAGGAGGCACGCGAGATCCTCCAATCGCTCGGGATCGGAATCTTCATCAGCCTCGGTCGGAAGAACCTGCTTCGGCAACTGATCAGCACCATCCGTGGGCGGCAGGTCGGCAACATGCACATCGATGCCGGTGACAAGAAGGGTCTCAAGATGAAGCCGGTCGACCTGGATCCGGCTGGCTTCTCACTGTACAAGGACGACATGCCCGTTCCCCTGGAGGAACACCTGGCCAAGCGTGAGCGATGGCTTGAATGGAATCGCCAGGTGGTCGGAGAGGACGGGCTTCACCTGGACTTCGAGACCCATGTCCTCCAGGACCCGAGAGTTGGCTACAGGCTCCTGTGCGAGCACATCGGAATCCAGCCACAGGAACTCGAACCCTCGCTCAGGCGAACCAATCCGGAGGCCGTGGAGAAACTGCTTGCCGACCCGCAGGCATGGCGTGATCGGCTCAGTGGAACTTCCTATGAGTGGATGATGGACGCCGACTGAATCGGTCGAGAAGGCTGGATGGACGCTGGATTCCAGTGCATCGGGGATTCAACAGGGTGGACGTATCCGGTATCCTTGGGGCAGGAGTCGCCCCTCGTGCCAAGCAGCCATGCCAGGTCAATTCACGGGTGGGCCGGCATCATGTCCGGCCTGGGGTTGTTGATCACCGTCAATGCTCATGGGCAGTCCATCGAACCGGATCGCTTTTACAAGGACCAGGTGTCTCCGATCCTCCAGGCCCATTGCATCAGGTGCCATGGTGCGGACAAGGACAGGCTCCGGGGTGGTCTTGACCTGTCCACGCGGGCGGGCCTGCTCGCTGGCGGTGACCAGGGGGCTGCGGTGAACCTCCAGGATCACGGGGCGAGCCTCCTGCTCCAGATGATCTCCTACAAGGACGAGGATCACCAGATGCCTCCCTCTGGCCGCCTGGATGATCAACAACTGACCGTACTCGCGGAATGGGTGAGGATGGGCGCACCGTACCCGGAGGGGGAGTCCGGGGTGGATGGCGAGGTTGAAGCCATCATTGACCCGGCGGTGGTCGGCCGAGAGTACTGGGCCAACCAGGGGCTCAAGCGACCGGACACACCGGATGTCGAGTCGCCCATTGCCGGGGGGTCACCGATCGACGCCTTCATCATGGAGGGTTTGGAACACCGCGGCCTGGACTTCCCATCGCGTGCTGACAAGCTGACCCTTCTGAGAAGAGCGTCGTACGGCCTGACAGGGTTGCCGCCGACGCCAGCCCAGCTCAAGCAGTTCATGGCCGACACCGAGCCGGGCGCCTGGGCCAGGTTGATCGATCGGCTGCTTGAAACGCCGCAGTACGGTGAGAAGTGGGGGCGGCACTGGCTGGATCTCGTGCGGTTCGCCGAGACCGACAGCTACGAGCGAGATCGACTGAAGCCACAGGCATGGCGGTACAGGGACTGGGTCGTGAACGCCTTCAACGCGGACATGCCCTATGACCTCTTCCTGCTTCACCAACTCGCAGGGGATGAACTGGATGATCCGACCTATGCCAGCGTCGTGGCGACCGGGTTCTATCGACTGGGGATCTGGGATGACGAGCCCACGGACGTGCTGCAGGCCCAGTTCGACGACCTCGACAGCATCCTGGACGTGACCAGCCGGGTGACCCTGGGCATCTCCATGGGTTGTGCTCGCTGTCATGCGCACAAGGGAGATCCGATTCCGCATGCCGACTACTACAGGATGCTTGCATGGTTCAGCAACATCAAGCCATACAAGGTCGGAGGCGGCAATGCCCCGACCCCAGCGAATTATCTCAAGCAGGTGTCCAGGAACCTCGGGACCGATCGTGATCAGCAGGCCATGGCTCGTTATGACCACCGTAAGCAGCTCGTCCTCGATCGCCTGTCCGGTCATGTCAGGGCCGCGCAGGCATCGCTTGATCCCGCGCTGGTCGAGCAGATGATCAGCCGGGAGAGGCAGGGGCTCATCCTGCACATGCCGATGGAGGACATCGCACAACTGGAGCAGTCCGACTCCGGGTTGAACATGGCCTTCTCCGGTGAGCCCGACTTCATCAAGGGGCGCATCGGCAACGCCATGCGACTGGATGGTGTCGACGACCACCTGGTCATCGATCGCCCGGTGGCCGATGACTTCACGATCACACTCTGGTTCAGGGTCGACGGGCCGGTCCACTCCGACCAGCACATGAACTGGTGGGCCGGCACGGGGCTGGTCGATGGCGAGGTCTCCGGTGTCGTCGATGACTACGGCATCTCCATCCATCGAGGTGGATATCTCGTCGCCGGTACCGGCAACCCCGAACGCAGCGTGCACTCGTCATCCGGCCTGGATGACGGGCGATGGCACCATGCCTGCTTCACGAGGGAACGTCAGAGCGGCGTGATCCGACTGTATGTCGATGGAGAACTGGCTGCCCAGGCCGAGGGGTTCTCGACCAGCAGGCTCGATTCCACGGAACGGGTGTTCATAGGCCGTAGCCTGGTCGGCAATCGTCACTTCAACGGCCTGATTGATGAGCTTCGGATCTATGATCGAGTGCTCGAGCATGACGAGGTCATCGGGCTCATGCTTGCAGAGTCCTCCGAGACGGCCCGGCCCGTGCTGGTCAGGGACGCCTCGCCGCAACAGGCGCCGGGCCTGGTTGAGGCGGTCCAGGATTTCAAGTCGGTCAACAGACCAGATGTGCCGATGCAGGAGGTGCTCTGCGTCCAGGAACTCGGCGGCACGCCGGCCCGGATGCATGTCAGGATCCGAGGCAACGCCAACATCACCGGAGAGCCGGTGTCACCCGGGATTCCCCGGATGTTCGGGCTCCAGGATCCGGAGGTTCCCTCGATTGGCGAGGGATCACCGACATCGATGCGGCGACGGACACTTGCTGAGTGGATCATCGATCCTGCCAACCCGAGAACGGCCCGCGTCATCGTGAACAGGATTTGGCAGCATCACTTCGGTCGCGGCATCGTCCCCACGCCGAATGATTTTGGTGTCCTCGGACTGCCGCCGACGAACCCGGAACTGCTCGACTGGCTTGCCGTGGAGATGATCGAGCGTGACTGGAGCATCAAGTCCATGCATCGGCTCCTCATGAACAGCCATGCCTACCAGGCCAGCAGTGAACTGGATCCCGTCGCGTACAGGATCGATCCGGCCAACGAACTGCTCTGGAGGTTCCAGCCGAGGGGACTGGCCGCCGAGGAGATCCGTGACTCGATCCTCAGCGTCAGCGGCAATCTGAATCTGGCCGTCGGCGGCCAAGGGGTCTATCCCCCCATGCCCGAGGAGATCCTGCAGACCAGTTCCAGGCCCGATCAGGCGTGGGGCCGGGCGACACCGGAACAGGCGGCACGCCGAAGCCTCTACATCCACCAGAAGCGATCACTGGTTCACCCGATGATGTCCAGCTTCGATGTCGCGGACATGGACAACAGCTGCCCGGTCCGGTTCGCGACCGTGCAGCCGACCCAGGCCCTCACCATGCTCAACGGCGAGTTCACCAACCAGCAGGCCGTGATCATGGCTGACAGGCTCCAGGAGGCGGCCCCGGGGAATCTCCGTGAACAGGTTGAACTGGCCCTGGAACTCTTGACTCAGGGGCCACCTGCACCCGAGGATGTGGATGAGTCGATGGAACTGATGCATGACCTGGAGCAGTCGCACGGTCATTCGCCTCGAAGAGCCCTGGAACTGTTCTGCCTGATGGGATTGAATCTCAACGAATTCCTGCACCTGGATTGAACTCATGAGTACAGCCGACCAGCCAAATCAACCAAGAAACTGCTTCTGCGGCAGGACTCGTCGGGAATTCATGTGGCAGGCTGGTGGTGCGTTCACCTCCGTCGCGCTGGCCGGCATGCTGCCTGAAGGGTTCTTTGCAAAGCAGACCCTCGCTGCGGACGGGATCAGCGACTACGAGAACCCCATGGCCGCGACCCCGGGACACTTCCCGGGCAAGGCCAAGAGCGTCATCTTCCTGTTCATGTACGGGGGCCCCAGCCACGTCGACACCTTCGACTACAAGCCCGAGCTCTATCCACTCGATGGCAAGACCATCGAGGTCCAGACCAAGGGCAGGGGGGGCACGCGGAACAATGGCAGGATCGTCGGTCCGAAATGGAAGTTCAAGCAGTACGGCCAGTGCGGCAAGCATGTCAGCGACCTGTTTCCCCACCTGGGCGAATGCGTCGATGACATGGCCTTCATCCACTCGATGCACGCCGAGAGCCCGCTGCACGGATCAGCGATGTTGATGATGAATTCGGGGAAGATCCTCTCGGGCGCTCCCTGCCTGGGATCCTGGGTCAACTATGGGCTTGGCAGCGTCAATGAGAACCTGCCCGGTTTCGTGGTCATGCTCGATCGAACCGGTGGGCCGATCAGCGGCGCCAAGAACTGGTCCTCCGGGTACATGCCGGCAAGCTACCAGGGCACCGTGATGCGATCGACGGGCAACCCCATTCTCGACCTTGAGCTTCCGCCGGGTATCGATCGGAGATCGCAGCGAAGGATCCTCGATTCACTCAAGCGGATCAACGACCGTCACCTCCAGGACAATGTCGGCAACAGCGACCTGGCGGCGAGGATCTCCAGCTACGAGCTCGCCTATCGAATGCAGCAGCACGCGCCTGAAGCCGTCGACATCAACACGGAACCCGCCCACGTCAAGTCTCTCTACGGCATGGACCAGGACAGGACGATGGACTTCGGCCGCAAGTGCCTGATGGCCCGTCGCCTCGTCGAACGTGGTGTCAGATTCGTGCAGGTGTATTCAGGCGGCCATCACAATGATGCCAACTGGGACGCTCACGGGGACCTGGTCAAGAACCACGAGTACCACGCCGGGAACACGGACAAGCCGATCGCCGGCCTGCTCAAGGATCTCAAGCAGCGTGGGATGCTTGATGAAACCCTGGTTGTCTGGGGAGGCGAGTTCGGCCGTCAGCCCACGGCCGAATACGCCGAGGGCACTGGCCGCGATCACAATTCATGGGGCTTCACCATGTGGATGGCTGGTGGTGGCATCAAGGGTGGTGTCTCGGTCGGATCCACCGACGAACTGGGATCACGAGCGGTCGATGACCGATTCCACGTCAAGAACCTGCACGCGACCATTCTCAACCAGCTCGGACTCGATCCGAACCGGCTGGCCTACTTCTACGGCGGACTCGACCAGAAGCTCGTCGGTGTCGAGGGAGCCCAGCCGATTTCGCAGGTCATCACCTGAACTGGCCAGTCTTCGGTTCAGCCCGACGTGTTCTTGCCCTGCACGGCCATGTCGGATTCATGGCGGTTGAAGATCTGCATGATCGCCAGGGTGAGCAGGCTCGCCAAGAACAGCACGCCGACGGTCGCCAGGGCCTTCCACGTCGTGTCATTGTCGATATCCGCCCAGATCATCACGAGGCTGAGGATCATGGCCGCGATGATGCACAGGACGTTCGCTGCGTGGAAGATGCTGCTCAGGAGCGTGGGACGGGGGCCAGCAAGTGCGTTGGCTGCGAGGATGAACATCGCTCCAGCGAAGATGACGGCATCGGTGCCGAACAGGCGGGCGATCGTCTCACCCTCGAAGCTGCCCCAGATGGCCATGATCGCCAGGGCGACGCCTCCGACGATGGTCAACAGCCCGATTCCGAAGCAGAACAGGTTGACCTGGTGTCTCATGTTCATCAAGAAGCACCTCTCTTGTCTTGTGGCTGTGGGTGCCCGGTCTCCACGGGACGGGGCTTTCAATTCTGGTGATTGTCGAGGAGACTCTACGTGGATGCAAGTCGGACCGTATCACCAACAGGATGAACCCTCCCATGAACACGTCGATTCTCGTTGTCGCCCTTATGGCCCATGTGCCCATCGCTGCTGTTGCAACGGATACAGAAATCGACCGGGTCACTCGGCCCAACATCATCATCATCTTCACGGATGACCAGGGGTGGGGGGACATCGGGCCACAGGGTGCCGAAGGATTCGCAACTCCCAACATCGATCGGATGGCCCAGGAAGGTGTCCGGTTGACCGACTTCTATGTCGCCCAGCCCGTATGCTCGGCCTCTCGTGCGGCACTCCTGACCGGCTGCTATCCCAACAGGATCGGCATCGCCGGCGCCCTGGGACCGTTGGCCAAGCACGGGATCCATGAGGATGAACTGACCCTTGGTGAACTCTGCCAGTCCAGGGTCTACAAGACGGCTGCGTTCGGCAAATGGCACCTCGGTCATCACCCGATGTTCCTGCCGGTCAACCACGGTTTCGACGAGTATTTCGGCATCCCGTATTCAAACGACATGTGGCCTCGCCATCCTGAACATACCCAGGGCTATCCGCCACTGCCCCTGATCGAAGGGACCGAGATCATCGAGGAGGATCCGGACCAGTCCCGGTTCACCAGGGAATTCACCCTTCGGGCCGTCGAATTCATCAAGGCCAATGCCGATTCGCCCTTTCTTGTCTACCTGGCCCACCCGATGCCCCACGTTCCACTGTTCGCATCCAGCACATTCGACGGCACCAGCAGGCAGGGGGCCTATGGTGACGTGATCAGCGAGATCGACTGGTCGGTCGGTCGGCTCATGGAGACCGTTCGCGAACTGGGCAAGTCCGAGGACACCCTGGTGATCTTCACCACGGACAATGGTCCCTGGTTGAGCTACGGGGATCATGCCGGTACCACCGGGCCGCTCCGGGAAGGCAAGGGGACCACGTTCGAGGGTGGGGTCCGTGTTCCATTCATCGCCTGGTGGCCTGGAACGATCCCTGCCGGGATGACCTGCAGTGAGCCCGCGATGACGATCGACATCATGCCCACGGTTGCTGGTCTTGTTGACGGTGAACTGCCCGAACACCAGATCGATGGAAAGGACATCCTGCCGCTGCTGACCTGCCGTGAAGGAGCCCGTTCGCCACACGAGGTGCTGTTTTTCTACTACCGGGACAACGAGCTCCAGGCCCTTCGGTCAGGCCGGTGGAAGCTTCACTTTCCCCATCGGTACAGGACGATGAATGGCCGCGAGCCCGGTACCGGCGGGATTCCCGGCAAGTACGACTACTCGCCACGGACCGAGCTGGAACTGTACGACCTGGAAACCGATATCGGTGAAACGGTCGATGTCTCCGCGGTTCACCCGGAGGTCATGGAACGCCTGGTGCGGCTGGCTGATTCGATGCGGGAAGACCTGGGTGACTCTCTCACGGAGAAACCCGGGACGCTGAGGCGGTCTCCTGGCCGGCTCAAGGAGCCGGCTTCGACGCCGGAGTGATTCCCCTCGCCGGGGCCTTCGGGAGTATCTGGATCACCAGCTTCTGATCGACCTTGTCCTGCTCCACCGCCTTCGCCCCTGAGATCGCCTTCATCTGGGCGTCCAGTTGGCGCTTCGCGTTGATCGTACCAGGATCGTCTGGTCCAAACTTCTTCAGCATTCTCTCGTAGCTTTCCCGTAGCATCGACGAAATTCCCATACGGGTGGCTGTCCCCATTTTCAATCAATGCCGATAGGAGGACTCGAACCTCCGACCTAGGGTTTATGAATCCCTCGCTCTAGCCAGCTGAGCTATATCGGCTGATGTCGCAGAGTGTATGTCACCACAGGTATCGCCTCAAGCCAGGCTGATCCGGCCAGCCCGAAGGTCATGATCGCCAGGCTGGTCCCTCCTTGGGGCATGAAGAAACCGCCCGGCCTTGAAGGCCGGGCGGTTCTATTTTCCCTGTCAATGAGTCTTCGGGTCAGACTCAGGCGCGACGACGTCGACGAGCGACGAGGCCTGCAGCACCGATGAGTGCGATTGCACCAGGTGCGGGGATGACGGTGAATTCGCCAGAGGCGATCGACCAGCCAGAGTTGCTGATGCCGTCACCAAGCTGGACAACAATGCTGCCGCCGACGACGTCGCCGGAGATCGTCAGTGCACCGGTACCGTCAACGGTGCCGCCCCACTGGGCATCCGACCAGCCGTCACCAAAGCCATCTTCGATGGCATAGCCATAGATGCCATTGGAGAGGTCAAGAGTAGTGGTCCAGAAAAATCCGGTGCCGCCATCTGAAACCATCTCGGCATTCACGTTTGCATCAGAACCAGTGCCGACCAGGCCAGCGACATCCCAGGATGCCTCAGCGTAGCCAGCGCCGCCAAGTGTGGCGTACGTGTCAAAGTGGAAGGTCAACGTGACCGTCCCTGCTTGCGCTGCACCTGCGATGACGCCAGTGGCGGCCACAGCAGTCAGTGCAACTGTCTTCTTCATGTTCATCTTTGTCTCCTCAGCAGAAAAAAGGGTGCGGTCAACATAACCGCGGAACAGGGTTTACCCCTTGCCTTGTCCTCCAAACCCGTTTCCCTTGAAGAACAAATTGGGAAAATTCACCCCAACCAATCAGGAAGACATACTTGGGCCTTCCGATCACCCTTCACCTTAACCCCGTTAAAAGTAAATGGAAGCGACTAATTGAAAAGAAACTCAATATACCTGAAGCCAGGACCGCACGCTTTTTGTAATTGAAGTGGCGGTAACCTGATGATTATAGGACTTCAATGAGGCGAGCGGCGTTCCGTCTCAGTTATGACGGCCTGCGGGCGACTGAAAATAAGGATCCTGGTCTTGGGCAGGGCTATCGAACTGCAGGGTTGTTATCGGGCTCGGGCTTCTCGGCTGGTCTTGCGTGGGGGCCCCAAGGCGTTGCCATCCCGGGTAAGCCACAGGCCTTCAAGGGCAGGATTGATTGAATCAGGGAATCGCCGAGCAAGAGCGGCCGCCACCAGGCCCATGAACATTGGCTGGGGGTGGAGCGGCCTGCTGGTCAGTTCCGGGTGGAACTGGCCACCGATGAAGTACGGGTGGACGTCCTGGGGCAGTTCGAGCACCTGCATGATCTGGTAGCTGGGGTGGCGACCTGAAAAGACCAGCCCGGCATCGGTCAACTGCTCTATGTAGCGGGGATCGACCTCGAATCGATGCCTGAACCGTTCCCGGATGGTCGTTCTGCATTGGAAGAGTCTGGAGGCGAGTGAGCCCTCGGTCAGTTCCACGTCCTGGGCTCCGAGTCTCATGGTGCCACCCATGATTCCCTCGATCGCCTTCTGCTCTGGAAGTTCGCTGATGACCGAATTCGTGCACTCTGGCTTGAACTCGGTTGAATCGGCATCCTTGAGACCGAGTACGTTGCGGGCATACTCGATCACGGCGACCTGGAATCCAAGGCAGATCCCAAGGTAGG
>PARI01000020.1 GCA_002711415.1 Phycisphaerae bacterium | reverse complement strand
GGTCGAGCCTGTATCCTCGGAACCTGGTTCCGTTGACACCGTCCGGATCCGTCCTGCTGGTGATCCCCGGGAACAAGGGCGAGCGATCGGCTTCCCACTGGACCTCCTCTGGATCAGTCAGTTGCCCACCTCGATTGGCCCATGCCCCACCTGCATCCAGGAAGGACCCGGACCATGCCAGCATCGGCCGGCAACGCATCGGGTCGAAGGCCAGGTGTACCTGCTCCGGGTAGCCGCATGCGATTGCGCGGACGCCGGCTCCCTTCATGTACGTCCTGAACACGATGGGTGCATCCTCGATGACGATCATCTGGCTGCCAGCATCCTCCAGGCCGTCAGGCAGGGCGAGAAACTCTCCCTGCGAGAGATAACTCCAGATCGCCGCGATCTGCTTGTCCGCGTCTCCGCCGAGAATGTCGGTCGCCCCTGATCGCCCCTCGTTGAAGAAGGTTGGCATCCTGGTTCCGGAACGGATCGCTCGCGGATCCAGCACCCAGCGATGGAAGGCATCGAATCGCAGACGCTCGACCATGTCGCCAAGGTCGGGCCCGGCGCTGACCGTCGACTGCTTGCCGGCGATCCCGTGACATTGAATGCAATTGAAGCCACCCACTCCGACCAGGTGCCTGCCCTGGGCAGCCAGCGACTCACTGAACTCGGGTTCTTCACCCGGATCGACCGGAACTCCAGCGGACTTTCGAAGCAGGTCCGAAAGATCGCTGACGGCTTCCCCGTAGGACGGCATGCGTGTGGCCATGTAGGGACGAGCCCTCATCTCCTCCAGGAGCACGCGGTCCAAGGCATCCTGGCGGAGCCTCGAGCCCACGTGATCCAGGTTCGGAGGCAACCGGCCCTCATCACCGGCATCGCTTTCCACCGCCGCCTGGAAGTACCCGGTCGTGAAGTCGTCTGGACCACCGATCTGGTGATACTCGTGGCATGCCAGGCAGTTGTTGACCACCATGTGCCTGGCCAGTTCATCCGCGGGCACGTTACTGCAGGCGAACCCGTCGTTCCAGGCCTCCGCGAACTCCATGATGTCATCCCGCTCGGTCGAGGTCATCGCGTAGAGGGGTGCCTCCGGCGGCGACTGCCCCAGGCATGGCAGCGACGAGGGATCGTCCGAACGGCTGATGCCCTCGTCCACGACATGATCCCAGGTCGGAACGTTCATCACCGAGTCAATGCGGACGCCATTGACATCCAGTTCATGGCAGTTGGCACATCCTCGAGCCGAGAACTCCATGCGGCCCCTGGCGATCCGATCCGGCTCGGGCACGAGGACGGACGAAGGAGCATCGATATCGCCGGTCCCGGTTCTCCGGACAAGGTACGCGGCGATCGATCGAGCCTCGATGGGTGACAGTTGCAGGGATGGCATGCGACCATGTGGACGGGTCTGGTGCGGATCCTGGAGGAATGCGGCCAGTTCACCGATCGTCGTCTTGGCCCCGAGGGGTCCGAGCGAGATCGGGCCGGGCCCCGGCTCGGGGTCCTCCGTCAATGAGCCGAACCCGGCCAGCGCACCCCTTCGTTCAAGTGGGCCATGACACGCGAAGCATCCGACCTTGTGATACAGGATCTTCCCGGTCTCGACCAGTGTCTGGTCCACCTGCTCCTGCTGGAGCAGTGGCTCGACCGTGTCACCGGTCGAACAGAGGAAATGCACCAGGTCCTCGATCGCCTCGTCATCGATCTCGCCGTGAAAAAGCGAGGGCATCGAGGTCTCCGGTTTCAAGGACGATGGATCCTTCAGCCATGTCCGCAACCACTGCGATCCGACCCGTGAACCGACACCGGTCAGGACCGGTCCGCCGGCACCAGCCAGCCAGTGATCCGACTCGAGATCGGCTTCATGGCAGCGGATGCAGTTGAGACCTGCGACATACCAGCCACCTCGTGTCACCGAGTCGACTCCGAAGCTTCCGATCGGGATGGGGATGTCCAGATCCCCGTTGGCCGACCGCGGCCTCCACAGTCCCCGCAGCCTCGCGACCCCGTTTCCGTCATGGCGATAACGCATGACCAGCTTCTGGTTGCCAGCAGGCAGGAACAGTGACTCGGTCATGACCCGTGCCGGCTCCTCGCCCGCAACGCCCTCCACGATCACGTTCCCGTTGCGCTCGATACTGAACTGGCCGTTGGTGAAGCTGGCCCCCATCCGCCCGGCGAGATCCCGGGGCTGCTCCAGGTCGACGTTCATCATGATTTCGAACGGACCCGGGGGAATGTCCCGGTGAAGGGACTCCCCCTCCTCCAGGTCGAAGCCGACAGCTGGCAGTGAACGTGTGACGACCGTGTCACCAGCCGTCAACTTCACGGGAACACCACCCCGGGAACGGACCGGCCGCACCTCTGGATCCGAATAGGTCAGCTTGGAGTACGTGATCGCCGGAACCGGGTCACTGAGCACATAGGCCAGGACCAGGCCGCCGGCCATGACGATCGCGATGATCGCGACCACCCATGAGATGGCGTTTCCACTTCGTCTACCTGTAGCGCCTGGAACCATTGCACTCCCAAATCAAATCAAGGCCGAGGCGTCGCTCACGGTTCCATCAGAATACACGATACGGGCGCCGCCAATGACACCAGGTGCGCCCGGAACGGTATAGTCTGGATGGACGGATTGCCGATGAATCTCCTTGACGAAGGCTACTCGGAAACCATTGCATGAGTCTCTGGCATCGTGGCTCCAAATCCACCTTCACGAATACAAGAGGGCACGCGCGCCTGCTCACCTTGGTGTGCCCCCTCATGATCGTGCTGCTGGCGCTGCCAGGGCATGCAGACACCGCAGAAACCAGTTCGCGCGATTCCCTCTCACAGAAGGTGGCCCAACTGAGGTCGGCCGCCGGAATACCAAAGGCCTCCATCTCCGTGAGCATCCGGGACGCCACCGACGACAGGCTCCTGGTGTCCAGGTATGGCAGCAGGCCGATGATTCCGGCCAGCAACATGAAGCTGTTCACCACCGGCATGGCTCTTGACCTGCTGGGAGCGGACTACTCGTTCCAGACGGAGCTCTACCTGGACGGGGACGATCTTCGCGTACTCGGGGACGGTGATCCTGGCCTGGCGGATCCTGTCCTTCTGGAACAGACCACCTGGACCGACGCCAACGGCGTGACCCACCACGGACTCGACGTGCCCACACTGCTGTCCACCTGGGTCTCGTCCCTCCAGAAACAGGGTGTCGGGTCGATCGACGAGTTGATCATCGACGACCGGGTGTTCGAGCGGATCCGGGTTCACCCGGACTGGCCGAGCGACCAGTTGAATCGACGCTACTGCGCCGAGGTTTCCGGATTGAACTTCCACCTCAACGTGATGCACTTCTTCCCGACACCAGGCTCGACCCGCCCAAGCTTCGCCAGGCATGTGCCTGACGCCAGGTGGATCCGCTACGAGAACAAGGCGACCTCCAGAAAGGGACCCAAGGACAAGCAGACGGTCTGGATCGCCAGGGCTCCAGGTGGAAACTTGTTCCAGATGAGAGGGAACGTACGGTCCGCCTCGGTCGAACCGGTACCCGTCACGATCACCGATCCGTCGATGTTCATGGGGCGACTGCTGGCCCAGCAGCTCGGTGACGCCGGCATCACGGTCAGGACCGTGCGAAAGTCCCGCATGGATGAAGCGGTCACCGGAACCGTGGTCGGCTCGGTCATCCGCACACCGATCCGGACATCACTCCGACGATGCAACACCGACAGCCAGAACCTGCATACCGAAAGCCTGCTCAAGAGGGCTGATGCACAGGCTCGACAGGCTCCCGGCTCATGGGAGGGCGCCAGGGAGACGATCACCCGGGTCCTGGAGAACCGGATCGGCCGCGAGCTCGCCGCACAGGTGAGGCTCAGTGACGGCTCGGGACCGTCAAGGTCCAACCGGATCACCACCGATGCCATGACCGCATGGCTGGCCAGCCTCTACAGGGACACGTCGATTCGTGACGCCTTCGTGGAAAGCCTCGCGACCGCAGGCAAGGGCACGCTTCGCAAGCGATTCGCCTTCATGTCACGTACGAACGCGAAGCTGTACTGCAAGACCGGCTACATCAACGGGGTCAGCACACTCTCCGGGTACGTCATCGCACCATCAGGCCGATGCATCTGCTTCAGCATCCTGTGCAACGATCTGCGATCGGGCACCGCCCCGGCCAAGAAGTTCCAGGAGAACGTCGTCAAGGCGATCGTGGACCATCTTGGAATCCGGATCGGACTGGTTGAATCCACGATCCTTCGAGCAGGCTGATCCGGAACGAATCAGAAGTCGCCCATGTCCTTCTGCTCCTGGTCGGCTTCGACCACGTCGATCGCGGCCAGGACATCATCCTTCAACATCTTGAGCTGGTCTTCAGACGCTCCCTGGTGGACGGACCAGACGATGCCGTCTGAACGAACGACGAACGTCTGCGGTATGCCACTGACCCCCATCTGCTGCGACAACGAGGAATCCCGGTCGAGCCCCATGGGGATCTTCAGGCCGTGATCCCGGAGGAAGGATGCTGCGATCGAATCCTGTCGCTCCGGATCATCCTGCTTGAACCAGGTGTGCACGGGTAAGACGACCGCAGGCAGTTGCTCGGCCTCGATCCAGTCCGAGAGCTTCTGCAGTTCAGGCAGCAGCTTGGCACAGGGACCGCACCACGCGGCACAGAAGTCGATGACCATCACCTTGCCCTGGTGATCGGCGCTGCTGATGACCGCCCCATCGGACGTGGGCAGCTCGAACGGCTGGACCACCATGCCAACGAGGTCGCTCGTCCTCGGGGAATCCTCCCTGACCAGGGCTGCAAGAGAGTCCACCTTCTTGCGATCGCCGGGATCCAGCACGAAGAATTCCTTCTCCAATGGCTTCTTGGGAAACTCGTACTGGAAATCGTAGATGAAGCTGACCTCGGCTCCGGCCTCGACCAGCTGCCCTGAACTGATGACGAGCTTCGCTGATTCGAGAAGTCCAGAAGCCGGATCAACGACCAGCTCCAGACTTGAATGATCCGACGTGAACATGATGCAGTCATGCTCGACACCATCGACCATTCGCTTCTGAAGCTTTGTCGGCCGAAGCCATGGCGCTCTCGGATGCAACTGCATGACCAGATCGTCGACATCGTCCTCGCCGAAGATCAGGGCCAGGTGGATCCATGGCATGTCCTGGAATGCGTTCAGCAGGGTGTAGTAGGGCGAACCGGCATCTTCGGTCTGGACGAACGCCTCGTCGTTGCTTCCATGGGTGGCCCAGACCTGCCCGCCACTGAGTCGCATGTCGAAACCGTTGATCTTCACGATCGCGTTCCGGCTACCCGCAAACGTGAAGTCCGCGGACCGGGTGTCCGAATTCCCGGACAGGTCGTCCTGGAGAACACTGACCTGGAGGGTGCTACGAACCGTGGCGCCGGGGTGGGACCGATAGGCAGAGGCCAGGTTCTCAAGCGCCTTCGCGGCGGCATCGGCATCGGAATCCTGCCCGAGCAGGGAACCGCTCGAGACCGCGAGCGTGAGAAGAAAGGTCATGAGCTGCCTGATCATCGTGGGAAGTTCCATTGCACCTGTTCGGATTCATCATAGACCATGCCGACCCGCGGGGGTGATCAAAACAGCGGCGGGCCGTAGCCCGCCGCTGGAACATGCATCTGGATCGAACGGATCAGCCCTTGCCCTGGGCAGCCTTCTCGTAGTCGGCCTTCAGGTCATCAACCATCGACGGGCTGAATCCAAGATGGACGGCGCTGATGATCCCGTCAGGACCGATCACGACGGTCAGGGGAATGCTGGTCAGGCCGTAATCGGCTCGTACGGTGTCGTCGAGATCCAGCAGCGTGGGCATCGTGAACTTCTCCTTGGCCCAGTACGCCGTGATCTTCTCGATCCGCTCGATCTCCGGTTCCCGCTCCATCACGTCCACCGCGAAGACCTTCACGGCCTTGTTGTTGTCTTTGGCCCAGGTGTAGAACTCCTGGAGAAGCGGAAGGCCGCGACGACACGGGCCACACCAGGTCGCCCAGAAGTCGAGAACGACGACTTCACCACTGAGGTCCGAAAGGGTGACGGAATTGCCGTCGAGGTCCTTGAGCGTGAAGTTGGGAGCCTTGTCACCGACGGCGACGGGCTTGGGTTCCAGGTCCTCGATCGAGGAGACCTTCGTCCTCTTGCCGGCCTCGAACTGAACGGGAAGTGGAAGCGTGTCGAATGTCTTGACGTCGTTGCGGACTTCCATGATGAACTTCATGCCCTCGGGCATTCCCGGAGGCTGCAGTTCCATGTCCATCGAGTGGATGAGGTGATCCTTGGAATTGGAGCTGACGACGACCCGGCCACCTTGGCCTTCCATCAGCACATGATCCTTACCGTCTGCGGACCGGAAGCCGATGACCTTCGGACTCTGGATGGTGTCCGACAGGGAGAAGGCCGATGCCAGGTCTGTGGGTGCGACGGTGTCATACCGGAAGATCACCTGGGGAACCGGCGGGACCATCCCGGGGACGATCTCGTCGGCGGCCTTGATCGGATCCCCTTCAAGAGGAGCCGAGAAGAACTTGTCCCTGACATCCATGCGCTCGACGTAGAGGGTTTCTCCGAGGATCGTCACGCGTGCACCCTGCATTTCGACCTGGAACGCCTTGTCCTTGCCGAAGTGCATCGAGAGTTCCTGAGTCTGGTTGCCCATCGGGGTGCGGACATCAATGACCATCACGTCGGTGAACGCCGGGGTCTTCCTATACGACTCGGCCATCTTCGCCAGGAACTCGTTGCCCTTGGCCACGGCGTCGTCTGACTTGTCCTGGTCGGTGAACGTGGCGAATACGTCCCCGCCACCAGCGGGCGAGGCGGCGCCGGCCGGAACGGCTGCTCCACCCTGTTGTGCGTGGGCCGGGGTCAGCATGCTTGCAAGTGCCAGGCAGCCGGTCGCGGCCATCGTGATCGTCTTCATGAGAGGCTCCATGGTTGATGAAGGCGTTCACGGGTACGTTTGGAACACCTTGAGTTGACTCGTTCCTTGATTGAGGACACTGGATCAGAGGTCCGTCATCCCTCCAAGGTTCAAAAATTGATCCGCCAGACCTTCGTCGCGGATTTCACGGATGTGAGATTGTACAGACAAGCCGGTTCGCGGGTTCACCAGGTCCGGTGCAATCTCCTCCAGGGGCACCAGGACGAAGGCTCTCTGGTGCATCCTGGGGTGCGGCAGGGTCAGGCTGGGGCCCTCGATGATGCGAGAACCGTGTACCAGCAGGTCCAGATCGAGGGTCCGCGGGCCGTTCGGAGGCGAATTCTGTCGATCACGACCATGCTCAAGCTCGACCCTGAGCATGCACTCCAGAAGCTCCTGCGGCTCCATCGTGGTCCGGACGGCGATCACTGAATTGACGAAATCAGGCTGTGGTGGCCCCCCGACCGGCGGATTGGACCAGAGGCTGCTTCGGGCGATGACGTCGATGCCATCGATTCGATCAAGGCTGTTCACTCCGGAACGGATCTGGTTGAGCGGTTCGCCCGAGTTGGAACCGA
The DNA here is from genome assembly GCA_002711415.1 of Phycisphaerae bacterium. GTDB lineage: Bacteria > Planctomycetota > Phycisphaerae > Phycisphaerales > SM1A02. The sequence continues at coordinate 13,501 of PARI01000020.1, read as the reverse complement.
TCCCGATGAACGCGATGCCAGGATCGTCAGCAAGACCGCTCACGTCGCCGTCCCCTCCCGGACCTGGCCCAGAAGATCGGTTCCGTCGATCCCCATCAGGCGCCATCGAATCATCTGCAATGCCGTCATGATCGTCCGCCTTCGCACGGCCTGTCGATCCCCATTGAAGACGTGGTGCCCCACCGTCGTCTCGGGCATCGGGCCACGGGTGTCACAGAGACCGATGTACACCGTACCGACCGGCTTGGAGTCCGAGCCTCCACCCGGTCCTGCGATCCCGGTGGTCGAGATCGACAGCGAAGCACCTGCTCGCCTGGCCGCCGAAAGCGCCATCACCGCAGCGACCTGCCTGCTTACGGCGCCGTTGGATTGGATCAACTCCATCGGCACGTCCAGGCAGTCATGCTTGACCTGGTTGGCATAGGTGATCCAACCACCGGTGAAGACGTTACTGGAACCCGGCACGTCCACGATGGAACCACCCAGCAGGCCTCCGGTGCACGACTCGGCAACGGCCAGCGTGGCACCATGCTCCCTGAGCATCCGGACGACCACCGATGCCAGCGATTGATCCTCTCTGGTGAACGCCCACGGGCTCCAGGCCTGCTCCACCCGCTCGGCATCCTCCTGGACCCTGCGATGATCCTCGGGCGTCCGGCCCATGGTCGAGATCGTCGCCGTGACGAGCGATTCGGAAGCGCGGATCCCGATGATCGGATCACGCCCGCGTTGCAGCAGCGAGCCCAGGAGCTCTGATGCGGCGGATTCGCCGATCCCGCACGCGGTGATGCCGATGGGCTGGGGCACGCCTTCGGACGAAGGCATCAATGGGATGACCAGTTCCTCCAGGAGTGGAACCATCTCCGATGGTGGACCTGGAAGACAGATGATCCTGCAGTCCCCGATCGATGCGGTGATGGCCGGGGCCGTGCCGTTGGCATTGAAGTGAAGGGTCGCACCGACAGGCTGCATGGCCTGGCGCGTGTTGGACTCCGGCATGACCCTGCCCTGCTTGCGGTACCGCTGGCGAATCCACTGCAACGCCTCATCGTTGAGCTCGGTGCGACCATCTGCGATGACTCTGGCAAGCGCGTCCCGGGTCAGGTCGTCATCGGTGGGACCGAGCCCTCCAGTGGTGACCACGATGTCGCTGATCGCCGCGAGCTGTTTCATCGAGTCCGTGATCGCGTCGACATCGTCCCTGAGAACCCGGGAGGTCTCCAGGCGACATCCCCTCGACATGCACTGGCGAGCGATCCGATTCATGTTGGTGTCCAGGAGGGCGCCCGAAGCCAGTTCGTCACCGATACTGATGACGGAAAGGACCGGGATTCCATCGGGCCTGGTGCTCATCGTGTTCGAGCGATCCTGGACTGGCCTGACAATTCGATGATCCGGCGGTAGTTGTCACTGAATCTCTTCGCCAGAAAACGTCGCAGCACCGCTGACGGCTCGGCATCGGCTGACCAGAGTTCCGAATCACTCCAACCGCCCCTGAGCCAGCCCGCCTTGAGTGTTCCCAGCGCCTCTTCGTCATCCAGATCCATCGACTCCTCTCCCGGGGCGGGCACCTCCGGCAGGTCGTCAAAGAGCTCCAGCATCAGTTTCAACTGTGGCTCATCGACATCGGCCGCGGTCACCATCTTGACCCCGGTCGGATACGACGGGTGGTTCACGATGCATGCCCATGCCTGTGACAGCAGGTGATGGTGCTCCATCGCCATGGCGACGAAGATCGGCTCGATGAAGCTCCTGAACGCGGAATTGGGATTCTCGACGATGCTGGCCGTTCCGAATGGATCGACCGTGTCGATGAAGCGGTCGCCAAAATCGCTGTACATCATCTTCCTGATGGGAAGCCGCCTCAGCTCGAACCGCTCGGGCCCGTATTGGTCATCCACCTGCTCACCGACCGGGAACTGCCAGAGCGACTGGGCCTCGGGCGTGAGGACGTACTCGATGAATCGCCGAGCCATGACCTGGTTGGGAGCGCCGGTGAGCATCGCGATCGGATCCGAGTCGATCAGGGTCTCACCTGGCGGATCGATGTAGCCGATCCGGTCCAGGGCATCCGGCTGGCGGGTACCGGATTCCAGATCGGCCTCGCGCATCGCCTGGGCCTCGTATCGCCCGTAGAAGTCGATGCAGATGCCGAGGGCCGCCTCGCCGAGGCTCACGTCGACCGGCACCTTGGAACTGCTGGCGGAGAAGTACCTCGCATTGGCCGCGGCCCTTCGAAGAATGCGCCAGCCTTGAGTCCAACCCTGCCGATCGAGGATCGCCTGGAACGCGGTCGTGATCGACCCGGACTGGGCCGGGTTGACCAGAGCCACCCCCCCCTGGAGCCTCGGATCGGTCAGGTCGACCCATTGCGTCGGGTCCTCAAGACCAAGCCGTCCCAGGACGTCCCTGTTGTAGACGATGCCGAAGCCGCTCAGGGCGACGCCGAACCAGTAGCCCTGCGTGTCATAGAGTGGCCGATCGCCGATCGCGTTCTCCCCGTAGATCCGATCAAGCCAGTCCTGTTCGAACCGGACAGGCGCCGTGATCGACGATTGCCTGGGCACACCATCGACCTCGACGGAGACCTGCTTCTTGAACTCACCGAACTCGTACGCGCCTCCACCGAAGACCAGGTCGGCATCCGATTGGACCAGGGGAACACCGTCGGGATCGACGTCAGCGATCTCAAGCTTCGCCTTCATGGACGATCGAAGCACGTTCCGGATCTCGCTGGTGCCCCCCGGGGTGTTCCAGATCACCATGGCGGGTTCGCCATGGTGCTCCTTGTGCCAGCGGTTGAACCCGGCGGCGAACTCGTGCCGGATCTGCTCGTTGTGCGGCGTGTAGATGATCACGCTGCGGGCATCATCGGGAATCCTCGTGATCGACGGCCTCACCAGCAGGGGCACCCCGATCAGGACGAGCAGGGACACCAGGAGCAGCACCTTCACGAGCCAGGCATTTGATCGGCGTTCGTCGCTCATGAGCAGCTCTCCTGTCGCGACAGTTCATCCTGAAGCTGCTGCTTCATCCGCTCGGCCGATTCACGGACGGGCCCGCTCCAATCGGGCTGGTCCCCCGAGTAGGCGTAGATGACGGATCTGCTCGCCGTGATGATCGCCCCGAGACCACTGGCATCGAAGCAGGCCATGACGTCCGCGGCAGTGCCTCCCTGGGCACCGAAACCCGGCACCAGAAACGGCTGGGCCGGCATCAACTCCCGCATACGGGCGACCTGAGAACCCTTGGTCGCTCCGACGACGGCACCGAGCGCCGAGTATCCGCTCGAATCGACGAAGTCACTTCCGATCTCGTGGACGCATGAGGCGACGTGCTCGGCGACCGTGCATGCCCCTCCGATCGATTCGGACTGGATCGCATCGCCTCCGGGATTGGATGTTCGCACCAGTGCGAAGGCCCCGAGGCCGGACTCCAGAAATGGCAGGATGCCGTCATTACCGAGGTACGGGTTGATCGTGATCCAGTGCGCTCCCATTGAGCAGGCCGAGGCGGCGTAATGCTCTGCGGAGATCCCGATGTCACCCCGTTTGGCATCCAGGATCACGATGAAGCCGAGGTCGCGGGCTTCGGTGCATGTCCGTGCAAGTGACTCGTAGCCCGCTGGCCCGAATCGTTCGTAGCATGCCGCCTGGATCTTGACGCATCCCACGACCCCCTGGAGGCACTGGAGGATCTCGCTTGAGAATGTGGGGAACGCTGCGGCAACACCTGCCGGATCATCGGACGCGGGACGGATCGAGTCGGGCAGCCGCGACAGCACCGGGTCCAGCCCAACGCAGATCGGCGAATGCGACCGGAGGGCCGACATGAGCGCCATGGCCGGTCCACCTTCCGGCCGGGCACCTTCATGACTGCTGAGTTCGGGAGTCGATTCCATCTTCGCACCTCGGTTGCATGCATTCTACAACAACCCATGCAGGTCCGACCGCATGGGCACCCCCGTCGATACAATCAACATGATGGATGCCGAACCAGCCCCCCTGAAACTCGAACTGGACAAGTCCCGTGGACTCGATGTTCACTGGGATGACGGCACCATGGTTCATTACCCGCTGGCCCTGCTCAGGCGGATGTCTCCGTCAGCGGACGCCCGGGATATCAGGCAGCGGCTCGAGGATGATCCACTCGCCGTGATTCCATCTGGACCGGACCCGGGTGCACTGGCCGCCACGGATGCCGAACTGGTCGGCAACTACGCCATTCGCATCCACTTCAACGACGGCCACTCCACGGGGATCTTCTCGTGGCGATACCTCCGCAAGCTCCAGGGCCAGCCGGGGGAATCCTCGTGAATGCACGACCGTCCAGCATGCTCGAGCACGTGCATGACGTCCCGGTACTCGAGGAGGTGCCCCATGAATCACCACACGTCTGTACCGTCACGGTCACCGAGGACCACCTCTCGACCATGGTCAAGCACGTCAACAACGTGATGTTCCTGGAGTTCTTCTCGCAACTGGCCGAGTCCCATGCCAACGCCGAGGGCTACGACCTGGTCTCCCATGCCCGCAGCACCGGCAACGCCTGGTACGTCCTCCGTCATGAGATCGACTATGAACGGGAGGCGATGCTTGGAGACCGTCTGGTGCTGGCCACCTGGATTGACACCATGTCCCGCACGACCTGCCGGAGGGACTCGATCATCTTCGGGCCAGACGAGACGGGGCGGATGCGGGTCTGCGCCAGGTGCACCAGCCGGTGGATCTACATGAACATCGAGCGAGGAAGACCCACCAGGATTCCTGATCACATCACCAGGAGCTTCAAGCCGATACACGTCCAGGTATCCGGTACAGCCGGCCGATGAAGGAAGTCGCTCGATGCGTTTGACGATCATGGTCTCGAAGCAGCATGCATGGAGGGAATCCTCCTCCATACTGGACACCTGCAGTCTGCTTCAGCGTGCCGGCGTCGAGGTCCTCCCGCTGGTGGGCGAGGGGGCCGGCGACCAGTTGTTGACCGGGTTGTCAGAGCACGTTGGCCGGGATGCGATCGAGTTCAAGGAACATGTCTCGCCCTGGTCGAGAAAACAGCACAGGATGTCGATCCTTCAAACGCTCGCGGACTTCGATTCCGATGCGGTGCTCCTGATCGGAGAAACCACCTGGCAGATCGCGGGTTCGATCTCAAGCATGGCCGACCTACCCCTGGTGCCATGGTTGGATTCGACCGGATCGACCAGAACGTTTCCGGCACGGCTCAGGCCGAGGATCCGATCGGCGATCGCCACCTCCAGCGTGATCGCCGGCATCATGGAACCTCGATTCACCAACGCGACCATCAAGGTCGTTCCACCGCCGATCGACCCGGACCGCCTTGATCAATCCAAGACAACCGCCGGTTCCGGACGGGGACTCTCCATGGTGGTGCTTGACGGGTCGGGACCGGTCCAGCAGATCGAGCCGATGCTCGATGCAGTCAAGGGGCTGCTCGAGCAGGTCGAGAACCTGCAGATGTTCTTCGAACTGCCCGGTAGGTCGGGCCATGCCGCATGGAACCTTCTGAGCAGGCACGGTCTGCTGGAGCACGTGACCGCGATCGACCGGATCGGTCCACTTGAAGCGTTGCTGGCCGACGGAGACGTTCTGGTCGCCCCTCGATCGATGCAGGCCTCACGGTCAATCGTGGCACGATCAATGCTTCAGGCGATGTCGGTCGTAGCGATCCGTGATGGAACGCTGGACTGCCTTGAGCACGAGGGCCCCGTCATCCTCAAGGATGAACCCTCCAAGGCACTGTGGGAGCAGGCGATCGCCCCTCTGCTGCTGGATGCCCAGGTCCGAATGAGGCACGCAGCCGACTGCCGGAAGGCCGCGGCCATCGAGCATGAGCCCGATCGATGCATCAACGGGATCCTCGAAGCGGCCGGCCTCTCCATCCGACCGGCCACGTTGCCTTTCAAGACCCAGTCTCAGGACTGAGACCTGGCCTGGACGGGTCGAGAGTGGATTGCAATCTCATCAAGAGCAGGTGAACGCCATGAATTCCAGGAACCAGATCCCCAAAATAAACCCACCTGAGGACACCAAAAACGCGGTCCGATAGAAAAATCGGCAAAATATACCGATCCTGGGGGACATGAACCGAATAACGATCATGTGTCGTTGATTGTCCTTGTGAGTCACGGCCCACTGAAACAGACATCTTTCTCCCCTCCGCCCCGCTGACGCAGCCCATGTATCAGCGGGGTTTTTTCATGACCTGCAGCGTACGCCGAGATTTCACATGGGTTGACCGGATAGAGTTCCTCGGAATAATGCATCTTGAATGAAGACCAGCCATCTGACTGGCTTGATCCGATTCTTGTCACAAAGGAACTGAATAATGAAGAAGAAGATTCTCACAGGCATGGTCGCCTGTTTCGCCGCGGGCTGCCTGTTCGTCGGCTGTGATGGAAACCCCGCCAGGGGCAAGAACGTCCAGAAGAGGCCGCCGGTGCCCGAGAGTGAACGAATCAAGCCCGGTGAGGTCAAGGCCAAGGAAGCACTCAGCAACACGAACCAGTAATCGCTGACCACCACGTGCCAGGCTGGTACGCGGATTCCATGAAACACAGATCGACGGCTCATGCCGTCGATCTTTTTTCATCGGTTTCAGGCGTTCGGGTCGCGCATGAGCTCGGACAGGATCTCCATCCCGGCCTGGAGTTTCTCCCTGTCGACCGCGAAGCTGACTCGCAGATGGGTGTCCCGTTCACTGAAGACGGACCCGGGAATGGTAAGCACGTTGTGCCTGACGGCACGCTCGGCGAATTCCGTCGCGGTCTGACCCAGTTGCTGGGGAAGCTCGATGAAGCAGTAGAAGGCTCCGCCTGGTCGAACAACACGGGTCACCGGCTCCAACGAATTCACGACGATGTCTCGCCTGCAGGCATACTCCTGGAGGACATCGTCGATCTCCAGACCGAATGACGGGATCACTCCCCACTGGGCCATCGACGGAGGACACACGTAGGTGTACTGCTGCAGCTTGGCCATCTGGTTGATCAGCCAGGAAGGACCAGCGACGTAACCCATCCGCCACCCGGTGCAGCCGTAGGTCTTGCCGAACCCCCTGACCAGCAGCAGTTCCCTGGTAAGCCTCGCCGGGCTCGGAAAGACACCATCTTCATGGGCATCCGGGAAGGTGAATTCGTCGTAGATCTCGTCGGAGATCAGCATGACACCACGGTCATGGCAGAGCTGGACGATCTCGGCCAGGTCGCTGGTGCCAAGGACGACGCCACTGGGGTTTGACGGGCTGTTCAGGAGGATGGCCTTGGTCCGCTCGGTGATCAGTGGTTCGATGCGCTCAGCCGTCATCCGGAAGTCCGGGTAGGTCGGACATGTGACCATGCTGGCCCCTGTCAGGGGGCCGAGCTGGGGATACATGACGAAGTATGGATCACCGATGATCATCTCATCACCAGGATCCAGCAGGGCCATCGCCGCCAGCAGGAGACCTCCACTGGTCCCGCTGGTGACCAGGAGTCCCAGGTCGCTGGTCGGGCCGTCCCAGCCGATCGTCTCACCCAGGTGGGCCCAGATCGCTTCCTGGAGTGGCGGAATACCCTGCGTGACCGTGTAGCCGTTGTGTCCGTCCTCGATCGCCTTGATCGCGGCCGCACGCATCGGTTCGGGCACGGGAAAATCCGGTTGGCCGATTGACAGGTTGATCGGATCCGCCAGGGTCGCACCGAGATCGAAGACCTTCCTGATCCCGGATGCATCCATGGACATGACACGCCTGGAGATCAGTCGATCGAGGACGTGGTGTTCTTCCATCAGGAATGTTCCGGCATCGGCGCCACGTCGAATCGACAGGCGGATCTTGAATCAGGACTCGGAAGCTGCTTCGGTACCTGCCTCGCCGTCATCTGCTGCCTCGGCATCAGCCTGTGCCTTCGGTGGTGCCTTCTTCTTGGTCACGACCTTGATGCTGAGGACCTTTGGCAGACCGATCGGCGAATCCTGTTCCGGATCGAACTTCTCGCTCTCGATGAGCTTGGCGACGCGTTCATGCCGGGCAAGAACGTTGCGATGCTGGTTCAGTGCGCCGGGCTTGGTCTTGAGACTTCTGTGAATGCTCATTGGTGCGAGTGTCCTTGAATCATTGTCAGGCCGACATCATGCCGGCTCAGGGTACGTACTTCTCCGGGTAGTAATCACCGAGGTCGGTATTGCCCCTCTGGAGGTTCTTCCAGCGTCTTCCGGCAGTCCTGATCCTCTCTTCGAGCATCTGGATCTGGCCTGACCGGCGCTCGGCTGAATCCCTGTATCCAGGAACGACAATGACCTTGCGAAGTCGACCATTATGATCCTTGACAACGCAGGCATCAAGCCCCTGTTCGCCGAGGAAGGTCGCAAGCTCCATGGCGCGGGCCTGAGGGGGGTGCGCAATCACGAAATAATTCCACCCGGACTTTCTTGGATCGGTCCCTGGGGGGATCGTGGAGCTGCTGGAGGATGATTCAGGGCTCGGTGCCTCGCCCGTCGACACGGGCTGGCTGGTTCTCACGAGGGGATCCTGGATCCTGGATTCGGCTTCGGTCTTCTCCAGCCGATCGAGCTTGTCCTGCCCGACCTGTGTGCGAGCCTCGGTTTGCCCCCGGCTGTAACCGGCGGCGTAGGCCAGCACGAGCAGACCGACGACGGCGGCCACGCTCACCCAGATGTATCCGGTCGGAACACGAAGGTGCATGCCCGGACTCAGCAACGATTTTCTTGATTCGGCCTGTCCCGACCTGCCCTGGCCCTGAGTGTCACGATCGACCTCGTCAGGATTCCCGGTCCTGATCAGTTCATAGAGTGGTTTCGACTGTGATCGCCTGGCCATGATCTCATCCTATCAACTGGAATCCTCGCACGATCCGGTGGCGATTGCACTGCCCACGGAACAATCACTGGTGTGCGACAGGCTGATCGACCACTGGCTCATCGATCTCTTGCGAGCCTCCTCGGCGCATCCCCCGCTCAACTGGAGAACAGGCCGGCCCAGTGGATCCCTGCAGACTTCCATGTCCGTCCAGGACAGCCCACTTCTCCACCCGGTCCCGAGCGCCTTGAAGACCGCTTCCTTGACGGCAAAGCGAGCCGCGTACCGTTCAATCCGGCGATCAGGACTGGACTCGGCATAGTCCCGCTCCCTGTCGGTGAAACAACGGGTGATGAACCGCTCGCCATGCTCATCGAGCATGTCAGCGATTCGCTTGTTCTGGACGATGTCGATCCCGTGACCCAGTACCATGAGACCAGTATCCCCGAACCACGCATCCGATCAACATTTGCCCCTATGATCCTCCTCGATGGGACACGAGGAACACCAGGCACTGGCGGAGCAGCAGGCCGAGGACAAGCCGATCACGGCCTGCATCCTGACGGTTTCAGACACCCGGACCCACCAGGATGATCATGGCGGCGATGCCATCGAGCAGAGACTCGTCGGCTCGGGCTGCCGGATCATCCAGCGATCGATCACCAGAGACGAACCCGGGAACATACGCGACGTGCTGACCGCATGGATCGATCGAGGGGACGTGCAGGTGATCCTCTGCACCGGGGGCACCGGCATCGCAAGGCGGGACACGACGATCGAGGTCGTCCGAAGCCTGCTTCACGTGCAGCTGGATGGTTTCGGAGAACTCTTCAGAAGCATCAGCCATGCAAGGATCGGTTCAGCCGCGATGCTCAGTCGCTCGACCGCGGGACTGGCCGTGTCCGCTTCGGCCACGACGGAGGATCCTGGCACGCTGATATTCGCAATGCCTGGCTCACTTGATGCCGTCGAAACCGCGATGGACGAACTGATCATCCCCCAGCTTCGTCACCTGATCTGGGAACGACGCCGCTGATCGAGGCGATCACTGGATCGACGCCCACGACTGGATCGAGAGATGCAGACCGGCCCATGGATCCTCCCACTGTCTTGTATCGATCACGAGAGAGCCGAGGAAACCATTGACATCAAGGGCCACTTTGAAGGCCATCAGGTCAAGGCGATTGTCGGCACCGAAGCCGACCGGTCCTCGCATTCCGGTGTCCATCAGATCCACCAGTCGTACGCTGCCCAGGTCGGGACCGGCCTGCTCGATCGCAGCGGACGGCTCGACGCCATCGGCCAGCAGTGCAGCCGGATCCAGGCCGACCTTCACCCCTTCCGGGCGTTCATGATCCGAGAAATCGACGAGCATGACCCCATGGGCCTCCGACGCGGCGAGGATGGTCTGGTTGACCTGGTCCACCTGCGGGGACGGGCTCTGGGGATCCTGTACGGGCAGACGCAGTGACAAGGGCACGTTACCCATCTGGTGACAGAGCTGGATGGTCTCGATGACCACGCCAGTGGCCCGATCAACGGTCCCGGCCGAGGCGAAATGTTCCATCGGGATCCACAGATCGAATCCACGCAGTTCCAGCTGGCGACGGGACAGTTCCCGCGACAAGCCCCTTCGTGCCAGTCCATCCAGATCACGTGGCCTGGTGCCGGGTTCACCTGCGGGAAGCTGTACTCCTCTGCACCCGGTTCCCGGGATGCGATCCAGGACCGGCTTCAGGTCACGACCAAGACCCGAAACCGTCGTGCACAGTCGGTGATCGATGTGTTCCTGCTCGCCCATGAGTGCCATGATCTCCTGATGTGACTAGGATGCAACCGATGAAGATGACGATTCCATCAGTCGATGCATGCATGCAGCAAGCGCCGTTGGAGCTCACTCCTGGAACCATCGTCGACGAACTGTGCTCGGCGGCATGCGAGTTCGTTGGCCGGACCCGGCCCGAGGTCCACGAGCAGCTTGGACGACTGCATGCCCTGGAGTATGGGGCCTACGAGCCCATGGCCAGCCGATGCCTGGAGGACGTGGCCCATGAAGCCTGCAACAGGTGGCCGCTGCGTTCGGTATGGATCAGGCACGCCATTGGGATCGTCCAGATCGGCCAGCCGAGCGTGATCATCAGGGTCGGTTCGATTCACCGGGATGATGCGTTCAAGGCCTGCAGGTACGTCATCGACAGGATCAAGACCTATGTGCCTGTCTGGAAGAACCAGCTGTACGAGCATGGTCGGCTCCGCCCGCCGGGCATGCAGGTGCAACTCCAGGACACGAAGGCCTGAACCATGAGGACGGCCATCTCGATCATCCACTGGCTCGCCCTGACACTCTGGATCGCCTCGCTGACCGCCGTCGCAGCAACCGCGATCGGTGTCTTCGCCGGACTCGGACGGATGGAGATCATCGTCCCGGAGGTTGTCGATGCACTGTCGAAAGACCACGAGGCCATGGGTCGCTACGTCGCCGGACGGATCGTCAACCCGATGTTCCTGTTGGGTCGTGTCATCGAGCTGGTCCTGGCCCCGATCGTGATCATCACGGGCGTCCTCCTCGGAACCGGCCGATCATCGTGGACCCGTTGGATCCGCTGGTCGCTGATGTCGATCGCCGCCGCCCTGCTGCTCTGGCAGGGCTTCGTGCTCGAGCCCGGGATGAACACCGCTCTCGAGGCATACTGGCATGCATTGCAACAGGGCGACCAAACACTGGCACAGAAGCATATGGCCGTGTTCGAGCAGGGGCACGTGATTGCTGAACCCATGATGTCCACACGATGGATTGTCCTCATGCTGCTGGTCGGGTTCACGGCGATTCCGACGACGGGAAGCGAGGCCACGAATGCCTGCTGAGACGCAATCCCCACGCTCGAAGAAGCAGTTCGATCTCCCCAAGATGCCCGAGGAACAGGTCAAGCGAGCCCGGAGCCTGCTGGACGCCCTGAAGCGTCGATATCCCGACGCCACCTGTGAACTGACCTATGGGAGCCCGCACGAACTTCTCGTGGCGACGATCCTCTCCGCACAGGCGACCGATGTCGGGGTCAACAAGGCGACACCGGAACTGTTCAAGGCCTTTCCGACTCCCGAGGCGTTCTCCGGGAGCACGCCTGAAGGGATCGAACCCTACATCAAGACCATCAACTTCTGGAGAAACAAGGCTCGCTCGGTCCATTCGGCCATGAGCACCATCGTCCATGAGCATGGCGGAGAGGTGCCGGCCGACATGGACCAGCTACTCCAGCTGAGGGGCGTCGCCAGGAAGACTGCCAACGTCGTCCTGGGCAATGCATTCGGGATCAACCTCGGGGTCGTCGTGGACACCCACGTCGCCAGGTTGAGCAGGCGGATGTCACTGACCACCCATGATGATCCGGGTCGGATCGAGCGGGACTTGATGGCACTGTTTCCCAGGCCCAGCTGGACACTGCTGAGTCACCTGCTGATCTTCCATGGCCGGAAGGTCTGCAAGGCGAGGGGCAACCTCTGTTCGGAAGACTCGATCTGCAGGCGGTTCTGCGTCGAAGGAAGGTCCTAGCCGGACGCCTTCGCCTGCTTCGGCTCATCTTCATCCTGCTCGGGCGTGACGATCTCCACCGGTTGGATCTCGCCGAAGCCTCCGAACTCGGCGACGTATGAACCGCCACGGCCAAGCTGCCTGGGAATGATGCCTCGCACGGGGCCGTCGAGCCTGAAGGATTCCTTGACGACCGGCACCCCCTCCTGGCTCAGCTCGATGACCATGATGCCCTCATCATGACCGACCCAGAATGCACCATCCACGGCGACGACCGTCCATGCGAGGCCGCCGTATGGAATCCGCAGTGGCGTCGGAGCAGGCAGCTCGGTTTCCGTGTCGGCCCACTGGATCTCCAGCTGTCTCCTGTCCCCGCTGAAGCTGGCGCTGCCCCAGGTCGTTGCGGCCGTGACCGGGGGAGATTCGGTGCTCGGGGGCTTGGCGTCGGTCAACTCGGCGCGACCACCCATGCTGTAGAGCCAGGCCCCCTCATCGGAGAAACCGAGGATCCTTCGTTGATCGGTGATGAAACTGGTGAGCCTGCTGGGTTGGCGTGTCGCGTTGAAGAACACATCACCAGGCCCCTGGCCATCCTCGATCAGCCGATAGACCGCCCTGCCGAAGGAACCACTGACGACGTAGTAGTTGTCCGTGAGTGAATCCACGTCACGGGCCCCCTTGATCGGGATGAAGACCGGTTCCCCGAGCCGGCCGTCGATGATCGGCCAGGTCACCATTTCGATATCGTTGATCGCCCAGAGCCTTCCATGGTGAACCATGAGATTGCGAAGCATGCCCCGGACGACGCTGCTGTCCAGTTCGCTGAACTGGCCATCCATGAGCCCGACGGATGCCCCCTGGTCGCCTTGGAGCGAGAACGCGATCTTGGCCTCTCCTGAACCCTCCTCAGGGAGTCTCACCAGCCTGGTGGCCGCTCCGACGTACTCGCCGTCGGAGAGGCGGAAGATGCGACGACCGATCGGTGCCACCGGCCCCTCCGTGGAGTCGACCACGGTCCCGACACCGCCCTGATCGACCAGGAAGGTCCGACCATCCTCGAGCCTGACGATGCCATTGTCACCGCTGACATACAGGGTGTCGTTGACCAGCCCGACCCACCTGGGTGCCACGACGAGATCATCAACCTCCCATCGT
>PARI01000019.1 GCA_002711415.1 Phycisphaerae bacterium | reverse complement strand
CCTCTCGAGCGTCAAGGAGATGATCGAGAACCCGATGACGCTGCTGGTATGACCCTCGCGTCCATGCCAGGCCATGAGAAGGAAGACCAATGCACAGACCGCCCGCCAATGTCCTCGTGATGTCGATTGTCGGCCTGTCAGCAGGTTTCCTGGTGAATGGGCCCGCATGGTCCCAGCAGGAGACCGGTTCGAGTCGTGGGCCGCAGATGGCCAGGTTCGGCCACGAGGATCCTCCTGAACGCCCCGAGGACACGATCAGGCTGGCCACCTACAACGTACTCAACCTGTTCGATCACGTGGATGACCCTGATCTGGAAGGCGAGTACGACGACCTGGCGATGGCCGTCAACGACGACCGTTGCCGCGCCCTGGCCTCGGCGATCAGGCGGGTTGATGCGGATGTCCTTGCCTTGCAGGAAATCGAGTCACTGGAGGCTCTGGAATGGTTCAAAGACACCTACCTCTCCGGACTCGGGTACGACCATGTCGCCTCGGTCGATGTCGGGTACTACCGGGGCGTGGAGTGTTCCATCCTGAGCAGGTTCCCGATCACCAACGTGAGGACCGAGCCGGATCTCGACCTGGACCAGTTCAAGCGGGTCGGCCAGGGGTGGGCGGCCAAGCCCGAGGAGGGGGCGAGGTTTCAGCGGAGTCCCATCATCGTGGACATCACCACACCCTGTGGCTACGGGATGACCGTGTTCTCGCTGCACCACAAGTCAGGCCGATCCAACGGCCCTCGTCGCGAGGCCGAGGCGTTGGGGATCATCTCCATGGCCAGGCGCCTGCTCCAGGAGGATCCTGATCGGAACATCTTCATCATGGGCGATTTCAATGCGGCGCCCTGGGACAAGTCCTTCAGGGCCTATCTCGAGAACGGCTTCTTCGACGCCCAGTCGTTCAGGACCACGTACAAGCCGAACCCCGAGTCCACCCTCTACAAGACGCACGAGTCCGACCGGGTCCTGGACTACATCCTGATGTCGGGAGCAGCGGCTTCGGACGTGGTGCCCGGCAGCGCGACGATCATGGGCACCCTGCATCCGGGTGACGAGTACAACTGGAGGACGGATGAGCCGCCTTCGGGATACGCCTCGGATCATTACCCGCTCATGATTGATATCGTCCCTGACACGAAGGGGCCTTGATCCGGATCAGTCCCCGTGGTCTGCCAACAGCCGCATCGCTTCCTGCACATCCTTGTCACCTCGGCCCGAGAGATTGACCAGCACGATCGAATCCGACGGCATGTCCGAGGCGATCCTGGTCGCGGCGGCGATGGCATGGGCGCTTTCCAGTGCCGGGATGATCCCTTCCCTGCTGGAGAGCTCCTTGAACGCGTCAAGGGCCTGGGCATCCTCGACGGTCGTGTACTGGACCCGGCCCGTCTCCTTCCAGTGCGCGTGTTCCGGTCCGACTCCGGGATAATCCAGTCCAGCCGAACATGAGTGCACCGGGCTGGTCTGGCCCGAATCATCCTGCAGGACGTAGCTGAACGAACCGTGGAGGACACCCGGGCTGCCACGATCGAGCGGGGCGGCATGTTCGCCTGGATTGATGCCTGTGCCACCAGCCTCGACGCCGTACATCCTGACCTCTGAATCATCGACGAACGGGCCGAAGATGCCTGCCGCATTGGAACCGCCCCCGACGCAGGCGACGATCGCATCCGGAAGCCGATCATGCTGCTGGAGCATCTGACTCCTGGCCTCCCGACCGATCACCGATTGGAGCTGGCTGACGATCATCGGGAAGGGGTGAGGGCCCACGACGCTTCCAAGCATGTAATGCGTCGTCTGGACGGATCCCATCCAGTCCCTCATGGCCTCGTTGGTCGCATCCTTCAAGGTTCGTGAACCGCTGTCGACACCGGTGACCCGGGCGCCCATCAGCCTCATTCGGAAGACGTTCAGTTCCTGTCGTCGCATGTCCTCGGTGCCCATGTAGACCTCGCACTCGAGTCCGAAATGAGCACACGCCGTCGCCGTCGCCACGCCATGCTGCCCGGCCCCGGTTTCCGCGATGATCCTGTTCTTGCCCATCCGACGTGCCAGGAGTGCCTGGCCCATCGTGCTGTTGATCTTGTGAGCACCCGTATGGGCGAGATCCTCCCGCTTGAGGATGATCCTCGCGCCGCTGGCTGACAGCGTTCTTGCCTCGGTCAGCGGGGTCGGTCGTCCCACGAACTCGGCCAGGAGCTGATCCAGTTCTTCCTGGAACCCGGGATCGTCTCTGGCCTGAGTCCAGGCCTGTTCCAACTGATCCAGCGCCTGGATCAGTGTCTCGGGCACGAACCGCCCTCCAAAGCGTCCATAGAGGTTCTCGCCCTGGAGTTGTTCATGGGTGTTCATGCACGTTCTCGCTTGCCTGCTGGTGATGCGTCGAAACCATGTCGATGGAGGGGTCCGATTGATCGGTTCCCTTCATGCGTGAACGGAGCCAGTGCCACGGTCCCGACAAAGCATAGGCGGTGAACCCGATGGCGAGGACCTCCTGGAACCAGAAGATGGCCAGGGCGCATGGAACGACGATCCGGATGAGGTAGGAGATGTCCCTGTTTCCCGAAAGGTACCGGATCGCGATGTGAACGTAGGGCAGCCTTGAGTTCATCGCCAGGGCGCACAGCAGCGTGATCAGCGGGATGCCCAGCGCGGAGATCCTTGCGAAGGTCATGCTGTCATCGGCTCCCAGCCAGGCCGAGAGGCCATGCTGATGCAGCACGATGAGACTTGCGATCGCACCCGCCGCTCCAGGGGACGGGAGTCCTGCGAACATGCTGTGATCCTCGGTCGACGCCGAGGGGGTCTCGACGTTGAATCGTGCGAGCCTCAGCGCGGTGCAGCACACGTACACGGCAGCGACTCCCCAGATTACCTTCGCATAGGCGCTGTCGGCCTCCGGACCCAGGATCAGGGTGCCGTTCTCGCCGTAGTAGTGGCTCACGAGCCGGAGCATCATGTAGGCCGGCGCAACACCGAAGGTCACCATGTCCGAGATCGAATCCAGTTGAGCACCCAGGTCCGATGTCGACCGGGTCAGCCTTGCGACGGAGCCGTCGATCGCATCAAAGAACAGNCCGAGAAAGATCAGGCTCCCCGCGATGGTCAACGAGCTCAGCGCCATGAAGTTGTTTCCATCCATCGGCTTGGCCGCGTAGTGGATGGCGGCGAACCCGCAGAGCAGGTTGCACAGCGTCAGGAGCGTCGGCACGACGGAGATCGGGGGCAGGGGGCGAAGTCTCTTTCGGTTCCTGCCGTTGAACATGGTGTCCTGGATGTCGTCACCGTTCCTGTGCTTCATGGCTCGAGCTCGGTGTCCTGGGTCGTTTGTTCCGGAGATGGGGTCGAGGCCGGGAACAGAATGGAGGGAAGATGTGGAATCAGTACCAGTATCGTCCGGCCAGGCACAGGTCGATCAAATCCGAACAGTGCCTGTGCCAGCGTCGGCGGCATCATGGCCACCGGGCCCTGCCCGGGATCAGATTCTTCCTCCGCTGATGGCTCGTCATCCTGCTCGGCCTGCTGCGAATCCGCCGGGTCATCCGTGGACCCGATGGAAACCGAAAGTGGGGAACAGGTCACCAGCAGGGCCATGTCTCGGGCGATGTCGGTTTCGAACCCGCTGAGCGGAATGGCGGTTCCACTGAGTTCCCGCCGGGGGCTGAGGACCTTGTCCAGGCCGATCGGTTGATCATCGATCCATGTCGGGAGCAGTTCGACCTGTATCACGGCACCATCCTCGGTGGGCACGGTCCAACTCCTGATCTCAATCGCCGGGTTGCCCGAATCCAGCATCACGGCTCGGCCGTCGATCAGCACGGCACCACCTGGCGGTGNCGAGGCCTCGTGCAACAGCCTCCAGTCGAAGACCTGCCCATGCCAGATGCTCATGTCGGTCGTCGTGCCTCCAATGGCGACGATCAGGTCGGCCATCTCCTGGATGTCCAGCATGCGAACGACGAATCCATCCTGCTGCAACCTGGACGTGACCGATGGTTCAAGCAGTGGTTCCTCGCCGATCTGCAGCAGGGGATCCTCGCCCGAATCGGTCGAGGTGGTCCATCGGAGGACTTCCAGGCCATGCCGTGAGGTGTTCAGGGCGGGTTGCTGCTCCAGCATGGGTGTGTCGGGATCGGTCTTCTTGATCGGCTGGACCGTCTTGCAGGAACTGAACAGGCTCGTGACCGCCAGGATCGCTGGCATGGCGAGACTGAACAGGTTCGGCGGCCTCATGCCTGCTGCTCCGGCATGGGGAACTCGTTGATCCTGTTGATCATCGATCGCAGCAGGCCGTACTTGTGCCTGTGGTGATGGAACCAGATCCTGGGCAGGTGCAGGTGCTGCGACTCGTAATCGTGCGCTGCGCCCTGCTCGATGCCGCCGTTCTTGATCAGGATCGAGAATTCGTCCTCGAGTTGCTGAATTTGATCCTTCTCCAGGGGCTGGTTGAGCCGGATGACCAGATCGTCGCGGACGTACCGGGAGGAATGATATCGGCGATAGAAGTTCACGATCTCCTCGACACCCTCTTCAATGTCGTCGCAGATCCTGTACAGGTTCAGATCCTCCGGGGAGATCCAGCCCTGAGCGAGCAGGTTCTTGGTGATCGCCTCCTCCCACTGTCGCCAGTATCCACCACCGGGGCCTTCCATGAGGACGATGGGTACGATGAGACTCTTGCCGGTCTGCATGAGCGTCAGTGATTCGAAGAGCTCGTCTTGGGTGCCGAAGCCTCCGGGGAACACCGCGACGGCATCGGCATGTGAAAGGAACATCAGCTTCCTGGTGAAGAAGTACCTGAAGTTGATCAACTTCGGATCGCCGTCGATGAACTCGTTCGCGGACGTCTCGAAGGGCAGCCTGATCGAGAGCCCAAAGCTGGCTTCTCGCTGGGGTCCCTCGTGTCCCGCCTTCATGATTCCGTCACCGGCCCCCGTGATCGACATCCAGCCGTGCTCGGCGATACGGCGACTGAATTCCCTGGCGGCGATGTAATCGGCATGATCCTCTGGAGTGCGGGCGCTGCCGAATATGCTGATCTTCCTGACGCCTCGGTACTTGGCGAAGACGGTGTAGCCGTACCGCATCTCCTTGAGTGCGGAGTTCATCAGCTTCAGCTCGCCACGATCGGCTCCGTCTTCGATGAGTTTCAGGCTTGTCTGGATCATCTCGGAGATGATCCTGGTGTCGACATCGGTGTCGCCGGCCCCGTGGTGCTGGAGCAGTTGCTTGATCAGTTGTGTTGATTGCTCTTGGTTGGACATGGCTGTGATCGTGAAGCGTACTCGATTCGGCGGGATTGGCCATTCTCGCGTTCAGGGATTCCCGGGGGTCGGTTCAGTCGAGGGCACCTTCGAGATCTCCCGTGGTTTGACCAGTCCTGGCAGCGGGACCAGGGAGGTGTCCGGATCATTGATGTTCCCGCTGATTTCGATCGCGAACAGGTGATCGCTGATCGATCCGATGATTTCGTCGAGCACCGCGACGTTGCCCCTGCTCTGGAAACGTGTCGCCACCTCCAGGGACTGGACGTCCATCTGACCTTCGCCGATCAGTCTCAGCGTGTCGCTGATCAGCTCGAGTCGGTCGAACGTCAGGATGTCACCATCAAGGTGGAAGCGAAGCTCGCCCCGCTCGAGACTTCCGTTGAGCGGCAGCATCAGCTGGGTGATCTGCAGCAGTCCCAGTGCCAGGGGCATGTTCGCGAATCGTCCATCCACGATCTGGATGCCTCCACGGCCGACCTTGCTCGTCGGATCGTCGTTGCGGCCGGAGAGCTGGAAGCTGGCCAGGAGACGGCCGCCGCTTGAGACGTCCTTGGTCTGGGAGTTCTCGCCGCGTGTGATCCTCGAGAAGTCAGCATCGACGACATCGATGCTGGTCCACCAGTACCCACCCGGATCGATGTCGAACTCGAGATCCCCCATGAACCGGCCCCCGTAGACGTCCGCGTTCATCCCCTTGGCGATGATGCTCTGGGTAATCTCGTCGAAGTCCATGTCCAGGAATCCGTTGGTCAGAAGTCGATCCTCCACGAGGATCCTGTCGATGTCCGCGGTCAGCCTGAAGGTAGAGAGCCTGTCCTNGTCGCCCCAGAGATCCAGGTCGAGCCCGCCCCGGATGTCCGTGTAGGCCAGGCCGCCATTGAAGTCGAGCCCGTCGACGAAGATGTCTCCGCTGAAGCCCGCGCTGGACATCTTCTCGTCCTCATCGATCCGGATCACGCCCTCGCTCACCTGGAGACGGCCATTGCATTCCAGATCCAGATCCCTCAGCACCGTGGCGACCGATCCAGGCAGCAGGTCGACCATTCCCTGGTCGAGCCCGTCAGCATCCATCTGCATGTACAGCGTCCCATGAGTTCCATCATCGGTCTGGAATTCTCCGCNGATGCTGAAGTCGCCGCTGGCGATGAATGGCGAGTCCGTCTGCTCGGGCTTCTTCGTATCCGTGTTTCCGAATTGGCCCGAGACGTCCCGTACCATGATCATCCCGGGCTTGACCGTCACGATCGAGTCATCCTCGAACTGGATCGACACGAGGCGCCCGTCTGGCGACAGGTCGAGTTGGCGTGGCCGGACGTCCAGCTCATAGACCGGTGGCGAGTCACCGTCCTCGTACATGTACTGCATGGTGGCCTCGAATCGTCCCGCCGGATTGAGTCGACTGTACTGCTCCGACAGTTCGTCGGCGCCGACCAGGATCATCGACTCGGTGACGAACGGTGATTCGAACCTTCCTTCGGTCCAGCTTCCGTCGATGCCGAGCGTGTCAAGTTCGTCGTTGTAACCGTAGGTTCCGTCGAGCGTCAGGGTTCCGTCCTCGGCACCACGGCTGCCCAGCTGGAGCACGAGCTCGTCCAGCATGACCTGGTCTTTGGAGATCATGATGTCGCCATTGGTCCTTCTGACACGGACCTGTTCGTCCTGGATCATCGCGGTGAACGTGTTCGGGTGGATCTTCAGGTTCCGGATCGTCCCGGACTCGGCCGACCTTCGCCAGTGCAGGTCGGCGTCGAAGGAACCGCTGGGCTGGAAGCGGTTCCAGAACTCGTGTGCGGCTTCAATGTGCCGGTGCGGAAGCAGGTTGACCATGTATTCCTCGAGCTGGATGTTCCTGAAGTAGAGTTCCAACTGGTTGGATCCGGTGGTCTCGTCCATCAGGCCCGAGCCCCGGACGATGCCCCCGGCTCGATGGCCCTGGAAGGATCGCATCTGGAGCTCTGATTCGGTCACCCTGAGTTCCGCGGTGCACATTGACAGCTGGAACTCGGCCGGCCAACTCATGCCCGCCTCCTCGAGCGTCTTGGACAGATTCACATCGGGTCGAATCGATCCGTCGCTCATCATGAAGGTGAAATCAAACTGGTCAGGCCCCGTCTTGTTCAGCTTGATCCGTCCCGAGTAGTCGATGTTGCCCTCGGCACCAAGACCGGCCAGCAGTTCGCCTCGGCTTGAATCCACTGCAGGCCATCGACTCGTCTGGATCTCCTCGCCATCCGGGGGGATCGCCCTGTAGAGGCTGGGGCCGAGTCGATCCTGTATCCCAGTGATGTTCAAGGTCGCCTCGAGATACCGCTTGCCGTCGATCCTTGGCATCAGGACATCGCCCTGGAGACGGACCAGTCCACCCGAGCTCGTCGTAGCGATCAGGCCCGTCTCCTGGAGCACAATCTGCTGGTCCTCGATCTCGATGCCGCAGTTCTGCACGGTCAGTGGGTACGGGAATCTCTGGATCAGTACGCCGACCTTCTTCAACTGGACCGGTCCCTCCACGATCACGCGACCACCTTCACCGGGAGGCCTGTGGATCCTCATCCTGAACCCGATGCGTCCCCCGATCTGGTATGGCCCGGCATCGATCACCCGCTCAAGCTGTTCCTTCCTGATCTGGAGCAGGGGGGCGATCTCCTCGTGACCGGCCGGCTGGTTCCTGGCGAGTTCCTGCAACTGCTCATTGATGGCCTTGAGCTGGTGTCCGGATTCGATGATGTCCTCGCTGGTGTTGAAGGAATCGTCCTGGAGCATCAACTCGTAGGCCTCGTGATCGAAGAGGTTTATGAAGGCTCGTCGAGGCGCCGGTTCGAAGCAGTCGATGAATGCCTGGTCCAGGGCTGCGTCGTTGCTCTCGACGATGATGTCGACTCCTGCACCGTCACCGACCTCGGTGATGGTGCCTGAGACATGCACCTTCGACTGGCTCGGACCCTCGCCGGTGAGTCGATGAATCGTCAGGACATCATTCTGGAAGGTCATCGTCGAGGAGACGTCTTCGAGCGGGTAGGGGAACTTGAAATAAGCCCCCTTGGCCTTCTTGATCCTGATCTCCCCTTCGTAGGTGATTGGCGAGGCGATCCACTGTCCGTCCGATCCCCTTAGAGGAGGAAGGCGTTCAAGTTTGGCATCCATTCCAACACTGCCGCGGGTGACGTCGAAGTTGGTCAGGATCCTCGCGAGGACCCGCGGAATCTCAAGGGGAAGTTCCTCGTCCGTTGAATCATCGATGCCCTCGATCGTGAAGTCCTCGATTCCGAAGTTCATCGTGAACCCTGCGGCCGAGAAGTCACTGGTCAGCTGCGCCATGTCCTCGGCGGAGATCTCCTCGATCTGGAGATCCTTGAACACGGGCTGGGCCAGGTCGACCGAGAGTTCGTCCAGACGGAATGGAACGGTGTTGAATCGCTCCGTCCTTGATGATGAGCCGAGGGACCCACCGAGATTTCTCAGTACGAGCCTGCCGTCATCGACCAGGATCGTGCCCTTGTCGACGCTCATTCTCGGCGCCGCATGTTCCGGAAGCATCCGGCCGTCCTGATAACGGGCCCAGTACTCCGAGGTTCCCAGGTCGGGAATGGTCAGTTCCATGGAGTCGATCTGCACCTCGATGTTCGGAAGGCTGTCCTTGGACCAGTTGACGGCGACCTTCTGGATGGCGCCCCTGAGATCCATCGACTTGAACAGTTTCTGCATCCTGTACGGCAGCATGTCCAGGAACGCCCTGCTGAACTTGATGTTCTGGATCGTCAAGTCCAGTTCATGGAACGAGGTGTCGAAGCTGCCCTTGGCGAACGAAAGCTCGTTCGGATCACTTCCGGCCATGCTCTCGATCAGCTCGAAGGACCACCTGGAACCGGTCCGCTCCATCGGCAGCAGTTCACCGCTGAACGTGATGACCCCGTTCTCCTCGTAATGGTCCTCCAGGTTGATGCCGCCTCGCTCGACCATGAAATTCTCGATGGTGACGATCGTGGCTGCCGTCGGGCCATCGTCCTCGCTCATCACTGGGACGAGTGCATCGATGTTGAAGTTCATCGGATCTCGTGCGCTTTCGACGATCCTGAGCACGCCACCCTTGATCTGGATCACCTCGGCATGGGGACGCAGCTTCAACAGCGAACTGGCCTGGAACTGGACGGTGACCTCGTCGATGCGGAGGACCGGCCCTGCCTGTTCCCATCCTGGTGCCTGGAGTTGAAGGTCCTGCACGGTCAGGTCGCAGAACCCGGTCCAGGAGGCGTCATGAATCGTCACCGGGCCTCCGAAGCGGGCCTCCAACGAGGGTCTCAGCAGCCACTGGAGGAACCAGGTGCTGTTGAAGAGGAGCACAAGACCGCACAGCATGAGGATGGCGCCGCCCAGGATCAGGAGCCTGTGCCTGGTACGTCCTCGATTGGCCTTCTCGTTGCTCACCAGTGGAGTCACCCTTTTCATGCGCCCGTGGTCACGGGATCAGGATCGCTGATTCTATGCCATGTGGGCCCCGGGGAGGTCCAAATGCCCCGTGTTGGTCTACCATGCCGGTTCATTCGCCCGGAATGGGTGTTCTAGGAGGGTCTGGCTGATGCGAGTCGCGATCACGGGGGCTACAGGGTTCATCGGATCATACGTCTGTCGGTTGCTGGCTCGATCAGGGCACACCGTGACCGCTCTTGCTCGGACCACCAGCCGGACCGATCATGTCAGCGAGTCCATCGATCGAATCGTCGTGGGGGACCAGTCGGATGAGTCCGTCTTCGCCGATCTGGTCGCTGATGCCGACTGCGTCATCCACAACAGTGTCGACTGGAACGCGGTCCGCGAGCCCGGCATCGAGACGACGTGTCGCCAGAACATCGAGAGCTCGCTGAAGCTGCTCGAGGCGAGCAGGCCGATGCCCTTCATCTTCATCAGCACCATCGCCGTGCACCATGACATGCGACCGCGATGGGATGGGAACATCGACGAGGATCATCCGTTGAGGCCTTCGACACGGTACGGCGCGATGAAGGCCGCGATCGAGGCCTTCCTGTGGGCCGAGCATCATGACCAGGGCAGGAGCACCTGCGCCCTTCGACCTTGCGGTGTCTACGGTCTTGATCCCAGGCTGGATCGATCCCATGGGTATGCCCTGGTTCGGAAGATCGTCAATGGTCAGCCGGTCACGAGAAAGGGTGGAGGCAAATTCGTCCACGTTGAGGATGTCGCGGCGATGGCCCTTGCCGCCGTGGAGCAACCCGACCGGGTGTCGGGCCGCTGTTTCAACCTGGTCGACTGCTATGCCAGATGGGCCGACTGGGCGACCATGGCTTCGGCGATCCTCGATGCCGGGATCGACATCGACATGGAAAGTCCCGAGCATCCGGCAAACACGTTCTCTCGCGAGGCGGCTCGTGAACTCGGCGTTCGGCTGGATCGAGGACACGCCGGGATCCGGGAGTACCTGGAGCAACTGATCGGGGTGATGAAGCAGCATCACCTGCTCAAACCAGGCGAGTGATCCGACCAGCATGGTCTTCGTTCGGCTGAGGGTATACTTGGCTCATGACCGGTCGATTGCTCGAAACACACGGGTTGAACATCGCATCGGCCGGGAATGACCCGGCCGGGAACGATCCCCGCATGATCGTCCTGGTCATGATCCTGCTCGTCACGATCTTCCTGGGGTTCTTCATGACGCTGCTGGCCGTGAGTGTGCTCAGGAGACTGGTCCGACGCAGGCGGGCTGCTCGGTCGGTTCCGATTGAGTTCAAGCAGGGGGCGTGGGAGGAGGCCGGGCGCCGTGTCCAGGCGGGAACCCAATGGGGCTCACGCGAATGACGCAGGTTGCACGGCCACGGATCCTGGTCACCGGTGCGTCCAGGCGCGTCGGTCGAGCCATTGCGATGCAGTTGGCCCACCGTGACGTGGACCTGCTGGTCAGTTGGAACACGGACGAGGAGGGGATCCGGGAGACGGTCGACCTGGTCACCGGTATGGGTCAAGGTCGGATCGATGTCATCGTCGAGCGACTGGACCTGTCCGATCCCTCCGACATCCGCGGGTTCGTCGATCGCATCGACGGGATCCAGATCGATGGGATCGTTCACAACGCAAGCCTCTATGAGCCCTCGACCCTCGAGTCGTTCGATCCGGACCTGGCCTCACGGCATGCCATGATCAATTCGATCGCCCCGGTGAGCCTCACCAGCATGCTGGCCGGATGCCTCGATCGTTCAAGACTCGAGTCGGGCGGCTCGGTCGTCTGCATGGGCGATGCCAATGTCGGAGACTCGGCGAGGCGATCCCACGTCTGCTACATGATGTCCAAGGCCGCACTGCACGAGGCCGTCCGCATCATGTCCAGGTCGCTCGCTCCCGGCGTTCGAGTCAACGGTGTCGCTCCTGGTGTGGTCGCCTGGCCTGAAGACACGACCGAGCAGTTCAGGCAACAGTATCTCAAGCGGGTGCCCATGGAACGGGTCGGCACGGAATCGGAGGCCGCGTCGGCCGCCTGCTGGCTGCTGCTTGATGCGACCTATGTCACCGGGGTGATGTTGCCGGTCGATGGCGGTCGTTCACTGCATTGAAGGATCGGTCCACCTCGAAAGGTCCTCGAGGTTGAGCGGCATCTCTTCGGTCGGAAGACCCGTTCGCGCTGCATCAAGCTTGGCGGCGTCCAGCCATGAGCCCGCCCGCTCGAGCTGACCTGCATCCTGGTACGCCTTGGCGGCCCTCAGCGCGCTGAGAAAGTCCGGTTGGTTTGCAACATGGGTCCCGGCCCATGCATCCGCCGCCTTATCGGGCTGCCCGAGTCCGCGCCAGGCCTGGGCGATCTCCCAGGTGGCTGCCGGGTCGGCTCGTTCTTCCGGCACGAACGCCATCATGAACTCGAGTGATTCCTTGAACCTGGACTGCTTCCTGAGCACCCTCGATCGCAGGATTCTCAGTCCTCGCTGGTCGGGATCGATTTCGATTGCCCTGTCGATGAGTTCCAGGGCCTTGTCATGATCCCCGCTGACCATCCATGCCTGTCCCAAGCCTGCCCAGGCCCATGGCGCATCGGGATCCAATTCCCCCAGTCTCATGAAGGCCTCGCGGGACTGATCCAGCTGGCCGTCCTGGAGCAGGGCGTGTCCCAGCAGTCGCAGTGCCTCTGAACTGCCTGGATCCAGCTCGGTGCAGACGCGGTACTGCTCGATGGCCTCGTGTCGCATCCGCATCTGTTGAAGGATGATGCCGAACTCCAGGCGTGCCCGGGGCTGATCCGGATCCAACTGCACCAGCCTCCGACGGACATCCAGGGCCCTGGCCATGTACTGCCCGGCCTGGTCCGGGTCCGTGTCACGAGAGAGGGCCTGGCTGAGTTCCGCGACCATCTGAAGCGCGGCCTGTTGATCGGGTGCCTTTTCCAAGATCCCGTTGCAGATGAGCAGCGCCTCGGCCAGCTGTCCCTGCGAGACATAGACATCTGCCGCCTGGATCGCGTCCTCGACCGAGCGATGGTCGATCCGTTCCCGGACCGGTTCCGGCTGGGAGCGATCGCACCCGCTGGCCCAGCAGGCCAGGGCCAGCAGAATCGCCATCGAATCGAGGCCCGGTGAAG
Source organism: Phycisphaerae bacterium (assembly GCA_002711415.1). Taxonomy (GTDB): domain Bacteria; phylum Planctomycetota; class Phycisphaerae; order Phycisphaerales; family SM1A02. The sequence continues at coordinate 28,861 of PARI01000019.1, read as the reverse complement.
TTCGCATTGAACGGTGTACGTCCTTCATTCCCTTGTTCCAATTGGGACTATCATGAACGCCATGACAGGTTCCCCAGCAAGTACCGGCTCCACGACGGAGCTTCCCAGATCCTACACGCCCTCGGATCACGAGGCCGTGATCACGCGGAAATGGCTCGACTCCGGAGCGTTCTCGGCCCGGGCCGATGATGGACGCCCCGCGTACTCGATCATGATTCCGCCACCGAACGTGACGGCCGCGCTGCACCTCGGCCATGCGCTGAACAACACGCTTCAGGACATCCTCGTTCGTTACCACCGGATGCGAGGCTTCAACACGCTCTGGATGCCCGGAACCGATCACGCCGGTATCGCAACTCAGGCGGTCGTTGAGAAACGACTGATCGCCAATGGCAGCAAGCGGACCGACTACTCGCGTGATGAGTTCATCAGCCTCGTCCAGGAGTGGAAGGACGAGTACGAGGCGACGATCATCGATCAGCTGCATGCGATGGGAGCCTCCTGTGACTGGAATCGAACCCGCTTCACGATGGATCCCGTCTGCGCCACGGCCGTTCGCGAGGCCTTCTTCAGGCTGTTCAGTGACCGGTTGATCTACAGGGGCAAGCGGCTGGTCAACTGGGATCCTGCCACACAGACGGCCCTGGCCGATGACGAGGTCGAGATGCAGGAGGTGCCGGGCCACATGTGGTACCTGCAGTACCCGCTTGATGACGGGTCCGGATCGATCACGGTCGCGACGACGCGACCGGAGACGATGCTTGGGGACACCGCTGTCGCCATGAATCCTGCTGATCCACGGGCCGAGAAGCTCCGGGGCCGGCAGGTCCGCCTGCCGATCGTCAACAGGCTCATCCCGATCGTCGAGGACGACTACGTCGTCATGCCCGTCTCGGAAGGACAGGAAGCAACCGATCCCAAGGCCGAGTATGCCACTGGTTTCCTCAAGGTCACGCCGGCGCATGATCCGAATGACTGGGAGATCGGCCGCAGGCATGATCTCCAGGTGATCAACGTGATGGCGCCCGACGGTTCCATCAGTGACAGGCACGGGTGGGATGACGCCACGGAGGAGGCCTCGGCCTTCATCGGTCTGTCTCGAGAAGATGCCCGCACCTCGATCGTGCAGTGGTTCTCCGACAACGACCTGCTCGAGGAAGTCCGGGAGTACTCCCACTCGGTCGGCCACAGCTACAGGAGCCACGTGCCGATCGAGCCATATCTCTCCGACCAGTGGTTCGTGAAGGTGACCGACGATCGCCTCGGGGGATCGGCCCTTCGATCGCTCGATTCAGACCAGTACGAGGGTGAACCTCCCTTGCGTGAGGGCGGACCACTCGTCGGTGACGGCGAACTGGAGTTCTTTCCGGCCCGGTATGCACGCACGTTCCAGAACTGGCACGAGTCCATCCGGGATTGGTGCATCAGTCGACAGCTCTGGTGGGGGCATCGCATACCGGTCTGGTCCAGGGCGATCGAATCCGATGGAAACGATGTCGCTGCACAGGCCGTCGAGGGACACGAGGACAATGAGCTCGTCCCGATCCAGAGCGACTGGACCGCCTCTGGACTGGCCCACGCGATCCGTCGCAGTGGTGACGGGATGCTTGAGGAATACATCTGCATGCCCGTGGAATCGGCGCTTGTCCAGGCGGGAACGTACGCCTCGGAGCCCGAGGCCGTGGAGGCGCTGGAGTCAGCGGGGTTCCGGCAGGACCCGGACGTCCTCGACACGTGGTTCTCATCGGCCCTGTGGCCGCTGTCCACGCTGGGGTGGCCCGATCCGGACCGGTGGGATGGGATGAACGGACTGCTCGAGACGTTCAACCCGAGCACGGTGCTTTCGACCGGTCGAGAAATCATCACCCTCTGGGTCTCGCGCATGGTGATGTTCAATCGCTACTTCCGTGATGGCCTGCTCCCGTTTCGCGAGGTGTTCATCCACCTGATCATCCAGGATGGAGCCGGGCAGAAGATGAGCAAGAGCCTGGGCAACGGCGTTGATCCGAGGGACATCATCCACACCCACGGAGCCGATGCGCTGCGATTCGTGCTGGCACAGATGTCCACGAACACGCAGGATGCACGCCTGCCGGTCGACCTGGTCTGTCCGTTCACCGGGGAGGTCTTCGAACCCAAGATGACTCGGACAAGCCAGGGATACCTGGTTCCCGAGCCCGTCCAGGCCAGCCCGGCTGATCCCTCGAAGAAGATGGCGACCCTCTACGGGATGGTGAGCGGGCTGGCCGAGCCCAGCGGGGAACTGCCGTTGGCCAAGAACACCTCCAGCAGGTTCGATGCTGGGAGGAACTTCGCCAACAAGCTCTGGAACGCGTGCCGGTTCGCGCTGGGTTCACTGGAGAAGTCGGATCCGGATGCCGGTGGGGAACTCACGATCATCGACCGTTGGATCATCTCCCGGCTTGCCGGTTCACTCGCGACCATCCAGCGACACATCGACATGTACGAGTTCCACATCTGCTCCGAGGTAATCTACGATTTCGTCTGGCGCGACTTCTGCGACTGGTATCTCGAGGGGATCAAGCCCACTGTCGGGAGCAACTCCGCCCAGCAGCGGATGCTCGCGGGCATCATCAACGCGACGCTCAGACTGGTCCATCCATTCTGTCCGTTCGTCACCGAGGCCCTCTGGCCACACGTGGATGCCGTGACACCCGAGCTTCCGGGTCTTCCACTGGAACGTTCGGAGATGCTGATCAACGCGCACTGGCCGGTCCCGGACATGGACCTCCATGATCCCGAGATCGAGTCGGAGTTCGGGCGGGTGAAGGAACTCGTCGGTGTCATCCGGAACATGAGAAGTCAGAACAACGTGCCGCCCAAGGCAAGACTGGTCCTGCATGCCGACTCCGAGACGACCGAACTGATCAGGCAGGCCGGTGGTGTCGTGCAGACGATGGCCGGACTGTCGGACGTGCAGGATCTGGATGACGCGCAGGAGGCCATTCCCATCGGGTTCGAAGGGCGGACGCTCATGCTCGGCGGACTGGTCGGCCAGGTCGATATCGCATCAGAGAAGAACCGGTTGGACAAGCTGATCCAGGAGAAGCAGAAGGCGGTCACGGGTTTCACGAACAAGCTCTCCAACAAGGGCTACGTGGACAACGCTCCCGATGCCCTTGTTGAACAGACGAGGCAGCTTCTGGCCCAGGCCGAGGCCGATCTGGAAGCGGCCAGGACCTCTCTCGGTGTGCTGGAGGGTGGAGCCTGATGTCGATTCGACTCCCGGTCATTCTCCTGCTGATGTCGGTTGCACTGGCAGCCTGGGGGTGCAGCAGAGATGTCGCGCCGAGTGTCTCGGGCACGTCCTCCTCCGTACCGGTCGAAATGGATCCTGAGGTGCGGGAGCGGTTGCGGCGCAGGATCGAGGGTGATCGCAGGGATCGGTCGCTCCAGAAGGAGGATCCTGTCCTCTCGACGACGCAGTGGAACTTCAAGGGCACAGACGGACTGATCATCGAGACGGCGCACTTTCGCATCCATACCACTCTTCCAGACAACAGGTTGAGACGTTCGCTTCCCATCTTCATGGAGACGGCCCTGGCGCACTACCTTTCGGAGCTGAAAGAGCTGCCTCCCCCGGATGCGAAGCTCGACTCGTACATCTTTGCCGACCGTGATGACTGGGCGACCTACACCAAGCAGCGACTTCCTCGTACTTCCGACACGTTTCTCAAGCTGGGTCGCGGCGGCTACACGACCGACTCCGATGCGATCCTCTTTGACATCGGCCTGGGCGACACGCTGGCGATCGCTGCGCACGAAGGATGGCACCAGTACTCCCAGTCCCGGTTCAGGCACCCGATGCCGATCTGGATGGAGGAGGGCATGGCCACCTTCATGGAGGGGCATCGCTTTCCCGGAGGCACCTACAGCCCCTCGTTCCATTCATGGCGGAACATGGAGCGTTTCACCGCCTTGAGAAGGGCGGCTCGCTACGACAACCTGATCCCGCTGGCTGAGCTCCTGGAGGGCAGTCCGCAGAGCTTTCTCGAGGATGACCAGAAGGGCATGTTCACCTACTACGCCCAGGTCTGGGTGCTGGTCCACTTCCTCAACGAGGGAGAGGGAGGGCGTTACCGCGACGCGCTGGTCGAATTGATCGATGATGCCGTCGAGGGCCGGATTGCCGGCAGGCTGGCCGCATCAACCGTCCTTGGAAGCCGGGCCAGACGGATGTCCTCCTTCAGGAGCAGGATCGGACCCGCCATCGTCCTGGAGTACTTCAATCCGGACTTCTCGGAGTTCAACGAGCAGTATGACCGCTTCCTTCAGCAGGTGATCTCCACGGGATCGGGCAACGACATCTGGCGTGGGCGGAGTCCGGTCGACTCACCCTGAGCCATCAACACCCTTGAGCAGCCACCGTTGGAGGAACTCCGACTGCATGTTCTTGGCGACCGTGCTGTACTTGCCGAAACCCACATGTTCGAACGGGGCACCGGTCCGATCGAAGACGTGCATGCGAACATCGTGCTGCGGACTGCTTCGTCGCCTGACCGCCTCGATGAACTCGGCCTGGGAGTCGGACGGGATCCATGCGTCATAGCGTGCATGGATCGCCAGCAGGGGAATGCTCCGCCATGAATCAAGATTGCTCATCGGGTCCCATGTGGTCATGAGCGATTCGTCGACGACGCCTCGATGTCCCATGGCCTCCCACTTGCCGCACGTGGCCTCTACGGTGGCGCAGTGGAATCCGTGCGGGCGTGCCAGGCGAGCCAGCGTGGCCATGCCACCGGCGGACATGCCACCGATGGCGAGTCGTTCCCGGTCGGCGATTCCCATCTGGACCAGTTCGTCGATCACCGGATCGATCTCATCCATCACCTGCCGGATGATCTCGGGAACCATGTCCGGCTTCTGGAACTCCTGATCGTATCGCTCGCCATGCCCGGGCAGGTCGATCGAGCAGTACGAGATTCCGTTCCTGGTCAGCCTGATGGGTCTGCCCGGATCCAGTTCCTTGTTCACGGTCCGTCCGTGGAGCCACAACAGGAGTGGTCGAGGCCGCTCATCCTCGTCACCGGCCCGGACGATCATCGCTGGCACGCGTTGATCGGCCAGTCTCATCCAGGTGGCGGTGTCTCTGATCGAACTGGGGAGTTCACTGGTGTTGTTCCCTCGAAATGGCATCGGCACATCATAATCACAGCCTCTGAAACGGCCATGCCGGTTGACCGCAGGCTCCGACTGCGACAAGCTGCATGGATGATCAGGATCATCTCCGGCCGGTACAAGTCCCGCATGCTCGAGTCGCCAGTGGGCGAGGACGTGACCAGGCCCTATGCAGCGAGGGTGAAGGAGTCGGTGTTCAACCTCCTGAGGGGATGGTTCGAGGATGCGAACGTCCTGGACCTGTTTTCTGGCGTCGGCACGATCGGACTCGAGTGTGTCAGCAGGGGTGCTGCCAGCGTCCTCATGGTCGAGCAGGACCGCCGGATCGTGGAGTACCTGAGACACAACATCAGTGAACTCGGCTGCTCCGACCAGGCCGAGGCGATGCATGCCGATGCGCTGGCGCCGACCTGCCTGTCCAGGGCTCCGGCTCCGGTCGATGTCGTCTTCATGGATCCTCCGTACGCGATGATGTCCAAGGAGGCCCAGCGAGTACGCGTTCTCCGTCAGGCGTCCGCGTGTCGCTCGGTCATGAAGACCGGGGGGTTTCTCGTGCTTCGCAGCCCGACCGACCAGTTCGAGACAGCCCTCGAAGGCTTTGACGGTCCTGAAGTGCACCAGTACGCAAGTGACATGTTCGTGCTGCTGTACTGTGCTTCAGGTGAGGACACCTGCTAGTGTGGGTGACAGGAGAACGCCATGAGAACACCTGATCGATACTCGGTACTCGTCATCATCCTTGCGATGGTTCCTGCCTGGCATGCGACCGCGATCCAGGATCAGCCGCAACAGGAGGCTGCGCCGAAGAAGGAGCAGGCGGAGGAACCCCTGGCGATCCCTGCGCCGGAGGGAATGCCCCAGCAGATCCACGAGGCGATCCAGGAGGGTATCCAGGTCATCCTCTCCATGCAGGAGGGGCCTGACAACGCCGAGTGGCCATACGAGGGTGTGTACCGAGTCCGTGGTCGTATTCCCATCGGTTACAGGGTCGGTGGCACCGGGATCTGTGGCGAGGCGATCCTGCGTGCGCCTGGCTACGAGCAGGATCCCGCCCGGCAGGAGGCGATCGCTCGTGCAACCGGGTTCGTGACCGGGGCGATCGAGCTTAACCTGATGGATCCTGAGTACCGCGGTGGCTACGACGTCCGTGGATGGGGCTACTGCTATGGCCTGCGATTCCTGCTGGCGATGCAGATGCTGGATCGGGTTCCACCGGGCCAGGAGCAGGCGGTCGCCAAGGCGATCGCGTTCTACATCGATGCGATGGAGAAGACCGACATTCCGGAGGTGGGTGGCTGGTCCTATTCCCGCCGTCGCGGGCTGGACACCCCGTCGCCCACGTCACCGTTCATGACTGCGCCCTGTCTCCAGACGCTCTACTTGGCTCAGCAGCAGGGGCATCCGGTCGACCAGGACGTGATCAAGATGGCGATCAAGGCCCTCCAGGACTCGTGCAATCGCCAGGGCAACGTGATGTACAGCGCCATGGACAAGGCCCCGGCAGGAGATGACTCGATCCCGGGCGCGGTCGGTCGAATGGTGGCTCTTGAATCAGCCTTGAACCTCGCCGGAAAGAGCAGCCCGATGCGACTGAACAGGGCGGTCGAGGCCTTCATCGAGCATTGGAACGAGCTGGAGAAGAGGCGACAGAAGAACGGCACCCATGAGCCACCGTACGGTGTGGCCCCGTACTACTTCTTCTACGCGCATTTTCATGCCGCCCAAGCGGCCCAGATGCTTCCGGAACAGAAGAGACTCGAGGCACACAAGCGGATCAACGAGCTGCTCTTCTCCGTCCGGGAGAAGAATGGTTCATGGAATGACCGGGTCTTCAAGCGGTCGGCGAATTATGGAACCGCCATGTCGATCATGGCGCTGCTCCAGCCGTACCAGGCCTCGCCTCCCGGTGCCGTTGATGCCGTGAAAGCCCCGGCAGATGGTGCCGATGCATGAAGCTATCCGTGATCATCCCGGCAGCAGGGTCGGCCACCCGGTACGGCAGCGACAAGCTGGCCCAGGATCTCGGTGGCCGTCCGGTCCTTGTCCGGACGGTGGAGTTCTTCTCCAAGCGAAACGAGGTCGCCCAGATCATCGTGGTCGGACCACCTGATGACCTTGATGGGTTCAAGGAACGGTATGGACCTGCCTTGAGCTTCCTGGGTGTCACGATCGTAGCCGGTGGACGGATCGATCGCTGGGAGTCGGTCCAGAACGCGCTCGACATGGTTGACGCGGACTCGACTCATGTCGCCATTCATGATGCGGCCCGGCCCGCGATCACGGATGAGCTCATGGACAGGCTGGTGGAGGCGGCCGCCGTGCACGAGGCGGTCATTCCAGGAGTGGACTTGTCTGGCACCATCAAGCGAGTCAGCCAGGATCGAATCGATGCGGCGGAGTCGGATGACCTTGCTGACGCGATCCTCGGCGATCTCGGCAAGCGATCGACCAGCGGCCGCATCGTCTCAGAGACCATCGATCGCGATGGCCTGATCGAGGTGCAGACTCCCCAGATCTTCTCCCGTGAGCTGCTCGTCCAGGCCTACGCAGGATCGCGACACGAGGGTGCCACGGATGATTCCTGTGTCGTGGAGAATCATGGAAGCCCGGTCGTCGTCGTCGACGGCGATCCGATCAACATCAAGATCACCGTGCCTGCAGATCTTGATCGGATCAGGTTGTTGATGGGAATCAGGTCTCAATCAGGCCGTCCCAGTCACAAGCGATTCTGATTCCATTTCAATCCCGCATGCCGAAATCTCCAAGTGTCATGTCGATTATCCGTGCCCCCAGCACGGTCCCGGCGATCTTTGGTGAACAATTCACCTGATGCTGTCGATTATTCCCACATGTGGATGACCGACGCTTTTCGTTTCCTGCTCAACCGCGCCCATGTGGGTGGACGGGCCATCGAGAAACCCTGCATCAACACCATGCTGGTCGATGCCCTGGTTCACCGGGTCAGGGTCCTCCTGAGGGACCACCCCGGGGCGGAGCCGATGGTCTCGAGGATCGATCATGTCGAGGACACCGTCATCATCATCGAGGATCCGATGCGTGAGGGGCACCGATGCACGCTCGAACCAGGTTCGGATGTGCAGCTGGAAATCCAGCTGCCCGAGGGCGTGGCCGCGATGACCGCAAGGGTCGAGGCTCGCATGAATCTCGCCGAGACAGGCATGGAACTGCTCGGGTATGCGCTGGCGGTCAGTGACGTCAGGATCGAGCAGAGCCGTGAACATGCTCGAGTTCCCGTTGCGTATGACATCGATCTGCATGCCCGCATCGAGCCGCTTGGCTTGGATGTGCATGTCCAGGACATCAGCGTGGGTGGAATGAAGATCCGGATGTCCGATGCGGCGGCAATCGCTCGTGACGACGCTGTGGTGATCGACATGAATGCGCCCTGCACCTCCAGAAGGATCCACCAGGATGCACGCGTCGTCACCGTCATGCCCGGTCGCCGTGGCTCGTGCATGGTCGGTCTGCAGTTCGTGCACCCATGCGCGGAACTGGAAGAGTCTGTCCAGATGCTTCAACAGCGTCGGGCCAACCGGTACAGTCACGTCGCCTGAATCAGCCACCAGGCTCAATCGCCCGGTTCGGACCGCTTTCCGGTCTTGCGGTAACCGGTCCGCAGTTGCGTGTACCGCTCGTGGTCGATCTCGTCGAGCAGGTCACCACGTTGCCCTTTGCTCCACTGCTCGTGCAGCTTGCAGAGGGTAGGAACACACCAGTGGCATCCGGTTCCGGCCCCCAGGCAGTCGCTCAGTTGGCTCGGAGCGACCGGCTTGGTCCGGTTCATGTAGTTGACCAGCTTTCGAAGGCTCACCCGGAAACAAAGGCAGACATGTTCGTCAGGTTGCATGGCGGATCGTCATCAACCATCCTCGTCGGAGGATGATTCCTTATTCCAGAGGGAGAAGCTCTGGACCGTGATGCTGGGGTTGAAGCACACGAACCTGCCAAGGAACTTCCTGTCGAAGCCTTCGACTACCGGTTCGGGCCTCTCCTGGTCGTAGTAGACGCGTGGATTCAACATGCCCGTGAGGATGTACTCCTGCCCGACCCGGAGTCCGCCCTGGGCTGAGAATCTCCTGGCCATCCGATCATCCAGCGTGATCGAGAACGGCTCGCCGAGGGGGCGTGCATCGACAGGATCAAGGGCGATCACCGTGCATGACAGCGACTTGCCTCGAACCCTCGCGTCCTGGAGGATCACAGGCCAGCGGATCTTCTGCTGCCACTTCCTGTTCATCAGGGAGATCCACCTGTTCAGGGCCTTGAGATAGGCATTCTGCTGCGTCCGGACCTCCCGGCCGCTTCCCTCTGGCCAGGGGGTGTCCCTCATGTCGTTGAAATAATCATTCTCCAGCAGCAATCTCAGGGTGGAGAAGGAGTCGATGGACTGCTCCTCCTGGCCAGTGGTTGCAGGCCGTGCATCCTGTGCTGGGGCCTCCAGTCCCGGGGCCAGTCGCTTCCTCAGATCCTGGATCTGGCTCTTCAACCGCTCGATCTCCTGCAGTTTCTGGGCCAACTGTTCGGACAGTTCGCGATTCTGCTGTTCCAGGGCCTTGATCCGGTCCTGGTCAGAAACCTGATCCTGGGCGTGTGTCGGGGTCGACGCGACCAGCGACAGGCAGAGAATCAGTAGTGAAAACAGGCATCGGTGGTGCATGGGCATGCTCCGTCTTGGCTCAAGGTGTCCGTGAAGGTACCGCCTCATGATAGAACCTGGCCATTTCGGGGGGCATGTGGGCTGAAAAATGCCTTCAAAGGCCGATTTCTCTCCCGGGGAATTGAATTCAAGCTGGTCTCCAATTGCCTTCGGGGGCGATAGAATCGAAGGTATAGGGTACTTGGAGGTATCAAATGACCCAGATCCTGAACCTGCTGTCACTGGTTTCACGGCGATGTCGGATCAATCAGTTCCTCAACGGATGTGCCTGGAGCTTTCTCGGCCTGACCGTGATCGTGTTGATCTGGGCCGCGATCTCCAAGACGACTCCATCGATCGCAATGCCCTGGGTCTGGGTGGTCTGCATCGGGCTCGGCCTCGTCCTGGCCATCGGGATCCTGGCACTGGCTCTGTCCCGGCCGGACTCCACGGCGATCGCGCTGGCGATCGATCAGCGGCTCGGCTTGAAGGAACGCCTGTCCACGGCCCTGGCATGCAGGAACAGGACCGACAGCTTCGCGTTGGCAGCCATCGAGGACGCCATCAGCACGGCATCGGATCCGATGATCAGGAAGCGGGCCAGGAGAAAGTTCCCGATCGGACCACCACCGGGTTGGTGGAGTGGTCCGGCGCTGGTGCTGGCCGTGCTCATCGTGTGGTATGCCGTGCCTCAGGGAGATCTCTTCTCAGCAGAGGAGCCCGTGGACGGTCAGCAGATGGTGATGGCGAAGAACCAGAGCCAGGAATCCATCGATGTGCTCGTGGACCAGATCCAGCAGAACGAGGAACTGGCCAACTCGCTTTCCTCCGAACTGGGCGAACTTGGCGATTCAGCCTTCGACAAGGATCAGTTCAAGACGCCCGAGCAGGTTCGACGCGAAGCCATCCGCCAGGTCACGAGCCTGAACCAGAAACTGGACGAGATTCTCAACAGTCAAGAGGCGAAGACCGACGCAGCGTTGCGGGATTCACTCAGCAGTCTCACCATGCCCGAGGATGGTCCCGGAAAGGATCTGGCCGATGCGATGAAGCAGGGCGATTTCAAGAAAGCCCTTGAGGCGTTGAAGGATCTGCAGGACAAGATCGCCGAGGGCGAACTGACCGAGCAGCAGAAGCAGGCCGCCAGCAAGCAGCTGGAACAGCTTGCCAAGCAGTTGGAGGATCTCTCCCAGCAGAAGAAGACCCTGGAGGAGCAGTTGCAGCGAGCTGGCATGGATCCCGAACTGGCCAACAACCCCCAGGCGCTTCAGCAGGCGCTCCAGAACAACCAGAACATCAATCAGCAGCAGAAGCAGGCCCTTCAGCAGATGGCCCAGGCCCAGCAGTCGGCCTCGCAGATGTGCCAGAGCATGAGCCAGGCCTGCCAGTCGATGGCCCAGCAGATGACCTCCGGCCAGGAGGGGAGCCAGTCCAGTGGTTCCCAGCAGATGCAGCAGATGCTGTCTGATGCCGAGATGATGCAGCAGATGCTCCAGCATGCCCAGGCGATGCAGTCACAGTGCCAGAGCCAGTGCAACGGTCTCGGCCAGGCCATGTCCAACAAGAACGGCAATGGCAAGGGGCAGGGCATGGGGAACCGGGGGCAGGGGGCCGGTGGTGACGCACCGATCGCGCCCACGCCGGTTGGAACACGAATGGTCAAGGAGACGGTCAAGGTCGAAGGCGGCGACATCATCGCCAGGCAGTACATCGACGGTGAGGTCGTTGTGGGAGAATCCAGGGTCAAGATGCAGGAACTGTCGTCCCAGTTGGGCGATGGGTTCGAGAATGGTGTCATCGACGATCCGGTCCCCACCCACCTGAAGGATATTCACAAGCGATACTTCGGCGAGTTGAAGAAGAAGGTCGACAAGGCCCTGGACAAGCCTGCGGCGCCGGCAAAATCTACGGATGATGTCGGTGGCAGCTCCAGTGACTCTTCATCGGACTCGCCCGGGTGAGTCCTGGGTTCAGGGTCATACAGGGCGGCTTCTCGATCCGCGTGGTCCTCGGACCCGTGACGCATCTTGTCGCATCGCTGCTGCTGCTGACTTTCATCGGTTGTGATGATCCGAGGCCGGGCGTCGTCGTCTACGTCTCGGCCGACCAGGACATCGCCCGACCAGTCCTCGAGAGGTTCCAGCAGCACAGCGGGATACCCGTCGAAGTGGTCTATGACACCGAGGCGACCAAGACGACCGGCCTGGCCAACCGCCTCAGGAATGAAGCGGACAATCCGCGGGCGGATGTCTTCTGGTCAAGCGAGGTCTTCCAGCCCATCCTCCTGGCCAGGGAGGGAATCCTGGTGCCTCATGCCAGCGAGGTTGGGGCCGAGCTGCCCGAGCAGTTCCGCGAGGCTGAAGGGCGATGGTGGGGGTTCTCTCCGCGGGCGAGGGTCATCGTCTATTCCACCGACAGGGTGAACGTCCAAGACGCGCCGCAGACATGGATGGACCTGACGGACCAGAGATGGAAGGGGCGGGTCGCGATGGCCGATCCTCGCTTCGGAACAACCCGTGGTCATGTCGGTGCCATGTTGGCCTACTGGGACGGCAACTTCATGCCCGGCTACTTCGGCGCCTACCTTGAGGGCCTGAAGGAGAATGACACACGCATGCTCACCGGTGGCAACGCCGCCGTGGTCGACGGCGTCGCCAGAGGGGAGTTCGATGTCGGTATGACCGACTCCGACGATGTCTACAGGGCGATCGAGAATGGATGGAACGTCGACATGATCCTGCCGAGGCATGATGTCCAGGGCGGATCCCGAGGATCGGGGACGCTCCTGATCCCCAATGCCGCCGGTATCGTCAACGGCGCCTCCAACCCGGTTGCTGCGAGCCAGCTCGTCGACTTTCTCCTATCGGCCGAGGTCGAAAACATGCTGGCCGAATCCGCCAGTCGCAACCTTGTGCTCAGGCAACTCGATCCGGAAGCATCTGAACAGCTGCAGGTTGCGGATCCCCTTGACGTCGATCTCGGTGTCGTCGCGGATCGGTCCCCGGAGGCGGTCGACCAGGTGATGCGGAAGCTGGCCGAACCCTCCAGTTGATCAACGGAGCAGGCGACCATTGACTCGATTGCTGTTCTCACTCCTGATACTCGCATGGCTCGCCTGCGTGCTCGTGCCCCTGGCCGGACTCGTGTCGGCGTTCATTGGAGATGGCGGCACCGACGACATCGTGACCGAGGTCTCCACGACCGGGATCCTGCTGCGAACACTCGGATGGTCCGCCATGATCGCCGCGGTGTCCGCCTCGATCGGGTGGATTCCCGGTCGATACATGGCCCGGGCGCGTGGTGGTGGTTGCAATCGGGTGTTGTGGATTCTCATGGTGGTGCCGATGTGCCTGCCCGCCTACGCGATCTTCTACTGCTGGTATCAGGCCGTGCCTCCGGGCTCGTATCTGGGCAACATGGCCGCCGAGAATGGCATGATTCCGATGCTGAGGGAGGGAATCCTCCTCGTCTCGATGACCTGCTGGTCGTGGCCGATCATCAGCCTCTGCGTCGCCGCATGCACGAGCCTCAGGCGTGACCGTGTCCATGAACTGCTCACCCTCGACGCAGCCGGTCCGGGTCGCAGGCTGGCCGTGGCGATCCGGGAGGATCTGCCTGCGCTGCTGCGAGGCATGCTCATCGTCGGCATGCTGATGATCGCCAACACAGTCGCCTTCGACCTCGCCCAGGTGCAGACGATGGGATTCCACCTGCGGGCCCTGGAGGCCCAGGCCGCCCCCGGTTGGATGATCCTCCAGTCATCGCTGCCACTGGTGGTCCTGCTCCTGGTCGCAATCGGGCTGCTGGTGCTGGTCCCGTTGCGGAGAAGTCCGGAGGATCCCGTGCCAGCGCAGCCCCCTCGAACCTGGCAGGCCGTGGTCACCTGGTTGGTGGTGATCCTCACGATCATCCTGCCGATCATCCTCCTGGGCGTTCGGGTCCTGGGGCGAGTCCAACTGGATTCCTTCATATCGTTGTACGGTCGTTCACTCGGATGGACGGTTCTGGTTTCGCTGGTCGCGGCGATCGTCGGTGGGATCCTCTCGATCGCCATGCTGGTTCGCCTGCTCAAGGCGGGGCGGAACTGGTGCGGGACCGTGGCCGTGTTCGGCTGGCTCCTCATGGCCAGCATCCCCGGGATCCTCCTGGTGGTCGGGATCGAGTCGGCATACAACCGGCCCTGGATACGTGAATGGACCTATGATTCCTCGGTGATCCTGCTGGTCGGGCTGGTCGGCCGGTTCGGTTTCATCGCGGTCTTGGTTGCATGGTGGATACGCATGATCACTCCGGAATCGATTCTCCAGGTGTTCAGGAGCGACGGTGTGGACTCGTTCGGAGCGATGCTTGAATCGATGCGTGGCCGCATGCTCTCGACCGGGCTGCTCAGCGGCGTGATCATCTTCGTGATGTCGATGGGGGAGGTCGTGGTCACCGCGGGCATCTCGCCGCCCGGCGGCACCGCGGGGGTGAGCCTGCCGGCATCGCTGTTGAACGCGATGCACTACCAGGAACCGGACGTCGTGATCTCGGCGCTGTGGGTGCTTGTCGTCGCCTCGATCCTCGTCGCCTGCCTGATGACCCTCGGTCTGGGCCGGCTCATGCGTCGGTTGCCGGTGATGCTGGTCCTTCTCTCAGGCATCATGATCGTCGGGTGCGATTCGGATCCGAACCAGGTCCGCCCGATCCCGATCGAGCACGTCTTCGGCTCCCCCGGATCCGGACCCGGGCAGTTCAACTATCCCAGGTCACTGGCCATGGATGGGGACAACGGCTGGATCTACGTCGTGGACAAGAATGCACGGATCCAGAAGTTCGATCTCGAGGGCACGCACCTCCTGGAGTGGTCGATGCCACAGAAGGAGAACGGAAAGCCGACCGGCCTGCACGTCGGGAGCGATGGATCGGTGTACGTCGCCGACACCCACTACTTCCGGATCATCCGCTACGACCCCGATGGCCGGGAGATCAGTCGATTCGGCTCCTATGGAACCGATGACGGCGAGTTCATCTACACCACCGACCTGGCGGTCGGTCCCGGGGGAAGGCTCTATGTCAGCGAGTATGGCGGCAATGATCGTGTGCAGGTCTTCGAACCTGACGGTCGGTACCTCTTCGGGTTCGGCAGTCAGGGATCCGAGTCGACACAGTTCAACAGGCCGCAGTCGATCGGGTTCAGCCACGACAAGGATGAGCTCTACGTGGCCGATGCGTGCAATCATCGGATTGTCGTGACCGACCCAGATGGCCAGGTGCTGAGGATCCTCTGTGGCATCGGCCGAGAGCCTGGGCAGCTGTGCTACCCCTACAACGTGCTGGTTCTGCCGGATGGAAACCTGATGGTGGCTGAGTTCGGCAACAACAGGATCCAGAAGATCGACGTCTCGGATGGCCGTTCGCTGGGTATCTGGGGAGGATTGGGGTTCGAGCCCGGTCGGTTGCAGTATCCTTGGAGCCTTGACGGCGATGGCAGCACGGTGGCGGTCCTGGATTCAGGGAACAACCGTGTCGCCCTGATGGAGTCACCATGAAGTCCATGGAAGGAAGAGTGACCGCGTGATGGCCCTGGTTCCCATCGAATTCGACGAACCTCTCTGGCTGGTCATCCTGCTTCTGCTTCTACCGACATGGTGGATCGCCTGGGGCACGCGCAAGTCGGTCTCGCCCGGCAAGCTGTGGACATCGATCATCATCAGGTCACTCGTCCTGTGCACGCTGGCCTTCGCACTGGCTGATCCCAGCTGGGTCAAGAAGGGCGAGGGGCTCACCGTGATGATGATCGCCGACGTGAGCCGGTCCGTTCCCCTGCCGCTGCAGAAGGAATCCGAGGAGTTCCTCCAGCAGCTCGTGGAAGCAAGGGAGGATCCCTCCGATCGTGTGGGGGTGATCACGATCGCGAGGGACGCATCCGTCTCGGCGCTGCCGGAATCAGGATCCATCGTCTCGACCGGCAATCATGGCGGTGATCTTTCGGCGACCAATCTCGCCTCGGCCGTCCGGTTGGCCTTGGCGCTGCTGCCACAGGACACGGCCAGCCGCATCATGCTGGTCTCCGACGGCAACGAGACCATGGACAGCGTCATGAACGCGGTGGAGATCGCCGAGAGCGACGGGATCCCGGTCGACGTGATCCCGCTGGCCTATGAACATCCCAACGAGATCGTGGTCGAGGACCTCAAGGCGCCTGCGCGAGCACGACTGGGTCAGTCATCGGATCTTCGCGTCTTCATCAGGAGCCAGGAGCAGGCCGATGGCACGTTGATGTTGTGGCACAACGAGGTGCCCGTCGACCTGGATCCTGATTCCAGCGGCATGGGCATGAGACTGCGGTTGTCGCCCGGTCCAACGGTCATGAACATCCCGTTGAGTCTCGATCAGTCCGGGGCGCATCGGTTCAGGGTGGTCTTCGAGCCGGATGCCGCATCGGTAGACGCGATTCTGGAGAACAACTCAGGGGAAGCGACGACGTTCGTCAGCGGACAGGGGCGCGTCCTCATCATCGACGACTCCGGACTCGAGTCCGAAGCCATCCGCAATGCACTGGTCGAAGGCGGCATCGAGGTCGAGGTCGCCTCGACCTCGAGCCTTTCCGGAGGTGCGGCGTTTCTCAACGGCTTCGAGGCGGTCATCCTGGCGAACATTCCGCGATGGGCCATCACCAACGAGCAGGATCGGATCCTCCATGCCTACGTGCATGATCTCGGCGGTGGACTGCTCATGCTGGGGGGCAACGAGAGTTTCGGTGCCGGTGGCTGGATCGATTCGGAAACGGCCAAGGTGCTGCCGGTGAAGCTGGATCCCCCGCAGACCAGGCAGCTTCCACGTGGCGCCCTGGCGCTGATCATGCACTCATGCGAGATGCCCCAGGGCAACTACTGGGGGCAGCGCGTCGCGATCGCCGCGATCGAGGTGCTGAGCCGCCTGGACTACATCGGGATCATCACGTTCAACTGGAACGTGGCCGGCAACAACGGGATCAGCTGGGCGTATCCGATGCAGCTGGCCGGCGACAAGTCCAATGCGATCGCCGCAGCGCGTCAGATGGTCGTCGGCGACATGCCTGATTTCGCTCCGGCGATGGAGACCGCCCTGAAGGGGCTCCAGGAGATCAATGCGGGGCAGAAGCACGTGATCATCATCTCCGATGGAGATGCCAGCCCACCATCCCAGTCACTCCTGAACAAGTACAAGGCCAGCAGTGTCACGATCACCACGGTGATGGTCGCCGGTCACGGCAGCGCGATCGATCGGCGGAACATGCAGGCTGTCGCGACGCAGACCGGGGGTACACCGTACGTGGTCAACAACCCGAAGAACCTGCCCAAGATCTTCATCAAGGAAGCGAACATGATCCAGCGTTCGCTGATCGTCGAGGGCAGCACGTTCATCCCGAAGGTTTCTCCCCAGATCTCCGGACCCATGCGGGGATATGATTCGCTGCCGAGCGTCCTGGGCTACGTCCTGACCGTTCCTCGAGATGGACTTGGAGAGATCCCGGCGGTCATCACCACCAGTGAGGGGAACGACCCCTTGTATGCCTACTGGAACTACGGTCTGGGCAAGTCGGTCGCCTTCACGTCCGATGTCGCTGGTCGATGGGGTGCCGGATGGACCCAGTGGTCCGAATTCCGCGGGTTCTGGGAACAGACGGTCCGATGGTTGATGCGACCGCCGTCGCCACAGAACATCGCCATGCGAACCAGCATCGATGGCGAACGGGCCGTCGTGGAACTGGACGCGATCTCCAATGACAACTCCTTTCTGAACTACCTGAAGACGGATGCGAAGATCCTTTCCCCGGATGGTTCGATCAACCCGATGACCCTCAAGCAGATCGGTCCCGGTCGGTACCGGGGGGAGTTCGATGTCACCGATCGCGGTGGATACCTGGTCAATGTCCATTTTCCCGGAGGCATCCAGGGCGAGGCTCTTGGCAGCATCCAGTCCGCCGTGAGCATTCCGTATGCGAAGGAGTTCAAGTCCGTGCGGGACAACAGCGCGATGCTGCAAGCCGTCGCTGACAGGACCGGTGGCCGCTTCATGAGGATCAGCGATCCGCAGTTGCTGGATGCATTCGACCGGACTGGCTTGGAGGTGCCCAGCAGCCCGAGGCAGATCTGGGACGTGCTCGCGATCATCGCCGCATGCCTGTTCATCCTGGATGTGGCCGTTCGCCGGATCAGCCTGGACACCGATGCGGCGCGCCGAGCCGCCCAGGCGGCACTGGCCAGGACCAACCAGGCCGGGACCGAAAGCGTGACCGCCTGGAAGCGGGCACGCGCCGCAGCGACAACTGGTCGGACCGGTGGCGCCACCCGGGACGACGAGGAGGCCACCCGCCGATTCGATGCGGAGGAGCAGGGGGTCGACCCGACCCAGTTCGATGCCTCTGCATCACAGGGCGGACCTGCGGGAGAGCCTGGTTCACAGCCGCGGCGCCCATCGAAGGCCGACCAGCCCGATCCCGACCTGGAGCAGTCGCACACCTCTCGACTCCTGAAGGCCAAGAGAAGGGCCTCGCGTCCGGAGGAGCAGGATGATGGTTGATCGCACGAATTGGAGCGAGCTGCCGCCATTGGACGAGGGCCTTGAGACCATCGAGGGCGTCAAGGTCCAGTGCGCCAGGTTCCGCGATCTCTTCTCATCCCTGGCGGACCAGGTTCACCTCCGGATCGTGGGCCAGGACGAGGTCGTGGACCAGACGCTGGTGGGGCTGCTGGCCGATGGCCACGTGCTCCTGGAAGGCGTTCCCGGCCTGGGCAAGACGCTGCTGGTGCAGACGCTCTCTGAATCACTGGGCCTGGGCTTCTCCCGGATCCAGTTCACGCCCGACCTGATGCCCTCGGACATGACCGGGACCAACCTCGTGATCGACAATCCCGCGACCGGAGCTCGCGAGTTCAGGTTCCGGGAGGGGCCCATCTTCCAGCAGTTGATCCTCGCCGACGAGATCAACCGGGCGACCCCGAAGACGCAGTCCGCCCTTCTGGAGGCGATGCAGGAGAAGACGGTCACCGCCGGGGGCATGACTCGGCCACTGACCAGGCCCTTCTTCGTGATGGCCACACAGAACCCGATCGAGCAGGAGGGGACCTTCGCCCTCCCGGAAGCGCAGCTGGATCGATTCCTGATCAAGATCGTCGTGCCATACACGACCAGTGACGAGCTGAAGGAGATTCTCGATCGGACCACCGGCGGTCGCCCGGCCGCACTGGCCCCGATCCTGGATGCCGACAGGATCATGCAGGCGCAGCGGTTGGCCTGCCATGTCATCGTGAGTCCGCAGGTCAAGGACTACTGCATCCGGCTGGTCCTGGCGACACAGCCCGGATCCGAGTTCATGCCGAGGGACCTTGAGCACTACATCTCCGTCGGCGTGAGTCCGCGAGCGGCGCAGGCCCTGATCCGCGTTGCGAAGGTCTCGGCCCTGATCGACGGTCGGTACGCCATCTCGTTCGAGGACATCCGGAAGATGGCCGCACCCGTGCTGAGGCACCGGATCATCAGGACGTTCGAGGCCGAGGCCGATGGTGTCGGGGTCGACCAGGTCATCGACCGGCTGCTCGAGTCGGTTGGATCCTCGGACGAGCAGTTGCAGCTGATCGGGGGTGTGCGCGGTGAGTGACGTGCCCATGAACCAGGCCGACTCCGGGAGGCCGACCCGCGTCGACGAACTGATCGACAGCAAGATGATGGCCCGCCTGGACCAGATCGACGTGGTCAGCCGCAAGATCTTCTCGGGGAAGATCCAGGGGGAACGTCGTTCCCGCCGCAAGGGCGTGAGCGTCGAGTTCGCAGACTACCGTCCGTACGTCCATGGTGACGACCTCCGATTCATCGACTGGAACATCTACGGTCGACTGGACAGGCTCTTCCTCAAGCTCTTCATGGAGGAGGAGGACCTGTCGCTGGTGATCGGGATCGATTCAAGCGGTTCCATGGGCTGGGGCAAGCCGGACAAGTTCCTCTATGCACAGAAGCTCGCGATGGCGCTGGGGTACATCGGCCTGTCCAACCAGAACCGGGTGAGCCTGTTCAGCTACAACGACGAGGGCATCCAGTTGCTCTCGAATCTCAGGGGGCGTCGCCGGACCTCGGAGCTTGGCAACTGGCTTCTCCAGCAGGCCCCCCGGGGTGGCGAGGGATTCGAATCGGCCATGAAGACCATCTCTGGTGCCCGCAGTGGCCGAGGCGTCATGATCATCCTCTCCGACTTTCTCTACAAGGGTGGCTACGAGAAGGGACTCCGTGCCGTGGCCGGCCGAGGGTTCGACGTCTTCGCCATGCAGGTCCTCAGTCCAGAGGAGATCGATCCGGCCGGGACATCCTCGTTCACCGGGGATCTTCGCCTGACCGACATCGAGGACGAGGACACGGCCGAGGTCACGATCTCTCCGTTGCTGCTTGAGCGGTATCGCCGCAACCTCAACGGTTGGTGCGGCAACCTCAGGGACTTCTGTGTTCGCAGGGACATCACGCACATGCTCGTGGACACGTCGACCGCGCTTGACACGTTGCTCCTGGACTACCTCAGGAGGAGGGGGCTGCTCAAGTGAACTGGTTGACGCCGATGACAGGCCTGATCGTCGCCGCAATCGTGGTTCCATTGCTGCTGTTGTTGTACTTCCTCAGGCTTCGCCGGCTCCCGAAGCCGATTGCCAGCACGCTGCTGTGGATGAAGTCGATCGAGGATCTCAGGGCCAATGCGCCCTTCCAGAGACTGCGAGCAAGCTTGCTCCTGTTCATCCAACTGCTGATCATCATCCTGCTGGTCCTGGCGTTGATGCAGCCACAGATCGAATCCAGCGGGCGGACCGGTGGGCGAAGGGTGTTCCTGATCGACAACTCGGCATCGATGCAGTCGACCGATTCGGAGGATTCGGTGACCAGGCTCCAGAAGGCCAAGGAACTCGCCATCGGCAGGATCCAGGAGCTTCACGGAGGAGGACTGCTTGGCGGAATGCCCGGCGAGGTCATGGTCATCGCGTTTGCGGACGGTGCCGAGGTCATGTGCCCGTTCACCGATTCCAGTCGCAAGGCGATCAGCGCGATCAACTCCATCAGGCCGACCGATGGTCGGACCAGCATCGCCGAGGCGATGCAACTGTCCAGGGCCTTCACGACCAATCCGAATCCAGACCAGGCCGATCGTCCGGTGAAGGAGCCGGCGATACTTGAGCTGTTCTCCGACGGTCGCATCCAGGATCTTGATGGCGAGGTGCTGCGAGCAGGTGAACGCGTCATCTACAACGTCATCGGCTCGCCCGAGGCCGACAACCTCGGGATCATCTCGATGGCGGCGGATCGGCCGTACGACCAGGGCGACCAGGTCCAGGTGTTCGCCTCCATCGCCAACTACAACCCTGACCCGGCCGACTGCACGGTTCAGATGAGCGTCAACGGAACGATTCGGGCGGTGACTCCCGAGCCGGTGCAGATCCCGGCGGCCCAGGTCAACGACCAGGGCGTCTTCATCCCCGGGATCGAGCAGGTGGTCTTCCTGCCGTTCGAACAGCCGCGAAACGCGATCATCGAGGTGGCTCTCCTGCGGGAGGACGATCTTGCGGTCGACAACACGTGCGTGCTCGTGACGCCGCCGGAGCGTTCCCTCAGTGTCGTCCTTGTCGAGGGGCGCTCTACAGTGGTGAAGTGGGTCCTTGATGCGATGCCCCTTCGATCCCTCGACCTGATCAGCGGCAGCGAGTTCGACGCCATGGTCGCGGAGGGGGAGCTTCCTGAATGGGACGTCATCGTTCTGGACGGGCACGTTCCCTCCGAGATTCCCCCGGGGCACTACCTGAGCATCGGGCCGCCCCCGCCAGTCGAGGGGTTCAACCAGTACGGGACCGCCGAACAGGTCTTCGTCCAGTCGATCAAGCAGGATCATCCGCTTCTTCGGGCGGTCAATCTTGATCGACTGTACGTCGGAAGCATGAACAAGCTGGCACCGAACTCCGAGATCGAAGTACTGGCCGAATCGGTCGAGGGACCGCTGATCATGTCGATCGACCGAGGCGGTCTCCGAATGGTCCATGTCAGCTTCGACCTGCTTGAATCGAACTGGCCGAGGCTGAGGAGTTTCGTCAACTTCGTCGCCAATGCGCTGCCATGGATCGCGACCACGGGGGAGGCAGCCTCCTACGAGGGGTTGACCACCGCCGACGTGATCACCTCAAGGGTCCCTTTGGCCGCGCAGGATGTCACGATCGAGCTTCCAGACGGAGAGCGAGAGTCGCTGCTGCTGACGACGCCCGGCTCGGTCAGTTGGGGGCCTCCTGCCAGGACCGGCCTCTACACCCTGCGATGGAGCATGCCAGGATCAGATGAGGAGATGGCCAAGGAATTCGCCGTGAACCTCGTGAACGAGCCGGAAGGTCATGTCCAGGCTGACGAGGAACTCGAGTTCTCCGTTGATCTGGTCCAGGGCCGTTTCGGGGCGCAGCAGATCTGGCGATCGCTGTGGCCGTGGTTGATCGGCGTGGCCATCGCGATGCTGATGATCGAGTGGTTGATTTACAACAGGAAGAACCGGCTCAAGCCGTGATCCGCATGATCACTGCTTCGTGAGCTTGTCATGCAGTTCCTGGTCGATCCCCAGGAACTCTCTCATGTGCTGATCATAGGTGTCCTGGTCCTGCTCCTTGGAGAAGTCCAGTCGCAACTCGTTGATGACCTTGGTTCCCTGCCCGATCCATTCTCTCCACGTCTCTGCCGAGATGTTCTCCATGATCCATTCGCCGACCGATCCCTTGAACGGCGGATCATGCAGCTTCGTGCCGGATCGACCGGTTCGCTTGCACGTGAATGAGCCATCAGTCGGTTGCTCCTGGCTGGCCTGAATCTCCTTGGGCTCACGTCCGAGCGAGACCAGCAGTTCCGCCATGGCCTCCTGGGGAAGCCGGTCCCCTCGCTGGCCAGCGAGCTCATGTCCAGTTTCAAGAATCTCCACCGCGAGGTCGGACCATCCTGCATCGATCATCGCCTGGCCGCACAGTTCGTACGCCTTGCTCATGCCCGGTTCAAGGTCGATGCACCGTTGGAGGCTGCGTGCGGCTTCGGCGGCTCGGTCCGCCTTGAGGTAGGCGCTGCCAAGGCTGAAATGGGCCATGCCGTTGTCCGGATCTGCGTTCGCCATGTTCTCGAACTGCTGGATACGGGCCTCAAGATCATCCTGTGCTGAGGTCATGAGTAAATCTCCTTTGAATCATCCGGGCATCATACGACATCCAGCTCATCTGAATGTGGTACAACCCATCCCGATGGATTCACTGCAGGTTGAACTGGCCGGATCTTCCCTGGGCAATCCCCTGGTCGCTGCCGCCGGGACATGCGGGACACTTGGCGAGATCACCGATGTCCTTGATCCCCGCTGGCTTGGTGCCATCACCACCAAGTCGATCACGCTCGAGCCACGGGAAGGCCACGAGCCCTGGAGGATCGTGGATGTCCCCTCGGGCATGATCAACGCCATCGGACTGGCCAACAAAGGGATCGATCGGTTCATCGAGGAATCGCTCCCCGAGATCGACCGCATCGGGACGACAGTGATCGGCTCGATCGCCGGCACCTCGATCGAGGAGTACCAGGCCCTCGCCGCCAGGCTCCAGCAGGACGGGCGACTCGGAATCATCGAGTTGAACCTGTCATGCCCCAACCATGATTCCGGGCTCGATTACGCCAGCGATCCCGCAGCAGCAGCCGAACTGATCAGCGCGGTCCGCCAGAGCGCCTCCGACCTGAAGATACTGGCCAAGCTGTCCCCAGCCATCGACGACCCGGTCAGGATGGCCTCGGTCGCGATCGATGCCGGCGTGGACGGACTCACGCTGGTGAACACCATGCCGGCGATGTCGATCTGCGTGAACACGAGAAAGCCCCGGGTCTCCTACGGTCGTGGCGGACTCAGCGGACCGGTCATCCACCAGGTGGCCGTGAGGATCGTTCATGATGTGCACCGCGAGGTCGCGGGTCCGGCCGGCATCCCGATCGTCGGTGTCGGTGGTGTGATCGACTGGGTCGGCGCTGCCGAGATGATCCTTGCCGGTGCCACATGCGTGGGTATCGGGACGGGCCTCTTCATCAACCCCAAGCTTCCGAGGAAGATCGCCAGGGGACTGGACCGGTGGGTCCGGAGCCATGGCTGCTCGAACATCACCGAGCTGATCGGAGCCGCTGAGTCGGCTGCCGGTGCCAGCTGAGCTCAGGCCCGGTTGGCTGACGATCGCTTATTTACCGTCGTGATGGTGTTCACTTGGCCAGTGCGGCCCGGGTCTCTTCCGGCATGCAGAGGATCCGGTCGCAGGCGGGACACTGGACTGCATCGGCGTCCATGCTGACCAGTTGCACGACGAGGTTGAACGGAAGTTCCATGTTGCAACTGCTGCAGCTGTATTCCTTGTGCCGCTTGCTGATCTCCTCGATCTCGGCCATGACCTCGCCGTCATAGGCATCGGCGATCCGATCGAAGAGTTCGAGCTTCTTGTCCGGGATGCTCCTTGCGGCGGTCTCCCGCTCGATCTCGAGCTGTTCAAGACGTTCGCCGACATCATTCTTCCGCTGCTGGAGTTCCTGCTCGGCGACCATCCTGACCTTCTCCCGCTCGACCTTCTGCTGGGCGATCTCCTCGAGGCGAACCTTGAGTCGTTCAAGTTCGTCGATGAGCGTCAGGGTCTGCTGGTCGATCTCGTCACGGCTTTCCTGGCTTGTCTGCATCTCGCTGAGAACGGCCTTGTACTCCTTGGTCGTCTGCGAGTTGTTCAGCTCCTCGCGCAGCTTCTCGATGCGATCGTTCTTGTCCTTGGATTCGCCCTCGAGATTCGCGATGCTCGCCTGCAACTGCTTGATCTGCCCCTGCAGTTCCTCGTCCAGCGAGCCAAGTTCGTTGATCTTTCTCACCTGGACGTTGAGGTACGTCGTCGCGGAGTCAAGCCTTCCTCGCAGGCCACGAACCTGTGAATCGACCGTCTGCAGTGACCTGAGATCTTCGAGCAGTGGCATGGCGGACGTCCTGGTGGTGAAAGCGCCTCATTGTAACAGCAAGGCATCGTTCGTGTGGCCACCATAAAGCTGATTCGACGTTCAAATCAGCCGCAGTATCCACCATGCGACGGGTGCGGTCCAGATGAGTGAATCGACCACGTCGAGTACACCTCCCATGCCCGGAAGCAGGGTGCCGGAGTCCTTCCTGCCTGCGGCACGCTTGAACATGCTCTCGATGAGGTCGCCGGCCTGGCCCACGATGGCCATTACCGCACCCACAAGAAGCCCTGCAAGTGGTCCGAACGCAGGTGAGTCTGAATCCTGTACCAGCCAGAACCCCATGATCATGCCGACCAGGGCCGAACTGCCCACGCCTCCGAGGAATCCCTCCCAGGTCTTTCCGGGACTCAGCCAGTAGATCAGTTTTCGTCTGCCTGCCAGCATTCCGACTGTGAACGCCCCGATGTCACTCGACTTGATCACCAGCACCAGTCCGAGGATGAACCAGGCTGAATGCTCCTGTCTCAGCAGCATCCAGAAGGCGGGAAGGATGCCGATGTACACCGTCGTGCACAGGCTGGACGTGATGGAGGACATGGTCCCCTCGACCGACCGTGCCGGCAGGGCGCTGGAGATGGCCAGGCAGAAGATCAACGCCAGACAGGTGCCCAGCACCGCGGTGGAATCGACAGGGTCGGTCATGCATACCGAAGCGATGGTCATGGCCAGCACCCCGAGGATCGAGCCGCATGCCGCGATCCAGGGGCGTCCCGGTATGCCGCTGTCATGGAGAAGCCAGGACAGCTCGATCGCCCCGAGCGGACAGACCACGAGCAGGAGCAAGAAGATGACCGGGCCCTGCACCTGGGTGCCTGGAAGGGTGCACAGGGAGGCGTCGAGCAGGACAAGCAGTACCAGGGCGACCACGAGTATCGGGCCAGTGACCAATCGCATCCGGTTCATGAAAGGGGTGGCTCCTGGATCAGTACCGTGGAATCCGGTCATCTACCCTGACCGACCACAAGTCGATGCCGCCATCGAGGCTTCGGACATCATCGTATCCGGCATCAAGCAGCATGGCCGTGAATGCCAGGCTCCGAACACCCTTGTGACAGTAGACGACGATTCCAGATGGAGGCTCCTCGATCGAATCGATCAGTTCGGAGATTCGATCCAACGGGATGTTCACGGCCTTGTCGATCGCGCCGAGAGCGAACTCCTCCGGACTTCTGCAGTCGACCAGGAGTGGTGGCTCGCCGGAGTTGATCGCCTCGGCCAGTTCCATCGGGTTGATCCTGTGGTTGCTCACGTCACGGCTCGCATGGAGTGGTGGGTCATTTCCCACGTCCCCCCACGTTGTTCCGGGATGCGCCCTGCCTGCCCTGGAGCCTTCGGATCGGCTCATTCAGCAGTTGCCACCGCGGAACATCGAACGTGACCTGGACAGGATTGGAGATGGTCCTGATCGATGAGATCGGGGTGCCATCCTCGGCATATTTCTTCACGAAGGCGATGATTCCTTCGCCGTTGTTCCGGCTGAAGTCGTCGATGGAATCGCGAATGATGTTCGGCACGATCAGCGTGTCCTGCTGGACGATGAAGAGCTCGGCGTTGTTGACCCACTTGCGAGACAGCGAGTCCAGCTGCTGGTCGAGCTTCGACGGATCCAGTGGCTGTCCATGCAGCCTTGGTGAGCCGGAGGTGCCCTTGGAGATGGCGGCATGAATCCTCGGATCGCCAAGGGAGGCCAGCTGCTCCTTCACCAGTTTCTCCATCGTGGACCGTCGTCCCGAGACCATGACCTGCTGTTGGCTCATGAGTCCGGGCAGGTCGTTTGCCGGTTGGAATGTCTCGTCGGTCATCGCCCGGGCCACCAGTAGCAGCATGTTGGCGTTGTGTGCATTGCAGAGCAGCGCGATCCTGGTCTCAGGAGTCACCTGTTCCGGTGCACGAGCATAGGTGTCCACGATGCTTTCGAGTGTCTCCTGAAGGCTGGACATCCGGGTGAAGGCATCGAACCGGATCATGCCCTCGGGAGTCACCAGTACCTTCAAGGTCTGCTTGTACGCTTCGTTGGCGGCAGCGAGTGCCTGCTGGTTCAACGGTGCCATTGATGGCGATGCAGCGGAGACATCCTGCCAGCTCATCGCCGAAGGAGTTGCCATCATGGCGATCATGACGGCCAGCAGGATCCTGGACTTGAACGCGAGATGCCTCATTCGCCGTCGTCCTGCTCTCGCGGCAACGGTTCCAGCGGGGCGGCGACACGGTGGACGCCGGGGCCTGACTTCATGGTCCAGGGCCAGCGTCCACACACCATTTCAACAGGCGCAAGCACCAGGTCGGCGGCGCTGAAGAAGATCGCGACCGGTCCTTCCAGGGCAAGCTGGCAGCAGTCGCCACCGGGCCCAAGAGCGGTTGTAGCGGTGGGGTATTCCCCTCGTTCGCGGGCGGTCGTGTCGGCGAGCCTGACATTGGTGACGTACGTGGTCTGGAACTCGACCTGCTTGCGTGGCACCTGGACCACGATCGGGCTCCAGCCACTCCGGTCCAGCGAGACGATGCTGGGCTGGTCATAGCCTTCCATGGAGGTGATCGAGGTGTTCGATGACGGTTGCAGCGCCGGGATCGCCTCTGGGTATCCCCTGAGGCCGGATGACTGGTTCAGTCCCGAACATCCAGGAAGCAGGAGCATCAGCATCGATGCGGCGAAGCACGTGGTCAGGGTGAGATGCCTGGTCATGGGTCGATCCTCGCTTGGTTGTGGTCGGATGCTGCTGGTCGAGCTCCCCACGTGGATCCTATGGTACACGAGGTGTTCAGGCTTGCGAGTCCCAATCCGTTGCCATCGGCAATTCCTCCAGCACGGACTGGATTTCATCGGCTGTCCAGCCCTCGCGGCTCAGTCGTCGTCCGATTCGACCGATGTGCGATGGATCATCGTACTGGTCGCCGAGCAGTTGTTTCGCCCTTGACCTGAGGCGGTCAGCCTCTTCGCAGGTTGGGAGCAACTCGGACACGAACAGGGCGGCCTGCGACTGGTCGAGACCTTCCTGAATGAGTTTTCTCTCCAGGAGTATCGCGGAGATCGGTGCTCGCCTGAGCAGTGTTTCTGATCGATGCATCGCCCATGTCCGATCATCCAGCCAGCCTCTGGCGATGAACGATTTGATCACCTGGTCGACTTCCGATTGAGGGTAGTTCTTCTTGAGAAGGCGTTGTCCGAGTCCGCCGGCGCAGAGCGATTGCCTTGAGAGAATCGCCGAGGCCGCCTGCTCGATCGGCGGGTTCTCCATCAGGCATCCGCCCCGGCCAGCTCATCAAGGAACTCCTGGATCTCACCCATGGCGGCCTGATCCTGGTGTGTTCGGGCCGCCTCGAGTCCCTGCCGGAGTTCATCGATCGATTCCTGCTTCATGCCCAGCGACTGGAGCGCCCTCGCCTTGGGGAACCACGCGTAGCACTGGCTCGGGTCGACTGTCTTGACCCTGTCATAGAACTGGATGGCTTCATCCAGACGGCCGGCGCCATGGTGCTCCTGTGCGATCGCCCAGAGGCAGAACCCGTCATCAGGGTCCAGTTCCAGCATCGCCAGAAGCTTCTCGAGTCGTTCGCTCATGTTCCTGATCCTACCCGATCAGGTCGTGGTGGATCTGAACGTATACTCATGGCCCTTGCCTTGGAGCCAACGATGAGCCATGCAGAGGCCCGCGATCGACATGAACGACTGACCGGCATGATCCATGCCTTTGTACTCCTCGCATGGCTCGGCATCGTGTCAGGATGCACATCCTTGTGGAAGCCCCCGGAGCGGGTCCGTGGCCCGGAGAAACTCGAACTGACCCACCACATCGGCGGCACCCATCACTGCGTCATGGTCATCGAGGGGCGCTGGTACCAGTCATACGGTTCGGAACTGATGATCATCGATCCGGACACCGGACGGAGCAGGCGAACCATGGAACTGGGCAAGGTCGGGCACGACGGGCCGATCGTCGACATGGTCAGGCATGGCCAGACGCTCTACGTTGTTCTCGAGCATGATGCTCTGATCGCCATCGACATCATCGATCCGGACAATCCCGT
>PARI01000018.1 GCA_002711415.1 Phycisphaerae bacterium | reverse complement strand
CTCGCGCGAGGAGGCCGCCATTGCCCCCAGTACAACAGGGCCCCCTGCGATGGCGATCAGGCCGAGGATCGTCGAGCCGGAGAAGCTCAGGTCCCAGAGCGGGATCCGTTGCTGATCCCGGGCATCTTCGGCCCCAGTTCGAGATCGATCATGTCGTCGGTCTTCTCACGGATGATCAACTGCTCGGACCTGCGGTTGGTCAGGAAGTACCACCACCACCTGACCAGCACGGTCACGCGATTGCTGAAACCGACCAGGTAGTAGACGTGAACCAGCAGCCACATGAACCAGGCGATCAGGCCCTTCATCTGCAGGCCATGGAAGTTCACGACGGCGGCCGATCGACCGATCGTCGCCATCGATCCCTTGTCGACGTACTTGAACGGCTCACGATGACTGACGCCCTCCTTGCCCCAGACGGCCTCGGCAAGAATCGACTTGGCGACATAGCGACCACCCTGCATCGCCGGCGTCGCGAGCATGGGCAGTTCCTTGTCATGGCTCATGGTCGCCGCGATGTCGCCGATGCCGAAGACATGATCCTGGCCCTCGACACGCAGGTACTCGTCGGTCTTGAGTCGGTGTGAATGCTCGGTCAGTTCCGATCCGGTCCCACCTGCAAGGGCGCTGGGCATGACACCGGCCACCCAGACCAGCGTTCGACACTCGATCCGGGTTCCATCACTGAGACTCACGCCCTCGGCGTCGGCGTCCTTGAACATGACACCGGTCTTGATGGTGACCCCCTTCTTCCTCAGGACCTTCTCGGCATACGCGCTCAGCTTGGGCCCCATCATCGAGATCAGGTGATCGCCGCCCTCGACGATGTGAACGCTGACCTGGTCCTGCCGCAGACGCTTGTACTCCTTCGGGATCATCCTCCGGATCAGCTCGGTCAGGGCGCCGGCATACTCGACGCCGGTCGGCCCACCACCGACGATGGTGAAGCTGAGCAGCCGCTGGATCTCCTCGGGGTCGTCGGTCCGCTCGGCCATCTCGAGACAGCAGAGAACATGCGTCCTCAGCCTGATGGCGTCCTCGAGATCCTTCAGGCCGATCCCCCACCGGTTGATCTGCTCGATGTTGTGCGTGTTGGTGACGCTGCCGGTTCCAAGGACGAGGTAGTCGTAGGGGATCTCGCTTCCGTCATCGGTCTTCAGGACCTTGCGGTCGTAGTCGACGCCGTTGACGGATGACTGCTGAAAATGGACGTTGGGCACTTTCCTGAAGATCTTTCGGATCGGGTAGGCGATGTTGGCCGGGCCCAGCAGCGCCGTCGCCACCTGGTAGATCATCGGGGTGAACAGGTGGAAGTTCTGGCGATCGACCAGCAGCACGTCGACGGGCTTGTGACTCAATCCCTTGGCGCAGCAGAGGCCGCCGAAACCCGCGCCGACGATGACGACGCGTGGACGCCCCTTCCACCCGGGGATCTCCTGCTTGCTGTCTGGCTGGTCGCTCATGGATCTTCTCGCCTCATCAGCCTCTGACGCGGGCCGCTGGTGCGGCCTCCTGATCTACGTACTGTACCGTGACGAGCCTCCCCGGGGGACTCCGGAAGCAGCACGCCACCGGGGGTGATCCGCAGGCTCCCGGTCGGGTAGACTTGGGCGATCGGCCCCGGTAGCTCAGTTGGATAGAGCAGCTGACTTCTAATCAGCAGGTCGCACGTTCGAGTCGTGCCCGGGGTGTTTGGTTGCCGCCGCCTGCTCGCTGGGAGGGGAGTCGAGCAGCGTTCCCAACAACACCCCCGTGAAGACGGGGGTGCCGCGGAGTGCTGGTTTATGAGGAAACTTTTTGCGACCTCCACTTCAGTAACAAAGAGTTTTCAAACTCCATAACTTCCATGTCTTTCCACTGAGGTATGGCTGCCCACAGAGTGAACTTCAGTTGGCTGACAATGGCTTTCTTATTTTGCAGTAGAAATATGTCCATTTGTAATAAATTGTCAGCTTCCTTCAGTTCAAGCAACTCGGGCGCAATCTCTGCGCTGACTTTAATCCACTCATCAAATCCACCATGCCGCTTCATTTGTTTTATAACTCTCGCTGCGAGTCGAGCATGTGAGCCCCAATACAGCCTGTAGTCGCGAAAGCGAGTTGCCTGATCATCCTCACTAAGATTTGAATACCATCGCTCTAAATTAACGCTCTCTCCGACAATAGAGATCGCTTGCTCAATGAGACTTTGGGCGCTGGGTTTTCCAAAGAACATGAATAAAACTGTTTGCCTCCAGTGTATCGGACGAAATCAATTTATATGCTTGCAGTTATTTTATAAACTCTTTGAGAAATACGATCTCAGTCCTTGGCATAGACATCAGGATTTCTTTTGCAAGCGTGGATGGGTACACGACACCAAACCTCTGTGTTGATATGGGTTCAAATAATCCATCGCTGCTCCGTCCAGGAAAAACAACAGATAGTGACACGAGCATTGTTGTGACGCCCATGTTAATTAGTCGGCTCATTGGCTTTGAATTCGGAAACTGAAGAGTCGCCTTAGCGGCTATGTCCAGCTTTACGCACGAGCATGCAATAAAGTTAGCAGCAACAAGAAGGTTTCGATTCTCTTTTGATGACTCGGCTTCAGCGAAGTTCTGATCTATCGTATTTAGCCAGTCTTTGTCCGATGACGGAAGATTCGCCAGGAATCGAACGGTATGGTCGTGTAGCAATTGCTTAGTAGCGACATCTTTGTGATTTACTTGGAAGTCCTTGAATTGAAAGTGATCTCGCTCAATTGCCTGGGCTAACCAACCAGATTCCATGATTAACTGCTCTGTTACGTTGAGTAATCGTTGGCCAGGCTTTTTGGCAAACATCAAACTAATCCTTTCGTTTGAAGGCTACACGGTTGTTCGTGACTTTAAGCACTCTTTTATATCGCCTTAAAAGTGCTACTGCAGTAGGCGACGTTCTTGAGGCTGCAGGATGGGGTAAATAACCATGCCCCCCAGCAACAACACCCCCGTGAATACGGAGGTTCTGTGGGAATCTAGAGAAGGGGTTGAGTTGTGATTCGTTACCCTCGACCGCCTACATCGGTGATCGAGAAGAAGTAGTCCAGGCCAAGTAGCTGGCTGAATCACCCCACCTGGTTCGTTCCATCAAATCATGGTTTCGAGTCGCGACTCGGGTGTTGGGGGCCATCCAACCATGTACCGGTCGTGCTCGCCTCGGTTGTGTCGGCATCACCGGTGTTGACCAGGCCCGCAGGCTCGATGAGCATGACCGAGCACTCGCCGGTCGAAACAGGACGGTGCTCGACGCCACGTGGAACGACCAGGACCTGGCCCTCGCAGAGTTCGACCGAGCGATCCCTGAACTCCATGGTGAAGGAACCTTCCAGCACGAGGAACATCTCGTCGGCATCCTCGTGGGCATGCCACTGGAACGGCCCCAGGAACTTGGCGAGCTTCACGTGATGGCCGTTGACATCGGCGATGATGCGCGGAGACCAGTGCTCATCGAATCTTTGCAGCGATTGCTTCAGGTCGATCGGTTTCATGGCGAATCCCGTGGTCGTTGATCGGTTCAGGATTCCGGCTGGGTGTCGCCGGCCTGTTCCTTGGAATCGGCATCTCCCTCCTCCGCGGCTGGGGCCGAATCACGGCCGTCGATCACCGTGATCGACGGGTGCTGCTTTGTGAAGGAGGCGACGGCCCCGGCGGTCACGTCGGTCTGCCAGACATAGAGGGTCCTGAGGCTGCCAAGCCCGCCCAGGATGGACAGCGCCTTGTCAGTGATCCCGGTGCCGTAGAGGTTGAGAACCTCGAGCTTCTGCATCTGCGAGAGTGATTCAAGACCTGCATCGGCGACCTTGGTGTTCTCCAGCCTCAGCTTCCGAAGATTGATGAAGCTCGCCAGTGCCGGCATGCCCGCATCATCGATATCGCTCCTGGCGAGGTTGAGCCAGACCAGCGCGGGCTGCAGCCCATCAAGCAGCGCCATGTCATCGTTTGCAAACGGCGGCTTCACCAGGCTGGCATTGACCTCCCATTCGTTCGAATCGATCGCCAGTGGGCTGACATGGATGCCGCGTGCTCGCAGGCGAGCAACCGCGGACTGCACCGCGGGATCGACGGACTGGCCCGGTCCATCGCTGTCGACCGTCGCTGCCGATTCACCGGTTGATTCGCCTCTGGGCACCGACACGGTTGCCGGGGTGGCGTCATCATGTGGCGCGCCCTCGTCGATCCAATTCCTGACCAGATCGACCTGCGACTGGGACGGATACGGCGCATCAGGCGGCATCTTTCCGTCCTCGCCTTCCGGAAGCACCATGCGCTCGAAGAGGAGGCTGCCAGCGGCATCCCCGGGCTTGATGATCCAGTCGGACTCGGGGCCGCTGAAGAGAGCCGCCATGTCGTCCAGACGGAGCTTCGCCTTCTGCTTCTTCGGGCCATGGCATCGATAGCAGAACTCCTCAAGGATCGGCTGGACCTGCGTGAACGCGACCGCCTGGGTCCCGGTCGAAGACTCGACGATGTCTGGTGTCGTCTGCTCGGAGGGGCCGGAGTCGATCAGGCCACGAAAGAGATAGCCTTCTCCCCAGGCCAGTTCACCACCGAAGTACCCGACGATCGAGACGAGACCGGCCGAGGCGAAGAGCCCGACTCGATAGCCCGGCAGCGCCCAGTGCACCTTCGTGCAACGAGCGAGCAATGCTGCACACATGGTCGCCAGCAGGAGAATCGACAGGAGGATCCCCCCCCATCGATGCAGGAACAGGTCTGTCCTGAGATCCTCACCGACCCCGGCTTCCGCAGCGATCCATCCAAACCATGACGCCAGGCATGCCGCCACCGCAGCGTAGCAGAGCGCTGTGAATGCGAAGGGTGAGCCGCCCTCCCTGCGGAAGATGATCCGGACCAGTTCGACCAGTGCTCCGACCAGGACCAATGCGATCGCGAAGTGGACGACCAGAGGATGCAAACGCCCGAGGAAGGTCCACAGTGCTGATGATTCGGGCGTTGCGGCGATCAGGCCGGTCAGGTCGATCAGGTGTGTCATTGCTGCGTGGCTCCAGGCTGCGGAGATTCGATGGACATCATATCCATGTAGGAACGCGTGCTCCGGATCTTCAAAAATGAAGGGAGTGGGACTCCACGAATGGAGCCCACTCCCTTTAAATCCGGCGCAATAAATCCCCGCCGAAGTCCCTTTACCTCGGAATCCCGTACCAGCAGCAGCGTGGTGAAGCACCACTTGTTGCCGGAGATGTCTTTCCTTTACCTGCCCAGGGGGTGTGCTCGGGCCCGGGAATTGCGTGGGGTGGGTGGTCCCGAACAACGATGAATGACTGCTTGAGCCATCGGCTTTCAGGATCCCCCAACAGCCATTTGATGTCAAGAGTTCGCCAGCAATTCAGGTAATTTGAATCGGCCCGGCCATCATGGAATTCAATAGATCAGTCTCAGCAGGTCCGGGGCCAGGGCCACGGCCACCAGGGAGGCCCCTGCAGCCAGCAGTATCGACAGCAGGAGCACGATCAGGAGTTCGATCGATACGAGCCCTGTGACGGCTCCAGGGGCACAACCGATCATGTGGAGGGTCCGGTGCTCCTGCCTGCGGGACCGGATCGATAGCGTGATAACCAGCACAACGAGGATACCGGTGCAGGTGGCGACCACGATGCTCAGACCGTCAAGGATCCGCTTGACCTTGAAGACCTGTGCGAGCAGGTCATCGATCACCCGCCTGGGAATGACGGCCTGCTGGAGCGTGGGCTCGTTGATCCGCGTACGGGCCAGGGTCTCCTCCTTGGCGTCCCGTGGATAGAGCAGGATCGCGCTGAGTGGCAGCTTGTCCGGATCGACGTGATGGTGGAACGACCCGATGTTCTCCATGTCGATCGAGTTGTACTGGTCCAGTGCCGGGTTGAAGACGACGACGCTGTCCGTCTTGAGCGAGACTCCCTCCTCGTCCTCGGTCGCATCCTGCGGTTCGACGTGGCCGTGCAGCAGCCCGGAGATCAGCCACGTCGTCTGGAGGTCGACCAGAACCGCCTGGTCGTCCGGGGTGTCCGTCTCAGGCAGTACGCCACAGACCTTCAACTCGACCGAGAGCGGTACGGACAGGTCATGGAGGTTGACCATGTCCGTTCGAAGCGTGTTCCCGGGAGCCAGTCCCAGGCTGGAGGCCACGTCTGCCCCGACCAGTGCCTCCCCGAGCGAAACCGGCACGGTGCCCTGCACCGGCACCAGTTCGCGCTGGAACATGTAGTCCGTGGTGGTGCCGACGACCGGGAATCCCTGGGCGGTGTGTTCAAGGTGCAGGGGAACCAGCACCCCGTTGATCTCCTGCTCCGATCGTTCCAGAACGGCCATCGACACGGGATCGATGTTCACGGGGCGGAAGTAGAGCGAACTGAGCACCAGGTCGAACCGGCTGCCCCGTGACCCGATGACGACCGGGGTCCGGGCCGCTCGATCCATCAGCCCCTCGTTGTACTGGCTCATCAGCATCGTCGA
This sequence comes from Phycisphaerae bacterium, assembly GCA_002711415.1. Classification (GTDB taxonomy): domain Bacteria; phylum Planctomycetota; class Phycisphaerae; order Phycisphaerales; family SM1A02. The sequence goes on along the minus strand of PARI01000018.1, from coordinate 32,367 downwards.
CGTGGCAGGCAGGAAGATGCTCACCGCGATGCAGAGAACCAGCACGACGGCCTGCAGCCACTCGTGGCGGATCCTCCTGGTGGCCAGGTGAAGAAGACCCATGTTCATGAATCCCCCCCCATCACGGCGATCTCGTCCATGCGGACCACTCGCTGGAAGCGAGCAAGCATGTCATGGTCATGCGTGACCACGAATGTCGCGCACCCGCAACTGGACGCCGCTTCAAGAAGCAGGTCCATGGCCATGGCGGCATTCCTCGGATCAAGACTCGCCGTCGGCTCATCGCACAGGAGGATCTCCGGGTCCGTTGCCATCGAGCGACAGATCGCGACCCTCTGGCGTTCACCGTGGGACAGGCGCATCGGCTTCCGATCAAGCAGGTCAACAATCCCCATCCCGTCGGCCAGGGCGCGGAGTCGATCATGATCCTTCTCGGTGGGCCTGATCGAACCCGAGATCGCGAATGGAAGAAGAATGTTCTCCCACGCGGTCAGGTACTCCAGCAACTGGAGATCCTGGAAGACCAGGCCGACTCTCCTGATGCGCCATGCCCTGACCGCGGCGGCGCTTGAACCGGAGACCGAGAATTCCCCGGCACTCACCTGCGCCTCGCCGGCGGACTGGATCCCGGCAAGTATCCGGATCAGGGTCGACTTGCCGCTGCCGGAAGGCCCGATGCAGGCGACCTGCTCCTGTCGGGCAAGCTCGAACCGATCGATGGTCATCCTGAACGTTGAGCCGGGATAGGTGATCGTCGCCTGCCGCAACTGGATGGCCGGCTCGGCGTTCACAGCTCGATGTCCTCGTCGAGGGTGAACTCCGGATCGTCATCGACCCGATCCTGCTCCAGCGGCTGCATCTGGCTGATGCGCCATCCCTGCTCCGTGGCGATCACTCCGTACCGCGCCGTGTAGTTGTTCGTCCTGGAATGGGAGTGACCCCAGTGAGTCACCGTGCCCTCGACCTGCCAGGTGTAGAGGACGTTGAAACCGAGGGCCTCACGCTCAGGCAGCCCGGGGCCGGTTGGCCGGCTGAGCATGCCGACGTTCTCAAGGTCGAAGTTCAGCGGGGTCAGCCTGGTCACCCTGCTGACCGCACCACCCTCCTCCTGCATGATGAGTCCCCTGAAGATCGTCGCGTACATCTGCTCGAGCAGTTCGTCATCCACGCTCAGGGAGAGCGCATCGTAGATGTCGCTCTCGTCGACGTAGTCGAAGGAACGATAGACGTTCGCATGCAGCGAATCGAAGATCGTACGGGCCTCCTCCTTGGTCGGAGGCGTGTTGCCCGGCCTGCCGACGAGGTAGAACAGGGGCACGAGGATCACCATGAGGATCAGCGTCGCCAGCGCCTCGGCCGGTCGGCCTGAAACAAGCATCGCGATCAGCACGATCGCACCCACCGCCATCACGATGATCGAGATCGTCGAGAGAAGGCTGGAGTCCTCCTGCTGCACGACCGGTTCAGGTACCTGGAGCATGCGTGACTGGATGTCCTGCCCGGTCCGATGCCACGTGTATCCGCGCTCCTGCTCGGTGAACTCGACGATGTCGAGGATGCCCTCGGCGGTCAGTTCCGCCTTGATGACCAGCGGCCCCCCGGTGAGTTCGCTCATCGGGTAGCTGTTCCATGTGAACTGGACCCGGTCGGGCGGGCTCGACAGCGGATAGATCAGTTCGAAGCGGATCTTGCGCAGTCCCCGCATGCCCGTCCGTGGAAACAGCGGCATCAGCTCGGGGCTCGGGTCGTCGATGTAGAGGGCCTCGATCCGCGGCTCGACGATCTCGCCATCAACAAGCAGGGGCTGCTCCGAAGCGAAGTACTCCAGCAGTGCGGCGATGGTCTGTGATGATTCGGGCGGATCGATCAGGTCCGCCTGTTCACGTCGCTGTGGAATCAACTCGTCCAGGAAGACCAGGTTCATCGTCAATGACAGGGTCACCTGGTCATCGGTGATCGCGATTCGAACGTCGACGTGGGGACCATCCTGGGGGTGAAGTCCGAACGAGCCACTGGCACCTGCGGGTAGGGCCGCGAACATTGAGAGGAGAATGGCCTGGAGAAATCGAGTCATGATCAGTCGGCCCTTGGATGGAAAAATCACCCGAGAAGGTCCCGTCGCTGGATTCTACAGGCTTGGAAGGGATCCAATGACACCAACAGGTGCCGGAGCCACTACCATGGACCGACCAAGTGCTGTTTGGCCCTGAAACCCCAGAGAAAGAGACCAGACGTGATCCAAGCAACCAAGAACCCGTTCCTGCTGAGCTTCATCCTCACCTGCGGTGTCCCCGCGGCCCTGATGGCCCAGGAGGAGGCGGATACCGATACCTCGACCGGATCCCAGGTGGACACGACGACCATCCTCGACGCGATGCAGGATGCCAGTGAGGACGTCCTGACCTTCAATGAGCACGTCGTGGTGCTGTCGAGCCCGTACATGGGCGGCCGGCTTCCGGGAACCCCGGGCATGGAGCGGGCCAAGGACTACATGCAGCACTACTTCGAGGACTACGGTCTCGTTGGCGCCGTCCAACTGGAATCTGGCGAGCGATCCTTCCGCCAGCCGTTTCCCCTTGGAAGCAAGGAGGTCATGGTCGACCAGGCGTTCTCAGTCGAGCATGAAGGCGAGACGATGGATTTCGTGCTCGGAAGCGACTACGAGTTCACGGGGCTCGGGACAGGCGGATCGTTCGAGGGGGCACCGGTGTTCGTCGGGTACTGCATCCAGAACGAGCAGGAGGAGTACTTCTCCTTCAACGAGAACGACGATCTCACCGGCAAGGTGGCGATCATGCTCCGCTTCGAGCCGATGGACGAGGATGGCGCAAGCCTCTGGAACGATCGGGGCTGGACGCGACGGGCGACCTTCAGGAACAAGTTCCGCACGCTGATGGAGCACGAGCCGTCGGCGGTCATCCTGGTCAATCCTCCAGGGGCCAACGACAATCGGATCAACATGCTGATCAAGGAGGGCCAGAGGACGACCGATGTCCCAGTCTTCATGCTCTCGATGGATGCGTGCGATCGCATGCTCAAGCAGATCGATGACCAGGGCCGCGGGCTCATGGACTTCCGTATGGCGGCGGACCAGTCTGGTGGCATCACCGAGTTCCCCGATGCGACCGTCCGCCTCAACGGCCAGGTCCGCGAGGAACAGGTCTACGCCGAGAACGTCATCGGGCTGCTCCCGGGCCGAGGGGCGCTCAAGGACGAGTACATCGTCATCGGCGGACACCTGGACCATCTGGGCATGGGCGAGTTCGGTTCAAGGAGCCAGCCCGGGCAACTGCACCCGGGTGCTGATGACAACGCGACCGGAAGCATCGCCGTCATCATGCTGGCGGAGGATCTCGCATCCGATTACGCGGAGATGGATGAAGACGCCGACCTGCGATCGATCATGTTCGTCGGGTTCACGGCCGAGGAGAGCGGTCTCAACGGGTCCGCCTTCTACGTGGACAATCCAGTCGTGGAGATGGACAAGCATGCCCTCATGATCAACTTCGACATGATCGGCCGGTCCGAGGACAAGTTCCTCGAGCTTGGCGGACTCTCCACGGGAGAGGGAATGCGCGAATGGGCCATGCCGATGATCGACAAGAGCGACCTTGACGTGAACACGCAGAGTGGTGGTGGCGGCAGTGACCACTCCTCCTTCATGCGCAAGGGCGTCCCGGTCATGTTCGGACACACGGGCATCCACCAGGACTACCACACTCCAGAGGACACCGCCGACAAGATCAACCGGGAGACCGCGGTCCAGGTCATCGACCTCTTCCATGAACTGGCGCTGGCATCGGCCCAGAGGCCCGAGCGGTTCGTGTACGAGGGCGGCGGAGGTGGCCGGGGCCGGTTCCGCATGCCCAATGTCCGCTTCGGCGTCCGGAGCAAGATCTCCGATGACGGCACCGGGCTCGAGATCGTCGAGATCGTGCCTGACGGCTCGGCCGACGAAGCCGGACTGCTGGTCGGTGACCAGATCCTCACCTGGAACAAGATCGAACTGGAGACCCGGCTCGACCTGCTGAACGCGTTGCGGGATCAGGATCCAGGAGACGAGGTCCAGGTCAAGATCAGAAGGGATGGCGAGGAGCAGGTCGTCTTCGTGACGCTCCAGGGCCGGTAGGCCGAACCCGGCTCAACAGGGTCCCCACTCCCAGAGCAGGACCCCGATGTCCATGCCGTTGACGAGGCCGTCACCGGTCAGGTCGAACTCGGAGGAGGCCGGAGCGCTCACGCCCCAGTTGGACAGGAGGATGCCCATGTCGACGCCATCGACGAAACCATCGTCGTTGTAGTCGGAGACGCACCCCTGTGAACACTCATCGGGGATGCCATCGCCATCATCATCGACGCTGGTGCCATCGGCGATGTCGCAGGCATCCGAGATACCGTTGCCGTTGCAGTCCTCGCCGCCGGTGCAATCGATCCATCCCATGAGGCTCGAGCTGATCCAGCAGTGCATGCGCGCGGCCTGCTGGGGGGTGAACTGCATCCAGCAGGCGATCCCGTCGCTGGAACCGTAGCTCATGAAGTTCTCCGTCTGGGTGCCGGTGAATGGCAGGCCGGTGCAGGTGTCGTCAACCGCCGGGGAGTCACCACAGACTCCGAAGAACCCGGGATCAGGTGGCGTGTCGGCACAGAAGTCGCCGGTGAAATCGCCGTCAGTCTCCCCCACACCCTCGTAGCATGCGCTGCATGAACCGACCTCGGTGATCCCGTGGAACGTGTGCCAGAGCCCCAGGTTGTGCCCCAGTTCGTGCGTGAGGACATGGAGCCCGGCACCGAAGTACTGGTCGCCGATGACGATGCCGCCCTGGACATCCATCGCATCCGGATCCCATGGGAACGTCCCGAGTCCCCCACTGAAACCCGTGACGTAGACGTTGCACTGCCCGGATGGATTGACCGCGAGCGCCGATTTCATCACGTCGAGGTTGAGGGAATGAACCTGCCTGAACTGCGAGTCGTCGACCTGTTCCCAGGTCGCGGTGAACTGGATCTTGTACGGGAGGAAGTCCAGGTTCACATCGATCATCTGCTGGGTGATGTCCTCGACCGTCGCTGCGGGATCGCTGCCGTCATCCTCAGCCAGGACGATGAAGTGGAGCCTCAGCGTTCGAACCGGCGAGGAGGGATCAATCAGGTAGTCATCCCTGACAAGCGGGCTGTCACACGCGCCCAGGACGGGGCATGGCGAACCACCGAATCGCCATCCATGGACACCCTTCCGCTGGAACTGCTCGGTCGTCGAACAGGAATACCCGGGGCCGGACTGGTTGGCCTGGCTCACGAGTCTGGTCGAAGCCGATCCCATCGCGATGATCATGCATCCGAGCAGGATGAGCATGGAAAACGGCGGACATGCATGTGCTGGGCGTGAAGGGAGCATGAGAGGCTTCATCCATGAACGAGGGAATGTGCGTGCTGCTGAACAAGACAACGCGCTGAAACACCCTCATCTCTCTACTCGATTCAAAAAGATAAGAACTAAATCTCATGAAGCACAGCGCTGTCTCCGCTGGCGTGTACAACAACGCGATCACAGCCCTAACAATCGTTAAAACCGTTATTTATGGCTGTGACTGGATGTGAACAAGCTCGACATGGAATCCATGTCGGGCCCGGGGGATGGGGATGAGGCTGTACCAGCTACTCGCCGGGGTACTTGATGGGCTCGTCGAAGGAGTCCCGACCGGCCTTCTGGTCCCTCTTGGCCTGTGCGAACAGGAGAATTCCCCAAGCCAGCAGCAGGACCACCCAGATGGCGTTTGCGATCAGAACTGGAATCATGCCGATGGCTCCTGGGAACATGACTTGCGAAGGAGGGTCGATTGTAGCGGAGAACGCGGGCTCGTGCCGCCGTATCGGCTTGGTCCTCTCGTGGAGGGACTAGGATGCTGAACCTGAGGCGCCCACCTCTGATTCCGTGAAAGGAGATCCCTGCTCACATGCCTGATTCGACCGGATATGACTTCATCGGTGATATCCATGGCCATGCGGAGCAGTTGGAGCAACTCCTGGAGATGTTGGAATGGCGGCGAAGCGGTGGGACCTGGAAGCAGGCGGGACGGATGGTCGTCTTTCTCGGTGATTACATCGATCGAGGGCCCTCGATCATGCGATCACTGGAGATCGTTCGCTCGATGGTGGAATCCGGGGACGCGATCGCGCTGATGGGAAACCACGAGTACAACGCGATCGCGTGGCACACCCGGCGACCCGACGGGCAGTGGTTCCGGCCACATGAACCATCGAGGATGCGCCAGCATGTCACCACGATGCAGCAGTTGTCGGACGAGCAGCTCGTTGACACCATCGACTGGTTCAGGACGCTCCCCTTCTACATGGATACGCCTGGCTTTCGAGCGGTGCACGCGACATGGGACCCTGGATCGGTGGCCGTCATCGATGGGCTTCTTCAACGATGTGGCTCCGTGAACCAGGAATTCCTGGCCCGGTCTCAGGCGACAGCAACACCTGAAAGCCGCGCGGTGAGCCTTCTGCTGAAGGGCCGCGAGATCACACTGCCCGGGAAGGCGCCGTACATCGACCGGTTCGGAACACGGCGGCGAGGAATCCGCACCAGGTGGTACGAATCCCCCGCCGGGCGAACCTACGGTGACTACCAGGTGCCGTCGATCATCAGGCCGAGACTGCCGGCGCTTCCGGTGCCTGACGAGGCTGTTTCATCCACGACCGTGTATTCGATGAAGGAAAAACCCGTGTTCATGGGCCATTACTGGCTGGACCCTGAACACGGGCCTGCTCCCCTGGCATCCAATGTCGCCTGCCTTGATTACAGCGTCGCTCTTGGAGGCATCCTCTGCGGGTATCGCTGGGATGGAGAGCAGCGCCTGGAGCGGGGCAGGTTCCGGTGGGTGCCCGGACCGGTCATGGAGCAGTTGAAGGAGTCTGCTGCTTCAACCTGGCAAGCACGAGATTGAATTCCTTGCCGGCGGACAGCTTCTGCTCCGGCGTGGCCTCGGGTGACTGGCGCAGGATCGCCAGCTTCTTCAGCGTGTCCAGAAGCTCGTTCCGCGACGGCTCCTCTTGGAGGGAGGCCTGGTCATCACCGGAGGGTCCTGTCGAGGGTTCATCCTCCCCACGAGACTCCGAGACCATCACAAGGATCGTGTTCCCGCCAGGATCATCGCTGGAGATCATGCGGATCCAGTTCTGACGCCTGCCCGAAGTCAGCTCGATGTCCATGAATGCGGCGACCAGGTCGATCAGTTCGTGCGGTTCGATGCGGTCGCAGGAGAACGGCCGCACCTGCAATTGACGGATCCCCGGCGTGACGTAGATGCTCCAGCCGACCCCGAGTTCCTCCAGCGCGCTGCCGAGCTGGTCCCAGGTGCCTCCCTTGAACTGGAATGACACGACCTGCTCGTCATGCTGCCGGGTCGATGCTCGCACAGGACGGCCCTGCGAGGGTCGGCCCCGGGTGGCTCGACGGGTGGTGGGACTGACGGATGGACTGATCGGGTTGTCACTGACCAGCAGAACGGATCCGAACTGACTGGAGAACCCCCTGTCTTCACGTGGGACTCGTCCCTGAGGCGGCGTGGCGACCACCTCGATGAACTTCATGACCTGGTCGGCATCCACCTGGTCCAGGCTGAAGGACGGGAGGACGATGTCCTGGGTATTTCCGGTGGTGATGATGTTGACGCCGAGCTCCATCGCGTCCAGTTGCGTGGCCAGCTCGCCGAGAGTTCCTCCATCGAACGTGAGTGAGTGGAGCGGTCGGACCGTCGCCTCCTCGATGACATCCACGGTGTCGGTGGTGTCGGACTGGGCGAGGGTTGATGTCGTTGCCAGGAGAAGTGATGTCAGTGCGACCAGGTGGCTTCCGTGTGTACGTGGCATGGGGTGTTCCTTCGTTGGGGTGTTGGGACAGCTGCACATCATGTCGATGCGGCCATCACGAAGCGGAGTTGCTGATCTTGGTTTCGCGCCGATGCGCGTCTGCATGTCAAACGCCGCAGTCCGAGCCCGATTTCATCGAACTTCAAAAACAGGACACGATCCACCACGCAAAAAGGGCGATGCCGGCCTGACCACGTGGGGGGTTGGTCATTCCGGCATCGCACGAGCAAGGAGGAGTTCGTGATCGACTGGTTCAGGCGACTGATGCCAGCTCCGTGCGGAGCCAGGATCGTGCAGTCCTCCAGTCGTTTTCTATCGTTGACACCGACACACCGAGCGCATCAGCGGTTTCGCGTACGGAGCGTCCCTCGAGAAAACGCATCTCGATGACCGCGGCCTGGCGAGTGTTCTGCTGCGAGAGCTTGCACAGGGCACCGCGAAGGGCCTCGATCGGAAGACCGCATGATTCCCGGGATCCGGATTCGGGCTCGACCGTATCGAGTGATTGCCGCGTGTAGCTTCCCCCCCGCTTGGCCGAGTTCTTGCTGCGAGCATGGTCGATCAGGATCCGACGCATGGCCTCGCTGGCTACGACACGCACGTGCGCCGAGTCGTTGAATCGGGCCTTCTCCTGATGCGCCAGCTTCAGGTAGACCTCGTTGGCCAGTGCCGTGGGCTGCAAGGTGTGGTTGACCCGTTCACGCCGGAGGCGGACCGCTGCGAGCATCCTCAGGTCGTCGTAGAGGCCTTCCAACTGGAGTCCAGGGGCGGCATGCTCGCCGGTCCGGGGTGTTGCGTGGTTGGTTTCGTGGTTCACGGGGGTCTCCTTGCTCGGGGTCGACTCGATGGATCGAGTGCTCATGAGTACTCCGTGGATCCGGAGTGGATCTCTCAGCATGGCATGGAAAAAACCCGGAATGTCCCATCAAGCCCCCCTGGAGAACCTTTCAAGGGCCTCGGGGCGATGGGTGAGCTCAGTCCCTCGAGAGTCGTTGGAGCTTCTCGCCCAGGCGATCACGGGCCTGGTCGGCCACCGTGATCTCGGGGGCCTGCCGGCGGGCGGATTCCTTGAACCGGTGCATGTAGGTCAGGGTCGCGACGAGGTAGTCATCATCGGCCCCACCCTCGTGGTGTCGCGCCAGGATGTTGCTGATGAACCTCAGCCAATCCCTCGGCGGAGGATCGAACTGGATCGTCTCCTTGAGACGGTCCAAGCCGAAGCACTCGCCCTGTGGATTCCTGGCCTCGAACACGCCGTCGGTGTACATGATGATCATGTCACCGGGCTTGATGTGCGTGACCGCCGGAGTGGAATCGAACTCGTCCGAATCCAAGGCCCCCAGGAGAACCGCGGTACAGGTCAGTTCCTCGACCGAACCTGATGCATGCCGCAGGTACGGGGGAGGATGGCCGGCCACGACGCGCTCCAGCATCCCGTTGTCGGGATCCAGCCTCAGGCAGGCTCCCGTGGCATACAACGAGTGCGGCGCCATCGTCAGGTGGATGTATCGGTTCAGGAGACTCATGATCAACTGGGGCCCGGCATCAGGGTGTTCACCCCGGATCCTCTGGAGCTCACCGAAGAGCCGGTTGACCGTCAGCGCCGCGGCGAGCCCGTGACCGGCGACATCAAGGAGCGTGACCGTGACCTTCCCCGTGTCCGGACACTCGTAGGCGTGGATGTAGTCCCCACCGATCTCCGCGATCGGCTCGTAGAGGTACTGGAACCCGATTCGGCCGCTGATCGGGGACGGGAACATCGCATCATGGACGATGCGAGCACGGGAGAACTCGCTGTTGATGTTGGAGAGCCGGCTGGAAATGTTCGTCTGTTCACGTTGCCTGGTTCGCAACCGGGCCCGCACGTGGCAGATGGCCAGTCCGGGCAGGAGCAACGCCGGGGATGCCAGCGACTCGATGATGCGGCTGAACACGTCCCGCTGCTGGATCGGGACGAAGAGGTACGCGGCGGCGGCGACGATGAGCACCAGTCCACTCCATGCAGCGAGTTGGAAGAGGCTCAACGGGAGCAGGAGTGCGCCCAGCGCGACCAGCAGCAGGAAGAAGATCCCCCACTGCTCGAACGGGTTGAGCGACTGCAGGCTGAGGTCCTGGTTCGTGTAGCTCAACCAGGCCGCGGTGACCAGGACCAGCAGGCTGGTGACGACCACGAGCCCCATGCCCATCTGCTCCCGGATGTCGTCCCGCCCTCGCAGGAACAGGCTGGTGACCCCGAACAGGCAGGCCAGCCCGAGGGAGAGCCCGCAGGCGGCAAGCAGCAGCCAGTGGGAGACCTCGTCGAACTCGATTCTCGCGTTCTGCGCATAGATGACGAGGTACCAGGAGCCGCACATCACCAACTGGACGAAGCTGAAGGCGAACAGCCGCCATCTCCAGTTGCTCCTGGGGAGCCCATCCATCTCCGAGAGCGACGGGTTGCTGTCGTTGAGTTTCAGGTCCATCAGCGCTGGTCGCTCCTGGAGTCGGATCCCCGCTTTACTGCAGCAGTCACGACTGTACCATTCAGGGACACGTGGACGCCAGCAGCCAACTGACAACCCGATCCAAATGGCTCATCCTGATCGCTATGACGGGGTCGTTGTCGATGATCTTCGTCGACCAGACCGTGGTGAGCGTGGCGCTGCCCAGCATGCAGGAGGATCTCGGACTGTCAGAGACCGGGATGCAGTGGGTCGTCAATGCGTACATCCTCGCCCTTGCCGCGACGGTCGCCATCGGTGGCCGGATCGCCGACATCATGGGCAGGACGCGGGCGTTCATCGTCGGCGCCGTCGCGTTCGCACTGGCGTCGATCCTCTCCGGGATGTCGATGAACGAGACGTGGATCATCTGCTCCCGCGCACTCCAGGGCATCTGCTGCGCCCTGATGCAGCCGGCATCGGCGGCGATCGTCATCAGCTCGTTCCAGCTGCATGAACGGGGCCGGGCCATGGCGACCTACGCGGGAATCGCGATGGTCTTTCTCGTGCTGGGCCCGCTGATCGGCGGCATGCTGACCGAGTACCAGTCATGGCGATGGGTGTTCTGGATCAACCCGCCGATCGCCGCGCTCTCCATCGTGCTGCTGCTGGTCACGAGGCTCAAGGTCCCGCCGGGCAGTGATCGGTCGTTCGATGTCCCGGGCTCCTTGATGCTCGTGATCGGGCTGGTGGCGCTGGTCATGGGGCTGCAGCAGGTCCATGCCTGGGGATGGAACAGCCTCGAGACCATCCTGTCGCTGTCGATCGGCGTCGTCCTCCTGGTCGGGTTCGTCCTCCTGGAGACGCGACTGTCACGCCCGGTTCTCAGGCTCGACCTGTTCAGGAACCGGTTCTACGCATCGGACGCGTTCATCCTCTTCGCCATGCAGTTCGCGATGGTCGTGCAGGTGATCTTCGGAGCCGTGTTCATCCAGGACGGACTTGGATTCAGTCCCGTGCAGGCCGGGCTCTCGATGCTCCCGGTCCTGCTGCCACTGCTGCTGATCATCCACTACGCGGGGCGGCTGTTCGATCGTGTCGGTGTGCGGACCCCGGCCATGATCGGCTGCGGGCTCACGTTCATCGGCTTCACCGCCCAGGCGATCGTCTTCCCGATGATGGAGTACTGGATGCTGGTGCCGGGCATGATCATCCTCGGTACCGGGATCGGGTTCACGCTGAGTTCGGTCAACACCGACGGGCTCAGTCGCTCCCCCGCCGAGATGCGGGGCCAGGCCTCGGGCCTGCTCCAGACGACCAGGCAGGTCGGCGGAGCCTTCGGGATCGCCGTGGGCGGCATGGTCATCGGCCTGTTCACGCGGGTTCAGGTCCGTGACAACAGCATGATCTCGGCCAGCGACCAGCCGGAGACCACTGCACGGCTGACGATCGAGGCGGTCCACGGCCAGGAACAGTCGTTGACCCAACTGGAATCGATCGCCCCGGAACTGGCCGTCCAGGCCAAGCAGATCATGAGCTGGTCGGTCGGCGGAGGCTACGCCATCTCCGGGCTCGGGGCCGGAGCCGGGGTCCGGGTGGCGCTCATCTTCATGGGCAAGGGACGACAGGAATCCGATCAGGATTCGGCCTCCACATGAGACCCCCCGCTGTCGTTCTTTCTGGCGATCACGATCAGTGACCGAGAGAACAACAGTGGCTTGGACAGGACATGGGCTCGGATCGAATCGAGTTCCGGCTGGTTCCGCGATCGCGTCCTGTAGGCGCCACCCCGGGCCATGATCCAATTGAGCAGGATGATCGGGATGTACAGGGGCATCAGCAGCTTCCGCTTGATCTTGTCCCCGTCGACCCCATCGATCGTGCAACCGGCTTCCTGGAGCAGGTACCTGAGGATGGGATAGGACACCGGCCAGATGTGCCCGCGGTCCTCCGGACGCCCGGGCGTCGGATGAACGCGACCGGATGGAAGAAACTGGTACGGCTGGCCCTGGAGGAGAAAGACGATCCTCGAGTAGAGGTTCATGGTGTTGGGCGTGCTGATGATGATCAGCCCTCCGGGCCGTGTCACCCGGGCGATCTCGCGGACCAGGCCTGCCGGGTCCATCACGTGCTCGATGCCCTCGAGGCAGGTCACCGCGTCGAAGCTCCCATCCGGAAACGGGAACGCCTCCTCCATGTTCACCTTGACGTAGTCGTCACGCTCGTCGTTGATGTCGCCGCCCGTGGCGTCATACCCGAGCGACTTCATCGCATCGACGATCAGCCCGTTGCCGGCGGGCACGTCGAGCACCCTGGCCGAATCGGAGTCCCCCAGGGCGTCATGCACGTGCTCCACGACACGCTTCATGTACCCGGTGAAGTTGCCGACGTGGGTGAACCTGGGCTTGGCGCTCATGTGGGTGATGGTAATTTAAGTAGAAATGATATGGATGCACGATAGTTGACGAGAACTCGATTTCCTGCAAATCAATAGGACTCAGCCGAGTGCATCATGGCCCTTGATCGATCACTTCAAGTACATTGCCGTCCAGATCCGTCTTTGCCCTGACCCAATTAGTCACCACACCACCGAATGCGTTCGTTCCACGAAAGGTGGTTTTGACAATAAGGTGATCGCCATTGTCCCAATAAACCGTTTCAACGTGATCGTATGATTCGGGATTGTTCATCCCAGCCTTGATCAACTTTGCCAAAGCTAAATGGGAGCCACCCCAGCCGCTAAAACCATCCGACAGACGCTCTTTGCGAAGCTCCTCTTGGGTCTTTGGCTTCGAATTTGAACTAGAATCCATACTTCCCACTGCGAGCAGGATGAGAAATCCGAGGACAAATACTGAAGAGATGTGACGCCTGAACTGCATGCCGTATTTCATGCCCAGTTCCTTCGAGGATGCTTAAGAAATCTGTCAGTGACGATGTAGCATTGCACAATAGCAAATGCACTAACAATCAAGACGAGATCGACAAGATCAAACGTGCCTTGTACAAATCCTGCTGCCTGGCCAAGTTCGCCGCTAATTGCAATGGCAGCTATTAAGGCTACCCAGAATTGCTCCTGCCGAAACGAATCGCTTCGCCATATTGCATGCAGCGCCAGGCAGCCGCTAAAGAGCCAGAGTGCGTGTGGAAGTGAATGGAAGACCCACCCAGGCAGAGACATACTGGCCAGTGGCATGGATCGGAGATAGGCAATAAATTCCCCGAGCCCCAATGCTGAGAACCAATGAAACATTACGAGTGAGTCGGGTCGCCACAGGACATAAATCATGCCGCCGATGCACATTGATGCAATCGAAAGAAATTTTCCCATAGCGATCTGCCTTGATTTCTAAATCGGACTATGGCTTCCTAAAGAAATAGTCGGGGTGACAGGATTTGAACCTACGACCTCTTCGTCCCGAACGAAGCGCTCTACCAAGCTGAGCTACACCCCGAATGGCGGCGGTAGGATTCGAACCTACGAAGGCTTTGCCACCTGATTTACAGTCAGGCCCCGTTGTCCACTTGGGTACACCGCCAGAGAGGTGAGGATACTCAAGTGCCCCGGGGCATTCAACCGGAGGGCTCGGTCGCGGCGTCCGGGCGGGCCAGGTCGGCCGAGGCGGGCTTGGCACCGAGGACGTAGTCATCGATGGACTGGTAAGGCCGCAGGCCGAACTCGGGAAGCACCGACACGAGGTGGTCGATGACCTCGGCCTGGATCCCCTCGAAGAAGTTCCAATCGGTGCTGTTGGTGAAGCTGTAGAGCTCCAGGGGAAGCCCGTTCTCGGTGGGCTGGAGTTCCCTGACCAGGAGGGTCATGTCCTGGTGGATGTCCGGGTGGGCCCTCAGGTAGGCCGTCATGTAATGGCGNAGCANCGAGGCGTTGGTGATCCGGTCGGCCTCGGCAAGACCAGGGAACCGTGGTGGACTTGCCGCATGCTTCATGTGCCAGTCCGACAGCAGGCTGAACCTCGACACGAGATCATCCACCTCGCCCTGATCCAGGAACCGGATCGTGTTCAGGTCNAGGCTGACCGATCGCATGATGCGCCTTCCACCGGAGTCGTACATGCCCTTGTAGTTGGTGAAGGAATCCTGGACGAGGTAGTAGGTCGGNACCGTCGTGATGGTCTTGTCCCAGTTCTGGATGCTGACCGTGTTCAGCGTGATCGAGGTGACGAACCCGTTGGCACCCGCCTTGGGAACCGCCACCCAGTCCCCCACGCAGACGATCTTGTTGGTGTTGATCAGGATGTTGGCATACATCGAGAGCAGGGAGTCCTTGAACACCAGCGTGAAGACAGCGGTCAGCCCGGCCAGTCCGGTCAGGAAGTAGACCGGCGAGCGGTCCACGAGGACCCCGACGATCAGGATCACGGCCACCACGTAGACCACGGCTCCGGCCACCCTGAAGTAGCCGGCCAGGGCCAGGTCTCCATCGCGAGAGCTGTGTCTGCTGGAATACACCAGGTCGATCAGGGACAGCAGCCTGGTCACGCCGACGGCAAAGGCCAGGACCACGGTCGCCGTGGCGATCCGCTCGATCAGCCCCGTGAACAGCGGGGTCACCTTCGGCAGAATGTGGGCCAGGAACCAGACCAGGATCAAGGGCACCAGCCACGAGATCGAGCCAAGGATCCTCGACTTGATGACCATGTGTCCGAACTGCCGCTCCCCATGGCTGAAGAGCATGAAGATCGGCCGCAACACCAGGTACCGGAGGATGAAGTAGCTCGACAGCGTCAGGGTCACCAGGGCCACCATGCAGAGCAGGTGGTAGACGATCGTGTGCTCCACGAACCAGTCCGGCAGCATCGCCTCGGCCTGGCTCCTCAGGTGCTGCGTGAGCTCGTTGAACGGAAGCGCGAGGTCCTGGTCAGATGGAGAGTCCGTGGCCTGCTGGGAGGTCTCCAGTGGCTTCTTCGAAACCGGTGTGAGCAGCGTGGTCATGATCATGGTTTCCTGGCTCACTCGGACCATCTCCTGCGTGGATCAAAGCCGCCGACCGGAATCGAACCGGTAACCTCAAGATTACAAATCATGTGCTCTGCCAATTGAGCTACGGCGGCTGAGGATACGCATCCTATGGAGCCGCGCCCGAGCCATCAAGGCAGCCAGCAGTCATCCCGATCCGGGGGCACCAGGTCACAGGGAGCCGGACACAGGGCAAAAAGAACGCCGCTGCGGGGAGGCCCGCAGCGGCGATATCAAGTCAGTTCAATGGGAGGAGAGAACTGTCTATTCAGCCACGACGACGTCGTGAGCCGACCAGGCCAGCAACGCCGAGCATGGCGATGGCACCTGGAGCTGGGATCCAGAAGACGGTTCCCATGTCATCGAAGATGTTTTGCCCGCTGTTGAAGGCAACCTGACCGGAGACCGAAAGGCTAGCACCAGCAAGAGCCTCTTCAGTGGTGACCGAGAAACGGCCCATGAAGACGCGACCGGTAGCTGCAGCACCTTGGCCGTTGTCCGGGGGAAGGTTGAACCAACCACCGTTGACGCCAACGTTGTCGCAGTTGTCTGCGAAGTTGGGGTCAGCATTCGTGCCATTGCTGGCAGCCTGCTGGGTGTTACCAATCGTGATGTATGAATCAGCAGCGAATGCTTCATCAGCAGAAGGCACGTTGGTCAGGGGGATCAGCGACTGCGGAACAAACGGCGGAGCGCCAGCGTTGTAGAAGCATGCGCCTCCGTTGAGCTGGATGTCCATGTTCAGACAGCTGAGCATGTTGTCGGTCACATCATCGAACTCAGCGTAGAGGTCCAGGACGCACCATGAACCCAGGCTGTTCTCGACGGTCGACAGCTCGTAACCAAAGCCAGTGAAGTCAGCGATTGCTGCACTGGATGCAAACAACATTGCACCTGCCGCGATAGCGGTTTTCCTCATCATATCTTTCTCTCCTATCTCCAAGCTAAGGGTTTTGCCTGAGGCATTGCGAGTAGAGGGTTGCAACACCAAGGGATCAGGCAGGACAAATCAAACTATGAATGAAGTGGTTCGTACAA
The DNA here is from genome assembly GCA_002711415.1 of Phycisphaerae bacterium. Classification (GTDB taxonomy): domain Bacteria; phylum Planctomycetota; class Phycisphaerae; order Phycisphaerales; family SM1A02. The sequence continues at coordinate 16,057 of PARI01000018.1, read as the reverse complement.
GACTTCCCGCTGCATTCACGTTGAATCTACCACCATGATGATGCTCGTCCAAGTGAAAAGACTGAAAAAATCGGAGGATCTTGCCCATGCTTACTATTTTCCAAGCGACAACTGCATTTCGCATTTGCAAATGCAATCAGGAGCCAAGAAAACGATTCGCAAAGGCTATGCAAGCACTGGATTTACATGTCCAGGACTCACTCCAGGATCACAAGGTCCTATAACGATCAATTGCAATGGACAGCAAGGAAAGGTCCGCGGGACTGATGCCCTCGAGTCGACCAGCCTGCCCCATCGTGGCCGGCTTGAACCGTGCAATCGCATCCCTGGCCTCATTTCGCAAGCCAGTGATGGAATGTGGGTCGAGACCTGCTGGAATCAACTGGCGATCCCGTGACTGCTGCTTACGGACCTGGGATGCCTGTCGCTGGATGTACCCCTCGTACCGAATCTCGGTCATGACCGGCTCAACCAATGGCTGGCCTGCCTCGGGCAGTTCCAGTTGCGAACTGATCCAGTCGATCGTGGTCGTGGGCATCCGAACCCAATCCTCAAGGGAACGACCCTCGGTCTTCCGTTGACGCAACTGCTCATGAACCATGGTCCGATGACGCTGACGATCCAGGTAGGCCTCCCACTGCTCCTGCTGAAGCAGTCCCAGCCGGTTGGCCGTGGGCATCAGGCGGACGTCGGCGTTGTCCGCCCTCAGCAGGAGCCGGTACTCGGCCCTGCTCGTGAACATGCGATAGGGCTCACGAGGGGTGCACGTGACGAGATCATCCATCATGACCCCGATATAGGCTTCATCGCGACCAAACCTGACCTGCTCCTGTCCACCCACTCGTCGAGCCGCGTTCAGACCGGCCAGGAGCCCCTGCCCCGCCGCCTCCTCGTATCCGCTGGTGCCGTTGATCTGCCCTGCCAGGTAGAGCCCCTGGACGCGCTTGGTCATGCAGGTCGAATCGATCTGGTGAGGCCGGACCATGTCGTACTCGACGGCGTAGCCATGCCTGAGGATCGTCGCGTTGCCACATCCGGGCATCATTCTCACGAACTCGGCCTGGACCCCCTGGGGCAGCGACGTGGAGATCCCGTTGCAGTAGATCTCGTTGGTGTGGATCGATTCGGGCTCAAGGAACACGTGATGAGAGTCCCGGGTACGGAACCGCATGACCTTGTCCTCGATCGAGGGGCAGTACCGCGGGCCGTGATCCGCTTCCATGGCCCCCATGTACATCGGAGCATGGTCCAGGTTCCGCTCGATGAGCTGGTGCATGGGTGGATTCGTCGAGCTGATCCAGCACTGCTGCTGAGGAAGTCTGGGAAAAGCCCCGTCAGGCGGATGGTGCGAGAAGGCGACCGGTGGATCATCGCCATGCTGTGATTCCAGGGACTCCAGGTTCAGGGTCTCCGCTGCAAGACGCGGCGGGGTCCCGGTCTTGAGCCTGCCAAGTTCGAATCCGAGCCCAGTGAGCATGGCGGAGATACCCACGGCGGAGCCCTCTCCGGCCCGCCCGCCTTCCTCGGTGTCCAGCCCGGTGTGCATCAAGGCCCGCATGAAGGTCCCCGTGGTCAAGACGACTGCGGCTGACTCCAGCATGACATCCTCGGACGCCCCTGGATCACCTGGACTCCTGGTGAACACGGGCCTTGGAAGACCGCTGGCCGATCGATTCCACTGGATGGCCTCTGGATCCACCTGGGCCATCCAGGATCCCCGCGAGATCCGGGCACCCTTGACCTGGCCGTCCTGAACCACAAGCTCGTCCACGGTCGAGCCGATGACATCGATCCGATCATCTCGCTGGGCCAGCAAGGCCTGGACCTCGGCGGAATAGGCGTACTTGTCACACTGGGCACGGGGACCACGGACGGCGGGCCCCTTGCTGGTGTTGAGCATGCGGAACATGATCCCGGAAGCATCCGCGGCCAGCCCCATGAGGCCCCCGAGGGCGTCGATCTCCCTGACGATCTGCCCCTTGGCCANCCCGCCGATGGCCGGATTGCAACTCATGACCCCGATCCGGGCCGGGTCCATGGTCACCAGGGCCACGCGACCACCGGGGCCAAGCACGCTGGAGGCGGACCAAGCCGCCTCGCACCCTGCATGGCCACCACCAATCACGACGACATCGTAGGTCTGGTGCTGCATGTGCAGACAGAATACACGCTCGTCAACGGCTCTTCCGACAGGGTGGCGGGCTCAGGTGGACATCGTGGCCGGGTCGTTGCCCTGCTCGATGACCTTGATCTTGTCGAGCCTCCGCATGTGGCGACCGCCCTCGTGCTCGGTCTGGAGCCAGACCTCCACGATGCGCTTGGCGAGCGTCTTCCCGATCAGGTCGCCCGAGAGGCAGAGTATGTTGGAGTCGTTGTGCGAGCGGCTCAATTCCGCACTGAGCTCGTCTGGAGCCAGGGCCGCACGGATTCCAGGCACCTTGTTCGCTGCAATGCACATGCCGATCCCGGTTCCGCAGATGAGGATGCCACGATCGATGGAGCCATCGGCGACCTTGCTGGCGACCAGCCAGGCCTGGTCGGGGTAGTCACACGGACCCTGGGGCAGCTCGATGGCATCATCGACCTGGTGCCCGGTCGCACGCAGGTGCTCTGCGAGATGCCGCGCCGTCTCCGATCCACGATGATCTGAACCGATTGCGATGTTCATGCCTTCTGGAATACCTCGTTCAAGCGTTCGGTGATGAGGCTGGTAAATCCAGCCGCGATCCGGTCGTACTCCTGCTGGGATCCGCCAATAGGATCGGGGACATCACCCCCCGGATCAAGCGGAAGCACCTTCCGGGCCTGTTCCTGGTCCAGTCCTGCGATCTCAAGGACCGAGGCGACGTGTTCGCCGGTCATGCAGAGGACCAGGTCGGCTTCCTGGACCATCCGTGGAGTCAACTGCTTGCTGTGGGTGAGGTGCTCGATGCCCATGTCCCTGAGGGCCGAGACGGCCTTTGGATTCATGGGCTGCCCTTCCATCGCGAAGATCCCCGCCGATGCGGCCAGGGAGGAACTGGCCAAGCCGGGGACACCCCCTCGTGAGATCAGGTCCTGCGCGATCGCCTCGGCCATCGGGGACCTGCAGGTGTTGCCGGTGCATATGAAGAGGATGCTCTGCACGTCTGCTCCAGGGAGTCACGTCGCTGGCTCGATACTATCCGATCAAGCTCGACCGGCAAGAACGGACGATGAAGGGACCGTTTGGAACATCAGACATCCAGGTGATCCGGTGGTTCGAGGGGATCCGTGCCATCAGGATGCTCCACATCCTGGAGATTCGGGTCCCCGTGATCCATGGAACCGAGGACCTCGCGCGCCTGGACCAGCGAGGACTCGTTGACCAGGACATCGACCGAACCAGGACACTTCGCCCTGAACGCCCCGGTGATGCCACCGCTGACAACCGCCTTGATGCCGGCGGCACCCAGCCTGGAGACCACGAGGGTCGCTTCTAGATCATCGGAGAATGTTCCGATCACGACGGGAGGATCATCCGCTTCAGCAGGCATGGCTTCTCCTTGGACAGTTCGCAGGATGGTCAGGTGGCACGATACTCGGCTCGGTCANGGCTGCTGGCTGCTTGATCCTCGGCCGTGATCCTGGCCCCGGAGGCGGCGTAGAGGGCGCCGCATGAGACGCAACCATGCGCCGGTTCGGTCATGGTCTGCTCCTCGTGCAGATCGAACCCACAGCCCGGACAGGCTCCTCGGCCAAGAGCATTCCGCGCGATCGAGCGTTCACAGGCACTGATCAGCATGGACAGGCCGCGGAAAATCACGAGGGCGAAGATCGAGAAGAACAGGAGAAAGATGGCCGCTGGCGGGAAGATGAACACCAGACAGACCGCCAGGAGAAACAGGCCGATGTACAGGAAGAACACGGAAACCGCGTACCACTCGTTCAATGACCTGCAGAATCGATACAGCATGGCTTGATTCTAGCACCGCCTGATGCCGGGGATCCACGACGACCACCATTCCATGCCCCNCTNNGAAACCACCATTCGATCAAATCGCTACAATCGTGGGCGAGCCCAGCAGAGGAGACATCTATGAAGGTCGTCTGTGATCGAGCAGCCTTGAACGAGGCATTGTCCATTTCCAGCAGCGTGATCGCCTCACGAAGCCCCACACCGGTCCTGCTGTGCCTGAAGCTGGTCGCACACGACGGGCTCCTGTCCATCATGTCCACCGATGCCGAGGTCGGCCTGTCCGTCAACGTGGCCCAGGTCGAGGTCAACCAGCCTGGAGAGGCCCTCGTACCCGCCGACAAGCTCAGCCAGATCGTCAAGTCCAGCGAGGACGACACGATCCACCTGGAAGTCAAGGATCACGTGACCACGGTCAAGGGCACCGACTCCTGCTTCAAGATCTTCGGGTACGACCCCAAGGAATTCCCCGGTATCAGGGAGTTCATGGAGGACCAGTTCGACTTCCAGATCGATTCGAGAACCCTCAAGCGGGTCATCTCGCTGACCATCTTCGCGACGGCCGTCGAGAACAACCGGTTCGCCATCAACGGCGTACTCGTCGACCGCAACAGCAAGCAACTGCGACTGGTGGCCACCGATGGACGACGCCTGGCGATGNCCAAGGGCGGCTGTGATCCCAACAGCGACAGCGACACCAGCTGCATCATCCCGACCAAGGCGCTGAACATCCTGAACAAGCTCATGTCCGATCCGGATGCGATGGTCAGGGTCAGCATCGACGACCATCATGCCGTGTTCCAGGTCGGCGAGGGCGCTGATGCCGCGACCCTGTCGAGCAATCTCGTCGAGGGCGCATTCCCGCCCTTCGAGGACGTCATCCCCAAGGACCAGGACAAGCGGGTCACCTTCGATGCCGCGGAGCTGACCAGCGCCGTCAGGCGTGCCGCACTGCTGACCACNCAGGACAGCAAGGGCGTGAGGCTCTCATTCGGAAACGACCGACTCACCCTGTCCAGCAGGGCGCCTGAACTGGGCGAAGCCGAGATCCACGTCGACATGGACAGCTACCAGGGGGATCCGATCGAGATCGGGTTCAACCCCAACTACATCACCGATGCACTTCGAGTCATCGATGATCCGCAGATCATGGTCGAGATGAAGGCGCCCAACAAGCCGGGTGTCCTGAAGGTCGGAAACGACTTCACCTACGTGGTGATGCCCGTGAACCTGGCCTGACCCACACCGACCACGACCCGGAATAATAAGAGGGCCCGGCAAGACGCCGGGCCCTCCTGTTGTTCCAGACTGGGATGAGTCACTTCTTGTACTTGACACCGCATCCGAAGGGACGGGTCGTCGTCGGGCTGACGGTGCCGTCGCTGGTGAGCTGCTTCACGGTCTCGGTGACGTGGTTCTTGGCCTTGGGCTTGCCGCGACCATCATCGGTGATCGCGCCCTGATAACGCAGGACACCCTTCTCATCGATGACGTACATGTGCGGGGTCGTCCTGGCTCCGTAGAGCTTGCCGACCTTGCCGTTGTCGTCCAGGAGCGCAATCGCCTCGATCTTGTTCTTCTCGAGGTACTCCTTGTTCCGCTTGGTGTCCTTCTCCATGTAGTGAGTGGAGTTGATCGTGATGAAGACGATGTCCTCGTCCATCGCCTTGCAATCCTTGATCATGCTGGTGACAGTCCCGTTTTCCATGACACGCCTGCAGATCGGACAGTCAGGGTTGACCCACTGGAGGACGACGATCTTGTCCTTGAACTCCTCGAGACTCCTGTCCTTGCCCGCGGTGTCCTTCAGCGTGAATTCCGGGGCCTTCTTGTCGATGGTCGCCTTCTCGTCATCGGCGATCGCGGGGGCGGAAAAGAGGAAGGCGCCCGCGAGTGCGAGAACGCTCATGCATCGTGTGATGGTGCTGGTCATGTCATGACTCCTGGGTGTGCGGTTGTTGAAACTCTTCGGGGGAAACATTATCCACTGGTTTGATTGGACTTGGAAGACTCCACAGGGACCTTTTGCCCTGATTCCTGCTCATTCCCGGGGGGCGGCAGGTCCACGAGAAGGTAGTACGAGGGATCGGTGCTTGAGGCCCCGAACAGGAGGACACCGCCGAACGGCCTCGGATTCACGTGGGGCGGATCGACCTTCAGGGGAATCCTCATCGTGAAACGGCCTGCATCGACGAGCCCGCTGATCGGGGGGGAATCCGACACGACCACGCCGGGCAGATCAAACGGTATGAAACGGACCATCCCGATGGACCGGGGCATGGTCCCGGTGATGATCACCGTGTCCGGCTTCACGGAAACCCGGGACCCATCCAGCCGATCGATCGGCCTGGGAAGCTGCTGGACGAATCGAGCCATGGAGTCGGGGATCGCTGCGCGAGGATCGACATCGCTGATCGTGATCGACCTTGAGAGCGTCGCATCCTCGAGCAGGCAGACATCCTTTCGACAGACCAGCCATTCCAGCTCGGCCTTGACGTCGAGTCGACCTGGCGTCGCATCAACCGGGGCCGCCAGGGGCACCATGAGCATGACGCTGCCGGAATACCCGAACGAGGCATTGTCATCGGTGCCGAAGATCGAGGGACGCGGCCACTGCACGGGCCCGACCTGGAATCCATCGGGGACCTCGACATCGATCAGCGGGGCGGCACCATCGGCGCCGGGGTTGACCCAGTAGATGTGCCAGTCAGGTTGGATCTTGAAGAGGAATCCGAGCATGATCGTCTGCCCGGGAACGATCGTGGTGCTGCTTGGCACCAGCTTCNCGTCGACCCTGGATGTCTGGCCAGGTTGTTGCTGGAGCCCCGGGACCTGGCCGAGTACGGATTCGCAACTGAGAACCAGCATGAGAAGACCGATCCATGCACGGGCCTTCAGGATCGATTGCATGGACATGAGGTGACTCCGGAGCAGGGGGACTGGGATCGTCATCGGGCGGGTTGTGAGGCCGTGTTGCTCATGGGATGATAGGGGCGAATCCGATGATGGATCAGTGATTCCAAGGCTCCCTGGCTCAAATTCAAGGAGGAAACCATGAAGCAGACACGGTATTACCCGGCGTGGTGTATCCCACTGCTCATCCTGGCCCCATGCGTGGCCATCATGGGATGCGGAACCTCGACGAGCGACCGAGATCTCCACTATGTCACCGCCGTGGAAGCGGAGCAGCTGCTCGTGCAGCCAAAGGGCCTCTTCGGGCTCGGAGGCAAGACCGAGGGCATCTGGTTGGATCCACGAAGCAAGGAGGCCTACGAGCTTGGTCACATCCCCGGTGCGATCAACATCCCGTTTCCCGACATCGCACCACTGCACAAGATCAAGCTCCCGGGCAATCCGCTGGTGATCGTGTACGGAGACGACTACGACGACATCCTGGCCATCGCCGCAAGCAAGCGGCTGATGGAATTGAAGTACAGCGACATCAAGACGCTCCGGGGCGGACTCCGTCAGTGGAAGAAGGATGGGAACAGGATCGTGACCGGGCCCGAACCAGGCGGCAAGGAGAAGGACGAAGGCTGAGGTCGTTTCTACTCCAGCGCGGCCGCACCGGAGACGATCTCGGTGAGTTCCGTGGTGATCTTGGTCTGCCTCGCGCGGTTGTAGTCCCTGTTGAGAATCCGGCCGAGCTCGGATGCGTTGTCCGTGGCGGCCTTCATGGCCACCATGCGCATCACCTGCTCGCTGACGACCGCGTCATTGAAGGCCTGGAACAGAGATGTCTTCACCGCTCGAGGAAGCAGTTCCGAGAGGATCTCGTCGCTGGATGGGCTGAACTCGTACAGTGAGCCCTCCCCGGTGTCCTCGGTGTCGTCCGACTCGATCTTCATGGGCAGCAGCTGCATCATTTCGGGCACCTGCTTGCTGTTGCTCTCGTACCGCATGTAGCCGACGTGGATGGCGTCGAAGCTGCCTGACCTGAAGTCCTCGATGTACCTGTCGGCGATCGCGGCCACCTGGTCGAACTGGGGCTTGTCACCGATGGTCATGGACTCGGCCAGGTCGATGTGGGCGAACTTGAAGAACCCGAAGGCCTTCTTGCCGGAACCCTCGACGACCACCTCGCCCTTGCCGCGAAGCTCGTCGATCAGCTGCATGCTTGTCCGGAGAATGTGGGCGTTGTACGCGCCGCACATGCCGCGGTCGGAACTGATGACCAGGACGAGATGGCGTCCCGTCTGCTCCGAGGGGCCACGAAGGAGGATGTCGTCGGCATCCGGGGAGGATGACGCGACCTCGGAGACCAGTTGGCGGATCTTGTCGGTATACGGCCTGGTCGCCTTGGCCCGCTGCAACGCAGCGGTGAACTTCGCCGTCGCGATCATCTGCATCGTCTTGGTGATGCGCTGGATGGTGCCGACGGCGGTTCGACGCTTCTTGATTTCGCGGATCTGTGCCATGTGAGCGGGACAGTCTAATCCGGGACCGACCCCCCTTCAACCCGAGCCCACGTCGTGCCCGGTCAGCCCCGGGGCAGGACGAGGCCGTCCCAGGCCAGGTGCATCCGCTCGGGCAGGCGTGGATCCAGTTCCCCATGCGAGATGTCGTGGGACATGTGGATGAAGTACGTCGAACCAGCATCCACCCTGCTCGCCACCTCGATCGCCCTGTCGACGGTCAGGTGGGTCGGATGGCTCCTGTACCGGAGCATGTCCAGGACCAGGGTGCGCAGGTCTTCGAGGCGAGGCCAGGCTTCCGGTGGCAGGGCCGACACGTCGGACAGGTAGGCCAGGGGAAGCACGTCCGGNGCNNCNCCCTCCTCGACNGNATCGANTCGATANCCNAGGATCGGNAGACGACCATGNAGCACTCGAATCGGCTCGATGCGAAGNCCGTGNAGCTCGAATGGCACACCCGGCTCGACCGTGTTGGGCACCAGGCTGGCCACGAAGGAATCGTTGACGTTCTCGCCCCGATCGAAGACATGCCTGAACATGCGACCGAGGCTCCCAAGGACATCGGGCTCGGCATAGATGTCGATCGGGCACTTCATCATGGCGTTGTAGCGCCGAACCTCGTCCAGGCCGAAGACGTGATCGACATGGTCATGGGTGAAGACGATCCCGTCACATCGATCCAGCCCGTGCCGAAGGGCCTGCTGCCTGTGATCCGGCGGCGTGTCGATCAGGATGACCCTGCGATTGCCATCGGGATCGTCAAACTGGAGGCAGGCACCGCATCGCAGTCGATGATCCCTGGGATCCTCGGACCGGCAGACGCTGCAGTCGCAGCCGATGGAAGGGACACCCGCGCTGGTCCCGGTTCCCATCTGGATGTACCTGATATTCGTGATCATCTTCGGCCGACGCGCCCGGGCGGTGAAATAGGTGTGATCAGCATAGCCAATGCATCGATGGCCGGCGGTACACTCGTGGCATGCAGTCTCTCCTGGAATGGCCACTGTTCATGTTCGGTTCGGCCGCCGGTGAAACCGACGGTTGGAGCGGCACCTTGGTGATGGTGCTGGCGATCGTCGGCCTGGTGGCAGGCGCCCTGGTCGCGATGCTGTTTCTGTACCGACATCCTGCGGGAGCGACCATCGAACCGGAGAAGATCGAACTGGTCGATCAACCAAGGAGGCGGGAACTGATCCGCGGCTCGAGCATGCATTTCCGAGACATGAAGTACCGATACTCGGTACGGGCCGATCACGAGGACCAGTCGGCGTTCACGTGCACGATCGAGGGCATCGTTCTCGGGTTCATCCCGGTGATCCTGACCGACGTGGAAACGGACCGACAGGGCTTCGGCTACCTCGCCTGCATCCATGACGGACATCGCTGGAAGGCGCCTGGGCTTCCTTGCCCGGGTGACCCCGAGGAAGCGATCTCCCATGCGGGGCGATGCCTGTCCTCATGAGGATTCCTGCTCGAGGCGGGCTGCGTGGATCGCCTCGGACAGGTGTGCTGCTGCCCCGGCGGGATCCTCGGCATCGCAGATCCCGTGGCAGACCGCGACCGCTCGACCGCCTGCGTTGATGACCTCCTCGATGTTGTCCCGGCAGATCCCCCCGATCGCCAGGTGTGGCAGGTCCGGATGAGCCCGCACCAACTCCTCCAGCAACGGTGTCGAGGAGGCCTGGAGCCCGGGCTTCAGTCGGGAGCTGAACATGCATCCGACCCCGATGTAATCGACATCCTGGCCAACCGCATCAGCCGCCTCCTCAAGTGAATGCGTGCTGGATCCGATCAGCAGCGAGTGCCCGCAGATCGACCTGGCCGATGCCGGAGAAAGGTCATCCTGCCCGAGGTGCACGCCATCGGCACCGGTCGCGATCGCCACGTCGACATGATCGTTGACGATGACCTCCACTCCCGCAGGCCTGGCGATGTCGATCACGGCCGTGGTCCGTTCCGCAAGCTGCTTCATCGACATGGACTTCTCGCGGACCTGGATGCAGTCGACGCCTCCCTCGATCGCACCGGCGATCACGTGCTCCCATGGTTTTCTGCAGGCCGATTCGGTCAGCAACAGGCACACGGACCAGTCAGCAGGGATCGTACCGGTCAGCCCGAGCAGGACCGACTGCTCCAGCTCGTACACGGCGTAACGGATCCGCTCCAACTCGGGCGCAAGCCCGGGCCTGGTCACCTTGGCCGCCTCCTCGATCGATCGCAACGCCTCCCCGACCCTCTTGCCCGATGCCGCGACCACGGAACGATGGCCGTGCCGCGTGGACTCGGACTCGGTCGCTACCGCGGTCCCCACATCACCGGGTGTGTCCCGGCTGTCCAGCAGGTTCGAGGGACCAAGCAGTCTGACCACTTCGGTGACCCGGTGCCGGAGCGTCTTGGCCTGCGTGGTCAGCTGGACGTCCTCCAGGCAGAACCGTGCCGCATCCTCGAGGACCCGGAGACCCTCGCGGGCCCGGTTGGCATTGGCATCGATGACTCTCATGAGCGGTTGCATGGACCGGATCATAGCCCGTTGAATGCCCCGGTTGGAAATTCGATACAATGCCCCCCCGTCGCGTTCGGGCCCCCGCCCCTCGATGGATGAACTCGACGATCCGGAACCGGATCCCAAGGAGACCAAGACATGGCATTCACCCTTCCAGACCTTCCATACCCCACCGATGCCCTCGAGCCGGCGATCGACGCTCGCACGATGGAGATCCATCATGGCAAGCATCACCAGGCCTACGTGGACAAGCTCAACGCGGCAGTCGAGGGAACGGATGTCGCGTCGATGTCCATCGACGAGATCTGTTCCGGCATCTCCAACGTGCCGGCGGACATTCGCGGTGCCGTGAGGAACAACGGCGGCGGTCACTTCAACCACAGCCTCTTCTGGACGATCATGTCCGCTCCCGGTTCCGGCGGAGACCCCTCCTCCGAGTTGGCCGACGCGATCAACACCGCGTTCGGTTCGTTCGCGGACTTCCAGAAGGCGTTCGCCGACGCCGGCGCGACTCGATTCGGCTCAGGCTGGGCGTGGCTCGGCGTCAAGGGCGACGGATCGCTCTGCGTCTGCTCGACCCCGAACCAGGACAATCCGCTGATGGAGGGCGTGGCCGACTGCATCTGCACCCCGATCCTTGGCATGGATGTCTGGGAGCACGCCTACTACCTGAACTACCAGAACAGGAGACCCGACTACATCGAGGCCTTCTGGAGCGTCGTCAACTGGAACGAGGTCTCCCGTCGCTTCGACGAGGCCAGGAGCATGGCCACCGCCTGATCGCATGCCCCGAGTCAGTCGTTCTGCCTGAACCCGTTGAGCATGGCCATGAAGTCGTCCCTGTTCTCGTCCACCGCGGCTGTCGGACCAATCATCCTGATGTAGAGACGCACGTCGTTCGGCTCGAGGACCGCGGTCAACTGGGTGTGACCGGGCCTGGCGAACGGCGCTCCCATGCCGCGGTAGCTGCCGCTGAGCTCGACGAGCGAGATCGGCATCCCGTCGACGGTCATCTCGCTGACGATCGGTGTTGCAGGCGTGCCCTCCTCGTCGGCGAACTGCATGCTCCATCGGGAGATGTTGTCCTCGAGGGAGCCGCCGTCTGTGTTCGAGAACAACGAGAAGACCAGGTCGGCCGACTCGGAGGAATTCTCCTTGCCTGGAATGATGTACTGCAGCGTCCGGAAGGACATCGTCGGCTTCCGCCAGGTCCACGCGATCGGCTTTGGAGCCGTCATCCCGGCGATGGTGACCACGCTGGGGTCCGTATCGGGTCCGGACAGCTCCATCGTGGCGGGGGAAGGCGAGTTGACGCCGGAGGGCTCTGCCGGCGCGACGACCCTCGGCTGCGAGGGCGGCTTCGGCGTGTACTCCTTGCATGCAACGGGAACGAGCATGAATCCGAACAGGACCAGTCTCAGCGTGTTCATGTGTATCCTCATGACGGAAGTGGTCAATCCAATCATGAGAAGAGTAGCATGACCCCGATCTTCAGGTCGACCCAGCACGACACGGGAATCCCGAAGCCGCGATGAATCAAGAACCCTCGACACTCCTGATCCGCAATGCACGCGTCATCACGATGGACCGGCAGACACCATGTGCCGAGGCCGTCAGGCTCCGGAACGGACTGGTCCTTGACCATCGGGACGACGCCACGGGCATCGACCACGTGATCGATGCGGAGGGCAGGCTCGTCGTTCCTGGATTGGTCGATTCACACCTGCACCTGATACAGGGTGGCCTGAGCCTGGGCCAACTGGACCTCTCCGAAGCCACATCCAGGGATCGGTTCGAGCAGTTGATCGCACAGGAGCATGCGGAACTGCCTTCAGGACAGTGGCTCCGGGGCCATGGATGGTCGGAGACCGATCTGGGCGACCTGGTACCAGACGCAGGCTGGCTCGCCGCATGCGGCGACCGTCCGGCGATCTGCTACCGGATGGACTACCACGTCTGCGTGGTCAACGAAGCCGTCCTGGAGATGATCCCGGACGGGGATTCGCCCGAGGGCGGTGCGATCATGCGTGACGACTCGGGTCGACGGACCGGGGTGTTCGTCGAGCAGGCGGCATGGAAGCTGATCAACCCGCTGGTGCCGGACCAGACGGCCGGGCAGAAGATCGAGGCGCTGATGAAGGCGCAGGACCACCTCCTGTCGCTCGGGGTCACATCCGTTGGAACGTACGAGTACGCCAGGGATCTCCACGACGTCCTGGTCCCCTCACGGGGCGATCTGGAAATCCGATGCATGGTGTCGCTGCTGGACCGCGAGTGGCCGCTGGACACCACGATCGGCGCGGATGTCCAGCCATGCCAACGGCTCGAGGTGATCGGATTCAAGTCGTTCATCGACGGAACGCTGGGAGCCAGGACGGCCAGGATGCTCCAACCGTATGCCGATGCGCCGGATTCCAGGGGCCTGCTGGTGGAACTCGCAGCCGACGGACTCCTGGGAGACTGGGTCGCACGGGTGCTGGAGGCTGGCCGAAGCCCCTCGATGCACGCGATCGGCGACGAGGCCGTCAGGCTCGCGCTGGACGCACTGGACGAGGCCGGGGATACCCGTCGCGGTCGCATCGAGCATGCCCAGACGATTCACGAGGATGACCTCCCGAGGTGCCGCGATCGATGGCTGAGCATGCAACCGTACCACCGGGCGGATGACGGACGGTTCGCCATGACCTGCCTCGGCCGCGAGAGGATGCCCCGCTTCTTCCCGTTCCGTTCACTCCTGGACAACGGCGCAAAGCTGGCCTTCGGTTCCGACTGGCCCGTGGTCAACTGCGATCCGATCGAGGGCATGCATGCGGCGACCTCCGGCCGCGACCTCGATGGCCGACCGGTCAACGAGAAGGAGGCGATCACAGGGATGGCGGCCCTTGAAGCCTACACATCCTCCGCTGCGGACATGCTGGGGCTTCACGGCTGTGGCAGGCTCGGGTGTGGCCATAATGGCGACCTGGTGATGCTGGATGGTGAACTGCCACCCGACGACCGCGGGTGCTCGGCCGTGCTGACGATCTCTGGAGGAGCTATCGTCTACGATCGAAGGTGAACCCAGAGCGGAGTCGACCATTGGCAGAGGAACTGACACACGTGGATCAGACGGGCAGGGCGCGGATGGTCGACGTCGGCGAGAAGGATCCGATGAGACGACGAGCCGTCGCACGCGGCTACTTCCGTGCCGACCCTGGCACGATCGACCGGGTGCTTGACGATCGGTTGGAGAAGGGCGATGCGATCGCGATCGCCAGGATCGCTGGGATCCAGGCCGCAAAGCGGTGCAGCGACCTGATCCCGCTCTGCCATCCGCTCGGTCTTGACGTGGTGGAAGTGGACGTGGATCGGGAGTCGCCGGACAGGCTGAGGATCACCGCCTCCGCGGCGGTCGTCGCACGCACCGGTGTCGAGATGGAGGCGCTCACGGCGGTCAGCGTCGCGGCGCTGACGCTGTGGGACATGACCAAGTCGATCGATGCGAACCTCCTGATCGAGCAGGTCGAGCTCGTGGAGAAGACCAAGGAACGCGTGGAACGCTGATGACAGGAGACGGACCAATCTTCATCTGCGGCACGGCCCGTTCCGGGACAGCGATGATGAGTTCGATACTCAACGCCCACGGCGATCTCTGGATCTCGGGAGAGACCCACTACTTCGACGACCTACGCGACCGGTTCACGAATCCATCCACGCACCGGCCAAGCCAGGAGGAGGCCCGGGCGTGCGAGGACTACTTCCTCAGGCTGTACCACCGTCCATACGGTCACGAGGGGGATCCCGGCATGCACCCGGAACGGAGGGCGCCCCTCCAGGAGCAGGCGAAAAAGCTCGGAGGCGCTCCGGATGACTACTTCACCGCGTTCTGCATGCTCGATGCGAAGGAGCACGGCCGCGATCGCTGGGGAGAGAAGACACCCAGGCATGCCCTGCGGCTGAACGAGATGCTCGAACGCTTCGAGGACGCCAGGGTGATCTGCATGGTCCGAGATCCACGGGCCGTTGTGCTGTCCTACCGCGACTGGAGAAACCAGGGCGGGTTCGACCTCGAGAAGGATCCGACCCATGCCGAGGCGCTGCAGCGTCAGGCGCTCCGCAGCAGGAAGTCCTATCACCCCATCACGATCAGCCTGATCTGGAACAGAACGATCGAGTCGGCTCGCGGTGCGATCGAACGGTTCGGCGAGGACAGAATACGGATGCAATCGTACGAGAGACTGTGCACCGAACCTGAGGCCAGCACCAGGGAGATCGCCGATTTCCTCGGGATCCCCTGCCGGGAGTCCATGCTCGATGTCCCGATGCACAACAGTTCCTTCACCAGGTTCGACCAGAAGGGTGGAATCAAGGAGACCGCGATCGACCGATGGAAGCAGAAACTCTCGCCCGGGGAGATCGCGATCATCCAGCGGTGGTCGGGCAGGCTCATGGAGCAGGAGGGATACGAACTGATCGACACGGGAACCCGGTTGCTCGCCCGTGCGGGCGCGACCGTGACGTTCCCGTGGTCGGCGGCGCGTGCCGTGATGGCCAACCGAGACCGTTTCAGCAACCTTCCGGGTTACATCATGACCAGGATGTTCGGACGCAAATGAAAAAACGGGATGGCCAGTGCCATCCCGTTCGGTGTCATCCTGGATTGTGCCGGTACCCGGTGCGGTCATGAACCGTAATTGGTGTCGATCCACTGGCGGTAGCTTCCGTCCATGATCCCTCGCCACCAGGACTCGTTCCGGAGGTACCAGTCGATCGTCAGGGCCAGCCCGGACTCGAACGACTCAACAGGCCTGAATCCGAGTTCGCCCTCGATCCGTGTCGCATCGATCGCGTAGCGTCGATCGTGGCCGGGCCTGTCCTTCACGAAACTCACCAGTTCGCCACAGGTGGATCCTGATGACGCCGGGCAGTCGGGGAATCGCTCCTGGAGCGATGGCTCCGAGCCCAGTCGCTCGTCGAGGTGCAGGCACAGCTGTCGGACGATCTCCATGTTGGTCCGCTCGGTGTTTCCACCGATGCAGTAGGTCCGACCGGAGCGGCCATGCAGGAGTACCGCCTCGATGCCTCGGCAATGGTCCTCAACGACTCGGACAATGAGCGCTTGCTCGGCGTTCTCGTGGCGTGTGCCGAGCGAGCTCAGCGCGCCGCACCAACTCGCAATGACACCCAGTCGGCTTACCCACCTGCTCCCGAAGCTCCCTCGCACTT